>NZ_UPPP01000005.1 GCF_900476375.1 Allolucifera butyrica | reverse complement strand
AAGGGCATACGGTGGATGCCTAGGCGCCAAGAGCCGAAGAAGGACGGGGTAAGCTCCGAAAAGCCAGGGGGAGCCGCAAGCAGGCAATAATCCCTGGATCTCCGAATGGGGGAACCCGGCGGTGGTAATGCACCGTCACCTATTGCAAAATAGGAGGGCACCCGGGGAACTGAAACATCTAAGTACCCGGAGGAAAAGAAATCAAACGAGATTCCCGAAGTAGCGGCGAGCGAACAGGGAAGAAGCCCAAACCAGGCGAGGCAACTCGGCTGGGGTTGAGGACCGGCAAAAGAGTCGCGAAGTCAAGCCGAACTACCTGGAAAGGTAGGCCGCAGGAAGTAAAAGCCTTGTAGGCGAAAGACGGAGCGAAAGGGCCGGAATCCAGAGTACCACGGGACACGAGAAACCCTGTGGGAAGCAGGGGGGACCACCCTCCAAGGCAAAATACTCGTGGCGACCGATAGCGCATAGTACCGTGAGGGAAAGGTGAAAAGCACCCCGGGAGGGGAGTGAAAGAGAACCTGAAACCGTATGTCTACAAGCAGTCGAAGAGCTATGCGATAAGCAAGCTTGACGGCGTGCCTATTGAAGAATGAACCGGCGAGTTACAGTCACTAGCGAGGTTAAGTGGGAAACACGGAGCCGAAGCGAAAGCGAGTCTTAATAGGGCGATAAGTTAGTGATTGTAGACCCGAAACCGCAGTGATCTATCCATGGCCAGGGTGAAGCCTAGGTAAAATTAGGTGGAGGCCCGAACCCGTGAGCGTTGAAAAGCTTTGGGATGAGTTGTGGATAGGGGTGAAATGCCAATCGAACGCGGAGATAGCTGGTTCTCCCCGAAATAGCTTTAGGGCTAGCCTTAAAGGGAGAGTACAGGCGGTAGAGCTCTGATCGGGCTAGGGGCCGTAAAGGTTACCGAACCCAGTCAAACTGCGAATGGCTGTACTTATCTTTAGGAGTCAGACTACGAGTGATAAGACCCGTGGTCAAGAGGGAAACAGCCCAGACCATCAGCTAAGGTCCCCAATGCCGTGCTAAGTGGCAAAGGATGTGAAACTTCCGAAACAACCAGGATGTTGGCTTAGAAGCAGCCACCATTGAAAGAGTGCGTAATAGCTCACTGGTCGAGAGGTTTTGCGCCGAAGATGTCCGGGGCTAAAGCACGGAACCGAAGCTATGGCATGTCGAAAGACATGGGTAGGGGAGCGTTCTTATAGCGTAGAAGCAGTACCGGAAGGAGCTGTGGAGCGATAAGAAGTGAGAATGCCGGTATGAGTAGCGAAAAGGAAGGTGAGAATCCTTCCCACCGAAAGCCTAAGGATTCCTGAGCAACGATCGTCGACTCAGGGTAAGTCGGGACCTAAGCCGAGGCGTAGATGCGTAGGCGATGGACAACTGGTTGAAATTCCAGTACCACTTGAAGTCGTTTGAGTGATGGAGTGACACAGGAGGAAAGTTAAGCGCGAGGATGGAAAATCGCGTCTAAGCCGGTAGGGTGAAACCGAGGGAAAACCCGGTTTCGAAAAGCCCGAGAAGTGATGGGGAGCTGTTAGAAATAACGGCGAACTTAACTGGACCACACTGTCAAGAAAAGCTTCTAGCGAGACGGAAAGTGCCCGTACCGCAAACCGACACAGGTAGGCGGGGAGAGAATCCTAAGGTGCGCGGGAAAACCCTCGTTAAGGAACTCGGCAAAATGTCCCCGTAACTTCGGGAAAAGGGGAGCCTCGGATGTGTAGCCTAGAAACGGGCGAAGCAGGAAGAGGTTGCAAAAGAGAGGCCCAAGCGACTGTTTACCACAAACACAGGTGCCTGCTAAAGCGAAAGCTGACGTATAGGTGCTGACACCTGCCCGGTGCTGGAAGGTTAAGGGGAAGGGTTAGGCGCAAGCCGAAGCTCCGAACTGAAGCCCCAGTAAACGGCGGCCGTAACTATAACGGTCCTAAGGTAGCGAAATTCCTTGTCGGGTAAGTTCCGACCCGCACGAAAGGTGTAACGACTTGGGCACTGTCTCAACGAGGGACCCGGTGAAATTGAAATACCTGTGAAGATGCAGGTTACCCGCGACTGGACAGAAAGACCCCATGGAGCTTTACTGCAGCCTGACATTGGATTTTGGTAAATGATGTACAGGATAGGTGGGAGACAGAGAAGGATGTACGCCAGTATGTCTGGAGTCGATGTTGGGATACCACCCTTTGTTTACTGGAATTCTAACTAGCGGTGTAACGAACCGTAGGACCGTGTCAGGTGGGCAGTTTGACTGGGGCGGTCGCCTCCGAAAGAGTAACGGAGGCGCCCAAAGGTTCCCTCGGCGCGGTTGGAAATCGCGCTCAGAGTGCAAAGGCAGAAGGGAGCTTGACTGCGAGACGGACAGGTCGAGCAGGGACGAAAGTCGGGCTTAGTGATCCGGTGGTACCGAGTGGAAGGGCCATCGCTCAACGGATAAAAGCTACCCTGGGGATAACAGGCTAATCTCTCCCAAGAGTCCATATCGACGGGGAGGTTTGGCACCTCGATGTCGGCTCATCACATCCTGGGGCTGAAGTAGGTCCCAAGGGTTGGGCTGTTCGCCCATTAAAGTGGTACGTGAGCTGGGTTCAGAACGTCGTGAGACAGTTCGGTCCCTATCCATCGCGGGCGTAAGAGACTTGAAGGGAACTGCTCCTAGTACGAGAGGACCGGAGTGGACGGACCAATGGTGTACCAGTTATCCCGCCAGGGGTACAGCTGGGTAGCTACGTCCGGAACGGATAAACGCTGAAAGCATCTAAGCGTGAAACCAGCCTTAAGATGAGGTCTCTCATAGTGTAGACTAGTAAGACCCCTTAGAGATGATAAGGTAGATAGGCCAGGTGTGGAAGTCCTGTAAGGGATGAAGCTGACTGGTACTAATCGGTCGAGGGCTTGACTTCATGATTTGCTCATCTTTCTTCTGGGTAGTTTTGAGGGAA
>NZ_UPPP01000014.1 GCF_900476375.1 Allolucifera butyrica | reverse complement strand
AACGGTTTTGTTTATGAGCATATCGAGCAAATTTAGATCCTTTAACCGCAGCTTCCGGAACTTTGTTAAGGAACTTGGATCAATCACCGGTTCTTCCGGCGCCATGTGAAGAAAATACTTAAACGACATATCATATTTGGATCGCTCGACGATGTCCACGTCAGACAGTTCGAAGATCGTTTTGAGCAGCAAATAT
>NZ_UPPP01000043.1 GCF_900476375.1 Allolucifera butyrica | reverse complement strand
CGCCGGATCCGCCACCAGCACTTCCATAGCCCCGTTTTCCGTGGCCATTTCGTCAATCAGAACGCACTGGTCTTCCAGCAATTCCTCGCTGTCGCCGGCAATCTGCACAATAACATAGTATCCGTCATTGCTATGGGGCAGTTTTTCCCGCAAGAACCCTTCCACGCACTGGACCGATGCATTATCCATAAATTCGACGCACACCGGCGTAATTCCCGCTCCCATAATCGCAGGCGTCAAACCAATGGCCGAAGCCAGGTCCGGGAAAATCGCCAGCAGGTTCATCGTATTTTTCGGCAGAGCCACCAGTTTCAGATAAATCTTGGTTACTACGCCCAAAGTACCTTCCGAACCGATAATCAGGTTCATCAGGCTATAACCGGTGGCGTCTTTTTTCAGTTTGCCCCCCAGCGTCACGATTTCGCCAACCGGCGTGACCACTTCCAGTCCGGCTACCTGGTTGCGGGTTACCCCGT
>NZ_UPPP01000007.1 GCF_900476375.1 Allolucifera butyrica | reverse complement strand
CGTCCTTCCCTCCGCAGGCATTACCCTGCTTCATTGGTACTACTACGTAATCCGACTCCCTGCCACCTATTTGGCTTCCTCGTCTTCAACTTGTCGGCCATACTCCTTCCGGAGAGCAACAGGGTCTCCC
>NZ_UPPP01000076.1 GCF_900476375.1 Allolucifera butyrica | reverse complement strand
ATTCCTATTGATAATCATTGTCAATTTAAAAGAGTATTCTAGTAAAATATACAATTAGTTAAATTATAAATATTATCTATTATAAAAATGTTCAAAAAACAGTATGTTTTTCAAATGAGAAAAACCCAATAACAATAACCCGTGGTGAACTTGGTAAAACCTTATCAAAGGTTGGCAATTGAAATTCTTAAACGTAATTTAAAATAAACAATCCTAATAAGGAAGTAATGAGAGTAGTCGGCAATCCTACTTTAAGATAGTCCCAAAAACCAATATGAATGTTTTGCCGTTTGGCAATTTCAACAACAATCAAGTTAGCAATGGACCCGGTAATAGTTAAGTTACCCGCAAATGTCGAAAATAAGGCTAACGCTTTCCACCACATTACAGTTTCGGTTGACGGCAGAAAAAACTTTAATAACATTACTGCCGGGACATTGCTTACGATATTAGATAACCCAATCGTAAATAGGGCAAATACCGTTTTATTTTGCAAATCAATAAAGTTTGTTGTTTGCTGAACCAGCAAATCCATTAATCCGCTATGTTTCACACCGCCAATTATAATAAACAGGCCAACAAAAATCACAAGTAAATTAAAATCAATGCTGGTATAAATTTTATTGGGTTGTACCCGCCGGGTCACTAATAGAAGTGCCGCACCCAAGCTTGATGTAATTGCCAAATCCTTTCCAGCGATATAGACCAAAATAACAAATACGAGAACCACTAAACTTTTAATGACAATGTATTTATGAAAGAACACTTTTGAAGGTTCCACCTTTTGCACATTTCCTCTCAAGTCCTGGTCATAAAAATAAGCAATAACAAAATAACTAATAAACAAGCCAATAAAAGATATAGGCAAGGCGGTAAAAAAGTAGGAAGTGAATGACACTCCTGATAAACTAGCTATTAATATATTCTGCGGATTGCCGAGAAAGGTCGCAGCACTTCCGACATTAGAGGCTATCGCCACACCAAGCAAATACGGTATAGGATTACAGCGCGTCTGGCGACAAACAAGTAAAACGATCGGAGTAAATAAAAGACAAACAATGTCGTTTATACATAAGGCGGACAGAATTCCGCTGGAGAAGATGACTGCGAGAAGCAGTCCCTTCTTCGTAGCCACATTTCTCAATACATAAGAACCAATTAGCTCAAAAAAGCCGGCAACTTTGAGGTTTGCAAGCACAATCATCATAAAGAATAGAATAACAATCGTCCTAAAGTCGATGGAAGCGATCGCCTGATCAAATGTTAGCACCCCAAAGTCTACCATCAAGGCAGCAGCAATGATTGCCGCTCCTGCCCGGTCAACCCGGAATACCGGGCTTTTACCTAAAGAGAAGATAATAAGAACAAATGTTAATAGCAATCCTGCCTGCCACATAATAAAATAAATCCTCATTTCAACTTAGTTTATTTTTCAATAAAATGCCTAAAACCCAATATATAAAAACTATTTAGCTATAATATTATAGCACTTAGCTCCCTCTTTTCAGCTAAATTTAAAATGGGTAAAATCTATTAAGATTTCCAAGACTAGGTAGATCGAATTTTGTCAAAATTCCCCATAATATGTTGACATCCATATACTACCATGCTAGCATGGTAGTATATGGCAATATGGAGGAAAATTGAAATGAAAAAGTTTTTTTATTGTTTGCTTTTTCTGACTTTGGCTGCAAGCCTCCTCAGCGGCTGCGGCTCAGAAAAGGTAACTGACGGCAAGACTTATACACTGAAGATCGGCATGGTTGTGGACGAGCAGGACCCGATGTACCTGGGGGCATTGGAATTCAAGAAAAATGTTGAAGCCCGTACAAATGGCAAAGTAAAAATTGAGGTTTACCCGAATTCGCAGCTAGGTTCCACAGAAAGTCTTGAGCAACAGGCCCAAAAGGGTGCTAATGTCGCGGTAATTACTGACTCAGGCAGACTGGCGCAGATAGTACCGGAAATTGGAATTCTAGGAGCCCCATATATTACCGACAATTATGAACAGACCCGCAAACTGGCAATGAGCAAACTTTTTCAGGCCTGGTTGTACAAGTTACAGGACCATGGCTACAGGGTTCTTTCCTTTAACTGGTATCAAGGAGATCGGCATTTCTTAACCAACGTACCGGTTAAGGTTCCGGCGGATTTGACGGGTCTGCGTATTCGTACGACAGGCTCACCGATTTGGCAGGACACCGTTTCGGCCCTGGGAGCCAAGCCGGTAAACCTGGACTGGAACAAAGTACTTTCCGGTTTGCAGCAAAAAAAAATTGATGGAGCGGAAGCCCAGTATCCGGCCACCTATGGGGCAAATCTGCAAAAAGGTATCAAATACATCGCTAAGACCGGGCACTTCCAATTGATGACCGGATTGGTAACAGGTGAAAAATGGTTTGCTTCGCTGCCTGAGGAATATCAGACAATCCTGCTGGAAGAAGCGATTAAGGCCGGTGATTTTGCTTCCAAGAAAACAATTGAAAGTCTGAGTGATTATGAAGCCAAGTTAAAGGCCTCGGGTGTGGTAATCACCGAAGTTGATATTGCTCCCTTTAAAAAAGCAACCGAACTTGTCTATGAAAAGAATAATCTGCTCGACTTGCGTAAGCAAGTCAACGACGTATTGGGCAAAAAATAGTGCCTAATAGCATAAGGAAAAAGAAAACACCCCATATCTTGGCGGGTTCGACTTTATTCGGGAGGTTTTTTTGATATGAAAATCAGTACCAAAATCTACTGCGGTTTTGCTGTTATTATCCTTATCATGGTCATCATTGTCGGCTTTTCCTTCTGGCAACTATCCCGGATCGCCGCCATTCAGGACCGTTTAATTCATTACGAAATGGCTATGAAGGATCAAGGCCAGAAGATGATCATCAACACTGTCAATCAGGCAGCTGCCAGCCGTGGATACCTAATTACCGGCTATCAGCAGTACAAGACTGACCTGGACATGTCCACCGAGTTGGCCAACTCTGCCCTCAAATATCTCAACGATAACGAGAAAACCCCTCAGCGTTTGCAAGAAGTGAATGATGCCGCATCCATTCTCCGCGAGCACCTTCCCAATTTTATTAAGTTAGTACAAAACAACCAACGGGATGCCGCCAAAAAGTACCTTAACAGGAAAATCGCGGCGGACAATGCCATTTTGATTGCTGCCATCGGGCGGTATGTAGATGAAAAAAATCTGGAAGTCCGGGATGTTAACTCCCGTCTTGGATACATGACCGGCTTTCTCAAAACGGTAATAGCCATTGCCCTGCTCGTCGGCCTCTGCCTCGCCCTCGCTGTTAGTTTCTATACCGTACGTGGCATTACTGCCGCTCTCCGTAAGGGCACGGACTTTGCCGCCAGAATGGCCAAAGGGGACTTTACCCAACACCTGCAAGTCACTGGCAAGGATGAAATGAGCATCCTCCTCGGCAGCCTTGCTGTAGCCGGCGAAAACTTACGCAGCCTCATCCGTCAGGTTGTAGACATATCTGACCAATTAGCCGCCTCAGCCGAAGAACTGACTGCTACCGCCGAGCAATCGGCTCAAGTCATCAGTCAGGTAACCGCTTCGGTCAGTGAAGTAGCCGACGGAGCCGAAAAGCAGGTAAGCACTGTTGACTCGGCTACGGCCGTTGTCGAAGAAATGTCGGCCGGTGTCCGGCAAATTGCGTTCAATGCCCGTACGGTCAGCGAAGCAACCGGACGGACTAGCGATATCGCTAAAAGTGGCGGACATTCCATTGAAACCGCGGTAGCTCAAATGGCCAACATTGAGCGCACCGTAACCAGTTCGGCGGCCGTTATCGCCAGGCTCGGCGAAAGTTCGCAGGAAATTGGTCAAATTATCGATACGATCGCCGGCATTGCCGGACAGACCAATCTATTGGCCCTCAACGCTGCGATCGAGGCAGCCCGGGCTGGTGAACAGGGCCGTGGCTTCGCTGTAGTCGCCGAAGAAGTCCGCAAATTGGCCGAGCAATCTCAGGAGGCTGCCGGAAAAATTACTGCCCTGGTCAGCGAAATTCAGCGCGAAACCAATCTGGCGGTTGCCTCTATGCAGCAGGGAACCCGGGAAGTTGCGGTGGGAACAGAAGTGTTCAATGCCGCTGGCCAATCCTTTAACGAAATTATTACTGCTATCGAAGAAGTAGTCGGCAAGGTGGGAGAAATCTCAACAGCCATTGGTCAAATGGCCAATGGTAGCCAGCAGATCGTCTCCTCTATCCAGGACATTGATCAGGTTAGCAAAGAAATCGCCGGTCAGACTCAGTCGGTTTCAGCGGCTAGCGAAGAGCAAACAGCCTCAATCGAAGAGGTCGCTTCCTCGAGCGAATCCCTTGCCAAGCTCTCCCAAAACTTGCAGGAAGCGGTTAGCAAATTTAAATTATAGAGCAAAAAAAATGGGCAGAATTCCAACCAACGTATCGTCAAACAGGCCCTTTTCCTGTTCATACTTCACCCGCTTATCACAGATACCGCGATTTGAAACTGTTTTATAATCGATTTATCTCCTTCCCACGAGCGCCAGAGCTTTAGAGAAAGCGAGCAATACCCGGGTTTGACCGGTTTGAAGTAAAAAACAGCGGTTCCTCCCGCCCCAATCGCAGGGTCACTTTTCGCCAGAAATTCATGGGAAACCATTTTAAGGCAGTTACTCCGGCCTTCCACTTGCCAACGATATCCCGTTGATGGTTTTTCTTCCAGGAATACCCTTAGAGTTGCATCCATCGGCAAAATAATTATTTGACCATAATCACTCTCGAAAACATCAATAAGTTTCATAAATAGTCCCCGTCTTTTCCGTCACAAACTACTGCTTTTTGCTTCAGACGGTTGAATTGTTTTCCCATATATGGAACACTCCTTTGTACTAATTTTCTACTTATAAGTATATTAAATACCAGTATTTTTGTGCCTGCTCAACTAGCAAGTATTTTTCTAAATACAGCAAAAAAGAAGACCCCCTGTCCACCGGGGAGTCTCAAAGAGGATGTTATTTGGGTTACACCGAAGGAGATTAATCAGGTTTGTCTTAATTATACAATAATACATTGGATAGTATGTTATAGAAATGTAAATTGTAGGTAAACAGAATATATGAATCGGGTCAATGTCATTGTTCATTAACGAGTTGCGCCCTGCTGTTAAAGAAACTCCGGTAGGCCCAATAGCTGGCAACAAATGCTGCAATGGTCACGGCTCCCGTGAGCATAAATGCGACCATAATCTGATACTTAATGGCCACCTCCGGGGCTGTACCTGCCAGAATCAAACCGGTCATCATACCGGGAAGCTGCACAATTCCAAGGGTTTTCATAGAATCAATTGTGGGTACCATCGCCGTCTTAATGCTATTACGGATCAGATTCCTGGCAGCTTCACGCGGCGTTGCTCCTAAACACAATTTTACCTCCACTTCTTCCCGGCGATCGGAAAAACTGGCTAAAAGATTCCTATACAGCAGTCCTAATGCCACCATCGAGTTACCAACTACCATACCGCTGACCGGTATAACTTCACTGGGCCGGTAAGATATGGCCTGAAACGAGATGAGTCCTCCTAGTGTGATTGTCAGACCAACCAGAATCGAGGCGAACGAAATAACCCTTACGTGGCCGATGCCTGCCCCTCTTTTCGCCGCTACCGCTGCGGCATTATAGACCATAACAAGTAAGATCATGCTGGTTAACAGTGTACTATTCAAATGAAACACAAACTTAAGGACTAGCCCGATAACCGTAAGTTGAATTACGGCCCGGATACTGCCTACAATAATATCCTTTTCCAGGCCGATCCTTTCCTTATAAGAGATTACCAAGGCCACGGCTACGAGACTGAACGTTAACACCAAACTTATACTATTCATTTTTCAATCCTCCCCGGATTTGGAAAAACTCTTCGGCTGGGCCACTAAAAATTACCTGTCCTTTTTCAATATAGATTATCTTCCGGGCTAAACGACGAAGCTGACCGGTATTATGAGAAACAAAGAGTACCGTGGTATTCCTGTCCTCGTGTTCCGTCCGGATAAGCTGTTCCAAAACCAACGTGTTTTCTTCGTCCAGCGCCGCCGAGATCTCATCCAGTAACAATACTTCCGGTTTTGCCAGCAAAGACCTGACAAACGCGACCCGCTGCTGTTCGCCGCCCGATAGTTCACTGCCACGTTTTTTCAGAATGCCGGCCGTCAGGTTAACCCTTTCCAGATAGGCAGTAATTTCTTCCTCATCGGGTTTTTGCTTCCAGATCAGATAGGGATATTCAAGATTGTCCCGTACCGTGCCTTCGAACAAATACGGTTTCTGCAGCACATAGCCGACTTCACGGCGCAGTTGTACGGGGTCGTAGCTCGTAATGTTCTTGCCTTTGTACATAACGATTCCCTCCGTGGGACTATGCAAAAGGTTCATAATCCGGAGGAGAGAAGTTTTGCCGGAACCGGAGGGTCCGGCAATGCCGACAAATTCACCCTGTTCAACAGTGAACGAAACATGCTGCAAAAGATCCTGCCCATTCTTGGTTAATCTAATCTTGTCACACCAAATCAATTCCAACCTTTTCCCCCCACAATTCTTAGATCACTCCGATTATCCATATTTCATATGGATAATCTTCATTTAAAATACATTGACCATAGACTACCCTTTATGCATCATCCCTGCCAGATCGCCCTGATCTTTGCCATGATGGCATAATAACGCTGCTGTTTTCTTAAAAATGACGGACTGCTTCTAAAACTCACCTGCACTTGCCGGAACATTTCTCCGGCTTCTTTCTTATAGCCCGCCTGCTGAAAAATGACACCCACTTCATAGTACATTCTAGGATTGCCGTATTCAAATATTTTTTCCATATAGGTGTCAATTTGCTCCCTGGCTTCTTTTCTTTTCACGCCATATTCAATTAAATAGACGTAAGGAAATCCGTATTTGACCTTCGGATTTAATTCCAGGGCATTTTCCAGCGCTTCTTTTCCAAGTTCTAATGCCCCCGTTTTGATACGGGCTACGCCCAAATAATATTCGATGTCAGGATGCCCGGGTATTAAGTCGTGCGCTTTTTCCAAGTTTCGCCGGCCTGCTTCCATACTGCCGCTTTCCACTTGCAGAGCGCCTAGTTCATATAGAGTTTGGCCTGGAGAAGGGCTAAACTCAAGTTCCCTTTTTAGTTTTATTTTTTTTCGCCAAAGGCTTAGCGGTCTGATGAAATCCGGCAAAGCCCCAATATACCACCGGTCGATAACGGCATAAGCAATGAATATAAAGACAATCGCAGCGAGTGGATTGGCGAAGAATAGCCTGAAAAGGATATAGAAAAGAATAAACTTAATGGTAACCACCTCCAAAAATTATTATATCAACATTCCACAATATTTTTCACGCAATATATTTACAAATAATTTACTTATAATCCAATATGTGTGATACTCTTTTTATAAAACCAGGATCAATCAAAAGGAACAATCGTAAGGAGGCTTTTACTATGTCGGCAACACCGGTAAACAATCGGGACTATCTATGGGATTATCGGGAAAAAGCTCTTGCGGTATTAGAAAAGGCACGATTAGAAAAGGGGCTTAGTTATGAAGAAATAGCCAAAAAACTGGAAGTAAGCAAGGTATGGCTCGCCAGTACTTTTAAAGGACAACAATTTGTACCCGCCGATTATACCGAAAAACTTGCCACGATACTGGGATTATCTATAGCTGACGTAAGAGTGCTGCAGGAACACCCTTATAAGGGAAATGTAGATCCTATTCTCTATCGTCTGCATGAAGTCTTTGATACATACGGACCCGCAATTAAAGCTATAATACATGAAAAATTCGGCGATGGCAATGGGATAATGAGTGCTATTGATTTCTCTGTTGATGTAGAGAAGGTTGAGGACCCAAAGGGGGATCGTGTTGTTATTACCTTTAACGGGAAATTCTTACCTTACAGCTGTAAGGGTAAATATCCATGGTAGCAGCCATCCCGGCATTCCCGAAAAAAGGCACCTTACCCTTCGCGTAAGGTGCCTTTTACCGGCCAACAACCCCTTTATTCTTTATTGGGAATTACCGCCTATTTGGTTAGGACTTTCGGTTATCGTAATGAAAATTCAACAGCAGCGGCAGCATGGATTTGAGTCGTATCGAAAATCGGTATAGGACTGTCTTTTTGGCTAACGAGCAGCGGAATTTCCGTACACCCCAGTATAATCCCTTCTGCGCCGCGAGTCTCAAGATGTTCAATGATTTTCACGAACTCTTTCCGGGATGATTCTACTATTTTACCCAATACTAATTCGTGATAAATAACAGCATGAACCAATTCACGCTCAGATTGTTCCGGTATAATAACTTCAATGCCGTGTTTTTCGGCTAGCCGGCCTTTATAAAACTCTTGTTCCATGGTAAATTGGGTTCCCAGCAAGGCCACTTTACGCAGCCCTTTTTTCTTCACTTCCTCCGCAGCGGCATCCGCAATATGCAATAAAGGAAGCCCTGTTTGTCGCTCCACCGCATCGGCCATTTTGTGCATCGTATTTGTACAGATGACTATAAAATCCGCCCCGCCGTTTTTTAGCCTCATCCCGGCAGTAATCATTAATTGAGTCAGTTTGTCCCAGTCCCCTCGATGCTGCAGTTGCTCAAACTCCGCGAAATCAACAGAAACCATAATGCTTTTCGCTGAATGGGCACCACCCAATTTATCTCTAACCAGCTCATTGATTAGGCGATAATAGACAGCCGACGACTCCCAGCTCAATCCTCCGATCAAACCAATGGTTTTCATACTCTCTCCCCTTCGATTTCCAAAATTGGAATCCAATTCTTAATCATTCTTTTCCAGGTCGATACACAGGCCCATGGCCAATGCATCAAAAAATACTCCCTTGCTATAAAATTCCCTCTTTAATATTCCTTCCTGGGAAAAGCCCAATTTCTTATATAATGCAATTCCCCGCCAATTATCTTCGCGAACTTTAAGATTGATTTTCCGGACATTGCCGGAATCATGGGCCCAGTCAATCAGGGTCTGAATAAGAATTCGCCCGATTCCCAGGTTCCAGTACTGTTTTTTAACCGTAAGGCCAAACTCTCCGGCGTGAGATACCTTGGTTCTCATGCCAAGTCTAAACGTCAGGTTCCCGGCAACTTCCCCATCCATTTCAGCAATTAGAAATAATCCATATGTTTTATCATTCAGCTCTTCGATGATCATACGCTGAAATTCCACACTTTCGTCAAATTCTCCCGCGTTAAACGTGAGAAAGTCACTCTCTCCGGCAACCTGGTTAGCATAGTCGATAAAGCCTTCTGCGTCAGCCGGACGACCTTGCCGTACAATTAAGGTTTTACTATTTCGCAGCTTATACTGCCTAGTCATTTGCTCCCCCCATTCACAAAAACTCAGGAAGGCAATCAGGCTCGCATCAAAATTTAAACGTTCCTGCCTGAAATGCGCCGCTAAAATCAGCTGAAAGTTTCGCGTGATGACAATTCAACTGTTCCCAGAGGGGCTTTATTAAATCGATTTTCTCGGTTGCTATTTCCCGGTAGTTAATCGATTTCATTGTTCTTCTCCTCATTCTTTTTAAGAATAAATTCCGTTGTTGCTCAATAGTTAAACCAATTATACCACAGGTTACCAATGTTGCTAATCAATCGTTGCCAAAATTCCGCTCAATTCAAAGAATAAAAGGATATCAAATGATATTTAGTATGAACAAGCTGCAACCTGTTTCTATCTCTAAAAATACAAAAAAACTGATGCCGGTTGTTAAGCATCAGTTTTTTTAGTTTAAACTTTATTGAAACTTAATTGCCGGTACTCTTCTGGTCCTGTTTCGTACCGTTTTTCGCTGCCTCCGATTCTGCGAAATAATCCGCAGCATCTTTTTGATGCGGAATGTTGAAGTATGCTTCCAGTATCCTTCTGGCAATCGGCGCTGCCGAGTCGCTGCCAAATCCGCCATGCTCTATGATGACGGCCACTACGATTGTCGGATGGTCGTACGGGGCATAACAAACAAACAAGCCGGTGTCGTCGCCTTGCGGATTTTGCGCCGTTCCGGTCTTGCCGGCGATGGGAATGGGAAAGCCCTGAAAAACATAGCCGGCGGTTCCTCCCGGCAACGCAACGTCATGCAAACCCTTGCGGATCAGGCCAAGATTGCGTGGAGAAATTTGCACCCGGCCCATTTCTTCCGGCCCGAACGATTTGACGACCTTACCCTCCGGCGAAAGTATTTTGCTTACCACATAAGGACGATAGCGAATACCGCCATTGGCTATTTCGCTATAAATCATCGCTTCCTGCAGCGGCGTTATCAGGTTAAATCCCTGACCAATGGCGGCGTCTAAGGTTTCCGACAAATACCAGGGTTCGTGATAGACTTTCTCCTTATATTCCCGGCTGGCAACCAATCCGGATGCCTCTCCCCCGAGATTTATGCCGGTATGAGATCCCAGTCCGAACAACCGGGCATATTTCGCTAAATTGTCGATACCTACGCGCTCGCCGACTTTATAAAAATACACGTCATCCGATTTGGCCAAGGCTGTTACAAAGTCAAGCCAGCCTAAGGATTCCCCCAGGGCATTTTGTTTTCCCATGTAATGACCGCTGTCAAAAATCTTTTCCTCCGGGGTTATTTTTCCCAGTTCCAAGGCCGCCGTGCTGGTAACAATCTTAAAAGTGGAGCCGGGCGGGTATTCTCCCGCTATAACCCGGTCTTCCATGGGATCATGAGGATTATCATTGATCTTTTTCCAGTTTTTTTCTGAAATACCGCCATTAAACAAATTGGGGTCAAAGGTCGGACGGCTCGTCATCGCCAATATCTCGCCTGTTTGCGGGTTCATTGCTACGACGGCGCCGGCTTTGGCATCGGTATTTCCCAGCTGTTTCTGCAAATAAACCAATTGTTCATCCATCGCTTTTTCAGCAACCTTCTGGATTTTGGAATCAATAGTCAGCACCAGGCTATTGCCTAATGTCGGCGTCTTGGTGGCTAACATTTTTACCGGCCGGCCGTCGGCGTCGACTTCTTCCTCCGTGCCGCCGTCGATACCGCGGAGTTCCTTGTCCCATACCCGTTCGAGACCAAACTTGCCGACGATGTCATTCTCCTTATAGCCTTCCGGCTTCATTTTTTTGAGTTCACTTTCACTGATCTCGCCAACATACCCGAAAAGGTGGGCTGCCAAGTCGTGATAAGTATAGTTCCGCACCGCCTGAACTTCCAGTATAACGCCGGGTAATTCACTGCGATGTTCTTCAATTTTCGAGACAATCTTCACATCGACATTACTTTTTATTCGAATCGGTTCAAGCGGATTGGCTTGTTTAATTTTCTTCCGTATCACATCCGGTTTCATCTCCAGATAACCGGCCAGACGATTAATAACGCCGTCCGGTATTGGGCCGGATATAGGCATCAAGGACACGGTAAATCCCGGCTGGTTGGTAACCAGCGGCACCATGTTACGGTCATAAAAAAATCCCCGGGGAGCTGTAAGGGGCAGTAATCGGATACAGTTATTATCAGCTCTAAGCCTGTAATCCGCCCCATGAATTATCTGCAAAAAACCTAACCGGCTCATGAGCAGGACAAATATTAATAAAACTGTGTAAAACAAGACACTTAGTCTTGGATTGGAATCCTTGCCCATAGCGCCAACCTTCTTCCTAACTCTATTATATTTATGCAAACCGGCTCAAAGGAACAAGAAAGACCCCAAGGGTCTTATCTTTCATACTATGTTAGCAGCGATAGCCGCATGAATGGTTTCCGTTGCCGCTACATAAACATAAACACACAAATGCGTATGTTAAGATAATACGACATATTATTCACTTTGCCTTTAGGAAATTGTTACCAATATCCATCTTCCGGCCTTTCCCCGCAAACAGAAAAACTCCTGCCCAATTCATACAGAATTAGACAGGAGTATTAGAAAACCATCTATTCTTCCAGCTCGATTCCAAGGCACTCCGGACATATTGCAATCTCGTAAGTGGCTTCTTCCTCCATATTTATAATACACGGCTTATTTTCCCCGCAAATAAGACAAATAGCCATCCTTACGTTCATGCGAATAACCGCCTTTTCCATGGAAATATTTTACTGTAATTATCTTACATCTCAATGTCCGATTTGTAAATGCCGTCCCTTATCCATTCACTGATTCCTGATGCCACCATACTATGTAATATAACATACAAAAAATAAACCCTCACCATAGTGAGGGCTATAAAAATATGTTCAAGATGCGGTAGGTTTATTATTTAGGCTAACAAATTGAAGAGCTGCTTGAGGAAAAGTCGTTATTGTCAAAGCAACAGAAGAACAGCAGCAAAATGATTATAATAATAATAATCCCAATGCCGCCGCCAAAACCGCGACCACCAAAGCCCATGCGAATTCCTCCTTCATAAATACTCTATACATCCTATGAAAGAGGAATTCAATCGGTTACTGCGCAAAAAAAACCGTTGCTGCGTTTTTTTAACTCCGAATAATTCCACCCGTCCGCTACTAATGCGAGGCAACCGTTACCCCTTTTTTATGCAGTTCATTGTTGGGCATAAACAAGGCTACCACACCTAAAACAAGTAACATGGCAGCGATAAAATTGAAAGCATCCCGGTAAGCAAGAATACTGGCCTGCTGGACCAGTCCCTGATAAATCTGTCCCATAGCTTTTGTTGATGCCAGGGATGACGGCACCCCCATATTGGTAATGGCCTGGGTAAGACTTGCCAGAGCGCTGCGATAGCCGGCATCCGCCGCGGTCAAATGCTGGACCAGATAAACCTGCTCAATTTGCTGGCTGTGCACGAGCCGGTTAGTCACAAGGGAGATGCCAATGCTTCCCCCCAGATTCCGCATAAGGGAAATAACCGCCGAGGCATTGCTGCTGTCTTGGGCGGAAATTTTGGAAAAAGCCAGTGTACTGGCCGGAACAAACAGAAAAGGAAGACCAATTACCTGCAAGCACCGGACGAGAACAAAGGTGCTGTAATCTGTCTGCGGTGTCACAAGCCCGGTTGCCCACAAGCCCAAGGCAGTCATCAACATACCAAAAGAAATTAGATACTTTGCCTGAATGGTATTAACGAGCCGGCCGGCGATAGGCATCATCAGTAGAGTCACAATCCCGCCCGGTGAAAGCACTAATCCGGACAGGGTCGCATCATAGCCAAAATCCGACTGGACCAGCATGGGCAATAGGGTAGCGCTCGCATAAAGGGCAAAACCGACAAAGAAAATCATAACGCACGGCATACCAAAACTGGGAATCTTAAAGAGCCTCAGGTCAACTACCGGGTTCTTTTGCTCTAACAGCCAAAAGACCGCAAAAAGCAACGCTACGAAGGAAACACAGCTAAACGTTATGATAAAGGAGCTGCTAAACCAGTCTTCCTGCTGCCCTTTATCCAAAACAATTTGCAGTGCTCCCAGACCGAGAGCAATCAGACTAAGACCGATATAATCAATAGAACCGACATTTTGTTTTCGCGCACTGGGCGGATCCTGAACCAAAACCTCGACCAGAAACGCCGCCAACAGGCCAACCGGCACGTTCATAAAGAAAATCCAGCGCCAGCTAAAATTATCGGTGATATAGCCGCCCAGAGTCGGTCCCAGTATGGGCGCCAATACGGTTGTTATCCCGGTAATTGCAAATGCCATTCCCAGTTTCTCCGGAGGAAAACTATCTTTGATGATGGCCTGCTGGCTTGGCTGCAGGCCGCCGCCTGCCAGCCCCTGTAACAATCGAAATACAATCAGCATTGGCAAGGATGTGGAAATACCACACATAAACGACGTAAACGTAAAACCCAGAATACAGGCAATAAAAAAATTTTTACGTCCCATGAGGGCGGATAGCCAGCCGGACAGCGGCAAAACAATCCCGTTGGATACAAGATAAGAGGTTAAAACCCAGGTACTTTCATCGGAGCCCGCCCCAAGCGACCCGGCAATATGCGAAAGGGCTACATTGGCAATGGTGGTATCGAGCACTTCCATAAAAGCAGCTAAACTGACAGCGGTTGACACCAAAAGAGGGCTAGCATTGATTGAATTGGCAGCCGTATCCTTCATATTTTTACGCTCACGCCTTCAGTGTGTACAGTCGGTATCACCGACATACCGGGTCCTAAAGGCAGACCGGCGGGCAGTGGACTGTCAAATACAATTTTTACGGGGATGCGCTGTACGGTTTTAACATAATTGCCGGTAGCATTTTCGGCCGGAAACAGCGAGAAATAAGAGCCGGTTCCTGCTTGCAGACTATCCACCTTGCCGTGTAATTTCACGTTAGGAAAGGCGTCGATACGGATATCGACGGGCTGACCCGGACGCATATTTTCCAACTCGGTTTCTTTAAAATTGGCAACAATCCATAAATCCGTTCCTACCAGTGAGGCCAGTTGCTGGCCTGCCTGGACGTAGTCGCCCACTTCCACGCTGCGTTTGGTAATACGGCCATCCATCGGAGCGATCACTTTGGTATTGGCCAGGTCCGCTTCTGCCTGGGCCAAATTGGCTTCCGCCTGCTTGACCTGAGCTTGTAATTGCTCGCTTGTGTCTTTGGCGGCGGCAATTACATCCGGCGCCGTGTTGGCCGAACGAAGATCGGCCCGCAGCTTATCCAGCGCAGACCGGTCCGACTTTTCGGTTGCAACTGCCTGATCCAGGTCTTGCCGGGAACAAGCACCGGCCTGAAACAAGCTCTCCATGCGCTGCCGGTCGGCAAATGCTTTTTCCCAGGTTGCCTGAGCCGAAGCTACCTGAGCCTTAGCCGAATCAAGATTGGACGGCGCAGAAACGGCGGTTGTTTTCAGGTTGTTTTGCGAAGCAGAGGCTGCCGCCTTGGCAGCCGCCAACGACGCTTTGGCCTGGTTAAGCTTATTGATATAATCGGTGGGATCAATTTCCAGTATTACATCACCAGCCTTAACGATCTGGTTATCTTGAACATTCAATTTCTTTACATACCCCTGCACCTTGGGACTTATCACAACGATACGGCCGTCAATGGCGGCATCGTCGGTCGATACATCGGCACGGTGAAAATAATAATAACCGCCAACTCCGACGGCGATGATCAGCAGTACAAGGATAATTTTCATGAATTTTGCAGATAATTTCATAAGATCACCTTTCCTAAATAGTAAATCAGACAACACTTGTTTTCTTGGCGCTTATCCAGCGGTGTGAAACATTTTAACTTTCTTGCCCGGTCTGCGGTTGTTGCGTAATGCCATGTAAATAAATGCGAAAAGCCTGCGCCGTGTATTCGGATTCGGTATGGGTCTGTTCTGTAAATAAAGTAAACTTTTGAATAAGCGGTCTGGCCATGAAATAAAAGTTTAGAATTCCGACTAAAGAAATCGTAGCGTAAGTAACATTCAGGTCTTCCCGGAAATCCCCTCTGGCAATCCCTTCCCGCAAGGCTGTATGCATAAACTGATACACTTGTGAAAAATGCTTTTCGATAATTGGACCGCCATAACCGGTTGGATTATTTACCTCATTGTTCATGAAACGAGCTAGAAAAGGGCGCTGGGCGTGAATGTGGGCAATCTGGTCGGCATAGAGTGTCAACCGTTCGACAGGCGACAGTGAATCATTCAATTGCGCTGACCGCAATGCCTGCAAAATCGGCGCAAACTGTTCCGTCAATACGGCCTGGTAAAGCCCCTCCTTGCCATTAAAATAATAGGAAATCGCCGCCACATTGATCTGGGCCGTCACGGTCAGCTCCCGAACCGACACGGCAGCAAATCCTTTCGTTGCAAACAATTGGGTTGCGATTTCAATCAGCTTTGACCGGGTATCGTGTTCCATAATAACAACCTCTTCTTTTTGAAGATAATCCCTACCTATTCACCAATTAAAACAAACGATTGTTTTAATTGAGTTTATCATACCAAAAATATCTTGTCAATTTCTACCTAGGGGAATTTTTCTTTCTTTCTGATCCCATGATAAAGATAACTGAGTAGCTCTTAAACTAAATAAAATTCGTATTTACCCGCTCCAAATTGACCGTTCTGGTCGGAAACGGAATTATGATTTTCTCCTGTTGATAACGGCTATGAAGTCTCTTAATAAATTCGTGGCGGATAAGATGCTGGTCTGTTACGCTCTTTACCCGTAGAATCACATTGAAGTTAATGCTGGACTCAGCGAAACTGACGTACCTGACGACCGGCTCAAAATTGTTGACGCCACCCTCCGTTTCCCGGAGAATTTCTTTTGCAACCGCGACAGTAACCGCTTCCACATGATTCAAATCACTTTCATAACTGACTCCTAAAGGAATGGTGATAGAACATTCAGCAAATGGCTGAGCATAATTGGTAATTGTAGAAGAAGCAATTTTTTGATTCGGGACGACTACCATGTTTTCAGTTGTAGTTTTCATTGTGGTATTGCGCCAGTTCATATCCACTACATGGCCCTCTTCGCCGCTCGATAGTTTAACAAAGTCACCAATCTTGATTTGTCTGGCAACTAAAATATTAATGCCGGAAAATAAATTTGCCAGAGTATCCTGCAGGGCCAAAGCGGCAGCCAAGCCGCCAACACCCATAGCGGTGAGCAATGGGGAAATAGCAACTCCGAACGATTCAAGCAAAAACAATATGCCAATGGCATAAACGGCTAGATCAATGGTTGTAACTAAGATCGAAGTGGAAGCAAAGGCTCCGGATGTCTTTCCGAACTTTTGCTTAAGATAGCCGGAAGCCAGACGCGCGACCAATAGGGTCAGGGACAGAATAACCAGGGAGTGGAACACCCTTTGCAAAAATAGCAGCGGCCGCGGTGGAATCGCCAGGATTTCCATCGAAGTGAAGAGGCCGATGAGAATGCCCAGCAATGTGGGTATTCCTCTAAATGTTTCTTGCAATAGGGAATAAGAAACGCTGGTTTTTCTTGCAAATATTTTAAGCAGTTTGTAAAATACCAGTTGGATTACGATAATACCTAACGCTAAACTAGTGATGTAAACCACTAAATGTATTTTGAAGCCGCCGTTTATGATTTTGTTTGCTATTTCAATAAGTACTTCAGGCATTGGTCCTCCCATAGGTTGTTTTTTATTTTACATAATAAATAATTTCGTCAACTCTCTTTTTTTTCCTGCTATAATAAAAATAAACATATATGTTACCGGACTGGCCGCTACGAAGCTAGCAATGTCTATAACCACGCCTCGACCCTGCACTATAAGCCGAAAGACCGCTCCGGCGGTCTTTCTCATGGTTGGAAAGTATATTATGTTTCTTTATCAAACACTTTATCGCTGAACTCCTCAAAGATTTTCTTACATTTTTCCAGTGCCTCTTCCGTTTCCGCTCTAAGTGGGGCACCGAAAATATCTCTGACGTTTATTTTGTTAAACCAGGATAATAGTTTATTTAACTCTTCTTCATTCTCTTCTGCTTCGGCAAAAGTTAGATTTTCCGTGCTTGTCTCATTTTCGATTTCGGCAAAGAAATCATTGCACTTATCAATGATTTCTTCATACTCCAGACTTCTAGCCTTATTATAAATTGAAGTTATCTTCTGCTCATATCTTTCCGCCAAAAAAATAGATTCCATTATAATCGTTTCACCATTATTCTTCTCCAGCTCTTGAGATAGTAGCGATAGGGCGGTAGAATTCTCCTTACTATACGGCAAAACCCACATAGACTTCTGTATATTGACAGCACCCTGCTTTTTCAAACTTCTCCACGCTGCAACTCTTATTCTTGACGGCTCTGTTGGTAAATTGTAGCTCATTACAAGCCATTTTCTCATTAAAATCTGCTCCTTGTTAAAACACCGGTTCTATTCCGGCACCCGCTTTATATGCCTTTAATTTTATCATCATTTCTGTAAATCACCAAGGTACAGTTTCCGATGCTCACAAGGCCATTATAAAAACAGTACCCCGCAAAGCGAAGTACTGCTAATCCTATTTAGCAATTTCCCGTTTAAGTGCAACAATCAGACTCAAAGAAATTCCGATTATATAAATAATACCCGCAAGCGGGACCGCAACGGTAATCACCGTAAGCTGCTCAATCAACTCAACAAAAACAAGGGTTAAGGTTATACCCCAGAATATTCGCCAGTCACCACAAAAAAAATCAAAGACAGCTTTAAAAATATGAATGATGCTAGTCATGCTCCGATTCCTCCCGCATTCGTGTTGAACTTCTTTTGGGTTATTGCATGTGATTTTAGCCACCGCACAATGGCAGCGCTTAGCAAAATAAAGAAGGCAGCCAATACGAACAAAAACAAATCAGCAAACGGCCATTCGATTCCCATCCCTTCCCCGGACCAGAAGGTTCCAAAAGTGACAAGCATGATTCCAACTATAAACTTCAAAGTATTTTCCGGAATTTTGGTGAGTGGTCCCCGCGCGATAAGGCCAAATACGACAACAACAAGAAACGCCAGGAAAGCTCCAATTGTCGCATTCCATATTCCTTGCATTTTATCGATTGCAGACGTAGCACCAAAAGTAATGACAATAAAAGCAACCTCCAGCCCCTCCAGCAAAACACTTTTAAAGGAAGTGGCAAAACCAAAAGCATTAAACTTACGGTCGTTCACCTCTCCCATGGCTTTAAGTTGCCGCATCTCCTCTTCATAAATCGCCGCTTCGTCGTGAATAGCCTTAAGACCGCTGTAACGGAGCAAAGCCTTTTTTAACCACTGCATACCAAAGAGTACAAGTATGATTCCAATAACAAGCCTCAGAATCCCAATCGGAATAAAGATAATCAGAGTTGAACCAAATATGGCAACCAATGCCGCCAATGTTACCATCGCCATACCAGCCCCGAACAAACTACTTCTCCAGTTGACCGTAACGCCCACGGCCAATACAATTGTTAGCGCCTCGACAAATTCAACTAACGAAGCAAGAAAAGATGATAAAATAGCAGACCAAATCATGTTGTTCCTCCTTTGCCCGTCCTATATAATCTGTTTTATTTTCCGTATAAATATTAGTAACAACCGTTACATTAGAATAATAACACAATGTAACGATTATTACAATCGAAATCGGCAGACCATAGTTGCCGAGTCAGAACAGATCCTATAAAAAAACTGGCGAAATGCCAGTTTCAGACCGCCGACAAAAGAGCACTTTACGCGGAATATAAGATTCCACACGGAGCCGTCAATCTTTTGTACGTCATAACGCTCACTGAGTTTCTCCACTTGTTTTAACATGGCTGCCTGCTTTTCCTGGGGATAAGGGATGCGCAGGTCGGGTGTTATCACTGTTTCAGTAACTACCGGCTGCCCTGAGAGTTATTGACCCGGTATTTGCTGTCCATTTCTGTAACTAAATCAACCTTGGGTGATGACGAACCGGGGGTAAATTCGGATTCCAGCCACGCCCGCAGGATGACCTTAGCCAGTTCCGGCCCTATCACCCGGGCACCCATGGTAATAATCTGCGCATGATTGCTTTTTCTGGCCCGTTCGGCGGAATAAACATCATGACACAAAGCGGCATACACTCCAGGAACTTTGTTGGCCGCAATGCACATTCCAATTCCGGTGCCGCACAGCAATACGCCCCGTTCCGCTTGTTGACTTGCAACCTGAGTTGCGACCCGTTCCGCAATTATGGGATAATACGTTTCTTCCTCGGTCGAAATGATGCCCACATCCAGGCATTCATGGCCTTGCTCATGCAAGTATTTTACCAAAACTTGTTTTAGCTCGAATGCTGCATTGTCGCAGCCTATAGCAATCCTCATCCCCATCAGTCCTTCCAAAGTCCGGGTTAGGACGTATACTTCCTTATCACGCTGCCCATCGTTGTAAAAGCCTCGGCATCCTGATACAAAACGTTGTACAATCCTTCCAGCAGCGGAATTTCCTTCAGGGCAAGCTTTCCGTCACGTGCCAGTTGTTTCGCTAAATTATATCCAAACCGGATAGCCGGATAGCCTTCCACGGTAATCTGCTCAGCCTGCATTTTGGCGATGGCCTGACTGGCCGTTAAGCCGCCACCGATCACTTCGCCCAGCATTCTGTTTCTTCCCGCTTCCCCTGTTACTTCCAAATCACCGATACCCGGGAAACCATAAACGGGATGAATGGTTCCCCCCAAAGCCAGGGAAAGTGATTTCATCTCTCTGATCGCGTAGGTAAACAGAGCCGACTTGGTATTATTGAAAGGCAAACCCTGTTTTTGCCGGAAGCCCTCGGCCATACCCAATCCTACTGCATAAGCATTTTTTAAAGCAGCACATGCCTCTGTGCCGATTACATCGGTAGTTACTTCAATCCTGTATTCATTGGTGAGCAAAAGCTTCCGCATATATTGAGCGGCTTGAATATCTTTGCTGGCGTAGGTTACGCCGGTTGGCGTCCGCCACAATAGTTCCGTCGCCTTGCACGGACCGCCTACCGCCACGAATCTTACCTCCGGCCGTAAATTCAGCGGCAGCAGACTTTCCAGTAAGTCAGGCAGAATGATAATATCGCCGTCGACGCCATATTCAAAGCCTTTGGAGACAGTACCAACAATCATGCCGGGTTTAATATAAGGTAGTACCCTTTTAAAAATTTTGCCTAAAGCCTCGGATGTTATCGCCATAATGATCAGGTCTGCCTCCGTGGCGGCCTGTTCTAATTCACTAACCGTATAGGTCAAAACCTGAGACGGGATACAGTGCTTATGTTTCGGATGAGGCTGTCCCTTGCGCACGGCCTCAATAATTTCCGTGTCCAGTTCCGTTCCCCAGAGCCGGACCTGATGCCCATTGTCAATCAATGGAACCGTCAGCGCACTGCCCATGGCACCCGCACCAATAATTGTTACCTTCGCCATAAAACCACTCCTCATCCAGGAAGACATTTTTATCCGGAATTATCGTTTGTTGGGAACACCTAACCAGTTTGTTTTTTCTCCAGACCGGTTCATAAGGCTTTTACGGGAAAATACGATCCATAGAAACCCCGTTATGACGACAACCGGATTCAGGATATTCTGATTGGCAATATAAAAATCAATGGCACTTCTGAGATAGGGACCGGCTGCAGCACGCAATATTTCATAAATCACAAAGTCAAGCCCCCTCTTTTCATTCTTTACATCTAGATGGTATTACGGCAGAATTGCATATTTGATGCCTTCTTGCCTGCTAATGCTTTCCAGAGCGTCAATGGTCTTCTCCAAAGGATAACTGCCGGAAATAAACATCTTGCCGTCTACCTGTCCGGTAGCCAGGAGTTCAAGCGCTTTTTTCACATGATAGGGAGTGTGGTGGAAAACTGCTTTGACGGTAAGTTCGGTATAATGAAACTTTTGACAGTCGATATTGAACGTAGTACCGGCTTTTGTACCGCCAAAAAGATTTACCAGTCCACCCGGACGCGCCATTTTGACTGCCTGTTCCCATACCTCCGGAAAACCGGTTGCTTCAATCACCACGTCAGCACCTTTGCCTAGTTCCGTCCGTTCCCTAACGTCTTTGACCAGGTCGGCCTTGCCCGCATTCACCGTCAGCAACGCCCCAAATCGTTTAGCTTGTTCCAGGCGATAAGCGGAAAGGTCTACACTAATTACTCTGGCGCCTTTTAAGGTCGCCAGTTTCACAAACATCAGCCCAATTGGCCCGGCTCCGGCAACGACTACCGTTTCACCGACCTTGATTGGCGTGCGGTCTATGCCATGCAGCGCACAAGCCAAAGGTTCCACCAGAGCTGCTTCCTGATAACTTAACGAATCCGGAATTTTATAATAGTTGTATTTAACAATCTGCTGCGGTACAACTACATATTCCGAATAAGCGCCATTAAGAAATTCCAGATTCTCGCACAGACTGTACATTTTCTGCTTACAAAAATAACAATGAAAACAAGGCGCGGAATTAGCTCCCACAACCCGGTCGCCTACCTGGAAATGATCTACCTTGGCCCCTACCTCTACTACTTCGCCGGAAAACTCGTGACCGAAAGTAGAGGGTACGGATTTGATGATGGATGGATGTCCGCGCCGGTAAGTTTTAAGGTCGGTACCGCAGGTTAACGCCGCTTTTATTTTTACTAATATTTCGTTTTTGTTGGGCTGTGGTATATCAATCTCTTCAAATCTTACGTCCCCTGGAGCATAAAACATTTGCGCCTTCATTTTACCTTTCATCATAACCTCTCCTTCACAAACTGCCTTAGCCTGAATCTATCGCAACAACTTCTAGCAGCCGCACGGTTTCTGACCATACTTTTCCAGAACGGCACGGCGAAGACAAACGCATTCGTCACCGGGAATTACCTGGGCATTGCCGATCATTTTACTATAAAAAGCGATTTTAGCGCCTTCTTCCACGACAACCGCATTACAATAGGCGGTGTCAATATCCGGTCCCACTGCCAGGGCACCATGATTGGCCATTAATACCGCATGCCGGTCTTTCAGATGATCGGTGACAACTTCCGCCAGCTCAACTGTTCCCATTGGGGCGTAAGGAGCGCATTCCACCGGACCGCCAATCAAAGCCGCCAGTTCGGCAACTACCACCGGTATGGAGCAGCCGCAGGAAGCCCAGGCAGTGGCAAATACGGAATGAGTGTGAGCGACTCCGGATACATCACTTCTTTTCCGGTAGGTAGCGCAATGCAGCGGGGTTTCAATGGACGGTTTGCGCTTGCCGTCTATGACATTGCAGTTAACATCAACAACGACAATGTCTTCGGGTACAAGCGTTTTATAATCCATACCGCTGGGAGTTATACAGATATAACCCGTTTCTTTGTCTCTGCTGCTAAAGTTTCCAAAGGTTAAGGCAATCAGCTTTTCCCGTTGAGCCGTAAGCGCAATTTCAATCACTTTGCGGCGCTGTTCATCCAATAACATGTAAATCACCTCTTAAAAAATAAATTATCGGGGTAACCGGAGACATTAAGTTTGTGCCTAACGCCTCCGGGCTTAACCGGCAAAAGAAGTGTTAGTAGAACAACTGAACCAGTTTAAACAGAATATAAGGGACCAGGTGAGCGCCGCCGTCAAGAGAGGAAATCGAGGAGGTTCCTTCCGGGAAGGGGAAGTTTACGCCTTTAGCCATAAGGGTGGATACGTTGGCAATATCCGTACCGATAAATAGAATAGCCATCATAAATACGGTCCCGATGATAACACCGCGAAACACGTTTCCTCTGGATGGAGCCACCGCCCAAATCATCAGAAAAGGCAGCACTGCTAAATCAGCGAAAGGCAAAATCCGGTTATAGGGCAGAACGGTCGCCAAAAACAGGGTAATGGGAATTAAGAGAAGGGCTGTGGAAATAACTGATGGATGGCCGATAACAATGGCCGCGTCAAGGCCAATCAGCACCTCTTTGCCGGGGAATCGTTTGTTGATGAATTCCCTCGCGCTTTCGGACAAAGGCAGGAGTCCTTCCATCAAAATGCGGACCATTCTCGGCATCAGGAACAATACCGCCGCCAGGTTTACTGCCAATTGCAGAATTCCTTTCAAATCATATTTGGCCAATAAACCCATAAAAGCGCCCATTACCAGGCCGATCAGCATGGGTTCACCGATTAAGCCAAATCGCTGCTGAATCTTTTCCGGATTCAATTCAATCCGGTTGATTCCCGGAATTTTGTCAATGATTTTGTTTAAGAAAATCCCGACAGGTGCCCAGGATACGGTTTCCGTGTGCGGCAGCGATACGCCGGGAATTTCAAAAAATTCCGAAACGTAAGGTGAAGTCCAGTCTGCCAGTTTAAAGATAATAATGATGGTGATACCGGCAGCAATGATACCCAATATGGTGCTGTTGGTAAGATACATGACCAAAGCGCCGGTAAAGATAAAGTGCCAATAGTTCCAAAGGTCAACGTCCATGGTTTTAGTCCAGTTTAGGGCCAGCATGATAATATTGATGGCAAAGCCTACCAGGAATACCGCCGGAACGATTGTAGTACCAAAGCTAATCGCGGCGGAGATCGGCCAGCCAACGTCCATTACATCTAAATGCAGCCCCCAGTTTTTAACCATAGCCTGAGTAGCGGGCGACAGGTTGCTTACCAGCAGGCCGATAACCAGGGAGATACCGGCAAAACCAATACCAATGGTAATACCGGCGCGGAACGCTTTAGCAAAGGTTTGCCGGAAGATCAACCCTAACACGGTAATAATGACGGGCATCATAACCGTTGGCCCTAAATCGAGGATAAACTTGATAATACCCATGAATCTCCCCCCCTTTTCCAATTAATCTCCCAGACTTTTCAAATACGCGGCAATGTCATCGGCGATTTTTTCCGTTCCCACCCCGGTTAAAAAGGGCAGACCGCTGAATTTTTTCTTTCCCTGCAATGCAGCTTCACCTACTGGAGTCGTTGCCACTACCACATCCGGCATGAATACCGGAATTTTTGAAGGCACTTCCAGGGCCTTGCATTCGACGACTTCCACTTTTAGGCCGCGTTTTCCCAACATTTCCTTGCATTTTTCAGCGGCCACCGTCGATGTGGCAATTCCTGTGCCACATACAGTTAAAATCCGATAGATTCTCATGTTCACGCACCTCCTTTCCGGTTATATCAGAGTACACCAAAACTAATGATCAAATTTTTCATCCAGCAAACGCAAAACATCCGCCGGATGCTTTGCGCCGGAAATTAGTTTCAGCAAGCCTTCATCCTGAAGAATGGTAGCCAGTTGGGACAAAATTCGTATCTGGCTGTCGGAATCTTTCATCGCCAGCATCAGGACAACTTGCGCGTCCACCGTACTTTCCGGACAGCCCATATTCCGGAAGATAACCGGTTTCTTCAATACGCCAACAGCAATAGCCGGTTTTATGACATGGCAAATATCGGTATGGGGAATAGCCACCCCTATTTCTCCTGTCGGCAGTCCGGTTGGGAAGATCCGTTCCCGCGCAATTATGGACGTACCGTAAGAATCTGCTACATAACCGGCTTCATGCAGCTTGTCAGCCATTGTCTGCAGCAATTGAAGACTGTCATTGGCCTCCAATCCAATCCATACCAGTTTTTCATCAAGCGAAAATTTTGTTGTCACTCATTATCACCTGCAATAATTTATCAGTATTAGAAGCCTGTTTTATTTTCTTTAATACTCGCTCATTGTTGATAAGCGCGTAAAATTTGGTAAATTCAGTCTTATTATAAGAAGTAAGGGCCAGCATAAACACACAATCCACCAACTGACCGTCAGTCCAGACAACTGGGGAAGCTAATGTCGCAACGGCAATTGCCGGGCGGATCACATCCTCTGGATTACCATGAGGAAGGGCTACCTGATTTTCAAACACGGTCGGAGCCAACTCTTCCCTTTCGTATACGGAAGACATGAATCTTTCCTGCACATATCCTTCGCTTATCAGCATCTTGATCAAAGCAGATACGGTTTCATTTTTGGAACGGTAACCGGCATGAATCTGAACAAGTTCAGGCCTGAACAGCTTGGCCAGAGACTGCTGGCTCTTAACACGGCTGTCATCGCACCGGTTGCGGGAACTATCGTGCAAGCGGAGTATTTTTCTTATCTTCCCGATGCCATCTCCCTGCAGAATATCCTGAGCCTGTATAAACGGCACGCCGGGGACTTGCAGATCAATAGTTCCCACAATGGTAATCACTTTTTTGTTTTTTGTCAGACCAGAAAGTTTCTTGGCAAAGTTGGCTTCGGTCAGGGCACCTAACGTCAGAATTTCAATCCGGTCGTCTTCCTCTGCCAGAGCCAGACGGATTTGCCTGCCAACTACATCGGCCGTACCGCTGCCGGTGAGACAGATGCAAAGGATGGCCTTCGGCAAATCGGTGGATGGCTGACAAGTATTGACGTCCATCGTCTCTGAAAAATGAGCCATCTCGATGGAATTGGCAATTTCGTTAATATCAGCGCCCGGCAGCACGGCTTTGCGAACTGCTTCCATTACCATCGGAGTATTAACCCGGGTTACGGTTCGTGTCATAATGCCGGTCGTTTCAGTAATTAGCTTGCCAAAGCCAACAAGGGAACCCATATCAACCAGCAGCAAAACGCCTTTGCCCATGTCCGCGTTTTTCACAATCCGAATGGCCCTGTCCAAAGCAGAATCGGTTGATTCTTCCAATGACATCTCCATCGATTTAGCATGTTCCACACCTAAAAGCCTGTTGGCTACCTGGACCATCCCTTCGGCGACATGACCGTGACTGAGCACAGCCACACCCACGAAGGGTTCATTTACGTCGTCTTTATCCCGGTAAGATTTCAGATACATCGCCACAAAGCCAATTTCGTCTTCCGGGAAAGCCGCATTTAATTGACAGGACGCGATCCGGACCATTTCCGCCGCCGTTTCGTATTCCAGCGGATATTCTGCCTTAATTTTGTCCTTTTGCGGATTGATGATCGGTTTAAAAGGCAATTTGATTCTCTCATACGCCGCTGCCAAATGAGTTGCCAAACAATAACAAAGAGTTTCGTCAATGTTGCCGAACTTATCACTGGCAATCTTCATCATGCTGTTAACGGCAGCAACAATGTTATCACCTACAATCTTGCCCAGGTCTTGTCTAGCCACGCTGTTTCGGTCATGTTGGGCCTGTTTGATTAACTGCTGAATTTTCACCTCCAGTTCATCGCCGACAATCTTGTTGATCACTGCGATATCAATACCCTGCTGTTCCATTTTTTTGTACTTTGCTTCTATTTGTTCATAGACTTCCTTAGACATGTTGTAGGTCGTTTGTACGCTGTTATCCCGTCTTTCTTTAGCCGGGAAAATCATTATGTCGTCTTTTATTAACTTTTCTACGGCGTTTCGCTGTTGATTAATATGGAGTATGCCTTTCACCACATGGTTAGGCAGGTCGGAGACATCGACCTGTAAAAATTCCTGTTTGTGAACCATATGGCTAAAAAATGCCCTGGCACAGGCTACCTGGATATCGGAACGCAGTTGGCCGACATTACCGCTGACATCATAAAGCAGAAGCGCAGTTACCGCATTCTGAGATACTTTGATGGACCGGCTGGTCCGCGTTGCTTCCTGACGGAAAAAGTTGATGATGATTTCATATCTTTCCGCTAATGGCCTCTTTACTATCGGCGGCAGTTCGATTACCATCGGAATTCGCCGGCGGAACGGCAGCAGCAAGGTTGAATCAATGTCTGCGGTTGTAGCCGCAATAATCATAATTTTTGCTTCATGCATCGCGCTGCTTTCTCCCAAACGCCGGAACCGGCTTTTATCAATCAGATAGTACAGAATCTCCTGGCCTTCGGGAGGCAAACGGTGGATTTCATCCAAAAACAAAATTCCGTTATCCGCTTTGTCTACTAAACCGTCTTTACTGGTATCCGCCCCGGTAAAAGCGCCTTTGACATAGCCAAATAATTGAGACATCAACAGTTGAGGGTTTTCGGCATAGTCGGCGCAGTTAAATACAACAAACTGAGAGGTTTTGTCTTTTACGCCGGCTTCCACCGCGAACTTATACATACACTCGGCCAATTCACTCTTGCCGGCGCCGGTCGGTCCACAAATGAGCGTGTGCAGGCCATTTAGCGGGTACAACACCGCCGCCTTAGCCAGTTCAATCTGGGTCCGTAAACTGCCCGTAGCGCCGATTAATGCATCAAAGGCTCCATTCGGTGTTCCCGCCGGCTTTGCTGCCGGGGATTTCGCCATCTTGCCGCGAAGTTCCGGCATTTCCTTTAAGGCAGCCACGACGAGATTGCGGGAAATATTGAAACCACAGTCAATAAGTCTTTGCGTTAAGGAGCGTTCCGAAATATTCGGGCAATCTTCCAAAATCTCTTTGATCCGGCTAATAAGTCCCGGCCGCATTCGCTCACGGGAATTACCGATTTTCAGGTCACGCCTTAACCGGATAATCTCGCCACGGGCAATGCCGATTTTTCGGGCCAGTTCATCATCCGTAAAAGGATCTTTTTTGTTTTCTTCACTAATCAGTTTTAAAAGTTTTTCCATTTTCATCTACCTGCCTTAATAAGACGCAAATAAAATGCCAAAATTGGTTTATTTTATATTATTTTTTTCAGTCACCTCCATTTGTTACTGAAACTCCCTCAGAAACCAATCCTCCCTTTTTAAAATTTTCTTACTATTCCATCCTAATCTTATCAAAATGCTTAAACAATAAATACAAATTAATCCAAATATTCTGTCAAAGCATTCCGAATCAGTCTTTTGCCGGTCAAAAAAAGCCAATTTCCATACAAATCATTCCGGCTGTGCTGCCAAGAATGCTTACACCATGCCGTTGGGATACAAAAGTACTTTTTGTACTTCCCGGGTACTGCCGATTCGAAACGCCTCTTCCCAATCCTCAAGCTCGAATCGGGCACTTACCAGGCTCAGTACATTGATTCTTTTTTGCTGCAGAATTTCAATGGAAGTCTTCCAGGTAATCGGTTGCGCCGAAAGGGTGCCAACAATGGTAACTTCGCGTAAAACTACGTGATCCCATAAATTCACCCTACTTTCCGTGGATGCGGAAACAAGCAGGATTTCTCCCTGTTTTTTTACCAGTTGAAAACTCATTGCCAGAGCCTGGGAAGAACCGGAACACTCGATGATTACGTCGGCACCGACAGCGTCCGTTATATTCATTACGTATTGGCCGATATCGTCAGCATCAAAAATTAATCTTTCTTTAAATCCTAACTGAGCGGCTACTTCCAACCTTTTCCGGCTGTTCCCGGTACCGATCAGAATAACGCGAGCCCCTGCCATCCGCGCCAGTTGAGCACACATCAGGCCGGTCTGTCCCGGCCCGAATATTATACAGGTATCCATCGGCTTTAAGGAGGAGCGTTCTAACACGGCATGTACACAGCAGCTTAACGGTTCCACCATTGCACCCTCTTCAAAACTGACGCTGTCCGGCAGCTTATGAATCCGTTCAGCCTTGCAAACCACATATTGGGCGAAAAAGCCATCCACCTTGGATCCTAGACTGGTACGGTTCATACACATGTGATGAGCGCCGGAAAGACAATATTCGCAACGTTTGCAATCGTCAAAAGTAGTCTGGCAAACTACTCTGTCACCAACATTAATATCAGTGACTCCCTCCCCGCGTTCAACAACAATACCGCTTCCTTCATGTCCAATAATAAGCGGTGCCCGTAATTTGGTTCTTCCCTCGTCCGTATTGTAATATCTTAGGTCTGTACCGCACAGGCCGGCTACCATAACCTTTACCAGAACTTCGCCGTATCCGGGATTGGGACGAGGAATTTCCACCAATTCCGTATCTCTCGCATTCACACTGTTTTTTCGCAATGCCTTCATACCATTGATCCCTCCTTGCATTTCTTCAGCGAAAGCCGGACAATATTTAAAGTTTCAACGATATAGCATGCAAGTAAAATACCGAGGTATGGATTATTTTGTATATTTAATCGGCGTTGCAAAAAAACAGCCAACTCCCAATGGAAATAAAAGCAATAAAATCGAAAGAAGGATTTCGTGCAGCACCATTGAAGATTGTTAAAAATATAAAATAAAAGGGATGATATTATGAATTACAAGGAATTATTGGAAAATGCACGCACCTGTATCGGTAGTTACTGCAAAGCATGCAATATCTGTAATGGCCTTGCCTGTAAAAACAGCATTCCCGGACCGGGGGCAAAGGGCATTGGCGACACAGCCATCCGCAACTATCAGAAATGGCAGGAAATTCGTGTCAATATGGATACAATTTGTGAGAATAAACCAGTAGATACCACCTTAGAATTATTTGGCCAAACATTTAAATATCCGTTCTTCGCCGGGCCTGTTGGCGCGGTAAATATGCACTACAGTGATAAATTCAACGATATGGCTTATAATGATATTCTTGTTTCTGCCTGCAAGGAAAATGGCATCGCTGCGTTTACCGGCGACGGTACAAATCCCCAAGTTATGGAGGGTGCCACAGCGGCAGTTGCTAAGGTGAATGGCCGTGGTATTCCTACTATTAAACCCTGGAATATTGACACAATCAAGGTAAAAATGGATCTGGTGCATAAGGCGGGCGCTTTTGCTGTTGCCATGGATATCGATGCAGCCGGATTGCCTTTCTTAAAAAACATGACCCCTCCGGCCGGTGGAAAATCAGTCGATGAGCTTCGCCGCATAGCTGAAATTGCCGGTATACCATTCATTGTAAAAGGAATTATGAGCAGAAAGGCCGCATTGAAGGCAAAAGAAGCTGGGGCAAAAGCAATTGTTGTTTCCAATCATGGCGGCAGAGTGCTGGATCAGTGTCCGTCAACCGCGGAAGTGCTTCCGGAAATTGCCGAGGCTGTCGGCAGTGAAATAAAAATTCTGGTTGATGGCGGTATCCGTTCCGGTACCGATATTTTCAAGGCTCTCGCACTCGGTGCCGACGGGGTTCTAATCTGTCGTCCCTTTGTGACAGCCGTTTATGGCGGTGAAAAAGAAGGAATTAAGATTTATATTGAAAAATTGGCGGAAGAATTGAAGGATACGATGGCTATGTGCGGTGCTTTCAGCCTGAGTGAAATTACCACGGATATGATACGCAGATAAGATGGATAAAGTCACAATTAGCCTCGATTTCCCATGGATAAAACCAGTCAAGGCGCCGTACGCTATGTAATAAAGTGACAGCATGAACAATCCAAAACAATCGACGCAAGCAAGCTCCAAAAAATTCATAGCAAAACTATAAATTGGAGGAGAGAATATGACTAAGCCCGAAGCATACCCTGTAGACCCGCCAAATCCACCTAGGCATACAAAGGATAATGACGATATACCTGAACCGCTTTCAGGCTCTAAGAAAGTAAAAAATCAAAATCACACTGGCCAGCGCCACGGGGAAGGATCCTAAATTTTTTGTTGTCCAATGCGAATAACTAAATTTATGACCTATGCCAAAAACGACCTACTGCCTTTTTGACAGTAGGTCGTTACTATTGGAAGAATTGGGCAAAATACCATGTCCAATTTACATTACAAAAACAAAAACCCTCACCGAAATGAGGGCAATTATAAATAAAGGCTTCTATAATGATGAAGCCTTAAGAGGGCTTGTTTACTAACTTTCAGGAATATTCTATCAATAAATTGTGAAGATAGTATGAATAAATTATAAGAAACGAAAAAAACTCCCGTCTGCTTATCGCGGGTGTAAACACATCGAATAATATCCCAGAATCCATAGCACAAAGCTATAAGCGCATCTGTTCTGTGGTTTCAATCCGCTGTCTCAATGAAACACCTGTTTCATTCTTTAATAATTAAGCTAACGGCCTTGGCAATTGCATTCCTTGTTTCATTAGGCAGTTTCAAGGCATTAGGCTCATACGACGGACCAAAAGGATTTATAGCTGTCCATGCGGTAGCTAAGGCCATGATAGCAGTCAAAAGAAACCCTGGAGTGAATGTCGTTCCCACTAGCCCGGCACTTTGCGCATCCATAACTTCTTTTATTTTCTTTTGTTGGACAGCGGTGCGTTCGGTTAAATTAATGGCCTTCTGTTCCAACCCGTACCATGCCATTAATCGATATAAATCGGGATGGGTCATAGCAAAATCAAATACCTTTGCCGCATAGCCCGGAAGATCATCCGGTGTAAAGGTGATTTCCTCATAGACCCGCGTCAGGTTATTCCGAAGGACAGTTGCAAAGAGTGCCTCTTTATTCTCAAAGTAAATATAAATCATATTTTTGTTGCATCCGGCATTCTTGGCAATACGGTCCACCCGTGCCCCCGCAATGCCGTAGGACGAGAATTCTTCCATAGCTGCCTCTAATATTCGTTCTCTTGTTTCTTCTGCGTTTCCCAAAAGATGTTCCTCCGTATACATGAACTATTTATCAAAAATATATCACATGGTTCGTCAGTTGACAAACCAGTTAGTTTATTATACATTATTACTAACCAGTTAGTTAGTTTTACTGGTAATTCTATTGAAAGAAGGGACTCATGATGACACAACCAATCACAAAGATTGCTATTGTAACAGGCGGCAGTCGCGGCCTAGGCCGTAACATCGTGCTAAACCTCGCGAAACGGGGCGTCGACTCAATCTTTACCTATAATTCCAATCAGGCGGAAGCCGAGAAGGTCGCCAAACTTGTGCAGGAGATGGGGCGCAAGGCCGTCACCCTGCAACTTGACACAGGCAAAGTCAGCTCATTTGATCCGTTTGTACAGAGCGTGAGCAAAGCGCTCACAGAAATGGGAGCCGAACGCTTCGATTACCTAGTCAATAACGCCGGCATCTCGCACCACAATGCATTTACCCAGACGACCGAACAAGAGTTGGACAGTCTCTATAACGTCCATTTCAAGGGCGTGTTTTTTCTGACGCAAAAGCTCCTTCCGCTCATGAATGATGGCGGCCGAATCGTAAATATTTCGTCGGGCCTCACCCGCATCATAATGCCGGGAAGCGGCGCCTACGCGTCTATGAAGGGCGCTATTGAAGTTATGACCCGCTACCTGGCTCTGGAACTAGGTCCTCGCAAGATTGCGGTTAACGTTGTTGCTCCCGGGGCTATCGCGACTGATTTCAGCGGTGGTATGGTTCGCGACAATCCTGACCTAAATAAGCGAGTCGCTGATATGACGGCTCTTGGCCGTGCCGGCCTTCCCGATGACATCGGTCCGATGATTGCTTCTCTGCTTTCCGAAGATAACCGTTGGGTCAATGCTCAGCGTATCGAGGTCTCGGGCGGCATGTCAATCTAAATTCAAATTTCGCTTGATTCGGTGCTTTTTCTGCTCAGATAAACCGTTGAAAATGCCATGCTGTCTATCTTGCAGCATGGCATTACTCTTAATCATTTTTGCTTAGTTTTCTAACCAAGCTTTACGAAGCAACTGCACTGCATCCTTAATCTCGTTTAAATCCAGGCTACTATAGCCCAACAGCACGGTCTTCCCATCATAATGATTCGTCCTATCCCAATGATCGAACATAGGATAAACCAACACTCCAACTTCGGCGGCTCGCTGAATTAACTGCTCTTCCGAAAGCTCATTATTAACCTGTACCGCGACAAATAATCCGGCGTCTTTTCCGGTTATCTCTATCCATTCTCCCAATTCATCATTTAGAGCTTGAAGTAAACAATCATGTCTTTTCTTACTTACTTGCAAGACCGTTCGTAAGTGCCGGTCAAAATATCCTTCGCGCATAAACCGCTCCAAAGTTTTTTGGAATACATATGGAACGGAAGTATTGTAATTATAATATATAGTTCTATACTCATCCAATATCGCTGGTGGTAAGACCATGAAGGCCATTCTAAGAGAAGGCATTAAACATTTTGAGAAACTCCCCAAATATACTACGTTAGCCTCCGGGCTAATTCCCTGAAGGGATGGAATCGGCCTGACATTGTACCTAAAATGGCAAGAATAGTCATCCTCGATAATTAGTGCCTGCTTTTGGATTGCCCAGTCCAATAATTGTAACCGCTTAGAAATTGACATGATGGCACCAGTGGGAAACTGGTGAGAAGGTGTAACATAGACTGCCCTAGCACCACTATCATTAAGTTCCCGGACATTAATCCCGTCTTTTTCGACGCTGATAGGACAAACTTCTAACCCGGAATTTTTAAATACAGTTCGTACCTTTCCATATCCCGGATCTTCAAACCCGATGGTTTTAGCCGAACGAGTGAGCAAATTACACAGCAAGCTTACGCAATATAAAGTTCCAGCCCCAACAACAATTTGTTCCGGATTACATTTTACACCCCGATGTTCTGTAACATACTTAGCTATTTGTTCGCGTAAGCCTATTTCTCCCTGATGAGTACCATACGAAACAATGCCGTCCATTTCTTCTTCATAGCACTGCATCAATATTTTCTTCCATGTCTTAAATGGGATATAGCGATAATCAAGTTTGCCATAACGAAAATTATACTTGTATGCATTTTCAGGAGCAGCCCTTGTGATGGGGCTTTCCTTCGGAATTGGGAAACATCTATTGAAAAACGAAGTGTCTAGTTTCTGCACGTAAATGCCACTGCGAGGTTTAGTAAATAGATAGCCCTCGGCAAGCAATTGTTGGTAAGCTAATTCTACAGTATTCCGACTAATCAGAAGATCTTTCGCCAGTTGGCGGCTTGACGGGAGCCTCATGCTGAATTCCCACTCCCCGGTCATAATCTTATCCCGAATCTGCATATACAATTGTTCATATATCGGCTGTTTGTTTTTTGTATTAATTAGCAACATTTTGCAACTCCCTATCTGGACCTAAAATTTATATGCAGACTGGCTCTACTGGAATATAACATTATCGTGTTTAATTAGATTATACAGCAAATATTTAAACCAAAGGAGTGGGAAACTTGATAAGTATAGGCATACTCATATTTTCTCAAGTCGAAGAACTCGATTTTGTCGGACCGTTCGAAGTATTAAGTTACGTGAATAAAATACAGCCCGAAAGCACCAAGGTACAACTTGTAGCGGAAACGCTTGCTCCGGTATGCGCTTTTAATGGGATGAAAATAATCCCTGATGTGACTCTCCAAGATTGCCCGCCGCTAGATATCTTAATAATCCCGGGTGGCAAAGGCCGATTATCCGCCATGAAAAACCTTGCCATAAAAGAATTCATTTTACGTCAAGCAAGAACCGCTCATTTTATTGCGTCAGTCTGTACAGGAGCTTTCTTACTGGCGGAGGCGGGGCTTCTTACCGGGAAGAAAGCGACTACTTATCATACTGCATTCCAAGAGCTAGATTCTTATTCCGTTCAAGTTATCAAATCCAAAGTGGTTCGAGACGGTAAAATCATTACTTCCGGCGGAGTAAGTTCAGGACTTGAGTTAGGTTTTTATTTATTAAAAGAAGTTCTTAGTCCAAATATCTCCCAAGAGGTAGCAAATGAGATAGAATACGAAATTGACGTAAATACGCTTTAAAACAAATAAGGACCGGCCTAAAGCAGGCCGGTCCTCAGGCTGTTGATCAAGCCTCAGTTTTAGCCAAGGCTAAAGCCGAAGGCTCTCTTATTTATACAAGTAACATATTTAATTACTTGTAATTTGTAATACATTGTGATAAAATCAATGTCATAAGTTACATATTTAAAAATATGTAACTTATAATGTGCTTTATATACTTAACGTAAAAGGAGGAAATATAATATGGATTTGATACAGGTTGACCGGACAAAATGCACTCGGTGCGGCATTTGCGCCAAAGTCTGCCCGATAGGTTCTATAGGTATGGATGAACATGGGCCGAAGGCCCTAGGACAATTTTGTATTACCTGCGGTCACTGCGTGGCTATTTGTCCCTCGGATGCACTCGACAATGTGAAAACCCCTTTAGCTAATCAAATACCACTGAAAAAGGCACCCGTTCTGGACGAAGATACTGCGACTCTATTTCTCCGTAGCAGACGTTCCGTTAGGGAATTCCAAACGACGCCCGTTCCTAGGGAAAAAATTAGGCAACTTCTAGACATTGCCAAATTTGCGCCGACAAGTGGCAATTCGCAAGGAGTTTCCTATTATGTCATTGATGACCGGGACACTCTGCGTAGAATTACCGCCGTTACCATTGACTGGCTGGAAAAGGCATTGCAATCTCCGCCTTACGCCGGCTCACGATATGCGGCGCCTTTTGCCGCGCACGTGGCCAATTACCGCCAGAATGGTCAGGATATTGTATTGCGTGATGCTCCTTGTCTAGTGATACCCATAGCTGATAAAAATTCCTTGCCCACTGGTCGGGACAATACTCTCTTTTCGCTGGCTTATGCGGAACTTTTCGCCCCTACCATCGGTCTCGGAACCTGTATTACAGGATTCTTTAACGCTTGCGCCGCTTCCGGCTATCAGCCACTGCTTGACATGTTGAACCTGCCGGAAAATATGCATGTTACAGGTGGGCTGATGGTTGGTTATCCGAAGTATACCTATCGACGTTTGGTGGACAGAAATCCATTACAAGTCACTTGGCAATAATGATTGCGGGAAACTTAACCAGTTAATAGGGCCGCCAATAAGGCAGCCCTTTCTTGCATGCAGGATTCATTTGTTGGGATTTTTAAGCCCTCTTAGCAAAAGATTTACAACGGATTCTATGTTTTGTTTTCTGTCGGGATCTTCGAACGAGTTTGGGTGGATAAAAACACTGGTTGCAAGATATACGGACTTTGCCGCTTGATGAGACGATTCTGCAAAAAATATACCTTCGGTAATTCCTTGTACTATAATCTTCTCAATTCGATTCATTCCATCTTTTTTGACCTTTTCTATTACTTCCATTGAGTTACAGGCTAGTTTTATGTAATTTGCAAACATTTCCGGATCATTAATGGCGCTGAGACGTTTAGCTTCCGCAAAATTTTTAAGTAAGTTACAAAGTTTAATATCCGCAGGACTATCCTCTTTTAGAATGTCATTTGATGGAGCATGTAAATGGGTAAGCCAGCGTTCGGTAACAGCATTCCATAGGGCAGTTTTTCCATTATAATATCGATAAATGGCAGCGTGGCTTACTTTTAAGGATTTTGCCACGTCAGTGATATTCGCTTTGTCCGGTCCGAAGCGGCGAATAACTTCTTCTGTTGCATTGAGGATTGTCTCTTTATCTAACGAAATTTTATCCAATTCATCACCGCTTTCTCATTTTACTTTTTAATTATATCATGTTTAGTTTTATGCTTCAAGTTACAGCAATTGTAACTACAGCATATCCGATGCCTACGTAAGAGAAGGTCATCAACAAGTATGTATTACGAGAATATGCATTCATTACCATCAATGGAGCTATAGAATTGCTGACAGGTATTGCACTTTTCCGCTGATATATTATTACCACCCAAAAATGGGCTGTACACAATTTGCATCTCACTCACTGGACTTCAATGCCTCGCGGTGGACATTTTACTGCCATGGGAGAACCCGAATTTCTAGCCGGCAACATTCGAACATTCTTCAGACCATATAGAAACATAAAATAAAAAACCAGTAACGAATAATGACTATCAATTTTACTCAGAAATATCAGTCAAGCTAAAACTGTACAAAAAAACAGACTCCTGATTCTGGAGTCTTACAAGGAGTTTAGAAGATTTTTGTTACCAAGTTCGTTGCCACGCCTTTACTAGAAGCGGCTGTAGAAATGTCCGCTAGTTACAATAAAAAGCAAACATTTTTTACATTCATTTCGTTAACTTATTATAATTACTGGTGCACTTTAATCCATTGCTGTATATCATTTTCGCCAAGATTTCCAGCAGCTAATCCGAGTCCTAAATCAATCAGTTCTTGCTGGCTATATCGTAATTCGTATCCGTTCAATCGCAGCAACAATAACATAGCGGCAATACCAATTCTCTTGTTACCGTCAATAAAGCCATGATTACTTACAAGACTATAGGTAGTAGCCGCAATCTTAGCTTCAACCGTTCCATACAAGTCATTGCCGCCAAAAGTAGCATATGCCCGACTAACAGCACTCTCAACCAAACCAATATCTCGTATACCATGACTTCCACCAGTCTTGTCAATAATTTTTTTATGCAACAAATAATATCCTCAACTGACAATCCGCGCATTACTTAGCCAATTCCAATAAAGCGTCTTTATTGGTATCTATTATATCATCCATCATGGCTTCCAATTCTTTTTGCTGCTTACTCTTAAGGAACTCAACAAAATCAACGACCTGCTGTTTTTTTTCTTCCGGCAGTTCCTGAAAATCTTGCAATAGTTTTTCAGCTAAAGTCATTAATTGCACCTCCCAAACCTTTCTCAGTTATATTATACCCCAATTTTTGTTGTTTCGCTTAATCTTATAAACCATGATCTAAATTCGACTCGGACAAATTGCAAAAACCTCCCACCCAAAGGTATTTTAATCACCTAAAGGTAGACGGCTTCTCTTAATTATCTAGGGACTTATCCAATTACGGACAAGTCCCCTTTTTCGTGATAGCACCAGACTGTACAAGTTTTATCATTACCTCATATGATTTCGCCGCTCCAGCCAAGTACATGTTATAGTTACCAGTATTGTACCGTCCTAGACCATCCAGCCTAGACTGTAGCCACGCAAGAAATGATTGTGCATCAATCATAGTATCTTCGTTTTCCCTGTCATACATGATTAATCTCCCCTTTGCTTGCATACTATGTCGTCACCTTGATGATAATATTCATCATACCATGTCGTCACTTTGACGACAATAGTCGATATCGTGAAATATTTTATACTACAATAATAAAAATAGTATTTGTAAATTCTATAGCAAGGAGTCATTAACATGCCATCAGAACAGCCACGTTTTACAATTCGCACTGACCCTAAATTAATTCAAAAAGTTCGATATATTGCGGCTGGAAATGGTCGCTCAGCAAATAAAGAAATTGAACGATTACTAAAAATCTTTGTATCAAATTACGAAAAGAAACATGGTGAAATCAAATTTGATAATTAAAAAAGCCGTCCGCCCAAAGGTGAATTTAATCACCCAAAGGCAGACGGCTTTTGCATATTTACATATCCGTTCAATTTTGGAAATACAGTCTATTGACCAATTCCTAATTTGTTTTCGACTGTATTTATAACATTACTTACGTTTTGATCAAGTGAACTACACCAATTTCCCAGAATCCTATATCTAAAGTTGACTGGCTCTGTCCCAGCGCATTTCATGAGTCAACTGAGTCAAGTGAGTCAAGGGACGGTTCCTCGACTCAGTTTGTCCTTCAGGGACATAGGGACAGGATTATCCCACTGATTTATCAAGAAAACGGAGTTCTCGACATTTCCCCTGCGTTAAAGAGCACATTTCCCGTCCCTATTAATCGTACTTCCTATTTCCTAAAGAACTATGACCATTCCCGTTCATTTCAAAACGCCTACAACAAATTTTTATTTCCCATAAAAAATAAAACTCCTACCAAATTCATACAATTCAAATGAGTCAGAGAACCGTCCCTCAACTCATATTCCTGTTATTCTTTATATCTTTTCTAAAGTCCTCAAAAAGTTTCTTTTGCACTTTTCCTATTATATTAGCAGTAACTTGTCTGGGCATAAGCTTTGCTAAGAGTACCCCACATTTATTCGCCAATCCCGGTATAATAATTCTCTCGTTATTCATCAGTCCTTTATAGGCAACATTAGCCACAGTCTTTGCGCTCATAGCATTCTTTACTTCAGTTTTGCCGGCTCTATTTGCAAATTCTGATATTGTAGCGCCTGGGCATAAGACAGAAATAACAACACCAAAGTCCCTCAATTCATTGGCTATAGCCTCAGAAAATGATAATACATAGGCTTTGCTCGCATAGTATACGGCAAAATAAGGGCCGGGCATATACGCGCCGGTGGATGCCACATTTAGTATCTTCCCGCCGCCCTTCGTAACCATTTTCGCTGATACTAGTTTGGTCAAAATCGTTAAAGATGTTATGTTTAATTCAATCATCTCAATATTTTTGCATAAATCAGTTTCGTGAAATTGACCACAGCTGCCGATGCCTGCATTATTCACTAGTATATCGAATTCAAAACCCGACGCCGATACTTCATGAAAAAGGTCTATAGCTGCATTTTGATTTGATAAATCCTTTTGTATTACTGTTACTGAACAACTATACTTAACAGTAAATTCTTCTGCTACCTCAGTTAATCTCTGCTTGTTACGTCCAACGATAACAAGGTTATATTTATCCTGGGCAAATAATTTGGCTAATTCATAACCAATACCTGTAGAAGCCCCGGTGATCATAACACTCTTATTGCTACTCATTCTTTCCACGCCTTTATACTAATAATTTTAAAAAAGCTTTCTTCTCCAATGGAGTGCCATGGGCCGGGCAAATCCATTTAAAAGAAAGAGGTGCTATTTTGCTAATAGAGTCCATTAGTGCGGATGTATCCCAATTCCAAAAGGAGGGATAGGGTTCTAGCCGTCCTTTCTTAAGGTGAACAAGGTCCCCGGCAAAAAGAATATCTTTGTAGAGTAAACATACGTGACCGGGCGTATGACCGGGTGTTGGTATAACCCTCACATCCCCTACTGTAGCATTTTCCATATAAACATCAATATTTATTGGCCTGGCAATTCTCACAAGAAACTCTATGACTCTCTTAACCCCATATCGTGTCCTTTCACCACAAATATATGGCAAGTCCTGCTTTGACGCCCATACATTACAGCCGGTTTTCTTTTGCAAAAAACCGGCATTACCAACATGGTCAATATCATGGTGAGTTAATAATATATGCTTGATGTCTTCCATTCTAATATTCATGGATTGCAATTCTTTTAGAATTCCTTGACGTCGATGCGGAAGGCCTGTATCGATTAAAACAACTTCTTTTCCTGTTATAACGTATACATAGCTTCCTTTTGACGCATCTAAAGCGAAAACGTTATCAGCTACTCTCATGTATTATGACCTCCATAAAACATCCAGTTGTATCAACCCTCTTTGACTAAGATTGTTATATACAGCCTTCATACTCCCGTCTTTGTTTTTCAGAATCACTTTATAGAAGTGGGGTCTAACAAATAAGCAGTTAATCCATCTCCCAATTAAATTCTGAAAAGGATATTTATTATAGGTTTTAATGTCTCTCGTAATTTTTTTTCCTAAATTGCGGGCCAACATCAACTTACCGGCATCATTCACAACTCTGTCGCTGCCGATATTGATTCCTAGAATACCCGAAACGTAGCCCCTCTTGAATATGCCGTCCCTTGCAAGACAAGTAAGCCCCATGGCTACTTTTTTGGCCCCCGTATGTCCGGCGGTAGCTATTCCGACTATGTATTTGCCTCCTAGCGAGGATGTGAATCGTTCATACATTCCCAGTCGATCAATAAAATTCTTCATAATTGCATTCGGTGCCGTGGCAAAAGTAGGCGAACTAAAAATTATTCCATCTGCTTCATAAACTAGTTTTCTAAGTGTTTCAAAGTCATCAGAAAAAGGGCATTTTCCTTCAAGGCATTTTAAACATCCTGTGCAAAATTCGACTCTTTGCTTGGGAAGATAAATTTCCGTTACCTGTGCACCTTCTTCCGCCGCACCTTTTAGTGCTTCTCTGGCAAGGGTCGCACTATTGCCATTATGATGTGAGCTACTAATAACCCCGACGATTTTAATGCTTCTATTCACGGCTTTCCCTTCTTTGCAGCATTAATTCCTCCAACTCCTTAATGCACTCTTCCGCCCACTGTATAAATATCTGGTTTGTCATTATAGCTCTTTTGGCAATAAAGTGCCAAAAGAGCTCATCTTTTTTTATTGATAATCCAGTTTCATTTATTTTGACTGTTTCGAGCATTTCAGTTAGGGCTTTTTTTCCTTCTTGCATCGTATGTTGAAATTTTTCTCTTTCTTCAATAAACCGTTTAAATTGTTTTATCAGTTCAGCTTCGCCTATCTTAGACCCAAAAAACAATCTCAACGCAAATTCATCTCTTTTGGGTGACAAAAAAATTTCCGGGAAGTTTGTTAACCAAGCATCAAACGCCCTTTTCCCATCTTCAGTTATACAGTAAATTTTTTTATCCGGTCTGTCGTCCTGTTGTTGAATATTTGATGATACATAACCTTTTTTTTCAAGAGTGCTCAACTCGCGATAAATTTGGCTCAAGCTGGCCGTCCATGAATAGTTTACTGACTTATTAAAGATCTTCCCAAGATTGTACCCAGTCATCGGAGAGTAAGTAAGAATCCCTAGTACTGCAAACGGCAATGACATAACAAAGCTCCCTCCATATATAACAAGTGTAATAATATACAAGTTATATATTATTACACTTGTTATATATTGTCAAGCGACTTTCCTCCAATAGTTGGCACGTATGGGCTAGTCAAAATTCCCATCGATGTCATCCAGCAAATACCATTTACTTTTCAGTACATTACACGGATGCTACCACTTCAACCAAAAATTTAACAATTTCTAGCAAAATCTATTAAGCATAAATTCGCCACGTCATTTTATAAGCATAAACTTGCCTGCCAACCTGGAGAACTTATGCTTAAAGTCACAAATCCTGCATATTTCGCTCCGAGTAAGCTAATCGTGCGGCGGTAAGTGAGCCACTCGCGTGGGACAAACTGAGCCACCCTATGGGAATATGCAGGGGGAGTTAATCCCCCACATATCCCGCATTTTAAAGATTGTTATGCCGTTCCTGGGCGATCCGTTCACGCATGGAGATTTTTCCGTCTATGAAGATCGTATGGGAATTATGTACCGGGAGATAGCAAGCTCATCCAGCAAATCTCGCGCAATATTCACAAATCCTGAATAAAATATCCAAAAACAGTTAAATTATTTTTTATTCACGATAAATTTTAAGCATAAGTTTGCCGCACAAAAAATTAAGCATAAGCTTGCCGTTTCGGCAAACTTATGCTTAAAGTCATAACATCGGGTGGAGGCGACATTCAAGTTGTGGTGGAGGCGAGGAGAATCGAACTCCTGTCCAAAGGTATCATTACACAGGCTTCTCCGAGCGCATTCTGCGTTTTAAATTTCGCTCACTCGCCGCCCACAGACAGGCTGCTCATTTGCTATCTCGATAAAGTTTCCCAGTCGGCCCGCCGAGAATAAGGTCTCAGGTATCCTGCTAAGTGACGCCCTATCCTAGGCCGCAGGAATGCGCAGGCAGGACGTTAGCTAAGCTGCTAAAGCGTAATCTTCGTTTGCGTTTACTTGTTTTCCACCGTATTGACGGGCTGATGGAACCCCGGCTCGCTACCCATGCCACAACTACCCCTGTCGAAACCAGTACGCCCCCGTAAATTTAAATTAGGATATATTAACCCTCAAAATATTGTATCACAAAATACTTACTTTGCCAACCTGCCCGCCCCTTGTATTTTATGGTTGCAGCGTAATTCCCACGTTTTTTTCTATTATCCTACTTTAGTTCAGGGTGCGAAATGCGGGTACTATATTTTCCCTTATATTTATCTTATAATAAATATCATATTTATTTGCTTGCGCTATACTATGGGAGGGGTTGTCCGCTTTGAAACAACAACACGCCGGGTCCCTGCTGGCCGCAGCTTCAGCGGCGGGCTTTGCTACGCTGGCTATTTTTATTAAATTTGCCTATGAAGCCGGCGCCAATCTGATTACTATCCTGAGTTTCCGGTTTCTTCTGGCCGGTATTTTTCTGTACGGCGTCTTGAAATTACGGGGTATTTCCCTGCAGGTAACCCGCCCAATGGCCCTTTCCCTCTTTTTAATGGGGGCTCTTGGCTACGGTTCCATGTCGGTCCTGTTCGGCGCCGCACTGCAATATCTGCCGGCCTCACTTACAGCTCTGCTTCTGTATACCTATCCTGCCCTTGTTACTTTATTATCTTTCGCGGTCGGCGACGAAACCTGCAGTTGGCAAAAAGGTCTTTCCCTAACCGGTTGTTTTTGCGGCTTATTTCTGGTCCTCGGTGTATCCGTCGCCGGTATTAATGGAATTGGCGTTGCTTTAAGCCTGGGAGCTGCCGTCATTTATTCAGTCTATATTGTGATCAGTAACCGCCTATTAAAAGATGTAAATTCTATGGTTGTCACAACTTACGTGTGTCTTTCCGCAGCCTTGGTTTTCTGGACAGCCGGCCTGTCAACAAATAGTCTGACCTTAGTACTCTCGCCCCTAGGCTGGCTTTCTATTTTGGGCACTGCTATTTTTGCCACTCTCATTGGCGTTTTGTTTTTCTTCGCCGGTGTAAGCCGGATTGGTGCCACCAATGCCTCCATCATCAGTACGCTCGAACCGGTCATTACGGTTATTTTATCCGTTGTTCTTTTGGGAGACTCCATTACTCCGGCCCAGGCGGGAGGCGGTCTCCTGATCCTGGTTAGCATACTGCTGCTGCAGTTATGGGCCAATAACTCCCGAACCGGCTTATCTCGCAGATAATGCCGGCATTTTTCTTTATCCGATGTTTGAGGATCAGAGAATCCTAATAGTCCTTAAAACTTATACTTTTTGTTACTGCCAAAAATAAACAAGGCCATGGAATTCAGCTCCATTGCCTTGTTTTCAATCCGTTACGCAACTTAACTCCGGGCCGTCCATTTGCCCAATGTTAGTAACAGCCCAAATCTTCTATTCTTTCTGCCGGTCCCGGAAAGCCCGGTCCATCTCCCGCTTGGCATCTTTCTCGGCAAGATCCTGCCGCTTGTCATAGTTTTTCTTGCCCGTAGCCAGTCCCAGTTCCACCTTGGCTTTTCCCCGGGTAAAATAGAGTTTCAGCGGTACCAGGGTAAATCCTTTTTCCTTGGTTTTGCCGATCAGTTTATTGATTTCCAACCGGTGCATCAGCAATTTCCGCGTCCGCAGCGGTTCGTGATTAAACCGGTTTCCCTGCTCATAAGGACTAATGTGCATGTTGTGCAGCATTAACTCCGCATTGTCAATGCGGGCGTAACTGTCCTTCAAGTTGGCTTTTCCCGCCCGCAGGGATTTTACTTCCGTTCCCGTAAGCACGATTCCTGCTTCATAGGTCTCATGAATATGGTAATCATGCCGAGCTTTACGGTTTTCAGCTACGGTTTTAATTCCTTCTTTTTGCGCCATCCTGTCCAACCTCACCTATCTATATATCCTTAATCTTATACTAATTTCCCGGTACCGTCAATTGATGCGCCTTGGCCGTCCCGTGGCCTTTTTCTTTTTATTCTTCTATTGACATTTTCCGGATTCTTGCGTATTATTATGCACAATAAAGAGTTCTTGCTGGACTGACAAAGACGTCAATTTCATGAATTGGCGTCTTTTTGCCTTTTTCGGGCAAATCAATCTATTTACAGAGCTGTGAGAGGAGGGATGGAAATGGCAAAAAAAAGCATATTTATCGTTGACACAACGCTGCGTGATGGTGAGCAAACGGCAGGGGTTGTCTTTGCCAATCACGAAAAAATATACATAGCTACATTGCTGGATGAGATCGGAGTAGATCAGATTGAAGCCGGCATTCCGGTCATGGGCGGTGATGAGAGGAAAGCCGTAAAAGCCATTGTAAAACTCGGCCTAAAAGCAAGTATCATGGCCTGGAACCGGGCTGCAATCAGTGACTTGCAGGCATCACTGGATTGCGGTGTCGACGCGGTGGCTATTTCCCTCCCCACTTCCGACATTCACATTCAGTACAAGCTGCAATCTACGCGGGAACGGGTTTTGGAAAAAATGGTAAAGGCCGTTGAATTTGCCAAATTACAGGGCCTTTATGTTTCGGTAGGAGCGGAAGACGCCTCCCGCAGTGATGAATCCTTTCTAATTGAGTATGCCAAAACAGCCAAGGCGGCCGGCGCCGACCGGCTTCGCTACTGCGATACGGTAGGTACCCTGGATCCTCTCGTTATTTTTGAGCGGATCCGCCGCCTCGTACAGGCTGTTAATCTGGACATCGAAATGCATACCCATAATGATTTCGGCATGGCGACCGCTAATGCCCTGGCCGGGCTTACAGCCGGCGCTACCTATGTAAGCGGTACGGTAAACGGCTTGGGGGAGCGGGCCGGCAATGCGGCACTGGAAGAGTTGATTATGGCCTTAAAACATGTCCACGGACGGTCCATAAGTTATGATACAACCAGGCTAAAGGCAATCTGCGAATATGTATCCCATGCTTCCGGCCGGGGAGCTGTTCCCGCCTGGAAAAGCATCGTCGGCAGCAATATGTTCGCTCATGAATCAGGCATTCATGCCGACGGAGCGCTAAAAAACCCCTTAACGTATGAAACCTTCCCTCCCGGGGAAGTCGGTCTGGAAAGACAGATCATTATCGGCAAACATTCCGGCACGGCAGCGCTCATCAATAAGTTTTCCGCACTAAACATCCATTTGGAGGAAGCGGCCGCATCCCGTCTGCTTGCCCGGGTCCGGACACTGTCCGTGGAGTTGAAGCGGTCTCTGTTTGACCAGGAACTTTTGTTTTTATATAATGAAAGTCAAAATACAAATGTTATGCATTAGAGGAGGAATCGTATGGGTATGCCCACTAAAGTAACGTTAATCCCCGGCGATGGCATCGGTCCGGAGATCAGCCAGTCAGTCCGGGAAATCTTAACTGCCGCCGGTGCTCCTATAGAATGGGAGGTTTGCCTGGCCGGACAGGCGGGACTGGCGGCAACAGGAACTCCCTTGCCGGAAGAAACTCTGGCCAGCATCAAAACAAACAAATTAGCTCTCAAAGGCCCGTTAACTACGCAAATTGGCGAGGGCTACCGCAGTATCAATGTGACGCTGCGCCAAACCTTTGATTTATACTGTAATTTGCGTCCCGTACAAAACCTGCCCGGACTGGCCGGCCGGTTTACCAATGTTGATCTGGTTATTTTCCGGGAGAATACGGAAGATCTCTATGCCGGTATTGAACATAAAGCAGGCAAATACGCCGCCGAATCGATCAAGCTGATTACTCGGGAGGCATCGCTCCGTATTGCGGCGGCCGCCTTTCAATACGCGCAGAAGCATGGCCATAAGAAAGTAACCGCCGTTCATAAAGCCAATATTATGAAACTTTCGGATGGTTTATTTCTGCAATGTGCCAGGGAAGTGGCCGCCCAGTATCCCGCCGTCGCTTATAACGAAGTGATCGTGGACAATTTATGCATGCAGCTGGTCCAGCGGCCCGAACAATTTGATATTTTGCTGGCTCCCAATTTATATGGCGACATTATCTCCGATTTGTGCGCCGGCCTCGTCGGCGGTCTGGGTGTCGTTCCCGGCGCCAATATCGGCACTGACTGCGCCATTTTTGAAGCCGTCCATGGAACCGCCCCGGATATTGCCGGCAAAAATATGGCCAATCCAGTGGCTATGCTTCTATCGGCGCTGATGCTGCTGGAATATATCGGCGAAATGGCCACCGCTCAGACGATCCGGAATGCGGTCACCGCCGTATTGACGGAAAAAACGGCTCTTACTCCCGACCTGGGCGGCAATGCGACAACAACCGCTATGACAGAAGCGATTATTACAAAACTGAAAGACCGCTGACAAGGAGCGCCTTGTTATAATCAGACGTTAAGAGACAGAAGGAGAGGTTAAAAAAATAACCCCTCCTTCTTTTTTCAATTATCAAACCTTAAATTATTTAGCAACCATTATTTTAACCTGGTTGCTCCATTGGCGAAACCGGTTTTCATCCAGACCATCATCCGTCAATATAAGGTCCACTTCATCCAGACGGCAAATCCGGGATAAATCCTTCTGCCCGAACTTGGTATGATCAACGACCAGGATTACCTGGTCGGCTGCCTTAATCATATGGCGTTTGGTTTCCGCCTCATTTAAATTGGGAGTTGTAACCCCGAAAGACAAGTCCACGGCGTTAGCCGCCAAAAAAACTTTATGAAAATGGACTCTTTGCAGTGTTTCATTGGTTACATAGCCTACTAACGACCGGGTTGTTTTGCGCCATGTCCCGCCCAGTAATAATACCTCCACCCGGTTATCATCCAAAAAAATTTGCGCCACATCCATACTGTTGGTGGCGACAGTAATATCCTTGCCTTGCAGCAGGCGGGCAATCTCAAGCGTCGTTGTACCGGCGTCAAGTAAAATGCTTTCTCCCTCTTCCACCAACCGGGCGGCAGCCTGAGCGATCTTTCGCTTCTCTTCCAGTTGGCGCACTTCCTTTTCCTGAAAACTGAGTTCAAAAGAGGGTTTGAGCGAAATTGCGCCGCCGTGTGTTCTTTGCAGCAGCCCCGTATCTTCCAGTTCCTGCAGATCCCGGCGGATGGTTGACTCGGAGACTTGAAAAAGCAAACTTAGTTCATTTACTTTTACAGGTGTACCGGACTTTACCATCTGTTGAATTTGGTTTTTTCTTTCTTCTGCAAACACCGAATTTCCTCCATAATCTGCTCGCATTTTTGCTTGTTTGTGCTCATTATAGGAGATAATAAGGCAATTGTCAATTAATAAAAACCGCTGACGCGGTCTTTCGGCTCTTGGCGCAGGGCTCAGAGCGCGGAGAAACCATCTGAAAATCATTTTGGACGAGAAACAAAAAAACACACCGGCTAACGCCGGTGTAGCATAGTTTATTTATTGCGGGTTTTTACCGGTTTGGTTTTGCTGCCCCGTTTGCGTCTTGCCTCTGTTGGCTTGCGTTTGCCGGCTTTGGCGGTCTCCTTCATCACAGCCGGTTTTGTTTTTTTAACACTGGTACTGGCTGGTCTGAATCCCTCAGGGAGGGTAAAGTCAATATTGCGTTCCTCTAAATTGACCTTCGTCAAGATTACCTTAACTGCCTCACCCAGGCGAAACACTTTTCGGGTCCGCTCCCCAATCAGGGCGTATTGTTCCTCCACATATTGATAATAATCATCATCCAAGGCGGAAACATGCACCAGTCCTTCTACGCCATTATCCAATTCAACAAAAAAGCCGAAGGCCGTCACACCGCTAATAATCCCCTCAAATTCGTCCCCAATAAACCGGCCCATATATTCGGCTTTCTTAAAATCTACCGTTTCCCGTTCGGCTTCTGCCGCCGCCCGTTCCCGCTGGGAGGAGTGCAGCGCGATCTCCGGCAGCAAGGCGGCCAGCCGCTGGCGCCGTTTGGCGGAAACGTCCCCTTCGGTGAAGGATTCACGAATCAGGCGGTGTACGATTAAATCGGGATAACGCCGGATAGGGGAAGTGAAATGAGTATAGTAAGTGGCTGCCAATCCGAAATGCCCCAGATTCTCCGCTTCATAACGGGCTTGCTTTAAGGAACGCAGCATAACTGTGCTGATAATGCGTTCTTCCGGCCTGCCCGCAATCCGGTTAAGAACTTTTTGCAGGGCCATTGGCTGCACTTCGTCCATAGCGGCCAGATGCTGGCCGAAATTATGCAGCAAGTTGTTCAATTTTACCATCTTCTCCGGTTCCGGTTCTTCATGGACCCGGAAAACGAACGGCATTCCCCGGTTATACATATGTTCGGCCACCGTTTCATTGGCCACCAGCATAAATTCTTCAATAATGGACTCCGCAATGCTGCGCACCCGTTTTACAATTTCCAGCGGATGCCCCTGCTCATCCAGTTTGACCTTTACCTCGGGAAATTCAAAGTCAATGGCACCCCGCCGCATCCGGCGGCTGCGCAGGATATGGCACAACCGCTCCATATCCTCCAGTGAACCCACCAGTTCCTGATATTCGGCCCGGAGATTTTCGTCATGCTCAGCTAAAATCCGCCGGACGATGTTATAGGACAGCCGTTTGCTAACGTGAATCACACTGGGAAACACTTCATAACGAAGGACTTGCCCCCGGTGATCAATTTCCATATGAGCGGAAATTGTCAAACGATCCTCGCCCGCATTCAGACTGCAAATCCCGTTGGACAGGCGCGGCGGCAGCATCGGCAGCACCCGGTCCACAAGGTAAACGCTTGTCCCCCGGCTGCGGGCCTCTTCGTCCAGGGCAGTATTTTCCCGCACATAATAGCTGACGTCGGCAATATGAACCCCGAGAAGGTAGCGCCCGTTTTTCAGCCTTTGCACATGGACGGCATCATCCAGATCTCTGGCGTCTTCGCTATCAACAGTTACAATAGAAAGTTGGCGGAGATCCCGTCGTCCCGCTATTTCCTCCGGCTCAATGCTCTGGGGAATACGGACCGCTTCCTGCTCCACTTCCGGCGGAAACTCCACCGGTAAATTGTGTTTTTTGATAATTGATAAAATCTCGATTCCCGGCTCACCCGGCATGCCAAGAATCTCCACGATTTTCCCTTCCGCACTTTTCCGCTTTTCCGGCCACTTGGTAATTTCGGCCACTACTTTGGAACCACTTTTGGCGCCGGAAAATTCTTCCCGGGGAATAAAAATATCCTGTCCAATGCGGCTGTCGTCCGGAATGACAAAACCAAAATTGCGTCCGTGGTCAAACGTACCGACAATGCGGGCGTTGGCCCTTTCCACAATGCGGATAACTTCTCCCTCACGCCGTTTTCCCGCCCCCTGCTGACGGCGGTGAATCCGGGCAACCACCCGGTCGTTATTCATTGCGTTCATCATAACGTCCGCTGCAACGAATACATCCCCTTCTTCAGAAGGATTCTCCGGGATGACAAAGCCATATCCTTTGTTATGAATGGCCAGGCGGCCTACGACCAGATTCATTCGTTCCGGCAGGCCATATTTGTCAAACCGGGTTTTAATCACATCGGCATTGGCTTCCAATTCTTTCAACGCCTGCCACAAAGCGCTCAGTTCTTTGACGCCAAGCTGCATCTCCTCCGCCAGATCTTCAAAGGCAAGCGGCTTGTATGCCTCTTCGCGCATAAATGCCAGGATTTTTTGCTTTAAATTCATTGCTCAATCCTCCAGTATCATAACGGTAGCCTTTCCTTCCGCCGTCACGGTTCCATCCGGTAAGCGGATGTCAGCTTGCATTTCATACAATTTTCCCCTTTGTCCCACAACCCGGCCGGCAACCGTTAATTCTTGTCCAACCGGCGTTGGCTGACGAAAACGCACTTCCAGACGGGCCGTTACGGCATTGTATCCCTTGGCATAAATATAGCGGGCCGTAATTTCATCCAGCAGGGTGCTGACAATACCGCCATGGACAATCCCGTCATATCCCTGATGTTCCGGTCCGGCCGTAAAAGTCGACACATACCGGTCTTCCATTTCCCGGAAATTCAATTTTAGCCCAATCGGATTATGCCGCCCACAGGCAAAACACCATTCATTCCTCTCTTCACTCATAGTAATCCCTCCTCTTATCCCAAAAATTCGGCAATTGTTTCAAATACTTGTTCTTTCTCCACATCCAGCGTGACAATATGGCCGGATTTCTCCAGCCAAATCAGTTTTTTCTCCTTGCTCCCAAGACGCTGATAGATATGCTGGGCACTTTCCGGCCGCACCGTATGCTCCACCCGGGACTGCATAATAAGCGCCGGTCTGTCAATCAACGGCAATAGTTTGTCCACATGCCGGATCAGCTCCAACAGGCTGCTTAAACTTTTCAGCGGCGTTGTCTCATAACAAACAGAATAAAAAGGGTCAACCTTTAATCTTCGCCTTTTTTTCGGCGCGTAATCCCGAAACACGCGATACAGGGGCAAAAGCGGCAGTCGCTTATCCGCAATGCGAATGGGGGTACTCAGCGAAACTACTTTCGTTATAGACGGATATTCGGCAGTCAGCTTCAGCCCCAACAATCCGCCCATGGAAAGACCGACGACCACAATCTCACTGCATAAGCCGGTCAGAATATGAAAACCGTCTTCAACAGCGCTATACCAATGCGGCCATTGGGTCCTGGCCATTTCCTCGGGACTGGTGCCATGCCCGCATAAGCGGGGCGCCAGGACAGTAAACCCTTTATTATGTAAAAATTCACCCAGCAAGCGCATTTCAGACGGCGCCCCGGTAAACCCGTGAATTAATAATGCCCCACGGCTGCCTCCCGGTAAAATAAAAGGCTCTGCGCCACGTATAATAGCCAAACTGATTCCCTCCGCAGATTTCTTTACCTCCATTATACCAGTTTCAGGAATATTAATAAAATAATACTCCTATTGTGCCCGTTATTAATAAGAAAAACCGCTAGCGCGGTTTTTCAGTAATTGGTAATTGGGAATTGGTAATTGGGAAAAAGCTAGGCTATTTCCAGTTATTTTGATATTTTTCCAGTGCAATCGCCAACTGGTCGGCACAAGAAGTCTGATTACGGCATAAGTTGCCCTTTAATTTTTTTATAACCTCTTCTACGGTCATGCCTTCAATTAAGGTGGCAATGGCAGCCAAATTACCCGGACAGCCTCCAATAAATTTAACGTTCTTTACTTTGCCGTCATTCACTTCAAACCGTATTTCTTTTGAACATACGCCCTGCGGTGCGTACGTAGCCATAGATTGCAACCTCCTTTATTTAAACCCCACCCGTCCGGGGGGAGTATATATTATTATAAATGACACGCGCGAAAAAATCAATGAAAAACACAAGGGTCATGCCGTTATCGGCTATGACCCTCGCGCAAGACGACCCGAATCCCGTTTGCTTTACGGGACGGCCCCCCGCTACCTTACTTCGTAGCCTGCAATGCCTGCTCAAGATCGTCAATCAAGTCCTGGGCGTCTTCCAGTCCCAGGGACAGACGAATCATATCGTCCGGCGCACCGGCACTGTTCCTTTGTTCCGGTGTAAGCTGAGAATGGGTAGTGCTGGCCGGGTGAATCACTAATGATTTCGCATCGCCCACATTGGCCAGCAGGGAAAAGAGCTGCAAGGAATTGATAAATTTCTTACCTGCTTCCAACCCTCCTTTAATGCCAAAGGTGAGAATAGCACCCGCTCCTTTGGGCAGATATTTTGCCGCCAAAGTCTGGCCGGGATGGCCGGCTATTCCGGGATAGCTTACCCAAGACACCCGCTCGTGTCCCGCCAGATACCTGGCTACGGTCAACGCATTCTCACTGTGCCGTTTCATCCGCAAATGCAAAGTCTCCAGGCCCTGCAGAAAGAGAAAAGCATTAAACGGGCTTAAGGTAGCGCCCAAATCCCGCAGGACTTGAATACGCAAACGAATAATATAGGCTAAAGGGCCAAGGTCTTGCGCATAACGCAAACCGTGATAACTGGGATCCGGTTCGCTTAATGAGGGAAACTTGCCGCTGTTCCAGTTAAATTTGCCGCCGTCAACTACTAATCCGCCCATGGATGTTCCATGGCCGCCAATAAACTTCGTTGCCGAATGCACCACAATATCGGCGCCGAAATCAATGGGGCGGCAAAGATACGGTGTGGCAAACGTGCTGTCTACAATCAGCGGGATCCCATTTTCGTGCGCAATGGCGGCCACTCTTTCAATGTCCAGAACATTAATTTGAGGATTGCCGATCGTCTCGGCATAAATGGCTTTCGTTTTGGCGGTGATAGCCCGGCGGAAATTCTCGGGGTCGCCGGGATCAACAAATTTTACGCTGATTCCCATCCGTGGCAGGGTATAGGCAAACATATTATAAGTTCCGCCATACAATGTGGATGAACTGACAATTTCGTCGCCGGCGGCAGCAATATTCCAAATGGCGGCGCTAATGGCAGCATGCCCGGAGGCAAACGCCAAAGCGGCTACACCTCCCTCAAGAGCGGCGATACGTTTTTCCAGTACATCCGTTGTCGGATTCATAATCCGGGTATAAATATTCCCCGGCTCTTTCAAGCCGAATAGGTTCGCTGCATGCTCACTGTCGCGAAAAACATAGGATGTAGTCTGATAGATGGGCACCGCCCTGGACCCTGTGACAGGATCCGCTTCCTGACCGCCATGAACAGCTAAAGAATCAAAACGTAAATTTTCCGGTAATGACATAATCATAATCCTCCTTTTATTTTGAAAAGTAATCAACCGCTCCGGCTGTATTTTATTGCTTCCCGGCTTTTTTGGCTAACGAGTCGCGCGCCGGCATACGCTAATTGAGTAGGCCGGAATAACGGCCAATATTCCTTCTTTTTCAACCATAGTTTTTCCATGAATTCCAGCAAAATGGGCCGCAACAAATGAAAATCAAGCAAAAAACCATCATGGCCATTGGGCGTATCTATTTCCGCATACCGGGCCCTGACCCCCGCGTAGGTAAGCGCGGCCACCAATTCCTGCTGCTGATAGGCGGGATACAGGATATCGGAACGAATACCAACAACCAGTACGTTTGCCTTAATCCGTCGCAGCGCCTCTTCATAAGACGGGTATCCCGCCGCCAAATCATATAAATCGAGTGCTTTCAACAAGTACAGATATGTATTGGCGTCAAACCGTTTTGCTAAACTTTCGCCTTGATGATTCAAGTAATTTTCTATTTCAAAATAGCCGTCACGCGTACGCCGCCCAAATTTGTGATCCATGGAAACCTCGCTTTGGTACGTGACCATGCCTATAGTCCGGGCTATGGTCAGTCCCTTTGCCGGTCCATGGGAACCGTAATAGTTTCCCTCCCGCCATTCCGGGTCAAGCATAATGGCTTCCCGCCCGGCTTTATTATAGGCAATTGACTGCGCAGACGAATAGCCCGGTGCCGCAATAGCCACAATGCTATCCATAAAATCAGGATCATCAACGCCCCACTGTAAGGCCTGCATACCGCCCATGGAACCACCGGCAATCATCATCACATGTGAAATGCCCAGCTTCGTCAAGAGACGCTTCTGCACTGCAACCATATCCCGGATTGTCACTTGGGGAAACGTCATCCCGTAAGCTTTGCCGGTAGCCGGATTAAGGGAAGCAGGACCGGTAGAACCCTGACAGCCGCCAAGCACGTTGGCGCACACAATAAAATACCGGTTCGTATCCAAAAGACGTCCCGGGCCCAGAAGCGGCTCCCACCAGCCCGGTTCGCCGTTGTCCTGATGCGAGGCCGGATGACTGTCGCCCGTAAGTGCGTGCTCAACTACGATAACATTGCTGCAGTCGGCGGCAAGCCGCCCATAGGTTTCGTAGGCGACCATGGCTTCCGTAAGGGTATCCCCGGACACAAGATGCAACGGCTCGTCAGGAGACGCCACTTGCATTATTTTTAACGCGGGCCGCCACTTGAAACCCGGAAAAAAAGTAATAACCGGTCCCGCACTGTTTTCTTTACCATTCAATATGTACCACACCTCCCAAAAAAGTTTCCCGGCTCAGAGCGCAAAAAATTGCCTATATTGAATAACAAAACCCCCTCTCAAAGAGAGGGGGCTAAAATACTATACCCGTCCTCTCATCTCCCAGGAATAAATCCTGCTGGAATTAGCACCACTGCATTGCTGCCGGTTGCCGGGCGTCATCGGGCCAGTCCCTCGACCACTCTGGATAAGAGTTCAATATTAATTTGTTAGATGTAATCATATCATAATCAGAAGGGGGTGTCAATAATAACCAATCATATGCCATCACCGTAAAGCCCTTCCAGGTCACCAATTTTAAACTTTTCGGTCCGTTCAACGCGTACAATTCTGTATTCCTGAATAATAATAACAATCTGGCCATACTGCAAATCCTGCACCAGTTCCATGGCCTTTTCCCGTATTCCGCGCTGCTGCCCGGTTAATTTTTTTATTTTTTTTATATCGGCGACCCTTATTTTTTCATTGAATTCCACTTGAATAACCCGGGAATCCTGAACAATAACCGTAATGGTTCCGTAAGAAATCTGATTTGCCGCCTGTTCAATTCTTGACAGTACCTCCGGTTCCACTGCCGCTATGGATTGCAAGATCTTTCCCCCCAATAATAGTAAGCAAGTAAATCTAAATTGAAAGATATAGTAACACGGATATCCACTTACTGTCAACCCGGACTTGGCAGGGCTCAGGGCGCGGAGGGAAGAAAAGAAGCTGCATCTTTTTGGCCCGAAAGGACATGATAATAAAGTTTACTGCAATTCAAAGAGGAGGATTTTTTCATGGAAGCATTCCTGGGCATTGATGTTGGTTCAGTAAGTACCAATGTGGCCGTCTTAAATAATCAAAGCGAAGTAATTGACACATTATACATACGAACCCAAGGCCGGCCGATTAACACCGTGCAAAACGGCCTTAAACAAATTAAGGAGCGCAACCCTGATCTGAATGTTCGCGGCGTCGGAACAACCGGCAGCGGCCGTCATTTAGCCGCCGTTGTCGTGGGCGCCGATTCCGTTAAAAATGAAATTACCGCCCATGCCGTCGCCGCTATGCACATCGTCCCGGATGTGCAAACAATCATTGAAATTGGGGGACAGGATTCCAAAATCATCATTATCCGCAACAGGGTGGTTACCGATTTTGCCATGAATACGGTATGCGCCGCCGGTACAGGATCTTTTCTGGATCAGCAGGCGTCGCGTCTTAGCATACCCATTGAGGAATTTGGCGGTCATGCCTTACAGTCCACCACCCCCGTGCGGGTTGCCGGCCGTTGCGCTGTGTTCGCTGAATCGGATATGATTCATAAACAGCAGACCGGACACCAGATTGCCGACATAATTCATGGCCTTTGCCAGGCCTTGGTGCGTAATTATTTGAACAACGTCGGTAAAGGCAAGGACATAAAAGGTCCGGTCCTTTTTCAGGGCGGAGTCGCGGCCAATCTGGGGATGAAACGGGCTTTTGAAGAGGCTTTGAGCTGTCCCGTCGTCGTTCCACCCCATCATTCGGTTATGGGAGCGATTGGTGCCGCCCTGCTGGCGCAGGAACAGGTCAGGGGAAAACCGTCGACTGCCTTCCGCGGTTTTGACCTAATCCATTACAGTTATATACCGCGTAGTTTTGAATGTACTGGCTGCGCCAATTTATGCGAAGTCATTGAAATTCAGTTAAACAATGAGGTAGCGGCCCGCTGGGGTGACCGCTGCGGCAAATGGAGTAACCACCATCATTAGGAACAAGGCATCTGTCCTTTGGACAGATGCCTTGTTCCTAATGCAAGTCTCTTTTACGTTGAATACAATCGACAAATGCTTCTACCCGCGTGACAAGACCGACGTCACTGGCATGTTCATCAATACTTAGCGATAGTAAAGGCAAATTGTAGTCGCCGGCAATATTTTTCAGGGCATATTGAGCGACAACCTCGGGCATGCAACTAAAGGGATAAATATGAATAATCCCGTCATACCCTTCACGGGCGCAGCGTAATGCGCTGCCCACCGATTTTAAACCGTCGCCGCCAACATGGTAATTCAGATAGGGCCGCGCCTGTCGGCAAGAATCCCTTTCTTCCTTATATAATCCCAACGTTTCCAGCAGTGTCTTGGAATAGGTCCATTCACCGGTATAGACAAATTTTTTGACCTCAATCCCTTGTTTAATCAGCATATTTTCAATCCTATGATTCACATAGGGCTCCATTAAGACATAAAATTCACCGAGAAGAGCAACCTTGGCGGGCTGAACTGTCGCCGGCTGGCTAACCGTTTTAATTAAGTCAATGACCGTGTCGCGAATCCGTTTTATTTCGCCAAAACTTCGGCAGCCGGCAAACAGCCGGGAACTGCTTTCGCACAAATTGATTACTTGCTCCGGATCGCCGGCCCGCGCGCCATAATAGCTTTTGGCCTCGTTAATCGTGTCCAGCGCTTTTAGTATCTGTACCGCAACAGCGATATTTTTGATTACCGCAAAACAGCCGGCATGATTGGCCGTCGTAGATAAAAAGCGGTACAAAGACCCAAAAAGATGGTTTGTATTCAGCGTATAAAATTGTAATTGTTTCTTCGTTGCCAAACTGATTTTTTGAACCGTATTATAAAACCCCATGCGGCATTTGCCCGCACCACAAATAGTAACTAACGTATCCGCCCCTTGGTCAATGCTTTCCAAAAAATTCCCCATGGTAACTTTATAAGGCAGACACACACCCTCCGGTGAATAAAGAGACCCCAACTCAATCGTTTTCTTAGAAATTGGCGGCGCTTCAACCACTTCGATATTTAAACTCTGCAGCATATTTAAAATTGGAATTGTTAAATATCCCATATGTGGGTAACTTATTTTCAAGCTGGCGCCCCCCATTCCAACAAATCTAAAAAAGCCTCCATCCGGGTAATGAGACCGGCCTGTCCGGTATGTTCATCGATCGTAACAATCATATACGGTTTGTTGCTCTTCTTAAATACATGATGTTCTAAATATTCGTTAACAAGAGAATCCGGTCCACAGGCAAAGCTTGATACGACAACAACCCCTACAATATTGGTCTGGCGGCAAAAAAACTGCGCCGCTCCGGCAAGTTTGGACGATAGCTGCCAGTAAATTTCCGGTTCGAATACTTTTGCTTCCCTATATAATACCCGGTCCGGCACTTGTTCCGGCGTTACGACGTCAATGCCGCGTGAGGCTAACATCTTCAGTATGTCACCACTCAAAAAAGCATCCTTTAATAAATAGCTATGCCCGATCACCGCGATCTGGCGGTTCAAAGACGGGTTATCCTCACGGGCATCGGCTCGCCATGACTTGAGCGCCCGCCGGTAAGCCAAACAGCCACGGGCAAGCGGTAACCCAAGGGCCCGGCACGTAGTATGAACAGCCTGCAGTTGACTAAAAGCCGACTTATTTTCAATATTAGGGGAAATCACCTGCTCCGCCGGTAAGTGAAAGGTGTTTCTGACGATATCAGGCAAACCGGCAAATTTGGCACAAAAATAATAATTTTGATGGTATTGGGCAATACGGGGTACAAAAATATGACTACAGCGCGAAAGCAGGAAATCTACATGACCAAGATAAACCTTCAACGGCAGACACGATTCATCAATGGCCAATAAAGTCCCCCGGTCCAGTATCTGCTTGTTAGTCTCTGCCGAAACAGAAACAGACAACCCCATATTCTTAAAAAAAGCAGTCCATAGACTGCCGAATTCATGATATAGCATTGCCTGGGGTATACCGACATGAACTTGCATAACAGACCACCCTTTTATGGTAATGAACAGCCCACTGCAACCGCTTTACTTGTAAACTTATTGTGCACCTTCCATTTCGATTTATAAGTGGAATTATCAGGATTTCCGGCTAACAAAAAAGACCTGCACAATATCTGTACAGGTCTCAAATTACTGGTGCGGTCGAGTGGATTTGAACCACCACGAGGTTGCCCCCACTAGCTCCTGAGGCTAGCGCGTCTGCCGTTCCGCCACGACCGCATAAATATATATCAATTTTAGATTAAAAGCTTGGTTGCGGGGACAGGACTTGAACCTGTGACCTTCGGGTTATGAGCCCGACGAGCTACCAGCTGCTCCACCCCGCGATGTTTTATTAAGGAATTGGTGGAGGGGGCTGGATTCGAACCAGCGAAGGCGAAAGCCGGCAGATTTACAGTCTGCTCCCTTTAGCCACTCGGGAACCCCTCCATATTTTATGGTGCCGCAGGGCAGAATCGAACTGCCGACACGAGGATTTTCAGTCCTCTGCTCTACCGACTGAGCTACCGCGGCAAATTAATAATGTATCTGAACATTTATAGACTGTCGTAGGTTTCAATTTGAATGGCGACCCGGAAGGGACTTGAACCCTCGATCTCCGCCGTGACAGGGCGGCATGTTAACCACTACACCACCGGGCCGAATTAACTATTCCGGTAATTCTTTAAACAGAAAATGGTGGGCGATGACAGGATCGAACTGCCGACATCCTGCTTGTAAGGCAGGCGCTCTCCCAGCTGAGCTAATCGCCCGGTCTGGTGATCCACCCGCGACTCGAACGCGGGACACCCTGATTAAAAGTCAGGTGCTCTACCGACTGAGCTAGTGGATCAAATGGCTGGGGCGGCTGGACTCGAACCAACGCGTGCGGGAGTCAAAGTCCCGTGCCTTACCGGCTTGGCTACGCCCCAACTAACCTTAAAGGAATTAAAATGCCAAACGAAACCGCTTGGCATAAAAAATGGCTCCTCGAGTAGGACTCGAACCTACGACCGATCGGTTAACAGCCGATTGCTCTACCAACTGAGCTATCGAGGAATAAACCGGCAACTTCCTATCCTTCCAGGCCGTTTCCAGCCAAGTACTTTCGGCGTTTGTGGGCTTAACTACTGTGTTCGGTATGGGAACAGGTGGATCCCCACAGCGATCGCCACCGGATTTATATCCGACTGTTGATAACGCCCCATCTGCGTTGTTGTCGTTCCGGGCGTTCCCTCCAACGTACTTACCAGTACGATTCCGGTCACGTCCTCACTCCGCCTAGCAGCTGTGACATTCTGAACAGTCTTCGTATATACAAGAGAGAATTTGTTCCCTCAAAACTACCCAGAAGAAAGATAAGCAAATCATGAAGTCAAGCCCTCGACCGATTAGTACCAGTCAGCTTCATCCCTTACAGGACTTCCACACCTGGCCTATCTACCTTATCATCTCTAAGGGGTCTTACTAGTCTACACTATGAGAGACCTCATCTTAAGGCTGGTTTCACGCTTAGATGCTTTCAGCGTTTATCCGTTCCGGACGTAGCTACCCAGCTGTACCCCTGGCGGGATAACTGGTACACCATTGGTCCGTCCACTCCGGTCCTCTCGTACTAGGAGCAGTTCCCTTCAAGTCTCTTACGCCCGCGATGGATAGGGACCGAACTGTCTCACGACGTTC
>NZ_UPPP01000114.1 GCF_900476375.1 Allolucifera butyrica | reverse complement strand
CTCTGGCTTTATGTCCTGGCTCCTTTTAAGGAGTCCTGCTCGCTGCTTTTCTTTTAGACGATAAGATTCACCCTTGATATTGATGACAGTGCTATGATGTAATAGCCGGTCGAGAATCGCAGTGGCAATGATAGTATCGCCGAATACTTCACCCCATTGTCCTATTCCACGGTTACTTGTAAGGATAATCGATCCCCGTTCATATCGACGCGAAATCAGCTGAAACAATAGGTGTGCTCCATTGACATCAACTGGGACATAACCAATTTCGTCAATAATCAAGAGTTTGGGCGCACAGTAGGCTCGGAGCTTGTCTTCCAAACGATTCTCTACGTAGGCCCGGTTTAGAGTGGCAACCAGTGCCGCCGCTGAAGTAAACAAGGTGCGATAGCGTTTGTGAATCGCTTTGAGACCGAGTGCCACAGATAAATGCGTTTTTCCCGTCCCCGGCGGTCCAAGAAACACCACGTTTTCTGCCCGTTCTAGGAACATGCATGTCGCCAGTTCCCGGACGACCTTGGCCTCTATCGACGGTTGAAAACTAAAATCGAAGCTCTCTAACGTCTTAACGTAGGGCAATTTAGCCAGCGTCGTATTTAAGGCAATATGTTTTTCAAACTTTAACGCGACTTCTTCCTCCAACAGTCGGTCAAGAAAATCGGTATAGCTTAAATCGTTTTTACTGGCTTCCTGGAGCAGACTTTCGAGTTTTTGCCCGGTGCGGCTTAGTTTTAGCTTCTTGAGGTTCTCCTCTATTCGAAGCAGTTGGGGATTATCCATGCAGGCCACCTCCTGCAATTGCTTCGTAAACATCAAGACTGCGAACCTGAACATCTGCGGTGGGAGCCTGAGTTATAATAATGCTTTCTGGTCTCTTAAACAGGCCAAGGTAATGCTCTTTATCTATGACCGTCTGGTACTTGCGTGGTGCGCGCTGGTGCTGAGCAATTAACTGGTTCCGGTGGTAAATACGGATTAATCCGCATTCCTCCTGGATGTCTACTATTTGGCGGACGTATTTCCAAGGAACAGAGTATCTGCTTGCCTCATAAGATATCAAGCAGTCGGAAGCCACTTTGCGAATTTGGCAATCCTGTACGACATATGCAGGGTGGTTTTTAAGCGGACTTAATTTTTCCCGTAAAAATCGTTCAGCAGGTCGCTCATGGACTGTCCCGTGAATTCGTTGGTCAGCTACCATGTGAATCCATTGCTTAACTTGGTCGTTAATATCGTCAAGCGATACGAATGTCTTGCCGGGAAGAAAGGACCGTTTAACGTATTTTACGCCGGACTCAACCTTGCCTTTGGTTCTGGCGCGATACGGCCGGCAAAGGCGAGGCTTATATCCGTAGTAACGGCAGAAGTCTTCAAATTGGGAATTAAGGCGCGCTTTTTCCGTTCCTCTATCCAATACAATTGTCTTGGGATTATCATAGAGAATTTCTTCTGTCAGGCCGTTGAACCAGCGGAATGCTCGTTCATGGCAGCCGACCAAGGTCGGAAGCTTTTCATCCAGGGTGAATTCCACGTAAATCGCACGGGAGTAGCATAATACCATAACGAAAATTCGTATTCTGACACGTTGGCCGGCAATAATCACCCAGGAGCTTCCCCAATCCATTTGTGCCTGATGGCCCGGTGGGGTCTCAAACCGAATACTGGCGGCTTCCGCGCTAACGAAGGCTTCTCGCAAAGGCTTAACAGCTTCTCTAACAGTTGTATAGCCGCCTTTATAGCCTCGTGCTTTGAGTTCTTGGAATAGGGTCGTGGCATTGTAAAAGACTTCCGGCGCACGGCCTTGTAGAAACGGGAAATATTCGTCCAGAATACCCGGTTTATTCCTGGTACGCTGGTATCCGCTCCTTTGCTGGGTACGTAGCACCTTGCGAATGGTATTTCTACTCACCCCTAGGTCGCGGCTAATTTGTTTAATTCTCTTACCTGCCTTTGCCATTGCACGAACTTCGGACCACTGGTCTTGCGAAAGCATTTGTTCTTCACTCCCATGACCTTGCTCATGGGGAAATGTTTTCTGGTTGTCCATATTTTTCCCTCCTTTTTTGGGAGGGGTCAATTTTCAATTGCCATATAGGGTCATTTTATCAGCGCCAATAACACTATGTCGTAGCCAATAGTCAATGGTCCCCATTTCTTTATCATTCTTAGTTCTCCGCTTTCTATTAAATCTTTAAATGCCTTATAAATAGAATTAGGATACTTAGGAAAAAAACTACCCGTTATGTCGCCTAAAAAGCCCCCAGTTGGATTACTGGGTAAACCTCCGGTAGGATTACTAGGAAAGCCACCAGTTGGGTCGCTTGGAGTACCACCCGTTGGATCACCAGGCAGATCCATCGCCGCAGCCAATACCATATTTTGATTACTTGCACCCTGTGCTTGAGTGCTGTTTGTTACCATCGAAGCATTATTAAGAATGCTTTGCATGGTATAGGTTGCACTAGACGCATTTGTTTCTCCTAAAGAAACTACGTATGCTGGGCTAAATGTAGAAGTGGTAGAATTAGTTTCATTTGCCAAGGATGAGTTTGTTGTTGATGTTTTTACCGTTACTGATTGACTAGATAAAGGTGTACCCAATTCCCCCATACTGGAGCTTGTTAAACTGTTAATCATGAAATAACCTCCTTGTTTTTTGCCAATAGACTCCTTTCTATTGGGCTCGCTCGAATCACATCAAAAGCAAATTCTTTTTAACTTCCAAGATATGTTTTCTCTGTTAAACATTATATATCATAAATAAAAATTAGCAATATAAAAAACAACATTTTCAATGTATTGTTTTACATTTTTATACATACAAACAAAAAAGCCAGTCATTTCTGACCAGCTATAAAACAATTAAGTTTTATTTTTTTCCACAAACCAACGCCCCTCGTCGCAGAACAGGAAAAACTCCCGCCTGCCAATCCAGCAAGTGTACCGCATGCCGCAGCCCCCGCCTTTTAAAGATGCCGCCTGCCGGGCGTCCAGGACCCGGTCAATCTCGAATACCCGCCCGTCTTCCCATTTCAGGGATAGTGGCCGGATTTTTCCTTCCGTGTCATGAACTGCAACAACTTCTACGAATACCTTACCCATTTTCCACACCCTTACAGAACATATGTTTGTGTTTTAATTATAAGGGCTGCAATAATAGGAGATCAAGGAGTATAACAGCGGTATATACTGGAAAAATAAAAGCCGCCCACCCCGAAGGATGAGCGGAAAAATTTATCTTTTACTCCAATATATTACTTCGTAAGCTCCATAACTTCAAAGCTGATGATCTGTTCAAACATCAGATACTCTTTTCGGTTTTTAAACTCACCAACATTGTAAGTCTTATCGAAGGCATAGTATGCATTACCGGTACCTACAGTACGATTGCACCATTCGATGAATTTATTAATTTCATCGTCAGATAGCTCGTACTCTCGCTCGCTTGAGTCTGACATGGTGATTCGTAACAATCCGTGTCCGCTTGGCGCCAGCGGTGTTGCTGAAGCTTCATTGGAATTATCACTCTCACTCTCAGCGTCAACCGCAGTTACCACATAATAGGATCTCTTCTTTATTAATGTGTATTTCCTGTATATCGGCTTTCACTTATATAAATTCATTCCAGCTTCTTATTTAAACGGGTAAACCCCAAAAATTTTAATGAGTTCTGCAAAATTAAAATCTCACCTAATCCATAAATTCAAAAACGATGTAATCATCTCTCTATTCTATATCCGTACAGAAAGACGAAGAAACGGATAGGGGTAAAAATAAAAAAGGCTCCCAGCCGAGGCCAGGAGCAATCTTAATTCTATTCAGCTACCGGTACTACTTTAAAGCTGTTATTGGCGCTGATAAAATGACCCTATATGGCAATTGAAAATTGACCCCTCCCAAAAAAGGAGGGAAAAATATGGACAACCAGAAAACATTTCCCCATGAGCAAGGTCATGGGAGTGAAGAACAAATGCTTTCGCAAGACCAGTGGTCCGAAGTTCGTGCAATGGCAAAGGCAGGTAAGAGAATTAAACAAATTAGCCGCGACCTAGGGGTGAGTAGAAATACCATTCGCAAGGTGCTACGTACCCAGCAAAGGAGCGGATACCAGCGTACCAGGAATAAACCGGGTATTCTGGACGAATATTTCCCGTTTCTACAAGGCCGTGCGCCGGAAGTCTTTTACAATGCCACGACCCTATTCCAAGAACTCAAAGCACGAGGCTATAAAGGCGGCTATACAACTGTTAGAGAAGCTGTTAAGCCTTTGCGAGAAGCCTTCGTTAGCGCGGAAGCCGCCAGTATTCGGTTTGAGACCCCACCGGGCCATCAGGCACAAATGGATTGGGGAAGCTCCTGGGTGATTATTGCCGGCCAATGTGTCAGAATACGAATTTTCGTTATGGTATTATGCTACTCCCGTACGATTTACGTGGAATTCACCCTGGATGAAAAGCTTCCGACCTTGGTCGGCTGCCATGAACGAGCATTCCGCTGGTTCAACGGCCTGACAGAAGAAATTCTCTATGATAATCCCAAGACAATTGTATTGGATAGAGGAACGGAAAAAGCGCGCCTTAATTCCCAATTTGAAGACTTCTGCCGTTACTACGGATATAAGCCTCGCCTTTGCCGGCCGTATCGCGCCAGAACCAAAGGCAAGGTTGAGTCCGGCGTAAAATACGTTAAACGGTCCTTTCTTCCCGGCAAGACATTCGTATCGCTTGACGATATTAACGACCAAGTTAAGCAATGGATTCACATGGTAGCTGACCAACGAATTCACGGGACAGTCCATGAGCGACCTGCTGAACGATTTTTACGGGAAAAATTAAGTCCGCTTAAAAACCACCCTGCATATGTCGTACAGGATTGCCAAATTCGCAAAGTGGCTTCCGACTGCTTGATATCTTATGAGGCAAGCAGATACTCTGTTCCTTGGAAATACGTCCGCCAAATAGTAGACATCCAGGAGGAATGCGGATTAATCCGTATTTACCACCGGAACCAGTTAATTGCTCAGCACCAGCGCGCACCACGCAAGTACCAGACGGTCATAGATAAAGAGCATTACCTTGGCCTGTTTAAGAGACCAGAAAGCATTATTATAACTCAGGCTCCCACCGCAGATGTTCAGGTTCGCAGTCTTGATGTTTACGAAGCAATTGCAGGAGGTGGCCTGCATGGATAATCCCCAACTGCTTCGAATAGAGGAGAACCTCAAGAAGCTAAAACTAAGCCGCACCGGGCAAAAACTCGAAAGTCTGCTCCAGGAAGCCAGTAAAAACGATTTAAGCTATACCGATTTTCTTGACCGACTGTTGGAGGAAGAAGTCGCGTTAAAGTTTGAAAAACATATTGCCTTAAATACGACGCTGGCTAAATTGCTCTACGTTAAGACGTTAGAGAGCTTCGATTTTAGTTTTCAACCGTCGATAGAGGCCAAGGTCGTCCGGGAACTGGCGACATGCATGTTCCCTAGAACGGGCAGAAAACGTGGTGTTTCTTGGACCGCCGGGGACAGGAAAAACGCATTTATCTGTGGCACTCGGTCTCAAAGCGATTCACAAACGCTATCGCACCTTGTTTACTTCAGCGGCGGCACTGGTTGCCACTCTAAACCGGGCCTACGTAGAGAATCGTTTGGAAGACAAGCTCCGAGCCTACTGTGCGCCCAAACTCTTGATTATTGACGAAATTGGTTATGTCCCAGTTGATGTCAATGGAGCACACCTATTGTTTCAGCTGATTTCGCGTCGATATGAACGGGGATCGATTATCCTTACAAGTAACCGTGGAATAGGACAATGGGGTGAAGTATTCGGCGATACTATCATTGCCACTGCGATTCTCGACCGGCTATTACATCATAGCACTGTCATCAATATCAAGGGTGAATCTTATCGTCTAAAAGAAAAGCAGCGAGCAGGACTCCTTAAAAGGAGCCAGGACATAAAGCCAGAG
>NZ_UPPP01000008.1 GCF_900476375.1 Allolucifera butyrica | reverse complement strand
GGGAGGTGATTCGTTAACAGTCACCTTCGATACCTAATGACTACCAGAGGGGTCAATTTTCGAACGCGAAAAAGGGTCATTTTTCAGGCGCTATTGACAA
>NZ_UPPP01000103.1 GCF_900476375.1 Allolucifera butyrica | reverse complement strand
GGGAACATCTTTTTCCACAATCGCGCCGCCAGGAATAGAGCCAACGGTAGGAAAGTTCTTCTGCTGGCTGCTGCCACCGCTGCTGACGGAAAAACCGCCAATGGACAAAGGGCCTTGCCCGACTGCATACACAGCGCCGTTGGCCGCCTTTAGCGGCGTCTGAATCAGGGTGCCGCCTTCAAGGCTTTTCGCATCTCCCATGGAAGATACGGTAACGTCAATGGTATCGCCGGGTTTGACAAAAGGCGGCAATTGCGCCGTGACCATAACGGCCGCCACATTTTTAAACTGCATTTGGGATGAACTTACGGTCACCCCAAAGGTTTTCAACATGCTGACAATGGATTGGATCGTAAAGGTTATTTTATTGGAATCGCCGGTCCCTGCCAGTCCGACAACAAGGCCGTAGCCAACCAGTTGGTTGCTGCGCACGCCCTGCAATTTGGCAATATCCTTAATCCGGGTGCCGGCTTCGTCGGCCATAGCCGGCGCTAAATTGCTGCCGATTAAAATTACGGTTAAGCATAGAATCACGAACTTGCGCATAGATATAATCCCTTTCTCCCCAAACTGACATTAGAACAGGAAATTAAACAGCTGGGTTAAAATGCCTTGCCGCTCTTTTGCCGAAATAGGCCCCTTGCCTTCCAAATCAATATGGGCATCCGCAATAGAGTAGGAATACACGGTGTTATCCGGTGAAATATCTTCCGGCCGGACAACGCCGGACACGATGAATTTCTGCTCTTCCCCGTTTTGCTTTACGCTTTGGGTGCCTTGAATAACCAGATTGCCGTTGGGTTTGACTGCAATAACCTGGGCCGTCATTCTGCCGCTCAGAGTATTCGTGTTGGTAAGCGTACCGGAGGTTTTAAAGCTGTCCGAACTGCCGGCGGAAGCACCCGGTATCCAGCCGCTTAATAATCCCGTACCGGCGGTCAGGTTTGTACTGCTGCTTTTGGTGTTGTTGGCTTGTCCCACCCGGCTGGCGCTGGAATTTTCATTAATGATAATTGTAAGACTATCCCCTATGCTATGGGCCTTTCTGTCGCTGAACATGGCAGCTCCCGGTCCGTTGTCGCTCCATAGAGAATCGGCCTCGGATCTATGTACCGGAGCCAAGACCACCAGCCCAATTGCCAAGGTAAGTAGAATAACGTTTCTTTTCAGGGCATTCATTGCCATCACCCTCACTTTCCATTATACGTAATGGCCAGAACTGAAGAATCATTGATTACCCGAGCGGCAATCATCTTGCGGGATGTCATATTCTGCACCCGGATTACTTCCCCCTGTCTCCCGTCCTGCATGGCCTGTCCGACAGCCGTTACTTCAATACCGCCGATACGGGCCACAATATTGACCATACTGCCCCGTTTGATCACCACCGGCTCGTCCAGCATGGACTCGGTAATAATCATACCATCGGTAATGCTGCGCCGGGCCATAAGGCCGACAACTTTATTGATATCCGTAATATAACCCGCCGCCAGACGCCCCACATCCATCCGTTCATACCGTACGCTGCCCGTAGTGAGAGCGTCACGGGAGGCAATGGGAGCTGCGGCAACCACTACATTCTGAAACTGTTTTACGTTAACCCGAACGCTAATTGTCGTATAGGGCACTCCGTCAATCAAAATCGCCACATTAACCGTAGTTGGTGTATTAAACCGTATGCCGTAGGGAATATTGGCTTTCAATAAAGCTGCTCCCGCCGGCACAACCGTATCGGCAACTTCTTCCGCCGGATTTATATCAAATGTTTTGCTGTTCTTAGCCGCGCCTAACTGCCCCCGGACAGTTGCCAGGGCCCTGTTCAACACATCCTGGCCGCTGATTGTTTGGGAAGCGGCACTGACGTACACGGTCTGGGGCGTCTGCCAGGAAACGCCGCTAAAGTCCGCACCGGAAGCGGCCAATCTGGCTCCCAGCAGTTCCGGCGTCAAAACCACATCGCTACCCGGCGCCGGAGCATTGCCGAGACTGATTTCCCGCAAAGCTTCCACCCGGGCACTGTCGCTGCCGCTGACATCGGCAATATCCCCCAAAGTGATCACGGAACCTGTTACTACCGCCTGTTCATGGACAACAATCGCAATGCCGCCGGCCAGGGCCTGACCTGTTCCCCAAAACAAAAGGAAAATCAGCAGCCAGCCCGCTTTACGCAGCATATTTTATCATGAACGTTTCAGGTTATCGGCAATATTCAACATATCATCGGCGGTAGTAATTGCTTTGGAATTCACTTCATAAGCCCGCTGCGCCACAATCATGTTCACCATTTCTTCCACAACCTGAACATTGGACATTTCCAAATACTGATTGGCAATCGTCCCGGCACCGTCCGTGCCGGGATCGGAGACCACGGGCGTACCGGAAGCCGCCGTTTCCGTCAGAAGATTCCCGCCGATGCTGTTCAAACCGGCAGGATTGACGAAGCGGGCCAATTGAATTTGTCCCAAGTCTTGCGGGGCAGTTTGCCCTGGTATGGCAGCCGTAACATCGCCTGTAGAAGAAACAGAAATGGACGTGGCATCACTCGGAACATTAATTTGTGGTTCCACTGGGTATCCTTCCGAAGTAACGAGTATGCCATTGGAGTCTTTGGAAAAAGAACCGTCCCGGGTATAGGCCAGGGTGCCGTCCGGCATGGTAATTTGAAAAAACCCGTCGCCCTGAATCGCCATATCGTATGAATTTCCCGTATTGGTAAGGTTGCCGGCGGTATAGATTTTTTGTGTCGCTACTTGCCGCACCCCATGGCCGATCTGGATTCCTGTAGGGAGCTGTGTATTGGGACCGGTCGTGGAACCGGCTTGACGAACTGTTTCATACATCAGGTCTTCAAAATCACTGCGGCTTTTTTTAAAGCCGGCCGTATTCACGTTAGCCAGGTTATTGGAAATAACATCAAGATTGTTCTGCTGGGCAGCCATTCCGGTCCCGGCAGTCCATAATGCCCGTATCATAAGTTCATTTCCTCCTGTGGAATAAATTTAATAAATGCTCTTTTGGCAAAACGAAAGCCTGCCATATATATTATCGTAATAAAATCCAAAAACTTAACTATTACTTTGTCAGCCAACTTTTCCCACTTCGTTCACCGCTTTATCAAGCAGTTGATCCTGGGCCTGAACCATTTTCGAATCGACTTCATAGGTACGATAGCCGGAAATCATATTTACCATTTCGCTCACAATATTGACATTGGATCCTTCCAAAAAGCCCTGATGGACAGTGGCATTGGAAGCTTGCGGCACAGCGCCGTTCGCTGCTACAAACAGGCTGTTGCCTTCCTTGCTAAGCTGTTTTTTATTTGCAAAATCCACAATTTGCAGTTGTCCGGCGTCCAGCCCGTCCACCTGGATTCTGCCTTGCGGAGAAACCGCAACCTTGCCGCCACTCAAGCGGATTGGACCGTTCGGACCCAGTACCTGGTAGCCGTCGGCGGTAACCAATTCCCCCTGGGCATCCAGGGTAAAACTGCCATCACGCGTATACCGGGTCCCTGCCGGTGTCTGAACAACGAAATAGCCGTCCCCCTGCAGCGCAAAATCCAAATCATTGCCGGTGCTGCGAATACTCCCGGCGGAATGGTCGGTGGCAATTTCGTCTACCATCGTGCCGGAACCCAGCGGACCAACCGGTTCCACCGGACCGTCATTGATTCGTTCCAGCATCATGTCGGCAAAATTCTTAGTAACGGTAATGTCCTTTTTGTAGCCCGCCGAGTTAGCATTCGCCAAATTATTGGCAATGGCATCATTGCGCAGCGATTCAGCCAGCATGCCCGATGCAGCGATATAAATTCCCCGAATCACAAATTCCACCTGCTTTCATCATTGCTAATAGTGCGAAACGAAACGTTGAATATGGTAAAAAGTCAGGCAATGCCGTTTTTCTTCAACGTCGTCAGACTATCCTGCATACTTTCCATAGAATCCAATGCTTTGCCGGTACCCAGGGCCACACAGGATAGCGGGTCATCCGCCAAATAAGTAGGAATCCCCGTTTCCTGATTAATCAGTTTGTCCAGTCCGTGGATGAGCGAACCACCGCCCGTCATTACAATTCCCCGGTCTACAATGTCGGCCGCCAGTTCCGGCGGCGTCCGTTCCAATACTTGTTTGACACACTCAACAATCAAAGAAACCGGTTCGGAAAGAGCCTCTCTCGTCTCGTTTGAATTGATGCGTACGGTCTTCGGTAAACCGGATAAAAGGTCCCGTCCGCGGATCTCCATGACTTCATTACGTCCCTGCGGAAAAGCGGTGCCAATAGTTACTTTGATTTCTTCCGCCGTCCGCTCGCCAATTAAAATATTATATTCTTTTTTAACATACCGTACCAACGCTTCATCAAATTTGTCACCGCCAATCCGTAAGGATTCACTGACCACGATACCCCCCAGACTTAGGACGGCAATATCGGTCGTTCCGCCGCCGATATCCACCACCATGGACCCGCAAGGTTCCGAGATAACCAGACCCGCTCCCAGCGCTGCCGCCAGCGGTTCCTCAATGAGGAATGTTTTTCTGGCTCCCGCTTGCATGGCCGCCTCCAGCACGGCCCGTTTTTCCACGGTTGTAACTCCCGATGGAATGCAAATCATGATGCGGGGTTTAAAAAACAGGCTCTTGCCTGCCACTTTCTCTATAAAATGACGCAGCATGCTTTCCGTTGTGTCATAGTCGGCAATGACTCCTTCCCGCAAGGGACGGATCGCAATTATATTGCCGGGCGTTCTGCCCAACATGCGGCGAGCCTCTTCTCCAATTGCCAAAATACGGTTTGTATCCCGATCTATCGCTACTACAGAGGGTTCACGCAGCACAATCCCCCTCCCTTTTATGTAGACCAACACATTAGCCGTCCCTAAATCAACGCCGATATCCGTTGACATTCCGAACATAAAGATCCCCTTTCTCCGCAATGTCCCATGCTTGTCCGTAATCCGCGCAAAAAAGTGAAAAATGAAAAAAACAATTCAGTGAGAACCAGAATCAAGACATGGATGATTTTAATTATACGTAACGTCTTTATTCTACATTTTCAATAAAATTCCTTTATATTTCGCACTTCTGTTTTGTTTCTTTATATTTTTTTCGCGTTGCTTCACCACCCCGGATATGGCGTTCCGCTTTATTCATTTCCAAAACATGCTTTACTCTGTTGGCCAGGCGTTTATTAATCGTCGGCAGCCTTTCAATCATATCTTTATGTACTGTACTTTTACTTACCCCAAATACTGCTGCCGTCTGCCGCACGGTATGCTTGCTTTCAAGAATATGATTGCCAATGTCCAATACCCGTTTGCGGATATAATCTTTCATCTGTTCTGCTTCCCCCTCGCCCCTCTTTTGCTACCATGTATATGCGGACAAAAACAAAAAATGCGTGAGTTCATCACGCATTTTTCTTCTTCCGCCTTCATTCGCAGGCTTTCAAGGCCGGGAAACCGGACTATTTAACTAATTTAGCGGGGTCGAGATATTGCCCGTCACTTTTTACCGCCCAATACACATGCGGATAGGATTCCCCCAGCGTCGTTCCTACCGTGCCAATCACGTCACCGGCATGAAGAGAGGCGCCTTTTTCCAGCCGTGTCGAGGCCAGCGACCCATAGTAATATAACCGGTGGTCAGCACCGGCGACAAGTACGGTCAGACCATAACTGCTATCGTTATATACGTTTTCCACCTTGCCGTCCATAGCGGCTGCAACCGGCTGTCCCAAAGTGCCGCTAATGTCAAGCCCCGCATGGTAACGCCAATCTTTATAGACAGGATGTTCAACCCAGCCGAAAGGAAGTTTGATTTCTCCCTGCAGGGGCCATATCGGTCCTTTGATCTGGGCCGAAACCGCATCTGCCGCTGCTTTCGGCCGGACGGCTGGCTGTGATGCCACTTTTGGCGACGCCGGAGCAGCGGCGGGTGAAACGGCAGCAGACGGAACCGCTTGGGACTTCTCCGCGACAGAGGTCTTCGGCTTTTCGACCGGTGCAACCGGCGTGGCCGTCACCGATTTGGGAGAATGAGTAATTTCAATCGGTTTCTCCCGTTCCCTGGACATCAGCCCGCTAATAACCGTTACCATTAACAGTACCGTAATCGCAAGCAATCCGGCAGCGGTTACTACGGCTTTCGGATTAATCCAGAATAAGGGACGCCGGATTATTTTTTGCAACCGGTCCCGCCAAATAAAAATGGGCATTGGTTTACTTGGCATGTCAATCACCTCGCTACCAGTATGCCCAATCCCGACTGCGTTAAGACTCCAATATATTTTTTATCGCCACTCCGGTATAGTAATATGTCAAAATCTGCCGGAAATCTTTCCCTTCTTTGGCCATGCCATTGGCACCGTATTGGCATAATCCAACACCGTGTCCGTAACCTATCGTATCAAATACTAATTTGTCATTTTTTACCTCGACAGTAAAGTTGGTTGAACGAAGGCCCAGTTTTTCCCGTAAGACAAGGGCAGAAAATGTTTTGCTGCCAATACGGATTTTGTCAACCCGGCCCGACCCGGTACGGTCAATAATCCGGGCAATCGTATTATCGCCATTTTGTAAGGCTGTCATAACGCCGGCATCCGGTCCCAGACGCTCTTCCAGCTCACGATACGAATATTCCTTTTTTTCACTATAGCGGGGGGAGCTTTTGTCCCACGGGTCCGGTACACTCTGTAAATAGGGATAGTCAAATCCCCATACCTCTTTTGCGCTGGCCGTCCGTTCGCCGCTGGTAGAATGAAAAACGGCGTTAATGGGTTCGCCATTATAAGTAACAATCAGTCCCCGGGTTCCTTCCACCGCCTCGCTAATTTTTTGCCAATAACGCGCATAGTCCAAACTTCCCCAGCGTTCTCGCAGGGCGGCTTCACTTGCCCATGCCTGCCCCTCTTTAAGGTCGGTACTCACGTCGGCACCGGGGTGAGAGGCGACTCCGCCACCGCCGAACAAAACCATATTTTTCACAGCATACGTTCTTGCCGCCACCGCTTGCGCCTTAAGCGCCTCCAGTTCGAATTCCGCCGGCATTTCCGCCGCCACAACCCCTTTTACATAATCTTCAAGATTCATTTGTACTATCTTGTCCTGGTCATGTAAATAGACTTTAATAATTAAATCCTCGCCTTTATAGACTTTGGACCGGGACGCAGGCGGTGATACCGCGACGTTAAGACCACGCACCACGACCCAGGGTAGTAGAATAACCGCAACGACTACCAACAGAATAGTAACACCGAATACCTGCTTCACGCCTGCTCCTTTCCGGTACTGCCCGGCAATACCTTATTGGGACAGTTTCATCTACAACATAATATGCGGACAATGGTTGGTGTATGCCACAAATTAGGGCGCGGGACTCTTTTGGATATTGGATGTTGGTTGTTGGAATGGGCCCTTGCAACCCTGCGCCACGAGCTCTGCGCCCTGCGCAAACAAAAAAAGAAACGGCTTTTCCGTTTCTTTTTTGTTGAACGTAATATTAGTGCATTTTGTACTAGTCAACGCGTTCAATCAACGCGCCTAATCCTTGAAATTTGCTCACCAGGTTGTCATAGCCCCGGTCGATATGATGAATATAGCCGATTTCGGTCTGCCCCTCCGCTATCAAACCGGCCAGCACCAGGGCGGCACCCGCCCGCAAGTCGGTGGCCTTTACAGGACAGCCCGTCAAATTGGGAACTCCCTCCACAACGGCACTCCGGCCGTCAATTTTAATATTGGCTCCCATGCGTTTCAACTCATCAACATGCATAAACCGGTTTTCAAACACTGTTTCTGTAATCACACTGGTTCCATGGGCAACCGTCAGGAGCGCCATCATCTGAGCCTGCATATCCGTCGGAAAGCCGGGATAGGGAAGGGTTTTGATATCAATCGCCCGTAAGGTTTCAGCCCCCCGGACCCGCAATCCGTCGTTTTCTTCGTCGATACTTACGCCGGCCTCTTTTAATTTGGCAATTACCGGTTTTAAATGTTCCGACAGAACATTTTCCAAATGAATATCCCCACCGGTTATAGCCGCCGCAACCATGTAGGTTCCGGCTTCGATCCGGTCCGGAATCACGGCGTGAGTTGTCCCTTTTAATTCTTTCACGCCTTCGATCTTGATTACGTTGGTACCTGCGCCGCGAATTCTAGCCCCCATGGCATTTAAAAGATTAGCTAAATCAACAATTTCCGGCTCATGGGCGGGATTTTCCAAAATCGTCTGCCCTTTGGCAAGGCAGGCAGCCATCATAATATTTTCCGTAGCACCGACGCTGGGAAAATCAAGATATATTCTGGCACCGGTTAAACCATGCGGCGCCTTGGCCTCAATATAACCATGCCCCAGAACAATTTCCGCCCCCAGGGCCTCAAAGCCTTTAAGATGCAGGTCAATCGGCCGTGTACCGATAGCGCAGCCGCCCGGCAGGGAAATCTGCGACTCGCCTTCCCGGGCAAGAAGCGGCCCCATTACCAGAATGGACGCCCGCATTTTGCGGACCAGTTCATAAGGTGCTTCACAGGTGGTAATATTAGTACTGTCAATACAGAGGCTGTTATCTCCTTCCCGTTGTACCGACACACCCAAATGTCCCAGCACCTCCGAGATTGTCCGGACATCTTCCAAGTCAGGAATTTCCTCCAAAACACTGGGGGTCGTACCTAATAAAGTGCCGGCAATAATAGGCAAAACCGCATTTTTGGCACCGCTGATTTTTACAGAGCCTGAAAGCGTTTTCCCTCCGGTAACGATTAGTTTTTCCACATAAGCTTCCTCCTACAATAGCTCTAAACATTGCCCGATTTCCCGGACCAGAGCGGCTTAATCCGCCGGACTGATCAGTATTCGCGGGTAATAATCGGTGAACCGACAATTGCATAAGTACGGTTATCATACGAACTGTACCGCATCGCCAGGTTCAGATTTATTTTCTTACTTCCTGCTTGCAGTGAATCGGCAATAGACGGTGCATAGCCGCTGGAGCTGACCAGGTTTTCATATTCCATCTGGTCAAGCATCGTAGCGTCTGCGGCATTAAATGCCTGCTGCAGACGTTTCCTCATTTCATCCTTTTCTAGTTTACCATCAAGCCAACCTACCAGGCAAGTACTTATGTGGGCTACTCCTCCTTCCTGCTCAATTATAGTAATTATTTTTTTCCGCCAGAGGCTGAAATTGTGGCTGGAATCCGGTGTACTATCGATATTTACCACCAAATATAATTCCGGTTTGTTGCTTTTTCCGCCAAGATCAATAACCTCGGCAATCACGACGGCCCGAAGCCGGTCATGAACCATCTCGGCGCGCGCCAAACGGTTTGTCCCGTGCAGACTGGTTGTGACGCTATATTCTTGCTGTTGAATTCCCAGTTCCTGCATGGCCCGTTCAACCATGGTCCGTAAATCATTTTCATTCATTTTTGCTGCCGGCGCCGGGATCCTGGACCATCCGTTAATACTCATTTGATTTATACCGGTCCCCATAGCAGTCATCGCATTCTCTAAGACATCCGTTGCTCCCGAAGTACCCTTGCCTGCAGGATTGCAAAGAATCATCAAAAACACAACTGCTGCCACAATTCTTGCTATTTTTTTCACTCGCCCATCCCTCAATATCAAATCAATATATCTATTTTCCATTATTAACAGTTCCACGCAAAGTTATACGGGAAAGAAGGCTGAAACGGCCTTCCGGTAATAGGCAAATAGGGTATTAAAAAAGAAGATTGGGATTTTTCCCAGTCTTCTTTGGCACTATACGCAGTTTATATCTTGTTTTTAAATTTAGCAACCTTCAACCGGACAACAGCCCGGCGCAAAGCGGCTTCGGCCCGGACAGTGTCAATTCCGTCAGCGCTTTTCAAGCGGCTCTCGGCTCTTTCCTTAGCCTCTTCCGCCCGCTCCACATTAATCTCTTCCGGTAATTCGGCACAGCCGGCGAGAACAGTCACCTTTTCCGGCTGCACTTCAATAAATCCACTGCAGACCGACACTTCCGTCTCGCCTTCGCCCTTTAAAATCCGCAGCGGCCAAATGCTTAAACCCGCTATCAGCGGCACGTGCCCGGGCAGAATCCCCAGGTCCCCGTCCGTCGCCCGGGCAATCACCATGTTGACATTGTCCGAATATACGATTCGTTCAGGGGTCACGATGTCCAGCCGTATTGTCTTGGCCAACTGTTATTCCCCCTTCATTTTCTGTGCCTTTTCCACCACTTCGTCGATTGTTCCCGCCATAAAGAAGGCCGATTCCGGTATCTCGTCATGCTTGCCTTCCACAATTTCCTTAAAGCCACGAATGGTCTCTTTCAGCGGCACATACTTGCCCGGCGTGCCCGTAAAGGTCTCGGCCACAAAGAACGGCTGACTCAGGAACCGCTGAATCTTGCGCGCCCTCGATACGGTCAGTTTGTCTTCGTCGGACAGTTCTTCCATCCCCAGTATGGCAATGATATCCTGCAGTTCTTTATACCGCTGCAGGACTTCCTGTACGCTTCGCGCCACCTGATAATGCTCTTCACCCAAAACGTGCGGGTCCATAATCCGTGAGGTGGAATCCAGCGGGTCCACCGCCGGATAAATCCCCAGCTCGGCAATTTGCCGCGACAGTACCGTCGTGGCGTCCAGATGGGCGAACGTTGCCGCCGGCGCCGGGTCCGTCAGGTCGTCGGCCGGTACATAGACCGCCTGTACCGAGGTAATAGAACCCTTTTTCGTCGATGTAATCCGTTCCTGCAAAGCCCCCACGTCGGTGGCCAGCGTCGGCTGATACCCTACCGCCGACGGCATCCGGCC
>NZ_UPPP01000025.1 GCF_900476375.1 Allolucifera butyrica | reverse complement strand
TCCCCTTTGAATTTCGTGTGCGGTTTAATGGAGCCGGGTTTCGACAAGACTTGTCCCCGCTCGATTTCTTTCCGTTCCACGCCACGCAGCAGCGCGCCGA
>NZ_UPPP01000038.1 GCF_900476375.1 Allolucifera butyrica | reverse complement strand
CTGACGACTTTGTGTGCTTCTTTCAACACCAAGATGATGCTGAAACTTTCTATGGGAAGTTGATAGAGCGATTACGGAAGTTCAACCTAGAGATAGCGGT
>NZ_UPPP01000019.1 GCF_900476375.1 Allolucifera butyrica | reverse complement strand
CTGAACCCAGCTCACGTACCACTTTAATGGGCGAACAGCCCAACCCTTGGGACCTACTTCAGCCCCAGGATGTGATGAGCCGACATCGAGGTGCCAAACC
>NZ_UPPP01000020.1 GCF_900476375.1 Allolucifera butyrica | reverse complement strand
ACCAGTTATCCCGCCAGGGGTACAGCTGGGTAGCTACGTCCGGAACGGATAAACGCTGAAAGCATCTAAGCGTGAAACCAGCCTTAAGATGAGGTCTCTC
>NZ_UPPP01000026.1 GCF_900476375.1 Allolucifera butyrica | reverse complement strand
CGCCGATATTGTCTCCCGCTACAGCCTGATCCAGCAGTTTCCGGAACATTTCCACTCCCGTTACTACCGTCGTCTTCGGCTTGTCGTTCATACCAACGAT
>NZ_UPPP01000011.1 GCF_900476375.1 Allolucifera butyrica | reverse complement strand
AAGGGCATACGGTGGATGCCTAGGCGCCAAGAGCCGAAGAAGGACGGGGTAAGCTCCGAAAAGCCAGGGGGAGCCGCAAGCAGGCAATAATCCCTGGATCTCCGAATGGGGGAACCCGGCGGTGGTAATGCACCGTCACCTATTGCAAAATAGGAGGGCACCCGGGGAACTGAAACATCTAAGTACCCGGAGGAAAAGAAATCAAACGAGATTCCCGAAGTAGCGGCGAGCGAACAGGGAAGAAGCCCAAACCAGGCGAGGCAACTCGGCTGGGGTTGAGGACCGGCAAAAGAGTCGCGAAGTCAAGCCGAA
>NZ_UPPP01000063.1 GCF_900476375.1 Allolucifera butyrica | reverse complement strand
CCTCTCAGACCGGCTACTGATCGTCGCCTTGGTGAGCTCTTACCTCACCAACCAGCTAATCAGACGCAGACCCTTCTTTTAGCGACAGCATGTTCAGAGGCCGTCTTTCCTCTCCTTGCCATGCGGCACGGACTGCTCATTCGGTATTAGCACCCCTTTCGAGGTGTTGTCCCCAACTAAAAGGCAGGTTGTCTACGCGTTACTCACCCGTTCGCCACTAAGGTTCCATTGCTGAAACCTCCGTTCGACTTGCATGTGTTAGGCACGCCGCCAGCGTTCGTCCTGAGCCAGGATCAAACTCTCCAATAATGTTTATTGAAGAACCTTGATGGCTCTTTATGAATTAAAGAATTCTTGGTTGTTTTTTGACGGTATTACTCTCGTAATACCTGTCCGCACATCTGGCTTTTCACCTTACATTGTTTAGTTTTCAAGGAACAGCTTTCATATGTTAACACGTTTCTTGCATCATGTCAACAGCTATTTGCAATTTACATAAATGACCGCTTCATAAAAGAATACGGCAACCGGCAACTTCCTATCCTTCCAGGCCGTTTCCAGCCAAGTACTTTCGGCGTGTGTGGGCTTAACTACTGTGTTCGGTATGGGAACAGGTGGATCCCCACAGCTATCGCCACCGGATATGTATTTATGTCATTGACCGACTTTGATATATTAACACATCGTCCGATATTGTGTCAATATCTTTTTGGTTCTCAATGACACCGTAACGCAAAAATAATGATAATATATTATTTGGTTGCTGTCAAGACGACAGCAACCAAATAATCAAAATATTTTTATAAATATTTTATTTACTGACGATGATACCTATTCCCTGTGCCGCATATGGGGAAATAGAAGAACATCCCGTATGGAGGAACTGTCCGTCAAAAACATAACCAGCCGGTCAATTCCGATTCCCAAGCCTCCTGTCGGCGGCAGACCATATTCCAGGGCGGTAACATAGTCCTCATCCATCATATGTGCCTCCCCGTCGCCGGCTTCCCGCTGCGCCACCTGATCGAGGAATCTGCCCTTTTGGTCAATAGGGTCATTGAGTTCAGAGAATCCGTTAGCAATTTCACGGCCAAAAATAAATGCCTCAAACCGGTCGGTAATATCCGGATTGTCTTTGTTACGCTTTGCCAGAGGAGAGATTTCTGTAGGATGACCGATAATAAAAGTAGGCTGAATTAAATGTTCCTCCGCCACCGCTTCAAATATATTGTTCAAAATGCCGCCGATTCCGTCTTTCTTTTCATACTTGACGCCAAGACGGTCGGCGATACCATGGGCCTCGTCCACAGATTGAACATTGGAAAAATCAACATCTGCATATTTCTTAACCGCATCGGTCATGGTCAAACGGTTCCAGGGCGGTGTAAGGTCTATCTCCTGACCTTGATAGGTAATTTTAGTTGTTCCCAAAACGTCTAACGCAACATTGGCAATCAGTTCCTCCGTAAGACGCATCACATCTTCATAGTCGGCATAGGCTTGGTATAATTCCATAATCGTAAATTCCGGATTATGCTTGATGGAGATTCCCTCATTACGGAAAACCCGTCCCAATTCATAAACCTTTTCAAAACCGCCGACAATCAAGCGTTTCAAATATAATTCCGGTGCAATCCGCATATAAAGCTTCATATCCAAGGCATTGTGATGGGTAATAAACGGCCTGGCCGCGGCGCCACCGGCGATCGGATGCATCATCGGCGTTTCTACTTCCAGAAAGCCCTTGCTTTCTAAGAGACGCCGCACTGCCTGAATAATTTTACTGCGTTTAATAAAGTTTTGACGTACTTCAGGATTGACAATGAGGTCCAAATACCGCTGACGATAACGGATCTCCACATCTTTTAAGCCATGCCATTTTTCCGGCAATGGACGCAGCGATTTAGCCAGTATTTCGAAAGTGGTTGCCTTAATGCTGATTTCTCCCCGCTGCGTTCTGAATACGATTCCCTCAATCCCGATAATATCACCGATATCAAGTAGCCGGAATTGATTGTAGGCATCTACCCCCAGTACATCTTCCCGAAAATAGGCTTGAATTTTACCCGACATATCACTGATATGCAAAAAGCTGGCCTTGCCATGGCCTCGGACCGCTATAATCCGCCCTGCCACCCGCACGGTTTGTCCTTCCAATGTATCGAAGCAAGCGAAAATGTCCCTGGCATGGTGAGAAACTTGATATTTTCGGCCAAAAGGTTCAATGTTTAATGCGGCAATCGCCTGCATTTTCTCATGCCGCACCTGCATTAGTGTATTGATTTCTTCCGTAGTCTGATTCATTTGATCCGGCTTGTCTGTCATTTTTTGTCTCCCCCAGTTACTACTGTAAAATGCACCTTATTTACCTGGTCAGAAGGTAAATACCCGTTTATTTTATATTAACAATTTCATATTTCAATATACCGGCGGGAACGTTTACTTCCACAATATTTCCTACCTTGCGTCCTAAAATGGCCTCACCAACCGGAGATTCGTTGGAAATTTTATACTGGCTGGGATCAGCTTCCGCTGAGCCGACAATTGTATATTCCAAGTCATCACCAAACTCAAGATCCTTTAAAATTACCTTAGAGCCAAGGGTAACAATGTCGGAACTGATATCTCCCTCCTCAATGACTTTGGCATTTCGCAGCATTTTTTCCAGTGTAAGAATTTCCCCTTCAATGAATGCCTGTTCATTTTTCGCGTCTTCATACTCCGAGTTTTCACTTATGTCGCCAAATTCAATAGCCTGTTTAATCCGTTCCGCCACTTCACGCCGTCTTACTGATTTAAGATGATCCAACTTCTGCTCTATCTTTTTCAAGCCTTCTACAGTAAGTATGGTTTGTTTTTCTGCCATTTCTTTGCTCTCCTTTATCTATAATTCCGCTAAAGTCCCTTCAATATTTTATTCTAAAAAAATCGTTTTGGCCACCTCTAAGCACGGGACAATATAAATAGTGTCAAGTAATAACTTGACACCTATTGGGCAACAGTGACTAACTCCTGTGTAATTTCTAAGCATTCCTTAGTTTTTATGATTATTATAGGCATAAAAATGCTGTTTGTCAATATTTTCTAACATATTCCCTCCCTTTGAAGCTCTAATTTAGCTAAAACATTCTTTTTAACAACGCCAATCTCTTCCTCCGTATAGGCTCGTTCAAAACTGCGGAATCCAGCTAATTTAAAACCATGTTTTTTAGCCATTTGATCAATAAGTTCAATTTGTTTAACTGTTAAATCACGTCCTAATGTAAAGTTTTCGTATCTTTTTTCCAATGCCAAAATCATTGTCTCGGCCATACAGGCATATGCCGTTTTTGGCGGAAAGCCGAAGTTGAGACCAAAGTCTACATTTCCCGGCACTTCCACCACGCCTCCCTCAATAACCAATACATCATTGCGGATTTCGGTAACCCGGCGTGAAACATTACGGGGACGGGCCACATCACATACTATGGCCCCCGGCTTTAGGTCTTCCGGTTCAATAATACTGTCAATTGCACTGGTTACAGCAACTACGATGTCGGCTGCCTTTAACGCAGATTTAGTATTAGCCGTTATCCGAACGGCTAATCCTGAAGCCCGCAAAATTTGTTCAGCAAGTTTTTCCATCTTGGCTTCATTGCGGGCAACCAGGGTAAGATACCGGACCTCCCTGGCCAGAATATGTGCACAGGCGGCGCCAATTGAGCCGGTAGCTCCTAGTATAACCACATTAGCCCGATCCATACTAATACCCATTATCCTGGCAGCCTGCCGTGTACCTTCCAAAGCCGTAGCCACCGTATAGCTATTTCCCGTTGTAACGGCTATGTTCAAATTTTGAGCAATCGTAATACCGGCATCGCCGACAATGGATGTAAATGCTCCCAGGCCAACTACTTTAGCCCCAAGCTTTTCAGCGATCTTTCCTGCCTTGATAATTTTTTTAATTACATAGGACTCCGGCATCTCCACCATTTGCCGTGACGTGAGCGGACAGCCGATAAACCATCCTTCCGCCTCATTCAAAGCAGACTCAATCCCTGTAATATTGGATACTTTAAAAGGGGGAATATATTTTATAATCCCTTCGACAAAACCATCCGACCAATTTTTAGCAAAAGAAAATTTACGGGAAAAATCATTCGCCTTAAGCGGGTGAACAATAAATGCAAATTTTTCCATGTCATTTACCCCCTAAACAGATAATTTCTTAATCCGCGGCATGATATCCATTTCCTGCAGCATCTGTTCATAATCCTGGGCAGTAAGCTGATCGGGCCGTTTTCCGGCCTGGGTAACCAATACGGCTTCTAAAACATTGGTACCAAATGACCGCCCGCCCATTTCCGGCGTAGTCGTTACTAAAATGGATACTCCCCGGTTACGCAAAAGGTTCTCATCTTCTTGCGTAACCGTATTGGTAATCACAATTTTATCTGCCAGTGATGACGGCATATAACGCCGGATAAAATGGAAATCACCGGCAATGATATCAGCCGCCGCAAAATATTTTTCAAAGCGTGGTTTTACCTCATTTTGCTGTTTTCCGGTTGGGTAAAACAAGTGAATTGGTAATTGAGTGATAACCGGCGCAACCAATTTAGCTAAACGGGAAAGCCCTGACAGGCTATAGATCGGCCAAGGCAAGCCCAGTCCGAACAGTAGGTCGCCAAAAACCGTCCGGCTGCCGGCGTTTACAAAAGCCTGAGCCAGACCAAATCGGTCCACGGCACATACGACCAAAACGCTCTTATCTTCAAAACACATCGACTCATTCCGTTTTAAGTAATGGATTACATTTCTTTCCAGTGTATTTTTCAGGCCGCTCCCATCAACAATTGGGGTTTTTTGGGCAGCTGCCGCAATCTGCTTAGATTCCCGGAATGTATAACGTTTGTCACCGGCATAAATATACAAGTCGGTGCCTCCCAGGCCAAAAGCATTCACTTGGCCGTCCAACGACCGGATTAATTGAATGGCTTTTTCTTTATCCCCGTCTGTACCAATTCGTTCGATCAAGAAGGTCTGTCCGCCAAAAACTTCCGTGACCTTTCCATTCCGCCGGGATGACCCTAAACTTACACTTACAATATGTTTCATATTCCGCCTCCGGTAATTGCCTAAGAATTCATGTATTTAACAGCAATAAAGAGATAAATCAGTTATGTATTTTATGTATAATCTCCCGGATACTCTCCGGATCAACATAACGATCGTCGGCAATCGGCGATTCCCCGATTTGAACGCCAATTACTTCTTTGTCCAAAAGAGTTTCCATTAGTTTAATTCGCATATTGGAGCCCAGCATAATTACGACGTCAAAACCACGTAAACTGGCAATAATCTCCATAATTTCATTAAATAATTCAATACCACTTTTACTTTGGACAAAAGACCACCGTTCTTTTTCCGATAAGAGGAATGCATAATCAATGCCTTCCTGACGGGCCATTTCCTGAATCTCCTGACAATTTTTAATTGGGAAACCGACTAGCGCCACCCGGCTCCCCTTCCGAACCTCACCAATTGTCTCCAGGCGGGAAATAAATGTTCTGTCGACTCCGAGCTGCTTGGCAATTTCCTGTTGCGACAATCCCTGTCGTCGCTTTTCCAGTATACCGTCTATGGTCTGATGAATTTTATGCTGGTTGATGATTTTGTCGCCAATCCGTAAAAGCATTCATCACGCCCCCCCATAGTATATGTGCACAGTATTGTGTACATACATAAATTTTAACCAATTTTTTACTCTTTTACAAGATTCGGCGCCCCATATTTTACCAAATAATTAAAGGCAAAAAAAAGAGCTATTCCCATGGCTCAAACGGGAAACGCCCAATCACTTTTTTATATACGGTTAATTTAAGCGGCGTATCATCGTGACTCATGCCCCTTTTTAATCCCTGCAGGATTCTTATTCCCTGCTGCATCGTCAGATCCATATCTTGGGTCAGCCTGGACATGGTGGTCCGGCGGGCCTTAGTTAACGATTCATTTAAGGCCTTACCCGCTTGAATATTGCCCACAAATTCCTTCGCCAAATAGAATTGGGCCAAATTAGTCATCGGATTGCCGCAAGCGCCGCTGGCGGTTAAGCCCAGCAATTCCGGCATCGTGTATTTTATGCTATTTTCCACCGATTGCTTTAGTTCCGTTGCCTCCTGGGCAATGGAGTCAATAAGAGTCCTCGGAGTGCAAAGACCGTAGGTGCGCAATGCCCGAATCATAGCATGTTCAATCGTATGGGCTTGCTCCTGTTCCACCAGCCCGCCCAATTGAGCTTTTAAACTCACTTTCTTCCCCGTCTCCAGATCATTTCCATACAAGGTAACAGAAATATCCATGGGACCGCAAAATTCGGTATATCCACCGGCAGGTATCCAGCCGGCGCCGGAAACTGCCGGATATTTCTTATGCATTTCCTTGAAATTCATATATTCAATATCCGGAGACAAAACAGCATTTCCCACTTTGCGGAGGGAATGCCACCGGGCGTGGCTCCTTCCCTCCAAGGCAGCCATAAGCACGGATAATTCCCTGCCGTCTTCCCCTTTAACTGTTTGCGGCCATATATCCAAAATCTTTGTTACTATCCCGACGGGATATAAATCCTGGGTCGCCGCCACCATAGGACAGATGAGAATGTCTCGGCCCCGACCGGTTGCGGCCAGGACTTTCCCGCCCGCCTCCATGATAAACATGCCGGTAATCCGTCCACCGTTAGGACGCGGCAATATACCATTGGCAACAGGCATAATCATCATTGGGTATCGCACGGTTTCACCCCCCGTATAGCTTTGCTAAAATTTATTCGTCTTCATTACCAGTTTTAAAGCCTTTAAAAATATTTATAAATGCATCCCGGCTTTCGGCCTGATTCAGCTTGGCTCTCATTTCCGCCGCTCCCGGCAGCCCTTTAATATACCACGAAGCATGACAGCGCATTTCTCTGACGGCAATATATTCTCCTTTATGCGCGGCCAGCATGTCCATATGCCGGATAATCATTGCCAGACGTTCTTCCGGACCGGGCGGAGGAAGAACGTCTCCGGTTCGGAGATAGTGAAGAACGCGCCGAAATATCCAGGGATTTCCCTGTGCTCCCCGGCCTATCATTATGCCGTCACAGCCGGTCTCCTGCAGCAAACGGGCTGCATCCTCAGGATCCCGTACATCGCCGTTACCAATAACCGGAATATTGACTGCTTCCTTCACCTGTTTAATAATTTCCCAATCCGCATTACCCGCATAGAATTGAGCCCGTGTGCGGCCATGCACGGCGACCGCCGCAATGCCGGCCTGTTCTGCCAATTGAGCAATTTCGACGGCATTTACGGAAGAATCGTCCCAGCCTTTGCGAATCTTTACGGTAACCGGTACGTTTACGGCACTGACCACTTTCCGCATAATTCGCGACGCCAAGTCCGGCTGGCGCATAAGGGCAGCGCCTTCGCCGTTTTTGATTATTTTGGGCGTTGGACACCCCATATTAATGTCAATAATATCTGCTCCTGCCCGTTCCACAATTTTAGCCGCCTCAGCCATACTATCCGGCTCGGAGCCGAAAATCTGCAAATTCACCGGTCTTTCCCGCACATCGATTTGCAACATTTTTAGGGTCGTACTATTTTCATACAATAGTCCCTTGTCACTGACCATTTCCGAATAAACCAGTCCGCATCCCATTTCCTTAGCCAACAACCGGAAAGGTAAATCTGTCACGCCGGCCATGGGGGCTAAAATAACCGGATTTTCCAATACGATGCCGCCGATTTGCATATAATGATTCCCATCCTCGACGGAAAAACAGCCTGGCAACTACCAGACTGCATCTCCCAATTTATTGATTCTGCAACCGGATTCTCACAGGTTGCGGTTGTAAATAATACGCAAACCTTCCAATGTCAAGAAAGGCTCCACCACGTCAATGGTGCCGGATTCCTGTGCGATCAAATTGGCTAGTCCACCTGTGGCCACTACTTTAGCCGTAGTTTCCAACTCCATTTTCATGCGTCGCACAACTTCATCCACCTGGCCGACAAATCCAAAAATAATGCCCGATTGCATACTAGTAATCGTATTGCGGCAGATTACCGTTTTGGGCTTTACCAATTCAATTCGCGGCAGTTTAGCCGCCCGCTGAAACAAGGCTTCCGTGGAAATACCAATACCCGGGGCAATCGCCCCCCCCAGATAATCCCCGTTCTGAGCAATGGCACAGAACGTGGTAGCCGTGCCAAAGTCTACAATAATCAAGGGACCGCCGTATTTATCATAGGCTGACACAGCATTAACGATCCGGTCGGCGCCGACCTCCCGGGGATTCTCATACTTGATGCAAATGCCGGTCTTAACGCCGGGCCCGATAACCAGGGGCTCAACGTTAAAATAACGCTGCGTCATACGGGTCAAAGGTACGGTAAGAGGCGGTACAACAGATGAGATAACTACGGCATGAACATCTTTCAGCGCTAAGCCGCCATAGGCAAACAGGTTGCCGATCAACATTCCATATTCATCCGGAGTCTTCTGCCGGTCGGTCGAAATCCGCCAATGAACCAGCAGTCGCTCCTCAGTATAGACTCCAAGCACAATGTTGGTATTGCCAACATCCAGGACCAATAACATTTCTCACGACTCCTTTACTCTTTTCGTCCCTTAATAAATCCGGCCCGCACCAAAGCCCGGCGGATTTTTATGCCTAAATAGGCGGCCAGAGCAGTTTTAATAATATCAAACGGCAAAAAGGGGATCACCGCAATAAGCATCGCCTGGTTTAAAGTCATTGACTTATGCAGAAAAAAGTGGAAACTCAGCAGAAAGCCGGCCAGACCAAGGCCATAAACAATAAACAAAACACATAATAAAACAGCAACCGTCATCTTGGCGCTCAGCTTACCTTGCTCCACGCACCGGCCCACAAGATAGGCAGCTACCATAAAACCAACCAGGAAACCGCCCGTAGGGCCGGCCAACGCGGCCAAACCCGACTTACCTTCTGAAAAAACGGGCAAACCGAAAACGCCCAGCAGTACCCAGAGCAGCACACTGATAAACCCCCAGCGCCCCCCCAATATGAAACCGGCTAAAAATACAAACATAATCTGCAGTGTATGCGGCACCGGCCCTATGGGTATGTATATCTGCGAACTGATCGCCAGCAAGGCGGCAAACAAGCTTGCAAGAATCATTGAACGGATGGACATTTTTATCTCCTTTCCACGGTTCTCGGCCGAATTGACACGTCCCCGGCCAATACTTTTTCTACGCCGCTACCGGTCTGTATTAGCAATGCACCGTCATTGTCGATATCAACTGCGATGCCTGTAAAATTCCCGGTCCCGCCGAGTACCTCCACATTTTGTCCTAAAGTGATGGAATGAGACCGCCATTCACCGAGTACAGACGCAAAACCATTTGCCAAAACGCCGGTGTAAAGGCTCTCCAGTTGTTGTAAAATAGCTGTCAATAAATCAAGCCGTGATATCTTCCGTCCGGCCTCTATAGCCAGCGAGGTGGAAAGTCCGCTAATTTCAGCGGGGAACTCCTCCTGCCCGATATTGACATTAATCCCGATACCGATAACAATATAGTTGATCACATCGATTTCTGCACTCATCTCAGTCAGGATACCAACTATTTTTTTCCCTTGATACAGTATGTCATTAGGCCATTTAATCCCGCAGGCAACACCGGTCACTTGTTGAATGGCGGAACTAACGGCTACAGCCGCCATTAACGTGCATTTTGGAGCCTCAGCCGGACTAAACGGCGGCCTAAGGATTACCGAAAACCAAATTCCCTTGGCAAAGGGTGAAAACCAGCCGCGGGACATCCTTCCCCGTCCCCGGTTTTGCGCTTCAGCCACCACAATCGTTCCTTCCGGAGCATCGGCCATTGCGATTCGCTTCGCTTCATTATTCGTTGAATGAACATCAGTAAAATAATGGATTTGCTTTCCCAATATTTTGGTGGTCAGTTTCATACCAATTTCATCCGGCAACAATCGGTCCGGTATCTCGCGCAGGCAATATCCCAGCCGGGGATGGGACTCAATCCGGTATCCCTCCTGGCGTAATGCTTGAATATGTTTCCATATGGCCGTCCGGGACACTTTAAGCTGCCGGGAAATTTCTTCACCTGATATATACTCCCCGGACCGGCTTCTCAGAAACTGCATTATATTGCGCCGCATCCCAATCCCCCCAATTTGTTATCGCTATAACAATCTTAAGTTTACAATATTTACAAGCTGTACATGCCGTCAATTACAAAGGATATAATAACATCTTTTCCTGTTGCAAACAAGCATGGTCATTCAAAATCATGATAAAATAAATATAATGCCGCCGGCTGTATTTGCATTATGAATGAATAACTGCCGGTTAGGGGAGGTACATCATATGAGCATCAAAGTATTGGTCGCCGACGATGAAGTGAATATTCGGGAAGTTGTCCAGCTCTATCTGGAAAAGGAGGGCTTTCAGGTCTATACGGCGGCTGACGGCGAAGAGGCTCTGCAGATTGAAACTGCGTCAAAACCGGATATTCTAATTTTAGATGTAATGCTGCCGAAGCATTCCGGCTGGGAAATATGCCGCGCCCTGGAGAGAAAAGTACCGGTCATCTTTCTCACTGCCAAAAGCGCTGAAGTTGACAAAATGACCGGTTTTTCCCTGGGAGCGGATGATTATATCACAAAACCATTCAGCCCCCGGGAACTAGTTGCCCGAGTCAAGGCCGTCCTCCGGCGGAGCGGCCTGTTGTACGAAAGCGGTCTGACACTTGATTTTCCGGGTTTAAGTATCAATCCCAATACGCAGAGTGCAAAACGACAGCAAGAAGAGGTCACCTTATCCCCAAAAGAATTTGAATTGCTGCTTTTTTTGGCGCGCCACCCCAAGATTGCTTTCTCCCGTGAGCAACTCTTGACTAACGTTTGGGGCTACGATTTTGAAGGGGACGACCGGACCGTGGATGCCACAATTAAACGGTTGCGCCATAAAATTGATACGGATGCTTATGAGTACATTCATACCGTATGGGGTGTAGGATATAAATTTGAGGTGACTCCTAAATGACCCGGTCTATTTTTAGCAAAATCCTGCTTTCCCACATTGTTGTTATCTTGGTCACGACTACTACTTTAGGATTGTTCATGTCTTACCTGGTCCGGATTCACGTTGTGGAAGCCAAACGGCAGGACTTGCTGGCAAAAGGAGATACCATTGTCAGGATGCTGCTGCCGATCATTAACTCCGGCCGGGTGCCGATTCCCCGCTTTATGAATGCCATCAGCGGCCTGGTAGGAGCAACCGTCTGGATTATGGATGATACAAACTTCGTTGTCGCCGGTTCTCCGCCCGAGCAATGGCACCACTGGGGACCAGATGAAGCTAAGGAATTAAAAGGAGTTTTTTCGGGGACTCCACAATCCTGGGTCCATAACAACCGGCGTAATACAGATCCTTCTATCGTCGTTGCCTTACCCATTCCATCCACTTCTACCGCCCTGTTCATGTATGCTCCGATTTTCGGCGTAAATCAGACAGCCGAAGCCTTGGAAAGATTGGTATTTATTTCAGTTATCGTCGGCATACTGGTAGCCGTCACCCTGGGATTTATCATTTCCCGCGGGGTCACACGCCCGATTGCCGATATCAGCCGGGCTGCGGCCCGGTTTGCCAAGGGAGAATATGACAGCCGTACCAAAGCAACTGCCGATGATGAAGTGGGTTCTTTAGGGCGTACATTTAATACTATGGCTGAATCCCTGGCCCATGTGGAACAAAACCGGCGGGATTTCCTGGCTAACGTGTCCCATGAGCTAAAAACCCCCGTAGCTACAATCCAGGCTCTATCCGAAACCATCCTGGACGGGATGGCAACACGCCCGGAGCAGCAGCAACGATATCTATCCACTATCGTGAACGAGTCGAAGCGTATTGACCGGCTTATTCACGATCTCCTGGATTTATCCCAGTTGGAAGCGGGTGAATTATCCATTGCCGTAGAAAAACTGGATTTAACCGACTTTTTAGCCGCAGAAAAAGAAAAATACGTTCACCTTTTAGAGAACAAGCACCTTGTCTGGAACCTGATGATCAGCAGCAAGCTGCCTACCGTTCTGGCGGATCGGTACCGCCTGTCCCAGGTTATGTCCAACCTCATCAGTAATGCCATCCGCCATGCGCCGGAAAATTCCCCCATTACTGTAAAAGCGCAAAGTAATGGTGCTTATGTATCCATTGCAGTAATCGATAAAGGGCCGGGTATCCCGCCGGCCGCTTTACCTTATATTTGGGAGCGGTTCTACCGGGTGGACAAGTCCCGGGCCCGTAATGACGGGGGTACGGGATTAGGATTATCCATCACGAAAAAGCTTATGCAGGCCATGCACGGGGACATTTCCGTAGAAAGCAAACTCAACGAAGGAACGGCCTTTATATTGACATTACCCATCGTGAGCGCATAGTCATATATTTGTCATAGTTTTCCCTTATACTAGCCTCAGCAGCCGGAAAAAAGCGGGCAATTCCCCTCCGGCTATCTTATCAATTGCAGGAGGTAGACGAAATGAAATTGGGTTTCCAAAAGTCCATAATTGCCTTGTTAACCGGTGCTGTTATTCTGGCCGGCGCCGTCAGTCCTTTTATTGTACAGGCGGCTCAGACCGCTGATCAACTTCCCGCGGTTCATCAGCAACAACTTTCAGCGGATGAGATGGCTGCCCGTACAGCAGATATTTTTGATATCGACCAATCAGCGATCCTTAAATATCATTCCCAAGGTTACACCTTTAGCGACTTAAACCGCGCCGCATTCCTGGCAAAGGCAGGCGGCAAATCGTTGGATGAAGTCCTGACCGCCAAAACGGCAGGTAGTACCTGGAAAGATGTATGCGTACAACTAGGCATCACCAAAGAACAAATGAAAGCAACCCATCAGGATATTATGGCAACCCAACTCAATAAAAAGTTAGGATTCAATAAGCAGACTACCCTGAGCTTGCTGCAACAGGGTTACCATATCGGCGATATTACCGTTGCCACTCAGTTAGCTCTGAATAGTAATAAATCCGTGACGGAAATCCTATCCCTGAAGAAAATCAACAATACATGGCATGATGTGGCTCAATCAATCGGCATTGACGACAACACGTACCGGCAAGATATGAGACAGATTCGTCAGGCATTTCCGTATCGTTAAAACAGCGCCTGTGCAGGCGTCCGCAAAATAGCAACAAATACACTCATAAAAAAAAACTAAAAGGCTGGATTTTCCCGCCTTTTAGTTTTTTTTTATTTGTGGGAAATATAGACAATTTTAGGACCTACTCCTTCATCCGTTCCGGGTAGGGCATTCGTCGGAGCAACGTCCGGTTCTTCCATTTCTTCCGCTGATTTCGGCTTATCCGTAATCTTGCCTTCTTTTAGGAGCTGTTCCAGTTCCCCGCCTTCCAGTGTTTCTCTTTCAATGAGCGCCTGAGCAATTAAATCCAGCTTATCCAGATTGGAACGAAGCATTTCTTCAGCCTTGGCATACGCATCTTCAATTAAGCGGCGGACTTCTTTGTCGATCGAATAGGCGACTTCTTCACTATAGTTACGGTCGCGGGCGATATCCCGGCCCAAAAACACCTGCTGATCATGCTGTTTACCGAACGTTATCGGCCCCAAGACCTCACTCATACCAAATTCGCAGATCATTTTCCGCACTAATTCAGTGGCCCGTTCCAAATCATTTTGCGCCCCCGTACTAATTTCGTCCAGCACCACCGCTTCCGCAACCCGTCCGCCCAGGAGGGTTTTAAGTTGGTCCAGCAGTTCCGAGCGGGTCGCATAGTAACGGTCCTCTTTCGGCAGCATCAGAGTATAGCCGCCTGCCCGGCCGCGGGGAATAATGGACACTTTATGCACAGGGTCCGTATGGGTTAGCAGCATTCCGACCAAAGTATGCCCGGCTTCATGATAAGCTGTCAGTTTCTTCTCCCTCTCACTCATCACCCTGCTTTTACGCTCGGGGCCGGCGACAACTCTTTCCACTGATTCCTCCAGTTCCGGCATATCAATGCGTTTTTTATTGCGCCGCGCTGCGAGCAGGGCCGCTTCATTGACCAGATTGCTCAGGTCGGCGCCGGTAAATCCGGGAGTACGCCGCGCCAATACGTCTAAACTAACTTCTTTGGCAATCGGTTTGCCCCGGGTATGGACTTTTAAAATTTCCAGCCGGCCTTTCACATCCGGTTTATCGACGACAATCTGCCGGTCGAAACGGCCCGGCCGGAGAAGTGCCGGGTCCAGGATATCCGGACGGTTCGTAGCGGCGATAATAATAATCCCTTCATTAACGCCGAAACCGTCCATTTCCACCAACAGCTGATTCAGTGTCTGCTCCCGTTCATCATGGCCGCCGCCCAAACCGGCACCACGCTGGCGCCCAACCGCGTCGATTTCATCAATGAACACGATACAAGGTGCATTCTTCTTGGCCTGTTCAAATAAATCCCGCACCCGGGAAGCACCGACGCCGACAAACATTTCGACAAAGTCGGAGCCACTAATGCTGAAAAACGGCACGCCCGCTTCGCCGGCCACAGCACGGGCCAAGAGGGTTTTCCCCGTTCCCGGCGGTCCAAACAGCAAGACTCCCTTGGGAATCCGGGCCCCTAAATCGTTAAATTTTTTCGGATGCTTCAGAAACTCAACAACTTCCTCAAGTTCCTGCTTCGCCTCGTCTGCTCCCGCCACATCGGCAAAAGTGACTTTAATCTTTTCTTCCCCGTGCAGCTTGGCCCGGCTTTTGCCAAAGGACATAACCCGGTTGCCGCCTCCCTGTGTTTGCTGCATAATAAAGAACCATACGCCAATCAAAAGCAGCATTGGTAAAATGGAGGAGAAAATGGTCGTCCACCATGGCGGTTGGGGCGGCTGTTCCGCCTTTATATCCACACCCTTCTCCCGTAGAGTCCCAATCAGGGTGGGGTCATTCGGCGCAATCGTGGTAAACTCCTGCCCATTCTTGAGTTTGCCGCGAATCGTATTTTCCACGATCGTCACATTTACCACCTTTTGCTCATCCACCTGGTGGAGAAACTGGGTGTAACTGATTTCCTGTTTGGGCGTTGTACGCGACGAATAATAATCAATAATGGAGATTGCAATGATAATGATAAGTAAGTAAAAACTTACATTGCGAAAAAATTTGTTCAACAATTACCCTCCTCTCGCTGGAGCACCGAAAGACAATCAAAATATAATATACACAGGAAAATATTATACCATACCATAATAATCCCTGGCAACAAAAGTTAATTGCCCGTACTTCCAGTTCAGTATATTCCTCTACATTACAAATTATAAGCTTCCGGTTTAAGAATTCCGACGAAAGGCAGATTCCGGTATTTTTCAGCAAAATCGAGACCATAACCGACGACAAAATAATCGGGAATAGTAAAACCGTTATAAGCAATCTCTACAGGTACTTTACGCCGGTCCGGCTTATTGAGCAGTGTACAAATCTTTACACTGGCCGGTTTACGGGAGCGAATATTTTCCAATAGATAATTTAACGTCAGACCGGAATCGATAATATCCTCGACAATTAGAACATGCCTTCCTTCTACAGTTTCATCAAGATCTTTCAAAATTCGAACTACGCCGCTGGAAGTCGTGGCGCTGCCATAACTGGAAACGGCCATAAAGTCGATCGCCACCGGTATGTCAATGGCCCGGGCCAAATCGGCCATAAAAATGACGGCACCTCGTAAAACGCCAATCATAAGAATTTCCTGACCGGCATAGTCGGTACTGATTTCCTGCCCCATTTCCGCAATCCGGTGGGCCAGTTGCTCCCGGGTCAGCATAATTTCCTTAATGTCATTAATCACAGCTATATCCCCCTATTTATCGTCAATTTACAAAAATGCCTGGTGTCACTTTTAACTTTTGCCTGCTCCGACTGACGGAAACCGCCTATCCATAGGATGCCCTTCCGGTTATAAAAAATGGGTATTTCATCTCGTTTCTCACGTGGTATTTTAGCATCAATAAAGAAATCTTTCAATTTTTTGCTTCCCGGCATGCCCAAAGGCTGAAACCGGTCTCCCGGCTGCCGGCTTCTCACGAAAATAGGAAACGCGAGTTCTGTCGCGTCCCACAGGGCCGACATTTTTCCATCGGCCGACAGTCTGTCAGCCGATATTTCAGCGACTACCTGCAACCTCATTTGAGGAATCGAGGTGATTCCCGGCACTTGCAATACAATGCCGGGCGGCTCAATTAATTCCGGCCCGTTCTCTTTTTCCCAGCCCAATTCGAGAACATCATACCGGTTCATTGCTGTAAGCTTGCCCGGTAAACAGAAAATACCGCCTACTTTACCATGCAATGCCATCTTAATCAATTTTTCCACATGTTCAAAGGTTATTCCTTTCAACTGGCCCTGTTTTTTTTCAATAGCCCGCCGAAAAATTTCCCGCTGCAAAGCAATGTGCTGTTTGGCCAATTCTTTGCGGTCCAACAGCAGGCGCGTCCCTTCGCACCGGACAATCTGCTCCCATACTTTACCTGCCTGAACGCTGATATAATCATGCTCATCCCCGATAATACCGGCCGTTCGGCACAGCACGGCACGGATCTCCAGATTATAAGCCTCCAAGTCGGGTAATAAATCCAGACGAATTTTATTGCGTAAATAGTCCCTATTCAGGTTGGAACTATCCAGCCGCGGCTTTAATTGATGCATCCGGCAGTAATTATCAATTTCAGCCCGGCTAACCGCCAGAAAGGGCCGGATAATGCCGTTATCGGCCGGCAGCATTCCCCGTAATCCGCCGCTGCCGGCTCCCCGCAAGAGATGCATCAGCACCGTTTCCGCCTGATCATCCCGGTGATGCCCGGTGGCAATTTTTGCCCCGCCCAATTGCCGGGCTATTTTTCGCAAAAAAGCATATCTCAGTACTCTGGCGGCATCTTCCTCCGAGCGGCCGCTACGGGCAATAAAACGGGGAACATTAATCGCTCTGCCGTAAAATGGAACGCCCAGTCGCCGGCAAAATTGCTCTACAAATACGGCATCTTCTGCCGATTCGGTCCCCCGGAACATGTGATCAACATGAGCCGCCGCCAAATAAAAACCATATTCAGGCTGCAAAGTCCATAACATATGCAACAGGGCCAACGAATCCGGTCCGCCGGAACAAGCCGCCAAAACCGCTTCATTCCGGGACAATAAGCGGTATTTATTAATCCACCTTTTTACTTCTTCCTGCATATTACAGGCTTCTCCTCATAATATAGTTTACTGCCAACCGGTAGACGATAGAGCTAATAAAGATGCCAAAAGCAATCGCACCGCCGGTTAACAGGGTCTGCATCCCCATAGATATTCCCTCCACATATTGCCGGCGCAGCAGGAGCAACACCGTAGTATAGGCCTCCCGTCCCGGTACCAGGGGAATAAAACCGGGGATAATATACACCGTCGCCGGTTTTTTCAGGAGCCGCGCCAGAAATTCCGCTAGAATACCGACTGTTAAACTGGCAAAAAAACTGGCTCTGATCAGATTGTGTCCCGCAAAAGAAAAACCCGCCATAACCAGCCAGGCAGCCACACCCGTTACACTGGCATAAACTAAAGAACTCCGCGGTATACGGTATAATATTCCCACTGCGGCGGACATACAAAAAACAGCTGCGATGTGCAGCACCATCCCTTTCACCTCAGACCCTGCACCCAAGCTAACCGTAAAGTGTCAGACAAACAACGACTCCCATGGCTATCGCAACAGAACTTAATAAGGCCTCCAACCCGCGGGATGCTCCGCTAAGCAAGTCGCCGGCCATCACATCACGAATGGCGTTGGTTATAGTAAGTCCCGGCACAAGCGGAATAATACCGCCGATAATTACAACATCCCGTCCAACGGAGGGCCAGACAGACTGGGCGGCAATTCCCACCAGTGCAGCCGTAGCGCTGCCCAAAAATTCAAAAATGAAAGGAACCTCCTTCAGCCGGGAAACAATATGGGCGATATATCGAACCAGGACCGCCGCAACAAAGGCCAGTACAACCTCCGGCCAAAAAGCGCTTTGTAAAACAGCAAAACTGCCACCGACAATGCCGGAGGCCATCATGGACGGCAAAAGGGAAAATCCGGTCCGTTCGATAGCAATCTGTTCCAGCCAGGACCGGGCATCCCGGCCGCTGACTACCCCCTCTGCCATACAGCGGGAAACTTCATTAACTCTGGCAATGCGGTCCAGGTTAATCGTCCGGTCCTGCACCCGTCGCATGACCGTGAGGGAATGCCTCGTCGCATCCGTCACCATCAGAAATACACCGGTAGGAATGACGAAACTTTCCGCGGTTTGTACACCGCAAGCACGGGCAATATGATTCATTGTTTCTTCTGCCCGGTATGTTTCGGCCCCATTTCGCAACATAATCTCGCCGGCCAGAATTGCCACAGCCGCCGCATCTTCTAATGAGAACTCATCCATAAGCTATTTCCTTTAAATTCCCGCTAAAGCCATTTTTTCCTGCTTGAGACTGCTTAAAAACGCACTGCCATTTTCTCATTTCTGCCGAAAAATATCAATATATTATTGTCTCTCCTGACAAAGCAAAAAATACACCCCTATACAAGAAAAACCGCTAGTGCGGTTTTTCGGTAATTGGTAATTGAAGAAAGATCGCTTTCGGTCTTTCTGGCAGTGTACAAATCTCATATCGGTTAAAATTCGTCTAAAATGATTCTTCCGTTTCCTCTTTGACGACTTTAGCCACCAGCACGGTCATATCATCCCGAATCTTTGCCCCCGCCAATTCGACCGCCCGCTGTAAAATTCGCTCCGCCAGTTGCTGCGGGTCATCATTCTCCATACGGCGTAAAAAGTTGGTTAGCCATATTTCCTTTTCTCCTCCCCGCGAGGACAAATCCGTTACTCCGTCACTAACCATAATGACCGTATCACCCGCAACCAGTTTTGCTTTTACCGGTTCAATTTCAATTTGATTTAAAATTCCAATCGGCAGAGACGCCGATTCAATGGTAAAAATTTCTCTGACCCGCTTGATAAAACTAGGAGCCGAACCAATTTTTAAAAAATCGGTCTCACCAGTTAAGTTGTCGATAATTGCCATATCCACAGTCACAAAGTTTTCCTCCGGCATACGCAAGAGAAGCATGGAATTCACCGTTTTTACTGCCACATTGACGTCAAAGCCCACGGACAGTAATTTCTCCAAGAAGTGTACCGCCGTGCCACTTTCTCCGGCGGCCTTACTGCCGGTTCCCATACCATCGCTTAGCATTAGAGCTGTTTTGCCTTGATTTATGGATACTACCGTACAAGTGTCACCGCAAATATTCCCCTCTTCTTTCGGCCGGCAGGCCATTCCGGTCTCAAGACGATAACGGCGGGCGGTACGCATAATTAATTTACACTTCCGGTCGCTGGCCATATTACCGCATTCCGCCTGAAGTGTAAACGGTTCTCCCAATAAGTTGGTTATAAGCGGCAATAGCGTATGGATACATTCCTGCGTTCCCTGGCAGGCCGCTTTTCCCGCCTCAACAAGCGTACTATTTTCCTGCCTCGTCACTCTTACCGAGGTCAATGGACAATCCAAACTCAGAGCCTTTTGCTGCAGCCATTTGGCTAACCGCTGATCGTCCCCCGGTTCCTTTTTTATCTCTTGCGCTAAATTACCAAGGATGGCAGCCGTCGCCCGCATCTGTTCCGTAACCACCTGGCGGCAGTCAATTATCTTTTGCTGCCAGTATCCGTATATACGGTTTCGTTCAGCAACTGCATTTAATTTATCAACCAGTTCCCGGCTCTTAACACAACGGTTTCTTTGAGCGGCCGGCATAGCCGGTACGCTCAGTTTGCCTGATTCGGCCAGAACAAGCATATCCATCACAGCCTGATAAGTACGGTAGAAATCCTGATTCCAGCAAAAATCGCGTTTTTCGCAGGTCTCACAAACCTGCTCACCGATTACCGCCAAGGTACGGGCCATTTCTTCCTCCTTAAACTTTTCCCGGGCGATATTGGATAAATTGCCAAAAGTTCCCGCCAGATCGGTAAACATGTCGGCGATATTATTTAATTTATCGGCAGCAGGGCTCAATGCCGGCCGTCCCTGGCATAATTCGCGGCCGGCCGGCATTATGCTTTCCACCATGGTCTCCAGTTTCCGGACAGGAACAGTCAAAACCAGCGCTGCGGCCAGGGTAGATTCTGTCAGGATAAGACTAAAATCCCAGGCTTGTCCGAAATAAACTACGGTAATCAGACTGCCCAGAATATAACCTAATATGACGGCAAATCTTCCCAGGCTGCGAAAAGCTCCCGCCAGGAGACCGGATAAAGCGTAAAAGGCGATATCCTGTAATACGTTATTTTCCGTCAGACCTACAACCAGGCCTACGACAACCCCTGCCGCCGCCCCGGTTCCCGCTCCGCCACCCAAAGCCAGCAAGGCCACCAGGAAACTACCCGCCATATTACGTATACTATAACCCCAGACCGTGGCGCTCCCTAAACCGGCCACGGCAATGGCCGCTATCGCCAGCGTACACAGCAGGGACTCACCGGCAAAATGGCATTTCCATTCCGGTTCTAAAATAGCAGGCACGCCGTACAGGAAAAGACCGGCAAGCACCATACACAAGGATGCATCCAATACATTTAATACCACCGCATACAAGTTGGCCTGTTGCCACAACGTAATCCCCAAGCCGCTAAGCAATGCGGCTCCAAAAATAAAGGCAGGACCGGTCCACAACTTGTGCCGTCCGTATACTAACCGGCCTCTTAAGTAGAAATAGGCGCCAATTGATAAAATATACATGCCGGCTTCCGTATAATGTCCCGCCGATATCACTCCGGCTACCGTCCAAAAAGCTACGAGCAGCGCCTGTTTGGGAACGTTCTGAGCCACCGCGGCAAAAAATGCAAGACCAAACGGCGCTAATTCTCCCATAATGGAAACTCTCCCCAATAAAAAAGCCAACAAAATCAGGAACATTCTATTTCGCTGAAGCAAAGTACTTGCGAACGTTATTATTTTTTGCCAGAGTCTGCCTGGATTCCATTTGTTCGCACTGGTCCCTTTTCCAGACGTCACTTCCGGCGGCGCAAGCAATTCGTCCGGCACATCGATTACAGTCATTTTCGGCATAAAAAAATCCACCCCTGCTTATTATGGTATCCCACTTTTCGCAGTCCTCCGTCACTCGGCAATCATTTTCCAGTCATCATTTACCTTGCGGCTATCGAGTGAAAAAAATATTGTCGCCATAAATTCAGCCTGCGAAATGTGGATGGTATATACTGCATATTCCATTTTACATAAATTACCAGACATACTTTGTCTGAACAGGTCAGAGAATTTAATAAAAAAATTGACATAATCGATGAAAATAGGGCAAAAAAACTGCCTGTCCTCTGACAGGCAGACAAACAACCACCTTTATCCGGTTATAATAATCCCTTCCAAAATATCCTGTTCACTAACCATAATTTCATCCATTGCCAGATATTCCAATATGCAAACCAAGATAACAATTCCATAGACGATAATATCGGCCCGCTTGCTTTGTAGTCCGGCTACCTGGCCACGTTCGGACAGGGTCATGGCCGCCAATCTTGTCAGCCAGGCTCTTACTGTCGCCAGGGAAAGGTAATATCCCTGCACTCGGGAGCTGTCATATACGGGCAGGTGCTGTTCCATAGCAGCCAGGGATGTGGTCGTTCCCCCTACTCCCAACATACGGCCAGGCCGCTCCCAGGAAGACGTGACTGCTAACTGCTTTATTACATAGTCCCGAATCGTGTCTAAGTGCGGTACAGTCCCGTCCGTTCCGGCGGGAAATAATTCACTGAGACGTACCGCGCCTATGTCCAAGCTGATTGCTTCTTCCAGTTCGCCGTTTCGTCCCAGCACCATTTCCGTACTGCCGCCGCCAATATCAATCACCAGAAAACGGCTTTTCGCATTTTCCCCGTAGACTGCCCCCGTATAACTAAGACGGGCTTCCTCCGGGCCGCTTAAAACCGAGACCTCTACACCGGCGACATCATAACATAACTGAAGAAATTCTTTCCGGTTAACTGCATCCCGCACCGCACTGGTAGCAACAACCACAATATTCCGGGCGCCCCGGTCCTGGGCCTGGGCAACCATTCCGGCCACCGCAGCAGCCGTATTGTGCATCGGTTCCCGCCCTAACTTGCCGGTCTTGTGAACGCCTGTCCCCAGGCGTGTCGTTGCCATCTCCCTATACAGCGGATATAATATTCCTTCCCGTACATCTGCCACCAACAGCCGTACCGAATTCGTGCCAATATCAATCGCTGCCCGTATCACTCTTATCCCCCCTTATCAATTTAAAAAGAGCATTCATTACTGAATGCTCTCTCGTGTGTCTTATTCAGCCCGGCGGACCCCACCGCGGCCACCGCGCTTGGACTCGGTATTTTTCTTCAAATCCGTCAGGCGCTCATCACTATCTTTGAGAAATTTGCTCAGTTTATCCTCAAAAGACAACGTATTATTCATTCGGTTCGGTCGCCGATTATCGTTGGCGTGTGTCTTCTTGGGAACAGACGTCTGAAGTTGCTTGATCGATAGGCCGATCTTGCCACGTTCGTCTATGGACAAAACTTTCACCTTTACGCGATCTTGTTCTTTCAGAAAATCCTTGACGTCGCGAACGTATACATCAGCAACCTCTGAAATATGGATTAATCCAGCTTTTCCTCCCGGCAGTTCAACAAAAGCGCCGAAGTTTGTGATACCTGTCACAACTCCCTCAACAACACTGCCAACTTCAATGGACATACTAATCAAATTTCCTCCTTACAACATGTTTTGCAACCATATTATACCCTTGCGCCTTAAAAAGTGTCAAGGAATGTCGCCTAAGATCAATTTTTTCCAGCCGGAACAAAAGGAACTTCTCCCGGCTTAGCCAAACCCAATTCTTCCCGGGCCAGTTTCTCCACATATTCAGGGGTCTTTAATTTTCCTTGTTCCGCTGACAAGTCCTTATTAACCTGCTGCAGTTGTTTTAACTTCGTTTGGTTTGCTTCCATTTCCCGCTGAATTGTGTGCAAATCCGTCTGTTGCTGAAAATATACGTACGAAAAATATCCAATCATGGCTATCAGCAGCAGATTAAACCATTTAATGCGGTAACTTTTTCTTTTTTGCATTCTCATCGTCCACCACCGATAATATTATGGTAATATCTATTCGCCAACTTAACAGGACATTCCTCTTTCCTCCCTAAAAAGTAAAAAATAAAAAGCAGGCTAACCTGCTTAGGCAGTGGGCGGCTTCTTGTGTTTTTGATAATAATGTCTGATCGTCCTGCCGGCGAAAAGCCACGGAGCAGCCAACAACCGTCCGGAAAAACACACCGGTTTAATAAAACCATAGAGAACTGCCGTACGCAGCCAGCGGCCAAGCAGGGCCAAACATTGAAAAAAGCGTATCAGCAGGCGGAGCACATAGTGGCTAAATAAGCGGTAATATACCCCGATGCCGGCAATCAGACCCAAAAAAGTATACCCCCGGACTTCTCCCCAATTTTCCGCCAGCAGGGAACCAAATACAACAACAATAGCCAGCACCCAGTATCCTAAATCAGCCAATGTGCCCATAATCCAGCGCGGCCGAAATATCCCCCGTAAGACGCGGTAAAAATCAAACAATATTCCTAATACAATTCCGAGCCAGAGCACAAAGAAAAACGTCTCCGCCTGACCGCTGAATCCCAATGATTTCACCTTCTTTATGAATCAGCTATTTCCACAACCATCCCCGATAACGCCTGTATAAAACCCGTCCCGTAAAAAACAGCATTCCTGCCGTAATTAACATTCCTCCCGCCACCAATCCACCGGCAGCTTGCCATCTTGCCGTCCACCGTTCATAATCAGGCTGCCTTTTATGTCGAAACCGGTAACTGGCGCTAATTACGCGTTCTATATAAGCAGCCGTTTCTCCGTACGGTGGTACACCGCCATAAACAGCTACCGTTTGTGGCCCGGCATTGTAGGCGGCTAGAGCTAATACCATGTTACCATGATACCGGGTATATAACTGAGCCAAATAAGCCGTTCCTATCCTGATATTTAAAGCCGGATCGGTATAGCAGCGGCTGTCGCACGAACCGGCATGACGCCCTGAACACGCTTTGATTTGTTCATTCACTTCCCGCCAGGTTCCCGGAGTTACCTGCATCAGACCATAAGCTCCGGCAGGAGATACCGCTTTCGGCTCAAAGGAACTTTCTGCTTGAATTACGGCAGCAATGACTGCCGGACTGATCTTAAATTCTCCGGCGGCAGCATTAATCAACGTACTGTATGGCAGGGCATTCACAGTCACCGGTTCTTTCACCGCCGCGTTAAAATCCCGCCATACCGCCGAACGGCAAAAATGAATGCCATAGAATGCCAGGCCAAAAATAACTCCTTCCACTATCAGCATCCCTATCAGGCAAAACCACCGGCGCAGCATCCCGCTGGCAGCCATAACCACACCTCGCAGCCTTCCAGCATTGACTTCTTACCGTAGCAGCCGCCCTAATAAGCCTTTCTTTTGCTTGACCTCCTCATCATAGACTAAGGATTGAACGACCCCTTCGATGCTAATATGGCCCTTATCCAGATTTAATTGTTTGATGTTCAAGCCCGTACCGCGAATAATTAATATTCCTTCCTCGGTTTCCATGACGATTTCCTTTTCGTCAAAGCTGCCCAGATTCACGACCCCGTCTACGGTCAACTCTTCCCGGTCCACCAGGTTAACCTGATGCCGCCAGTTGGTGTTTTTATCATCCATGGGCAAATACCACCCCCGTATGCTTTATCAATGATGTATATGACCCAGGACTGGTAAAATAGTACAAATTGGTCTCAATATCCGGGCATACTAAAAAAATAAGCAGCGAAAAGGAGAATAGTATGAACTGGTATTACTGGTGGCAAAAACTGGCCTTTCAAATTGTTCATAAGACAACCATCTGGGTTCCGTTGACCTTCCTGGCCACCTCTCTAACTGCCTGGTTTCTGGCCGGCATCCTTGAAAAGCATAATGCCCGGGAACGGGAAGCCTTGCTGGCCCGCCGGACGGCAATCGTTTATACGGCTACGGCCTTTGCGTTATGGCTATTCAGCTTCATCTTCAAATAAAGCCTGCTTAAAAAGATGCAGATACTAGGCGCGGCGAGCATTCGAACGAGGCGTACTCAGGCGTACGTTGAGTGAGAACGCGCAGCCGCAACAACGTAGGTCCCACATTTCGCATTCTAAAATAATGGCAAAGGACTGCGAAAAATGGGATTGGTGCGCTTTTTAAGCAGGCTCAAATAATCTATTTATGCGTTCCCAGGTTCCGAATCGTTACATTTACGGAGAGAATCAAGGGAATGGTGGGGAAAATGTTGTCCCACCGGTCTTTTACTTTTTCCCAGGTTGCCGGGGCATGGGCCTTTAGTCTGCTTTGAAATCCGGGAGGAGATAGCCCTAGCTGCCAATACGCCTGCCGGGCATACAGAATATTCTTTTTCACTTCCTGGGCAAAAGCTGCTTCCAGCTTCCGGATATAAGCCGGGTCACTTGTATCATCCCCCATCCCGTCGCATTGATTTTCCCCCAAATTGCCCATCATATAGATATCGCAGGTAAAATAAATCGAGTCGCCATCAATGTGAGGCGTTAACCGGGTATCATGACGAAATAGCTCAAATGTTACCGGATAGGCAGGATGGTTCGGACAGGGAGCAACGATCAGGGCACTCTTTTCAATCCCCATAAGAAACTTGCCGCCCTGGGTGGCGTAGCCGTCGAGGTAACCGGCGAAACGTCCGTTTTTAAATACCGCCATGCCGCCCATCTTTAAAACGGGAGGCTTGTAATCCAAACGGGGTATTACCAGCGATGCATGTTGGTCAAATCTTTCGGTAACGTACCCGAGGTCGGTATGCGAACCGGCAATGAACGGGTCCTTAAAATACATTTCGGCGCTTTTGGCCAAATACATACCGCCCGCTTCCCCGCTGGGCGGTTTATAGTTTAGTATATCGGCGGCCCGTCCGGGTGTAATAAACACTTTCGTCCGCCAGCGGAGTTCAGCGTCCCGGTGAAACCAGTCGATTATCGGTTCTAATCCTTCCCGGATCGCGGCTTCACTGATAATAATACTTTGAATATGCTCGAAGTAAAGCTGCCTGTCGGCTTGGCCCTGCAGGTCCTCAATCATCTGAAACAGCGAGTCGCCGTCGGTGGCAATGACAAACGTTTTGGCACTTTTAGCTTCTCTTGTCTGTCCTTTGGGCGGCGGCGCCAATTCTAATATTTGCAAACTAAGACGGTACTTGCGCCGGCCCTCAAGCAGTGGGAAGTCCTCCACGTTAGCCGCACCGCTTTCTTTTTCCTTGGCGGCGCCTGCAACATCAATGGCCGCCGCCATGACGAAACTGCGTTCCTGCAGTTCATGCCGGTCCCAGCAACCCGCCACCGGCAATGACAAGGCCAGTACAGCAAACAGGGCGGCTAAACGAATTTTCATTGGGGTACCCCCTGCTTATTTGGTATGTTCACCATAATTGCGAATGGTCACATTCACTGACACCGCCAGCGGGATTTGCGGCAGCCGCTGATCCCAACCGTCTTTGACCTGCTGCCACAATTCGGGCTGTTCTTCCCGGAGTTTATCATTCAGACCCGCGACATCCACTTTTAGATCCTCCATCTGCTGCAAGCCGTAAAGAACCATTGTTTTGACTTTGTCGGCAAAAGCAACCTCCAGGTTTCGTAAGGACCGGCTGTCCCGCGGGTCATATTCGCTGCAGCCTTGCATTTCATTGATATTGCCAACCATATTGATATCCAGTGTAAAGTAAAGTCTGCCCCCGTCAACATGGGATGCCAGACGGGTATCATGGCGCAGCAGCTTGAAAACCAATTTTCTGTCCGGACGCTCCGGACAGGAGATGCTGATAACCGCTTCTTTTTCCAACCCGCGGATTAATTTCAAGCCGGCTACTGCCTGCTCATCCAGAAAGCCGGCAAACCGGTCCTTGTGGAAAACGGCCAGACCGCCTACCTTGACCACGTTGCCCGCCAGTTCAATCCGCGGAATCGCCACATCGTTGTGATTGTCGAGAGCCAGGCTGATATATCCCAGGTCGGTACGTTCCCCGGCCACATGTAAATTTTTCCGGTACAGTTTGGCAATATTGGCTAAATAGATGCCGCCCGCTTCGTGGTTGGGCGGTACAAATTCCAGCAACGGCCGGGCTTTGCCGGAAGTTACATAAACTTTAATGCGCCAGCGCATTTCACTGTCTTTGCGGAAAAAACTTAGTAACGATGTCAAAGGGGCATCCCGCACAACGGCCTCGCTGAGAATGATAGTCTGCACATGCTCAAAATACAACGGCTTACTGCTCTGTCCAAACAGGTCGCGTTCCATTTGAAAGAACGAATTTCCCACATTGGAAATCACAAAGGTTTTACTTTGTTTGCCCGGTTCTTCCGGTGTAACCAGTTTTAGAACCTGCAAGTCCAGACTGTATTTTTTACTTCCTTCCAGCTGCTTGTATGTTTCCACCGCCGCCCGCTTCGCCGGTTCGGCGGCAGCCGTGTCAATGCCGATAGCCAGAACAAAATTCCGGTCCTGCAATTCCCGCCGGTCCCAGCAGCCGGTCAGAAGCAGACAATACGCCAGCAACAGCATGGCGCAAACGCGTCGCCTGGTCATGACGGCACCATCTGCCTTTTTTGCCGGCGATAGGCCAAATAAAGGGATACAGGTATAATCAGAAAGGAAAAAACCAATCCCAGCCCGGTACCGGCTTTCTCCGCCCAGCTAATCATATTCTGCCCGTCCAGCAGTACGGTCCCCACAAAAATAAGCGGCGCCAAAACCAACACCCCGGGCCGGTGGTCGGCATAGCCCAGGCGGTATTGCAAGAGATAGGATAAAAGCAGCAAATAAGTGGAAAAGGTTACAAAAACCAGCGGGATCCAGGCTAACAGCAAATAATTTTCCAACCGCTCAATAAACGTACCGGGCAGTTCCACACTGCGGATTACAGTTAAAACGGCAAACGGGTTGTTCTTTACACCCTCCACCGACAGCACGCCAATGGTCATAACCATAATAAACAGAAAGACGACACCGCCGCAGCCGAAAGAGGCGCCAACCGCTTTGTTCAAGCTAACCTTACCTCGATATACCTGCGGCAGCAGCAGCAGCAGAACTTCGTAGCCGGTGTATAAACTCCAGGAATCGCCGATTCCTTTGGCGATTCCGGCTAAATGCAACGGCCATAAAGGCAAGAGATTCTCGGGCAAAAAACTGAAAATGGTTAATGACCAGACAGACATCAGCATGACCACAGACACGGTAACCATCAACTGCACAGTCCGGATAAACGTCCCCAGGTCCTGCAGGGTGCAATATACGCAGACTGCGAGCATAGATAACGCCAATACTTCCTCGGGGGTGCGGTCAAAGAGAAAAAAGGCGATGGTCCGGCTAAACATCTTTAAAGCGAGGGAAAAGTCGATTCCAATGAAAAGGGCCAGCCAAAGCAAAACTCCCCAGCCAAAAAAGCGGCCCCAAAGCAGGGAAACATATTCGGCGAAGGTTTGATCCGGATAATACCGGCCTAACCGCACCATCATCCAGGCAGTTGCGTAAAAAACCGGGCCGGACAATAGAATACTGATCCAGGCATCCTGCCCGGCGTCGACAACCAGTTTTTGCGCATTAGCCAGGATATTGGTGCCGATCATGGAACCGACTAATATCACTGTCAATTCGCCGGCCGACATTTTACCTTTAGCTTCCAGATTTGGCATACTATTCCTCTATTCTGCGCCGTTCCTGCGCACCCAGCTGTTTCGGACGGGCCGGCAGTTGCCGTACCGGCACCCGGACCAGAGAATCTTTCCAGTCACCGATCAGAGCGATGTCCAACAGGCCGCCCACATAGGACTCCCCAAAGCTGCGCAAGGAACACATGTGAATGGTAACAATCAAAATACCCAGCATAACCCCGTATAGTCCCAATATGGAGGACAAAACCAGCATTGGGACCCGGATGGACCGTAATGCCAGACTGAACGTAAAGGAAGGCATACTGTAAGAAGCGATGGCGGTTGCGGCAATCACCACCACTAACAGCGGGTTGACCAGGCCGGCCTGGACGATGGTATTGCCGATGACAAAACCGCCGACAATGCTGGCTGCGCCGGCGATTTGCCGCGGCAGCCGGACTACGGCCTCCTGAAAAACTTCCAGGATCAACTCCATCAATACGGCTTCCAAAAAAGAAGGAAAGGGCGTACGGGAACGCAGTTCGGCAATGGAAATAGCCAGGGTCGTCGGCAGCATACCGGGATGAAAGGAAACAATCGCCACATAAACAGCCGGCAGATAAATCGCCACGAAGGCGGAAAAATGCCGGGTCAGGCGGACGAGACTGGCTACTAGGGGCGGATTGGTGTAATCTTCCGCACTTTGCATAATCAGATTGTATGTACAGGGTACAACCAGTGCGTAGGGCGTATTGTCGACCAAAATTGCCACCCGTCCTTCATACAGGGCCGCAACCAGGGCATCGGGACGTTCAATACTCTGCACCTGGGGAAAAGGCGACCAGGGTCTGTCGACGATAAATTCTTCGACGGCGGCGGAATTAATAATTTTATCAACCTGGATATTACGAATCCGCCGCTCCACTTCTTCCGCCAAACCCGGTTTTACTAAATAAGCATCATATATGAGTGCCACTTCCGTTCTGGTCCGCCGGCCAACGGCAATGATTTTGATTTTGATGTCCGCATCGCGGGTCCGGCGCCGGACAAGCACGATATTGTCCTTAATCGTCTCCGTAAAAGCGTCGTGCGGTCCCCGCACCACCTCTTGGGTAATGGGTTCCGAGACAGACCGTTTTACGTATTTCTCCACTCCGACCAGAATGGCTTCGTTGATCCCGTCCAGCATCAGCAGAGCCTTGCCGGACATAACCGCCGTAATGACTGCTTGCACTGAACTTTCCACCGACAGGGCTGCCGACGGCACTAACCGGTTAAGCAAAGCGGGCAGATCGATTGAACGGACCGCTTCCGCCTGCCCTTCCGGTGTCATCAGGGGGTTCATAACCGCCCGGTTTATCAGTTCCTTATCAATCATGTTTTCCACATATACAAGCAGCGCCCGGCGGCTGCCGGCTAAAAAAGACCGGTAAATCACATCCGCGCAATCTTGAAATACGGTCTGCAAAAAATGCTCATTTTCCGCCAAAGCAGTAGTGAAACGAAACGGTTCTCCCGGTGGTGCGTCTGCCTGCCGCAGCTGATCCCTGACCTGACCGATCTCGCCGCTAATCTCACTGCATTCCGACAGCAGGTTTTGCAGCTCCTTCAGGCGGGATAATGCCGTATCGCGGTTAGCCGCCGGTATGGCGGCAGAGATTTTTTGCCATTGCCGGCAACTGCATTTTCTCTTCATCCGGTTTCCCCTCCGCTATATCATACTTGGTATTTTTAACCGGCTTTGAAGTTTTTATAGCTGGAAAAGAAAGGAGGGAGCTGGATGTTGGGTATTGGATTTAGGGGTTGGCTCTTGGAGGGAGGACGGAAAAACGGGAAAAATATAGGCCGGGAAGGAGTTTCTTCCCGGCCTGTATGCTATTGCCAGCGCTTTTCAATAGTTACGCCCTTAAAGTAATAGCCGATAATATCGGCGGCTGTTTTTCCTTCCTGGGCCATTTTATTGGCGCCCCACTGGGAAACACCCACGCCGTGTCCATAACCCTTACCAGTAAATATTACATTATCACCGTTAAATTCCACCTTATCCAGCAGTAGGGATTTCAGTTTGCTGACGCCTAAACCAATACGAAATTCCGGTCCGGATACCTGGACGGTTTTATTAATCAAAAATACCGTGGCCCGGCCCGATGGTCCCTTTTGGCTGATTTCCAAACTGTCCAGGCTGTTTACCTTATGGCCCTGCTTGGCAAGAGCATCCATAATTTCCTTTTTGCTAAAAGTTGCCGTCCAGTTTTTAATATCGGCAGGCGCCAAATCATCCGGTGACTGAACCGACTGAATATAGGGCGGTTCCGCTTCTTTATAATCAAGACCTTCTTTCGCAGTCGCCGTAATGCCGCCGGCGGAAGAATGAAACCAGGAGTTAATCGGTTTTCCCTGGTAAGTAATGATCATGCCCCGGGTCATTTCTACCGCTTTCTTTACGTTATCATTGACTTCCTTGGCGTTGTAAGCCTGAAATTCCTTGACATCGGTGGACGCCTGCGTTCCCCGGGAAGGAACTCCCCCTTTGGTTTCAATGGCCTGTACCGTAAAAGTACGGGCTAATATAGCCTGCGTAGCCAGGGCTTCTATGGGCCAGTCATTCTTCATTTCCCCTGCTACTACACCGGCTATATAATCTTCCATCTTCATTGTTTTCTTTTCGCCCGTTTCATGCATATACACGGAAATATCCGGCTCATTTCCCTGTACTGCCTGCCGCTGAGGCGCAGGCTGCGAAGGCGCCGGCTTTTGCTGCGGCCCTTTAAATAAGGAGCACCCGCCGGCTATCAATACAACTCCCAATAAAACAGGCAGCACCCAGTGCACTCTTTGCTTCATACGTGTAGCCCCCTTAATCCAAATTTCTTTCTTCTTTATTATGGCAATCCTGTCTGTTCTCAATGCACTTTAGACGGCAAATGACAATTACCAATATTTATTAACAGGATTTTAACACAAGAGTAACAATTGCTGCCGGCACTTTGATTACAATGAAAGTAAGAATAAGAAAGGAATAATAAAATGCCCGCTTATCTTTCAAAACACATCTTAAATTTTTATCATAAAACTAAAAAGCAGGAAAAAATCACAATGTCGCTACCGGATGAAGCAGCAGCAGAAATTGCAGTTCAATTGCGGGATAACCAAACCAAAGTACTGAAAGATGAATTGGAATGGATTATTTTAGAAAAGGAAATTTTTCCGGTATATCAACCGATCGTCGATTTAAAAACAGGCGACATTATGGGGTACGAAGCACTCAGCCGCGGTCCGGCGAACAGTCCCCTTTACTCCCCCCTCGAACTCTTTCGGGTGGCTCAGGACAGTGGTCTTTTATTTCCCTTGGAACAAGTCTGCCGGGAAAAGGCCATACAGAATATACACCTTTTAAAGTCCTATCAGCAGTTGTTTCTCAATATCAACGCCGACGTGGTCAAAGACCCTCATTTTCGCGGCGGTATTACCAAATTGCTAATCCAGCAAAAAGGGTTTTTACCGCAGCAAATTACCTTTGAAATTACGGAAAGAACCGCCATTCGTGACTTTAATAATTTTAGCCGTTCTTTATATCATTATCGTGAACAGGGGTATAGCATTGCCATTGACGACGCCGGCGCCGGCTACTCCAGCCTTCAGGCTATCGTTGAACTCCGGCCGGCTTATATAAAAATTGATATGTCCATCGTTCAGGATATTGACAGAAACCCCCTGAAACAGGCTATTTTAGAAGCAATGGTACAATTGGCGGCAATGATCAATGGTAAAATTATTGCTGAGGGAATCGAAAAACCGGCGGAATTAGCTATGCTAATTAAAATGGGTGTCCATTACGCGCAAGGATACTATCTCGCCCGACCAGCCAATCCTCCTCCTCCTGTTCCGCCGGAAGTTAAGGAGTTTATCATGGATGTAAACATGGAAAACGAAAAATTAAAAGCGAAAATTACACAGCAGGGGTTTGGTGTAACCATTGGTGAGATTGTCGAGCCAGTTCCAACCGTAGGAAAAGGAATTTTGGTGCGGGATGCGGAAACTATATTTAATCAGACACAGGTAAATGGCATTGTCGTGCTGGAAGATCGGCATCCCTTGGGACTTTTAATGAAGTATAAGCTATATTTTCACTTAGGCACGAATTACGGTGTTTCCCTTTATTATCGCCGTCCGGTAGAACTGGTCATGGATAAGTTTCCCCTCATCGTAAACGCCGATCTTCCCTTGGAAGCGGTGTCTCAAATCGCCATGAGCCGGGAAGAATATAATTTATACGATTACATCATCGTTGTACAGGATGACATTTATGTCGGTGTTGTTTCCATTATGAATCTTCTTAACAATATTACCAAACTCCAGATCCGGCGGGCGCATAATGCCAATCCCCTTACGGGGCTGCCCGGGAATCTGCTCATTGAAGACCGGTTGAAGGAACTGGTGACAAATAAGGCGCCTTTTGCCGTCTTATACCTTGACTTAAATAATTTTAAGGCGTTTAATGATAAGTACGGGTTTGAGCATGGTGATAAGGTCTTATTGTTTACAGCCCAGCTTATCAGCCGCTGTTTGGCCATAAGCGGCGGCACGAACGATTTTATCGGTCACATCGGCGGCGACGACTTTATTATCATTACCAGACCGGAGCGAGCCTGTGCCTTGGCGCAGGCAATCATTGAACAATTCGATACCGATATTCTGCCATTTTACCAGCCGGAAGACCGGGAAAAGGGCTACATCGAAGTAAAAAACCGGCGGGGACAATGGGAACAAATTCCGATTGTCGGTGTCTCCATTGCCATTGTTTCTACGGCAAACCGTCCTTTTTCAAACTATCTTGAAATTGGTGAAATTGCGGCGGAACTAAAAAAACTGGCCAAAGAGCAGCCCTGCTCCAATTACGTAATGGATAAGCGTCAGCAAATACAAAAGTAAACCGAGGAGGCGTAACAAGGTGCTGTCAAAAGTAACTAACATATTAATCGTATCCGCTTCTGTCGGCGCCGGACACACGCAAGCAGCCCAGGCTGTCCGCGCTGAAATTGAGCGCCAGAATCCTCTCGCCCGCGTTCATATCGTCGATTTTATGGCCGGACAAAATTCCTATTTAAATACATTGCTAAAAGAAACTTATTTAAAAATGATTGATATCTTTCCCAACATGTATGACTTGTTATACCGTTGGTCCCAGGTACCACATCCGGGAACGGAAGTCCGGACCATTATGGCTCAGGCCATGAAGCATGCCATGAACAACCTCTTACACCGTTATGCACCGGATTTTCTAATTTTTACCCATCCCTTTCCTTGTGCCGCCGCTTCCTACCTGAAGCGCACCGGCAAACACACCCTCCCAATGGCTGCGGTTGTTACCGACTTTGCTGTTCACCGCTTGTGGATCGACTCCGAAGTTGATTTTTATTTTGTTGCCACCCGGGAACTTCGTTCATCCTTAGAAGCGGCAGGGGTATTGCCGCGGCGGATTTTTGTCACCGGCATTCCGATTCGTTCCCAATTCCGGCATTGTGGCAAATCGTCCGGACTGCGGGCTGATTTTGGCTTAAACAGAAAGGACCCTGTTCTCCTTGTCATGGGGGGAGGGTTGGGCCTCGGCGCCATGAAAGAAGCGTTACTCCACTTAAATAAAGTTCCTATCCGGCTGCAGATTGTGGTCGTAGCCGGACGAAATCCCGAACTTAAAAACAGCCTTGCTTCTTTGATGACATCGTCGCCACATCATGTCCGCATATTAGGTTACACGGAGCAAATTGCTGAACTGATGGCTACGGCTGACCTGCTAATCACCAAACCGGGAGCATTAACCATCAGTGAAGCGCTGGCCATGAACCTGCCTCTGTTGTTTTTTGACTCTTTACCTGGCCAGGAAGAAGAAAATGCCGCTTATCTTTCGGCAAAGGGAGCCGCGGTATGGCTGCGGGAACAGCGGGATTTAACGCCAAGTATTACGCATTTGTTATCCACGCCCGCGCAATTGGCCTCCCTGCGGGAGCACGGTCGCCAATTTAGTCATCCGGCGGCCGCTTCCCATATTGCCGGTGTCCTTTTGCGGGCCATAATAGCTACGCCGGCTACAAGGTCTAATCGTACGGCACCGGCTATCACTTAGGAGGAGCGTATGATTAAAATGCCTTCATTCACCACTCTGTCATTGGCCAGAAGCCTTCAGTTGCTCTTGGCAACCACCAGCCCCCTGCAATGCCTGCTTGACCGTCCAGGCATTGCCCACGAATTTTGCAATCGTCAAGCCATAACCATTTTGCGCCAGGACGGCTTTGAAAAGGATGCCGCGCTATTAGAACAATTTCTGCCTGAACTCAATAACGGCGTCTACTGGGCCGACACAGGCTGGAAAAATGTGAATCACTATTTTGAGCCAGGCGCCGGCAAAGGCTTATGGAAATTTGCCAACGCAGCGGAGGATTTCCGGTTCTATTATTTTCTGGCCCTCAAAAACGCCCGGCGTGGCCTGCCCCATAAAGCTGCCTTCTTTTTGGGGGCTGCAGCGCATTTAGTTCAGGACCTGTGTGTCCCGCATCATGCCAGCGGCCAACTGTTCCAGGGACATCAGGAATATGAGGCCTGGGCCGGAAAACATTTCCCGGACTACGCCGTAAAATCCCAAGGGATTTACCTGATGCGGCAGCCGGAAAATTTCTTGATTAACAATGCTGTCATCGCTCACGATTTTATTTCCTGGGTAAATCAAGGTTCTTCTTCCTACCATGCTGCTACCCTGCTGCTGCTTCCCCGCGCCCAGCGCTCCACAGCCGGTCTTTTCCGGCATTTCCTGGCGGCAGTGGCGGGATGCTTTCTTAGTAGAAAAGCCGTTGCTTAACAAGAAAGACCGCTATGCGGTCTTTCAGTCCCTAGCGCAGGGCTCAGGGCGCGGCAGGAGGATTTTCTTCCTCTTTCAGTTAAATATTCCGAATATTGCAAACATCATCATTGAACGGCGGGAAAAAAAGTCCCCCCAAAACCTCATAATTGTACTACAATAAAGGTAGGACGATATTTACTTTCTGGAGGTGAATACTATGTTTAGCAAAATTCTGGTTCCCACCGACGGCTCCAAAGACTCGTTAAAAGCCGTGGATTGTGCCCGAAAAATGGCTGAGCAGTTTAATAGCTCCATAACGTTGCTACATGTAATACAGAATTACGGCAGTATGCCAGGCTTCGCTCTCATGGCGGCTGGGGCCATCCCGCCGGTAGTTTTGGACGACCTGGAGGAAAGCGGCCGGGCAATTCTGGAAAAAACCCAGGAAAGGCTATCCGGATTTACCGGTAAAATCACAAGCCGGCTGGAATTCGGGCAGGCTTCCGAACGGATTGTGAATATTGCCGCCGAAGAGGCATTCTCTTTAATTATTATGGGCAGCCGCGGATTAAACGGATTCAAAGGCCTATTGCTGGGCAGCGTGAGCAATCAGGTCGCTCAATTTTCACCCTGTCCCATTCTTATTGTAAAAGGCAAAACCACCTCACAACCGTCACAATCCTAACAATAAACAATAAACGACAAGCGCCGAAAAAGGTCATGACATTAAAAATGTCATGACCTTTTTCTCTAGGGAGAGACTACGTGTAAAAGCTTCTATATTTTCCTTGGTAACTACAAAAAATCGGCTTGCCTAATTTAATTATAAATCCTTATGAAATTCCTGGTGTTAAGAAAATGTTAATTTAGTATTAAATCCACGTTTCCGCACCCTTAACTTATGCAAAGCCGATTTAGAAATTACGTAAGAATTGCAACGTGTTTTTCATAAACTCCTTGATTTTTTCCGGGTCGTTAGTTCCGATCAAACTGCCCATCTGGGCCAGTGTATCAAAAACTTCCTTTTCCTCCGACCGGGTAAAGAAATAATAATCATTCGGATTATGGTCCCCATTTGTATCACATTCCAGGATAAACGTTCCATTATAAAAATAGATATTAATTCTTCCACGCTGGTTCGCGGCGATAACGCTGCGGTGAATTTTTTGGTTATCCTCCAGTTCCTTATGAAGCAGCTGCCCGATTACCACGTAGTCCGTACAAGGAACATGTTGCATAAAGCTACCTCCTCTGTCTTAGTATGTCACACTTACCATTATATATAATTTCGTTTCTTCTGTCGCCCGGATTATAAGAAAGACCGCTAACGCGGCCTCCCGGGAATTGGAAATCGAAAGAAAAAAGCCCCTCAAAGGGACTCCATTTGAACTAAACCTTAAATTTATTCACGACGGCCAGAAGTCTTTCGGCACTTGACTTTCCTTCTTCCGCCTGCTTAACAACAGAATTTACTTTATCTACAATAATTAATGCCTTTTGCGCAATCGTCTGCGTCCCTTCGGCTCCCTCATTGGTCGCCGTTGCGACTTCGTTAATCGCCGTTACCATGTTTTCCACCGATTGCAGGATTTGCTCCGAACGGCTGCTAAACTCGGAAACCATGCTATTAAAGTGTTGGGCATCCTTATTGTAGGTTACGGCAGTTTCAATTTGAGCTTCATAGTCTTTGACAACCCGCTCATCAATAAAACCCAATATTTGTTCCGATTGGTCAACCAGATTTTTTACTGCTTCAATCACCGTACCGGTCGTAGCTTGTATTTCCGTTACGGACTGCTTGGACCGCTCGGCAAGCTTGCGGATTTCATCGGCCACAACGGCAAAGCCCCGGCCCTGATCACCGGCCCTGGCCGCCTCGATAGCGGCATTTAAGGACAGTAAGGATGTTTGCTCAATAATTTCCATAATAGAATGAGAGAGAATATTAATGTGTTCTACTGCTTTGGCGTTTTCGATGGCCTTTCTTAAATTTATATTGGTCTTATGATAGATCTGATTCGCCTGGTTATGGGACTGCTCGGCAAACTCCCGCATTTGTCCTGCCCTAGCACTAATCTCCTGAGTGCGGGCCAAACCGTCCGCCGACTGTTTGGCAATCTTTTGCAGCGACACGGCAATATCCGCCGAAGTGGCATGCATTTCCTGAGCCGTTGCCGCAGTTTGCTCCATTCCGGCCGATAAGGTCTGGATAATTCCGGATACCTCGCTAATCTCGCCATTCAGGTCATCAACCGCTCTATGGGTCGTTTTAACTGTAGACATCATTTGATCCGACTCATGGACTACGTTTTTAATGACTTCCCGCACCGACACAACCATCGTATCGGCGTTTTGAGCGATATAGCCGATTTCATCTTTCAGATTTCCTAATTTTTTAGGCAGGGAACCGGAAAAATCATTTAATGCCAGGGTATTAAAATAGGCTAAAATAGCCTTCATCTCGCCCCTTACCTTTAAAAGCATCAGCACACAGCAGAGTAAGAAAATGATAACAATCGACGCTGTTATGGTCATAAAAAACGACTTACTGCTAGCAACAAGGGATTCCGACTGCTTATTGAGATTATCGGTTGCGTCCGACTCATACTTTACGATCGCGTCAATTTTATTCATTATCTTTTGATCCAAAGCGACCAAAAATTGTTTCTGCTGGGGAGACGGCTGTTTGCCATCCCTGATCATATACATTGTTTTTACAACATCGTTATGATATTCCACCAATAATTCTTTTAATCCCGTTATCTCTTTCCGTTCTGCTGGATCATGAGCGCTATTTTCAGCGATTTCCAATTTTTGCAGGGCTAAATCGCTCCGGGTGCCTAAGGCTTTTTCATTTTCCACTTTATATCCTTCATACAGAGTCTGCAAATAGGCAATTCGCAGCAGTGCATAATCCATTTTGACATCCAGCAATTTACTCGTAGGAATATAGCGGTCATAATACATGGCTGACTGCAATTGTCCCGTCTCATTTACGATGTGAATGCCGAAAATGCTGGTCGAAATAATAGCCCCTATGGAAAGGGCCGTTAGAATAGCCAGGGCGGCTGAGATCGTAAAAACAGCTGATAGTTTGAATTTTTTCCTGGGTATTCTCAGTTTTTTCATGGACAGTATGAGACCTTTCATTGATATTCTGAGATTTTTCATCGCCTATCCTTCTCCCTCTTGTTTCATGTAGACGTATTCCAAAGGTTGCCACGGTATCTCAGAATATTATTCGCTGCTGCCAAATTGCCTCCTGCCCAAAATCAGGCACAGACCCCTTCATTTCCCATATTTTACAAAAACTTAATATTTCCATAACATAAGACAGGCCCGTTAGTCCGGGCCTGTCTTTTTTACTGCCTGCCTGTTAACCGGTTATTCAACCGGATGCCAAGGTAGCGGGATCCCAGGTTAAACACCAGGATTGCCAGGACCAAAACCGCCGAGGCTCCGTCGGCGATAGCCCGGGCGTCAGGCACCAGTCCTTCCGAATTCACTTTCCAGATGTAAACCGCCAGCGTAGCACCCGGCCGGAACGGGTTAAGCGGGGAAGCGCCGCTGAACGGATTCAGATTACTATAGTCAAGTATGGGCGTACTCATCCCTGCCGTATATAATAGAGCGGCCGCTTCGCCAAAAACCCGCCCCGCAGTAATAATAAACCCGGTTAACAGGCCCGGCAGCGCAGCCGGCAGCACGGCCCGCGTTATGGTCTGCCATTGAGTGGCGCCAAGCCCGTAGCTGGCTTCCCGTATCGTCTGGGGAACGTTTCGGATTGCGTCCTCGCTAATCCTGGTGGCCACCGGCAGGTTAAGCACGGCTACGGCCAGAGCCCCTCCAAATAGGGTATATCCCCAGCCCGTCAGGTTAACAAAAATAATCAGGCCAAACAGGCCAATGATTATGGACGGTAAAGAAGCGAGAGTTTCAATACACAGCCGGAGAGTATCGGTCAGTTTACCCGGCCTGGCGTATTCAGCCATATATACGCCGGCGGACAGGCCAACCGGAATGGTAATGATCATGGCTAATACCAATAGATAAATCGAATCAAATAATTGAGGGCCGATGCCGCCGCCGGCTTTAGTGAATCTCGGGCCCGACAACAAAAAGTGCAGATTGAGTTCGCTCCAGCCATGATACACCAGATAACCGACAAATAACACCAATCCGACTACCACCGTAACTCCGATAGCATAAAAAATTCCGGTAGCAAGTCTATCCGCTGTTTTTCTGCCTATCATTTGGTCATCGCTCCTATTGCACCAAGTTTTCTAATCAGTAAAATAAAGGAAAAGGAAATAATGAATAACAGCAGGGCCATAGACCATAATGCGTTATTCCACATGGTACCCATAACGGTATTCCCCATGTCCATGGTCATAATGCTGGTAAGGTTCGTCGTCGGCTGAAGGAGAGAACCGGGAATTTTTATCGTATTCCCGATTACCATCTGAACCGCGAGAGCCTCCCCAAAGGCCCGGGCCAGTCCCAGCACCACCCCGGTCAATATGCCGGGTGTGGCGCTGGGAAGTAGAATTCGCCGGATTGTCTGCCATCGGGTAGCCCCTAGCGCCAGGGAAGCTTCTTTATAGTGGTGCGGCAGCGAGCGCAATGTATCGGCGGAAATACTGGTGATGGTTGGAAAAATCATCAGCGCCAGAACGAGTCCGCCGGCCAATACGCTAAATCCCATGCCGCCTATATGAGTCCTGATAAAAGGAACAAGCAAACTGAGCCCCACCCAGCCATAAACTACGGACGGAATCCCGACAAAAATTTCAATTGCCGGCTGTAGTACCTTTTTGCCCAGGCCAGGCGATATCTCAGTCATGAAAATAGCCAGACCTACACTAAACGGTGTACTTAAGGCCAGTGCCAACAGCGAGATGACGATGGAGCCGACAATGAAAATCAACGCCCCGACCTGAGGCGCCTGATCCCTGTCAGGATGCCAGCTGGTTGAAAAAAGAAAATGACTTAACGAAACGTGGTTATCCTTAAACAGGTCAATCCCTTGGGAAGCAATAAAAAACACGAGAAACAGGGTGAGAATAATAATAAACAGGCCGCAAGCAGTAACTACACTCCGGCCTAATAATTCTTTTTTGATATACCGCCAACTCAATCGCCTGGTTTGCAAATATTTATCCATACATATTCACCCTATCTATTTAAACAATGAATTGGCTGGCACCGACCTATGTCGCTGCCAGCCTCTGCTGTACATTAAGATTTCCACCCGCATCCCTGACTAGTTGGAAGTGGCAGTACGGCTCACTTTCATGTCGCTGTTAGGGATATAGCCCAACTGTTTGATCAAAGGTTTCACGTCGTCGCTGCCCATGTAGTCAAGGAAGTCTTTCGTTAAACCGGTAGGCTGACCTTTGGTATACATATGCTCATAAGACCAGATAGGATATTTTCCGCTGGTAATATTGGCAACGGTCGGCTCAACCCCATCCAGCTTCAGGGCTTTTACACTGTCGTTCACATAGGATAATGCCAGATAAGATACCGCTCCGTCGGTTTCAGCCACTGTCTTCAGCACCGTACCGGAGGCATCGCTCTGCAGGCCGATACCGGTTGCTTCTTCAGCACCTTTCAACGCGTATTTCTTGAAAGTGGCTCTGGTCCCCGAACTGGCCGGACGGTTTACAATGGTTATCTTCAGATCCGGGCCGCCCACTTCTTTCCAGTTGGTAATCTTCCCAGTAAAAATATCGAGTAATTGCTGATGGGTCAGGTTGTCTATCGTAACTTTCTTATTTACAACCGTAGCAAACCCGACCACGCAAACTTTATGGTCAACCAGTTCACCTGCATTGATCCCTGATTTTTCCTCGGCGAAAATATCCGAATCCCCGATCTGAACCGCTCCCTGAGCTACCTGAGTCAGGCCGGTGCCGCTGCCGCCGCCTTGAACGATGACTTTCGCGTTAGGATTTTTCTGGCCAAACTGTTGCGCCGCCTTTTCCGCTAAAGGTTGCAGTGCCGTCGAACCCGATGCGGTAATATTGCCGGAGATTTGAGTTTTCTGACCCTCGTTGGCTTTTTGGGTACCGCCGCCGCCGCAACCGGCCACCGCCGCAACCGTCACCAACATTAGGGAAATTGCCAATACCTGTTTGAACTTCATGTTCATCCTCCCATTCCTTTTCCACTTGTATGTACTGGTTGGCCCCCGTTAGGCAGGAGCTTTCCTCTTTCTTATTATAACCTACCGGCAACGCCGGTGATGTTAAGAAAATGTTAATTTATTGTTATGCTTGACCTTTTTCCATGGCTAAAGAATGAGAACCAACGCCGTGTAAAAGGTTCGTTAAACTTCCCGCAGGTCACTGGCATAAAAATGCAATTTAGTATATCATGCTATATATAACGAATTGAAGAAATGGAGGGTATACCGTTCTGTGTTTAAGCAGGGAATTCGCACCAAACTTATCGTTTCCTTTCTGTTGCTGATTTTAGCCTCGCTATTGCCGTTAGGTACTTATATTTTATGGTACTTTTATCAGCATAATGTAGAAAGTCTAAAAAGTAATTTACTGACCCAGGCGGAAATTGCCCGTCAATTGCTGCAGCAACAAACCGCCGGTCCGCCAAACGGAATCAATCTGGATGCGAAAATTAAGGAACTGGGGGCGCAAGTGCCTGATTTGCGTCTCACCATCATAAATGAAAACGGCGTCGTCCTGGCGGATTCCAAAGAAAATCCGGCCATCATGGAAAATCACCGGCACCGTCCGGAAGTCATGCAAGCCTATTCCGGACAAATCGGCAGTTCCATCCGCTATAGCACCACATTGCACGAAAACCTGCTATATGTTGCCATCCCCATGAAACAGGGAATGAATCGCACTGGTGTGATCCGGGCAGCGGCGACACTGACGTATATGGAAGCAGGATTTGATCAGATCCGCTCTGTCCTCTTACTGGCTTTTCTGCTGACCTCTCTCTTATCAATATTTCTGAGTCTGCGCCTGGCCCACAATTATACCGCTCCCCTGGAAACAATTATTGATACCGCCCGTCAAATTGCCGAAGGGAAGCTGGAAACACGCGTCCATGTACGAACAGGCGATGAAGTCGAGTTACTAGGACTAACCTTGAATCATCTGACTTCCAGCCTGGAAGACCGGGTCAACGAAATTGTGGCGGAGAAACATAAACTGGAACTGGTTCTGGAACATATGGATAATGCCGTCATCTTGCTTGACCGCTATGGCCGGGTAGTCAATGCCAATAAAATGGGTACGGACGTCTTCGGTATTAAAGAAGAAATGTTGGGCCAGCATAATCTGCAGGTAATCGGCCACAGTCTGCTGGATAAGGCGGTCCATGAGGTAATGGAAACCAGGCAAAGCCGGACGCTTGAACTAAAAACCAATATTCAGGGCAATAAAAAAGTATTTCATGTCTTTGTCTCTTCTATTACCGGCCAGGAAGATGCCGTTACCGGGATTGTCTGCGTTTTCCACGATATCACAGCTCCGCAGGCCATTCACGAACGCCAGGCTGAATTTATCGCCAACGCCTCCCATGAATTGGCCACACCGCTCACCGCCATTAAGGGCTTCACGGAAACGCTGCTGGATGGAGTCTTAAAAGACCCGGATCTAAGTGTAAAGTTTATTCGAATTATCCATGCCGAATCGGACCGGATGCAGCGTCTGGTTAAAGATTTACTGCAATTGGCCAGACTGGACTCGCAGGAACACCGGCAGCATTTGATTCTGGAACCGACGGAAGTAAAGCCGCTATTGGAACAAGTTACCCAGGAATTATCCGCCGAGTGGCGGCGCAAAGACTTGTTGGTTACAATTGATGCCTTTTCACCGTCCCTGGCCGTTATCGCCAACTCGGACAGCTTAAAGCAAGTCCTGGTAAATCTGGTGGATAATAGTATTAAATATACTCCGGCTGGAGGCAAAATTTCTCTTGTCTGTTACGGTGATGACAACGAAGGCGTCATTCAAGTTAAAGATACCGGGATCGGCATTCCGGCGAAAGACCTGCCGTTAATTTTTGACCGTTTTTACCGGGTTGACCGCGCCCGGACCCGCAGTGCCGGCGGTACCGGCCTAGGTCTTTCCATTGTTAAGTTTATCGTTGAAAGCTTAGGGGGCAAGATTGGCGTCCAAAGTACCGTTGATGTGGGCACCGTCTTTACCCTCCGGCTGCCGCTGGCACAAACGGAAACTAGCTGAGAAAGACCGCTTAGAGCGGTCTTTCAGTAATTGGTAATAGGAAATTGGTAATTGGAAAGAGATAGGCGCGCAAAAACTTTCAAATAAGTAGAGGGCTGCGAAAGGCAAGCTTAAAAGAAACGAGTCCGTTTCACGCTTTTAGGTGAAACGGACTCGTTTACTTTATGGCAGCGTCCTTACTTCTTGCGCAGGCGCTGGCCTGTAACCAGATAGATAATCCATTCGGCAATATTGGTTGTATGATCGGCCACTCTTTCCAGATAACGGGTTACGAACATTAATTGCGTAGCCTGTGTAATGGTATGAGGGTCTTCCATCATGTACGTCAATAGTTCACGGAATACCTGATTATATAAATCGTCAACGGCGTCATCCGCCCGACAGACTTGTTCCGCCAAAGCAATATCCAAATTAACATACGCTTCCAGAGAATCCTGCAGCATTTTCTGAGCCATAGCCGCCATGCGGGGAATATCAATAAGAGGCTTAATCAACGGTTGTTTGGCTGTCTTCTGGGCAATCTTGGCAATATCAAAAGCATGGTCGCCTACCCTTTCCATATCGGTTGTTATTTTAAGTCCGGTGGCAATAATTCTGAGATCCCGGGCAAGCGGCTGTTGCTTGGCAATCAGCAGCATGCAAGTATCTTCAATATCAATTTCCAGCTTATCAATCACATCATCGCCGTCAATTACTTTTTGCGCCAATTCAACATCCTGCTTGGCCAGCGACTGTACGGCATCATGGATCGCCATTTGAACAAGGCTGCCCATGCGTAAAATATCCTGACGCAAGTTTTCCAATTCCTGGTCATAGGTGTGTCTGGTTGTCATAGCTTGTTCTCCCCCTTATCAACCAAACCGGCCGGTAATGTAATCTTCGGTTCGATTATCCTGCGGCCGGGTAAAAATGGCATCGGTTTTATCATATTCGACCATTTCCCCGTTCAGAAAGAAGCCGGTAAAATCCGACACACGGGCGGCCTGCTGCATATTGTGAGTTACCATGACAATCGTATACTTGTCTTTCAGTTCGGTAACCAATTCTTCGATCTTCATGGTAGAAATCGGGTCAAGAGCCGAACAAGGTTCATCCATGAGCAATACCTCCGGCTCCACTGCCAGCAGCCTCGCAATACAAAGACGCTGCTGCTGACCGCCCGACAGGCCCATAGCGGAAGAAGTCAAACGTTCCTTAACCTCATCCCATAAGGCGGCCCCCCGCAAACTTTTTTCCACGATCTCATCCAGCTTGCCTTTATTGCTCTGACCGTGAATCCGTGGGCCATAGGCAATATTATCGTAAATGGACATAGGAAACGGATTCGGCCGTTGGAAGACCATTCCCACCCGCTTGCGAAGCATAACCACATCCACATTGGGATGATAAACGTTCATCCCGTCCAGTAGGATTTCGCCTTCAATCTTAACCGTCTCAATCAAATCGTTCATCCGGTTTATGGTTTTTAAAAAGGTCGACTTGCCGCACCCTGAAGGACCGATAAGCGCCAGAACGCTGTTTTTCACAATATTAATCGTTATTTTCTTGAGTGCCAGGACATCACCATAATACAGCTTTAACTTATTTACTTCGATTTTATAGTCCATATTCAGTTCCCCCCGTGATTTTGCACCCGGTGTGCCACACACCGCTAACAGCCACAATCTCTTTTGAATATATCATAAATACGGACTCTTGATTGTTAATTTTTTATTAAAAGTCACTAAAACGGTAGCCAACACCCCGTACCGTTTCGATCGCTTCCGCCACCTGCCGGCATGACTCCATCTTGGCCCGTAAGTGCCGCACGTGAACATCCACTGTTCGTGTGTCGCCGAAATATTCATAACCCCAAACCTTTTCCAGTAACTGTTCCCGTGTGTATACTTTGCCGACATTGGTCACAAAGAGTTTCAGCAATTCATACTCCTTGGGAGTCAACTCCATTTTTTCCTGTCCCAAAAAAGCCTCATAGCGGCCAAAGTTCAGGCGCAGCGGTCCGATAACCAGTTCACCGCCATGGAAAGTTTCCTTTTGACTGCGGCGCAAGACCGCCTTAACCCGGGCCACCATCTCCCGTGGACTGAACGGCTTGGTAATATAATCATCCGCCCCTAGTTCCAACCCAATGATCTTATCAATCTCTTCATTTTTAGCCGTCACCATGATGACTGGTATCGCCGCCGTTTCCCGGGAACCTTTCAGCGTCCGGCACACATCAAGACCATCTATACCCGGAAGCATCAAATCGAGTACAATGAGTTCCGGTTTTTCCGTCCTGGCCAGTCGCAGGGCATCATTTCCATCACCGGCTTCAATCACCGAGTACCCTACTTTTTGCAGATTAAAGGCAATCAGCTCACGAATATGAATTTCATCATCGACGACCAAAATTTTCCCTGTCATTCTGCCACCTCGCCAAGCTTGTAAATAAATATAGAGGAAAAAATATACTCACGGATAATGCAATAAAAACCAGGTTACACTCAACCTGGTTTTCATCGTATGTATGGTTATTGATTGACAATATCCTTTAAACCTTTGCCGGCTTTGAATACCGGAGTTTTGGATGCCGGAATAGTGATTTCGGCACCAGTCTGAGGATTACGTCCTTTTCTTTCTTCCCGGGTCTTTACTTCAAATGTCCCAAAGCCAATAACCTGCACTTTATCATTTTTCACAAGACTTTCTTCAATGCTGGCGAACAAGGCGTTTACCGCTTTTTCAGCATCTTTCTTGGTCATAGCGGCTTTTTCAGCAACGCTAGCCACTAATTCAGTTTTATTCACAAATCCATCCTCCTTTTTAAATGCTTACGAATAGCATAATTCGCTATTTCTCTTTTTATTCCTTCTACTTTCAAAAAATTTACCAAAAATTACTGATTTTTTGCGTTTTCCAGGACTTTGGCCCTATTCCACAGCGCATCCAGTTCCTGTAAAGACAAGGTTTCCCAGGCAAGCCCCTGTTTTTGCACATACTGTTCGATGTACGAAAACCGTCGAATAAACTTGTTATTTGTAACATTTAGCGCTGTTTCACCTTCCACCTGTAAGAATCTTCCCAGATTTACCACGGCAAACAATACATCTCCCATTTCCGCTTCTATTTCAACGTTGTCACCCCGTTCTACCGCATCTTTCAGCTCGGCCAACTCTTCTTTTATTTTTTCCCACACAGGAGCTATATTATCCCAATCAAACCCGACTTTTGCCGCTTTAACCTGTAATTTATTTGCTCGCATCAGACTGGGCAACCCCGCCGGCACGCCATCAAGAACCGACAGACGTTCCCCGGCCTTCTCCCTTTTTTTAATGGCTTCCCAGTTTAACACCACTTCCGCTGCATCCCGTACCGTTATGTCGCCAAATACATGAGGATGGCGGCGCAGCATTTTTCCGGTCACGCCGTCAATTACATCCTGCATGCTAAAAATACCGCCTTCTTCCGCAATCCGGGCATGAAACACGATTTGCAGCAAAAGATCACCCAATTCCTCACACAGTTGCTCCGGATCCTGCCGGTCAATAGCCTCCAGCACCTCATACACTTCCTCCACAATATAGCGCCGCAGACTCTGGTGCGTCTGCTCAAGGTCCCAGACGCACCCGCCGGGAGAACGCAGCCGGGCCATGACGTCAAGCAGAGGATCCATGGTAAAACGCCGGCCGGTTAAAGGCAAATGGGGCACATACAGGCTGGTTAGATGATCAATAACAGGTAAACGGTCCAGTTGATATAAGGGAATGGTCTTGATTTCCTCCCCTTCAATCCCCAGATTCCGTACCACTGTCACTGCAAAATCATCAGGATAGCGTTCCATTAAGGATAATTTTACCTCCGATGCGATCTGGTTATTATAGACTTGGGTCACAACCAGGCCATGATTCGTGTCGGCAGGTACAGCCGCCATATCACAGCCGTCGACAATAGTCAAGCCGTCAATCGGGTCAATGCCTAAACGGCTGTAAAGTACTTCCAAAAAGCTCATGCCCGCCAAAATAGATACGTTAACTCCCTGCGCCGCCGCTTTTTCCCGGATTATGGCAACGGTTTTTTCCGCCACCAGCGGGCTGCCGGGAACAGCATAAACCAGTTGCTTTGCTGTTGCTGCCCGGGCTAACACATCCGCCGCAATCGTTTCGTAAACTTCCTCGAAGGTGGCTTTTTTTTCATATACCTGATCATAACTCTCAAATCGAATACCACGCTTCACCAATTCTTTAACGGTAGGATGTTTAGCGGTCCGTAAAAGAAGCGGCTCAGCCTGCTGAAGCTTGTCCAACGCTTCGACAGTAAGAAGGCCGAACGACCCCGGCCCAAGACCCAAAATAGTAATTTCGCCCATGAAAATTCCCCTCAAATCTCAGATATTTTTGTTACGACGGCTATTTGTGCAACAGCCCTGTCCCCTTTAGTAATTTAACCATCCAGGGTCCCACTTTGGGCATCTTAGCAACATCTCTTTCAACAATACCGCCCAATACTAACTGAACAAGACCATATATCATACCTCCTGCCGCAATGGCGGCCAGTGTCGCCATTGTATTGTGCAGGGTTTTTGTCATGACCCAGTCATAAACCAATAATACAATAATTCCCATCACTGCAGTTGCAGCTGCCGTGCGCATTGTATTCTTCCATTCAAAACTAAAACCGACATAGCGATAAACAAAATACATATTTAATAATGCCGCCACGCCAAAATCGAAATTGGTTGACCAAGCCGCTCCTTTAATACCTAAAGAAGGTATCGCTGTCAGGGTCCAACTCATTGCTACTTTGACGCTCGCCGAAATTACCATATTGGCCAGCGGAATGTTTGTGTGTCCTAACCCCTGCAGAACGCCCGTTGTCACCTGATGAACCCCCAATAGCACAACACCAAACGATAAAACGGCAATGGAAGGCCCGGCGTTAGGCGTCCCATACAGCATTTGTGAAATCGGCGTTGCCAGCAAATACAGACCGGCAAAACTGGGAATCGTAATTAGATTGGCAATTCGCATGGCCGTTGCGGTACGCCGGTAAATCCGGGAATGATCCCGCAGGGTCAGCGCCTCGGAAACGGCAGGTACCAGACTGGCGGCAAGGGACGAGGTCAAAATAGTAGGAAGATTAACCAGTGACACGGCCATACCGGTCAAATAACCAAACAGTTCCGTAGCCTGTTCAACCGTAAAACCGGCCGCCTCCAGACGGGCCGGTACAATAAGAAGATCAATATTGGACACGACCGGCAACATGATGTTGGCCAAGGAAACGGGCAAGGCCAGTTTCACAATGCGGCCAACAATCCGAACGACTGATTCCTGTCTTATATATGGCTGTGATTCGATCTTAGAATGAAAATCCCTGCGATGACGCCAATAATAGTAAAATAAAATCAAAAGTCCGGCCAGGGCCCCCGGACCGGCCCCGAAACTAGCTCCTGCCGCCGCGTATTCCAAACCTTCAGGCAATAGAAAATAGGCCAGCGTGACCATGGTAACCACCCGGAAAAGCTGTTCCCCAATCTGGGAGACGGCCGTGGGAGTCATCATCTGCAACCCTTGAAAATAACCGCGAAAACTGGATAGCGCGGTAACGAAAAAAATCGCCGGTGCCAGCGCCGCAATCGCATAATAGGCCCTGGCGTCGCGCACATAGTGGTTTGCCGTGAGCCAGCCGGCGCCAAAATACAATAAGAAAGTAAAGAGAAGGCCTGTCATAGCCAACAGGCCCAGGGAAATTCGAAACACCCGGTTTGCACCGCGAAGATCGCTTAAAGCCAGACGTTCCGCCACAATAATCGAAATTGCCACCGGAATACCAGCAGAAGAAATACTAAGCGCCAACAGGTAAATCGGGTAAGCCATCTGATAAAGACCTATGCCCTCGCCGCCCAACAGACGGGACAATAAAATGCGGTTTACGGAGCCGATCAGTTTAACCACAATCCCGGCTACCGTCAAAATCAGAGCGCCTTTCAAAAATGTATCTTTACCCAATAAAGTCAGTCCTCTCCTCACGTTCACCTGTAAAACGTATAGTAGTTCATTACAATAAAAACTACCTACCGGTAAAACAGTTTACTCGGAGAAAAAGAAAAATATGCCAAGAAAGACCCCCAAACAAAAACAGCGAACATTGTTCGCTGTCTGATAACCAATCAACTTGACATCTGTTTGGCCAAAAAACCGCCCGCCGTCTCGGCTAGTTTTACTTCCATATCGCCAAATTGCACACCAGCCTCTTTCGACGTAATGATTACGGCCCCAATTGCGTCACCTTCCACAATAATGGGCGCAATCACTTGCGCGGTAAATTTGCAATGACTTTCGTCCTCTTCGCATTGGGCCGCGCAGCCCTTGCAATGTTTGTACTCACCGGGGTTATTGATCAAAGCGGTTTTTCGTTCTTCCATTACTTTTTCCACCGCCGGACCAATGGATTTACCCAGAAACTCTTTTTTCGATGCACCAGCGACAGCGACTACGTTGTCTCGGTCAGCAATAAGGATTATTTGCCCAATTGCCTCATACAGAGAATCTGCATATTCTTTGGCAAAGTCACCCAATTCACCCACCGGGGAATATTTTTTTAATATGACTTCACCTTCCCGGTCAACATATATTTCTAATGGATCACCTTCGCGAATCCGTAATGTACGTCTAATTTCTTTTGGTATCACTACTCGGCCTAAATCGTCGATTCTTCTTACTATTCCAGTCGCTTTCACCAGTATCCCCCCTTTTCTACAGTTTTTGACATTTGATTTCAGTGATAGTATATATCTCATTAGAGATTTTTATTCATCGTTTTACGCCCTAAAATATTCCATTTTTTCATTAGGTATCTTGTAATGTTATCAGTATTTTAGTCAGCCATTCCAGAATGTTCTCATTAAGACGATGCGTTTTTAACAGAATCATATCCGGCCGAATGGTCGCGCGGGCTGGATACATTGTTTTTAAAGCCATGACCTTTTCCACGTCCACTCCGGTATCCGGACGGCCGGAAAAATGAATTTCTACAGAACCCGGTTTTTGGATCAATGTACGAATCCCTAAATTTCGGGCTATATTTTTAATTCTAGCCACCATCAGCAGATTCATGACCGACTGTGACGGTTCGCCAAAACGGTCAATCATTTCATCCAGCAGATCCCGTAATTGCTCTTCCTTGCGGATCGCAGCAATACGTTGATAAATCTCAATTTTATGCATGGCATCACTAATATAATCGCCGCTTACATAAGCGTCCACGTTAAATTCCAAAACCGGTTCAGGCGGCGGCTCGATACTCTTGCCACCCTGAAGTTCCTGCACCGCCTCCTCAAGCAGCCGGCAATACATTTCAAAGCCAATACTAACAATGTGACCATGTTGCTGCGATCCCAGCAAATTACCTGCACCCCGTATTTCCAAATCCCGCATGGCAATCTTAAAACCGGCACCCAGTTCAGCGAATTCCTTAATCGCCTGCAGCCGTTTCTCAGCTACTTCCGTCAGCACTTTATCCTTACGATAGGTAAAATAGGCAAAGGCCATTTGACGGGAACGTCCTACCCGGCCGCGCATCTGATACAGTTGAGAAAGGCCGAAATGGTCGGCATCGTAAATAATGATCGTATTGGCATTCGGTACGTCCAGTCCATTTTCGATAATGCTGGTACATACCAGCACATCATACCGGCCTTCGTAAAAATCCAGCATGACCTGTTCCAGCAGTTCCTCCGGCATTTGTCCATGAGCCACCTTAATTTTGGCGTCAGGTAACATTTCACTCAACTGTTGATGCACTTTATCGATCGTTTGAACCCGGTTGTATACAAAATACACTTGTCCGCCCCGTTTCATTTCCCGCTTAATGGCATCACGAATGATTTCCGGCTGATATTCTACGACATACGTTTGTACCGGAAAGCGGTCCTCGGGCGGTGTTTCAATAATACTCATGTCCCTGGCGCCAACCAAGGACATGTGCAGCGTCCTGGGGATGGGGGTTGCGCTTAGAGTCAAAACATCAATATTAGCACGCCATCTTTTGAGCTTTTCTTTTTGGGCTACGCCAAAACGCTGTTCTTCATCTACAACAAGCAGTCCGACATCCTTGAAATTTATGTCGGATTGTAAAATACGGTGTGTACCAATCAGCACATCTACCTGACCGGCAGCCAGTTTAGCCAGCGTTGCCCGTTGCTCTTTCGGACTGCGGAAACGGCTGATTACATCTACGGTAGGACCAAAACCGGCAAAGCGGGAGGAAAAAGTCTGGTAATGCTGCTGCGCCAATACGGTGGTCGGTACCAGCACGGCTACCTGTTTGCCATTCATAACTGACTTAAAAGCCGCCCGGATCGCAACTTCCGTTTTGCCAAAGCCGACATCCCCGCACAACAGGCGGTCCATTGGCCGGGGCTTTTCCATGTCCGCTTTCACTTCCGCAATACAAACCAGCTGGTCCGGCGTTTCTTCAAAAGGAAAGGCATCCTCAAATTCCCGCTGCCAGGGCGTATCCGATTCAAAGGCAAAACCGGTAGTAACCTGCCGTTCGGCGTAAAGGGCAATCAATTCTTTCGCCATGTCCACTACGGCGGCCCGGGCCTTGGACTTAGCTTTCAGCCAGTCGCTACCCCCCATTTTGTGCAAACGGGGCACTTCCCCTTCGGCGCCGATATATTTCTGCAATAATCCCACTTGGTCCGTCGGAACATAAATTTTGTCCTCGCCGGCATAACGGATTAAAAGATAATCCCGGTGAATGCCTCCGACTTCCAGCGTTTCGACGCCGATATATTTGCCAATCCCATGATTTACATGTACGACATAATCACCAATATTAATATCCCGGAAATAGGTAATGCGTTCTTCTTTGCTGGACCGGAGGGCCCGCTTCTTTTTTTGCCGCCCGTAAATATCCATTTCGGTCAAAACGGTCAGTCTGGCCTGCGGTAGCTCAAATCCGGACTGCAGGGTCCCCACCGTTACCAAAACCGTACCAAGCACCAATGTGTCAACCCGCTCGGAATAGAGAGTGTTTATGCCTTCCTGCGACAACGTTTGCTGTAAGGCAATCGCTTTATCCGGTGTTGACATAAATATCACCGGCAGCATCCTCCGCCCCTGCCAGCCTTTTAATTCATCGGTCAACATGTCAATTTGTTTATGAAAGGGAGCAACGCTTTTGACCGCTATACTGATGCTTTCTTCCGGTTGCGTATAAGGGCTTTTTTGCAGCATTAAAGAAAAATAGCATATGGTATAAGGCATCGCTGTGGCCACCAGGTCCGCCCAGGAAAAAGTACGGGGTTTAATGCCGGGATTTTCTTTGACTAACCGGGTCATGCTTTCCCGTATTCTAAGAGGCTCATCAAAAATTACAGTTGCCTTAGCCGGCAAATAAGATAAAAAACTAGTCATCTTCCCCGTATGTTCCGGTTCACTTAAAGGAAGAATATCAGCTTGGATCAAGTTATTTACCGACCGCTGATCCACGTGGTCAAATTCCCGCAGAGAATCGATGTCGTCCCCAAACAGCTCCAGACGCAGCGGTAATTGCCGGTTCACCGGAAAAACATCGATAATTCCGCCGCGTACACTGAACTGTCCCATACCTTCGACTTGATCAACCCGCTCATAGCCGAATTTGACCAGAGAAGTTAAGAGTTCCTCCCGGTTCACTGTTTTGCCTGCTGTCAGCAGCAACCGGCTGGTTTCAAATTCTCCCCGGGGAAGCACTTTCTGCATGGCTGCCTCGGCCGTTGTCAAAACGATTATATTCTCGCCTCTCACCAGCCGCCCGAAAATATCCAGACGCCGGGCCGCTAATTCCACGCTTTTCGCCGCTACGGAAAACGTAACAATATCCAGGGCCGGTAATTCCAAGACAGACGTATCCGGCAACAAGGTAGCAAGATCCACGGTCAGATGCCGCATCTCTTCAGGATTGCCGGCAATAACTACCGTCGTCCTGGGAGCCGCCTGATACGCCGCAGCCAGTACGGCACTCTTTTGAGCTCCCGTTATGCCGTAAACTAATGTTTGCCGGCCTTGCGCCTGATATGCCGTTATTGTCCGGTTCAACGCCGGGTCCGTCCGCATCATTTCAAATAACTTATTCACAACTCATCCATCCTATGTAAATAGACATATTAACCCCACATTTCGAACCCTGAATTTAAGCGACCAATAATCATTGTCGAATGACAGAGAACTCCGAAAGTGGGATTAAACCGCCAGAATCTGTAATTTCCCCGCCGACAGGATTTTCAGGCACTGTCAAAAAGGGCTTTAGCCTGGTGCTAAAGCCCTTTAATCCATTTTCTTCAATGCAAATCAATGCAAATCAATGCAAATCAATGCAAATATCCGGTCTGGAAAATTACCGGCTCTTCCTCTGCCAGTCCCAACGCTTCAATGCACTGGTCACACAATGACTGTACCTGAATGCTATTGGTCAGCGAATCAATTTTTATTATATCCTGACGTTCTTCCCCCGTCAAGCAGTCAAACCCAAACCGGGCTTCATCAATTTGGTCAATTTCCAGGGTATCAATCGGGTCGCCGCAAAATTCGCAAATATAATAAATTTTCATAGAGTCCCGCTCCCTTCAGGAACTAGAGATTCGAATTACCGTCACATTCCAAGCCAGATGAGCTATCAGGGCAACTGCCATTCCCAGCCAGATGCTGCCTGTCAGAACTGCCGCTTCTACCGTCAATAATCCGAACAAAGTATGGCCGCCAATACTAAGTAAGGCCGCCGGTAATCCGCCGTGCCGGTTTTGTATCCAATCATAACCCGCCTCTAATAAACCGAACAGAATATGGGTCGCCAGTACATCGGCTCCCAAATAATACGCTAAAAGAGTTTTCGCCCCCTCTTCCACGGCCGGACTAAGACTGATAATGACTGACATTCCCAAATACCGGAGTAAAACCTTATTAATCAGAAAACTGAGGGATGCCATCAGACAGGCAATGATGTATGCCATTGTGCTCACTCCGTTATGAAGGTACAATTTATTATCACCACTGCAACTGCAAGTTATACTGATAAGAAAAACCGCGTTAAGCGGTTTTTCTTATCACGGCAAAACAGTCAGCGGATTGATCGGCTGACCATTCCGGCGCACTTCAAAATGCAAATGAGGGCCGGTCGAATTGCCTGTACTACCCATGTATGCAATGACTTGCCCGGCTCGTACATACTGCCCCACACCAACCATATACCGTGACAAATGACCATACAGCGTAACCAGATTTTGACCATGGTCAATCATGACGGCATACCCGTAATCACCATACCAGCCGGTAAAGATGACCTTGCCATAGCCGGCAGCCCGCACTACAGTCCCGGCATCATTGGCGATGTCCACTCCGGCGTGCAGCTTGCCCCAGCGGTAACCGAACGGTGAGGATATTGTCCCTTGGGTCGGCCAAAGAAACCGGTTGACGGCTGCCCGGGAAACAGCATTGGCCGTTCTCGGCCGGCCGCCGGGAATAAATAATTTCTCGCCCGGCAAAATTTTATCATCCGTCCTATGATTCACTTTTTCTATTTCATTAACTTGAATCTCATATAGCCTGGCAAGATCCCATATTGTTTCTCCCTGCTTCACAGTATGCAAAATACCTTGGGCGGGTAGAATAATCAGTTCTTCCCCTGGATGAATCATTTCTCCCGCTTCCGGATTGGCCCCGAGAATTGTGTCTACATCAATATGGTATAGCCCGGCAATTCCGGAAAGGGTCTCACCATTTTGCACTATGTGTTTTTTTAGCACCGGCCCAGCCGCCGGTTCCTTTTTAGCTCGTAACGGAAGGGCGGAAGTAATGGGTTGTTCCCGGACTGCCGGTTCACTGAACGGTTGCTGATAAGCCGGCGCGGCAGGATGAAATTGAATCCATTCGCTGCCTGCCATCAGTATGGCTGCGCTGCCTGCCAGGATCATGACGGCGGCAAGCAACACATTCTTTTTCTTTATGATATTTTTCTGCAAATGCAATCACTCCATTAAGCGAAATAGAAAGCGGTACAACCGCTTATAGCATAAACGGACAATTCCGCATTTATACATTCATTTCCTCAAATTGGATGATTTACCAAATTAATCATGACAAGAAAGACCCCCTCCGCTTACTGCGGGAGACCTGTCCCTATATTGGAAAATACAAAAAAACGGATCTTCGCCGTTATGGCTGATCCGTTTAAGCAATCTCTATTTATGTTTTATGATGAAACCGGCGTGGCGGGATCAACTCAATCCGCTTCAGGGCCTTAATCCGGGCTAAGTCCGCTTCATCCCCGGCCCGCACTGTCAAATGGCCGCCGCATTGCCGGCACCAAAGGTCAATGCACTCCGGAAAAACCTGAGCCTCAATGTCGATACTGCCGCAGGAACATTGCAAGCCGCCTTTTTCCGCTATATCATGCAGTTGATTTAACATTTCAAACATCAACTGGGGATCGTCAACATCGTCCTCATCATAGTTGGCTTCCCGAAACAGATCTTCGCACGCCTGTTTATAATGTTCAATCATCTGTTCCACAGCCTGCCGCTCCCCGATTAGACCCAACTCCAAATTTTCTTTGCTGCAATAAATTTTTTCCATGGGGACACGCCATATTTTCCTGTTGTCAAGGCAGAGAAGATGATTGGTTTCACATAATACACAAGGAATATTCAACAAATACTGGTGATGTCCTATTGCCGAAATATCCGCCTGTGCACAGCCGCAACTGCAAAAAAGCCTTTGATTGCCGGAACCCCTAAGAGTGAATAAGGATACGTCATGCAGTTGAATCTTACCACAATGGTGGCAATACAAGGCCAGCGTTGAACTTGTGCGAATCACCATATCCACCTCTCCCTTCCTTTCAACATTTCGTCAAAAAGGAAAGAATTCCTGCCAAGAAAGACCTAAAAGGTCTTTAAGCAGGAAGAAAGTATTTTACTTTTCGGCATTTCACGAAAAACGGCTTGTATAAGAATATCCCGAAGTTATACTTTCTTTTACTGTAAGAAAGACCCAAAGGGTCTTAGTTACTTTCAGCAAAAAGAAAACGCCCCGACAGGCGTTTGTCATATCACTAACCGATCATTAATTTGCAGTTGTCGCCGCTGCCATCAATAAATTCCTGAATCATCCGGCAAAGTGCTATAATGTCGAATGGTTTGGTAATATAGGCATAGGCGCCAATTTCTCTTGCTTCATTTACCAGGTCCAATTCGCCATAAGCGGTCATCATTACTACTTTATCACCCTGGCCTAAACGCCGTAATTCCTTTAAAGTCTCAATTCCATCCATTCCCGGCATTTTCATGTCCATCAATATGAGCGCAGGTTTCAGTTCTTTTGCCTTTTGTAATCCTTCATAACCGTCAGATGCTGTCGCTACCATATAACCGCTTTCACTTAATACCTCGGTCAATAGCCGCCTGATAGCCGGTTGATCATCAATTACAAGAACGGTTTCTTTCGTCGTGGACATCCTAAAAATCTCCTTCCTGCATATAACACTTCACTACATGTCTATTCGCACATTAGGACAAATATCCTGCCATAAGCTGGAAATTTGGAAAAAATTTTAGAATATTTTTAGCAATTTTGCTTTGACATCCCGGAGTGTCTCGACTAAGCGATAAATCCAGCGGTTATGATATACCTTCATAGTGTATACCGCCTGTCCGTCATTCAAAGTAAATGCCACATCATTAAAAGGCGTCGGCAAGCCCCAGGTTGAATAAATCGTTTTCCCGTTCTTTTGAATACTGATTTTATAAGCACTGTCTCTTAAATACAACGGATACTTCACCGTAACAGCATGAGCATGACCGGCATCAATTGGTATATCCCGTCCTAACACCTGCAGCTTGTATTCGGTCATGCCGGAACCGGAACTTTTAATGGGACCATACACAACGACAGGCCGGGGAGTATAGTAATCCAAATAGGCTTTAACCAGTTCGCTGGCCGTTGCAAAAACCAAGGTTCCCTGTTTAACATAATGCTCCTTCAGATAGTGCAAATGGTCCTGAATTGCCTGAAACTGTCCACCCGACAGACTATGCCAGTCGCCGTTCCCCATAACAAACATGGCATGAGTAAACCCGATAATGGCGTGAACACCCGGTTTCACCGTTCCCTTGTCGGTAAACCGTTCCATGCCGGCATCTGCTTTGGCGTTCATAGCGGCGGCACTGTCCTTGTCATAAGCAATAAACCGGCGTGGCGTGGGGCGAAATTCTACCAATCCGGTACGAGACAAATCAGTGGCGGAATGGTCTATATCGTCCGGCTTGGTTAAATAGATTTCACGTCCATAATCGCCGGCGGTAAGACCGCCATTATTGCCGTCGGCATCACTGCTGCCCCAAAGGCCTACTTTATGATACGCCCGGACGCTCATCGCCTCGTCGGCGCTGCCCGAACCAAAATCGAAAGAACCGGCCCTGGCAGTAATGATGTCGCCCTGCCCCGAATTAGCTTCTAATTTATCAAGGATTTTTTTATATTTATATAAAAGTCCCGTCCGGCTATTGTTATCGTTAAAATTCCCCTCCGCCGAAACAACATGGGCCCAGCCGTGTTTCAAATGATTAGCCCAGAATCCATCCACGGCAGGATTATAGGACAGGAAGTTTCCCTGCAAATCGGGATCATAGTCGCTATGAAGATGAACCGCATATTCGTGGCCGTATGTAGACTGGGTCTGGACCGATTTTTTCATTGCTGTTACCATTGCCGTCCATTCGTGAGAGGTCGATTGTCCCTCCGCCCACTCGGCAGCTTTTATGGCTGTCCAGGCTATATAATGGGTCCACTTGGCGCCATATTTATTCGCTATCTGATTCAAGGCTTCCGATTTCTCCACCAGTTGCACATAAAGCTCCTGTGGTTCCAGCCAACCATCCTGATTGCCCCATGCCTTGGGATAACCGGCCGCGTCAATTGGTTCCAAGTCTTCCGTCATTACATAATAAATTTTGCCCGGCCGGGGGTCCGAAACAGTAACAGCGATTTGTCCGTCCAAAGCCTCCCCATTGGCCGTAAAGTGCACCAGCCAAGGTTTGCCGCCATTAACCAGGTCCGGCCGCTGCGCTTTTACTTTCCAGGTTAGGATCCGCTTTTCACCGGGAGCCAGCACATCCAGGGTTTGCGAAGTCTGCCCTTTAGCTACCAGGCCATACCCTTCCGGTTCCATCAACGTAAAAACGGGCCGGTAAATGGGCTGCCCGGTCATATTTTTCACCTCTGTTTGCAAATTCACCGTATCACCCAATACCGTCGCATAGGCGCTCTGCCGGGGTTGCAGCCGGATACCCGGACTTTTAGTTTTAAACCGGGCAATCATGACGTGTTGTCCCTGCCCGGCTTCCACAGCCAGCCGATACGCCGCCACTTGTTTTAAATCAAGCTGTGGCCATTCCCGGGCTATGATCTGCGCTAAATTAGGCCGCGCCGTAAGCCAGCCTCCCTGATAATTAGTTTGGTAACGCATATCCAGCCATTTTGTTGCCGAATCCGGGGGCGACAGCGGACCGGTATAGACCCACCCTACCGTCCCGATTTCCTGTCCGGCCGCGCTTAAAGCGCTTACCTTAATTCTTCCGGTTCCCTGGGTGGAAAGAAACTGTAACCGGTAAATCCCCTCCCCTCCCGCAGCGGAAACCGTTTGAAAGTATTCAATTTGTCCTTGTTCACCCGCGGCCAGTTCCAGCCAATCGCCGTCGCCGCTACCACTTCTTTGATGCGTAAGAACCCGGTATTCATTACCGGGTCCCTCCATTTTTATATATTTAGGCAAGCCCCACTGCTGCGCTGCCTCCGGTTTAAGAGCAGTCAAACCGGCTACCGGCTGCGCCGGATTCCGGGAACACCCGGTTACCAGGACAACAATGAGCAGGGACCGCAAAATCCAGCCACCCCGCTGTAGTATCTCATAACTTCTCATTTTCTCTCCCAATCCTCAAAAGCAAATCATAATTTAACAAAATGAAGAAAACTTACACTCATAAAGGCAATTACCATAATCATCATAATAATCATTGCCAATAATGGCGTCAGCAGCACCAATACCGCTTTAGCCACGGAGAAAGTATACGCTCCCCGGATGGCATACACATCCAGGGTCAGGGTCCAAAATAAAACGACGAGCCCCGTCGCGGCCAGCCAGAAAGACCGAATCTCTGCGGGCAGTACCATCGACAGAACGCCCAGGGGTACCAAAAAAATCCGGGGCAATTGAGCGAACCCGAGAGCCGTGAAAAGTCCCAGTCCCGTTCCCCTGCCACCGAAAAATTCTGCTACCAGATTCCAAACGGCAGCCCCCAAAAACCATACAATCAGACTGCCTAAAACCTGAATCACTATGACCACATGAACGGCCTGCGGCAGTCCGGCTGTTTTTAAGGCCAGGTAAATCGCTCCCAGCGGAATAATAATACTAAGCAGCATCGCCGCCAGACTGTACCGGACGTACCGTCCCGCCGCAATTTCCGGAAAAGCCTTGCCGGGACTAAAGAGCACATCATAAATCAATTCCATAAATTTTCCCATACTGTCCCACCTACCATCTTACCGGCATTGCCAGTGGCGCTGTAACCGGTAAATCGCCCTGGAACTGCCGCTGCAGCAATTGCTCCAGATTCAGCTGGTTATTGGCGCCAAACAATACAGACCACGGATTGGTTTTGCCATATTCGACGATTTGGGGCTTTCCATGAATTCCTGCCAGTTGCGCCGTACCGGCAATCGCATCATATAAATTTCCCAGTTCATCCACCAATCCCAGGTCCTTAGCCTGACGCCCCGTGTAAATCCTGCCGTCGGCTAATTGCCTTACTTTAGCGGGATCCATTTTCCGTCCCTCGGCGACAACCTTCACAAATTGTTCGTACATATCGTTGACCATGTTCTGGATAATCGCCCGTTCTTCCGGTGTCATGGGCCTTTCGGGGGATAAAATGTCCTTATGGGGACCACTTTTAATTTTTTCCTGATAAACACCGATTTTTTTATAAAGCTCCTGCCAATTGGCATAGGGCATATATACGCCGATACTTCCCGTCAGCGTAGCGGGATTCGCATAAATCTTATCCGTGACTGCCGCCAGCCAGTAACCGCCGGAAGCGGCCATATCCCCCATGGAAGTAACGACAATTTTGCCGGTCCGGCGCAATTTCAGTATTTCCTCACCCACCTCCTGGGTCGCGGGTACACTGCCGCCGGGGCTGTTAATACGCAGGATAACGGCTCGCACGTCTTTGTCATCCCGGGCCTGGTGAAGCTGCCGGATCAGATTGTCCGTACCGCCGTTCTGCGTTAGCAGCGTGCTTTCTCCCCGTCCGCCCATGATAACACCGTCAACATAGATAACGGCAATTTTCCCCCCGCTGCTTTGGCCGCGGTGTCTCAGGGCGGGAACGGCAAAAGCCGCCGCAACCAACGAAAGCAGCACAATAAAAGCAATCACCAATACGACTGAACGTTTATACATGAAAACCCTCCTTTAAATGGTAGGTACACCGGGCAGAGAATCCTTCTTCCGCTAGTATCCCTCATCATAGCAAAAATAGACTGTTGGAATGTCCAACAGTCTATCCGCCTCAAGGTTGAGCCTTTTCTTTATATAACAGCGCCGCCTGTACAAAATCTCGGAACAAAGGATGAGGGTTCGTCGGACGCGACTTAAATTCCGGATGAAATTGAGTGCCAACAAACCAGGGATGGTCTTTCACCTCCACAATTTCAACCAATCGTCCGTTCGGCAGTGTTCCGCCGATCACCATCCCCGCAGCCGAAAGTTTTTCCCGGTAGGCATTATTAAACTCAAAACGGTGGCGATGCCGCTCATAAATGATTTCGTCCTGATAAGCCTTATAGGTTAACGTGTTGTCCATAACCTTACACGGATAAATTCCCAGCCGCATCGTACCGCCTTTTTCTTCCACCGCCACTTGCTCGGGCATCAAATCGATCACCGGATAGGGCGTATCCAAATCAAATTCCGTGCTGTGGGCGCCTTCCATGCGACAAACATGGCGGGCAAATTCAATCACTGCACACTGCATCCCCAAACAGAGTCCGAAAAACGGAATCCTATTTTCCCGGGCATAACGGATTGCCGCCACTTTTCCTTCAATACCCCGGTCGCCGAATCCGCCCGGTACCAGTATTCCGTCAATATCGGCAAAACAGGCATTCAGGTCGAAATCTTCCCCTTCCACTTCTTCCGCGCTTACCCATTTTATCTGGATGGCCGCATCATTGGCAATACCGGCGTGGCGCAATGATTCGGCCACACTCATATAAGCATCCTGCAACGCAACATATTTGCCGACAATCGCGATTTTCACGCTCCGGGAAGGCGATAAGATCCTGTCCAGCATACGCCGCCATTCCTGCATGTCGGTGGCTGTTGCCTGCATATTGAGCTTTTCCAGCACGATGCGGTCCAGTCCTTCTTCTTCCAGCATCAGCGGCACCTGATAAATACTGGCTGCCGTCCGGTTCTGAATCACCGCCTGGGGATCAACATCACAGAACAGCGCCAGCTTTTCGCGCATTTCCGGCGAAAGCTCCCGTTCCGTCCGGCATACAATTATATCCGGTTGAATGCCGATGCTGCGCAATTCCTTGACGCTGTGCTGGGTCGGCTTGGTTTTTAATTCCCCCGCCGCCGTTATATAAGGCACCAGCGTAACATGGATATACAATACCCCGTCGCGGCCTACCTCTTTCTTTACCTGCCGGATGGCTTCCAAAAACGGCAGGCTTTCTATATCCCCCACCGTACCGCCAACTTCGGTTATCACAAAGTCGGCATTTTCCTCCTGGCCCAGACGATAAATGCGTTCTTTGATTTCATTTGTAATATGGGGGATAACCTGGACGGTACTTCCCAGGTAGTCACCCTTACGTTCCTTATTGATAACGGACCAATAAATTTTGCCGGCCGTCACATTGGAACTTTTGCTTAAATTAATATCAATAAACCGCTCATAATGACCAAGATCCAGGTCGGTTTCACTGCCGTCATCGGTGACAAACACTTCACCGTGCTGATATGGGCTCATCGTTCCCGGATCAATGTTTATGTATGGGTCAAATTTTTGGATGGTAACTTTGAAACCGCGGCTTTTCAGCAAGCGCCCCAAAGACGCGGCGGTAATACCTTTGCCAAGGGATGAGACCACGCCACCGGTGACAAAAATATACTTGGCCATAATCTGTTCCTCCTAAATTACTCTTGCATTTTCAACCATATAAGTTTACCCTTTTTGTCAGACGGTGTCAATAGGGAAGATTACTACTTCCAATAACAACGCTTATTCGTGTTCTTCCGCTTCCATTGCGGTGGCGGCATAATCCTGCTGAATTTCGGCCAGCAGTTTTTCCCGCCGCCGGTGACTGTCCGATGTCGTAGCCGCTGTTTCTTCCATGTAACGGACCCCGCGCTGCGGCATCCATTCGGTTAACCCCCACATTCCCTTCCCCATATGCATAAAGCGGCTGTCCATATTAATCTGAGTATGGACTTCCGCTATGGCGTGAGCCATGGAGTAAACTTTCTCCTGCTTACTGTTTAACACTTGACTGATTAGTTCCCGGAAATACAGCGAATGTCCTGTCTGCTGCAGAATTTTGTATGCTAAATCAACTTCCGATTGCAATCTTGTTCTATCCGCCATAGTAGTTGTTACCTCCGCCGTAAAAATATTTTTGGTATTATTCCTCACGCGGACGCAAATTCCTCTTTTTTTACATCTTTTCCGGCGCAGACACGCCCAAAATAGTCAATGCGTGGCAAAGTGTATCCCGAACAGCGGCTACCATCGCCAGTCGTGCCGCCGCCAATCCGGGTTCCACACCGATTATGCGGCATTGATTATAGAAAGTATGAAATAAAGAGGCTAATTCATGGGCATATCTGGCAATATGATGGGGAGCCCGTTCGGCAGCGGCGGCGGCAATTTCCTCCGGATATTGTCCCAGTTTCTTGATCAGATCTATTTCGTAGGCAGTGTTCAAAAACTCCAGCTTCACTTCCGCCATATCATTCAAAACAATATCATTTTCAGCTGCCTGCCGGAATATGCTGCAGATGCGGGCGTGAGCATACTGAATATAATAAACCGGATTTTCGTTTGAGCTGGACTTGGCTAAATCGAGGTCGAAATCCAGTTGGCTGTCGGTGGAGCGCATAATGAAGAAGAACCGGGCCGCGTCGGTACCTACCTCTTCCATTAATTCGGTAAGAGTAATCCCCTGTCCGGTGCGTTTTGACATTTTCACCAGTTCTCCACCCTGGTATAAACTAACCATTTGTAAAATCAAAACTTCTAACTGGTCCGGATTAAAACCCAGAGCGGCAATGGCGGCTTTCACCCGGGGAATATACCCGTGGTGGTCCGCGCCCCAAATATTGATAACCGTATCAAATCCCCGTTCAAATTTATTCTTGTGGTAGGCAATATCGGCCGCCAAATACGTGGGAACGCCGTTGTCCCGGATAACCACCCGGTCCTTGTCGTCGCCATAGGCCGTTGATTTTAGCCATAAAGCCCCATCTTGCTCATATATATAGCCCTTTTGCCGAAGAGTCCGGCATGTTTCTTCAATGGCGCCGGCCTGATGCAGTGTCCGTTCACTGAACCACACGTCAAAGGTCACGCCGAATGCCGCCAAATCTTCCTTGAGCGCCGCCAGTTTTTCGGCCAGGGCCAGTTCTTTGAATACGGCAAGCCGTTCTTCTTGCGGCATGGTCAGGTATTTTTCACCGTCCCGGTCGATAATACGCTGCGCGGTCTCAATAATGTCGCGGCCATGATAACCGTCTTCCGGAAAACTTACGGATTGGCCCAGTAATTCCAAATACCGGGCATTGACTGAGGCCGCCAGATTATCAATCTGGTTGCCGGCGTCGTTAATATAAAATTCAGCCTCCACATCGTACCCGGCGGCACGCAGGAGATTGACCAAGGCACTGCCCACCGCTGCCCCCCGGCCGTGCCCTACATGCAGCGGGCCGGTTGGATTGGCACTGACAAATTCCACTTGTATTTTCCGGCCGGCGCCGGTGTTTATCTGGCCATAGCGGGGACCGGCCGCCAAAATGCCGGCCAGCATATTATACAGCCAGTCCGGTTTCAGGTAAAAGTTAATAAATCCCGGTCCGGCGATGGCTGCCCTTTCCAGCCAGGGTTCTTTTAACCGTTCAACAATTGCCTGCGCAATTACTCTTGGGTTGGTTTTCGCCGCCCGGGCGGCTTGCATGGCAAAATTCGTCGCAAAATCACCAAATTCTTTCTGCGGCGGGACTTCCAAAATAACAGACGGCCATTCCTCTATACGGAAAATTCCATCTTGCACCGCCTGCATGGCTGCCGCCTGAATGGCCTTATGTAGCGCTTCTTTCATGTTCCTGATTCCTTTCTTCTCGTATAGTAACGGACAAAGTGTTTGTACTCTGCCATCGTCCGTCAATTTCCAGTTCATAAGCTAATTCGACGCTGCCGGCCGGTGCCGCCAGGGATATCTCCAGCCGTGTGGTCCAAACCGCTGTCTCCATCCTGCCAAAGGGAGTAATATAGGTCCCGGTATGTTTTTCACCCAGACAAAATTGTTGTTTGTGCTCGATCCTACCCATTCGGACTAACGTCAAACTGTCAGGGGATAATTTTAAAAGCGTCGTCGTACCCTCCATGCCCGTAATTGCTGATTCTTCATAGCTGATATAATCAATCCCGTTTTTCCGGTAATGGCGTCCGGCAGTTACAAGCTCAATCCGCTCCGCCTCGCCGCCGTCCTCCTTCTGGGTACCAATAACCGTCACGATGACGTTAGTCATGACAAACCTCATTTCGCCTTCGACATTAGAATACAATACCGTTATATTATAACGTAATTGCTGTCAAAATACCATAAGAAAAGCCGTTAACGCGGTTTTTCGGTCTATGGCGCAGGGCTCGGGGCACAGGGAAACCATCCGGAAATCATCAGGCAGAAGGATTAATAGAAAACAGGCGCCGCCCGGGTCCATGCATTGGCTCAGGCGGCGCCTGTTCAGGATGAGGCGTTAAAAACTGTCTCTCCCCGATTATTTATTATATTTATAATAGCCGCTGTAAATTCCCGGCCGCAAAAATCAACGGCTTTACAGCGGCCTTTAATAACCGATAATCAACAAACTGTCAATAAACGAAAAGACTTTTTCAATATGACATAACCGTTTCAGTGTATTGAGATAGAATTCGCTGCTGCTTTGCTGTCCCTGCCGGATGACCGGCACCAGGATCACGCCATGCCGGATCACAGGCGACTCGGCAAATTTACATATGTTTTTCCAAATATTATTAATCTCCCCTTTTTCCACTTCCACCGCCACCCGGAATTCGGGGTGATAAAAATCAATTTCAAAATTCAGTCCGTTTTTAAACAGCGGTGTATACTTACGGTTAGTCACCGAATGTTGAAATCCTAATAATTTCATATCTTCGGCAATTACCCGTTCCGCTTCTACACTTTTGCGAAACGGCGTATTCCGGATCGCTTGCAGTGCTCCCCCATTATGGACAATCACCTTACACAAATGATCGGCGCTGGGGTTGACCGACACCCGGTGTAAATACCGTCGGGGCGGATAGCCGGTCAATTCTTCATTCTCCATGACCGCACCTTCTTCCGTTTCCTGTGTCAGTCCCATAGTTTAACAATCTGAGTCCCCACATAGTAATGGCGGATAATGTCTGCCGCCTTCCAGCCCTGTTGAGCGTAGGTATACGCTCCCCATTGGCAAAGTCCCACCCCGTTGCCCCATCCTAAGCCCTGAAACGTGAAATAGCCATTATGATAAGTCATTTGTGTAATCAGGGTTGATTTGAGACGGTCATAGCCAATGGCTTTGCGAAAATCAGAACCATACATTTTTTGATTGCCGGCGCCAATATATAAAATGCGACCTGACGGCCCCTTTTCCAGAATCGCAATATCGGCGGGATTCCCCTGGTAACCGATGGTCCGGGCCACTTCCGACGCCGGTATCTTAACCTCCCACTTTTGCTCATTCGGCGGTGCATACTGGAAACAGTTATCCGTAACCGGCTGAAAATAAGGTGTGTCAACTGGAATCTCGGTAGGAAAACTTTCTTCCTTGGTAGCACTGATCTGTCCGTTACATGAACTATAAATGGCATTAACCAAACTTCCTGCATACAGCAGGATTTGACCGCGTGTATTTTGCACGGCTGTTCGTATGGCGTTATTAATTTTCTGCGGCGCATAAGCCTGCAATTCGTCCTTGGAGGTACTCACATCGGCATGATGCAGTTTCCGGATCGTCCCGGCTTCCATGGCGTTCAGAGTCAAGGTACGCGATACAATCGCCTGGGCGGCCAACGCTTCCATAGGCCAGTTGGGTTCCATCTCCTGGGCGATGACGCCTTCCAAATACGTTTCCAGCGGCATGGTTTCCACCTTTCCCTTATCCGCTATCCAGACGGTAATAACCGGTTCCTTCTTATATTTACTCATATCAAAGGGCGGCGCACCCGGTATCGGCTGAATCGGCTGCGGCCGTGGAACAGGCGGCGATGGTTTGGGAGCGGGAGAACGCAGTAGTGTATAGGCTCCCGTGACCGTAATTACAACAAGAACAGCAAGGGTTGCGATAAAAAAGCGCTTATTTTTGCGCAAACCTCCCACCTCCCCCCTTAGTATGGTAATAAGTCCTCCTGATTATGCGTTCCCGCTCATAGAGGCTTTACAACATCAATTCCCATAAGTCCACCGTTACTTGCCGGTTATCCGTCCATGCCCGGATTATCAGGGGATGGCGCCGGGCATTCACAAACCGGAAATTCTTATCGGTATACGTGGTTGCATCATAGCCCGGCGGTACATACGCCACCGGGCGGGAGTGAGGATGCCGTTCCGTGACAGGCAGTCCGGCCTGCCGTACGGCGCAATATAGCGTTGATGAAACCTGGCACATTCCGCCGCCTACTTCCTGTACAGTTTGTCCGTCGGCAGCAAAAACGGCGGCTTTTTGAAACCCTCGCGCCAAAGTAGGTTCGCCGGTTGTGCGATTAAAAGAAAATTCATTTTCCACCGGTAAAACGGTATTATTGACCAGCCGGGTAGTCTGAAGAATATTCTGCACCCGTGCGGGTGTACTGTCCAGCAGAGGGGACCGGTATCTGCCGATCAGCCGGGCCTGACGCAATTTATTTTCCGTAATTTCCGGCCATAATATCCTATATTGAACTTGAACCAAACTGCCCGCCGCTGCTGCCATGACCCGTTCCACCGTAGCTCCGGCGTTAATGGCCCTTCCTGTGTTACCGGGCAGTATATCGCCTGTTAAATCATCAAACCGGGCATTCACCGGCGAACGGTTCTCCTGACTTTCCAACGCCGTTACCAAGCCGGTCAGTTCCTGACCGGTCATATTGCCGACCGCCAAACCGTCAAGCATGACACCGTGGGCAACCCGCGGCATATCCGGTTTAGGGGCCGGTTTTCTTAGACAGCCGGTCCCAGTCAATACAAGGATCACTGTCAGCCATAAAATTACGTGCCGCAAAAAAGCCGCCTTTTCTTTCACCTTTTGATCCCTCCTCTTCATACTATAAAGCACGATTTTTTTAACAGAGAAGGTGAAAACAGGTGGAAAAACTGCTATCCCTGCTTGACCGCGTCACAGGTATCACCTGCCATTCCCGCAGCGTACAGCCCGGACATATATTCGTTGCGATTCGCGGCAGAACTACGGATGGCAACCGTTTCGTACCACAAGCCATCGCCAACGGAGCAGCAGCCATTGTAACCGATACCCCGCAAATCCTTGCACCTGTTTCCGTACCGCTTATTGCCGTTCCGGACGCCAGGCAGGCCTTAGCCATCCTGGCCGCTCATATTTACCGCCATCCTTCTCACCACATGTCTTTAGTGGGAATCACCGGCACTAACGGCAAAACAACCATTGCCTGCCTGCTGGAACACATTTTCCGTCAGGCGGGCAATCAGGCCGGAATGATTGGCACCGCCGGCATCCATACCGGCCGAAGCAACCTTCCCGCCAGCCTGACCACACCTGACGCCGCAACTACACAGCATTACCTGCATCTTATGCACGAAAACGGCGTCACCCATACCGCCATGGAAGTATCAGCCCAGGGAATTGAACTTCACCGGGCCGATTGTATTCATTTTTCTTGCGGCATTTTAACCAATATTTGTCCGGATCATCTTGATTTTCACGGCTCATTCGCGGAATATCGGGCCGCCAAGGAAAAATTCCTATCCCTTTTGTCGCCTGCTTCCGGCCTCGTGGTGAACACGGATGACGCTCAATGCCAAGCCATAGCTTCCCGCTATAGCGGAACCGTGATTACTTGTTCCTTGTCCGGCGGCGCCGATCTATGCGGCATGATCACTCATATCGCCGCGAACGGTACCACCTTTTTTATGGAATGGAACAAGCCGTTTCCCTGCTTGTCCCATAGTGCCCTCCTACCGGAACGCATCCCCATGCATTTTCCCCTGCCCGGACGCCATAATGCAGAGAATGCTCTTCTGGCCGGTGCCGCCGCTCTCTTTCTGGGGATCTCTCCCGCTCAGGTACAGCAGGCGCTGGGCACGTTCCGCGGCGTGGACCGCCGGCTGAATGTCTATCATATTAACGGGCGTACCGTAATTGATGATACGGCCCTTAATCCGGGAAGCATCGATGCTGTTCTGGAGACCGCCGCTCTATTTAGATACCAGCGCATTGTTCTGGTTAATGCCATTCGCGGCAGCCGCGGTCCGGATATTAACGCCGCCAATGCAATCTGCCTGGCCCGGTGGCAAAACCGGCTGCCACTGATGCTTGTCATTACGTCCGCCAACGGGGATACCGGTCCCGCCGACCGGGTTACTGCCGCGGAAAAAGAGGCTTTTCTAACGGCACTGGAACGTTCCGGGGCCACCTATGTTTATAATGAAACAGTAGAATCCGCTTTACAAACGGCCCTTAACGCCGCCGGTCCCGCTGACCTCCTAATGCTGCTGGGAGCACAGGGCATGGATGGCGGCTATCAAACGCTCTCATCCTTACTTGTCCCAGCCCGTACTGTTAAAATACCGGCAACCCGCAGCCTGTTATCACCGCTTCCGTCCTAAGAAAATAGGGTTATGCATCCTACATATCTCCCTTATTCCCGGGCTCTTTCTTAATATAACCGGTAAACATAGCCTGCAATTTGGCCGGGTCCTCGGTAAATACCAAATACAAATGCAGCGGGACGGTTGCGCCAAAAAAAGCGGCAATAAAAAAGTGAATCACCCGCGCCCTCTGCAACCCGCCTACCCAGCGTTGCAACAGAATAGTCTGGTCTGGAAACAGCAGCATCATACTCGTAACCGAGGCGGTCAGCACGGCTATGCCCCATAAAGTAAATAGCCCCTTCTGCCCCGGATTGTACCGTCCATAATTCGGATGATACTCCGTGATAAATAAAACATACCGCATAAAACTCCGTATATTTTTCCAATCCCGGGGCAAAAAAATAATCTCGGTAAATTTGCCGGTTACGCTATAATAATAGATTTGGGCCAATAGATTAAAAATAAGCACCATACCGAACATACCGTGAATTTTTCGCACCAGACTGAGCGGCAGCCGGAAAACCTCCCCCGGATTATGCAAATATAATCCGGTTATTAGTAAGGTCATAACACAACTGAACATCGTCCAGTGAAAAATACGGACAGGCAGCGGCTGCAGCAGCAATTTCATCCGGTTCACCTCAAATTTAATTTTCCCCCTGATCTTTTTTTCATGTACAAAGAAAAACAACGTTCTCCCAAGAAAGATCCAGAGAGTCTTTCTTGGGAGAATTATTGTCCTCTTATTAACTCAGCTCTGCCATTAACGGCGCAATATCCCGGACGGCAGCCGGCTGCGAGACCAAGGCTCCTTTTTTCAACTGCGGCAAGGAATCAGTGAAAGAGGGACGGATTTCTTTATAAAATAAGCCCACCGGAATCACGTCGCCCCACAAGCCGGCCAAGGCAAGTGCTTTTGTCTCATTCCCGCTGTCATATCCGTCCATCGTCTCCACCGCCCGAATACGCTGCCGGTACCAATCATAAGTATTTATATGATTAAAGGACACGCATGGCTGCAAAATATCCACCACCGCAAAGCCGGGATGTTCAATGGCCGCCGCCATCAGTTTAACCAAACCGGGAATATCACCGGCAAAAGAGCGGGCAACAAACGTAGCACCCACACTCAACGCCAGTTGAACAATATTCACCGGCCGCTCCGTATTCCCTAAAGGAGGCGGCGTAAATTTGGTAACCATACCTGCATCGCTGGTGGGGGAAGACTGTCCTTTTGTTAAGGCGTAGACCTGATTATTATGAATCAAATAGGTCAGGTTAAGATTACGGCGGGCCGTATGAACAAAATGTCCCATGCCCAGACCCATTCCGTCTCCATCCCCGCCGGCAACAATTACGGTTAGGTCGTGATTAGCCAGTTTCAGTCCCGTAGCCACCGGCAGCGTCCGCCCGTGCAGGGTCTCGATCCGGTATAGGTTCAAATATTGAGCGATCTTACTGGAACAGCCGATGCCTGTCACCAGCGCGGTCTGTTCGAGATCCAGTTTCAGCAACGCCAACGCCTGTTTCAGGGCATTAAAAATGCCGAAATTCCCGCAGCCGGGACACCAGGTCGGAACATAGGAACCATTGATATCATGTGCGGACATTATGCCAACACCTCCTTAATTTTAGCCAGGATACCGGCCGGTACAAACGGCCGGGAATCATATTTTAAATAAGAATCGTCCGTTTTGTAGCCTGTATAGGCCCGGATCATCCGTCCGAGCTGGCCGGTTTTGTTGCCTTCCACCAAAAGGGATTTTTTCACCGTTTTTAACAGCCTATTCATTTGCTGTGCAGGAAACGGCGCCATATACAGGACTTGCAAAAAATTTACGCTCATTCCATCCTGACAAGCTTCCTCCATGGCCTCCAATACGGCTCCTTTGGTAGAACCCCAGGCGATTACCGTCAATTCCGCCTCCGCCGGACCGTAAAGCTTAACCCCTGGAATATCCGCTTCCATAAATGGGACCTTACGGTACCACTTATCTATGCCGGCCGTTGTCGTTGCCGGTTCGGCAGCCGCGTGTTCCCTATTGCCGGAACTATAAAACCCGTCTTCACCATGAGTATAACTTGTGGCAATGTGCCGGCCGCCGGCCTGGCCGGGAAAGGCCCGCACCGAAACGCCGTCTGCCGTCAATTGATACCGTTTGTAAGGCTGATTGGCGGCCAGCCAGGTTTCATCCGCCAGTTTTCCCCGGCTGATGCCTAGCCCGGAGGTGTCAAAATGAGGACGGGTAAAAGCGGTGTCGGCCAGATATTTATCCGTAAGGATTATACCGGGAACCTGATATTTATCGGTTAAATTGAAGAGACGGCAGGTTTCATAAAAACATTCCTCGATATCACCCGGCGCCACTACCAAACGGGGAAATTCCCCTTGGGAGGCATAGGTAACAAAATCCAGATCCGCCTGCATCGTCCGGGTGGGCAAACCGGTACTCGGACCACCCCGCTGGGCTTCCACCATAACCACGGGCAGTTCGGCCTGCGCGGCAAATCCCAGGGCTTCCACCATCAGGGAAAAACCGCCGCCGCTGGTCGCTCCAATAACTCTGGCACCGGCGAAGGAAGCGCCAATGAGCATATTCATGGCGGCAATCTCATCTTCCGCCTGTTTAAAGACCAGACCGTATTCCGGTCCATGATCAGCCAGATATACCAGAATGCTGGAACCGGGTGTCATAGGATAACCGGCTGCAAACTGGCAGCCGCCCTGAACGGCTCCCATGGCAATGGCGTCATTGCCGTTGAGAAGCATTTTTCGCTCCGCCCCCGGCGAAAAAGCCAAAGGGAACTTGGGTTGCTCAGCCATCCCGGCGGCAACCCGCTTGTAGGTTTCCGTCAGCAGAGAAATATTCTGTTGAGCTACCTCAGCCTTAGGAAACTCGGTTGCCATTACTTGGGTCAAAATATCCTGGGGAAAACCCGTCAAAGCGCAAAATGCCCCCAACAGAGCGCTGTTAGCCATTACCCTGGCGGCATCACCCGGCACGGACTGCACCAGGCCCACGGGAATCAGCCTGACTCCATCCGGTGCGGTTTCAGGATTAACTTTGACGGCACCGGAATCGTATAAAATAATTCCTCCCTTCTTAACCTGAGCGGCAAAACCATCATAAGCCGGCTGGGACATGGCTCCCAGAAAGTCCAGCCCCTCCTGATAAGAATGCAACGGCTCATCCGCTAACCGAACCAGACAGGAATTCAGCCCGCCTTTAATCAGGGACGGATATTCATTTACCACCACCGACCACAGCCCGTTCCGGCCGGCTCCTTTGCCTACCATGGCTCCGGCGCTCATCACGCCATAACCCGCTTCACCGCCAAACAAGCAGGTATAATATTGTTTCATTTGTCTACCCCCTTTTAAGAACATTTTAAAATTATCAAAAGATAATAATTATTTCCAGAATAACATAACTAATTCCTGCCAAAAAATGATAGACAAATAATTTTATTTGTGCTACATTTTAATCAATCGATTAATTAAGGGAAGGGAAATGGACGACATGGAAAAAGATTCTTCTGCAAAACTGCTCGAAGCGGCCTCCAAATTATTTGCCGAACGGGGCTTTGCCGCCGTCTCAATCCGGGAAGTGGCTGAAGCCGCCAGCGTAAACAGCGCTCTCATATCCTATCATTTCGGCGGCAAAGAAGGTCTTTACAGCGCAGTGCTCGAAATGCACCTGTCCAAAGTTGCCAGCACCATTGCCGCCATAGACGACCAAAACCTGACACCCCTTGACCGGATTAAAAAATTCGGTCTGGGGGTTATGGGAATTCACCGCCGTTTTCCGTATTTTCGCCGGTATCTGTACGGTGAACTCAGCAATCCCACAACCTGTCTGGAAACAGTAGTAAAAAAGCACTTTGGGCGGGCCTATCAGGTGCTTCACGCGATCCTGCAGGAAGGGATTGAATGCGGCCAAATCCGGGCCGGCATTGACCCTGCCTTTGCCACCATTGCTCTCGTCGGCATCGTTAATTTTTACTTTATTGGCGAGCCGATTTTCGGCGGCATGCTGCCTTCGGTCCCCGACCGGGACGAAAAACATGTATTGCAAGCCCTCGACATCTTTATACATGGTGTTAGGAGGAATCAGCATGAATAAAAAACTCATTGCCGGTGTAGCTCTCTTTGCGGTACTCGCCGCCGCCTCCGGCTACAAATTATTCGCCCCCAAAGAAAAGGGGATTACCGCCACCGGTACCATTGAAGTGACCCGAGCCGATATTACCGCCAAGGTAAGCGGTTACATCCAGCATATGTCTTTTCAAGCAGGGGACCGGGTCAAAAACGGCCAGGTCATGCTTACAATCGACCGTCCAGACCTAAAGGCCCAGCTTCTCCGGGATGAAGCCGCTCTGGCCAAAGCCCGGGCCCAATTGGACGATCTTGTCAAAGGGTCCCGTTCTCAGGAAAAAGAAGAAGCTGCCGCCAGCCTGACCTCGGCTCGCGCCGTCTATGAAAAAGCAAAGCTTGATTGGGACCGTTACCGTATGCTGTATGCCCATAACGCAATTTCGGCCCAGCAGCTTGATGCCGCCCAATCCGCTTATGAAGTGGCCCATAGTTCTCTCCAGACGGCGGAGTCCCAGCAGAGCCTGGTAAATGAAGGAAACCGCGCCGATGTTATTGAAGCGCAAAAACTGGAAGTAGCCCGGTCGAAGGCTATTGTGGCTGCCAGCCGTACCCAGGTCGACGACACCACGGTTCATAGTCCGTTAAACGGCTTAATTCTTACCAAAAATTTTGAAAATGGCGAGTATGTCAATGCCGGCGTGCCAATTGCCACCGTAGGCGATATGAGTGATGCCTGGGTCAAGATTTACGTAGCATCCTCCCAACTGGGCCTGTTAAAAATTGGTCAGCCCGCCATCGTTAAAATTGATTCCTTCCCGGATAGAAAATTTCAGGGTGAAATTAAAGAAATCAGCCAGAATGCCGAATTCACTCCCCGGCAAAGTATCACCGAACGGGAACGGGCCAATTTGGTATTCGCCGTAAAAGTAAAAATTGACAACCGGGACGGCCTGCTAAAACCGGGAATGCCCGCCGATGTGGTGCTGCAATGATCCGACTGAATAATATCTCCAAGCAGTTTGGCTCCCTAACGGCTGTCGACGGTATTTCGCTTACCGTCAACAAGGGCGAAATCTTCGGACTGGTGGGACCGGACGGTGCGGGAAAAACGACAACCATCCGGATGATTACCGGTCTTTTGGATCCTTCCGGCGGCACGCTCACCCTCTTAGGCAGCCAAGCTCCCGAAACAGTGAAAGGGCGGCTTGGCTATGTCCCCCAGAAATTCAGTCTTTATGGCGACTTGACAGTTATGGAAAATATCCGGGTTATTGGCTCGCTCTATGGCGCCTCCTCCGCTCGTGTCACGGAATTGGCCAGAGAAATATTGACTTTTACCAATTTACTGCCCTTTCAGGACCGGCTGGCGGATAATCTGTCCGGCGGCATGAAGCAAAAACTGGCCTTAGCCGCCGGATTAATGCATAAACCGGATGTATTTTTTCTCGACGAGCCGACTACCGGCGTAGATCCCGTATCCCGCCGGGAATTCTGGCAAATGTTGTACCGTCTGAATAAAGAAGGCATGACGGTATTTGTCTCCACCCCTTATATGGATGAAGCCGAACTTTGCAGCCGGGTCGCCTTCATGCATCATGGACGCATCATCTCCTGCGATTCGCCGGCGGCGCTGAAAACGGCCTATCCCTTTAAAGTGCTGGAATTGCAGGCTGAAGGCAAAAAGATTAAACAACATCTGGAACATTGTCCGTTGCGGGACATCAATGCCTTCGGCGGCAAATATCATCTCATTACCGATGACCCCGCCGCCGCGGCCGCCGCCGTCCGCTCCGCCCTGGGCGCGGCGGAAATTCCGGTCCTGGCGCTTAAAGAAATCAGGCCGACCCTGGAAGATGTTTTTGTCGCCCTGGCAAGCGAGGTGATCTAAATGTATGCGGTCGAAACGCACAATCTAACCCGCCGCTTCGGCAGCTTTGTCGCCGTAAACCAAATCAATCTGCAAATTGCCCAAGGCAGCATTTACGGCTTTCTGGGACCCAACGGCTCCGGAAAATCGACAACAATCCGCATGCTGTGCGGCCTTTTGGAACCTTCGGCCGGCGGCGGCTCCATCCTGGGCTTGGACTTGGCTCAGCACGCAGAACAAATCAAAAGCCGCATCGGCTATATGTCGCAAAAATTCAGTCTCTATGACGATCTAACGGTAATCGAGAATTTAGAATTTTATGCCGGTATGTACAGCCTTGCCGCCGATATCAAAAAAAAGCGGATTGAGGAAATGCTGACCATGGCCGGGCTTAAGGACCGGAAAACGGAACTCACCGTCAACCTGTCCGGCGGCTGGAAGCAACGGCTGGCCCTGGGCTGCTCCATTCTCCATAAACCGCCCATCCTGTTTTTGGATGAGCCGACCGGCGGAGTAGACCCCAAATCCCGCCGCCTGTTCTGGGACATTATTTATAAACTGGCGGCGGACGGCACAACGGTTATGGTAACGACTCACTTTATGGATGAGGCGGAGCACTGCGACCAAATCGGCTTTATTTACGAAGGCAACCTGATTGCCAGTAATACCCCCGACGTGTTAAAACAAGGCCTGCCCGGCGTCTTGCTGGAAATTCCCGCGTCAGACCCCATGAACCTTTTGCAGCAACTGATTACCGGGCAAAATTCCGCGCTGGATGCTTATCCCTACGGCACCAGTGTCCACCTGCTGGTCCGCCGGGAAGACTTGCCGGATTTTCAAGCTTATGATTATCAGGTCATTACGCCGGCCCTGGAAGATGTATTTGTTTATTACGTAAAGTCCCAGCGTAAGGAGTTGGTTGTATGAACCGTTTGAAGGCACTTTTGATTAAAGAATTTATTCAGATGAAACGGGACCGCCTTACCTTTATTATGATGGTTGGCATGCCGATCATTCAATTGCTCGTATTCGGCTTTGCCATTAACACCGATGTCAAACACCTGCCCACGATTGTTTTCGACCAATCTCTCGGCCAGGAGGGGCGCGACCTTATATCCGCTTTTGAAGCGAGCGGCTATTATGATATAAAGCAGGTTGCCGGCAGTTATCAGGGAGTCGATGACGCCATCGCCAAAGGTGACGCCAAAGTGGGCATCGTCATCCCCCCCGATTTTACCGAAAATCTGAAACACGGTCGCACCGGCTCGGTGCAGGTAATCGTCGACGCCTCCGATTCCCTTTCGGCCAATTCCGCCATCAGCACCGCCCAAATCATCGGCCAGCTAAAATCCCAGGATGTTTTGATCCAGCGCGCCCGGGGAACTCTGGGCAAAAACCTGGAACAGCCTTATGATATCCGCATCCGTCCCTGGTATAATCCGGATTTTGTATCCGCCTTTTATATGGTGCCGGGCATTCTGGGGGTAGTACTGACCATGACAATGGTCATGATCACTTCCATGGCCATTGTCCGCGAGCGGGAGCGCGGCACCCTGGAACAGTTGATTGTTACCCCTTTGAAAACCTATGAGCTGATGCTGGGAAAAATCATCCCCTACGTGTTTGTCGGCTACATTCAGGCCACGTTAGCCCTGATGGTGGGAATCCTTATTTTTGACCTGCCCATGCGCGGCAGTCTCGGCTTGTTGTATGCCCTTACCTCCATCTTTATTGTGGCCTCTCTTTCTTTAGGTGTTCTTATTTCCACAGTCACTAAGACCCAGATGCAGGCTATGCAGATGTCCTTCTTTGTGCTTTTGCCCAGTATTCTTCTTTCCGGTTTTATGTTTCCCCGGGAAGCCATGCCGTTCTTGTTCAACGCCCTGGGCAACCTTCTCCCGCTCACCTTCTATCTGGAAATCATGCGCGGTATCGTCCTTAAGGGCATCGGTATCTCCTTTCTCTGGTCCCAGGTGGCCTCCCTGATCGCCTTTATTACCATTACCCTGGTTATCAGCATCCGTAAATTCCAGAAGAAAATCGCATAGGAACACCGCCTGCGGTGTTCGGCGCAGGGCGCAGAGCCCGGGGCGCAAGTCACGGCAAAAAAGCACCTTGGATTTTTATTCCAAGGTGCTTTTTCAATCTCCGTTCTTCGCGCCCTGAGCCCTGCGCTTTGAGCCCCGTTAGCAAAGACCGGTCCCACGGTCTCTGCTAACGGTTTTGTATCTGCTTTAAGAGCTCCTTGGCCGAGGCTTCCGGACCGTTGCGCTCCCAGCCGGGAATTCCCAGACGCGTACGCATTTGACCGATAAATAATCCCTGCGCCATAAAAGCGTCAAAATATTTTTTCGCCAGTTCATCATGCAGTTGCCGGTATTGAGGCGGTCCAAACACATTGGCGAAATAACTGTGCACCAGTCCGGTAGCAGCCGTCGTTCCCTTGCTCATAACGGCACCGGCCCTGAATACTTGCAGTGCTTCCTCCGCCGAGGCAAACCGTTCAATAACGGGATGTTCCTCATCAATTTCTTCGTAATTATTGCAATATAAAACAAAATCAATCTTATGGCCTTTCAGCACATTTCCCGGCGAGGTAACCGGTAAAACAATACGGGCATTGGTCTGATTGGGGTTCATAATGATCATCCGGTCAATCTGGCCGAACGCATAGCCGGGCTGCAGGTCATCCAGCCGCACATAGGCTCCGACTTCCGTACCGTAACCAATAATATTGCCGGCTTCGTCAATGCCCAGCGAACCCATGTCGTCGGCGATAATAATAATATCACGAATGGTTTCGGCGCCTAATACCCGGAAGGCCTCCAGCGTTTCCGATTTTCCCGCTCCCGTATCGCCCATGACAAGAACGGTGGCTTCCTTGTCACCACGCAGGACAATGCGGAACAAAGCACCATGGAAAGGTAATTTGCCGGATTTCATCATCCGGATATTATGCAATGTCAGGGCCATCTTCTTCAAATAGCCAAAATAGCCAAACTCATCCCGGTTCGGTATGGCGCCTACTAAAAGATCATTTTCCTCATCGTCGTAAAATACGGTGGGAAGCGGCGCCAAACTGTCGATAGCATCGCCCGGCGTACCAAACAAGAAGACGGCATTCGGTTTCCTTTCCAGATCCTTGTCGTCGGCAATATCAAATAAATTGGCCATGGAAAACCCAAGTTCAAAAAAGCGTTCCTGGAAATAGATGTAAATTACCAGTGGTCCCACTTTCGCCGGATAGCACAGCCATTCGTCATCCTTTATATCAATCAGTTCCAGCGGATTGCGGCCCACCCGTTCAAACTTGCCTTTCCGTTTGTTCATCGGCGGGTTCAAAACCAGCGGCGGGTATAAAAGAACTTGCCGGATTACCGGGATATTGCGCAATTTTTCGTAAGCCCCGCCGGGGAAAACGAGATTCTTGGTTATGCAAACCGTAGCAATTTCCGCCCCGGCCACAACCTGGCGGTATACATTAGGATGATTGCCCGTAATATTATCCTGCAAATCCCGGTAAGTCTTACGGACCAAATGGCCCAGTTGTTCAATGGTGGAATGAAAGGTCCGGTACGGGCGCTTATCCAGCATATCCCCATTGGAATTACAAATAATGAAGCGGTTGAAATGACGCCAGAAATTATACAGATATTGCAAAAAATCATTCAGAAGATAGGGATTCCGCAAAAAGGGCCGCGAACCTTCAACCACATTCGGCACAAGGTGAATGGGCATTTTATATAAGAATTGGAACGTTTCAATCAAAAGGCTGATATCTTCGTTGCGAATCTTGCTCTTATCTTCAAATATATCCAGCATAATGGAATCCCGCTGCTCTAGTTCCTTAACCGCCAGTTTCAGAACTTTAGCAAACAAATCGCTGGACAATAACTCTTCCGATGTCTCACACACTCTGTCTTTCAACCGGATCGTAATTTTACCTTCAAAGATTTTACTAGAAATGATATTCATGTGTTCTCTCCCAACTTTAGCTTTCTATTTTTGCACTATCATTTAGTTATACTATACATTTTAAGGAAAATCAATGTCAAAACCATTTGAATACACTATACATCTTACAGTCAAATGCACGTCAAAAGAACAATTGACACTTCATCAGCGACATTAAAAAGCTAAAAAGGCTGCCTCGCTTCAGCGTGACAGCCTTTTATCCGTCTAAATCAGGAAAATAGCCACAATCGTAGTTACGGCCAGACCGACGGCGCAATACCATCACAGCCAGGATAAGCACTATAAACGGCATAAACACCCAATGCAAGGCGGTTAATTCTCCATTCAACCCTTATCAACCCCTCCCTGTGCTTACTGTAATACTACAATATGCAACAGTCATAGCGGGATTGACAGGAGCCTCCTTGTATTCTTTTTATAGTCTGTCCTCTTTTAGCGGAAGTAGTCAATGCCGGCGGCAAAAATTCTTTGATCTTTATTACCGGGAACATTTTTGCCGACGAAAGAACCAATCCGTTCCGAATGGCCCATTTTCCCAAGAATCCGTCCATCGGGGCTGGTAATCCCTTCCACAGCCTGATACGAACCGTTCGGATTGAATTCGATTTCATAAGCAGGTTCGCCCGCAAAATTCACATATTGCGTAGCAATCTGTCCCTGCCGGGACAGCCGGGAAAATTCCTCCATCGTCGCCACAAACCGCCCTTCCCCATGCGAAACGGGAATAGTATGCATGTCGCCCGTCGCCGTATAGCGCAGCCAAGGCGACCGGTTGGAAACAATCCGGGTCGTCGCCATACGGGAAACATGACGGCCAATGCTGTTATAGGTAAGCGTGGGAGAAGTCTCATTGATTTCGACGATATCGCCGTAAGGCACCAGCCCCAGCTTGATCAGCGCCTGAAAACCGTTGCATATGCCCAGCATCAGTCCGTCCCGGCGCTGCAAAAACTCCCGGACCGCTTCCTTGATGCGCGGATTACGAAACATGGTAGCAATAAACTTGCCTGATCCGTCCGGTTCATCGCCGGCGCTGAAGCCGCCGGGCAGCATAATAATCTGAGCCTGCTTGATTTTATCAACCATGGCCCGGATGGACTCTTCCACATCCGCTGGGGAAAGATTCCGGATAACCAGCATTTCCGCCTGGCCGCCGGCGGCTTCAAAAGTCCGTGCGGAATCATACTCGCAGTTGGTGCCGGGAAAAACAGGAATCAATACTCTTGGCCGGGCGGTTCCCCGGTTGCCCGCCTGCTGAGACAATTCTCCACCTATTCCAAAGGGAGCAAAAGCGGGGACTCCATCCGCCGGCGGTACCGTCCGGGTAGGAAATACTGCTGCCAATGGCTGCTGCCAGGCAGCCTGCGCCTCAGTCAAACCAATCTCCCTGTCGTTTACCCGGATGACCGGCTCCTCCGACGTTTGACCGAGAACAACATAGGAAATGTCCTGCAGTTCCTCCTCCCAGGTCGTATTGCCGTCCATCTCCAGCAGAATGGAACCATAATCCGCCCGGTATAAAGCTGCCGGCTCCATAACGGTCTCGCAATTCACGCCAATCCGGTTGCCAAAACACATTTTGCTGACCGCGGCAGCCACACCACCGGTTCCCACCGGATTCGCCGCCCGTACTTTGCCTTGCCGGGCAAGACGATAAATCGCAGTATAATTCCGGTCCAATTGTTCAAAATCCGGCAATTCCCCTTCATCTCTAAATAGCGGCACTAAAACCACAGGATTGCCCGGCTCTTTAAACTCCTGGGAGACTACCGTTTTGGCATCCGCAATCCCCACGGCAAACGCTACCAGCGTAGGAGGCACAGTAAGGTCCATAAACGTACCCGACATGCTGTCCTTACCGCCAATGGCCGGAATGCCCAGCCGCTTCTGCGCATAATACGCCCCCAGAAGCGCGCTGAAGGGTTTACCCCACTTTTCTTCATCCTTGCCCAGCTTTTCAAAATACTCCTGCAGAGTTAAGCGGACCCGGCGGTAATCGCCGCCCAGAGCCGCCACCTTCGCCACCGCCTCGACTACAGCGTACAGCGCGCCATGAAAAGGGCTCCATTTGCTTAACCGCGGGTTATAGCCAAAGGTCATGAGCGTGGCCGTATCGGTCTCTCCCTGCAGCAGCGGAATCTTAGCCGCCATGCCTGCGGCCGGCGTTGCCTGGAACCGGCCGCCGAAGGGCATGAGCACTGTGCCCGCGCCAATGGTACTGTCAAACCGCTCGACCAGGCCTTGCTGGCTGCAAACGTTAAGATCCTGCAAGTTAGCCAGCCAAACTGATTTTTCGTCCTTGCCGGAGTTCACGGCGGAAAAATAGTTATTTTTTTCATCCGGCGCCTTAACTCGTACGCGCGTTGTCTGCAAGACTCCATTCGTATTGAGAAAATCCCGGCTAATATTAACAATATCCCGGCCGCGCCAGGTCATGCGCAGCCGCCGGTCTGCCGTGACACGGGCCACGACGGTGGCTTCCAGATTTTCGTCCGCCGCCCGGGTGCAAAAAACATCTACATCCCCGGCCGCAACCACAACGGCCATCCGCTCCTGGGATTCGGAAATCGCCAGTTCCGTCCCGTCCAGCCCTGCATACTTTTTGGGCACCGCGTCCAATTGGACAGCAAGACCGTCGCTGAGTTCCCCGATGGCTACCGCCACTCCCCCGGCGCCGAAGTCATTACATTTCTTAACCAGCCGGCTGACCTCGGGCCGGCGAAAGAGGCGCTGAATTTTTCGTTCCGTCGGCGGATTTCCTTTCTGCACCTCAGCGCCGCAACTCGCCAGGGACTCTGCCGTATGTTCCTTGGACGAACCGGTAGCACCGCCGCAACCGTCTCGCCCTGTCCTGCCACCCACCAAAATCACGGCATCGCCGGGAACCGGCTGTTCCCGCTTTACATTCCGGCGGGGAACGGCGCCGATGACCGCGCCGATTTCCATCCGCTTGGCGACAAAATCTTCGTCATATACCTCCACAACCTGGCCGGTAGCCAGACCGATCTGGTTGCCATAAGAACTATAACCGGCCGCCGCTCCCACCGTAATTTTCCGTTGGGGCAACTTGCCCGGCAAGGTGTCCCCATAAGGCGTACGGGGATCGGCACTGCCGGTAATGCGCATGGCCTGATAGACATAAGAACGGCCGGACAGAGGATCGCGGATCGCTCCGCCGAGACAGGTGGCGGCACCACCGAACGGTTCAATTTCCGTAGGATGGTTATGGGTCTCATTTTTAAACATAACCAGCCATTCCTCGTTTTGTCCGTTAACGTCTACATCTACGACAATGCTGCAGGCGTTGATTTCCTCCGACTCGTCCAGGTCCCGGAGCATTCCCTGTTTTTTAAGTTCCTTCATTCCCACAAGGGCTATATCCATGAGGCTCATGTCCCGTTCCTTACCGGCGTATACCTGCTGCCGGCCCTGCAAATACTCCTGGTAGGCTTCCCGCACCGGCAGTGCATAACGCCCGTCATCGATTGATACAGCCTGAATTTTGGTCAGAAAAGTAGTGTGGCGGCAATGGTCGGACCAGTACGTATCAATCACTTTAATTTCCGTAAGGGCTGGGTCCCTTTTTTCCTGGTCCCGGAAATACTCCCGGCAAAAGGCGAGGTCATCCAGACTCATGGCTAAGCCCTCTTCCTCCCAAAACCGCCGCAAATCCTCTTCGTCATAGGCAGTAAATCCCTGCAGCACGGCCACATCCGGCGGAACCTCGGCCTCTACAGCAAGGGAAACCGGCTTTTCCAGCCCTGCCTCCCGTGCTTCCACAGGATTAATTAGATAGGCTTTCACTCGGTTAAATTCGGCGTCGGAAACAGTTCCTGCCAGCAGATACACATTCGCCGTAGCAATGACCGGGCGTTCCTGCTGGGTAAGAAGCTGCACGCACTGGGCAGCCGAGTCGGCTCGCTGATCATACTGCCCAGGCAGATATTCCACGGCGAAGACCCGGACTGCCGGCGGCAACGGCAGGGTCTCTTCATAAATAACATCGACCGGCGCTTCCGCAAAAATGCTGTACAGCGCCTGCCGGTACTCCGCTTCACTCAGTCCGGCCATGTCATAGCGCCGCAATAACCGAACCCCGGTTAATCCCTGCAAATTAAGATGCTCCCGCAAATCGGCGAATATGCCCTGGGCTTCCACGGCAAAGGCCGGTTTCTTTTCCACATAGACTCTGCGTACGCTCTGGCTCATTTGGCCCCTCCTATACTTACTTCCCACATTTCGCACTCTGAACTTGTGGCGACAATATTTCTCCCAAATTACAGCCACAAAGTAAATAGATGAATTTATGTTTCGTTTAAAATTCACCAAGTTTGTCTTGTTTCCGTGAGATTATTGTCGAATGACAAAGGACTGCGAAAAGTGGGATTAATAATTTCATTGTAGTATAATGGTATTAATAATAAAAATTAATAATTATTATGATGAACATTAGGAGAATTAATATATGGATATTAACTTCGAGCTCTATAAGGTATTTTATCACGTCGCCAACCGGCTTAGTTTCTCGGAGGCATCCCATAACCTTTTTATTTCTCAGTCGGCGGTCAGTCAATCCATCCGTTTACTGGAAGAAAAGTTGGGCTGCAAGCTCTTTCTCCGCCATACCAAACAGGTCAAACTCACCCAGGAGGGAGAAATTCTCTATCGTCATATTGAACAAGCCTTTCACTTTATTAAGACGGGCGAACGCAGTCTCTTTGACCTCCATTCGCTGCAGCGGGGTGAAATCCGGATTGCCGCCAGCGACACCATTTGCAAGTATTATTTATTGCCTTACTTCCATCAATTTAATCAATTGTATCCACATATAAAAATTCGCATCACCAACCGTCCTTCTCCGGTCTGTATCGAACTGCTGCAGAAGGGGATGGTCGATGTCAGTGTTGCCAATATACCGCCGCAAGCCGAAGAATACCCGAATATTACAATGCAAAAACAAAAAACCATTCAGGATGTGTTTATTGCTGGCAAGGCCTTTGCGCGCTTGCAGCATAAGACCCTGGAATTAAAAGAACTGGAAACGTATCCTCTGTTAATGCTGGAAAATCATACTACCACCCGCCGCTTCTTCAACTCCTTTCTGGAAAAACACAATCTCAGGATAACCCCTGAGATTGAACTGGGAAGTATTGATTTACTGATTGATCTCGTCAAAATCGGACTGGGTTTGTCCTTTGTAGCCAAAGAGTACATTCAAAAAGAACTGGCCGGCGGCGATTTGTTCATCCTGGACATTGGCGAACCGGTCGCGCCCCGCTATTGGGGCGTCCTGACCCATGATAAGATGCCGGTTACGCCGGCAGTAGAGCGGTTTATGGCCTTAATCGCCGATTAGATTTTAGCTTCACCAACACTTTGTAAGCCGCGCTGCTGTCTCGCAGCCGGCCGGCTTTTCATAAATAGTCCAATCAAACCGGCCAGGGCTGGAAGCAGGAAAATAACGAAGACAGCTGCTGCAAGGCCCCAAATATCGCCAATACGGCCGATGAGAATGATAGCAAGACCGCCGATCCCGCCGGCAAAACCCATGGTTAGTCCCGCCGCCAGCGCTTTATTATCTGGAATTGCCTCCTGTGCCGCGACAATGGTAACGGAAAAACTGGATAGCAAAGCGGCTCCGGCCAATCCCAGGAAAATCGTGCTGATAAGGCCCTGGGTATAAAAAAAGACCAGAAATAAAGGAGTGGAAACAATCAGGGAACCGACAATCAAGCGTTTTCTACCATAATAATCGGATATAAAGCCGCCCAGCAGGCCGCCGACGGCCCCCGTGAAAAGCATCAAAGTAAGCAAATGGCTTGCAGCGATATTCGATAGGTTTTGTGATTTGAAATACAGCGGCAAAATCGTTAACATTCCGGTATAAGCCAGCGAACGGACAGCGATCACGCTAATAATGGCGAGAAGTTCCCGTGATGCGGATTTCAGTGAATGCAAGACGGCGGAAAACTCCGGAGCAGTCCCTCCCAATGCCTGATTGCGCGGGGCAAAAAAAAGCAGCAGCAACGCCACAAGAATTCCGGGAATTATCGTTACAACGGTGGCGTGCAGTCCATACGCCTGAAATAGCGGCACCAGAAGAAGCGGTCCCAGGGCAAAGCCGAAATTGCCAAAGGCGACAAAGGCGGACAGCAATACTGCTTTGCGATCGCCACTTAAGACGTTAACCATGGTGGATGCCTGGGGGTGAAACGCGGCTGTTCCCAAACCGGCCAAAGCAGCAAGGCTGACAAGAACTACATAGCTATGAACAATGCCGGTGAGGCTAAGCATGACCGCCATCCACAGCGTTCCTACATGAACGAGCCAGCGCTTACCACGGCGGTCCAAAAAATATCCGAACAGCGGTTGAACCAGCGAGGATGTGATGGTAAAAGCCGATACTAAAATGGCGGCCCTGGTAGCGGTAAAACCGGGATTGAGCGCCACCAAAAAGGGAAGCATCTGGGGAAGATAGTTGCTGTACAAGTCATTGAGCATATGCGCCAGCGAGAGAATACCGATTTTCCCATACTGGACCGGTTGTTTATTATTCATGATAAGACTCCTCATCTATATATTTATTATCCTTTTCAATAAAAGTATATCCTAATTAATGCAATGTGCATGTTACTGTTAAAAACACCTACATGATATGATAATAAATCGGCAAAGAACAAAAGTCAAGTTCAAAAATCACCGGCACCATCTTTCTCAGTATTCGCCAGATGGAATGCCCCCTCTCCCCCGGGACAATGAATAAATATATTGTTGCAAAAATCACAATGTTATTTTATAATAACCTTAAGCCCCCTCCCTCAAGGGGGAGGAATGGACAGGATTTCCATTACTATGCGAGGTGAATAAACTACCATGCAGCACTATGATGTATTAGTAGTCGGCGGCGTCGCTGCCGGAACCAAGGCAGCCGCCAAAGCCAAACGGGAAAACCCGGGCCTTCGTGTGTCCATTATTACCGATGACCGCAACATTTCCTATGCCGGCTGCGGCCTTCCCTACTATATCGGCGGCATTATCGGCGAACAAAAGGAATTATTGGTGAAAACTCCGGACGCTTTAAAATCTGAATTCGATATCGACGTCTACACCCGGCACCATGCTACCGCCATTAATCCGCAGGAACGGACAGTGACGGTAGTCGACCTGGAAACCGGCCGGGAACAACTTTTTTCCTACGAACAGCTGGTACTCGCCACCGGTGCTTCGCCGGTTGTGCCGCCACTGCCCGGAATTAAACTGGGAAATATCTTCACTGTGCGCAAAGTGGAAGATGCCGTGCTGATCCGGCAAACAGCCGAAAGCCGCTCCCCCCAAAACGCTGTAGTTGTCGGTGGCGGCTTTATCGGTCTGGAGGTGGCGGAAAATCTGAAACAACAGGGTATCAACGTGACGGTTGTGGAAGCGGCGCCGCACATCCTGCCTAATTTTGACCGGGATGTGGCCCTCCACCTGGAAAATTACCTCCAGGAAAATGAAATCAGCATCCACACCCGGGAAAAAGTCACCGCCTTCGAGGGGACTACGGCTGTTACCCATGTGCAAACATCGGAACGCCGTCTCCCTGCCGATCTTGTTATTTTATCCATCGGTGTGCGCCCCAATGTGGCCCTGGCGCAAACAGCCGGCATAGCCCTCGGTCCCACCGGAGCGATTCAGGTTAACGAGTGCCAGGAAACGTCGGTCTCCCATATTTATGCGGTCGGAGATTGTGCCGAAACCCGGCACCGGGTTACTAACGAACCGGCTTGGATTCCTATGGGATCCACAGCCAACAAAACGGGGCGCACCGCGGCCATCAACATTACCAACGCCAGCCAGGATTCCTTTCCCGGCGTTTTAGGAACCACAGTCATAAAACTATTCGATTTTGCCGCCGGTAAAACCGGTTTAAGCGAACGGGAAGCCCGGCAGAAGGGGTACGACTATGAGACCGTTCTGGTGCCGGCCAATGATAAAGCCCATTATTATCCCGGTTACCGGAATATTATCACTAAGTTGATTGCCAACCGGACCAGCCGCAAAATTCTCGGTGTACAGATCTTCGGGGAAGGCGTAGTTGACAAACCCATTGATATCTTTGCCACCGCCATCAGCCTCGGCGCAACTGTCGATGACGTAGCCAAACTGGATCTGGCCTATGCCCCGCCCTTTTCCATGGCTATGAGTTCCAGCATTGTGGCCGCCAACGTTATGCGTAATAAATTGGACGGTAAACTTAAGGGAATCTCACCGCTGGCCCTGGCCGAAAGATTACAGGACCCTTCCCTGGTTGTCCTCGATTTACGCACCGAACCGGAGTTTATGATCGGGTCGCTGCCCGGCGCGATCAATATTCCGGCGGGAGAATTAACGGCCCGTTCCCAGGAAATTCCCCGGAATAAAACAGTCATAGCCGTCTGTAAAGTCGGTAAACGGGCCTACCTGATGCAGCCGCTGTTAAGACAGCTAGGGATTCAGGATATCACTGTTCTAGACGGCGGTATTGCCGGGTATCCCCTGCCGCTGGTTTAATTTAAAAATAAGGAGGAATCAATGTATGGCTGAATTCAAAATTAATGCCAAAGGCCTTCAATGCCCCGGACCGATTGTCCAGTTGTTTACCCAGATAAAACAAGCCGCTTCAGGAGATACCGTCCTGATTGAGGCAACCGACCACGGCTTTAAAAAAGATGTTGCCGCCTGGTGCAAAAAAACAGGCAATACGCTGCTGTCTTTAGAGGAAAAAGACAACGTAATCACCGCCAGAATTGAGAAAGGGTGAGGTGAGCAGTGTGGCCAAAAAGACAATTATTGTTTTCAGCAATGACCTTGACAAGGTAATGGCTGCTTTTATCATTGCCAACGGAGCTCTGGCAATGGGCGATGAAGTGACTTTATTCTTTACTTTTTGGGGCTTAAATGTTTTGCGCAAAGAGGAATCGGTCCCGGTAAAAAAAGGGTTTCTGGAAAAAATGTTCGGCTGGATGATGCCGCGCGGGGCCGGCCGGCTGGGATTGTCAAAGATGAATTTCGGCGGGCTCGGAGCCAAGATGATGCAGCATATGATGAAACAAAAAAATGTCAACACTCTGCCCGAATTAATTCAGAGCGCGCAAGCTCTCGGCGTAAATATTGTCGCCTGCACCATGTCCATGGATGTCATGGGCATTACTAAGGAAGAATTAATTGAAGGAATTGATTTTGCCGGCGTCGCTACTTATTTGGGGCATGCCGACGAAGCCAATGTCAATTTATTTATCTAAAATCAGTCTCTTTTCGGCCGTCAACCTGTCTGTTGACGGCTTTTCCCTTTTTTGCTTATATGGGCAAGGGAGTCCCTCTATTGTATAATAAGGGAGAATAGAAGAAATGTCTGGCGGAAAGGAGGTCCTCCGTATGGCAGGGCAAACGATCCTTATCGTGGATGATGATGCACAAATCCGGGAATTGCTTTCCCTTTACTTCCAAAAAGAGGGGTTTACGGTCGAAGAAGCGGCCGACGGCGTGGAGGCAATCCGTAAAGTTGAACAGACTGCGCCCGGTATGGTGATCCTGGATGTTATGCTGCCGGTATTGGATGGAATTGAAGTCTGCCGGCAAATCCGCAAATTCTCCCGGGTCCCCATCATTATGCTGACCGCCCGGGCGGAAGATGAAGACCGCATTCTGGGCCTGGAACTGGGAGCCGATGATTATATTACCAAACCCTTTAACCCACGGGAAGTTGTCGCCCGGGTCAATGCCGTCCTGCGCCGTGTATCGGATGGGGATTTTCTCAAAGCGGAAGTCTTACACTTTCGCGATCTGGAAATCAATTGCAGCGAGCATTCCATCAATGTAGCAGGCCGGGTTGTGCCGCTTACGGGCAAAGAAATGGAACTGTTGTGGTGTCTGGCTTCCCACCCGGGCCGGACCTTTAGCCGCGAGCTCTTGCTGGAGAAGGTATGGGGTTATACCTATTGCGGGGAAACGCGGACTGTCGATAGCCATATTAAGCGGCTGCGACAAAAATTAGGAGCTAAAGATACGACCCCCTGGGATATCCAGACCGTTTGGGGGGTCGGTTACCGGTTTGAGGTGCGGCAATGAAACATTCGCTGCGACTTAGACTGTTATTCAGTTTTATGCTGGTTATTCTCGTCACTCTCGCCGGTGTTTTATTCGGTGTATCGATGGTTTTCAAAGATCAGGTCTTAAGCACCAGACAACAGGAACTGATCAATAAAGGGACGGAACTTTCCCGTGCTGTCGCCGTTCTGGAAAAGTCGGGCAATTTTAATGGCATAAACGAATATATCAATCAAATGGACGACCTTCTCAATGCCCGGATCTGGATTATCAATAAGGACCGCCAGCTTGTTGCCATGTCAACGCCCGGAATGCATTACGGCATGCAGATGCCAATGATGCAAAGCCACATGGGAATGGGAAGATCTGCGATGATGCAGCCATTCGGCCGCCAACTTCCCGGCAGGCAGTTGGCGGCAGTTTTCAATGGTAAAATCTGGACAGGAACCTACGAGCACCCCTACTATGGTGAAAAAATGCTCATGGTTGCCATACCGGTCAAGTCCGGAGATCAGATTAAAGAAGCAGTTGTCCTGCAAACTCCGGTCCGCAGTATCAATCAATTCCTACAGCGCATTTATCTCTATATTGGCGGCACCGGGTTGATCGCACTGGTACTGGCCCTGCTCGTCGTCAGCCGGCTGACACGCCATGTCGTAGAACCGCTGAAAGAAATGCAAAAAACGGCCGAAGCCATGGCCCAGGGAAATTACAGCACTTTTGTTCCGGTAAAAAACCGGGACGAAATAGGGCGTCTCGGACTGGCACTGAATTCGCTGGCCCAGGATCTGGCTAAATATATTGCTGAACTGGAAAAAACAGATAAACTGCGCCGCGACTTTGTGGCCAATGTCTCCCATGAACTCCGTACGCCGCTGACCGTCATTCATGGTTATAATGAGGCCTTACTCGACGGTACCGTCGATAATCCCGGTCTGGCAGAAAAATATCATCTGCTCATCCGCAGCGAGACCGAACGTTTAGAACGCCTGATTCACGATTTGCTTGATCTAAGCCGGCTGCAATCCGCAGCAGCCATGAACGATCAGGAAAAAATCCCTCTCGAACAAGTGGCGGCAAGTGTTGTTGCGATGCTGAAACAGCAGGCGGGGGAAAAACAAATCAACCTGTCGGCGCATACTGCACCAGCCATTCCCCCCATTTATGGCAATGGCGACCGCCTTACCCAACTCCTGTTAATTATTCTGGACAATGCCCTCAAATATACGCCGGCAGACGGCTCTATCACGGTAAATACCTTGCGTGACGGGGACAGGGTCATACTCCAGGTCACCGATACGGGCGCGGGAATTCCGGCTGAGGACTTACCGCTTATTTGGGAACGTTTCTATAAGGTGGATAAATCCCACAGCCGTACCAATAAGGGCACCGGTCTTGGCCTGGCCATAGCCCGGCAAATCGTTGATCTTCACCACGCCCAGGCCAAGGTCGAAAGTCAAGCCGGTCAGGGAACCACCTTTACCTTCACGTTTCCGGTTGCTTCGCCGGAATAGAAGCCGCCCAACTTTTAATTTTTTTATTTCACATTTTTTTCACACTTTTTTCATACTCTTGCCCCATTTCCCGGCTATACTAAACGTAAAGAAAAACTTTACGAAGTATGAGGAGTGATTCGTATGAAAAAAACAGCTTTCCTGATTGTGGCGGCTCTTCTGGTACTGGCGTTTGCCGGTTCGATCGTCAGCGCGGCAGCCACATCCTTCAACCGGCCGGCTGCCTATAACTACCCCCAATTCACGGAACAACAAAAGCAGGAATTGGCTCCGCTCTACAAGCAGATGAACGATTTGCAGCGGCAAATGTTTGAATTGCAAAAACAGCTGATGCAAAAACAAGTAGCCTTCGGCTACCTGACCCAGTCTCAGGCCGACCAGTGGACGAATTGGATGCAGGAGCGCCTGGATAACGGTTATGGTTACGGCCCCGGGATGATGGGCTACTCTGGCGGCGGCACATTCTGCGGCGGTCCCGGCTATGGCCCGGGATACGGCAGAGGCTATGGCCCCGGTATGATGTGGCGGGGGCAGGATGCCGACGGCCAGTGAGAAAGACCGCTGACGCAGTGGGCTCATGGTGCAGGACCCAGTGCCCGGAAAAACCCGCGCTGCCACCGCTTTTCTACTAGAGCATTTCAAAAGATCCGAACCTTGCCGCGGCAAGGTCCGGATCTTTTTATTGATCTTCTAATCATTAATTTTTTAAACAAGTAGGATTTTATGCATAATTTTGGGAAAACTAGGTCCGGAGGTGATTGTTATGGGATTTAAAGATCTACCGGGCGGCCAAAATTCCACTAATAAAAAAGCCGGTTCGGATCAGACCAGGCAGACATCCGGCAAACCATCAGGCAACAAATCCAAATAGCGGTGCCGGTTATGACGGCGTTTAAGCGGGAGGTATTTAGTATGGGAAATGTATATGATGAAAACACCCAATCCGCCCACGGGCCGGCAGGTAACGTAAAACAAAACCGTCCCGGACCCTACGGCGGTAAAAACAATGCGAAACAGGCATCCATCCAATTTCCCGGCGAAAAACCGGTAACCCCGGTTCCCAAACCAAAATAATCGCAAGAGAAAGGTTTAATCCAAGTTACATAAACAGTATTTACTTCTCTGATTGGGCCGGCAGGCAAGTAATCCTGCCGGCATTTTATTCTGTTAGCAGGGCCGATAATGAGTATATATAAGCAAACCGGACGATGATATACTTTTTCGTTATATAAATATATAAAAACAATTCATTTCAAGTCACCATTCTCTGATATCGCCTAATTTCCATTTGAATCAGACACTCCTCCTATGTTAGCATATAGGACAAGCCGAAGTTCGATAGAACACGGGGAAACCATTTTTGGGGTGAATCCGCTTTACAGCGGTAGGGACTCCCTTATCCCGAATCCGTCAGCTAACCCCGCAGGCTTAGAAAGGGAGGTATCACATGAAACTTCTAAAGGCAACTTTGCTTTTGGCTCTTTTCGTTGTGCTGTTTGGTATGTCTGTACCGGCAACTTTCGCTGCTGCCAAAGTAAAAACGGAATCGCATGCGCCGCAAAAGTACCAATATTCTCTCAATATAATAGCAACCGCCTATGCACCGGGTCCTCACGACAACGATCAGTGGGGCGACCTGACCTATCTAGGCACAAAGATTCGTCCGGGGGTCATTGCCGTAGACCCGCGGGTCATTCCGCTGGGTTCCAAGGTATATATCGAGTTCCCGGACGGGCACGGAATTCATGCGACAGCCGAAGATACCGGCGGCGCTATTAAGGGCGACCGGATCGACATTGCCAAAAGCACGGAGGCAGAAGCATACGATTTCGGTATTCAACATGTTAAAGTTTATGTAGTTAAATTAGGGTCACTATCAAAACAGTGGGCCTGATCATGTCCCGAAAGGACACGATATTGACTGAGTCTCCATATACCATATATCTTTTCAGTCAGGGGCTGTCTCAAAATAGGTTTATCAACCTGTTTGAGGCAGCCCTCATTTTTTACACCAGACTAAACGAGTAGTATAATATACCATATATAAATAAATTTTTGCCTGCAAAATAACCTCACAGCGGAGGATACGGCTATGATGATTCGCCTGCGCATTTATATGACCGGCATTGTACAGGGTGTGGGCTTCCGCCCGTTCATCTACCGTCTTGCCGTCCGGCATGGTCTGGGTGGCTGGATTCTAAATAACGGCAGTGGCGTCCAATTGGAAGTAGAAGGAGAGGCAGCGGTGATTGATACGTTTCTGGCTGCGGTACAGGACGAGAAGCCGGCCCTTTCCCGTATACAAACTATAAAGATTGAGTCAATCCCCCCGGAGAACGAACTCACGTTCCGTATCCGGGAAAGTGTGGCCGGCTCCGGACAGTCCCCCCTTATTTCCCCTGATATCGCCACTTGTCCCGATTGCTGGCGGGAAGCCGGCAATCCTGCCGACCGCCGCTACCGTTATCCCTTCACCAATTGTACCAACTGCGGTCCCCGGTATAGTATCATTACCCGGACACCTTACGACCGGCCGTTCACCACTATGTCCTCTTTTCCCATGTGCCCGGAATGCAGGCAGGAATATGAAAACCCGGCCAATCGCCGCTTTCATGCTCAGCCTAACGCCTGTCCGGCCTGCGGGCCCCATTATCGCCTGCTGTCCCGCACCGGCGAAGAAATAAGTTTTTCCGGAACGGCCGGGCTTTTTGAAGCAGCCCGCCGCTTGGTTCAAGAGGGCCATATTCTGGCCGTTAAGGGCCTGGGTGGTTATCATCTGGCCTGTGACGCCCGGAGCGAGAAAGCGGTCACGCTCCTGCGCAGCCGTAAAATCCGGAAAGATAAGCCTTTCGCCGCTCTGTGCGCCAGCCTGGTAACGGCCAAATTGCACTGCGAAATCAGCGACAGTGAGGCCAAGCTCCTCACAGGACCGGTCCGCCCTATTGTTCTCCTACGGAAAAGCCGGCAATACGCTCTGGCGCCGAGTGTAGCGCCCGGTAATCCCCGCATCGGGATTCTGCTTCCTTACATGCCTGTCCATGCCCTTCTCCTCGACCCGCCCGACATATGGGTCATGACCAGCGGCAATGTCAGTGATGAACCCATTGCGTACGAAGACGAAGATGCCTTGGATCGCCTTAAGCCCATTGCCGACTATTTTCTCATCCACAATCGCCCTATTTACCGGCGGGTCGATGATTCCGTAACTGCCGTCTTCCAGGGAGAACCTTATCTGTTGCGGCGCAGCCGCGGTTACGTGCCGGTCCCGATTGCTCTGGCAAAAAATCTCCC
>NZ_UPPP01000023.1 GCF_900476375.1 Allolucifera butyrica | reverse complement strand
AGAATACGAGACAGACACAGGAACGCCGCAGGGAGGAGTCATCTCCCCCACGCTGGCGAATGTATATCTACACTATGTACTGGACTTGTGGTTTACGGTA
>NZ_UPPP01000052.1 GCF_900476375.1 Allolucifera butyrica | reverse complement strand
AAAAGTTAAGTTTCACGAATGGAAATTGATTTCCAGGTGCATACTATTAATACTTGCCGAGGAGGTTATGACATATGAATGATATTGAAAAAGGTGTTATTGTATTTTTAAAACTCATGGGACTCTTTCTTTTTGTTGTCGGAGTCAGTTTTATGGGGATGGGGTTTTCGGACACGGAGGGATTATTTCCCCTTACGGGAATCATCATTTTTTCGCTGGCGATGATTTCGGAACGGATAGCTTGGCGTAGTAAGGTAAACTATGAAGTGATTGAGAACAAGATTGCGGAATCAGAAATAAAATGCGTCCGGAATACCCGTTAAATTACTTTTTCTTAAGGATTTATTTTACCCTTGCCCTGCTTAGCAGGGTTATTTTTTGAGTCTCCCTAGGAATAGTGAAGTAAAGTTAGTTAACGAAAAAATATTTATATACTTGATAAACTCATAACTACAGGTATATACTATTATTATAAGCGTAAGTGATGAAGTAATAAATTCAATATTTTAAGGGGTATTAGCTCAGTGGGAGAGCGCTTGATTCACATTCAAGAGGCCGCTGGTTCGAAACCAGCATGCCCCACCAGGAAATACAAGGCCGGAGAGGTTGTGCAAACTTCTTGGCCTTTTGTTTTTTTTAATATTTTCTAACGCGACAATCGATAAATTATATACACCCCGTAGTAGCCGATTTGCCTAACTATTTTATTAATCTTTCGGATAGGTTTTTTTTCTGTTTGTTCTGTTTAAAAGATAATCCGTGCTCGTATTATGTAAATCTGCTAGTTTGATTAAAATTCCAGTAGGTATATCCACGTCGCCGCGTTCATAATTACTGTAAATTCTTTGGCTGCAATTGAGATACATTGCAATTTGTACCTGCGCCATATCTTTATCTTCGCGTAAATTTCTTATTCTTTCTACATATGACCACCTCAAGATATAATTATAGTTTAGCGAAATATTCGCTATTGACTTTTAGCGAGTATTTCGCTAAGCCTATTTTAAACTAAGAAATTGTAAAGATAGAAAGAAGGCGGAATATGAAAATTATTTTGGAAGAGTTGTATAACGGCAATATAGACCCATTGGAACTGATTTTTCCAAAATCCCCCGAATACCGTCCATTAACCCAAAGAATATCCGACATGTTGGAAATATGGGAAAAGAAACTTTCGGAAGATGATACAAATTACTTGAAGCACTGCTGGATTTATATGCTGAATCCAGTTCAATGGAACGGCATCGTTTACATACGGATTTAAGCTGGGCGCATTAGTCATGGTTGAAGTTTTAACTGGAAAGGAGGAAGTCGTACGCATAGGATTAAGGGAACAGGGTTGTTGAACTGTTGAAATTTGGAGGAGGTACATTATAAGACGAGAAGGGACGGGCCCGAATTACTGATAAAATTATGCCAGAGGTACAGGAATGGCAAGTCGGACCCTTGAACAGCATCTACCCTATCGTATTTTTAGATGGCATTGTGTTTAAAGTCCGCAAAGATGCCAAGATTGTCAACAAATGCGTTTACTCGGTTTTAGGCATCACAATGGAAGGCAAGAAAGAGATCCTTGGCACATGGTTAGCAGAAAATGAGAGCGCATCCTTCTGGCTGACCATTTGTAATGAGCCGGTTTATTCACATTTATAGTAAGTTTCATGGGATGTAAGTCAGGAGCCGAAACAAAACTCCACACTTGTGGGTTTGAATTGTTTGTGGATGTGTGTGATGGCATTTTCGATTTATCCATTCCCATTGTCATTTCCTGTTATCGTAATAAATCGTCAAGAGCAATTGGCCGGAGCGGCAATGTTCTCGGGCGTAATTTTTTATGAAAGCTATCATATTTCAAGTCCTATTTGTACTATGCCATGGCTGTGCCGCCAATGCCCCCCGGATAATGGCCTCTTCCAGTGCCACTGCAGCGGCTGTGCCCACCAGCGTAACGAGTTCGTCGCTCGTCAGATTACTAGTGTATGAACCTAGAGCGAGGCAGAAGATCGTGTCCCCGTCCCATTGAGTATGATCAGGGGAGATAGCCCGAGCCATTCCATCTTCAGCGAGTGTTGCCACTCGGTTGGCCTCTGCCTTTGTTAGCTGCGCTGTGGTAGCCACTAGTGCAATTGTGGTGTTCCTGGTCTGGCTGGACTTCAGCACCGGCACACCAGCCAGCATCGCTTTGGTTTGATTGACAAAGGTTCCATCAGGACGTAGCGCTCCGACGACGATATGCCCTCGATCCCATACGTCTCCGACAGGATTGACCACCGCCAGGGCTGCCACCATGGGGCCGCCGGGAATACACAGGGAGGCAGTGCCCAGGCCGCTCTTCATAGGTCTCCCATAGATTTTTCCCGCCGTTGCTCCCGCCCCGGCGCCCACATTTCCTTCCGGTACGGAACCCGTATTTGCAGCCTGGCAGGCGGCGTAGGCCAGGGCCGCATCTGGCGGGGGTGACCCCTTGGCATAGGGGAGGTCATAGATGACCGCTGCGGGTACAAGCGGTACATCGTCGAGCCCTTGCTCAACGATCCAGCGCATCACCCCGCTTGCCGCAGGTAGTCCGAAGAAACTACCGCCGGTGAGGAGGACGCCATATACAGGATATTCGGCGGTGCCGGGGCGGATGATATCGGTATTCTGGGTACCGGGGCTACCTCCGCTTACGGATACACCGGGAACTGCCCCAGCCGGACAGAGAATCACTGTACATCCCGTGCGGCCACTTTCGTCCTCTGCGTTTCCCACCAGGATGCCGGGAACATCAGTAAGGCCTCCCATAGTGGCTACTTCCTTACACTTACAGCGGGGCATGCCAAATCACTCCCTTGTTATTAGTTATTCAATACACACTATGTAAATTAAAACAAAAATGTTACAACAAAGTGTGAATCCGCATGTTCAGAAACCGTTACAAGTGAGTAATATGTACCTTCTTTTATTAGTTATGTTAACTTAATGCACATTGAGTGTGTGTGTGTAGGGAACATTAATGCTGAGGATGTCTATTGTGTTCCAATATAGACCGTTCCTCAATCCCATAATTACGTCCCCATATATCAATGCTGGCTATGTTATTCCGGTTTTTTCAAGTCGGGAGGGATAAAAGTTAGGTGATCTCCGGGCATAAAAAAGGCTCGGGATAGTCCCGAGAGTAAGGAGCGAGAATATAGACGAGCCGATAAATATGACGGGCACCAAAAGGTCATACTGCGTCCGTATCTGTGGCTTACGGTATCGGCTCCTAACTTTAGTATGGATAAAATGGCTCGAATTTATGTAAACTTAAGCATCAAATAGAATATGAAAAACCTCGGGTATAAAACCCGAGGCTTTGGAAAGAGAGACGTACATGGAATGAGCCGATAAACCTGGTAGGGGACCAGCCATCATGTTAAACACGGTATTTTCGGCTCTAACCATAGTATGGAAAGATTTTTGGATATTATACGGACAAGATACCAGATTATTAGACCCGGTGCTTTGATAGAGGCAAGGCTTAAGGTTTAAAGGAGGGGAGCGATTTGCTAGGTGTCAAAACTTCATTGCCAAAAGAATTTAACCTAAGGCTAGAGTGATGAAGGAGGAAAAACTTTATTAATTTGTAAGAATTTTAATTCCTTATGAAGGAAATACCTCCGAGTTTGTCTAAATATAGACCAAAATGGCATAGGAGGGCTTTTCTTGGACCAAAGTTTAAATAGTCAAATCTCCTGCTTAAATGCTATTCTTAAAAATTATATGGGAAAAAGTGTTCTAATTACTGGATTAAAGAAAAAGTATGCTAGAAAAATGATTGATTACGTAATATTTCCTAATTACAAAGATAGTACCTACTATGTAAAGTTAATATTTGAAGATAATATAACGCTTGAATATCCAAGGGTTGAGTATATTGAATTTATCCAAAGTTTTAAATCTAAAGTTTGGATTACTGAGAAGGGGATGGAAGAGCCACATTGGAAACTCGTATTCGGAGAGCCGGATGCCATGTACATATCGAAATATAATAATTAAAAGTACATCTGAGCTTTTGGGCTTTTTCTCTACTCGAATAAGGTTTAAAAATTTTTAAGATTGACTCAGGTATTTACTTTAACAGGATAATATTATCTTCTGCCGAATAATCTCAGCAGGGAGGGGATTGTAATGGATGATATTAAAAAATGCCCGAAGTGCGGAGGCATTATGGTGGAGTTAGGTTCGAATAAGTGGGAATGTACAAACTGCAATTATAAGGAAGGTAATGACTAGAGCGCTGTCTGGCGAACAAGACTATTTTTATTAAACATTATTATGTAAAATAGTCGATGAAAGAAGGATTTATTTGAAAAAACTGCTTGTGGCTAAATGTTTTAAATGTGATTCGGAAATGATAGAAATTGGCAGGGGCGACAATTATCATTTTATTTGCCCGAATGGTTGCTCCCAAATTGGACCATCACCCAGTATTTTGCTTACCCAGGATGAGTTAGATAAAGATTACGAATTTAATAAGAAATCAATGGGAAAATAACGCAGTTCTTCTTGGAAGGTATAAATTGAGCCGTAAGGCTCTTTTCTTTTTATGTCAAAAGGCTACAGATCAAAATAACGGAACAAGTTATCTTCGTATCAAATCTTAAAACAGCATGTCTTTAAGTAGCAAAATGTTCAGTAATGTAACGATTGCCGCGACCGTCCACAAAGTAATCTTTTCAAAACGGCTATTGGCATATTTCCCCATGACATTAGGTGAAGAAGTTAGATATATCTGTAAAAAAATTGTTATGGGGAGTTGGATGCTTAATGCAACCTGAGAATAAAGCAAACCTTGAAAGAAATCATTGATGAGCAGAATAATTACAAGAGCGAATCCGTAAGTAATGACAACCCCCATCCAAGAATGTCGGTCCTTTATATCATATGGTTCTTTAAATAGCCCCGCAAATATACTACCGCCAGCCATTCCGGCGGTTGTGGTAGACGAAATTCCTGAGAACAATAATCCAATGGAAAAAATAATTGCGGCTCCTGCCCCTAATAATGGTTTAAGCATTTCTTGCGCTTGCTGCAATTCATCAACTTGTATATGATTTGTAAAAAAAGCTGCAGCCGCTACTAGTATCATTGCGCTGTTAATGGCCCAACCTATACCCATAGAAAATAGGGTATCAATAAACTCAAATTTAAGCTGCTTTTTTATAATAGATTCATTTTTTAGATTCCATTGGCGGCTCTGGATAATTTCTGAATGCAAAAACAAGTTGTGAGGCATGACTACAGCCCCTAATACCCCCATAATAACTATTATCGAATCTTTGGGAATTGATGGTTGTAGCCAGGCAATACCTGCTTGCCCCCAATCGACTTGAACAAGGGTTAACTCGTACAGGAAGGCTATCCCAATTAACGACACAAATCCGATAATTAGTTTTTCGAGCTTTTTGTAAGAATTAGACCACAATAACCATCCGCAAAATACTGCAGCAAATACGGCTGCAAGTCTTAAAGGAATGCGAAACAATATATTTATCGCTATTGCTCCACCTATAATTTCTGCCAGGGCAGTTGCAACGGATGCTGCAACTGCAGAGAACAATACAACTCGTGACACCAGTGGTCGCAGATATTCGCTAGCTGCTTCGGACAAACATAATCCAGTCACTATTCCCAGATGAGCAACATTATGTTGGAGGATAATAAGCATGATAGTGGACAGGGTTATGACCCAGAGCAGAGCGTAGTTATATTGAGCGCCAGCCGACATATTGGTTGCCCAATTTCCAGGGTCGATAAAACCGACCGTTACTAGTATGCCTGGGCCAATATAGCGTAAAATCTGGCGCGCATTTAAGTTTATTTCGTGGCGTTTATGAAAATAATCGATAAACAAATTCTCACCTCTTTAATTTTGGAAGTATCTTTACTGTTGGGAAACAACTTAGTTACTATATAGTTTTTTAATATAAAAATGATAAATCCTGCAAAAATTTGTATGTATTTGACCATGCTTTATTTTTTAATAGGATAATTTAAATACCTAATTCTTTAAATCAGCACCCTCTGTTAGACGGGTGTGCTGATTTAAAGAATTGTTGCACTAATTTGGCTACACAATTGGATTAGGAAAGAATATGATTGGGATGTCAGAGATATAACTTTGTAAGGAAGTTTTTATCTTATTTGTAGTGAAGAGAAAATGTCGCAATCTTGCAAAACTGGAAAACGCCATCCCAGTTTGGAATGGCGTTTTGGTATATTTATTCGTTATCCTTATTTTTGTCTTTTAGCATTGGTTTTGTCGCTGCTGGTTGCAGGTTTAATCCAAAAGTCCTCAATCGTATTGGCTCTCCTTCTTGCCATTTCTGATAGACATAAATTGCAGCCGCACGTCCAAGTGCTAACAACCAATCCTGAAAGCCAGTAACATTGGCATCAATTATACCTCTACTTGGCATAAAATTAGTTACTAAAAAGAAAGAGAATCCTATATCCAGGATTGCGTTAGTAATCATATAAATTATAAAATTACCATTGGTAAACTTAAGAACCCACATTGTTAAAATCGGAAATAAACCATAAAGATACGACAGCATTTCATTAAGCGGAAAAATTGTTTCTCGAATAGTCCAGAAGCCTAACCTGACACCTGCATCAATGACTATTGACGATAATGCCAGGGAGAATAAACCAGCCGGCGCATAGCGTCTGATGTCTTTCTTCTTCATAAAAAACAAGGTTATCCAGGGAACGATTAACATTGACCATAAAATAATTTGGTTACTCATAGTACACCCCATACATTATCTTGCTTATATTTTGGCTTGCCACTTCTAATTTATACTGGCGGCTTGGCGGAATACAGGATAAAATTACACAGAACGCCAGTTCGGCAGGAGCGATAGATGGTTTATGGCATTTGTTTTTCGAAGAAAATATGTATCCTATAATCTTGACCGGGGTTGTTTTGAAATAGAAAGATACGGGAAATCTGTGGTATGATCCACACCAAGATCGAATCGACAATAATCCCACCTTCGCGGCGGGTGTTTTTTTGTAAAAAAGTGCCCCGCATTATGTGAGCGGTGAAAAATAAAGGACCTAATCTTTATGCTGGCACAATAAGATGGAAGAAACATAAAATATATTATAGAAATATTTTAAGTAAACGGATGTGAAAGAATGAATGAAAGTGATGAGCTAAGCTCTTCTGCATTCTTGAATGTATTCGTTACGTTGGTATTGTTTTTGGAAGAAAATCAAGACACATCAATACCGATTTGGATTATAAAAGCGGTGCTACAACACTATAACATTTTACTATGATATCCAGTCACAAAGACCGGTTTTTATTGGATTGGTTTTTGGTTAGTAGGCTTTCTAAATAGTAACCAACATTTTTTATTTAACATAAGATATATAGGGGTTATTATTTTAGAAGGAGGAATTCTTATGTTTTTCGGTCGCGGTTGCTGGTGGATTATTATTATAATTATTTTGTTGTTGTTTTTCTGCTGCTTTGACAACAACGGTTGCTCATCTAGTTCTTCAAGCGGCTGTTCAATTTGTTAATATGGATAAAGAATACCCTTATTTTGAATGTACACATATTCCCTCACGTCGAGGGCTTCTTTTTTATTCACATAATTTTTTCACTGCTCATCAAATAGCAGGTATTTTGATGAGTAACGAGAATAATGTAAAATAATGTCGAACAAAAAATAAACTATCGGAGGGTTTTATGAAGAAGTTGGATTCTCTAGTTGATTCGGCACCGGTAATTCAGCAAATGGTTCCACTTGACTGTTGTGTTATGATTAGTAATTCGGAAGGTACCATTTTAGCTTTTGTTCCTGCCAAAACCTTCGATATGCGGACAGAAGTTGGAAACAAAGCGGCAACTGGAGGATCTGTTGACCAATGCTTGAAATTTGGGAAAACGGTAGACAAAAAATTGGGTAAAGAGCTCTATGGTGTTCCAATTAGAGCAATTAGTGTTCCAATCTACGAGGAGAGCCGGCTCATTGGCGTTTCAGCCATTGGAATCAGTTTAGAAACACAACAGACTCTTCATGAAACAGCGCAAACAGTAGCGGCTACATCGGAAGAAATTACTGCGACAACACAAGAATTGACTGCAACGGCGGCTCAATTGGCTCAAGACTTGGAACAGATTAAATCGAGCGGGCGTTTGGTACAAGGAGAATTGAAGAAAACGGATGATATTCTAAGATTCGTTAGTGAGGTTGCTGCAAATTCGAATTTGCTAGGTTTAAATGCAGCGATTGAAGCGGCTCGTGCCGGGGAACATGGCCGGGGATTTGCCGTAGTGGCGGATGAAATTCGTAAAATGGCCGTAAATAGTGCGGATTCAGTAACGAAAATAAAACAGATTTTAAATACGATTCAAAGAGAACTCACAAACATTATTAAATCGCTCGATGATGCGACACTTCTTGGTGAGCGACAAGCGTCGGCTACAGAGCAAGTGGCATCTTCCATGCAAGGATTAGCGGCTTCCGCAACTGATATAGAAAGGGTTGCAGAAATAATTTAGTCATTTTTACAGGATGACTCATGTTTAATTGGTAATAGGGCAGAGAAGAACTTAGTACATAGTTCAAACAAAATAGGGGAAGATTGAAAGACCGCTTTCATTGTCTTTGGGGACTTGAAAGCGGTTTTTTCTTTAGAAAGAGACTTGGATTGACGCGAAATGGGCTCGCTTACGGGTTTAATTCCAAAATGGTAGCTTCAGCCTCGACGTATATGCCGGGTTCAGAAAAAAGTTTGCTGGATTTTAAAGTCTTGAGTTAAAGCGGGAAGAGGGTAATTTTGTAAAAAGTAGAATCTAAATAACGGAAGATTCTTTAACAGATGCCGCCGGAATTATGGGCTAGTATAACTCAATCCAAAAATTAAAGGAGGTTTTATATAATGAATGAAACGATTCCCCAGGTATTGCTAAACGATGGTCTGGAGCTTCCTGCTATTGGTTTTGGAACTTATAAGCTAAAAGGTGCGGATGGAGTACAGGCAATTAAAAGGGCAATTGATATAGGCTACCGGCTGTTCGATTCCGCATTTAACTATGAGAATGAGGGAACGGTGGGTGAAGCGATTCGCCAAAGTCCGGTGCCAAGAGAAAAGCTGATAATTTGCTCCAAGCTGCCAGGGCGTCGTCATGCTTATCAGGAAGCGATGGAAACGATTCACGAGTCGCTTTATAGAGGGGGCCTGGAATACTACGACTTATATTTGATTCACTGGCCCAATCCCCGGGTGAATTTATATGTGGAGGCATGGCAGGCTTTAATAGAGGCTAAGAAACAAGGATTAATCCGGTCGATAGGTGTTTGTAATTTCTTACCGGAGCACATTGAGAGATTAATAAAAGAAACCGGAGTAAAACCAAGTATCAATCAAATTGAGCTGCATCCTTATTTTAATCAGGAGAAACAACGGCGTTGGCATGCGGAGCATAGTATTGCCACCGAATCGTGGAGCCCTTTAGGACGTGGCAACAGCATGCTGGAAAATGAAAAAATTGTTGAGATTGCCAGAAATCACCAAAAATCAGTCTCGCAAGTGATTATCCGTTGGCACATACAGCTTGGGGCTATTCCCATTCCCAAAGCGTCCTCACCCCAACACCAGCGTGATAATTTTAATGTATTTGATTTTCAGTTGACAGAAGAAGAAATGAACAGTATTCTTGGGCTCACCAGCGCCGCAGGACGTACCAATAATCAGGACCCGCAAACCTATGAAGAGTTTTAACGTATCGATAAATGAATCATTAAAGCCGCTAACTTTCTTGTTTAAAGAGGTTTAGCGGCTTTTTCTTCATTTTCTTTGAAAATGGAGTGAATACTTGAATGATGTTAAATGTAAATTAAAGTCATGTAAAGTTCGTTTCAATTGTATAAGAAAAATGCTACAGTAAAATTGCAAGATAAAAAAATTCAACTCGAGTTGGAAAATTTTATAGTTGGCAAACTTATCGAAAGGTAAGGACGCAAAGCTATGGGTCTAAGGGCAAGATGCCTAAGATTGCCAGGTTGCCGTTTGGTACTGACAGCCAAACGCCTCATAAACCAGCGATGAGGCTGGTTTTCTTGTTTGCAATGGATTTGGCAGCGATCATTGATTTTTACTTTCCGGGGGGTCATCAAACGCAATGAAAAAAATGCTTATTATTTTACTCATGCTTGTCAGCGGTATTCCTCTGCTTAGTTCTACGGTGCTTTCGTACTTTTTGTTTACCAAGCCGCTGGAGGCCGACTATTATGCGGTCAATTCCGGCAAAGCGGATGTTTTCAAGACGGAGACCCAGGCTTATATTAATGAACGAATGGAATTTGTCAAAGCCCTTGCCCGTACTTCCGCCATAAAGAATTTCGACTTGCCGGCCGCTAAAAAGTTGATAGCCGACGTTCAAAAGGTATACACCGATATTGGCATGGCGCTTGACGATAATCAAGGCAGACAGGTTGCGAGGGGTGATGACGTTAAATTAGGTACGGTTTCGAAACGCGAATTTTATCAAGAGGCCATAAGCGGCAAGGAAGAGGTTGCCTCAAAATGGCTTAAGAGCACTACGACCGGAAAGCCTATTGTGATTCTGGCCGCTCCTGTGCGGACGGACGACGGAAAAATTGCCGGGGTATTGCAGGCAGCGATCAACCTCGACGCTTTAAAGAAATTTGTCACCAAGTGGTCGGTAAACGGGGTTACCGCGTATATCCTGGATCAAGACGGCAAGGTTATCGTTCACCCCAATGAGAAGGCAATGGCTGAAACTAAAGATATGAGCAGTCAGCCATTTGTTCAGAAGGCGATTAAAGGACATAGCGGCAGTGAAGAAATAACGGGGGAGAATGGTGAACGAAAACTGGTCAGTTATGTATATGACCCCAGAACGCACTGGATTATTTGCATGGAAAAGACGTACGAAGAGTATAACGCGGTCAGCAAAGAGATGCTGTTGACCAACCTGGCCGTTCTGGTTGTCACGATGATTATAGTGGTTCTGATCAGTATTTTTATCTCCAATCGGATAACCAGGCCCATCGTTCAACTGGTACGTGCGACGGAGTCTCTAAAAAACGGGGATTTAAAGGTCAATATTGCAAGTAAAGGAAAGGATGAAATCGGCAGGCTGGCACAGAATTTTCAGGTAATGGTCGCTGGTTTGAGAGAATTGCTCAAGCATGTGGCGGTTTCCACTGAAGTGGTTTCGGCGGCTTCCCAGCAATTGACCGCAAGCGCTCAACAATCGGCTGCAAATGCCGAGCAGGTTACTGCGGCCATTGCCGAAATCTCCGGAAGTGCCGAGAAACAGGCTGGTTTTGCTAATGATACCACGGTGCTGGTGGATCATATTGTTTCCGAAATCAAACAAATTGTTGCCGATTCCACCAAAGCAGCCTCGGCGTCACAAGGCGCAGCTCAGTTAGCGGCAACTGGCGGGAAGTCGATAGAGAGCGCCGTTGCGCAAATGCACAGCATTGAATCTAGTGTGGCAGACTCGGCCAATGTAGTGGCGAAGCTGGGAGAACGTTCCACCGAAATCGGGCAAATTATCGATACGATTTCCGGTATTGCTAACCAGACAAACTTGCTGGCGCTGAACGCGGCAATTGAAGCGGCAAGAGCCGGTGAACAAGGCCGGGGCTTTGCGGTGGTAGCCGAGGAAGTGCGCAAGCTGGCGGAGCAGTCGGAAACAGCAGCGAAACAAATCACCCATCTGATCGGCGAAATACAGGTGGACACGGATAACGCGGTGGTGGCTATGAATAAAGGCAACACCGAGGTTAAACTGGGAACGGATATAGTGAGCCAAGCCGGCCAAACCTTTAATGAGATTATTGACCAGACCAATGAGGTATCCCAGCAGATCCGGGTCATTTCCGCGTCTATAGAAGATATGGCGGTAAGCGGCCAAAAAATCGTTGCCGCTATCAATAACATTGATAATATGAGCAAGAGCAATGCCAATCAGACTATGCAGGTATCGGCCGCTACTCAGGAACAGGTCGCCTCGGTCGACGAAATCCGCAAGGCCGGTCAGGCCCTGGTGGAAACGGCGGATCAGCTGCAAACGGCGGTCAGCAAGTTCTCGCTGTAGCGTTGGCTGCTGTGGTGCATGCTGACTGATAAGAAAATAGGACGGCAGGCGAAAGTTTGCCAACAATGCTATGAAGGGAGCATGGAGATATGTCCAATGTCGGATTGCGTATTTTTACCCAGGTAAAACGACCGCCTCAGGCTTTAATTGAAGGCTTTGCCGGAATACCGGTGGCCAATATCGCCGACAATATGAACCGTATGTCGTGTATGAACGCAAAAATCCGCCCGATCAGCGACGTGTCGCTGCTTGGACCGGCGTTTACCGTTAAGTCCCGCCCCGGTGATAATCTTATGCTGCACAGGGCGCTTGATCTTGCCGAGCCGGGTGATATTGTGGTTGTAGATGCCCAAGGCGATCTGACGAACTCGATAATGGGGGAATTGATGGCGTCATGGGCCAAGCAGAGGGGGCTGGGCGGCTTTGTTATCGACGGTGCCATTCGAGATGTGGGGGCGCTGAAAAAAATGGGCATGCCCATCTATGCGGCGGGAATCACTCCGGCCGGACCCTATAAGGACGGACCGGGCGAGATCAATGTTCCCGTAGTTTGCGGGGGAGTTGTCGTCCATCCGGGAGATATTCTGGTCGGCGATGCAGATGGAATTGTCGTCATTATTCCGCGGGATGCCGAGATGCTGCTGGAAAAAGCCAAGGAAAAATCCCGCCAGGAGAGCAAGGTAATGGAGGATATAGCCCAAGGGGCATGGGATCGCCGGTGGGTTGAACGGGAGCTTGAAGCGAGGGGTGCCGTCGTTGTGCAAGAAAATTCCTAATTGTGACTTTAGGGAGGCTTGATTATGAAAATATCGTGTACCGCCGTTAACAGCTGGCTAGGGAAACGAATGTTTCTGGTGGTCCTGTCGGCGCTGATAATAGGATTCATTGCGAAGGTGCCGGACGGCCCTCATATTCGTGTGCTCTTGGTAGTATTGTTTGCGTACATGACTTTTGTGACTTCACTGGGGACAAGCATGAAGAGCTTTATCCAGGTAATGGGAAGACCGTGGATTCCGCTATGGGTTCTTCTGTTGATACATATCGTGACACCGCTGACTGCCTGGTTTTTAGGGGACCTGCTTTACGCCAATGCACCACAGACGCAACTGGGTCTGCTGGTAGGGGCCGCTATTCCGGTCGGTGTCACATCGGTCATGTGGACGGCGCTCAACCAGGGCAATATCCCCATATCGCTTGTGGCCGTTACCCTGGATACGATGATTGTGCCTGCTTTGCTGCCACTCTATTATAAGATGATAGTGGGTCAGGCAGTGGCTATAAATTATACTTCCCTGGTGATCCAGCTTCTTTTGATGGTGACCATTCCGAGCATTGCGGGAATGCTGATTCATGACTGGACAGGCGGTAAGACGTCCGGTTTTGCCAAAGGGGCCGGCGGAATGACCTCCAAACTGGCGCTGTTCGTCGTAATATTCTTCAACGGCTCGCTCGTAGCGCCGGCTATTAACTTATCGCTGGATATAGTCCAAATGATAGCGGTTGCGCTGTTAATGGTCTTATCTGCCTACGCTCTCGGCTATGTGGGTTCGCTGTTTGTTCCGAATCGTACCCGGGATGTTACAATGGCGATGATCTACAGCGTCGGTATGCGCAATGCCAGTTGCGGGCTGGTTATAGCCATTACTTATTTTCCGCCGGCGGTGGCTGTTCCCATTGCTTTGCTGATGTTGTTTCAGCAGCCGACAGCGGCGGTCATTCCTACTATTCTTAAATATTTTGATGAAAAAAGGATTAGGAGCCAGCATGAGACAACCGCTTCCTATTAACTAATACAACGTACTTTCTAAAACGAGCCTGCTTAAAAGGATGCAGAAATAGACACGTTGGTGTCTATTTTTTTTTGGCCCATTAAAAAATACGCGGAATTTGAATATATAGAGTAGAGGCAAAAAACAGAAATGGCCTTCTTATCCAATGCGGAGGAAGCTGTGCTACTGGGAGATCCGATATGGCAGGACCGTTACGCGCGGGCTATTGCGCGAGGAATCACAGACTATTTTAAAGATGAGGGGGGGTGATAAGAAATGGCAAACCTAACTTTAATTTTTGTCGGCGGTGACAGCGAGGTAGATAAGATTATTCAAGGCGCCACACACGGCCCTTATTCCCACGTTGCCGGGATTATCCTAAACAGTACCCTTGAATCCTTGGGGATGAAAGATCGCAGTGACCCTTATCCCGGTGTATGGCTGCATGACCCTGACAAATACAGGGACAGCCCTGACGCGGAGTTTATTGAGGTAGAAATTCCGGATTTGATGGCGGCAGAGTCAGAAGCCCGGAAGCTGATCGGCAGTCCCTACGGCTATGTAGACTGCGTTCGCGGCGGGCTGTATGATTTAACGGGTGTTAAGCTTCCCGGCAACCTTCTTGCCATGAATTGCAGTGAAACATGGACGCGGATTCTTCACGCCGGCGGGCTAAAGGTTTTAAACGATGTGGCTCCGGATTGTGTGACCCCGATGGATCTCAGGCGAGCAGTTTAGGGGGTGATTGTATGGCTGGAAAAGGAAAAAATGAGAAGGAGAGGGCTAGCATGGAAAAATTTGATTTACAGTGTTTTACAGAGGATACCACTGCGGCTGCATCCGCTTCGAGTGATGTTACGGCTGTTGATACTTCTTCCACCGATTCTGTTAAGACGATTGTATCTGAGATTGTAGCGGAGATTGTCACGGCGGTGCAAACGGAGACTTCCAACGTACTCAGCGAAGCCACCCGGAAAAAAATTGAGCATTGGACGGAAGAAATCGCAACGACGGATTCTGATTTTGTAAAGTTTAGAGATGAACTTTATATCATCCTCGCTTCCGGAGCCAGTCTGACTGTTATCAATGCCGTGAAAAAAGCGTTATCCAAACTGTCTTAATCACGTTTTCCCCGGATGGTTGACAAAAATGGCCGGCATTTGAGATTTCCAAAGTATAAAACCGGTTTTTAAGGTGTCTTTATTTAATTTGGGACTATTTTCCTATTACGATTTGCTATAATTTGTCGATATAATGAAAGAAGAGCACATCTCCTCTTTGCAATATATATTGTATCCTCTAACCTAGCCCTCACCTGTGTGAGGGTATTTTTTTGCCCGTTGATGGATGGGTGGAGTAAGGCTCTGATAAGAAAGCTATGCATAAGATAAGCGGGTATGGAGAGAATAAATTAAGTCATATAGCCGGGAACAACAGCAGGGAGTGAATCCTTGCTGTTGATTTTTACAGTAACAGAAAGTATAACTTTTTGGGATATTCTTATACAAGTAGTTTTTCGTGAAATGCCGAAAAGTAAAATACTTTCTTTCCATTTAAAGATCCTTTGGGTCTTTCTTAAACAGTATTTATTCATGAGGAGGGTAATTTCATTGGCAGCAGAAATTATGGCAAGAAATGAATATAGGTTGATCCCGGGACGCCTGCGTATTTCAGTTGCGGGCCTGAGACGGAATACCGGTTTTGCCGGGTATCTGGTCCAGCAATTAACGAAAGAAGCGGGAATACGGTCTGCCGGCGCCAATCCGCTGACGGGGCGGGCGCTGATCCATTTTGACCAAACCCGGATTGGACTTGTTGAGATTCAGCGCTTTATTTCCGCTATAAGCCAATCGTATTTTACCCCGAGGCCGGAAGGCTCAAGCAAAGTAATTTCTGCTCCGGCCGTAAAACAAACCGGCCTATATGCTCTGGCAACCGGCGGAGTTCTGGCGGGACTGATAACGAAACGGGTCCTTGTCGGCAGGTCGCCGCTTGCTTCTTCGCCGCAGGTTTTCAATTTTGTGGCCCTGGCGACCATCATTTCCGGTTATCCGGTCTTGCGTAACGGTTTTCACACTCTGGCTACGAAGCATAAGGTAAATCATGACCTTGTGCTTTTCCTGGCAATGCTGGTTCTGCTGGCTATGCGGGAAAGTATTACCGGATTATCCGTACTGTGGATTGTCCACTTGTCCAATTTATTCAGGCTGACTATGCAGGCACGTTCAAACCGGAACATAGCGAATATTCTTGGAAATAAGGAACAAGAAGTCTGGCGTTGGTCAAACGGGCATAAGGACTTAATTAAACAGGCCGAATTAAACGAAGGTGATATTGTTCTGGTTCATTCGGGAGAGGATATTCCCGTTGACGGCCAAATTGTGGCCGGTAAAGCCGTCGTAAGCCAAGCGGCAATTGCGGGGAGTTATTTGCCGCAGCTTAAAATAACGGGTGACGCCGTTTTTGCCGGTACCCGGGTTCAAGCCGGGTCGGTTAAAGTAAGAGCGGATAAGGTGGGTAATGCTACTTCCATCGCTCAAATTACCCGGATGATCAAAGAAAGTCAGTCCCGCCAGGGAATTCATTCCCCGCCGGAACAATATACGGGTAAGTTTATGTATTGGGCATTGGTTATAGCGGGGATTGTCCTGTTTATTACCCGGGATTTCAGGCGCAGTTTGGCGGTATTACTGGCCGGATGTCCGGCGGCAATTGCCTTGGCCCGGAGTGCGGCATTAGGGACGGCGGCTGCCCAAGCTGCCGGGCGGGGTATCTTTATAAAAGATATTGAGGCGATTGAACGGGCCGGACAGGTTGATACTGTTTTGTTTGACAAAACCGGAACAATAACTGCCGCGCTGCCCAGGGTCGCCGAAATTATGACGTTAATTCCCGGTTATAAAGATACGGATGTTTTGTTGCTTGCGGCATCGGCAGAAAAGTCAACGAGCCATCCGCTGGCTAGAATGCTGGTAAGTGAAGTGCGAAGCCGGGGATTGACGCTCCTGTCTGCTGAGAACCAGTCCCAATTGGACTATGGGATACAAGCCGCGATTCAAGGCAACAGAGTTAGCGTGGGTAATCATCTGCTCATGGAAAGGGAAAGGATACCAACTTTTCGTGCTAAGGCCAAGGCTATGCGCCTGGAGCATTTGGGCCGTAGTGTTTTATATGTGGCGGTAAACCGGCGCCTGATTGGAGTTCTGGGAATCAGCGATATCATAAAAACGGAAAGCTATGAAGGGGTTCACCGGCTTCGAACACTGGGAATAACCGATATAGGAGTTGTTACCGGCGATACCTCCTATGCGGCAGAACATATTTGTAATGAACTCGGCCTCACGGCAAAATGGGACTCAATGCTCCCGGCGGAAAAAATGAAAATGGTTGAGAAACTAAAACGCAGTGGTAAACGGATTGCCATGGTAGGGGATGGAACCAATGACTCTCCTGCTTTTACCGCCAGTGACGTTAGCATTGTTATGGGAATGAGCGGTACCGGCGAAGCGGTACGTACGGCGGATATTGTTCTAGGCAGTGATGACCCCCGGAACGTGGCGGCGGTAATAGAGATTGGCCGGCATACGAATGAAGTGATCCGTCAGAATCTCGTATTGGCTGCGGGTTTTAGTGTGGTTGGCATGGCCCTTGCTGCCGCCCGTTTTATATCGCCGGTGACTGCCGGGCTGCTGCTGAACGTGAGTACACTCGCAGTCGTACTGAATTCAGGTCGCCTATTGTTTCATAGAGGCAAGCGTCCGGCGGCAAATATGGATCTTCAGCGATTTGCCGGGAAAAATAGTCAATCTTACCCCAAGGCACCGCCTAATAATGTTGTTTATTTAGCATCGACGGTTGCCGGACAAAGCAGCGATAACAATTGGCATCTACAAGCCTGGTCCGATGCATGTGATGTGCTGGAGACATCACCCCGGTTTGGCCTTTCGGCAAGAGAGGCGCAGGAACGGACCGCGCTGTACGGAATGAATGTTTTGCGCGAGGCGGCGAAACCATCATTTTGGAAAATGTTAGGGGAACAGTTTAAAGACTTTATGGTTCAGGTCTTGCTTGGAGCTGCGGGCCTCTGTTTTGTCATTGGCAAAACAAAAGATGCATTTCTTACAGTGGGAATTGTTGCCGCCAACGCTTTACTGGGCGTAATCCAGGAGCGGAAAGCAAATAGTTCCCTGGAGTCATTACGAAAATTATCCGCTCCCCAGGCCAGGGTAATCAGAGGAGGACGCACGGCCAGGGTTCCGGCCGAGAGTCTTGTTCCCGGGGATGTAATCGTTTTGGAAGCCGGCGACAGAGTACCGGCTGACGTAAGACTTTTGACGACCTCCCATTTTGAAGTGGAAGAATCGGCCTTAACCGGAGAACCATTGCCGGTGCGAAAAGAGGCGGAACTGATTTGTCAGCAGGATGATCCAATCGCGGAGCGGTGTAATATGGCTTTTATGGGCACCAGTGTCACACGGGGAAGGGCAACTGCGATGGTTATTGCCACGGGGATGACAACGGAGATGGGGAAAATTGCTTCTTTAATACAGACTCATATAGAGGAACCCACGCCGTTGCAAAGACGGCTTGAAGAGTTAGGAAAATACCTGGTATACGGATGTCTGGGGGTGTCCGGACTGGTCTTTTTAACCGGACTGCTTCGCGGTGAAAGAATTTTGATTATGCTGCAGACGGCGGCAAGTTTGGCAGTGGCCGCAATTCCGGAAGGCTTGGCGGCAATTGTTACTATCGCTTTGGCGATGGGGGTTCAGCGTATGAGCCGACACAATATTATCGTCAGAAAACTATCTTCCATTGAAACACTTGGTTGTGCTACCGCTATTTGCTCGGATAAAACCGGTACGTTGACCCAGAATAAAATGACCGTACGGGAGCTGTATACAGTGGACCGGAATTGGCAGGTAACAGGGGAAGGTTATGCCCCGTACGGCGAGTTCCAGCTTGATCAAAAGACGGTTTCCCCCCTGGGAAATATAGAACTTGGCAGAACGTTATATAATGGCGTGTTTTGTAATGATGCGAAGTTGATGGAAGCGAAACCGGCCGGCCAGAAAAAGGTAGTTTCGTTTGACCGGCAGCAACCAACGGGTTGGATGATCGACGGTGACCCCACAGAAGGTGCCATGCTTGTCGTAGCAGCAAAAGCCGGAATAAGACCGGACGAACTGGAAAATGAACATAAGCGGCTTAAGGAATTTCCTTTTGAGGCGGAACGGCAGATGATGTCGGTTGTCTGCCGTCAAGGCGAGAATCCACCGGTACTGTACTGTAAAGGCTCACCGGATAAGATCTTGTCGGTTAGTTCCCATTATGTAAAAGATGGTCAAGTTGTGGAGATGGATGAAGCAACAAGAGTAAAAATTGAGAAAGCAAATATAGGCATGGCCGCAAAGGCATTACGCGTGTTAGCATGCGCGTACCGTGAACTGCCGGAATTTACCGGGGAAGAAGAAGCTTCCGGCATAGAAACAGGGCTTATTTTTTGCGGGCTGGTCGGCATGATCGATCCACCGCGTCCGGAAGTACCGGGAGCGATTGCCAAATGTAGGGCAGCAGGGGTTAAGGTCATCATGATTACAGGGGATCATCCCGTAACAGCCAAGGCGATTGCCTGCGAATTGGGGATAAGCGGCCGGGATGGCCGGGTTATTTTGGGAAACGACCTGGAGCGCATGTCCGATGAGGAGTTAGGACAAGCCGTCACAGCTACCAATGTATATGCCAGGACGTCGCCGCACCAGAAGCTGCGTATTATCAAGGCGCTAAAGCAAAAGGGCTATGTTGTCGCAATGACAGGCGACGGGGTCAATGATGCACCGGCCGTAAAGAGTGCCGATATTGGAATTGCTATGGGAATTACGGGAACGGATGTGACCAAACAAGCTGCGAGTATGACGCTGGCCGATGACAATTTTGCCACCATTGTACGGGCAATGGAGGAGGGGCGTTCCATATACGCCAATATTCGCAAGGCGATCCGTTATTTAGTCGCTACCAACATTGGCGAGGTAGTACTTATGCTGCTGGCGGCTTTTGCCGGTCTGCCATTGCCGCTGATTCCCATACAGTTGCTATGGATTAACCTGATTGGCGACGGATTGCCGGCAATTGCGCTGGTTAACGATCCACCGGCGAAGGATATTATGAATCAACCGCTGAAGACTGCAGACGAAAGTGTATTTTCCGGAGGACTGGGACGAAAAATTATAACCCGCGGTGTGATTATCGGAATTGCCAGTTTGGCCCTATTTATCTGGAAACTGGCAAGGACAGGTAACCTAATTCTTGCCCGGACGTTGATCGTCGCTCAATTGGCGATCAGTCAGTTCATTCACATTTTTGATTGCCGGATTGAACGCGAAACCGGCAAGGTCGGCCTTTTTAGCAATCCCTGGCTGACTGGCGCAGTCACTGTATCAATGGGCATGGTGGGCGGGATTATTTATTTGCCTGCCTTGCATCCTGTTTTTGGAACAACCTTTCTTAGCGGTACCGATTGGGCCATTGCAACGGCTATAGCCGGAATGACTGCAGTCGTCGACTTTGGGATTGGTTATATTCTTGAACATCGCCCCCCCCAAGGTCCTTTATTAGCCGAACCGGGGCAGCTCTAGATTTTATGAGAAAACCCTCCGAAAAGATTTCGGAGGGTTTCATAATGCCGTATTTTATGAGGGGGCTTCGGCAGGGTTTGCTTCCCCTGACGGCAGTGATTCTGCTTGCCGGGCTGCATGCATTTCTTTCGCTTCATTGACAATGCCTTTAAATCCTTCCCGAATTGATGTTGCCTTTTTTTTCAATGTCAGTGCCCCGGCAGTTGTCGCCACAGCAATCCGGCGTCCTTTAGTTTTCGCAGAGGCCCGGATTGACTTGACTCCGTCGATAGGCCCGGTTTCTCTTGCCTCATCGATGATACCGGAAGCCCCTTGCCGTATGCCGGTGGAAAGGTTTGTGACTCTATCACTTACTGCTAATACTCCCTTTGTCGCGACTACGGCAGCGGCGCGTAGTCCCCGGCGTACGGGCGGAAACGTTAGTGCCAGTACGGCACCGGTGGCGACTAACAGGGAAGGAGAACTCCCGCCAAGGATGCGTGAACCAATTTTTAAAATGTCCATGCCGATACCTCCTTTACATAAATCTAATTTTTCCCGAAATAACTTTGTTTATACGTTGGGAAAATCGGGATAAAATTAACATAAAGTTAACTTATTGTTAACCAAGAAAACGCCGGTTTTAGTTACACTAAAGAAGAAGAAAGAAAAAGGTCGGTGAACCGGATGAGTCTTGCCCTCGCAATGATAAAACGGAAAAGAATTCGACGCTGTAACCAATTTAACCGCCCCATGCTTTTTGCTGAAAAAGTGACCGTTTGTCCGGATGAACTTCGTCTTATGGCCGGAGCAGCCAAACGAAGAAAGGAAGAACTGGAATTTACCGCGGCAGTTGAGGAGTGCCGGATTCTGATCCATTCGGTTATGTCCGCATCGTTGCAAGGGGCAAGGAAAAAGAGTAAACTGTTCGCAAGCGATTTGCTGGCAGGCAGGGAAGGCTGCCGGACAGAATCTTTCGTGCGCCGCATTATAAATCAAGCCGAAATCAATGCACTATTGCAAGGAATCGCTTTCCGGATCAGTACTCGCTGGCATATCTCCCGGGAATCTACGGATGCCGCTTTGAATTGCTGCTCTATAGATCCGGTCGATTTTCCGGATTGTTCAAGGGGTTTGATAAGGCAATATATAAGTACGGTAATAGTTACCGAAGGCATAGCGAATATAGCGAAAAAAGTGTGTGATGAAAGTCTTGACCAATTCCATTTTAATTGGTTTATCCAAAAAGTATCTAAAGAACTGAATTGGGGGATGGCTTTACTGCGAATTGTTGATTGCCATCCGGCGGCGCAACGCGAACGTTGTATAAAGGAAATTGAAAAAATGCTGGACGGAGTCATTTTCAGTTTTTATGACCGGCTGGCGCGCAATTGCACACGGCAGATTGCCGAGGTTATGTACTCTGCCTATAAGCCGGCGCGTCAAGTTAAGAAAAGTTTGTATTTGATTTCCCAAGCTGTGTAAATCAGCTTTCTCTTCGCGCCCTGAACCCTGCGCCGTGAGCCGATAAACCGCGTAGCGGTTTTTTTTATGCCAGGAAAGTTACGCATAATATGGATAAGCATGGGAAGGCTAAATGTTATTGAGATATTCAGAAAAAATCAGAAGGAGAGATAGAATGCCCGAGGCAGAAGCGCAAGTAGCGGGGAAGGAACAGGAAGCCCGTTATGATAATCAAAGAAGCAGTGAGCGCGGCCGGCGGCTTCGCGAACGAGCCAAAGAAACAAATAATGAAGAAACGGTTTCCGGACTGGAACAGGTTTTTGAAGCGAAGCTGGCCGCAATACGCACCTATGAGCAGCGGTTAGCCGCAATATCCGATCCGTATGCCCGGCGGACATTACAGCGGATGATACGCAAAGAGCGGAAAGAACTGCTGTATTTGGCAGAGCTTACTGATTTAGTGGAACAAAGTCCGGATATGAATGGATTGGCAAGGGCACGGCACCGTTTAACCCACGAAATAAAAGCACGTACAGGGCAGGACATGACTTTCTGGCTGGGTGCTGCGGTTGTAGGCGCGGTACTGTTGCCCAGTGTCAGAGAGAAGCTGCGGCCCATTGCGGTAAAAACGGTGGAGGGCGTCTTGGGTCTGACAGAGCAAGCCAGAGGATTGTTTAGCGGCGTGCGCGAGGATATTGAAGATTTGGTTAGTGAAGCCCAGTTTGGGCGGTTAAAGGAATCGCTGGATAATGCGGTGGAAGAGAGTTTGACAGAAGGCGGAGAGGCAGAGCCGCCGCCCGATGTGCCAGGAGGAACCAATGATTACCATTGAAATGCTTCGGCAAAAAATTGAAAGCGCCGGCCGGGAATTAGAGGAAGCTGTGGATATGAGTATTGAACTTAGGCGGCAATCTCCGACAGTAAAAGCCGAGGTCGTGAAAATTTGGGAAGAATTTTTGGGAAGCTTTTTTTCCTATATCAAGCAAAAAAGCAAAGAATCCAAAGATAATTTACTGGCAGGGATTTCCTGGACCCGGCTGAAATTATTTTAGCTTTTAGACGTCCGGTGCCAGAATAATAAAAAGCTGTACTGTGAAAAGTACAGCTTTTTATTATGCGTATTTTTAAACGGGGTAAATAAATGTCAGGATTTTGGCTGACTGGTATACGGTTTTTGTTTTGTTTTATATTCGGTCCATGATTCTTTGATTTTTTTCATAGAAAACCGCAGACGGTTGGCCAAAATATTGTTATTTTCCTTTTGGGCTTCATTCGATAAATCATATAAAGCGGCTGCGATAGAGCCGGATAAATCCGCCAGGAAGCAATTTACATTTTCGATAGCCTCTTCCCGTACTTTAACTTCATTTTTAAATATACTGTAATCTGACGGTGCGTTAAGCAGCGACAGAACTTCAGCCATCCTTTCTTCCGGCAGTTCTTCAATGAATCGGATTAAATCTGCTTTTGTCATTTTGAATTACTCCTATCAGGTTTCTGGCATATTGGGATTCCCAGCAAGGGAAGGCTGCTTCAAAAGGCCGGCGCTGTACAACCAAGAGTATGCTTACAATACGGAAAAGTATGCATTCCGGCCGGTAGAAAAAGTTTTGATTCAAGATAAGGTAATTGCGTTCCGTCGTGTTGTGTGATATAACATAAGAAAAGGGAATGCCTGGAAAAAATTATTATACTACCGAAAAGCCGTAGCATAAATAGAACTTTAATTGACTAGTTAGTCGGAATAAGGCCGCTAAAGGCATCGATTTTTGATCTTAGTGGATGGAGATGATCAAAAAATGAAAAAGGCACTGCTGCAAACGGTGTTTGGGCAAGTAAAGCGGGGAGGAATCGCTGTCCGGTATTGGGATGGGGAAGAGACTCGGTATGGTGACGCCCCGCCCCAGGCCAAAATCATTTTTCTTAAAGAACCGTCCATATTAACAGGATTGGAGGATCCTACGTTAACGTTCGCTGAATTTTACATGGACGGAATCATTGATTATGAAGGCAGTCTGGATGAGATCATCCGTCTGGTGGAATGGAACTGGTCCAAACGGCAGCAGACGGATGAACTGGGCAAGAAGGTTTGGAACTCCGCATTAAGGGCCGTAAACTCCGTAGCCGATAAATTAACGGATAAGAAAAATATTCAGCAGCACTACGATCTGGGGAATGATTTCTTTTCCCTGTGGCTGGATAAGACCATGTCTTATTCCTGTGCCTATTTTAAGCAGGCGACGGATTCTTTGTTTAATGCCCAACTGCAAAAGATCGACCTGGCACTGAAAAAATTGCGTCTTAAACCGGGTGAGCGCCTTTTGGATATCGGCAGCGGCTGGGGCTGGCTCATCTTGCGGGCCGCGCAGCAATATGGAGTAAAAGCTCTGGGGATAACGCTCAGCCAGGAACAGTATGACAAAACCCGGGAACGGATTGCGGAAGCCGGATTAACCGGCCAGGTGGATGTGAAGCTTATATCCTATATGGACATTAATGAAGCGGAATATCAGTTTGATAAGATTGTAAGCATTGGCATGTTTGAGCATGTCGGTCAGAAAAACCTGCCGGTTTACATGAAGAAAGTACATGATCTGCTTGTTCAGGGGGGCACATCACTATTACATAGCATTACTAACGTAATCGAACATGAGCCCAATACCTGGATGCGTAAATATATATTTCCCGGCGGTTATGTTCCTACGCTGAGGGAAATTGTCAATTTGCTGCCGGACTATGACTTTCATTTGCTCCAGGCGGAAAGTTTGCGCCTTCATTACGCTATGACGCTGGAACATTGGTACCGGAATTTTTCCCGGTATAAAGAGGAAGTGGAGCAAAAATTCGGCAGGCGTTTTGTCCGTATGTGGTCACTTTATTTGCAAGGCTGCGCCGCGTCCTTCCGGGTATCAGGGCTGGATATTCATCAACTGGTATTTACCAAAGGGCTGAATAATACATTGCCTCTTACCTGGCAGGATGTTTATAGCGAAGAATAGAAATAGACCCTGTATGAGGTGTAACCTGTAGCCGGTGACGAATAGGCCGGCTATAGGTTATTCTATTTATAGCGTGTTTTATTCCGTTGGTTCTGCAGTGTGGATGGACAAGATTAAGCTTGGCAGTAAGGGTTAATAATTAATTCTGCGAGAAAGGAAGATTGATAGCAATATAAATAGAATAGGTGCGATTGCAAGACATATTGAAATGAATCAAAGATTCGTGGTAGTATATGTATCGAGATTGTTTTATTTACAAGTTTCTATTTCGACGGGGTATTGTATGATAAAATTTAGCGGTATTAATTCAATAATTCATAGGATGGAAATCGCATTTATACTGTAAATGGATAGGAGAGAGGCTATTGGATGTCTTTAACAGATGGTACCGGCTGCTGAATCCGCTGCATTGGCGGTTAACTACTTATCAAATGCTTGCCCTCAGTTTTGCCGCTTTGATTGTATTCGGCGCGTTGCTGCTGATGACTCCTTTTGCTTCGGTCCGGAGTTCCAGTCTTAGCTTTATTGATGCCTTATTTACGGCCACTTCGGCAGTCTGCGTAACCGGGCTGGTGGTGACCGACACAGGAACTTATTTTTCTTTTTTTGGCCAGACGGTGATTCTCTTATTGATAGAAATAGGCGGACTGGGCATTATGACGGTGGCCACTCTTTTAGTTGTCATCACCGGGAAACGGATCAATTTACGGGAGCGGCTGTTGATTCAGGAAGCCACAAATCAACTGGACTTATCCGGTGTGGTCCGGCTTACCCTGTATATCGTGAAGGCGACCGTACTGGTAGAATTTATCGGGGGATCGATTTTGGCCGCCCACTTTTATCAGGACCTGGGATGGCAGGGAATTTATTTTGGTTATTGGCATGCCGTTTCCGCCTTTTGCAACGCCGGTTTTGACCTTTTTGGCCAATTTCGCAGTATTACCGGTTATGTCAATGACTTTGTGGTAAATGCCACCATTGGCGGGCTGATTATTATCGGTGGTATTGGCTTTCCGGTGATTGCCGATTTATGGAATTATCCGGTTCGTAAGCATTTCTCGCTTCACAGCAAGGTGGTCATTGCCACGTCGCTGGGTCTCATTGTGACGGGGGCCGTATTCATTTTTGCTGCGGAATATACCAATAACAGCACCCTGGGGGAACTCACGCTGTCCGGTAAAATTCTGGCCAGTTTTTTTCAGTCGGTGACAGCCCGGACAGCCGGATATAATACGATTGATACCGGCTCGTTGCGCGAAGGAACCTTATTGATGCTAATCGTGCTGATGTTTATCGGCGCGTCGCCGTCCTCCATGGGCGGGGGTATTAAGACGTCAACGTTTGCGGTACTCACGTCGGCGATTATTAGTTCCGTTACCGGTAAAAAGGACCCTGTGATATTCTTGCGCAAGGTCTCGCAGTTGACGGTTTATAAAGCCTTTACGGTCGTCATGATCTCGCTCATGCTGGTGACGGGCGTATCGCTGGTCATGACATTTACCGAACAGGTGCCTTTTATCAGAATTCTTTTTGAAGTGGTATCCGCTTTTGGCACGGTAGGCTTATCGACGGGGATTACGCCGACGTTGAGCGAAACGGGGAAAGCTCTGATTATTTTAACGATGTTCTCCGGACGGGTGGGGACAATTACCCTGCTTATGGCCCTGGCCTTGCGGCCGCATAAGGCTGCCATAAAATATCCCGAAGGCAAGTTTATTATAGGGTAGTGGGAGGAAATATGAAAAAACAATACGCAATTATAGGATTGGGGCGTTTCGGGAATAGTGTGGCGCTGACTTTGGTCAATGCCGGACATGAGGTATTGGCAATTGATGCGGATGAGGACCGCGTACAGCGGATTGCCGATTGTGTTACCCATGCCGTTGTAGCCGATTCAACGGAGGAAAATACACTGAAATCGCTGGGAATCCGGAATTTCGATATTGTCATCGTAGCCATTGGTCAAAATGTTCAGGCCAGTGTCCTGACTACCCTCCTGCTGAAAGAGCTGGGTGTTAATTATGTTGTGGCCAAGGCGGATAATTCCTTGCATGGCAAGATGCTGGAAAAGGTCGGCGCCGATAAAGTGGTATTTCCCGAGCGGGATATGGGACAGCGGATTGCCCATAATTTAATGTCTACCAACGTGATTGATTATCTGGAAGTAGCGCCTGATTTAGGTATTATTGAAGTGGACGTGCCGCAGGAATTGCTTAACGTCCGGTTGCTGGACACCAACCTTCGGGCCGATTATGGAATTACCGTGCTGGCAATCCGGCGCAACGGCAAAATGACCTTGTCCCCCAATCCGGGTGAACGGTTTTTGCCGGACGATAAGTTGATTTTAGTGGGTGAAGGCAGCGGGATCCAGCGGTTTGAAGAGAAGTACTTTTAAAAAAACCGTCAAAACGTCAGACGCGTTTTAACGGTATTTTTTCTTCCGGCTGGTTCTTTCCTGCCTGTCTAATAGGGTTATTTAGCCGTTGGTCACGGGAGTCTTATCCCCGTTGGATTCCACCTGGTTGGCATAGTTCTGTCCCCATTGGCATAAGGTGGCTAGAATCGGCAATAGGCTTTTGCCGGCTGGTGTAAGCGAATATTCTACTTTCGGCGGTATTTGAGTGTAGATAAACCGGTGAACAAGACCATTTTCTTCCAATTCCCTGAGCTGCTGCGTTAACATCTTTTGTGTAACCTGTGGCAGGAGTTTCCGCAATTCACTGAAACGCAATGTTTGTTCACCTAAATGCCAGAGAATCAGCGATTTCCACTTTCCGCCGATCAGGGCAAGGGTAAGCTCCATAGAACAATGATATTCCATATTTTTAAATTTAATCATTTGGTGTCACTCCTTAGTGATAATCAACGACTATGTGATAAGATAGTATAAAAACAGGCACTACATGGTAATCAAGTCTATACTTGCGATTATTTCTACTATCATGTAATATTATAGCAAGAAAACGAGTTTTACGGAACGGGATTTTTGGGTATCAAAATTACCATATTATGACTAGAGGAGATACGAAGCATGGAAGTAAAATCAATTAAAAAACTTAAACTCTACGGTTTTAATAATTTAACGAAAACGCTTAGTTTTAATATGTATGATATTTGTTATGCCAAAACTCCGCAGCATCGGAATGAATATATCGCTTATATTGATGAGGAGTATAACGCCGAAAGGCTTACGGGAATTTTGTCGGAAGTGGCCAATATTATCGGTGCTAATATTTTGAACGTAGCCAGGCAGGACTATGATCCCCAAGGCGCCAGCGTAACTATGCTGATCTCCGAGGGGAAGGTGAATGAGGAAGGAACTTTACCGGATCTGGAACCGATGCCGGACGCTGTGGTCACCCATCTTGATAAAAGCCATATTACGGTTCATACGTATCCGGAAAGTCATCCTGACAAGGGGATCAGCACGTTCCGGGCCGATATTGACGTTTCAACCTGCGGGGAAATTTCACCGCTTAAAGCTTTAAATTATTTAATTAACAGTTTCAGTTCCGATATTGTGATTATTGACTACCGGGTTCGCGGTTTTACCCGTGATATTAGCGGCAAGAAGTTTTTTATTGACCATAAAATCAATTCGATCCAGAATTATATCAGTAAAGATATCCGGGAACTGTATCAAATGATTGATGTGAATGTTTATCAGGAAAACATTTTTCATACCAAGATGCTGTTAAAGGAATTTGATTTGGATAATTATTTGTTTGGAACCGATAAGAAAGAGTTGTTACCGGGGGAAAAGAAGAAAATTAAACAGCGCCTGAAAAAGGAAATGGCTGAAATTTATTCGGGAAAGAATATACCCAAGGTTTGATTTTTTTTTTGCAGGTTATTTGTCCGCTTTCATTGCTTGATGTGATTCATCAAGCAATGAAAGCGGATTTTTTAGTTCCAATTACCAAGTTCCAATTACCGAAAAACCACGCTATGATTTTTCTATAATGTAATACCATTTTCAGAAAATGGTAGAATCGTTTGTAGGACGGGAGAATTGGCAGCGTGTAAAAGGAAATCCGGTTTATTTTTTGTATGGCATGGAAATTGCGAAATTAAGAGAAGAGGGGCCTTGAAATGGATTTAAAAGAGAAGATAGTAAGTATTTTACAAACGGAAAATAAAAAAAATCCGTTTACCGATGCAAAACTGGCTAAACTGTTATCCACCACACGGGAAACCATTACTGTCTTACGCCGGGAATTAAGCATTGGTAATTCCCGGGAAAGGCGCCAGCCTTATTTAGAAAGAGCAGTCGAAAGCATAGTAAGACAAAATGAACCGGTGAATGTTAGCGACATTACCAGGAAGCTGTTAGAATCCGGTTTTGATATCTCCCGGCATGTGGTGGAAGAAATTCTGAGCGGGATCAGCTCGGATAGCATCGCAGTCCGGGAAAATGAAACCGGGGAGCAAGACCCTTTTGCGGTTTTGGTGGGTTATGGCGGCAGTCTGGAAAAAAGCGTTACGCAATCCAAATCGGCAATTTTATACCCTCCCTTTGGCTTGCCTACTTTGATTATCGGGGAAAGCGGCGTAGGAAAAACCCAATTTGCCGAATGTATGTATCATTTTGCCAAGCAGAAAAAGGTTATCGGCGAGAATGCTCCGTTTGTTGTTTTCAACTGTGCCGATTATGGCGATAATCCGCAGCTTTTGTTGTCACTGCTTTACGGCTGTAAAAAAGGAGCCTTTACCGGTGCCGACAGTGATACGGAGGGATTAGTGGAGCAGGCCCATGAGGGAGTTTTATTCCTGGATGAAATTCACAGGCTGCCGCCCAAGGGACAGGAAATTCTTTTTTCCATATTGGACCGGGGGCAATTTAGACGATTAGGGGAGACCAAAAGTGAACGAAACGTTAAAATAAGGTTTATTGGCGCTACCACGGAAAATGTGGAATCCAGTTTATTGCTAAGTTTTCGCCGGCGTATACCCATGATCATTCCGATTCCATCCTTATATGAGCGGCCCTTTGCGGAAAAAGTCGAAATTATCTACGAATCTTTTCAACACGAATGCAACCGGATTCACGCCAAAATCTTTGTGGAGTCGAAAGTGACGGAGATCTTAACCCTGAGACGGTTTAGCGGGAATATTGGTCAATTGAAAAGTTCAATTCAAGTGATTTGCGCCAGAGCTTTTATGAAACAGATTGGCCGGGAACAGGAAATTATCAATATAGGGTATGAAGATATATTGGAGATAAGCAGTATCCAGCATGATTTTATCCTGGAGGATTTGAACATTGTAGAAGTTAGAAACTATATTCAGGATATGCTTTTCCTGCCGTTCATAAAAAACAGAGACAACAGGAGGCAACATCAGCCTTATTTAATGCCGGAAGATTTTTATCAGCAAATTGAAAATAAATATCATGAACTATCCAAGTTAAGCATGAACTTTTCCGAATTGGAAGAAATTCTATGGACCTTTATTGTTAATAAATTTAATGATTTAGAGACAACCGCGGGTCATAAAAAGAATCTTTCTCTAACGGAATTGATGAATGTAGTAGACAAAGAAATTATTAATTTAGTGAAGCGATTACGGTTACAGTTAATGACAGAATATGGTCATAACACACTGAATGAAAACATTTTTCTCTATTTAGCAATTCACTTGAATGAAACCATAAAAAGAATCCGTCTAAAGCAGCCAATTATTAACATAAACTTGGCAAAAATAAAAAAAGACTATCCGCAAGAATATAACCTGGCTGTTGAGGTCGCCGGCTGGTTTAAGAGTTGGCAGCAAATCGAACTGCCGGAGGACGAAATTGGTTTTATTGCCATGTATATCAATGCCGCCAAGCAAAGTAATGTAGTGAAAAATAAAGTAGCCGTTGTTGTTGTTTCGCATGGCCGGATTGCGACCGAAATTGTGAATGTGGTCAGAGAGCTGCTCAATGTTAGTTTTCCCATAGCAATTGATATGCCCCTCAGGGAAAATCCGGCCGCAATTTATGAAAAAATAATCGGCATTTCCCCAATCATTGATGAAGGAAAAGGAATTCTATTTTTAGTAGATATGGGATCCCTGCTCAGCGTTGGCAAGCTTGTCACGGACAAGTTGAACATACCGGCCAAAACGCTGGACCGCGTAGATTTATTGACTGTAATTGAAGCCGTGCGGAAAGCATTCCTGCCCGAATCGGACCTGGATGAAATTTATGCCAGTCTAATCGAAACCCGGTTCCATTATCCCTTGTTAAATATAGAAGATACGACCCGGCCGTTAGCGATTATCACTGTATGCCTTACCGGCGAGGGAACGGCTTGCCACATCAAAGAAGTAATTCAAAAGAAATATCCCGGTGTATCAATATTTCAATTGGGTATTATGGATGATCAGTTAAAGCCTAAAATCAAAGAAATTCAAAAAAAGTTTAAAATCGTCACCATTATTGGTACGATCAATCCGGAAATTGAGGGCGTTAATTTTATTGTCTATGAGCCTCATTTATTAAACAGCGGGCTGCGGGAACTGGATTTCATTTTAAATACGGGAAAGAAAAACGATTTAGCCGGATTGACGGCAGAAAACCTAATTGTTTTGGAGTCCCCCCTTGCTTCGCAGCAGGAACTGCTGGAATTCATGTGTTCACAGCTAATTAATGCGGGATATGTAAAAAAAGAATTTTTGCAGTCCGTTATGAATCGGGAACAAATAGCGGCTACCTTTTTGAAAGGCGGCATTGCCGTTCCGCATGGAGATTCTCTTAGTGTTAAAAAATCGGCTTTGGTTGTTATTAAGTTGAAAAGGGCAATTGCCTGGGGTCCCGGTGAGGTCGATCTGGTTTGTTTGCCGGCATTAAAAATCAATGATAAAAAAATTGTTAAAGGGGTTTTAAAACCGTTTCTGGACCTGACGTTCATCGGACAACTGAGGCAGCAGACCGATATGAACGAGTTCAAGGCAATGCTTTTGTCTAAAATAAAAAGCTGCTAAACCTGGAGGAGGACACCATTATGTTGGATCTGGATTTGATCAAGCTGAATCTGAAAGCGGCAACGGCCGCTGAAGTGATTAAGACGTTAGGCGAATTAATGGCCGCCAAACAATATGTAAAAGATAGTTATGTCGCTGCCGTGTTGGAAAGGGAAAAGAATTTACCGACCGGACTCTTGATAGGCGACCAGGGAGTGGCGATTCCGCATACGGATTCCGCTCATGTAAACCAGTCAAAGATCGCTGTGGCCAGCCTCAGAAGCCCGGCGGTGTTTCATTTAATGGTAAGTCCCGGCGAGAAAATAGATGTTAGCCTTGTCTTTTTATTGGCCGTGAAAGAGCCGGCTTCGCAAGTCCAACTGCTAAAAAATCTGATGGCCGTTTTTCAAAACAGGGAGTTGTTAATCAAACTGAAAAGGGCTGGGACCAGTGAGGAGGTTGCCCGGTTATTAGGTAGTCTTGACCTGTAGTCAGGACAAACTGATAAATTATCCAATTTTAATCAGCGGAGGAGTGATGAAATGAGAAGGTTTTCTGTTTTGTCTGTGTGTGGTTCCGGTACGGTGACATCATCAATGATTGCGGAAAAATTAAAAGATGCAATGGCAGAACGCGGGATTAAGATTACGGCTACGGAAGCGAAACCCACTGAAGCATTGAATTTGGCCATAAGCGGCAAGTTTGACTTTATTACTCATACCAGCCCATTGCCGCCTGCCCCCTATGGTATTCCCACAATTAATGCGGTTGGTTTCCTTACGGGTTTCGGGGAAGAAGAATTTTTGGATGAAGTGATGCGGGTGATTCAAGAACTGACGAGCAAATTAGAGGAGGGGTAAACATGTTTTTACAAACCTTAAAACTGGTATTTGATACCTTTGGTGCTCCCGTCTTTGTGCCGGTCATTATCTTTGGGATTTCCAAAATATTAAAGGTGAACAACAAGAAGGCATTCTTTTCCGCCCTGTATGCCGGAGTGGGGCTGGAAGGCTTTACCCTTTTGCTGAATGCATTTACCCCGATTATAACGCCGGTGGTAAAGAAAATGGTGGAAAGTACGGGAATTCAATTGCCGGCATTTGATGTGGGATGGCAGGCAACGGCACTGGTGGCCTATTCCACCGAGGCCGGCATGCTGTTTCTTGGGATTGGGCTATGCGTACAGACCGTGTTGTTTTTGACGAAATGGACCACCGTGTTTCAGCCGGCGGATTTATGGAACAATTATTCTTATATGGTATGGGGCTCAATGATTTATCTCGCTACGCAGAATATGGTACTGGCGCTGAGTTGTATGATTCTTCTGAACCTGTACAGCTTGCTAATCGCCGAGTTGATGGCGAAGCGATGGTCAACTTATTATAATTACCCTAATTGTACTATTATTTCAATGCACAATATTGAAGCAGCCGTTTTCACCGTCGTCTTCGATCCGCTCTTGAATCGATTCGGCTTAAATAAAGTGAAATTAAGTCCGGAACAATTGCAAAAAAAATTGGGGTTCTTTGGCGAGCCGGTTTCGCTCGGTTTGCTGCTGGGCCTGTTCATCGGCATCATGGGAGAATTCAAAGAGTTAAATACACTGGCGGCCTGGGGGCAGGTAGCCGTTATGGGCATTGCAACCAGTGCAATCATGGCTATATTCCCCAGGGTAGCCGGTCTGTTTGCCCAGGCTTTTTTGCCGATAACCGAAGCCGCCCGGAAGGCCGTAAAAAAAGATGCGAAAGCCCGCCAGTGGTTCCTTGGTATCAATGACGCAACCGGTTACGGAGAATCGGCTACATTAATTTCCGGTATTATACTCATTCCGGTTATGGTATTGTTGGCGCTTATTTTACCGGGCAATCAGGTGTTGCCGGTCGTTGACCTGTTGGCGCTGCCTTTTATGGTTCAGGGGATTGTGCCGCTGGTAAACGGCAATATATTGAAGGTCCTGATTACCGGTGCGGTTTGGTTTAGTGCAGGCTTGTACATGTGCTCTTATACCGCTCCGTTGTTTACGCAAATCGCCGCGTCCGTGGGGGTACATTTGCCGGTAGGCGCCTTGTTAATCACCAGTTTCAATATATTAGGAAAGCCATTAATGGGATTGATCTTTTTGGCATTTTTAAGTCAGTCGCCGCTCTTAATTGGATTAGCGGCAGGAGCTTATTTAATTCTCTATTATTTGTTCAGAACCAATAGAGAGGCTGTTTATAACTACTTAGACCGGAAGGCCATGAAAAATTCGGCGGCGGAAACAGATGCCGGGGTAAGTGCGTAAAGACAACCGGAATGAATGGTAAATATTTCGCATTCAGGAGGGATTTTCATAAAAATGGCTAACTTCTAATGGAAATCCCTCAATTTTTTGTGGGATCAGAAAGTATAACTTTTCGGGCTATCTCCCCAAAATGCATGTTTTTGCTTAGAATGCCGAAAAGTAAAATACTTTCCTTCTATTTAAAGACCCATTGGGTCTTTCTTACAGGGAGAAAAGTCTGCGATGAAGAAGGAGCACAACGTGAAGAATCTACAGATATTGAAACAGGTTAAATGTTTTATTCTGGATTTGGATGGAACGGTTTATTTGGGGAAAGAGGTTTTGGATGGATCCATTGAGTTTCTGAAAATGCTGGAACAAAGCAATATCCAATTTAGATTTTTTACTAATAATTCTTCGAAAAATGCCGGTTTTTACATAAGAAAACTGAGTGGCATGGGTTTTAGTACCGACGAGAGCCGGATGCTTATCTCGAATCAGGTAATCATCGATCATTTGCAAAAGAATATGACTGACAAAAAAGTGTTTGTTCTCGGCAATGAATATCTGAAAAGTGATTTTGTTGCTGCCGGCATCCGGGTGGTCGAAGAAGAGCCGGACGTGGTGGCGGTTGGCTTTGATACCTCGCTGGTCTATGAAAGGGTCGCCCAGGCTTGCCGGTTTATCCGGCAGGGAGCTGTCTTCCTGGGAGTTAACCCGGATTTAAACTGTCCCGTTGAAAACGGTTTTATTCCCGACTGCGGGTCGATCTGTGCAATGATTAGCGCTTCCACCGGTGTTAAACCGGAGTACTTTGGTAAACCGTCCTTTCATACCCTGCAATATATTTTGCAAAATACGGGCTTTAAGGAAAATGAAATTGCTTTTGTGGGTGACCGGCTATACACGGATATTGCCATTGGCCAGGGTACTCAGGCGGTCACCATTCTTGTTTTATCAGGAGAGACTCAGCCGGAGGATTTAGCGGAGGCGGCAATCCAGCCAATGTTTACTTTTCCTTCTTTAAAAGAATTGACAACGGTATTACGAATAGAAAAGAAACCAGAGGTGACTGAAGGATGAATGAATTGTTACAACGGACGGCAGCAGAGATGACCAAGCTGAAGTTTCCCTGTTCCTGCGGTAAAACTCATACTGTCGACATAGAAAATGTACGGATTGGCAGCAATATTCTTGCGGCCGTTACCGAGCCGTTGCAGTCTTTTGCCAATGACACGGTATTGCTTGTTGCCGACGTCAACACCTATGAGGCAGGAGGAAAGGAAGTTGAAGCCATTCTCAGCCAAGCTTTCCGTCTACAAAAAGTAATCTTTCCCGACAAGCATCTTGTTCCCGATGAAAAGGCGGTTCATCGTCTGGAAGAAGCAGTGAATTCCAGTACGACGGCCATGGTTGCCGTCGGTTCGGGAACGTTGAACGACCTGACCCGGTACGTGAGCTGGAAAACCAAAATTCCTTATATTATTGTTTGTACAGCGCCATCTATGGATGGTTATGCCTCGATGGTTTCCCCGCTTATTGTAAATGGGGTAAAAGTGACCTATCCAGCCGTTTATCCGTATGCCATCGTTGCCGATATTGCGGTGATGAAAAAGGCGCCCCTGCATATGCTGCATGCCGGACTTGGTGATATTATCGGTAAGTATACGGCATTGGCCGACTGGAAGATGGCGAATCTTTTGTATGGCGAATATTATTGTGAAACAACGGTGGAATTGGTTGAAAAGGCGATTGAAAAGTGCGTTTCCTCGGCAGCGGGTATTAAGGAGCGAAGTACGGCGGCCATCGGCAATATCATTGAGGGTTTGGTTTTATCGGGAATGTGCATTGGTATGACCGGAAGTTCCCGGCCGGCTTCCGGCTCGGAGCATCTGTTATCCCATGACTGGGAAATGCTGGGACTGATGCACGGCCGGGAAACACACCTGCATGGCAATCAAGTGGCCATCGGCACGGAGATTATTCTTCATATTTATCAATACCTGGCAGAACTAAACATTGATGAAGTCCTGCGGGCAAAAAAATACCAGGCCGTTACGCGGGAAAAGTGGGCCAAGAATCTGGTGCAGTTGTTTGGCGATGTGGCACCGGAAATCATGCGGAGAAAGGAAGCCTATCTTTCTTTTGAAGAAGCGGTGCGGGAAAAAAATGCACAACATATCCGGGGAAAGTGGGAGCTGCTTAGAAAAAACGTGTTTTTAGCGATGCCTTCCCCGCAGTTTTACCGGGAGACGATGGCAAGGGCAGGGTCAACTCTTGCTCCGGCGGACCTGAAACTGGACCGGGAATCCTTCCGGCTGAGTCTTATCACCGCCAAGGATATCCGGGAACGGTACGGTGTATTGCAACTGTTGGAGGACCTGGGGATTCTCGAAGATACGGTGGCAATGATTACCGATATCTATTATTAAAGATAAGAAAGACCAAATTAAACCCGTCCGAATTTACGGACGGGTTTTTTAGAGGAGACTACGGCACGTCATTTTCATTCTGTGCTATAGAGCGCAGGGAATGGGCAATGTCCATGGCATAGTAAATCAAAGGAAGCGTCATGGCTGTCGATAACAGTGCCAAACCCATTATACCCATGTGTTTATGCTGTCGGTCGCAATGTTTTTCAAACATAAACAACACCTCCTCAATAGGTAGTATGTATAGCGGGAAAATTAAAAAACAAGCCAAATTATAGTATGCGTTTAAAGAGCTGCTGCCTGAAACGAATAAATAACGGCAAAGCTTGCTTTGAATAAAATGAGTTGTTATAATTTATATGGAAATTAATTATTATTGAATAGATAATTTATTTTAAGGAGGATGCTATGGTAGAGGATGCCTGGGAATTTAGTGGAGAGGTTTGTGATTATTATGAGGTACTGGATGATAAATGTATTTCTGCCATGGGGGGAATGAATTCGGAAGCCTGCAAGATATATCAGGAGCTGGCCATTCGCTGTCTTGCTGCTGAGTCCAATCGGGAAGAAGGGGCATAATTTCTCGCAAACAAAAACGGGATAACTGGGATTTTCAGTCATTCCGTTTTTGTTTGTTCCTGGCAACTAAGACGATCCTTCTGTCTGAGCGAATGTTTTTTTAGATGGGGTCTTTTGCGCCCTAAGCCCTGCGCATGGACCGAAAGATCAAAGTCTGCGGCTGGATATGGCACGGCGGACTTTATTCATATTGGCAATTAGTCTGTCGGGGTGTTTTAGCATAATGCCGGTGTAGAGAAGGTCTACAATTGCCAAATGAATTAAACGGGAAGCCATAGCTTCCGAACGGTAACTGATTTCCCGCGCCATCCCATGCAGATTAATATCGGCGACTTTGGTTACGGGTGATTTCATATAGCTCGTTATGGCGATGATTGTAGCCTGACTTTTTTTGGCGACTTCAAGGGTGTTCAACACGTCGATGTTGGCGCCGGTGTGCGATATGGCTATAACTGCGTCGCCGGGCTGAAGCAAGGCCGCCGAAGCCAGCTGCAGATGCGGGTCCGCATAGGAACGTATGGGTATACCAAAACGCATAAATCGGTGCTCAATGTCCGCCGCAATAACCGCCGACCCTCCCGAGCCGTAGACTTCAATCCGGTTGGCGGCGGCGAGCGCGCCAATCGCTTTTTCCAAAGCGGAGAAATCGAGTATTTTTAAGGTATCCTGCAGCCCCTCATTAATCGTATTAAAAATTTTGCCCGCGTATATTTCAACGGAATCATTCGCAGCAACTTCCTGGTAAACCGATTCCAAGGGAGAAAAGATATCACCGGCGAGCGCGATTTTTAGACCCTGAAACCCTACGAAGCCAAGTTTGCGGGATAAACGGAAAATGGTTGCCTCTGCACTTTGGGATGCCTCGGCCAGTTCGGAAATGCTCATATGAATAACTTCCGCCGGATTTTGTAATAGGTAGTCGGCAATTTTTTGCTCGGCTTTCGTCAGACCGGTATACATGCTGCGCACTATAGGCAGACAGGATGTGGAAGGTTGATTATCGGACATAAGGGCCTCCATGCGAATTATAAATTAATCTCTTGTGTTTATTGTAACAAAAATTAACCGGAATTTGCAATGAAAGCGGTAATTGCAAAACGGCGAGTCACAGAGGACTGCGCAAGTGAGTTTGAATGAAAATAATGAAATTAGAAAAATATTAAAAATTCTTGCAAAAAAGAGTAGGGGCCAGTATAATAAAAATTGAAAATTATTTTCAATTTTTATTATACGTTTGAAATAAAAATCAAAAGGAGTAAAACTGTGACGAAAGCGATAGCGAATTTGCCTGCTTACCAACGGGCCATAGCCAAAGGGCATCTTGGTTCGTGCGGAATAAAATATCGCGATTTGGAGAAACCCATTATAGCTGTTGTTAACACCTGGAATGAAATTGTTCCGGGACATTGCCACCTGCGCCATTTAGCGGAAGAGGTAAAAAGGGGAATCCGGGCTTCCGGCGGACAGCCGCTGGAATTCAATACAGTCGCTATTTGTGACGGGATTGCCCAGGGGCATGGCGGAATGCGATATTCTCTTCCCAGCCGGGAATTGATTGCTGATTCCGTGGAAGCAATGATCCACGGGCACGGTATTTTTGACGGCATGGTGCTGTTAGGTTCCTGTGACAAAATTGTGCCTGCCCTGCTGATGGCGGCAGCGAGAATAAACATTCCGTCCATTGTAGTAACGGGCGGCCCGATGGTGAATCAAATAAAACCCTGGGAATCCAAAGCGGCGCGGCAGCAATTTTTGCGGGGAGAAATTCCGGAGGAAAAATTGTTTGATGCAACGGTAGCCTATTACCCAAGTGCCGGAGTTTGTCCCTTCTTAGGAACAGCGAATACGATGTGTTTAATTGCCGAAGCGTTAGGAATGAGTTTATCCGGGACGGCTGCCATACCTGCCCTGGATAAGCGGAAAGAAGCAATGGCCTATCAAAGTGGTGTTGCAGTGATGCGGCTCCTGGAACAGGGCATTAAGCCGAGAAACATTATGACGCTGCCTTGTTTCTACAATGCGATTGCCTTAGTAGCCGGCATAGGGGGCTCGCTCAATTCGGTATTGCATTTGCCGGCAATTGCGCACGAATGCGGACTGAACGTAACTTATAATGATTTTGACCGGATCAGCCGGGAAACTCCTTTAATAGTCCGGGTGGCTCCCAACAGCAGGGACTATACGGTAGCCGACCTTGCCCCGGTTGGCGGTGTGCCAGCCATAATGAAGGAGCTTCTACCGGTGATGCATGACGGGATGACGGTAGACGGCAAAAATCTTTATGAAATGATTGCGGCTGCACCGCCGGCAGACGGCGAGATTATTAAACCGTTCGGGGCGCCTTTCGCGCCGGAAGGCGGGATCGCCGTTTTAACCGGGAATCTGGCGCCGGACGGCGCTATCGTGAAAAGCTCCGCCGTTCCGGCTGAGCTGTGGAGATTTTCCGGGCCGGCTCGAGTCTTTGAAACGGAGGAAGAATGTATCAAGGCTGTAGAAGACGGGCAGGTTCAGGAAGGGGATGTGATTATAATTCGTAACGAGGGGCCGAAAGGGGGACCGGGCATGCGGGAGATGCACCGGACCACAGAGGTTGTTGCGAGGTTTAATCGCGTGGCGGTAATTACGGATGGACGGTTTTCGGGAGCATCGGCAGGACTGTCTGTTGGTTATTTATCGCCGGAAGCGGCGGACAATGGTCCGATCGCCTTCGTTGAACCGGGTGATTTGATAGAAATTGATATCCAGCAGCGTTTACTTAACTGGCATATCAGTGAAGAGGCTTTAAAACAACGCCGCGACAATGCCGGTAAACGGTCCGGACCGGATGTAAAAAGCGATTTTCTTACGCTATATGGCAGGAATACGACTTCAGCAGCTAACGGAGCTGTCCGGAAGTTAAACGGATAATGGTTGGCAAGGGGATTTTGGGCTGACAATAAATCGTAGAAGTGAGGAGTTTTTGTATGAAGCACCAGGCTATCATGGGGGTTGATATCGGAACAACTGGCTGCCGTGCCGTCATTTATCGTAATGACGGGACAATATTGGCCAGCCAGGCGGCGGAGTATCCGTTGTATACACCGCATGCGGCGTGGGCGGAACAGGATCCGGAGGAGATTTTCCAGGCATTCGTAAAAGTGACCCGGGCTGCTGCCTTGCAAGCCGGTTTACAAGGGGAACAATTAGGCGGAATTTGCTTTAGTTCAGTAATGCACAGCGTGATTCCAGTTGATGCGGCAGGCACGCCTTTGTACCGGATGCTGATCTGGGCCGACTCAAGAAGTCATAAATTTGCCGATGAAATTAAACTCGGCCGGGATGCAGGCCAAATCTACAATAAAACCGGCTGTCCGGTTCATCCTATGTATCCCCTCTATAAAGTAATGTGGTTCCGGGAGGAGCAGCCGGAAATTTTTGCCCGGACAGCCAAATTCGTTGGTATTAAAGAATATATTTTTTTCCGTCTCTGCGGCAAATACCTTGTGGATAAATCGATTGCCACGACGACGGCAATGTACAATATTAATACGCAGGCCTGGGACCCGGACCTGTTGGCGATGCTGCAAATTGATGCGGAAAAATTGTCGGTTGTGGTTCCGACTACCCATGTGGAATGGGGAATGCAGGCTGAAATGGCGGCTCAATTAGAGGTTCCCGCCGGCATTGCCTTAATTGTCGGCGCCAGTGACGGCGTTCTTTCTAATGTCGGCTCCGGCTCAGTGAATCCCGGGCAGGTTACAGCAATGATCGGCACCAGCGGCGCCTTGCGGATCATTACGGACAGGCCGCAGATTGACGAAAAGGGCCGTACCTGGTGCTACAATTTAACGGAAGACTATTGGGTGCTTGGCGGCGCAATTAACAACGGCGGAATTGCTTTTCGCTGGACTCGGGATAAATTTGCCGCCACGGAGCAGCAGGTAGCGGCAAAACTGGGGCTGGATGTTTATGAATTGTTAGGCAAATATGCCGAACAAAAACCGGCCGGCTCCGACGGACTGATCATGCTGCCGTTTTTGGCCGGAGAACGGGCGCCCTATTATAATGCCAATGCCCGCGGCGTTTTGTTCGGCCTCAACTTGAATCACGGCAAGCGCCATTTGATACGGGCTACGATGGAAGGCATCGTTTACCGCATGTTCAGCGTTTTCCGGGCTTTGGAAGAAGTGGCCGGCAAGTCGAACGAAGTCCGCGTCAGCGGCAGTTTTACCCGTTCCCGCTTGTGGGTCCAAATCATGGCCGACGTATTTGGCCGCATCATTACTGTTCCCGGGGAACCGGAAGGAGCGGCGTTTGGGGCGGCCATACTGGGAATGTTTGCCTTAGGGATCATTGACAGCATTAAAGAGGTAAATGATCTGATCAATATTAAAGAGCGGTATTATCCCGATGAGACCAATCATGACCGGTATCAGAAGCTGTTTGGAATTTACGAACGCATATATTGGAATTTACAGAAAGAATTTGAGGAAATAGCCGAAATTCAGCGCGCCTGGAGCTAAAAAAAACAAGAAGGTGGAAATGTGGAGAAGGAAAAGATTATTCAGCGGATTTGTGAGGCCGGCCTGGTTGCTGTTGTCAGGGCCGAATCAAAGGAGCAAGGCCGTAAAATTACCGAGGCTTGTATAGCCGGGGGAGCTGCCGCTGTTGAAATTACTTTCACGGTCCCGGGAGCACAAGACATCATCCGGGAGTTGGCGCAGCGTTATGACGAAAAAGAAATTTTATTAGGGGCCGGGACGGTCCTCGATGCACAAACCGCCCGGATTGCTATCCTTAATGGCGCTCAATATGTTGTGTCGCCTGCCCTCGATGTTGAAACGGTAAGACTCTGTAACCGTTACCGTGTTCCGGTTATGCCGGGGGTAATGACCATCCGGGACGTTGTGGCAAGCATGGAGGCGGGCGCGGATATTGTAAAACTTTTTCCGGGAGAATTACTGGGACCCGGCTTTGTAAAAGCTTTGAAAGGACCATTGCCGCAAGCGAAGGTTATGCCCACCGGGGGAGTTACCCTGGATAATGTGGGTGACTGGATAAAAGCCGGCTGTGTGGCCGTCGGTGTGGGGGGAAGTCTTACCGCAGGGGCTAAGACAGGGGATTACGCTTCCATTACCGCCAAAGCAAAACAATTTGTTGCGGCGATTGCTGCAGCCAGAAAATAGAGGCCGGAAAGAGGCAGAGCTCTAAAGTTGGGTTCCTTGCGTTTTCTACTTAGGAGACGCCAAAAATATATGAGGGGGATTTATTATGAGTATTGCTCAAAAACCTGCCGGAAAGGTGCGATGGGGGATCGGGCTGCTTTTAGGAGCAGGAACTGTTGTCAATTATCTCGACCGCGTGAACATTTCGGTAGCCGGGGAGCACATGGCTAAGCAATACGGTTGGAGTCACACCGAGTTAGGAATGTTGTTCTCGGCTTTCTTCTGGAGTTACACCTTAGCTCAGATTCCTGTTGGTGCGATTTTGGACAAAACCGGCGTAAAGTGGGTTAACCGGGTCGGTACGCTTCTTTGGTCGATTGCAACGCTGCTTACGGCTTTGCTGGGAGGTTTTGCGGGCATCTTTATCATGCGGATGATTTTGGGAATTGCGGAAGCGCCGGCTTTTCCGGCAAATTCAAAGGCAACGGGTTATTGGTTTCCTTTGGCAGAGCGTGGTTTGGCCACCTCGCTTTTTGACGGGGCCGCTAAATTTTCCAATGTAATTGGTGTGGGTGTGTCTACCTGGGCAATTCTTAACTGGGGATGGCAAGGCGCATTTATCGTTACCGGTCTTATCAATCTTGTTTTTGCCATTGCTTTCTGGATTTTTTACCGTGAGCCCTGGGAACATGAGAAACTTAGTTCCGAGGAACGGGAATATATTGAGAAAAATGGGGCGCAGGTTCAGGGGCAGGCCAGCGGGGCCTTTTTGGACAATCTTCTGGTTCTGTTTAAAAACCGGAAAGTCTGGGGTCTGACGATCGGCTTTATGTGCTATGGATATTCTTTCTATCTATTTCTAACCTGGCTGCCTAATTATATGACGCAGCAATTGCATGTAAGTATGGTAAAAGGCGGCTGGTATACCATCATCCCCTGGGTTGTAGCTACAATTACAGACATTTTAATCGGCGGCTGGGCAGTCGATTACTTTATCAGTAAAGGCAAGGACCCTAACAAAGTGAGAAAAACCATACTTATCCTGGGTATGCTCTTTGGCGCATTCATTTTACTGGAGCCGACTACGTCGAACCCGACGCTGCAAGTTACCTACTTGTCCATTGCTTTGGGCGGATTGGCATTCTCCGCGCCGGTAGGCTGGTCGATTCCAGCTCTTATTGCTCCGAAGGGAATGGTGGGGTCAGTAGGAGCCATCATGAATTTTTTTAATAATTTAATGGGGGTTTTGGCACCGATCATTACCGGCGTTCTCATTGACCGTACAGGTTCCTTCAATACCGGTTTTGTTATTGCCGGTGTGCTTATTCTATTCGGTATTTTGTCTTATGTTTTTATCCTGGGAGATATAGTGCCGATCGAAGAATAGAATGTTAATAAGGTAGTCGAAAAACTCCCGTCAGCTATCGAAGCGAACGGGAGTTTTTCGATGCCATTTCTTCTAAGGCGACAATATAAGATTACACTAATGAAATTTGCCTCCTGGGAAACCGGAGCTCCGGATAGGAGCGATTGACAGCGGATAAAACCTATATTATACTGCAATTAACAGAATGTTATTAACCTAAGGGGAGTAGCTTGCAAGATAAGGTCAACATACTGGTGGTGCCACCTGGCCTTATCGTTGGCAGTGACCAATTAGCGAGACCTTTGGTATGACTTAAGTCATACTAATGTGTCTCGTTTTTTATGGGATTGAGCCTGTTTAAAAAGCGCATCAATCCCACTTTTCGCAGTCCTATAACACCTGACATATTGCGAAATGTGGGACCTAACGTTGTTGCGGCTGCGCGTTCTTACTCAACGTACGCCTGAGTACGCCTCGTTCGAATGCTCGCCGCGCCTAGTATCTGCATCTTTTTAAGCAGGCTCGGACCGGGTTGAAATACAAAGGGGGATTATCTATGACTGCCTATCTTACTTCATTGTTTTTTGTAGTGCTGGCGGAAATGGGGGATAAAACCCAATTACTCGCTGTAGCTTTCGCAACGTGTTATCGCTGGCAGACCGTCATGGGGGGCGTTTTAGCCGCAACCCTTGTTAATCATTTATTTGCCGTTTTCATTGGTAGTTATCTAACACACTGGATACCTATGGAATATATACAAATAGCCGCTGCCGCATCCTTTATCGGTTTTGGTTTATGGACCATCCGGGGCGATGATTTAGGCGGCGGGGAAATGGAATGCAGTTATAATCCTTTTTGGACGGTATTTGCCGGCTTTTTTATGGCCGAAATGGGCGATAAAACCCAGTTGGCTACAGTAGCCCTGGCAGCTCAGTTTAATACAATCATACCGGTTTGGCTGGGCACAACCACCGGCATGATCATTGCCGACGGCGTGGGAATTCTTGCGGGTGCAACATTGGGCCGGAAAATACCGGCGAAAGTTGTGAAATGGCTGGCGGCAACCGTGTTTATTATTTTTGGTCTGGGCAGTTTATACATTTCCTTGCCGCAGCAAGTGCTTACCCTGCCGGTGATAGCCGGCGGCCTGGTGTTGCTTGGCTGGCTGATATACAAGATAAGCCGCCGGGAAAAAATTGAATTTCCGTTACGACGCCGGACTCTATAAGAGTTTGGCGTCTTTTTTATAGGAGGAAATCGCTTGGAAAAAAAGAAATTGTATGTAATATTTGATTAATATAGGAGGAATGTGTATGTTTGCCAGAAAATGCTTGTTTTTATGTCTGCTGTTGGTATTTTTTGCGGTCGGGAACGGACGGATCATAGAAGCGGCACCACAGAATGATTTGATTACCGTAACGGTTCATTTAACGATTGAAAACCCGGATTATTTCTGGCAATATCCCTTTGCCGGCAAGCAGCTTGACGGCATCGGCATATCCGGCATGGGGGAAAAAATAACCCTTTTACCCGCTTCTTCCGGACAAACTCTGAAGTTTGAAGTGCCTGAAGGCTACCAGTTCCGGTTATGGCTGGACTTTTTAAGTAATAGTGCCGTCACGAAAGAAGTGACTTTTGTCAAAAATAACATTGACGCGACGAATCATACCTTTACGATTACTCTCAAAGCGCCGCTGCCCCAGCTTCCCGAAGCGGATGCCACCGGATTTGACGAAACAACGAGCCGTCCATAATGAAACCATGTATGTAAGAAACGGCTACGAAGGTTCTTCGGAGCCGTTTCTTACATACATGGTTTTGTTTTTTACTCCATCGCCACTACGGTTTGGCCGCCATGTCCCGCCTTCGTTTGTTTCAGCAAGAGTGCGGCAACTACACCTAAAATGGCAAAAACGCCAAGTACCCAGAAAGCATCATCATAAGTGAAAATAATAGCCTGCCTTTGGACCAGGCTGTTGAGCAGAACCAGGGACTGCTGATGGGCCACACTGGCGGTGCTGCCGGCGTGAGCAAAAAGTTTTTCACCATATTGAATCATGGTACGCGCGGCGGGAGACGTATTGTTCATGGCGGCGGCAATCTGGGCGGTGTGAAAAATTTGGCGGTTTTGCAGCACTGTTGAGAGTACGGCAATACCGAAAGAACCGCTTACCTGCCGCAGCGTATTGTTAATAGCCGAGGCTTGGCTTACTTTGGCCATGGGGACATTATTCATACTGAGTACGGTACACGTCATCATCGCCAGGCCGATAAAAACTCCCCGCAGTATTTGCACAAAAACGACATACTGCGAACTGGTGTCAAGGTCGATATACATCAAAGGAAAGGTGCCGCCCAGTGCAAAGAGAGCACCCAGAATGACGAAAGGTTTAGCGCCAAACCGGTCGGCCAGTTTGGCGGCGACCGGCATTAAAAAGCCTCCGACCAGAGCAGCCGGCAACAACAGCATGCCTGATTGCATAGCCGTATGTCCCAAAAGATTTTCCAAAAACAGCGGCACCATAAACATGCTGCCCATTAGAATGGTGGTTGTAATAAATACGAATATACTGCCGACCGTAAAGTTCCAGTCTTTGAAAAGGGTTAAATCCAGCATGGGATTGTCCGTGGAGAGCTCAATTAGAATGAAGAGAGTCAGCAGGGCAAAAGCCGCATAAAGGAGGGAAACAATGTAAAAAGAATCCCAGCCTTTATCCACTCCCTTGCTTAAGGCCAGCAAGAGACAAAATAAGCCGGTTGAGGAAGTGAGAAAGCCGGCATAATCAAATTTCGTATTTTTTATTAATGTAGTTTCTCTTAGGACCAGAGAAGCGACAACATACCCGAGAATTCCAACCGGAATATTAATAGTAAATATATAGCGCCAATCCCAGTAATCAACGAGATAACCGCTTAAAGTCGGCCCTACTGCCGGCGCCATGGCTACAGACATACCCCAGATGCCAAGGGCTATATTGCGTTCGGCCGGGGGGAATTCCTGATAAACAATCGACATGGTAATTGGGATAATCAGCCCACCGCCGATCGCCTGAAAGACCCGGAAGGCAATCATGCTGTCGTTGCTCCAGGCCATACCGCATAAAGCGGAACCGACAACAAAGGTGAAAAGGCTTAAAAGGTACATGCGGCGGGCACCGAAGGTGTTGCAAAGATAACCGGTGGCCGGTTGCAGGACACCCATGGTCAGCATGTAGGCCGTGAGGATCCACTGAGCATCATCCGTACCTACGGAAAAGGCGGCCATCATTTTGGGCACGGCAATATTTACAATACTGGTATCCAATATGCTCATAAATCCGCCGATTAAGGTGGTTCCCAAAGCGAACCAGCGATAGCGGGAATCGGGGATATTCAAACGGGGTATTAGCATAATTTATTTCCTCCGTCTACCCTGTTACTCGAGTCCGCTTAAAAAGCGCGTCTACGTTGTTGCGGCTGCGCGTTCTCACTCAACGTACGGCCTTAAGTACGTCTTCGTTCGAATGCTCGCCACGCCTAGTATCCGCATCTTTTTAAGCAGACTCTACTTGAGATGAATGTCAATAACCGCCTGCATACCGGGCCGGAAGACAACGCCACTGTCTTGAGGCAGAGAAATTTTTATGGGAATGCGTTGCGTGACTTTAGTGAAGTTGCCTGACGTGTTTTCCGTCGGCACAAGGGCAAAGGTGGAATTCGTGGCGCTGCCGATTTCAAGAACCTGGCCGGTAAAGGTTCTGCCAGGATATCCGTCAATGGTATAATCAACGGGTTGGCCCACTTTGATTTGGCCGATTTTGGTTTCTTCAATGCGGGCATTGAGCCAGAGGTCCTGGGAATCAACTACGGAAAACAGAGTTTGTCCGGCAGCGACCATTTCACCGGCGTTGACCGATTTTTGGGCGACAACACCGGTTACGGGGGAGGTTATGCTGGTGTATTCCGTATCGAGGTTAGCAGCCTCCAGCTCAGCTTGTGCCTGCTTTACCTGGGCGGCGGCAGCGCGAATGTCCTCATCCCGGGAACCGGTTACCGCAAGGTCCAGTTTCTGACGGACGGCATTCGCCGTGTCCTTGGCAACCAGATAAGCCGTTTCGGCGCTGTCGCGCTGGGAGGAGCTGATCGCCCCGTCCCGGTACAATTTCTCCATCCGGGTATAATTTTTATAAGTATTATCAAAAGAAGCATCTGCCTGCGCCAGTTCAGCCCGGGCCGCCGCGATTTCCTGGGGACGGGAACCCGCCAAGGCTTCATCGTAGCGGGCCCTGGCAACGGCAAGTGCAGCGTTGGCTTTGTCCTTCTGGGCCTGAACGTCCCTGGGGTCAAGCCGGGCAACTACCTGCCCTTCTTTAACTTGATCGCCTTCTTTAACCAAAACTTCCGAAACCCGGCCCGGAATTTTAGCGCTGACGCTGACGATGGTGCCGCTTACCCGGGCGTCGTCGGTATTCACATATTTGGTGGACTGATACCACCACCAGCCGCCGCCGGCAAGACCCACCAGTACAAACAGAGCGGCAACAAAGACAATCCGTTTTTGCTTTCCGTTATTTTCCGGCATGGTAAAACACTCCTGTCTTTAACTTTTGTCTCGAATTTGTTTATGCCTGCAAGCCGCGGCAGAAGTTCCGTACGCTGGTTTCGATGAATGTCTCGTCAGTAAGATTGATAATTTCGCGGCCGGTCAATAGGGCTGAAAAATAAAAACCAAAGTTAATCGCCAAAAACGCAACGGCTTGGGCTTGGGCATTCGTGGGAATTATTTTTCCTTTTGCCTGCATGGTTCGAAAATAATCGGTCAGATAACTTGCTAATTGACGCGGACTTTCGAGGGCCAACGGACGAAGTTCGGCAGTGCTGTCCGATTCTTTGATGAAAAGTAAAATGAGAGAGATGTTCCGTTTGATGTAATCGCGATAGACATGACTAATTAGTAACAGATCCTGTTCCAAGTCCCAGACGATGTTTTCAGCAAAAATTTTTTTCATGGGCAGCGCATAGGAATGCCGTAACACTGCAGCTTCCAATACCCGCCTTTTATTGCCAAAGTGCCGGAATACCGTCATTTCACAAACCCCAGCCGCAGCGGCGATTTCTCGCATAGTTACGGCCCGGTACCCTTTTTGGCTCATGAGTTCAAGCGCGGCAGTTAAAATTTTATCAGCTGTTCCTGCTTCCTGAACCGTCATGGATGTCACCTCTTGTTCAGAACCGATGTTAGTCTCGACTAACACCAATTATAGCCCTCTTTTTGTTGACATGTCAATAAAAATTAAGGGAATGCAGCCTAAACAAAAAGGAAATGATTGACTATTACTAGGCTATGTTGCTATAATTTAGACAATAAATGCATACCTTGATCATTAATGAACGGGAAAAGTATCCGCGTGACAAAGACTGCAGCGAGCCGGTGGGAGTGGAAAGACCGGTGTTGATGGTCATGCGGGGAATGGGCCCGGGAAATGCAGCCTGAGCCGTTATGGGGTAGGCGCTGCCGGTGATTCCTCCGTTAACAGGAAACGGGTATCGGCGACCATTGTCCCGTACCTGGATAAGGCGGACTGATTTTTCAGTCAAGCAGGGTGGTACCGCGAGTTGACTCTCGTCCCTTGAGGGATGGGAGTTTTTATTTTTAGTAAAAAGAGGAGTGCATGATAATGCAACCGGAAAAAAAGATTTTACTTAGCGAGAAGGAAATTCCCCGCCAGTGGTACAACATCCAGGCCGATATGCCTAACAAGCTGCTGCCGCCACTGCACCCGGCAACGGGCAAACCGGTCGTGCCGGAGGACTTGATGCCAATTTTTCCCCTGGAACTGATTCGACAGGAGGTTAGTCAGGAACGGTGGATTGATATTCCCGACGAAGTGGCTAACAAATACCGGATTTGGCGTCCGACTCCTCTCATCCGGGCCTATGAACTGGAAAAGGCATTGGATACGCCGGCCCGGATTTACTATAAATATGAAGGAGCCAGCCCCGCGGGCAGCCACAAGGCCAATACGTCCATTCCTCAGGCCTATTATAATAAGGTAGCCGGTATAAAGCGGCTGGCAACGGAAACGGGAGCCGGCCAATGGGGCAGCGCGCTGAGTCTGGCCTGCAGTTTTTATGATATGGAGTGCATCGTCTATATGGTGAAAGTCAGTTATCGCCAGAAGCCCTACCGCCGTTCGTTCATGCAGATTTATGGCGCTGAAGTTATAGCCAGCCCTTCAGCCCGCACTCAGGCCGGACGCAGTGTACTTGCAGTCGCCCCGGACTCGCCCGGTAGTTTGGGTTTGGCGATTTCGGAGGCGGTGGAAGAGGCCGCCGGGCGGGAAGATACCAATTATGCCCTTGGCAGTGTACTGAATCATGTAATTTTGCATCAGACCGTGATTGGTCTGGAAGCGAAAAAGCAAATGGAAAAAGCGGGAGATTATCCGGATGTAGTTATTGGCTGCTGCGGTGGTGGCAGCAATTTTGCCGGTATTGCTTTTCCCTTCCTGCAGGACCGGTTTGCCGGCAGGAACATCCGGGCCGTAGCGGTGGAACCAACAGCCTGCCCGTCATTAACCCGGGGTGTTTTTGCCTATGACTATGGCGACCTGGGAAAACTGACGCCGATGATGAAGATGTATACCCTTGGACACAATTTTATGCCTTCGGGTATTCATGCCGGCGGCCTGCGCTATCATGGCGAGTCTCCCCTGATAAGCCAGCTTTATCACGACGGTTACATTGAAGCCCGGGCTTATAACCAGACGGAAGTATTTGAGGCGGCCGTAGGGTTTGCGAAAGCAGAGGGGATTGTGCCGGCGCCCGAATCGTCGCACGCTGTCCGGGGTGCTATTGTGGAAGCTTTACAGGCCCGGGAAGAGGGCCGTGCTAAAACCATCCTGTTTTGTTTATCGGGCCATGGTCATTTTGATATGGCGGCATATGACCATTATTTCAGCGGGCAAATGGAGGATACGCCTTGCGAGGAGACGGAACTTGCCGCCAATCTGGCGGATTTGCCCAAGGTTTAACATATTTCCGGCCGCGTAAAAAGGTCTACGCAAACTGGGTGCCGTATGATACCATAATAATAGATTTTAAATAAGAAGAGGAGGAAAGAAGTGGCCAACTGTAACGAACAGAATTGCACCTGCCCCAATAAACAGTGTGAACGGCATGGCAAGTGCTGTGCCTGCATCAATTACCATCGCGATAGTGAAAGTAAAGTGTTTTGTATGCGTGATAATAAGAAATAGTAAAAAGGCAGGACTGGCTGTCCTGCCTTTTACTATTATTCTCCAATTGACAATTACTTCCGCTTATGACCAGGCGGTCCTCCTTCTGCCTGGATTGTTCGTTCAAAATGATTTCCAGATGGATTCCCTGTGCCCCGAGTCTTGCGCCATGGACCGAAAAACCGCGTTAGCGGTCTTTCTTAGTTTCACCGGGGGGCAGCGGCTCGAGGGAAAGTTTTTTTTGCCGGATGCGCTGCCGGAACGACTCCGGATGGGGGCACATCCGGGGATGGGAACAATTAGTTCGCGAATTATCAGCCATAATTTCACCTCATCTCCTTTATAGTGCCAATGACAAGAAAGAAAATTTCTTAATTAATAAATAAGCAACAGGAAATAGTAGGAACGTGTCGAAAAGGAAGTAAATCGGTGAAGTTTTGTAAATATTTGTTTCGGTAAAGCCGGATTGCCGGGGTTTTACTGATGTGCAACCAAGGGAGAGTGTGGTCAAATGCAATGGATTCGCAATAAAAGTACGATGCTTAAAATTACCGGCCTGACCGCTGTTATGGCTGTTTTTCTGATTATCGTCGGTTATGTGGGGTTAAATGCCGCCCGTCAGTTAAGCCTAAGCATGAACGGTTTATACCGGAATAACTTGTTGGCAGTAAAAAATTTGAATGCTATGCAGGCCGAGTCCAGGGCCATTGAAGCGGATGTTATGCGTTTGCTGACACCGGGTGTGGATAAAACCGCCCAACAAAAAGATTTGGCTGATATTCAGCGTCGCGGTGCGGATTTTAATAAATTATTGAACGACTACGAACAAAAAGCGCTAACGCCTTACGAAACGGAACGAATTGCTAAAATGAAACAAATGGTGGGTCCCTATCGCGAAGCACGGGAAAAAGTGGCCGAGCTGGCTTTGGAAGGCAAACAACAGGAAGCGGCCGCCTATTTTGCAGCCAATGGGCAACAGGCACTGGATACGATTAATACTTTGCTGGCAGAGGTTTCCGACTTTAATGCGAAAGCGGCCGGTCAGGCCGCTGAGGCCGGCCGGCGTCAATCCGTCCGGGCAGTATCTACTGTTTTGGCAGTAACTGCCGGCGCTGTGATTCTGATTTTGCTGCTGGGTATATTGCTGGCCCGTATGATCGCACGGCCGCTGGCAACCGTCCAGGGACTCATGGAGAAAGCCGGTGAGGGAGATCTTAGGGTACAGGGTACTGTAGAGTCCCGGGATGAAGTGGGGAAATTAACGGATGCGTTTAATAAAATGGTGGCTCACCAGGCAAATATTGTAAGTGCCGTTCGCAAGGCAGCCTTTGAGCTTTCAGCAGCAGCGGAACAAATAGCCGGTTCGAGTGAACAGGTTACGTCGACAGCTACGGGGGTTGCCCAAAACATTCAGCGGGTGGCTCAAGAGGCGGAAAGCGGCAGTGAGCGAATTGTGGAAGCGGCCCAGGTGCTGGTGGAATTGTCTTCCCTCATTCAAATTGCAAAAACCCGGGCTGTTTCCACGGCGAAAAATGCTCAGGTAACCCTCGAAGCGGCTAATATGGGTCAGACTACGGTAGAAGAGACCGTTAGCCGCATGGATAACATTAAGACTCAGGCTGAAGCGACAGAGCAGCTGATTCAGAAATTGAACGAGTATTCCCAGCAAATCGGGATCATTACCGAAACCATTACCGCCATAGCCAATCAGACGAACTTATTGGCGTTAAACGCCGCAATTGAGGCGGCCCGGGCCGGCGAAGCCGGGCGGGGTTTTGCCGTAGTGGCGGAAGAAGTACGCAAGCTGGCGGAGCAGTCCAATCAAGGCGCCGGGGAAGTAGCTGCGCTGGTAAACAAAGTAGGCGAGAGTACGGCGGCTGCGGTTGGCGCCGTTATGCAGAGCCGGCTGGAAGTAGAACAAGGGGTGGCGGCTGCCGGCCGGGCGGGACAAGCATTAGAAAGCATTCTTAAAGCGGTTGCCGAGTCGGTACAGGATGTCAACAATATCGAGAATCTTACCAGTGATGAAGTGGCAACGTCGGATAAAATCGTCAGTCTGATTAACGGCGTGGCTTCGGGAATTGAAACAACGGCGCAGCATGCGGAAGAGGTGTCTGCCGCTACGGAAGAAACGACAGCTACCATGCAGACCGTTGCCGCCAGTTCCGAGGAGATGAGCGCCATGGCGGCGGAACTGAGGGATTTGATGGCCCGGTTTAAGATCGCTCAATCGTAAATAAAGGGGAGATTAGGGTGAAAAAAGAGGTGCAAGTTGTCAAAGACCAGGTATTGGTTACTTTAAGCGGCGGCATTTACGTGGAAGATGCCGCCGAACTGAGGGAACAATTTATTGGTTATATTGATCAAGGCCATAAAAACTTTATTATGAATATGGCTGGTGTTGATTATATTGACAGTTCCGGTCTTGGTGTGTTAGTGGCTATTCAGAAACGGGCCCTTCAGCATGGCGGCGGGGTTACTCTCCGGGGACTGCAGGGGTTGGTCAAAGAATTAATCGAACTGACGCGCCTGAACAAAGTGTTTGTCATCGAATAAAAAAAGAGAGACTGCCCTACGAGCTCTTATGGAATCTGGTCTCTTTTTCCAAAATCCAATTACCAATTTCCAATTACCGAAAGACCGCTTCAAGCGGTCTTTCCTATCATGTGGGCAGGGAGTTTTTACAGGGCATAGCGGGTTTATCCTGTTGATTGGTAGTTCGGTCGCTTTTTTCGGTGTCATAGTTGCGAGGGTCGCCGGTCGTGACCTTGGGCGAATTACCGTGGATATTTTGTTTACATGTGGCCATGAGCTGCACCTCCTGAAGTAATTTGGGGAGTACGTTTAAAAGCACATCTGGACGAAAAAATTATGGGACTCCCGAAAATAGTGTTTCCGAAAAATAAAAGAGAATGCCTGCCGCGGCATTCTCTTTTACTGCCAAATTTACGATAATGAATCAACAAAGGACTGGATTAGCGGGTAGCGGTATAATTGTCCGTTGGAAACCTTTACGGCTGCTATTATGGAGGTTATAAGCAGGCCCATCCACAGCAGGACCAGAACCGGAACCAGCAATAGGCCGACCAGAAGCAGTGACGACAGTCCTACTACCACTGAGGCGGCCAGGATAGCCAGATGTGCTACCAGGGCTTGTTTGGCATGATCATAGACAAACCAGTCATCCCGTTTCAATAAAAAAATGATTAATGGGGCAATAATAAATCCCAGTCCACCAAGTAGATACGCTAAATGGGCCAGAATAGCCAGCAATTTTTGTTCTCCTGTAACAGTATTCATAGTAAAACCTCCTTGCATACTTATATTGTAGCATGGTTTTTCAGTGGCAGGAAGATGCCCGGAAAAAGCGAATCGTTAAATGGGTAAATGGTAGATAGTAATTGGATTTTGGAAATTGGAGGTTGGAGATTGGGAATGGAAGGAAAAAGTTGGGGGAAAGGTTTCTGGTTTACAGACCACTAGAATAAGGAGAGCCGGTATGACTGAGAAAATGGCGCGGGTTTTGGGGACAATTTACATAACATTTACAGGTGCGCTGCTTTTGGCCGGGTCGCTCTCCTTTTTGGCCGGCGGACATCTTGCCCGCTGGCAGGTTGGCGCAGCGCTGGTTTTGTCTCTGGGATGTTCCTGGACGGCGGTGAAGGCCTACTTTCCGGCCACAGCCGGCCGGATATATCTCCGGCTTACTCTATTGGCCGTGGTATTGGCGGCTGTTTTTGCCGCCGTCAGCGGTTGGGTTTATGATATTTCCTATGATGGACAGGTATATCATCAGGAAGCGGTAATGGAACTGGCCCAAGGCTGGAATCCAGTGACGCATATTCTGGGTTCTCAGGAATCGCCATCAGCGGTTCTTCTGAATCATTATGCGAAGGGTCCCTGGATTTATGCTGCAGCCCTTTATTCAGTTACCGGTAAAATCGAGATAAGTAAAGTGTTTAATTTCCTCTTAATGACGTCTGCTGCCGCTTTTGCTTATGCTGCCTTGCGGCGGAGTGTCGGCCTGACGGGAAAACAAGCCCTTTTCGGTGCGGGCCTTTTAGCCTTGAATCCGGTTAGCCTGTATCAGAGCCTGAGTTTTTATCTGGACGGCCAACTGGCCTCACTTCTCTTATGTTTACTGGCATTGCTTTGTCTCGCGGTATTTGACTATGACCGTTATATTATGGGGAATCTTATTTGGGTTATTATTCTAACGGTTAATGTAAAATTTACCGGCGTGGTATATATCGTGCTGGGAATCGGACTGGCTATGGGTTGGCTGCTTGCGAGCGGCCGTAAACAGGTGGCGGCGGTCCTTGGGAAATCCGCCGCCGCCGGTTTGCTTGCCGGGATTTTGCTTGCCGGTTATAATCCGTATGTCACCAATACGATTTTCTTTGGCCATCCTTTTTATCCTTTATACGGAGCCGGTAAACAGACAATGGATATTATGAGCAGCAACTCTCCGGCGGAATTCCTATCTATGCCTTTCTGGGAAAAAACGGATATTTCTCTCTTTTCCTACAGCGAAAATGAATTGGGTCAAACCCGGCCGGTTCTTAAAATTCCTTTTACCGTAACGACGGCGGAACTGAAACCGTTCCTTTATGGCGCCGACGTCCGGATCGGCGGATTTGGTCCATGGTTTGGCGGTGTTTTGCTGCTGGCCGGTTTGATTCTCGGTGCCGGACTGGTTTATGAACGACAGTCTATGTCGTTAGCCGGCGGGACCTGTTTGGCCGTTTTGGTTACCGTACTTGTTAACCCGGAAGCCTGGTGGGCCCGGTATGTCCCCCAGCTTTGGCTGATTCCTGTACTGATTGTATTGGGCGCCATATCCGCAAAGCACCGGGGCCTGCGCCGGGCCGGACGGCTGACGGCAGTAGTACTGGCGGTCAATATAGCAATGGTGGCTCTGCCTTACGCATTAGGTAACTATTATTGTACTCAGGCCGTGAAAGATCAATTGCAGACCTTGGCCCGGCGATCCTCCCCCCTTGCCGTCTATTTTGGCGATTTTACTTCATTGCGGCTGCGCCTGGAGGAATACCACGTACCTTATGTTGCTTTATCCCGGACGGAGCGGGTGACAAAACAACAGGGCACGGATAGCCTGGAATTGCGCCGGGCTTATCTGGAACAGGTGGAAAAGAATAGAGTAGTGCGCACTTTTTTTTAATGCATTGAGCCTGCTTAAAAAGCGCGTCTACGTTGTTGCGGCTGCGCGTTCTCACTCAACGTACGCCTGAGCACACCTTCGTTCGAATGCTCGCCGCGCCTAGTAGCCACATCTTTTTAAGCAGGCTCGCATTGGAAATTATAATTGTAAGACCGCCCCAAGCGGTCTTTCTTATACGCTGACTCATTGTAAAAAGATGACGAAACTGGCAGGATTTTGGCAAAGATTAGCGAAAGAAGAAAAAAGGAAAGGAGTCTGTGAGCGGGGGTTTTACGAGCATGCCGTCCTATCAAGTAAGGCAGTATAAACTCGAAGATGTGGCGCCCGGTATGGAAGTGGGAACGATTATATCCGAGTGCGGCAAAACAGTATTGTGTGAAGGGACCGTACTGACGGATAACCTGATTGCTATTTTGCAAAATTGGGGTATTACCGAGGTGCCCGTTAAAGAAAAAGTAATAAATCCGGATGAAACGGAGCGAAAAAAAAACTGGATTCAACAGCAGTTTTTCAGCGAATATGAGGATACAGTTATGGCAATCCAGCATTGTTTCGAACAAGTCCGGTTTTTCCGGGAAGTACCCATTATGGAAATGCAGGAACTGGTAGAAAAGACGGTTAATCCGCTAATTGATACAGTGGGAGTGATTAATCACCTCCATCTGGTCCGCCGCTGGAATGAATATACGTTTCATCATTCCGTTGATGTCGGGATTATTGCCGGGGTGCTGGGCAAATGGATGGGCTACCGGGGTGTGGAACTCAAGGATCTCATTTTGAGCGGACTGCTTCATGATATTGGAAAGACCAGAATACCGCTGGAAATTCTCGATAAGCCGGGGCGGTTATCGGACCAGGAAATGACGATCATGAAGCAGCATGCCGCCTATGGTTATGAAATGGTGAAAGATGCGCCGCAACTGCCCATGAGTGTTCGCTGCGGTATCCTGCAGCATCATGAAAGAATGGATGGCAGTGGGTATCCGCACCAATTGTGTGGTGAGCAGATTCACCATTTTGCCAGGATTATTGCTGTGGTGGATATTTATGACGCCATGACTTCCGACCGGGTCTATCATGAGAAAGACAATCCGTTTACTGTTGTGGAAATGATCAGCAATCAGGTATTTGGTCAGCTTGACCCTTTTGTTTGCACTACGTTTTTAAATAATGTACGGGATTATTTTGTGGGTAATGTTGTCCTTTTGAGTGACGGGCGGCAGGCGGAAGTGGTTTATATGGGACCATTCAGGGCATCCCGTCCTGTAGTTAAGACCGAAGACGGCCAGTTTATGGACTTGGAAAAATATAAAGACATTGCAATCATCAAATTGGTGACTACTTAGAAGTAGGGACCTGCCGGGTATGGCAGGTCCTTTTTTAATGTATCAGAATTTATAAATTTTAAAAGCTTGCAAGTTCTTACGGACCAGGGCCTGAGAAAATTGTGAGGAGGTTTTCCCGCGCCCTGAGCCCTGCGCCACGAGCCGAAAAACCGTGTCAGCGGTTTTTCTAACCTCCGTGTTGGTAGGAATTTATCGTAAAATTGCCGAACTATCATAAAGTGAAATTGCAGCCGGCAGGCACGCCGGATAGAGTGGAGAGTAGAGATGCTAAAATTTCGTTTGGTTTACGGGCCGGCGGGGGCGGGAAAAACCCGCTTTTGTTTAACGGAAATCAGGGACAATCTATTGAGGGAGCCGGAGGGAGCACCGTTAATCCTGCTTCTTCCGGAACAGGCCACGTTTCAGGTAGAGCGGGAGCTGGCGGACACTCCCGGTCTTGATGGATTTGCCCGGGCTTACGTATTGGGTTTTCGCCGTCTCGCCCACCGGGTTTTTCTGGAAACGGGCGGCAGTTTACGGCCCCGTATTACCGAAATGGGTAAACGCCTTATTCTGCGCCAATTGCTTTTGGCCAATCGGGAGAAATTGAAAGTATTTCAGCGGGCTGCCAAAGAACGTAATTTTGCGGCTACCCTGGCCGGTCTGATTCAGGAATTTAAGAACTATGGCGTTTCACCGGTGCAGCTTAAGGCGGCGTTGCCCAATTTGCCGCCTTCCCTTCTTGCCGATAAGCTTTGTGATCTGACTCTCATTTTTTCCGGATTGGAGACCTTCCTGCAGGGACGGTATGACGATCCGGAAGATGATTTGCAATTGTTGGCGGAAAAAATACCTCAATCTCTACTACTTAGGGGATCCAGAATATGGGTGGATGGCTTTAGCTGGTTTACGCCACGGGAATATGCTGTTATTAAAAAACTGACGGAAACAGCGGAGGAAGTAACGGTTACTTTATGTATTGACCAGCCCGGGTCGCCATCCCGGCAGTTGGAGACCGACCTGTTTCACCGGCAATGGAATACCCTGCAGAAGCTCAAAGCCATGGTCCGACAGGGCGGCGGTGAATGGACAGAGATCCCGCTAATGGATACAAGGCGGTTTGTGAATCCGTTTATTAACCATTTGGCAAGACAGTTTTTTGTGCTGCCGCTGCTGCCTTATCCGGCTGAGCCGTCCGGCGTTGCGGTGGCGGAAGCGGCCAACCGGCGGACCGAGGTGGAGGGGATGGCCCGGGCGATGATCAGGCTAGCCCGTGAACAAGGCTGGCGCTGGCGGGATATGGCCGTTTTGCTGCGGGATGGGGACAGTTATGGCGATGTCGTGGAAACGGTATTTGCCGACTTTGAGATTCCCTTGTTTAGTGACCGGCACCGGCAGGGAGTGCACCATCCGTTGGCGGAACTGGTGCGGTCGGCGCTGGAAGTTGTGGTGGAAAATTGGAATTACGAGGCTGTATTCCGGACGTTGAAAACGGGTTTTTTTCCGGTGGAACGGGATGAGATTGACCGGCTGGAAAACTATGTGCTGGAATTCGGCATTCGCGGCAATGCCTGGCTGAAGCACGACCGCTGGAATTACGTGCGGCGGTATTCGCTGGAGGAGGATCAGGAGATCAGCAACGGCCAGGAGGAACGGCTGGTGCGGATTCATTCCATCCGCCAGTGTACTGCCGAATTGGTACGATTCTGTGAAAAGCTGCGGGCAGCGGCTACGGTACGGCAGTATACGCTGGCGCTTTACGATTTCCTGGCGGCGCTTCAGGTTCCCGACAGTTTGGTGAAATGGGGCGGATTGGCGGAACAAAAGGGTGACTTGGAACAGAGTAAAGAACATAAACAGGTCTGGGACGGGATTCTGGAACTGTTGGACCAACTGGTGGAAGCATTCGGCGAAACGGAAATTGCCCTTGCGGAGTATGCCGATATTATAAGCGAAGGGCTTGAGGGACTGGAGCTGAGTCTAGTGCCGCCGGGACTTGATTATGTCGCCGTGTCGTCGCTGGAGCGGACTCGCATCGCCAATGCCAGGGCTGTCTTTATTCCGGGAGTAACGGAAGGCATTCTGCCGCAGCGGGCACAAGGGGAAGGAATGATTACCGATGCGGAACGCCAGGAAATGGCGCGTTTGGGAGTGGAAATCGGTCCGGGACAATTATCCAACACCTTTGCGGAACAATTTTTAGTTTATACGGCATTAACCCGGGCCAGCCATTATCTTTGGCTAAGCTACCCGCTGGCCGACAGGGATGGAAAATCGCTGGCACCTTCTTATGTGATAAAGCGGGTGAGGGAACTGGCCGGCGGGTTGCCCGTAACCGGTTTGGCCGTAGAACCGGAACCAGATTGCATTCGGGATTATCTGGTTCATCCCCGGCAAAGCCTGGCCTATCTGGCGACCAGTCTCCGGGTTTATAAGAACGGCGGGGCATTTAGTTCCTTGTGGCGGGATGTTTATAACTGGGCTCGTCAGAACCCGGTATGGCAGCAGAAACTGGCGCAGATAACGGCGGGACTTTTTCATTGTAATCAGGCGGGCGATTTGGACCGGGAACTGGCCCGGTCCCTGTATGTCAGCAAAAATGTTTTGCGGGGCAGTGTCACCCGGTTTGAAAGTTTCCAGGCCTGCCCGTTTAAACATTTTGCGCAATATGGACTAAGTCTGCGGGAACGGGCTATGTTCCGGCTGGAAGCGCCTGACTTCGGTCAGTTTTTGCATGCCGCTCTGAAAGAATTCGGCGAGCGGATCCTGGCGGAAGGGCGCGGATGGGGGAGTCTTGACGAGCGGGAACGGGCAGAGCGGGTAGCCGTCATTATTAAGGAACTGGCCCCTAAACTGCAGAATGAAATTTTACTGAGTTCGGGCCAGTATCGCCATATAACGGGCCGTCTGCAAAAAACGGCGGCTAAGGCGGTAGAGCGTCTGGCGGCGTTTGACCGGGGAAGTTTGTTTAAACCGTTTGCGTTGGAACAAACTTTCGGCGGCGAAGAAGGTTCGTTGCCGCCGCTCGCTTTTTCTCTGCCTGACGGGATCCGGCTGGAACTGGCGGGACGTATTGACCGGCTGGACGCCGCCCTGTATAACGGGCGGGAATATATTCTGATTATTGATTATAAATCCGGTGGTGCCTGGCTGACTCTGCCGGAAGTATACCACGGACTTAAATTGCAGCTTTTAATCTATTTACTGGCGGCTTGCTCCCTGGGATTAAAGGCGGAGAAAGCAGAATATCTGCCTGCCGGAATTTTGTACTTTTTCTTGCGCAATCCCAGTGTTTCGGAACCAGCCTTTTTATCGCCCGCCGAGGTTGAGAAAAAAATTAACCAGGCTCTTAAAATGCCCGGCTGGGTTCTTGATGATCCGGCAGTGGTAAAACAAATTGACGGGATGCTTGCGGGTCCGTCTGAGTTTCTAAAAGTAGGACTGAATAAGGACGGCACGTTTAGCAAGATGTCGCGCCCGTACTTGAAAACGGCGGAGGAATTCCGCCTGCTGTTGGCTCATGCCCGTTTTTTACTGCAAAATACGGCCCGGGGCATTTTGTCTGGCCGGAGCGACATAGCTCCTTACATGCTGGATAAGACAATAGCCTGTACGCATTGTTCGTTTGCCCCGGTTTGTCAATTTGACCTGCTGTTGCCGGAAAATGAATACCGCCAATTGGAGAATAAGGCGGACCCGGTTATTATGAGCGAGTTAGCCGGGAAAGAGGAGGGGTCGATATGACTTGGTCACCGGAACAGTTGGCCGCCATTCAGGCCCGCAACCAAAATGTGCTGGTGGCGGCTGCGGCCGGTTCGGGAAAGACATCGGTCCTGGTGGAACGCATTATTCAAAGAGTGCTGGATACCAGGGAGCCCGTAAATATAGACCGCATGCTGGTAGTGACTTTTACTAACGCCGCCGCGGCCGAGATGCGGGAACGGGTGGAAGCCGCCCTGACCGCCGCTCTGCACTCGCAACCCCGGGCGGCGTATCTGGAACGGCAACTGTTGCTCTTAAGTTCGGCGTCGATCTGCACGATTCATGCTTTTTGTCAAAGTGTAGTCCGGCAGTACTTTCATTTGCTCGATCTTGACCCTAAGTTCCGCATCGGCGAGGAAGGGGAACTCGAATTAATGCGCCTGAGTGTGCTGGAGGAATTATTTGAAGCCAAGTATGCCGCTCAAGATGCGGCATTTCTCCAGTTTGTCGACCACTACGGAGAGGAGAAAAGTGACCAGTCTTTGTATCAGTTGGTGCTGGGACTGTACGAGTATTCCCGCAGTCATCCCTGGCCGCAGGTTTGGCTGGAGAAATTGGCCGCACCGTTTGCTCTGTCTGACGATGCAGATATTGACCATACCCCCTGGTCTACCCTGCTGCGGGACAAATTTATTCTCGAATTGAGCGATGCCAGGCTCCGTTTGGTCCATCTAGCGGCGGAGGCTCAAAAGGAAGGCAATCCGTCCGCCTATGCCAGGACGTTTACCGACGATATTGGCATACTGGATGATTTGTTACTGGCAGCGGGCCGCTCCTGGGAGAGTCTGTACGCGGCTTTGCAGGAAGTACGGTTCAGCCGGCTGGCGCCGGCGGGGAAAGATGTCGCGGAGGAACGGAAGGATTATTTTCAACAGGAACGCAATCAGATCAAAGCGTTGATTAAAGAATATCAGGAGAGCCTGTTTTGCCGTACGGCGGCTGAATTGTTGCAGGATATGCGTTCCATGGCCCCGGTGATACGGACGTTATCCCTTTTGACGGCCGAGTTCGCGGAGAATTTTTCCCAGGCTAAACGGCGCAAAGGCTTGGTTGACTTTAGTGATTTAGAGCACTTCTGTCTGGCTGTTCTGCGGGAGGAGGCCTCATTGACCGGTGAGACCGTTCCTTCGGCCGTAGCCCGGGAGCTCCGGGAGAAGTATCAGGAGGTCATGATTGATGAGTATCAGGATACGAATGAAGTTCAGGAAACCATTTTAAAGCTGGTTTCCCGTCCCGACCGGCCTAATTTATTCATGGTGGGAGATGTGAAACAGAGCATTTACCGCTTCCGGCTGGCTGAACCGGAACTTTTCCTGGCAAAGTACCGGAGTTATCCTGCCGGAGAACGGGGAGAGAACCGGCGTATTGATTTATCCCGCAATTTTCGCAGCCGTCCGGGTATTTTACAGGTTGTTAATTTTTTGTTTCGCCAACTGATGCATCCTGCTGTAGCTGAACTGTCCTACGGGGACGCCGAAAGCCTGCATCCCGGACCGGACTTTCCGTTCACTGAGTACCCTAATTTGGCCGGTGCGGTGGATTTTTATCTGATTGACCGGGAGAATGCTAAAAAAGAAACTGCTGACAGCGATACGACGGCAGAGGAGACAGCGGTAGCGGCGGTGGAAGAACTATCGGGTTTTGAACTGGAAGCGGCTTTAATAATTCGTAAAATGAAGGAATATATGAATCAAAGCCGCCGGGTCTATGATAAAAAGTCCCAGTGCTATCGCCCTTTGGCCTGGAGGGATATGGTGGTTTTGCTACGGTCCGTTCAGAATAAGGCCGGTGTATTGCTGGATTTTATGCGGCGGGAAGGAATCCCAGCTTATGCTGAACTGGAAGGCGGCTATTTCCAGGAGGTAGAGGTCCAGGTTATTCTTTCCTTATTGAGCGTGATTGACAATCCCCGCCAGGATATTCATCTGGCCGGTGTTTTCCGTTCTCCGCTTGTTGGACTTACGGCGGAGGAACTGGCCGGAGTCCGGCTGGCGGAACCCGGCGGTGATTTGTGGGACGCCGTAAAGCAAAAAAGTGCCCAAAATGACGCCGACCATAAGCTGGTGGCCAAACTAAACCGGTTTCTGACCTTGCTCCGGAACTGGCAGGATCTATCCTGCCGCCAGGGTGTGCCGGAATTGATTTGGCGCATTTATCGCGATACGGGTTATTATGAATACGTAGGCGGCATGCCTGGCGGGATGTTCCGCCAGGCTAATCTCAGGGCCATGTACGACCGGGCCCGCCAGTACGAGAGCACCAGTTTCCGCGGTTTGTTCCGCTTTTTGCGGTTTATTGACCGGCTGCGGGATAAAGGCACCGATTTGTCGGTGGCCCGAGCCCTGGGCGAGAGCGAAGATGTGGTGCGTATTATGAGTATTCATAAAAGTAAAGGACTTGAATTTCCGGTCGTGTTTTTGGCGGACCTGGGCAAGCAAATTAATTTACAGGACAGTCGCGGCCTGGTCCTGCGGCATAAAAAACTGGGCGTCGGTCCCTATGCCACGTTTCCGGAACTGCGGCTTAGGTATCCTACCCTCGCCCGCTATGGTATTGCCTGGAAGCTGACGCTGGAGACCAAAGCAGAAGAACTGCGTATCCTCTATGTTGCCATGACCCGGGCCAGGGAGAAACTGGTGCTGATCGGATCAGCCGGCAAGCTGTCCGGTAAGTGCGCCAAATGGCGTTATGGCGCCGGCTGCCGGAATCCGGTGTTGCCGGCCGCTCTGATTGCCGGTGCCAGAACTTATTTGGATTGGCTGTGCCCGGCAGTCATGCGTCACGCCGACGGCAAAGAATTGCGGGCTTATGGCGGGGACAGCAGGGAAGAGGACTGGTGTATGGCGGATGCGGACGGCGTTCACTGGGGTGTGCAGATTATCCAGGCCGATGATATCCGGCTGCCCGAGGCGGCAGCGGCGTCTACCGATGAACTGCTGGAAAAGGTGCGCCGGCTGGAACCCTTGGAGGAAGCGGTGGGAACGGCCTGGGTGGAAGAAATTTTGAGCTGGCGGTATGCCTGTGGTCAGGCTGTGGGTAAACCCGCCAAGCTGTCCGTAACGGAAATGAAACGGCGTTTTGAGGTGTCGTATGAGGGGGACAGCCGGCCGGTACTGGCGGAATCCTCATTGCAAACCCGGCCCCGGTTTATTCAGCAGAAAAGTAAACTGACGGCAACAGAGACCGGTGTGTTAATGCATACCGTAATGCAGCACCTCCGTTTGGAACAGGGAATTACGGCGGAGAGGCTGCAGGCGCAATTGGAGGAAATGGTGGCACGGGAGATTTTGCTGCCGGAGTATTTGTCCGCCGTGGACCAGACGGCAATTCTCGCCTTTTTTACCCGGCCGCTGGGACGGCGTCTGTTGGCGGCACGAAATGTGCGGCGGGAAGTTCCTTTTAGTTTTATGCTGCCGGCAGAACGTTTTTATCCGGAGTTGACCGGCTACGGCGAAAGAATTTTTATTCAGGGTGTCATTGACTGTCTTTTCCGGGAAGAAGACGGACTGGTGCTTGTGGACTATAAGACCGACCGCCGGCAAGGCGCTGCCGAATTAAGGGATAAATACGCTTTGCAGCTCAGCATTTATGGGGAAGCGGCCGAGTCCATACTAAAGGAAAAAGTGAAGGAAAAATATCTTTATGTGTTCAGTACGGGGGAAGCCATACGGATCGGGTCCGATGGTGAATGCCCTTCTTGGGTTTCGGACTGACGGGCATTAAGGGGAACAATTAAAGCTTGGCTTCCAGCCAAGCTTTAATTGTTGAGTACATTATTAATGAATTTAAAAACCAGGTCAGGGTCGAACTGGCGTCCCGCGCCGCGGATCAGTTCCGCAATCGCATCTTCCCGCGATAAGGCCTTGCGGTAGGGACGCTCATTGGTCATGGCGTCATAGGCATCGGCAATCGACAGAATACGGCATTCCAGCGGGATGTCCTTTTCTTTGAGTCCCAGCGGGTATCCTTTGCCATTCCACCATTCATGATGTTTAAGGATCCAGCCGGCGATATGGGATAGATCCGCAGCGGCGCAGGCGATGCGGTGGCCGATTTCCGCGTGGCGCTGCATTTCGATCTTTTCTTCCGGCGTCAGGGGCGCCGGTTTAAAGAGAATCCGGTCGGGAATGCCCACTTTGCCGATATCATGAAATTTGGCCAATAAACAAAGGTCGGCTATTTTTTGCCGGGGCAGTTCCAGGGAGAGACCTAGGTTGGCGACAAATTCCTGCAGACGGTTGGCATGCCCTTCCGTAATAAAATCCCGGGCTTCCAAAAGCTTCATTACCGTTTCGACGGTGGTATTGCGACTGGTCTGCTTACGCAACAGTTTCTCCCGGTACATTTTATTATCTGCTTCTTTGAACAGGATTTTTAAATCTTTCAGACAATGGCTGCTGACGGCAAAACCGATAGAAATGCTTAAGTGATGCCCGTGATTTTTAACGTTGTAATTCGTAATGGCATTGCGGATACGGCGGCAAATACTTTCGACAACAGGAACCGGGGCATGCGGCAGAATAATGGCAAATTCGTCACCGCCAATGCGGGCTAGTACGTCATCATTCCGTAAAGAGTTTTTGATGATTTTGGCGGCTTGCAGCAGGAGCTCGTCGCCGGTGGCATGCCCCAAAGTATCGTTAGCCAGCTTGAGGCCGTCCATATCGCAGACAATGATGCCGAGAGGCTGGCAGGGATCGGCAGTCAGCCGTTGCAATTCTTCTTCAAAAAAGGCGCGATTATAAAGACCGGTCAGGGAATCATGCCAGCTAAGATACTTAAGCTGATTTTCCATCTGCTTCCGGTCGGTTATGTCACGAATAATCGACAATACGCTGTCCGGTCCCGATGGGACGAGACGGGCTTCCCATTCGTGGTGGCTGCCGTGAATGGGAAATTGAAATTCAAAAGACTGGGCCTGTCCGGTTACCAGCGTTTTATGAACAAAATGCATGATTTGGCCGGCAAGGGGGGGGGGAAGAACGTGATTAATATTTTGCTGAATCACTTCCGCGGCGGGATTAAAAAAATCAAAATGGTTCCGGGTTTTGAAGTCATTGAATAGACCGGCTTTGTTGATTTCAAACATTAAGTCGGGGATGGCATTAATCAGGGCCTGATTTCTGGTCTGGACCCGGCGCAGGGACTGCTCGGCCCGCTTTCTCGGCGTAATGTCGCGGGCCGTGCAGATAAGAAAATGTCGGTCCTGAAAGGTCAGCAGGCTGGCGCTAATCTCGGCGGGCCGCTTAATACCGGTTTTGGTGAGAAAGGTAATTTCACCGCTAACCGTTTTTTGTAAAAGCAGCTTCTTTAAAAGATTATCAAGGGAAGAAAGATCGGTTTTGACGGTCTCTAGCGGATGCAGCCCCAGGAGTTCCGCTTCGGTGTATTCCAATTTTGTACAGGCCATATGATTTGCCCGGATAAACCGCTTTAGGCGGCCATTTTTATCGATTTCGCATACAACCGTTGCGTCGGCGCTTTGTTCAAATAGTAATTGGTAAAAAACAGTGAGACCTTGTTCTTCCGACACAATGCTAGAATCATACGGCATATAACATCCGCCCTTCGTGAAAACAAAGTGAAAATAGGATATATCGGACATTTCTTCGTCGCAGGATAATTTTTTCCTGCTAAATTTTTCCACGGTTTTAAGTATTCACAGAAAAAGGGAACGACTCCGGAATTTATCCGGAGCCGTTCCTTAAGAAAATCGCTTGCGGACGGGTTTTCCGTATCCTAAGTCCGCGGAAAGTAAGAGGATCGCTAAAACCGCGCTAGCGGTTTTTCTTATTTAGTGCCGCCGGTATTTTCAGCACCGCTAATGGCCGCCTGAGCAGCCGCCAGCCGGGCGATCGGCACCCGGTAGGGGGAGCAGCTGACAAAGTCCAAACTAATCATGTGGCAAAATTCCACAGAACTGGGTTCACCGCCGTGTTCGCCACAGATACCGATTAAGAGACCCGGACGGGTTTTGCGGCCTCCTTCGACGGCTTGCTTCATCAGTTTGCCCACCCCTTTGCGGTCAAGAGTGATAAAGGGATTTTCCTTCAGTATTTTAGCTTCCAGATAATGCGTGAGGAATTTGCCTTCCGCATCGTCACGGCTAAAGCCTAAGGTGGTTTGGGTCAGGTCGTTGGTACCGAAGCTGAAGAATTCGGCGACCTCCGCCAATTCATCGGCGAGAAGCGCCGCCCGGGGCAGTTCGATCATGGTGCCGGAGACATAATGGAAGGATACTCCGTATTCAGCCATGACTTCTTTAGCAATAATATCAATCCGTTCCTTGAAGAACTTCATTTCCGATATATCAATGGTTAGCGGAATTTCTACTTCCGGCAGAACTTTGCAGCCTTCTTTGACCAACCGGGCACTAGCATTAAAGATGGCCCGGATTTGCATTTCGTAGACTTCCGGGAAGGTAATACCTAAACGGCAGCCGCGATGACCGAGCATCGGGTTGAATTCGTGCAAGGAGCGTACTTTTTTCAGCAGCATTTCCTTTTCTTCCAGCCGGGCCGGATCATTGCGGGTAATTTTAAGTTCCGTCGTTTCCACGAGCAGTTCTTCCAGACTCGGCAGGAATTCGTGCAGCGGCGGGTCTAAGAGACGGATACAGACGGGATAGCCCTGCATTTCTTTCAGAATGCCATAGAAATCTCCCTCCTGCATCGGCAACAGATGGGAAAGAGCCTCCTGGCGGTCTTCCAGCGTTTCGGCCAGGATCATTTTTTGTACGTAAGGTAAACGGTCCTGTCCCATAAACATATGCTCGGTACGGGTCAGACCAATGCCCTCGGCACCAAATTCGCGCGCTTTGCGGGCGTCTTCCGGAGTATCGGCGTTGGCCCGGATTCCCAGCCGTTTAACCTGGTCGCCCCATTCCAGGATAGTAAGATATTCTTTGGATAATTCCGGATCTTTTAATGTAACCGAGCCGAGAATGACCCGGCCGGTAGCACCGTCGATTGAAATTAGGTCGCCCTCGTTGACAATGGTATTGCCTACGGCGAAGATTTTGCGGTCATAGTCAATTTTCATAGCCTCACAGCCGCAGACGCATGGTTTGCCCATACCACGGGCTACAACGGCAGCATGGCTGGTCATGCCGCCACGGCTGGTAAGAATGCCTTGCGCGGCAATAATACCGTGAATATCATCGGGAGTGGTTTCCGTTCTGACTAAAAGAACTTTTTGACCGGCTTTACCCAGGCGCTCGGCTTCGTCGGCATCAAAAACGACGGAACCGGAAGCAGCACCGGGAGAGGCGGGCAAGCCTTTGGCCAGGACATTCAGTTCCACTTTGGCGTCGATCTGGCGGTGAAGCAACTGGTCAAGCTGACCCGGCTCGACCATCATAAGGGCTTCTTCTTTCGAAATAAGACCTTCCTGAACCATATCATAGGCAACTTTTACGGCCGCCTGGGCGGTGCGTTTGCCGTTACGGGTTTGCAACATGTATAGTTTGCTCCGCTCAATGGTAAATTCCAGGTCTTGCATATTTCTGTAATGTCTCTCCAATAAATAGGCTGTCTTTTTAAACTGCTCAAAGACGGCAGGCATTTCTCCCTGCAGCTTGGCGATCGGCTGCGGGGTGCGGATGCCCGCTACGACATCTTCCCCCTGGGCGTTGGTCAAGTATTCACCGTAGAGTATATTTTCACCGGTGGAGGGGTTGCGGGTGAAGGCTACACCGGTACCGCAGTCATTGCCCATATTGCCGAACACCATGGATTGAACATTGACGGCTGTACCCAGGTCATGAGAAATTTTATGTAAGTTCCGGTAAATGATGGCCCGGTCGTTGTTCCAGGAGCGAAAAACGGCTTCAATGGCCATCGTCAGCTGTTCCATGGGGTCTTCGGGGAAGGGGCGGTCCTCTTTTTCCTGGACAAGGTCCTTATAATCATTGATGATTTGACGCAGGGATTCGGCCGAAAGCTGCTGGTCATAGCTCACACCCTGCTCTTCCTTTTGCCGGGCGAGAATATATTCAAATTCATGTTTGGGAATTTCCAAAACCACATCGCTAAACATTTGGATGAAACGGCGGTACGCATCATATGCGAAACGCGGGTTGTCGGTCGCTTTGGCCAGCCCGCTGACTGTTTGTTCATTTAACCCCAGGTTCAGGATGGTATCCATCATACCGGGCATAGAGAACATGGCGCCGGAACGAACGGAAACCAGCAGGGGGTTTTCGGGATCACCGAATTTTTTGCCGGCTTTTTCTTCGATATACAACAGTTTTTCTTTTACTTCCTGCATCAGATTTGCCGGAAATTTGCGGCCCAAACGGTAATATTCCTTGCATACTTCCGTGGTAATGGTCATGCCGGGGGGAACGGGAAGGCCAATATTGGTCATCTCGGCCAGATTAGCGCCTTTACCTCCTAACAGGGCTTTCATATCAGCCCGGCCTTCATGAAAAAGGTAAACATTTTTACTCATTTTTTTTAGCTCCCTTCCGATAAAAATCCAATACTTTCGCTGCAGTTTCCTCGACAGCTCTGTTGGTTACATCAACGACAGGACAGCCAATTTTACGCATAATCGAAGCTGCATAATCCAACTCCATTAAAATCCGTTCCCAGTTAGCGTAATCATCCGTTTGGGACAAACCCATGGTTTTCAGGCGCTCTTTCCGGATTTCAAACAAATGGGAAGGCTTAATGGTAAGTCCGACTACTTTACGTGCGACCTTAAATAACTCTTCCGGTGGATTGACCTCGGGAACCAACGGTACGTTGGCTGCTTTAATACCCTTATGGGCCAGATACATGCACAGAGGAGTCTTCGACGTCCGGGAAATGCCGGTAACGACGATATCAGCCCGCAATACTCCATGAGGTTCTTTGCCGTCGTCATATTTAACCGCAAATTCAATAGCTTCTACCTTGGAAAAGTAAGTTTCATCCAATTTTCGGATCAGACCGGGTTCATTTTTGGGACTTATATGAGTGACACTTTGCAGCGCGTTCATAACGGGACCCATAATGTCCGCGTGAATCAGTCCGTATTCCCGGGCAGTCCTTTCTAAAAAGCTTTTCAGATCCTGATGTACCAGCGTGTATACAATGGCAGCCCCTACTTCTGACGCATCCGTTAATGCTTTTTCCACCTCCCGTATGGTTTTTAAGTAAGGTGCCCTTCGTATGTCAACCAGACCATGATCAAACTGGCTGGCGGCGGCTTTGACCACTGCTTCGCCCGTTTCGCCGATCGAGTCTGAAAGGACATAGATGACCGGTACCTTTGTTGAATTCGAGCTAATAAGTAATTCCTCCTTTGGCACCATATTCCAAAAAATTCATATGGAATATTATACCATATAATTAGGGAAAATGGTTAATAATTTTCTGATATTTTAATTATTTCTTTAAGAGTTTCGTCCAGTATAGTAAGGCTCGGAAGAATTGCCGGCGGGAGGAATCACCGGTGGAATGTCGAATTCTCCTACCATCAACCGTTGGCGCGGTCTTTCGGCTCGTGGTACAGGGATCAGGGAAACAAGGGAGTGATTAAGGTGCGGTTGGTTTGGCAGCAGCGGGTAACCGGCTTTTGTATATTTTTATTATTGTTTATCAACCTGGGGATTTTGCCGCAAGCTCACGCCGGCATCATTAGTGAAAAGGACGAAATTTCCATGGGCCGCGATGCGGCCAAGCAGTTGGAGAAAGAGTACGGCTTAGTGAACGATGCCGCCTTGCAGGAGCGGGTCAGTAACATTGGCCGGCGCCTTGTGGCCGTGTGCGACCGCCCTAACCTGCCGTATACCTTTAAAGTGCTTAATTCGAAAGAAGTCAATGCCTTGTCGCTGCCGGGCGGTTTCATTTACGTATTTAAAGGGTTAGTGGATTTGATGCCTTCCGACGATGAATTGGCCGGAGTGTTGGGCCACGAACTGGGGCATGCGGTCAAGCGGCATGTGGTAAAACAGATTGAAAAAAGTCTGGGTATGAACCTTTTATTTATCGCAGCCTTCGGTGACCGCGGCGTTTTTCTGCAAAGCCTGGTTATGCAGGCCATTACCGCCGGTTACAGCCGCGAAGACGAACGGGAAGCCGACCGCCTGGGGTTTCTCCAGTCGTTTAAAGCCGGCTATAATCCTTATAGTATGATGATTGGTCTGCAAAAGTTGTCCGAAATGGATCAAAAGTATCATTACGATCTGTTTTCGGACCACCCCGAGGGCAAAGCCAGGATCGCGCTGGTGGCGGGTTACATGAAGGAGGCAAACATCCACCCCATGGTAGTCCAAACCGACCAAGGGGCGCAAATTGTGGACGGTAATTGGAGCTTGCCGCCGCTGACGACGGATTACGGCGGTTATAAGGCGCTTTATCGGGCAGAGCTGATTGCCGGCCGGTTGTATCGCCTGACCCAGTTGCCCGATTTGAACCCTGATGAATTAATTTTGGATTCGGATGGCGTTGGAACTTTGACCATTTATTACGATGACCAGGCCATCGGTACCCTGACCGATCAGGATGCGGCAGCTGCCGGTACGGGCCTGATGGAACTTGGTGATACTTACATACAAAAACTGAAAGAATGGGCGGCCCGGCAAAAAACGGCGCAATAACAGATTAGACAGTCTCCTTAAGTTGGGAGGCTGTTTTTTTCATAATAAGGTTTCTTAGTTAGATGTGTTTCAAGTAGTTGTCTGGTTTACCCCGTATGTACAGATGGGATTTTTGTTTTTTTTTAAGGGGGACGTCTTTTTTACTACTTAACGGAATATGCATGATAGTAACAATTCCAACCATGAGAAAGGGGAAAAGGGAGCGGTATGCTCAGAAAAGAGTGTGTGGCTATGTTATTGGCAGGCGGTCAAGGCAGCAGACTGGGATGTCTTACCCGGAGACTGGCGAAACCGGCCGTGCCGTTTGGCGGTAAATACCGGATTATTGATTTTGCCCTGAGTAATTGTTACAATTCGGGCCTTGATACGGTTGGCGTATTGACCCAGTATCAGCCGTTGACGCTGCATTCTTATATTGGAATCGGTACTTCCTGGGATCTGGACCGGAAGAACGGCGGTGTTTTTGTATTGCCTCCTTATTTAAAAGATAAAGGGGGTGAGTGGTACCGCGGCACTGCCGATGCCATCTGTCAAAACATGAATTTTCTCGAATTATTTCGGCCTGAGTATGTACTGGTTTTGTCCGGGGACCACATTTACAAGATGGATTATTCCCTTATGCTGGATTACCATAAGGAAAGCCGGGCAGAGGCGACGATTGCCGTAATTGAAGTGCCCTGGGAGGAAGCATCCCGTTTTGGAATTATGAATGCCGGGCCGGACGGAAGAATCAGGGAATTTGCGGAAAAGCCCCAAAGCCCCCAAAGCAATCTGGCGTCAATGGGGGTATATATTTTTACCTGGGACGTTTTGCGGCATTATTTGCAGGAAGATGTCCAGGACAAACAGTCGAGCCACGATTTTGGCAAGAACATAATTCCCAAAATGCTTTTCGACGGAAGAGTTTTGAACGCCTATCATTTCGACGGCTACTGGAAAGACGTGGGGACGGTGGAGAGCTTTTGGGAGGCCAATATGGACCTGTTAAAGGATGAATCTCAATTGGATCTTTATGACCCTGCCTGGCCTATTTATTCCGTCAATTCAGCCCGTCCGCCCCATTTTGTAGCCGAAACCGCTAAGATCGCTTGTTCATTGATTGGTGAAGGCTGCCTGGTGCAGGGGACAGTGGAGCGCTCGGTATTGTTTCCCGGCGTACAAATCGGTCCGGAAGCTACGGTTAAAGATTCGGTAGTAATGCCATATGCCCGCATTGGTGCCGGCGCGCAGGTGATCCGGGCCATTGTGGGACGCAGGAGCGTTGTGGAAGAAGGATGTAGGGTGGGTTCGGAAATTGCTGCCATGCCTATCGCGGTCATTGAGGAAGGTGCCAGGATTTGCCGGGAAGGGAGCAGGGAAGCGTGAAAGACGTCATGGGTATTATTAATCTTAATGAGGAAGAAGAATTTTTCCGGGAGTTGACCGAGCATCGGCCGGTAGCCGCCGTACCGTTTGGCGGCCGCTACCGCTTAATCGATTTTATTTTATCCAATATGATCAATTCCGGTATTCCTAATGTAGGGATCCTTGTGAAAAAGGAAAATGACCGTTCGCTGATGGACCACCTTCGTTCAGGCAAGGAATGGGACCTGGCCAGGAAGCGGGACGGTTTATTTTTGTTGCCGCCCGGCCATTCCCACTCTAACAGCGGGATTATGCCGGGTGATCTGCGTCATTTTTATACTCATTTTGATTATATTCAAAAAAGCCGGCAGAAGTATGTGATTATCGGTTCCAGCAATATGATTGCCAATATGGATTTCCGGCCCGTATTTCAGTATCATTTGCAACAAAAGGCGGATGTGACTCTGCTGTATAAAACAATGCTGCCGGATGCTGATTTTATGAACTGCACATCCGTTAAGATTGCGGCGGACGGCAGGGTTACCGGCATGGAACTGCACCCTTTGCGAATTATCAGTCACAACATTGCCATGGGAATGTATATTATGGAGAAGGCTGTGCTGCTAAATCTGATCGATGCCGCCATTTCCCGCGGCGGCAGTGATTTTGTCCGCGACGGAATTATGCGGAATCTGGACCAATTTAAAGTTCTCGGGTATGCCCACGAAGGCTATATGGCCCGCATCCACTCGGTACGGAGTTATTATCAGCAGAGTATGGCCCTCCTGGAGACCGATATCTGGCGTAATTTATTTACTCGCCCCGGACTGATTTACACCAAGGTGAAGGATGAGGCGCCGGCTAGATACAAGGATACTTCCCGCGTTAAAAAATCCTTGATTGCCGACGGCAGTGTTATTGAAGGGCAAGTCGAGAACAGTATTTTATTCCGGGCGGTAAAAGTCCATAAGGGGGCAGTAATCAGAAACAGCATTCTTATGCAAAAGGTGGATGTCGGTGAAAATGCCGCTCTGGAAAACATGATCTGCGATAAGGAAGTGTATATAACAGCCGGCAAAAAGCTACGGGGAGAAATTAATTTTCCCCTGGTAGTCCGCAAAGGAATGGTGGTATAGGACAGCATACGGGAGGGGTTTTGTGAATCTGGATAAAGAGGCATTTAAACAAGCATTTATTGAGAAGCTGCAAACCATGTACGGCAAAAGCATTGAAGGAGCTTCTTCCCTGGATCGGTACACGACGTTGTGCAGTGTGGTCCGGGATTATATGTGTAAGAAATGGATTCTGACCAATCAACAGTATGAGGCCCGCAGTGAAAAGCAGATTTATTATTTTTCCATAGAGTTTTTACTGGGGCGGCTGCTGAGTTCCAATTTACTGAATCTGAACATCCGGGAACGCTGCCGGGAAGCGCTGGGCGAATTAGGCATCAACCTGGGTGAATTGGAAAATATGGAACCTGACGCCGGCCTGGGAAACGGGGGGCTGGGAAGACTGGCCGCCTGTTTCCTTGATTCTATGGCCTCGCGCCATCTGCCGGGGCATGGCTGCGGTATCCGGTACAAATATGGGCTATTCGAACAAAAAATTATCGATGGGCATCAAGTGGAATTACCTGATAATTGGCTGAAGGACGGTTATGCCTGGGAAATCCGCAAGGCCGACCGGTCGGTGGAAGTCCGTTTTGGCGGGCAGGTGCGAACGGAAACAATCAAGGGAAGACTAACTTATTTTCATGAAAATTACGAGCCCGTTTTGGCCGTTCCTTATGATATTCCCATAGCCGGCTACCAGAACGACACGGTAAATACCCTGTGCTTGTGGAGTGCGGAATCGATTAATGCCGGTTCTGATTATTCCTCCTTTAACCGGGGCGATTATTTGAAGACGGTGGAATACAAGTCGGCAGTGGAGTCCATATCGCATATTTTGTATCCCGACGACCGCTATCCAGGCGGCATGGTTCTCCGGTTAAAGCAGGAATATTTTTTTGTTTCGGCAGGGCTGCAGCGAATCATTCGCCATTACAAGGCCAGGCACGGGACTTTAAGTGATTTCGCCGATAAGGTGGCGATACACATTAATGATACCCATCCGGCGTTGGCCATTCCGGAAATGCTGCGCATCCTGATTGATGAAGAGGGAATGGATTGGGATGAGGCCTGGGAAATAACGAGCAACACCATGTCATATACCAATCACACGATTTTGCCCGAGGCGCTGGAAAAATGGCCCGTAGATATGTTTAAAGCCTTATTGCCGCGCATTTATCTGCTTGTAAATGAAATCAACGAGCGCTTTTGCCGTAAATTGTGGGAGCGGTATCCCGGGGATTGGAGCAAGATCGCCTCGATGGCCATTATCTCCTACGGTTATGTCCATATGGCGCATTTGGCCGTCGCCGGCAGTTACAGTGTCAATGGCGTAGCTAAAATTCATACGGAAATATTAAAAAAACAGGTTATGCGTCATTTTCACGAATTTTATCCTCGCAAATTTAATAATAAGACCAACGGGGTAACTCACCGGCGGTGGCTTTTAAATGCCAATCCGCAATTGGCGGGATTAATCACCGAAGCCATCGGACCAAGCTGGATTTATCATCCCACCGATCTGGGGCAGTTGCAAAAGTATGCCGGTGACAGCCTGTTTCAGGAACAGTTTGCCGGAATCAAGAAGAAGAATAAAGAAGATCTGGGACGGTTTATCCGGGAAAAGCTGGGGGTGGCTGTCGATCCCGCCTCGATTTTTGATGTACAGGTAAAACGCATTCATGCCTATAAACGGCAGGTACTGAATGTGCTTCACATTATGGATTTATATAACCGGCTAAAGGTCAATCCGAATCTTGATATTGTGCCGCGGACCTTTATTTTTGCCGGCAAGGCGGCTCCCGGCTATATTTACGCGAAACAAATCATTAAGCTGATTACCACCCTGGCGGCTGTGGTAAATAATGACCCAGGCATTGGTGATAAGCTAAAAGTAGTATTTTTGGAAAACTACAGCGTATCTTTGGCGGAGATGATTATTCCGGCGGCCGACGTTAGCGAGCAGATATCCGCCGCCAGCCGGGAAGCCTCGGGAACCGGCAATATGAAGTTCATGCTGAATGGCGCAGTTACCATCGGTACCTTGGATGGAGCCAATATTGAAATGCGGGCGGAAATGGGCGAAAATAATATAATTATTTTTGGTCTCACGGCGGATCAGGTTCTTGCTTATTATCAAAACGGCGGCTATAAATCCCAGGATGAGTATTTGTCCAATCCCCGCATCCGGACGGTGGTCGACCAGCTGGCCTGCGGATTATCAGCCGGTCCGGAAGAATTTAAAGATATTTATGACTCCCTGCTGTACTACAACGATGAATATTTTGTCCTGAAAGATTTTCCCGCCTATGCGGCGGCTCAATCCAAGGTGGACAGTTTATTTCAAAGGCGTCGGGAATGGCTGTCTATGGCAATTTCCAATACGGCTCAGGCCGGCCGTTTTTCCAGTGACCGCACCATATCGGAGTATGCTATTGGTATATGGAAAATTAAACCGGTCATTATTGTGGACTGGGATGATATCGATTTGTGGAATAAAAAATAAGGCGAAAGACCGCAGCAGCGGTCTTTCTTAATTTTTGAATGGCAAAAATTTTGTTTTGGTTAAAAATATGACATAAAGTAGTGTTTGAGTGTACAGAATATGAAATGAAGATACTAATAAGGAATGGGCTAGAATATTCATGCATATAACAGATACGGATCTTTTTTTGTTTAATGAAGGAACCCAGTTTCGCGCTTACCGTTTTATGGGGGCGCATTGCCGGCGGGAAGGCGGACGGACTGGGGTCCGCTTTGCGGTATGGGCGCCGAATGCGGCGGCAGTCAGTGTAGTTGGTGATTTTAACCATTGGGATGGGAACCGTCATCCTTTACAACTAATTGGACAGTCCGGTATATGGTCTTCGTTCGTTCCCGGGCTGGCGCCGGGAGAAGTTTATAAATTCGAGATTCGCACCGCCGGGGGCGGATTGCAATTAAAAGCCGATCCGTACGGCTTTTTTGCCGAAGTCCGTCCGGGAACCGCTTCCGTCGTCTATGAGTTGGACCACTATGTCTGGCAGGATAAAAAGTGGCAGCATTATCAGCAGCAAAATCCCAGCTACGAGCAGCCAATGCTTATCTACGAAGTACACGCGGGGTCGTGGCGGTTTACGGAGAAGCGCCAGCCGTTGACTTACCGGGAACTGGCCGAACAATTAGTCGATTATGTGGCCGATATGGGCTATACCCATATTGAGTTTCTGCCTTTGGCCGAGCACCCCTTTGACGGTTCGTGGGGCTATCAGGCAACCGGCTATTATGCTGTTACCAGCCGTTACGGCACACCGGATGATTTTCGCTATTTTGTGGACCGGTGCCATCAACGGGGGATTGGTGTGATTCTGGACTGGGTACCCGGCCACTTTTGCAAGGACGATCAAGGACTCAGGCGGTTTGACGGTACGGCACTGTACGAACATGAGGATTGCCGCCGGGGCGAAAACGAGTGGGGAACGGCCAATTTTAATCTTGGCCGCTATGAAGTGCAAAGTTTTCTTATTTCCAATGCCCTGTTTTGGTTTGATGTGTATCATATTGACGGGCTCAGGGTGGATGCGGTAGCGTCCATGTTGTATCTGGATTACGGCCGGAAGGATCAATGCTGGTTTTCCAATCAGTACGGCGGCCGGGAAAATATTGAGGCCATTGACTTTCTCCGTAAATTGAATGAAAGGGTGTTCGAAAATTACCCGCAAGCCCTGATGATTGCCGAGGAGTCAACGGCCTGGCCGCTTGTCAGCCGTCCTACCTATCTGGGTGGACTAGGCTTTAATTATAAATGGAATATGGGCTGGATGAATGATGTGCTGAAGTATATGGAGATGGATCCGCTATTCCGTCAATGGCATCACAATTTGCTGACATTTTCCTTTTTGTATGCTTTTTCTGAAAATTTTATCCTGCCGTTATCCCATGATGAAGTGGTTCACGGCAAAAGGTCACTGCTGGATAAAATGCCGGGCGATTACTGGCAGAAATTTGCCGGGGTACGCACTTTTTACGCATATATGATGGCGCATCCGGGAAAGAAGCTTATTTTTATGGGCGGTGAATTTGGGCAATTCATTGAATGGAAATATTATGACAGTTTGGACTGGCATCTGCTGGAGTATGAAAAACACCGGAAATTGTGGCGCTATATGAAGGAGCTAAATCATTTTTACCGCCGTGAAAGATCTCTCTGGCAGCAGGATCATGACTGGCCGGGTTTTTCCTGGATTGATTGCGACGATTCCAGTCAGAGCATTGTAAGTTTTCTGCGGATGGGAAGAAATAAGCATGATTTTCTTGTTATTGTTGCCAATTTTACCTCCGTTGTCCGGGACGGGTATCGTATCGGCGTTCCCCGGGCGGGAAAATACCGGGAAATTTTTAATAGCGACAATACGATCTACGGCGGTTCCGGACAGAAAAACACCGGCGTTCTACCAGCCAAAAAGAAAGGCTGGCATAATCAGCCTTTTTCGCTTGTGCTGAAAATTCCGCCGCTGGCGACTGTATATTTAAAGCTGCAGCCATCTTGGCGACTAAAGAAGTTCAATGGAGGGAAAGGATATGCCCAAAAAGGAGTATATTGCCATGGTGCTGGCGGGCGGACAAGGCAGCCGCTTAGGAATACTGACTAAGAACCTGGCGAAACCAGCCGTACCATTTGGCGGCAAGTACCGGATCATTGACTTTACATTGAGTAACTGCTATAACTCGCGAATCGATACAGTCGGGGTTTTGACCCAGTATCAGCCGCTGGCGCTCAACAGTTACATCGGGGTAGGCAGTCCCTGGGACCTGGAAAGACTGGATGGAGGTCTCTTTCTTTTGCCGCCGTATATGAAGGAGAAGGGCGGTGAATGGTACAAGGGAACGGCCAATGCGGTGTACCAGAATATCCGCTTCATCGAACAATATGATCCCGACTATGTTCTGGTGTTGTCGGGCGATCATGTATATACTATGGACTATTCGGCAATGCTGTCTTATCATAAGCAAAAACAGGCCGAGGCCACCATCTCGGTAATTGAAGTCCCGTGGGAAGAGGCCGGCCGGTTTGGGATTATGAATGCCGACCGGGACGGAAAGATTGCCGAATTTGAGGAGAAGCCCAAAAAGCCCAAGACGAATTTAGCCTCTATGGGGGTCTATGTGTTTAACTGGAATCTTTTGAAGCGGTACCTGCAGGAAGATGAGCAGGATCCGCATTCCAGTCATGACTTCGGCAAGAATATCATTCCCAAAATGCTGCACAATGGACAGCGGATGCTGGCCTATCCGTTCAAGGGATATTGGAAAGACGTAGGAACGGTGGAGAGTTTGTGGGAGGCTAATATGGACCTCCTGTGCGAGGAACCGCTGCTTGACATGTACAATGAGGCCTGGCCCATTTATTGTGTTAATCCTGTGCAACCTCCCCATTATGTCAATGCGACGGGCAGGGTTTGCCGCTCCATGATTGGCGGCGGCTGCTTAGTGTACGGCGAAGTGGACCATTCCGTGTTGTTCCCCGGTGTGAGCATTGGTGAGGGATCTAAAATAAGGGATTGCGTGATTATGCCCAATGCCCGCATCGGGGCGGGGGTACACCTTGAAAGGGCTATTATCGGTGAAGAAAGTATTGTGGAGGACGGTTGTCAAATCGGTTGCGAAGAATATGCCGATTCCCGGCCCCATCAAAGCGATGTCGCCACAGGATTAACGATTATCGGCGAGAATATCCTGATTCCTCAGAATTGTAAAATACAGAAAAATACTGTTGTCAGTCCGGAAAACTGGGAACAGGATCAGTTTGTCCATTTGTATGTGGTATAAAGCAGGAGGAAGGGCTATGGATGATGTTTTGGGTTTGATTAATTTGTATGAACCTCCCACGAATCTGGCGGCGATTACCCAGCACCGGCCGCTGGCCGCCGTTCCTTTTGGCGGCCGGTACCGGCTGATTGATTTTGTATTGTCAAGTATGGTTAATTCGGGAATTCGGAATGTGGGAATTATGGTGGAACAGAAATGCCGGTCCCTGTTGGACCATTTGCGTTCCGGCAAGGAATGGGACCTGGCTCGCAAGCGGGACGGTTTGTTTATTTTACCGCCGCCTGAAGCGGTTCCAACTGCCTGTGGGGATCTCCATAACTTCCAGTACCACCTGGATTATATTCGTAAAAGCCGGCAGAAGTATGTCCTTATCACTGCCGGCGATACCATTTGTAATGTCAATTACCGCGAACCCTTCGCTTTTCACCGGAGTAAACAGGCGGAGGTGACGCTGCTGTATACATCGGCGCCGGGCAATCACCCCGATGCACCGGGTATAAAAATTAATATCGGCCAGAACGGCCGCTTGCTGGCTGGAGATGAGACCAGCGTTGCCGGCGGTCTGCAAGGGTCTTCCCTGGAGATGTATATTTTACAAAAGGATTTATTTGCCGACCTGATTCAAGAAGGCAGGACTAAGGGTTACAGTGATTTTGGCTGTGATGTGATTCTCAAAAACCGGGAACGATTAAAGATTTTTGCCTATCCTCATAACGGGTATACGGCGCGAATCCGCTCGCTGAGCAGTTATTACCGGCAGAACATGGGCCTCCTGCAGCCGGAAATCTGGCAGGAATTGTTTTACCGCTCCGGACTTATTTATACCAAAATTAAAGACGAGGCGCCGGTCAAATACCGGGAAACGGCCTCCGTTAAAAACGCTTTAATCGCCAATGGCTGTATTATTGAAGGGCAAGTGGAAAACAGCATTTTATTCCGGGGAGTCCGGGTTCGTAAAGGGGCCTGCGTTAAAAACAGCATTATCATGCAAAAAGGAGATATTGCCGAGAACGCCGCCGTGGAGTTCGCCATATGCGACAAAGATGTGTCGGTAACGGCGGGGAAAAAGGTGCGGGGTACGGAGAAAGCACCACTGGTGATTGCCAAAGGCTGCACGATATGAATAAGACAAAATCAGTGTTGGAGGTGGGCGCCCATGTTTACCAATAAAGAAAAATTCAAGGCCTCTTTTGCCGAAAAGCTCATGACCCTATGCGGCAAAGACTTGTTGGAGGCGACGAATCTGGAAAAGTACCAGGCCTTGGCCAGTTTGCTTATGGAGCATATTAACCGGCAATGGCTTAAGACGAATCAGGAGTACACAGAAAATGGCGATAAACAAATATATTACTTTTGTATTGAATTTTTGCTGGGCCGGATGCTGGGGTCCAACCTGCTCAATATGGGAATAAAAGACCTGTGTGAAGAAGCGCTGGCCGAACTGGGAATCAATTTTGCAGCTCTGCAGGGAGAAGAACCGGACGCCGGTCTCGGTAACGGCGGTTTAGGCCGTCTGGCGGCATGTTATCTGGACTCTATGGCCTCGTTGCATTTGCCGGGGCATGGCTGCGGCATCCGCTACGATTATGGGCTGTTCGAACAAAAAATTATTGACGGCTATCAGGTGGAACTGCCCGATGACTGGCTCAAGCACGGCAACCCCTGGGAAGTCCGGCGGGATGACCGGACCGTGGAAGTTAAATTCGGCGGTAAAGTCTGTACGGAGAATCAAGACGGAAAAACGGTATATCGTCTGGAAGACTATGATGCTGTGAAAGCCGTGCCCTATGACATGCCGATGATCGGTTTTAAAAACCATACGGTTAACACGCTGCGGCTGTGGAAAGCCGAACCGGCGCGCAGTGATTTTGATTTTAACGCCTTTAACCGGGGAGAATATCTGAAGGCAACGGATTATAAGAATTCCGTCGCGGCCATTTCCCGTGTTTTATATCCTAATGATAATTTCGAAGCCGGTCAGATTCTGCGGCTCAAACAGGAATACTTTTTTGCCTCTGCCGGCGTGCAAAGCATTGTCAACCGTCATAAGCGGAAATTCGGCTCGGTGCATAATCTGGCGGAAAAAGTGGCCATTCATATCAACGACACCCACCCGGCGCTGGTGATTCCTGAATTGATGCGGCTGTTGATCGATGAAGAAGGATTGTTCTGGGAAGAGGCCTGGCAAATTACCACCCGCACAATGTCTTATACCAACCACACCGTTCTGCCGGAAGCACTGGAAAAATGGCCGATCGACATGTTTAAAAAGTTACTGCCCCGTATCTTTATTTTGGTACACGAAATTAATGAGCGGTTCTGCGCCTGCATGTGGGATCAATATCCGGGCGAATGGCAGCGCATCCGGGATGTGGCCATAACGGCGGACGGTTTTGTGCACATGGCGCATTTAGCCATTGCCGGCAGCCACAGCGTCAACGGAGTGGCGGAATTACACACCAAAATTCTAGAGAAAGAGACGATGCATAAATTTTATGACTTTTCTCCTCACAAATTTAATAATAAAACCAATGGAATTACCCATCGCCGCTGGCTGTTGCTGGCCAATCCGGACCTGGCCCGTCTGGTAACGTCGACAATCGGCCATACATGGGTACATTGTCCTTCGGAACTGGAAAATTTGCATAAATTCGCCGAGGACCCTTCCTTCCAGGAGCAGTTTGCCGCAATTAAGCAGAAAAATAAGGAAAAACTGGCCAAGTGGCTGCAGGATAACTATGTGGTAAAAATTGATCCGCATTCAATTTTCGATATCCAAATAAAACGGATTCACGCTTATAAGAGACAAACGCTGAATGTGCTGCATATTATGCATTTATATAACCGGTTAAAAGAAAATCCCAACCTTGATGTGACGCCCCGCACGTTTATTTTCGGCGGTAAAGCCGCTCCCGGTTATTATGACGCCAAAAAGACTATTAAACTGATTAATACCTTAGCCGAGGTTGTTAATCGCGACCCGGATATCCGGGATAAAATCAAAGTTGTTTTTGCCGAAAATTATAATGTATCTTTTGCCGAACTATTGATCCCGGCAGCTGACGTAAGTGAACAAATCCCCACCGCCAGCAAAGAAGCATGCGGTACGGGCAATATGAAATTTATGTTGAACGGCGCGGTAACCATCGGCACTTTAGATGGCGGCAATATCGAGATCAGCAAGGCCGTCGGCGACGAGAATATTATTATTTTTGGCCTTAATGCCCGGGAAGTGATAAACTTTTACCGTCATGGCGGTTATAGTTCCTGGGAAGTAATTCATAATGATGTCAGGGTCAAAACCGTGCTTGAACAATTGGTCAATGGTTTTTTTCCGGTTGTCCGGGAGGAATTCCGTAACTTCTATGAAGCCTTCCGGCATTATGATGAATTTTTTGTCTTGCGTGATTTTGCTTCTTATGTAGATGCTCAGAAGCAGGTGCAGGAAAAATATCGCGATAAAGCGAAATGGTTCAGCATGTGTGTGCATAATGTCGCTTCCTCCGGACTGTTTTCCAGTGATCGTACTTTTTCCGAGTATGCTCTGGAAATCTGGAATGTTAAACCGAACATAATCGGCGAAGCTTTGCCGGTTTTTTCACCGGAAAGCCTGTTTGTCGCCGGCCGGTACCCGGAAATGCCTTATGTTCAACACTGACAGGGTATAACAATAAACCTCCGGGCGAACGTATAACAATAGGATGGTGGTTTCCGTGAATCGCGATTGGGTTTTTCATGATTCGCATTCTTTGTTGTATCGCAGCCCCTTTGGGGCTGTTTCTTGTAATCAAAAAGTAACTTTGAATTTAAAAGTTCAGTCCCGTGAGCCTGTTTCCAATGTGTGGCTCCGTTTATGGACCAATTCTCGGGGCGAGGAGACCATTCCCATGCAGTGGAGCGGGCAAGGTGCAAGTTCCCTATACCGGAGTGAAATTACAGCGCCGGGCGAACCGGGACCGATGTGGTATTATTTCATCGTCCAACAGTATGGCAAAACCCACTTTTACGGCAATAATCAGGAGCGGTGGGGCGGCGTAGGCGACAGCAGCGATACGCCGCCGCCACCTTATCAAATCAGTGTTTATGAAACGGATATGACAACGCCGCACTGGTTTAAAGAAAGTGTGATGTATCAGATTTTTGTCGACCGGTTTTATAACGGACAGGAAGACGGCAAGATTCTTAACCCCCGCCCGGGAAGTCTTTTGCATGCCAGCTGGAATGATGTGCCGGTGTATGTACAGGACCGGGACACAGGGGAAATCTTGTCTTTTGACTTCTTCGGCGGCAACCTGGCCGGCATTATTGCCAAGCTGCCCTATCTTAAAAAGCTGGGAATCAATGTGCTGTATCTCAACCCGGTTTTTGAAGCTCCCAGTAATCATAAATACGATACCGGCAATTATCTGCGGATTGACCCGATGTTTGGCGACAGTGAAACATTCCGGCTCTTGTGTGAAAAAGCCAGGGAAGCCGGCATCGCCGTTATTTTAGACGGAGTATTCAGCCATACCGGCAGTGACAGTATTTATTTCAACAAATATGGCACCTATGACAGCCTTGGCGCTTACCAGTCACAAAAGTCGCCCTATCACAAATGGTACCGGTTTGAACAGTTTCCGCACCGCTATGAAAGCTGGTGGGGAATTGACACACTGCCCAATGTGGAGGAAATGGAACCTTCCTACCGGGACTTTATTATTCATAACCAGGATAGTGTGCTGAAAACCTGGTTGAAATTGGGAGCCAAAGGGTGGCGGCTCGATGTTGTCGACGAATTGCCCGACGAGTTTGTTAAGGAATTTTATAAAGTATTAAAAGAGTCGGATCCGGAAGCCGTTTTAATCGGCGAAGTCTGGGAAGATGCCTCCCATAAGACCAGTTATGGTGTTTTGCGCGAATATTTATGGGGCCGGGAACTGGATTCGGTAATGAATTATCCTTTCCGGATGATATTACTCAATTTTATGTGGGGTAATAAAGACGCCCGTGATACCAACCGGGCCCTTATGAGCCTGTATGAAAATTATCCGCTGCAGCATTTTTATGCGCTGATGAATCTAATTGGCAGTCATGATGTGCCAAGGGTACTGACGCTGCTGGGAGACGCTCCTTTGGAAAATACACTTACGAAAGGGCAGCAGCGCAGATACCGGCTGTCACCGGAGCAAAAAGACCGGGCCGTTAAACGGCTAAAGCTTTTGGCGCTCTGGCAAATGACTTTCCCCGGTATTCCCTGCATCTATTATGGTGACGAGGCCGGGTTGGAAGGGTACAGCGATCCCTATAACCGCGGGCCCTATCCCTGGGGCAGGGAAAATCAGGAATTGCTGGCCTGGTATAAACAAATCATTGCCTTGCGTAATCAGTACGATGTATTCAAGACGGGACAATGGTTGCCCCTATTGGCGGAGGGGGATGTATATGTATATCTGCGTCTCATCGACAACGGGCGGGATGTATTTGGCCGGGCTAAGGAAAATAACACCGCTATTGTCCTCTTAAACCGCAATGCTGTTGAGGCCAGAACGGTCACGGTAGATATCGGCGCCTGGTGCGGCGAAACTTTATATGATGCGCTAAACGGACAGCGGGAAGTGATTGCCGAAGACGGAAAACTGACCGTTACGCTGGCACCTGCGACAGGAATGGTGTTGCTGCAGGAGATAAACAAACCGCGGGAACCGGGCGAAAGCGGTATTTTATTACACCCGACCTCCCTGCCTTCGGCTCACGGAATTGGCGACTTCGGGCCGGAAGCCTACCGTTTTGTGGATTTTTTAGCGGCGGCGGAACAAAAATTATGGCAAATTCTACCGCTTAATCCGGTAGGGTTTGGCGAATCTCCTTATCAGTGTTTGTCTGCTTTTGCCGGCAATCCCCTGTTGATTTCACCGGACCGGCTGATTGAGGAGGGGCTTCTTAGCGAAAAGGCGGTGCAAGACGCACAGCCGCATCAGTTTCCGGACGAGAACGTCGATTTTGATTTGGTTAAGCCTTATAAGGAGAACCTGTTTTTACAGGCCTATGAGGTTTTTTATGACCGCGAACGGCCGGCGGCCTATACGGCCTTTGTTACGGAAAATAAATACTGGCTGGCCGATTACGCTTTATTTATGGCCCTGAGGGAACATTTTGAATTCCGGCCCTGGAATGAATGGCCCGAAGCCATTCGCCTGCGGCGGCAGGACGCCATGGACTATTACCGTGATTTATTGGCGGACGAAGTGGAATATCATTACTTTTTACAGTATGAGTTTTTCCGGCAATGGCAGGAATTGAAGGCCTATGCCAACAGGCGCGGGATTCATATCATCGGTGATTTACCCATTTTTGTGGCGCACGACAGCAGCGATGTGTGGAGTAACCAGCATTTGTTCGAGCTGGATCCGTGCGGCAATCCGGTTAAAGTGGCCGGTGTGCCGCCGGACTACTTCAGCGAGACCGGCCAGTTATGGGGTAACCCCCACTATAAATGGAACGAAATGGCCCGGGACGACTACCATTGGTGGCGGGACCGGTTTAGAGCCCTTTTACAGATGGTCGACCGCATCCGTATTGACCATTTCCGTGGTTTCGAAGCGTACTGGGAAATTCCGGCGGGGGAACGGACGGCGGTGAACGGACGCTGGGTGGAAGGTCCCGGAGCGCAGTTTTTCCTGACCATGGAAAAACACCTGGGAAAAATGCCGGTGATTGCCGAGGATTTGGGCATTATTACTCCCGGTGTGCGGGATCTTAAAAACCAATTTGGTTTTCCGGGAATGAAAGTCCTTCATTTTGCCCTTCCCGGCGGAGCAAAGAGCCAGTATCTGCCCCGCTATTACCAGCGCAATGTGGTGGTTTATACCGGGACCCACGATAATGATACGACTCTGGGCTGGTATAGAAAGGGAATGCTGGCTGATCCGGACAATATGCGGCGGATTAACGAATGTCTCGGTATTAGTCCCGCCATGAACGACGCGGAAATCAACTGGCGGTTTATTGCATTTGCTTTCTCTTCCCGTGCCGCCCAGGTGGTCATTCCGTTGCAGGATATACTGAGCCTGGATACTGAGGCCCGGATGAATTTTCCGGGAACGGTCGGCTCCAACTGGCGGTGGCGGTTTGCGGCCAAGGCTTTGCCCCGAGAGCTGGCTGCTAAATTGGCGGAACTTACCAAGCAATACCAACGGTAAAAAGAAAAAAACGCAAAAAGGACTGCTTCCCATAACATAGGAGGCAGTCCTTTTATATTGAGCCGAAATCAAGCGATTTTCTCGCGCCCTGAGGCCTACGCCATAAACCGAAAGAACGTTAGCGGTCTTTCCCTGTTTCCGTATAGGCTTGAAAGGCATGACGAAACTGAATTTTAGCCCAGGCGCGCAGGTCCGGATCCGGACTGCTCATTAAAGCGGACAGCACTGTAATCATGTCTTTTAACTCGGAGTCGGCTATAGCGGTACGATAGTCGGCGGCAGCTTCCGCCAAAGAAAAAGCCGCAGCCGGCTGAAATCCGTCGTCAAGGAGCAGCCAATCCAGGGAAACCTGATAGGATACGGCAATATTGGCGAGGTATTCCAGGCTTGGTTTACCGCCAAGTTCCGTTTTCTTGACGTAGGAAGCCGAGACCCCAAGGCTCTTGGCAAAGACTGCCTGTGTCAGGTTCCCTCTGGCATGGCGCAGACGTTTGCCGGTTTTTTTATAGTCTAATATCATAATGGTTCTCCTTTTGTCCCACTTTTCGCAGTCCTCTGTCATTCACAATAAATTGAGAAAGATATGGTTGCCATAAGTTCAGAGTGTGAAATGCGGGTTTATGGATAGTAAAGAAATTTAGTCACTGATGGGTGGCTTTTTAGCTTGACTGGCTACTTATGAGTGACTTATAATAAAGGTAATAAAAGAACTGCTAAAAAAGTTTAGTTTTGGCGGTAAAAAACGGGATTACCAAAAAGCGGCAGCAGGAAAATGCCGGTTCAACCGGGAAAGGAGCGGAAAGCATGACGCCGCGACAAATTAAGGCTGCGATTATTCTGGCCGGAGAGAGCCAGCGACGGATCGCCAGACGTTTGAAAGTTACCGACGGAGCAATCACCCAGGTGATTTACGGCATAACCACTTCCGGGCGTATTCAGCGCGAAATCGCCAGGGTAATTGGTAAAAAAGCAAAAGAAATTTGGCCGTACCATGCGGCCTGACAGAGCACCGGCTAACAGTTTGACTAATTTTATTATAACGTACTAACGGGAGTGGCTCAATGCATATTATTTTTTCCCTGGTTTCCTCTTGCTACAACAGACCAACGGTATGGCAAGGGGGCGGTTAGAGTAAAACAAGACCGGCGAAAAAACCAGTCTTGTTATTGGAAGGTGTTAAAATATGAAAATCGTTGTAGACCCGGGCCATGACGGTTACACCGACCCGGGAAAATGTGCCGGCGGGGTGCGGGAATGCGATGTGGTCATTTCGATTGCCAAATATCTTTGTAAAGAGCTGTATGAAAGAGGCTATGAAACACTATTGACCCGTTCGGGCAATGTACCCGGCATTACGCCGCAAGTCCGGGTGGAATTGGCTAATGCCAACCGGGTCGATGCTTTGGTCAGCATTCACACCAATGTTGCGGTCTCGGAAGAAGTGAGCGGGACAACAAGCTATTATCCCGCCGGCAGTCCGGAGAGCCGGCAGTTGGCCGATGCGATACAGGAGTGCCTGGTTGCGGCATTGGGGACAACGAATTGCGGCATCCGGGAAAAAGAGCTGTCCGTATTGACGGCTGTCCGCTGCCCGGTGGTGCTCATTTCGGTTGGCTTTCTTTCCAATCCGGCCGAGCGGGCGCTTTTAACCGACAGTGAAAGACAACAGCAGGCGGCCCGGGCAATGGCCGAGGGAGTTGAAAAATACAGGATGCGCCGTAAGCGGCACTATTTTTTCAACGGTTAGATAGATTCTTTTGCCGGGGTATCGACAATCAAGCCAATTCCAGGGTAATATTAAAATATGAGTATAGTAGATTGGCAATCACTAAAGTCAATACCGGTGTTTGCGGCTTTGTCCGATGAACAGCTTGCCCAGGTTCATAAACATGCCATCGAGCGGATATACCGCAAGGGAATGGTTATTTTTATGGAAGGCGATACCGGGGAGGGGTTTCATTATATTAAAAGCGGCAAGGTTAAAATCGTTAAGATCTCGGATGACGGACGCGAACACATTATTCATATTTTAGGTCCGGGCGATATTTTTGCCGGTGTCGTACTATTTAACCAACAGCCTTATCCGGCTACCGCCGTGACGCTGGAGGACTCTCTCATTGGCATCATTCGGAATTCGGATATGGAGCAGCTGGCTTCTAGTAATAACCAGCTAGTGATGCAGCTGATTAAAGCGATTAATCAGCGTCTTTTGTATGCGCAGCATAAGATTACCAATCTGGCCCTGCATGATGTCACCGCCCGAACGGCGGAAGTAATACTCCGGTTGGGCCGGGAACAAGGGCAGCAACAGGGGGATAAAATTGCCGTTGCCCTTAAACTCTCCCGGCAAGAGCTGGCTAGCCTGGTAGGTACTACCCGGGAAACGGTGACCAGGACGCTAAGCGCACTAAAAAAGGATAAGATGATTGATTTTAACGGCCATACCATCATTATACTAGATGAGAAAGCGTTAGTTGCGCTGCTTTCCTGATCTGGGCAAGGCCAAAAACTATGCGGTAAACTATTTGTTTATCCATTTATTGAGCCAATCGCCAAGTCCGTATTTTTGCGCTTTGGCGGCTACCGTCTTATGAGTGATTCCCAGCGCCTTAGCCGCCGCGGTATAACTCTTATGCTGCTCTAAGGCGGCTTTGATAATAACCTTTTCATAATCCTCCAGGGGAAAAATTTTTCCTTGTTCCCATGAGCCGGCGGGCAGTTCCTCGTTGACGGCGGCTATCGGCTTTTCCCGCACAACAGGGGGTAAATCGGCCAGACGGATGACCGGACCGTCTGTCAGAACGACCATGCGTTCCATAATGTTTTTCAGTTCCCGTACGTTACCGGGCCAACTATAGGCTGTCATGGCGTTGATAACTGTTTTTTCAATTCCCTTGAGGTCACGGCCGAATTCAGCGTTGAATTTCTTCAAAAAATAATCCGCAAGAATGGGAATATCTTCACACCGGTCTTTTAGAGAAGGGAGACAAATGGGGATGACGTTAAGACGATAATATAAGTCCTCCCGAAAGGTGCCGTCCTCCACCATTTTTTCCATATCCCGGTTGGTCGCCGCGATGACGCGCACGTTGACCGACAACGTTTGTTCGCCGCCTACCCGTTCAAACGAGTTGCTTTGCAGGACCCGCAGCAGTTTTGTCTGATTATTGATATCCATTTCGCCAATCTCATCAAGCAGGATTGTCCCTTGGTCGGCCAGTTCAAATTTCCCCAGCTTTTTTTTATAGGCACCGGTAAAAGCCCCTTTTTCGTGACCAAATAATTCACTTTCCAATAAACCGGCGGGAATGGCGGCGCAATTGACCTTAATAAAGGGTCCCTGAGCGCGGGGACTGGAGTTGTGGATGCCTTCCGCAACCAGTTCTTTGCCGGTGCCGCTTTTGCCGCGAATCAGGACGGTGGAGGGAACCCTGGCGGCTTTGGCAGCCAGCGAAAGGGCCTCCAGCACGGTAGGGTGAACACCGATAAATTTTTCAAAGGCCGGTGTGATTTTTAACAGCCGGAGGGTCCGTTGTTCGGAAGATTCACTGCCGTATTGGGCGGCAACCCAGCTCAAATTTTTATTCTGCTGCAGTTTTCTTTCCAGGTATTCATTTTTTTTAGCAGTTAACCGGAGCTTGTCGTGCAGTGCCATCCATTCCTGATGGGCCTGCAGCAGTAATATGGCTCCGTTAAATTGTTGGCTGGCGGTTAAGGGCCTTACGGCAGCCGGCTGCTCCTGACCCTGTATGAAAAGAAAGCCGTTCGCCGGTTGACGGGATGTGAGTGCCGTCCGGAGAATTGGATCGGGGGAGAGCGAAGAAAATTGGTATTCAGATGATTCAGACAAATCAATGGACAGACCGGTCATTTTTTCAAAAATGGGATTGCCATAAACAATATAGCCCTGAGAATCCAACAGGCATACACCGTCGCTTGTCATTGTGAGCAAAGCGTCCAGGAGCTCTTTTATATCAAGGGGAATATCCGGGAAATGATGTCGGTTTTTCGGTTGTGGCAAGGAAGGGTGCTGGAGAGGAGAAGTGTGATTGCTGCCAGTGACATCAACCCCGTCGGGAAAGGCTTCAAAAGGAAACATAATGTTATTTGCGGCCTCCTTCGGGTTCGATAATAAGCAGGTTGTTATAATTTAGTATATTCTCTGTCCGCAGGAGCAGTCCTTCCCCGGAGACGGGACCGGAGGGGTAAATTACAACTTGCCGGAGGAACTGGGGCGGGCCCAAAAGATTATGATGATTTTTGGGGTGGACAAAAGGACGTGGTGAGAGAAATTGATGAAAGAAAATGGATTGACATTTGGGGGTTTATTCTTTATACTGTATACAACATCATATTGAAATGAAAAGACGATGAGCAGAAGAGTAGGCATAACCAGGGTATTTCAGCGAGCTGGGGCCGGTGTGAGCCAGTAATAGCCTTTATGACCAAAAATCATCTGTGAGTTGCAGGCTGAATGATAGTAAGTCTTGCCGGGACCTCTCCGGAGGGTAACAGCACCCGTTATTGTGCTGGGGTATCGAGCTTTTTGCTCCGTACTTTATGAGTGACTGCGGCTTAGCCGCAGTAAGTAGGGTGGTATCGCGGATTAACCTCCGTCCCTTGTGGGGCGGAGGTTTTATATTTTTTGCTACAAGGAGGTAGTTTATGAGCACGTCTGGCAACAGTCCGGAAGTAACCCTGGAAAATATTAAAGAGGCCAGCCGGCGAATTGCGCCGTTTGTGCACCAGACACCGTTACAGCCTTCCCGGACGTTAAGCGAAATTACCGGCAGAGAAATTCATTTGAAGCTGGAAAATATGCAAAAAACCGGTTCTTTCAAGGTCCGGGGCGCAGCCAATAAAATATACAGTCTGACACCGGCGGAAGCGGCTTGCGGCATTATTACCGCATCGGCGGGCAATCACGCCCAGGGGGTGGCGCTGGCCGCGCGTGCCTGCGGCGTAACGGCGACGGTGGTTATGCCCGAGAAGGCTCCGGTGGCCAAAGTGCGGGCCACGCAGGCCTATGGAGCGACTGTGCATTTAAAAGGGCGTAATTATGACGAAGCTTACCAATATGCTTGCGAACTGCAGCGGCAGGAGGGGCGGACGTTTATTCATGCCTTTGATGATCAGGCGGTCATTGCCGGTCAGGGTACGATTGCCATTGAAATTATGTCTCAAATGTTTGATGTCGAGGCGGTGATTGCGCCGGTTGGCGGGGGCGGGCTTTTGAGCGGACTGGCGGTGGCTGTGAAGGAGCACAATCCCAAGGTGAAGGTCATCGGTGTACAGGCAGCAGGAGCGCCGTCGATGGTTCGTTCCCTGGAAGAAGGTTGCCGCTGCTGCCTGCCTTCCGTCCAGACTATTGCCGACGGAATTGCCGTAAAAAGCCCGGGCGAGTTAACGTACCGGTATGTGGAGAAGTATGTGGACGATCTCGTCCTGGTCGATGAGGAAGAAATTACGCAAGGAATTTTGTTTATGCTCGAACGGGGTAAGATGATTACCGAAGGGGCCGGTGTAGCCGGTGTAGCCGGATTGCTGGCCGGAAAAGTACGTCTTCCCGTACAGAAGGTGGCCGTCGTTGTCAGCGGCGGTAATATTGATCCCTTATTGCTGTCACGTCTTATTGAGAATAACTATCCCCAGGTTTCCAGCCTATAAGGAGCACCGGCTGCGTATCTTTCCCGCGTTTTTCCGTTCCCTGTTTTTTCCCAATTATCAATTACCAATTACCAGAAAAAAGACCGCTCTAAGCGGTCTTTTTTTGGTAGCATATTCCTGATGAACGATTGTGACGAATGGAAACACTATTTTTGAGGAGGTGATAGGGTTGGATAAAACCCGTATTGAATCGTATACGTCGGAATATTGCATGAGTGCCGGGGATAATGCGGCGTCTCGTAAAGAAATCAACCGGTCGATTGTTTCTAAGGAAATGGCTAATGAACATTCCTTTAGAGAGGCTGCTATGGAAGGACTCAACGCAATTGCCAATTCCAGGGAAACACTTGAAGAAACACCACCGCCGCCGCTGGCGCCAAGCGACCTTGCTAAAAGGCAGCAAGACGGTTAACGCAGCGAAAATTAGAAATCCAGGGTTTATCCTGCGTCCTGAGCCCTGTGCAATGATTCGAGGGGGCTGCCTCAATTTTAGTATTGAGACAGTCCTTTTTTAATGGAACCAGTCTGCAGAAAAACGACTGTGTTAGTAGAAGATTGCCTTTCGGGCGGGTTGTTCCGCGCCCTGAGCCCTGTGCCTTGGGCCGTTTTCTATTGCGTAAACTCTTTTTGTCACCTTCCTTTTATTGCCGAAATATACTAAACCAAAGACAATAAGCAGGGAGGTTAAAAAATTGCCAATCCAAACGTTAGACTGTTATATTCCGGCGGGTAAACATAAACTGCCGCCATTGCCTTACCCGTATGATGCCTTGGAACCGATTATTAGTGCCACTACACTGAGACTTCATCACGACCGTCATCATAAAGCTTATGTAGAAGGGTTGAACAAGGCGGAATCAGCCCTGGTGGAAGCAAGACGGCAGAATAACTTTACATTGGTTAAGTATTGGGAAAATGAACTGGCTTTTAACGGCTCAGGCCATATTTTGCATAGCATTTACTGGACGGTCATGGCGCCGGAAGGATGCGGCGGCGAACCGGGCCGTTGCACTATGGAGGAAATCAATAAATACTTTGGCTGTTTCAGCGCGTTTCTCGAACAATTTGTTACGGCCACTACCAAAGTAGAGGCATCCGGCTGGGGCATTCTCGCCTGGAATCCGGCCTGGAACCGCCTGGAAATTTTAACCGCCGAAAAGCATCAGAACCTTACGCAGTGGGGAGTGATTCCCATACTTGTTTTAGATGTATGGGAACATGCCTATTATCTTGATTATCAAAACGAACGGGAAAAATACGTTAAATGCTGGCTTAATTTAATAAACTGGTTTGAGGTTGAAAATCGGCTGATTTTAGCAATGCAGGGGAACCTTCCCCTGGTACTGACAGACTGGGACCCGGAATAAAAGAATACAAACACACTACCTGACCAGGTAGTGTGTTGCTCCGCGCGCTGAGCCCTGCGCCACGAGCCGAAAGACCGCCCTAAGCTCTTAGGGCGGTCTTTCTTATGGAGATTCCTCTTCTGTTTGGCCGCAATATTTCTTAGCTGCTTCCCGGAATAATTGTAAATGGCATTCTTCGTCAAGAATGATTCTGCCAAGTAATTCTTTAACATGACAATCATTTATGATCTGCTGATGGTGGCGGTATTGCTTTATCGCCGATATCTCGGCGGCGATATCGGCCGACAGCCGGTCATAAAGACCTTCTCCGTAATAGACATAAGTAGCCTGCCAGTAATCGGGGCGATTTTCCGTAATTGTTCGAAACTTGGGGTCTGAACCAAGCAGTTGGATGGTTTCTCCCAGCAACTGCATGTGCAGCATTTCGGTAATGGAAATGCACTCCAGTAACTCTGCTAAATCATCATAACCTTCCTGAAAGCGGAGGGAATGATGAAAATATTGAGTTGCAGCAGTAAACTCGCTGATAACGCCGGTATAGTCTTCCAGCAGCAGCATTGCATAATATAGATTCGGTCGTTCCGCCCTGGGCACGGGATATGGCTCAGGGGCGGAACACCAATTTGGCTGGTGATGGCTTTCCTTTTGGTGTCTGGTTACCATATGTTTTCAACCTGCTTCCCTTATTTAATCTTTATTAATATGTACTGTTGCCGGCCGGGGAATATTCCCCCTAGAAGCGAGAAAAAGCTCCGCTTGGGCGGAGCTTGGCTGTTTGGAGGAAAAAGCCAGGAAGAAAGAAGCAAATTAGGTTATAACGGCATTTTGCGGGCATAAAAGAAGAGCTCCGTTGAGGTTGTTCCATCCGGCTCCGGGTAAGCCTGGCTAAAGGTATTTACGATATTGAAATTGTGGCCGGTTAAGGCCGTAAGAATAAAATTCCGGGAAAAACGGTTGAAATAAATTTCTTTCCGGCTGAAGCTGGTGGTTGCGTAACCGGCATGGTCCCCCTGAATGCAGCTTAAATAGAAAAGACCTTCTGCTTTTAACAGGCAGGAGACATTCCTGATGAACTGCAACGTCTCGTCATTGGACAGATGCACGATGGAAAATGCGGCAATGATCGCGTCGTAACCGGGTTCCCAGGAGGAGAGATTTCGTATATCGCCAATCTGAAAGGAAGCGCCGGGAACATTGTTTATCGCCAGTTTAACCATTTCCGGTGACAGATCAAAGCCCGATACGCGAAAGCCTTTCTGTTTTTCCAGCAATAAACGGGCAATATTGCCGGGGCCGCAACCCGCGTCCAATATCTTTGCTCCCGCGGGCACTAAGTTAATAAAATGATTCAGACTATCTTTATATAATGCTAAATCCATGAATTTGGCTGTAAAATCAGCCGCGCAGGCATTGTATGCCTTGACGGTTGTTTCCGTTTTATCCATAAAACCTCCTTATCCCCGGTTTCAAATTACTTGAAGTATAAGTTTTAAGGACTACATAGATAGCCGTTGCCACTTAACCTCCGCTTATGACAAGACGATTCTCCTGCCTGGGCGGCCGCCCAAAGTGATTTTCAGACGGGTTTTCCGCGCCCTTGAGCCCTGCGCTATGAGCCGAAAGACCGCTGGTGCGGTCTTTCTCATTGCAGTGGCACCAAATGGACATCGCCCCAGGCCCCTAGTTGATCCCCGGCGATGATAACGGCGCCGGTCAGCTGGGGTAGGGTGGGGGCCAGTTCCAAAGCCCGGGGGATGTCCGCCGGAGTCCCGACCAGATTGCCGAGGGTGGTAGCATAGGCGTCGGCGTAAACCGGGGAAGAGGATAGTATAACCACCGCATCGGCGTTGCCCAGACTGAGCGAGGGACCTACCGTTCCGGCGGAGGTGCAGACTCCCAGCGGATGCCCGGCGGGATGAAGTTTCAGGCCGACTTTCTGCGACAAGGGAGAGGCGCCGGCGTAGATGCCCACCGTCAATTCCCGGTTGGCATTCAGATAGATATCGCCGCCATTCTCAACCAGCACTTCCGTTACCTTTTTGGTTTGCAGCAGCCGCTCGCCGACTGCCTGGGCAAAAGCGCCGGCGACGGCGGCCATGGGACCGACACCGGCGGAAACCGCGGCTTCCAGCATTTTTTGCGCGAGCTCCGGGGCTTCCGGGTCCGGGGGAAGAGGTTCGAGGCTAGTCAGAAAAGCCGGATTTTCCGCAATATAGGCTTCCAGTGCTTGCCGCCATTCTTTTAGCCAGTAGAAAATTTCCAGCGCCAGTTGGGGGGAATCCGCTTCATTGTCCAGACTAAGCCAAAGGTCGGTTTCCTTATAAGTCACGGCAAAAGACGTCAGTCCTTTGGTCTTCATCAAGCGGCGGTAAGTACGCGGCTGGAAGGTCATTTGAATTCTACCGTGATGATTTTAAGCGGGCAAGCCGAGACACACAGACCGCACATGACGCATTTATCCGAGTCCATGGTGACTTCCCAGGCCGTCCGGTCCAGTTGCAGGGCGCCGGAAAAACAGACGGCGGTACATGCTCCGCAATGGATGCATCGTTCTTTGTCCAGTTTCACCTGCTGTCCGACGGGAATAATGGTAATTCCTTCCGCCTGCATGAAAGCCAGACCTTTTTCCAGGTCGGCCGGATCGGCATCCACTTCCATAAGCAGCATGCCCTCCTGGCCTTCGTTAATCAGGGCCCGTAAAATATTAACTTTCAGGTTATAATCTTTAATCAAGTGATAGGTAAGCGGCTTGGTTGCCGCTTCGGACCGGAATTTAATGGTGAAACGCCGTTTCATTCGACGGACCCCCTTACATTCATAGGATGAACTCCCTGGGTATGGCGCGGCAGCGGTTCGGCCGGCTCCTGCAAGAAAAAACGGCCCTGCTGAATCCGTTCTTTTAATAGGGTGGCAATTTTACGGGCCGTTTTAAGGCTGGAGAGTGGAGCGGTAGGAACTTTGCGTCCGTTTAATTCAATATAGCCTGACTTCAACTGGGCGTAACTGACTTTGGCCAGGGCCGGGCGGTTGCGGGCGGGTACGCCGTAGTCAATTAACCATGTATGGATGTCCTCGTCTTTTACGGCCAGTCTGGCCGCCATGTCCGCATCCAGGACGGGAATGGGGAGGCCTATGCCGACAAACATGCTGACACCGTACCGTTCGTAAACAGCGGCTTTAATATATTCCGGACTCATCTCTTTTAGATTGCCAATGACACTTAACGTACCGGCAGGGCCAACGGGCACGCCGTTTTCACTGCGGTCCCGGTTGGGATTATGCTGGGTGCCGTGCCAGGCTACGTAGCCGGCCGCCCCGCCGAGGAAAATCCGGGTGCCGACGCCGATAGTCCGGTATTCGGGATCATTCAGCAGCGGACTGAGCGCACCGGCGGTGGAGTAAGTGATATTACCCAGCCGGGGCAACAGGATGCCCATGTAGGTATATAGAGGCCGGTCGGTGGAATTGACGGCGGCGGCGTAATTCTGATAAGCGTTGCGGGGATTCATCATCACCGCTTCATTGATGTCGTTGAGGGTAATGAAGCCTTCTATTTCTTTGCAGGGATAACAATCCGTGCCGGTGCCGATTGCCTTCATCCGGACGGCTTTTCCCATAAGCAGTTCTTCAATGACATGAGCGCCGCCATACAGGCGCTCCCCGCAATGCTCCGCCTCTTCGGTAGCGCCGAGGTAAGCGTCTACGGCCGCGATCCCGGCATAAGCCGGCACATCGTTAAGCCATAGTTTCTTGATGCGAATCGGCGGGTCGCTGTGACCCAGGTTAAGAAAGACACCGGACGAACACATGGGGCCGAAGGTGCCGGTGGTGACGACGTCCACCGTTTGGGCCGCTTTTTCCGGCCCCATCTCCTCCACCATGGGAATAATTTCCTCGGCAGTTACGACAACGGCTTTTCCCTGCCTGATTTTGGCATTAATCTCTTCATACGTTTTGGTGACACTCATGGCAAAGCCCCCTTTTCCGTTCAACTAAAAAATGAATAGAGAGTGTAAATAATTTCCTATCACTTCGACAAAAGAAAACGACATCCTTTCCGGAGGAAGAATAAATTTTTCCCGGCCGAAATCAAAGTTTTCTGTTTTTCGGATTAGTAAGGTGGATACGAAATAATTACGCTGAATTTATCGGTAGTTATGCAGGATTTTCCTTTTTGTTACCGAATTTTCAAAACAAAAATCAATGTGATCCAAGCAGGACAGGAGGACATGCATATGACGATTAGCGCCTTTGATACCTACCTGTTTCATGAGGGAAGCCATTATTACAGCTACAAAATGTTAGGCGCTCATTTGACGGAAGCGGAGGGAACGCCGGGAGTGCAATTTTCCGTTTGGGCGCCACATGCCCAGGCTGTTTATGTAACCGGCGATTTTAACGGCTGGCGGGGACAAGACCACGGTATGAGTCGGGTGGCTGAGTCGGGAATCTGGTTGTTGTTTGTTCCGGGCGTACAGGAAGGGGAATTATATAAATTCGAAATTCATACCCCGGAAGGTCAAGTGTTCTTAAAGGCCGACCCGTTCGCCTTTAGTGCCGAATGCCGGCCGGGTACGGCTTCGCGGGTCGCCAGCCTGGAGAAATATGTTTGGCATGATCAGTTTTGGACAGCCCAAAAACAGAAGGAATCGAGTTATGAACGTCCTATGCTCATCTATGAGGTGCATCTCGGATCGTGGAGACACACCGGGCAGGGGACGTTCCTTTCATATCGGGAAACGGCCGAAGAATTAGCAAAGTATGCGGCCGGCATGGGCTATACCCATATTGAGCTTTTACCGGTAATGGAGCATCCGCTGGATGCATCCTGGGGCTATCAGGTTACGGGCTTTTTTGCCGCCACCAGCCGTTATGGGACACCGGAAGATTTCATGTTTCTGGTGGATACCTGTCATCAATACGGGATTGGCGTTATTCTCGACTGGGTTCCGGGACATTTTTGCAAAGACGATCATGGGCTGAGAATGTTTGACGGTACGCCTCTTTACGAATGCGGCTGGTCGGCCCGCAGTGAAAATCCGGGCTGGGGAACTGCCAACTTTGATTTCGGCAAGCCGGAAGTGTTGAGTTTTCTGATTTCCAACGCCATGTTTTGGCTCGATGTCTATCATGTGGACGGTCTCCGGGTGGACGCCGTAGCCAACATGTTATATCTTGATTACGGCAAAGAAGGCGGGGAATGGCTTCCCAATCAGTATGGCGGCCGGGAAAATCTGGAGGCCATTCAATTTCTCCGGAAATTGAACGAGACCGTATTCAAGCAGCATCCCCAGGTGCTGATGATCGCCGAAGAATCGACGGCCTGGCCGCTGGTCAGCCGCCCTGCCTATCTTGGCGGACTCGGCTTCAATTATAAATGGAATATGGGCTGGATGAATGATATGCTGCGGTATATGGAGATGGATTCCATTCATCGCAAGTGGGAGCACCAGTTACTGACATTTTCTTTGATGTATGCTTTCTCGGAAAATTTTATTCTGCCGTTGTCCCATGATGAAGTGGTGCACGGCAAGCGTTCCCTTCTTAACAAAATGCCCGGTGACTACTGGCAAAAGTTTGCCGGCCTGCGCTCTTTTTACGGTTATATGATGGCGCATCCGGGCAAAAAGCTCCTGTTTATGGGAGGCGAGTTCGGGCAGTTCATTGAATGGAAGGAGTATGACAGCCTGGACTGGCACTTGCTTGAGTATGACATGCACCGCAAACTGCATCATTATGTGAAGGAACTGAATCACTTTTACCTTTCAGCCAGGGCTTTTTGGCAGGAGGATACCAATTGGCAAGGTTTTGAGTGGATCGATTGCAACGATTATTTGCACAGCATTGTAACCTTTATGCGCCGGGGACGGGCGGCTGCGGATACGGTGATTATTCTGGCCAATTTCACGCCGGCGGTGCATGAAGGATACCGCATTGGTGTACCGGGGCCGGGCCGGTATCGGGAAGTTTTTAACAGCGACCGGGAAGAGTACGGCGGTTCCGGACAGAAAAACGAGGGCGTATTTACCGCCGAACCCATACCCTGGCAGAATCAGGCCTATTCTTTAGTTCTTCGCATTCCACCGCTGGCGACGATTTACTGGCAACGGCTGCAGGAAGAATCAGATTAAATACGGGAGGTGGTTTCATGCTTAAGAAAGAATGCATTGCGATGATTTTGGCAGGCGGACAAGGCAGCCGGCTGGGGGTACTGACCAAAAATATTGCCAAACCGGCAGTTCCCTTTGGCGGCAAATACCGGATTATTGATTTTACGCTCAGCAACTGCTACAATTCCGGTCTGGACACGGTTGGCGTATTGACACAGTATCAGCCATTGTATTTACATACTTACATTGGTATCGGCAGTTCGTGGGACCTGGACCGGAAAAACGGCGGTGTTTTTGTTCTGCCGCCGTTCGTTAAGGAAAAAGGCGGGCAATGGTATACCGGTACAGCCAACGCTATTTATCAGAATATGAATTTTATTGATCAGTTCCGGCCGGAATACGTACTTGTTTTGTCCGGCGACCACATTTATAAGATGGATTATTCCATTATGCTGGATTATCATAAGGAAAAGCAGGCCGACACTACCATCGCCGTGATTGAAGTGCCCTGGAAGGACACCAGCCATTTTGGCATTATGAATACCGGCGAGGGAAACCGGATTGAAACGTTTGAGGAAAAACCAAAACAAGCCAAGAGCAATTTGGCTTCTATGGGTATCTATATTTTTAACTGGGACCGGTTGCGGCAGTTTCTCATAGAGGATGAGCAAGACCCGGAGTCCAGTAAGGATTTCGGCAAGAACATCATTCCCAAAATGCTGCAGGCCGGACTTTCCCTGTATGCCTATCCCTTTAAAGGCTATTGGAAGGATGTTGGCCTGATTGAGAGTCTTTGGCAAGCTAATATGGACCTTTTAAAAGATGAGCCGGAACTGGACCTGGCGGACCAAACATGGCGCATTTATTCCGTGAATCCCACGCAGCCGCCGCACTATATCGGCAAAGAGGCCAAAGTGGTAAGTTCACTCATCGGCGAAGGCTGCCAGGTGTTCGGTGAAGTGGACCACTCCGTACTGTTTCCTAATGTGTATATTGATGCTACAGCCAGTGTAAAGGATTCGGTCATTATGGCCGGGGTGCGCGTCGGGCCCGGCGCCGTAGTGGAAAAGGCCATTATCGGCCGTAAAACGGTGTTGGAGGAGGGTTGCCGGGTCGGATGCCGCAGTAATGCTAAGGTAGCGGTAGTCGGGGACAACCGGCTGCTTGCCCGCAATACGGTGATTGAGCGGGAAGCCGGTTCGCTGTAAAAGAGAAGGGGGGAATGGTCGATGAAAGATGTAATGGGAATTATCAATCTCAATGAAAATGAAATGTATATGGAAAAACTAACCCTGCACCGGCCGCTGGCCGCTATGCCGTTCGCCGGCAGGTACCGCCTGATCGATTTTGCCCTGTCTAATATGGTGAACGCCGGCATCCGCAATGTGGGGATTCTGGTACAGGATAAATACCGGGCGCTTATGGACCATTTGCGGTCGGGTAAAGAGTGGGATCTTGACCGTAAATGGGAAGGCCTTTACATTTTGCCGCCGTTTCAAAACTCGCTGGCCATGCAGTCGGTTAAAGGGGAAATGGGCAATTTTTACAGCAATCTGGATTATATTCGCAACAGCCGGCAAAAATATGTATTGGTTACCGGCACCGCCATGGTTTGTAATATTGACTTTAATCGAGTGCTTGCGTTTCATCAGCAGCAAGATGCCGACATTACGCTGGTGTATAAAGAATGGGAATCACCGGAGGAGGATTGCCGGCTGTGTAATGTCATCAAAACGGATGGTACCGGCCGGGTAACGGACATGCAGATCAATCCGGCCACTTCCCGGCAAACCAAGTCGTGCCTGGAGATGTATCTAATGCAGAGAGACCTGCTGATCGAGCTCATTGAGTCTTGCGCTTCCCGGGGAGAACACAGTATGGTGCAGGATGGAATTATGAGAAATATCGGCCGCCTGAAAATTTACGGGTATGCTTTCCAGGGATATTTGGCGAGGATTCATTCTACCCAGGACTACTACCGGCACAGTATGAATCTTTTGGCTCCCGAAGTGTGGCGGGATTTGTTTCTCCGTTCCGGTATCATCTATACCAAAGTCAAGGATGGAGCGCCGACTCAATATAAGGAAAGCTCCCGGGTGGTCAATTCCCTGGTGGCCAGTAGTTGTATTATTGAAGGTCAGGTGGAAAACAGTATTCTCTTCCGCGGCGTTAAGGTACATAGGGGAGCCTATATAAAAGATTGTATTATCATGCAGAAGAGTGAGATCTGCGAAAACGCCGTGGTGGAAAATGTTATTTGCGACAAAGACGTTCATATCACCGGCGGGAAAAATCTGAAAGGCGAAAAAAGTTATCCCTTTGTGATTGCGAAAGGAACAGTGATCTAAGATGAAAATTTTATTTGTAGCCGCTGAGGCGGTACCCTTTATTAAAACGGGCGGACTGGGAGATGTGGCGGGTTCTTTGCCAAAAGAGCTGAAACGGCAGGGCGTAGATGTACGGGTCATCCTGCCGAAGTATGCCGATATCCCTGCCCGGTTTCGGGAGCAAATGATTTTTATCCGGGATTTTGATGTTTATGTAGGCTGGCGCAAGCAGTTTTGTGCGGTGCAGGAACTGGTGCATGACGGTGTAACCTTTTATTTCGTTGATAACGAATACTACTTCAAGCGCCCCGGAATCTACGGTTTTTATGATGAAGCGGAACGGTACGCCTATTTTACGCGGGCTGTATTGGAAGCCTTGCCGAAGTTGGACTTCCGTCCCGATATCATTCATGCCCATGATTGGCATGCCGGAATGGTGAGCGTCTTTCTGAATACCCATTATCAGCATATTCCCTTCTATCAAAATATAAAGACGGTTTTTACCATTCATAATCTCGCTTATCAGGGCATTTTTCCCGCCGTGGTGCTGGAGGACATTTTGGGACTGGGAATGGACTATTTTACTAATGATAAACTGGAGTTCAACGGCAATGTTAACTTTATGAAGGGCGGCATCATTTATTCCGATATCGTAACGACTGTCAGCAAGACCTATGCCGAAGAAATTCAGCGGCCCTATTTCGGAGAAAACCTGGATGGACTCTTACGGGCCCGTAATAACAGTCTTTATGGGATTGTAAACGGGATCGACTATAATGAATATGACCCGGCCACCGACCCCTTGATTGCCAGCCCCTATAGTTGGCGGGCGACACGCAAGCGGCAGGAAAACAAGCTAAAACTGCAGGAATTTCTTGGTTTGCCCGTACGCCGGGATGTACCAATGCTGGCCATGGTTTCCCGCCTGGTCAGTGCAAAAGGGCTTGACTTGATTGAGCGGGTGCTGGAAGAAATTCTGTCAATGGACTTGCAACTGGTTGTGCTGGGTACAGGGGAAGAACGGTATCATCATTTATTTTCCTGGGCCCAATCCAAGTATCCTGATAAAGTATCAGCCAATCTTAAGTTTGATAATACATTGGCGCATCAAATCTATGCCGCTTCCGATTTGTTCCTCATGCCGTCTAAGTTTGAACCTTGCGGCATCGGGCAGATCATAGCCATGCGGTATGGCAGCCTGCCCGTGGTGCGGGAAACGGGCGGGCTGAAGGACACCGTTCAGCCGTACAATGAAATTACCGGGGAAGGAACCGGGTTTCGTTTTGCCAATTATAATGCCCATGAGCTTCTGTATACTGTTCAGCGGGCTGTAGGCCTTTATGCCGACAAAAAATTGTGGCACAACATCATGAAAAATGCCATGCTCAGCGATTATAGCTGGCGGCAATCGGTCATGCAGTACCGGGACCTTTATGAACAACTGACAGTTAAAAAAGATTTATTATTAACTGAGCAGGATTCCGCGGAGATTTTGGCGAAAGAAGTAGAATAATTTACCGGTGATTCATAGCGAAAATATATGAATTTTGGAGGGTTCGATGTTTCAAAGCAAGGAACGATTTAAACAGGCCTTTTTGGAGAAGCTGCAAACTTTGCGGGGGGTTACTTTAGAAGGGGCTTCCGATTCGGATAAATATATTGCTTTAAGCAATCTGGTGCGGGAATACATCAGTAAAAACTGGGCCGCCACCAATAATACCTATCTCGAGCGCGGGGAAAAGCAGATTTATTATTTCTCCATTGAATTTTTACTGGGCCGGCTGTTACATTCCAATCTGCTGAATATCGACCAGAATCATGTGGTGCGGGATGCACTGCAGGAACTTGATATTGATTTGGCGCGGCTGGAGGAAAAGGAGCCCGATGCCGGACTGGGTAACGGCGGCCTGGGCAGGCTGGCGGCCTGTTTTCTGGATTCCATGGCCTCGCTCAATCTGCCGGGGCATGGCTGCGGCATTCGCTATAAGTATGGTCTGTTTGAACAGAAAATTGTTAATGGATATCAAGTGGAGCTGCCTGATAACTGGCTGCAGGACGGCAACGTCTGGGAATACAGAAAGCCGGAAAAGTCGGTGGAAGTACGGTTTGGCGGTTATGTCAGGGAAGCGGTTGCAGAGGGTGTACGGCTGTTTATCCATGAGGGGTATGAAGCCATACGGGCTGTTCCCTATGATATGCCTGTAGTCGGCTATCAAAATAAAACGGTAAATACGCTGCGCTTGTGGAGCGCTGAGGCGGCCCCGCAGGACTTTGATTTCTCTTCTTTCAACCGCGGCGAATATTTAAAGGCCATTGAATATAAATATTCTGTTGAGGCCATTTCGGAAATCCTGTATCCTGACGACAGCTATCAGGAAGGACAAAAACTGCGCCTGAAACAGCAGTATTTCTTTGTTTCCGCCGGCATTCAAAGCATTGTCCGCCGTTATAAGCGCAAAAACGGTTCGGTGTATGATTTTGAAGATAAAATTGCCATTCATATCAACGATACGCATCCGGCGCTGGCCGTGCCGGAACTTATGCGCATTCTTATGGATGATGAGGGGCTGGGCTGGGACGAGGCGTGGCGGATCACTTCCAATACGATTTCCTATACCAACCATACTGTTTTACCGGAAGCGCTGGAAAAATGGCCGGTTGAGATGTTTAAGGAGCTCCTGCCCCGCATTTATATGATTGTCCACGAAATTAACGAGCGATTTTGCCGGGAATTATGGGATAAGTATCCCGGAGACTGGGACCGTATCGCCAGAATGGCTATTGTTGCCAATGGCTACGTACATATGGCACACCTGGCTATTGTCGGCAGCGACCATGTCAACGGAGTAGCGCATATTCATACAGAAATTCTAAAGAAGCAAGTTATGCGCAATTTCTATGAACTATCACCGCACAAATTCAGTAATAAAACCAATGGGATTACTCACCGGCGCTGGCTATTGAAAGCCAATCCCCTCCTGGCCAAACTGATTACCGATACCATTGGCGCCAGCTGGATTACGTTCCCCGGTGATCTGGTGCGTCTGGAACATTATGCCGGGGACGCGGCATGGCGGGACAATGTCCGTAAGGTGAAACTGGCGAATAAGAACCGGCTGGCGCAGTATATCAAGCGTAAATATGATATAACCATCAATCCTGCTTCTATATTTGATGTGCATGTGAAACGGATTCATGCCTATAAACGGCAACTGCTGAACGTGTTTCATATCATGGACCTGTATAACCGGCTGCGCGTCAATCCGGATCTGGATGTAATGCCCCGGACGTTTATCTTTGGCGGCAAATCGGCGCCGGGCTATTTTATGGCCAAGCGGACAATCAAGCTGATTAACACGCTGGCGGAAATGGTAAATCAGGATCAGAGTATTGGTGATAAGCTTAAAGTCGTATTTATGGAAAACTACGGTGTTTCCCTGGCTGAAATGATTATTCCGGCTGCCGATATCAGCGAACAGATTTCCACAGCCAGCAAAGAAGCATCGGGTACGGGCAATATGAAGTTCATGATGAACGGAGCCATAACTTTGGGCACGCTGGACGGCGCCAACATTGAAATCCGGAATGCGGTGGGAGCGGAGAATTTCATTTCTTTTGGTCTCACGGCGGAGCAAGTGCTGAGTTATTATGCTCACGGCGGGTACAACGCCTGGGATGTATATAACAGTGACGAGCGCATCCAGGTCATTATGGATCAGCTTGTTAATCTTTTCTTTCCCGTGGCCAAGGAGGAATTCCGGACTTTTTACGATACGCTGCTGCACAGCAACGATGAATTTTTCGTGCTGCAGGATTTTGCCTCCTATGTGGAAGCCCAAAACCGGGTGAGCAAGCTCTACCAGAATGAGGAGGCATGGGGCCGGATGGCGGCCGCCAATATTGCCCATTCGGGTCAGTTTTCCAGTGATAAGACCATTATGGAGTATGCCATCGGTATTTGGAACGTCAAACCCGTTGTGGTCAAGTAAATAAAAATTTAACTTGCGTTAAAAGCGTCTTTCTACTACAATAAAATTAAATTAGTAACAGAAAATGTATATCTTCGGGATGGGGTGTAATTCCCCGCCGGTGGTAAATAGCCTGAGTAAGCTGTAAGCCCACGAGCCGTAAGGCAGATTTGGTGAGATTCCAAAGCCGACAGTGACAGTCTGGATGTGAGAAGATAAATTTGATTTGTTTAGTCTCATCCCGAAGCAATTCGGGATTTTGTGTTTTTAGGGAGGAATTTTCCATGGGTTCTCAAATTCATTATTTGGCAAAAGTAAGTATTCTTGCCGCCATCGCTGCGCTGCTCATGTTTTTTGAAGTTCCCGTGCCGTTGATGCCTGTATTTTTAAAGTTGGATATCAGCGATCTGCCCGCCGTAGTGGGGGCATTTCTGCTTAGTCCGTGGGCTGGTGTGGCGATTGAACTAATAAAAAATCTGATTCATGCGTTTAATTCCCAGACGATGATGATCGGCGAAGTGGCTAATTTTTTGGTTGGCGCAGCCTTTGTTTTGCCGGCGGCCTATGTATACCGCCACCGGTTATGCCGTTCCGGCGCTGTTCTGGGGCTGGTTGCCGGCACTGTTTCGATGATGCTGGCGGCAGCCGTACTCGACTATTATGCGCTTATACCGCTCTATCAGACTGTTCTCCACTTTCCTCCGGACCGGATGGTCGCTTTGGGTACGGCTGCGAATCCGCGAATTGTGGACCTGAAAAGTTTTATTGTTATGGCCATTGTGCCGTTCAACATCCTCAAAGGAGTCGTACTCTCCCTGTTTGTACTGATGCTCTATAATAAGGTATTGCCTGCGCTGCGGGAAAGCTGCCGCTAAGAGGCGGATGCGGCACTTTTTTGCATTTATTTTATAGCGCAGGATTTACTTACGAAAGGCGCTCTGCGCCAAGAGCCGAAAAATGGATTGACAAAGTTTAGAATGGATGACTATAATGAAATTAATACTATACCGGTTTGGTATAAATTAAAGGAAGGAGGCGTATGAATGCAGCTAAACCAGGCAACGGACTATGCTTTCCGGGTTATATTATTTTTAGCGGCCCAACCGGCCGGAGAAGTGATAAGTGGTCAGAGACTGGCGGAAGAGCAATGCATTCCTCAGGGTTTTTTGCAAAAGGTCACCCGTCCGCTGGTTCAGGCCGGTTTACTTCAATCCTGGCGGGGAGTGGAAGGGGGATTTAGTTTGGCCAGACCGGCCCAAGAAATTTCCCTGCTCGATGTAATTCAAGCGATGGAAGGCGAGATTGCAATCCACCGCTGTCTGGCGGAGAAAAGCGCATGCAGCCGGGGTTGTGTGCCGGAGTGTCCTGTGCACCAGGCGCTGGGAAAGATCCAAGAAGAGTTTACGGCTTCTCTAAGCAAGATTCATTTTGCAACTCTGGCCGGGGAAAGTGAAAATACAAAGGCAGGAGGGAAAGAAAAAGCATGGGTGAAGTGTTGTTAGCCCGTTGGCAGTTCGGAATTACTTCAGTGTATCACTTTTTGTTCGTGCCGCTTACGCTGGGTTTATCGGTCCTGGTGGCGGTAATGGAAACACTGTATGTGCGGACAGGCAACGAAAAATATAAAGAAATGACCAAATTTTGGGGCCACCTTTTTTTGATTAACTTCGCTATGGGGGTGGTAACCGGAATCGTGCAGGAATTTCACTTCGGTATGAACTGGTCGGAGTATTCGCGGTTCATGGGTGACATTTTTGGCGCGCCCCTGGCCCTGGAAGCTCTTACCGCCTTTTTTCTGGAATCCACCTTTCTTGGCTTATGGGTTTTTGGCTGGGATAAGCTTCCCGGGAAGCTTCACGCCGCTTGCATATGGATTGTTGCCTTTGCCAGCAATCTATCCGCCTTCTGGATTTTAGTGGCCAATTCCTTTATGCAGTCGCCGGTGGGATATACGCTGCACAACGGCCGGGCGGAAATGACCAGCTTTTTAGCCCTAATTACCAATAAATACGTAATGTTCCAGTTTCCGCATACGGTTTTGTCCGGTCTGGTTACGGCGGGAATCTTTATCATGGCGGTCAGCGCATATTATTTGCTGCGGCACAGCCAGGCGGAACTGTTCCGTTCTTCTTTCCGTATCGGTGTCAGCTGTGCGTTGATTGCTGTTTTGCTAAGCACGCTCAGTGGTCATTTGCAAACCCAGTTTATTATTAAAGCGCAGCCGATGAAGATTGCTGCGGCCGAAGCATTATGGAATACAGCCGATCCGGCGCCTTTCGCCGTAGCGGCGGTGATTGACGAGAAACACCAGCAAAATACGGCGGAACTTGAGATTCCCGGTCTGCTCAGCCTGCTGGCGCATGATTCTTTACATGGAAAAGTTATGGGCATTAAGGATTTAGAGTCGGAGTATACGGCCAAGTACGGTCCGGGCAATTATGTTCCACCGGTAACACCCGTATTTTGGAGTTTCCGGCTGATGGTTCTGGCCGGTATGTGGATGGTAGTGCTTTGCGCGCTTTCGGCCTATTTGCTGGCCAGGAAAAAGCTGGAGCAGCACCGCTGGATTCTGAAAGCCGCCCTCTATAGTCTGCCGGTGCCGTACATCGCCAACTCCTGCGGCTGGTTTATGGCTGAGGCCGGTCGACAGCCGTGGATTGTTTTCGGTTTGCAAAAGGTGTCGCAAGCGGCGTCGCCGAATGTATCCGCTCTGAATATCTGGACGTCTTTGACGGGATTTACCCTGATTTACGGGATTCTGGCCGTGGTTGCCGTTTATTTAATGAAAAAGCACGTGCAAACCGTAGCTGCCGGACCGGGTCCGGTACCGGCCAAACCGGCTAAGGAGGCGACATTATGGAGCTGAATGTGTTGTGGTTTATCCTGGTGGCCGTATTATTTACGGGATTCTTTTTCCTGGAAGGATTTGACTACGGTGTAGGTATTTTACTGCCCTTTCTGGGTAAAAATGATCTGGAACGGCGGATGATCATCAATTCCATCGGTCCTGTATGGGACGGGAATGAAGTATGGATGATTACGGCCGGAGGTGCCCTGTTTGCCGCCTTTCCTCATGTGTATGCCACGTTGTTCAGCGGGTTTTACATGGCTCTGTTTTTAATTCTTATGGCCCTGATTTTGCGCGGCGTAGCCATGGAATTCCGCAGCAAAGACACCGGGCCGGGATGGCGCCGGTCCTGGGACTGGACGCTGTTTGCCGGCAGTCTGATTCCGGCGTTGCTATGGGGCGTCGCCGTTACGAATTTGATCCAGGGCGTACCCATTGATGCCGGGAAGCATTATACGGGTGGTTTTTTTGATTTGCTAAGCCCCTATACTTTGAGCGGGGGACTGACCTTTCTCTTCGTTTTTATTTTTCATGGGGCTTTGTTTTTAACATTGAAAGTGGAAGGCGAACTGATTGAGCGAGCCCGCAGTGCGGCCCTGAAGGCCGGGGTTTTGGCCGCTATTTTCTGCCTGTCTATGGTAGGTCTGACTTATACAAATACCAGACTGTTTGACAGTGCTTTAGGCGGTTCGGCCTTACTGGGAGCCGTCGTTACCTTTGTTTTATCTTATCTTCTGACCTGGAAACAAAAATTTGGCTGGGGCTTTGCTTTTAGTGGCTTTACGATTCTTTTAACCACGGCAGCGTTTTTTGCCGGTTTATTTCCCAATCTGATGGTGTCCAGTCTGAATCCGGCCTGGAATTTGACGGTATATAACGCTTCTTCCACGCCTTATACGCTTAAGATTATGACGATGGCCGCCCTGACACTGGTGCCGGTAGTGCTCATTTATCAGGGCTGGACCTATTGGATATTCCGGAAGCGGGTTAGTGCCAAACAACTGGAATATTGAGGTTTTTTCATGGCTATGCTGAATAAAAATCTGGTCAGGGAAGCGTTAAGCAGGCGGCCGCTTTTGCTGTTACTGGCAGTCTTAAGTCTGGGGAGCGGTTTTTTAATCGTACTGCAGGCGCATTTTTTGGCCCGGATTATAGACGCCGTATTTCTTGCGGGCATGGATTTATACGGGGTAAGACAGTGGTTGACGCTGCTGTTTATCATCACGCTGGCCAGAGGATTATTCCTCTGGCTTGGCGAGTTTATAGCCCAAACGCTCGCCATATCCCTGGAAGAGAAAATTAGAAACCGTCTGGTTGCGCACCTGCTGGCTCTGGGGCCGCCGTATCTGGCCGGGGAAGAAGCCGGACAAACAGTCAATCTGCTGACCGAGGGCGTCGAAAATCTGGAACCCTATTTTGCCCGCTATTTACCGCAGCTAATCGCTGCCGCCCTTGTGCCGGTGCTGATTGCCGGGTTTATTTTTCCGCTGGATGTGGTTTCCAGCCTGATTTTGCTGGCTACGGCGCCCCTGATTCCCCTTTTTATGATTCTCATCGGCCGTCTGGCCGATGAGAAGAACAGCCGTCAGTGGCAGGCGCTGGCCCGGTTGTCCGCTCATTTTCTGGATGTCATGCAGGGTCTGACAACGCTTAAGCTATTTGGCCGCAGTAAGGAACAAATTACAGTAATCGCCCGAATGAGCGCCGAATTCCGGGATGCCACCCTGGACGTATTGAAGATTGCCTTTTTGTCCTCCCTGGTACTGGAACTATTTGCAACGATCAGTACGGCCCTGGTGGCTGTTGCCGTCGGAATCCGGCTTTTGTATGGTCACCTGTCTTTTTATCAAGCCTTTTTCGTGCTATTGCTGGCGCCTGAGTTTTATTTGCCCCTCCGCCAGCTGGGAAGCCATTTTCATGCCGGTATGAATGCCAAGGCAGCCGGCGATGCCATTTATGCCCTGCTAAACCGGCTGCCGCAAATAACCGGACCGGCAGCCGGCGGCAGGTCCGTTGCTTTTTCGGATATCGAGATCGAGTTGCAGCAAGTGTCTTTTACCTATCCTGGCGGCCGGAGCCCCGCTCTGGACGGAGTTTCATTTGTTATTGAGCAGGGCAAAATAACGGCGCTGGTTGGTCCCAGCGGTGCCGGTAAAAGTACTGTCGCCGGGCTGCTGCTGGGATTCATTGCCGCCGGCAGTGGTAAGGTTGTTGTGAACGGAATGGATCTGCGAAATCTGGATATGGCCAGTTGGCGGCGCCATTTGGCATTTGTGCCGCAGCAGCCTTATTTATTTGCCGCTTCGGTCCGTGACAATATTGCTTTGGGACGTCCCGGCGCATCCTTAGAAAAAGTGGCGGCGGCGGCCCGGCTGGCGGGTGCCCATGAATTTATCCGGCAACTGCCGGAGGGTTATGATACGCTGGTCGGTGAAGGCAACCGCCCGTTAAGCGGCGGAGAGACGCAGCGCCTTGCCATAGCACGGGCCTTTTTGCAGGATGCCCCCTTGCTGATTTTTGACGAGGCGACAACCGGACTGGATCCGGCTAATGAAGCAGCCGTAGAGCAGGCCATGAAACGTCTGATGGCAGGAAGAACGGTGCTGGTGATTGCTCACCGGCTAAGCACGGTATTCCGCTCCGACCGGATTATTGTGCTGAATGAAGGCCGGGTAGCTGAATGGGGGAGCCATGCTCAACTGGTGCGGCAAAAGGGATTGTACAGCCGCATGGTGGGGGCTTACCGGGGGGAGGATGAACTATGAGCCGGAAACTATTTTCCTGGGTGCTGCCTGCCTGGAAAACGATGGCCGCCGGTATTCTACTCGCTTTTTTTACGGTATTTTCTGGTGCCGGACTGATGGGAACGGCAGCTTATATCATTGCCGCGGCGGCGCTGCATCCTTCGATGGAAGCGTTATCGGTAGCCATTGTGGGGGTGCGGTTTTTCGGCTTGTCCCGGGCCGTTTTTCGTTATGCGGAGCGCTATATTTCCCATGATGCCACCTTCCGGCTGCTTAGCCGTATCCGGGTTTTCCTGTATGCCGCCGTGGAACCGCAAATTCCCGCTGCCGGCCGGGGAAAAAGCGGGGAAATGCTTTACGGGCTGGTTAGTGCCGTGGAAGAATTAAAGTATGTCTATCTTAGAGTGCTTAATCCTTATAGCGTTGCCGCCCTTGTCCTGATTGCCGCCGCCCTGTTTCTGGCCCTGTTTTCATCCCCTATGGTCTATGCCCTGATAGTGGGCTTTGTTGCGGCTGGTATCTGCTGGCCGGTCCTGATCCGTTATTTGGCGGGAAGTACAGTTAGCCGGCGGGACAGGGCCCGGGGCCGGTTTCATTGTCTGCTGGTGGATACAATACGGGGAATTACGGAACTGACGGCCTATGATGCCGCCGGCCGGCAGCAGGAACAGATTGCCGCCGCCGGCGGTAATCTGGCGCGCCTGCAAAAGAAAAAAGTCCGGCTTACCGGATTGGCTGATGCGGGGAGTCAAGTTATTACATCTTATACTTTATGGGCTATTTTATTCCTTGCCGTTCCCCTGGTGTATGCAAAAAAAATAAGCGGCATTGATTTAGCCGTCATTTTACTGGTCGTTCAGAGCAGCTTTGAAGCCGTACTGCCGCTGGGCAATGCCCTATATTCCCTGGCGGAAAGCCGGACGGCGGCCCGGCGTCTGGAAGCGGTGCAGGCCTGGACGGCACCCGCAGCTAGCCGCAAGCCTGGGTTGAAACCCCGTTATCCGGTGCCGGTAGAGGCTCGTTCTTTGTGTTTTTCTTATAGGGATAGCCGGATTTGGACGTTAGAAAATCTGTCTTTTACTTTAGCTCCGGGGGAAAGGGTAGCCCTTGTTGGTCCGAGCGGTGCCGGCAAGAGTACGATGGTGTCCCTGCTGCTGGGTTTTTGGCCGTACCAGTCCGGATCGCTGCGGCTGGGGAATTTTGAACTGAAAGACTGCGACCCCGGGGAAATCCGCCGGCACATAGCAGTGGTTACTCAGCATACTCATATATTTAATACAACCATCAGGGACAATATTCTTTTAGCCCGCCCCGAAGCCGGATGGAACGAACTGGAGCAGGCGGCCGAGGATGCGGCATTGACGGAGCTGATCGAACGGCTGCCAGCCGGATATGATACTTTAACCGGTTTAAATGGAAGAGCTTTGTCGGGCGGTGAACGCCAGCGCATTGCCATTGCCCGGGCGCTCTTAAAGGATGCGCCTCTTTTGTTCCTGGACGAACCCACAGCCGGTCTGGACCCGTTAACCGCCAGAGAGGTCATGGCCGGGATTGACAAATTAATGGCCGGCCGGACGACACTTTTAGTTACCCACCAACTTACCGGCCTTGCCGGCATGGATAAAATTTTGGTCCTTTCGCGAGGAAAACTGGTGGAACAGGGCAATATGAGGGAGCTGTTGTCCAGGCAGGGATTATTTTATGAGATGTGGAAGTTACAGCAAGACCGTTGTAACTGGTCTTTATAAGGAAAACTAAAAATGATAATATGCTGAACTAAGGAGGTCGTTATGGTGAAGACGTATATTCGTTGCAAGGCCTGCGGGTATATAATGGATGCGGCCCATTTAGGCGAAGTTTGTCCGGCCTGCGGTTTGCCCAAAACGGTGTTTGAGCCGTATACCAGGAAAATTTCACCCCGCCGCAAATTGATTCTGGACCAGCATCTGCATCCGATTATGGTTCACTTTCCCCAAGTCTTTATCATTCTCATCGTTGTTATGCCGGTTATGTCTCTGCTGGTAAGTGAACCTTGGTGTTCGGAATTTTTGATTGTGACCAAATTAGCCATTCTAGCATTGCCATTTGTTGTATTTGCCGGTTTTTTGACGGGACTCGTAGATGGAAAATTAAAATTTAAAAAGGTGACTACCCCGCTCTTGATCAAAAAAATAATTGTGGGCCTTTTCTTTCAGGTCTTATCCATCGCCGTATTTGTTTTGTATTTGACCCACGGTTTTACGGGGAATACGCTTTGGATTATCGTCGGCCTTAGTCTGGCGTCCACCGGTTGTGCCGTCTATCTGGGCCGGGTTGGTTCCTCTATGTTTGAAACCTTTCTTCCTGGCTGAAAGCGGGGGAAAGAAACAGCGGTTGCACCTCGATCAGGTGCAATCGCTGTTTCTTTCTGAGCATTGCTACAGAAGCCGAAAGACCGCGCCAAGAACGCAGTCTTTCTTATAAGTTATAGAAAATATAAGTTTTAGATAGCCGATAACGGCAGAAGAATCGCCTTATCAACGCTGCGCCGTTGCCACTAATCCCATTTTTCGCGGTCTTCTGTCACTCGACAATGATTCTCCCAGGAAAAGATAAACTTAGTGAATTTTAAGCGAAATATAAGGTCATTATTTACTTTGTGGCTACGGATGGGGAGAAATATTGTCGCTATAAGTTCAGGTTGCGAAATGTGGGACAACCTCCGCTTATGACAAGACGATCCTTCTGCCTGGATTGTTCGTCCGAAATAATTTTCATGGCTTTCCTGCGCCCCGAGCCCTGCGCCATGAGCCGAAAAACCGCCTAAGCGGTTTTTCTATTCATACCTGAGAGCGTCGATGGGGTCAAGCAACGCCGCCTTACGGGCCGGATAAATGCCGAAAAATAAGCCGATTGATACGGATACTCCGAAGGCTGCCAGAATAGCCAGGAAAGAGATTACCGTTTTCCAGCCGGCTATAAGGGATATAATATGAGCGCCGGCCACACCCAGGAGGATTCCGATTAAGCCGCCGGTTACGCTGACGACCACCGCCTCAATCAAAAACTGCATAAGAATATTATTGAAAGTGGCTCCTAATGCTTTTCTGACCCCGATTTCCCGTGTACGCTCGGTTACAGAGACCAGCATAATATTCATAATCCCGATACCGCCAACTAACAGCGAAATGGCGGCCACACCACCCAAAAACAAGGTTAAGGTGCCGGTCGTTTCTTTCATTGTTTCCATAATGGCGGTGAGATTGCGTACGGTGAAATCGTCGTCGGCTTTGGCCGGCAGATGGTGGCGCGTCCTGAGTAAGGTGACAATGTTTTGCTGAACCTTATCAATCACCTGGTCATTTTCCGCCTGGACGGTGATACTGTTTACGTAAGTCTGACCGAGAAGCCGGTCTTGCGCGGTATGAAGCGGCACCAGGATCAGGTCGTCCTGGTCCTGGCCCATAGAGGATTGTCCTTTGCTGGCCAGCACCCCGATCACCCGGAAAGGAGCCGTGCCAATGCGGATGGTTTGACCAAGCGGACTGATGCCGCCAAATAAATTCGTTGCTACGGTTTGACCGATCACTGCCACCCGGGAGCGGGTCTGGTCGTCGCTATTCGTAAAAAAGGACCCAATATCAACACTATAATTGCGAATTGTCAAAAAATCCGTGGTGGTTCCTTCAACCTTAGTGTTCCAGTTCTGATGACCATAAACGACCTGATAGGAGCTGCTGACATCCGGTGCTACATAGAGGACACCGTCAATTTTGGCAATGGCCTCGGCATCCTGATTGGTCAGCGTAATATTGGTTCCCGCCTCAGAGCGTACGCCGCCGACCGATTTGGAGGCCCCCGGCATGACGATGATAAGATTGCTGCCGAGACTGGCAATGGAGTTCTGTACTTTTTGCTGTACGCCTAAGCCAAGGGAAACCATGGTGATAACGGCGCCAACGCCAATGATAATTCCCAGCATCGTGAGAGCGGAACGGAGTTTGTTGGCCTTTAAGCCTTCTAAAGCAATGAGGATACTTTCCCAGAACATCCGTCCACCTCCTGTTTCATTTCATCTTGCGTAATTTTGCCGTCCCGTACATGGATGACCCGGCGGGCATAGGCGGCAATATCCGGTTCGTGCGTGACCATAATGACCGTCCGCCCTTGCTGATTTAAGCGGCAGAAGATTTCCATGATCTCATTACTCGATTTGGTATCGAGGTTGCCTGTTGGTTCATCGGCAATAATAATGGGGGGGGCGTTGATTAAGGCACGGGCAATGGCTACCCGCTGCCGCTGCCCGCCGGAGAGTTCGGTGGGACGGTGATCCTTGCGGTCGGCAAGGCCGACTGCGGCCAGATTCCGGGCGGCTTTTTCCAGCCGGCTTTTTTTATTTACCCCGGCATAGATAAGCGGCAGGGCAACATTCTGTAAAGCAGACATCCGCGGCAGCAGATTGAAGTTTTGAAAGACAAAGCCGATTTTCTGGTTGCGGGTAGCAGCCAACTGGGTATCGTTCAGAGTTGCCACCTCGGCTCCGTCCAAACGGTAGGAACCTCCCGTCGGCTGGTCAAGACAGCCCAGAATATTCATGAGCGTTGATTTACCGGATCCCGACGGGCCAATGATGGCGGCAAATTCGCCGTTATGAATGGCTAACGTCACACCGGCCAGGGCATGGACGGTAGTGTCGCCCATCGTATATATTTTCGTAATATTGGTCAAATCAATAATTGCCATGGTTATTTCCTCCCTTTTTTCCCAGGTTTAAATGGGAGGCGGCGGGCCCTGACGCTGGTTACCCGTAGACGTTTTTGGCTTAACATCGGGCACTACTACGCTGCTGCCTTCACTGAGACCGTTCAGGATTTCCACTTTTTCGTCATCCCGCAAACCAAGCGTAACCGGGGTATCCTGCGGTTTTCCATTAACCATCACCTGGACATACTGCTGACCTTTGTTATCCTTGATGGCGGCCAGCGGGACAACGAGCACATTCTTGCGTTCCCCGACAGTAATCGTAACCCGGGCAGTCATGGTTGGATACAATAGACCCTGTGGTGAATCAACATCGACATATACGGGATAATACACTACATTGGAAGAAGTAGTGGCACTCTTGGAAATGCCGGTTACTTTACCAGTAAAAGTTTTGTCCGTATAGGCATCCACGGTGAAAGAAACCGCTTGCCCTATTTGGACTTTGCCGATATCGGTCTCGTCCACCAACACTTTAATCTGCATTTTGGACATGTCAGCAATCGACATCAAGGTTTGCGCCGAAGAGATGCCCTGCACTACCGTCTCGCCGGCTGGAGTGGGTTTGCCGATTACCACGCCGTCAATGGGCGATTTAATAACATAGTAGTCGAGCTGCGTAACGTAATTGTCATATTGCGATTTGGCCGTCAGGTAATTCGTACGGTCCGAATCCAGCTGCTGCTGTGATTCGCCGCCAATGGCCGCTAATTTTTTGCTGCGTTCATATACGGCGGCGTAATTCTCCACTTCGGCGTGATACTGGGCAACCTGGGCTTTTACACTGGTGTCGTCAAGGACGACCAAAACCTGACCGGCTTTTACATGGTCATTTTCTTTTACCCTCACATCTGTGATAAGACCTGTCACCCGGGAGGCAATATCAACCGAATTGACTGCTTGAATTGTTCCGGTAGCCGACACTGTCGACTGAATGTCGCCCTGTTCTACAGTAACCGTCGTTTCTTTCACAACGGCCGAATTATTTTTGTGTTTAAAATAAAACGTTCCTCCAGCAGCCGCTAACGCCACAAGGAGCAGAAAGATAATCCAATTCTTGTACTGCGCAACTTTTTTCCAAAATTGCATAACATAACCTCGCTTATTTTTTACTTGGGAGGAACGGTTGTAACAAAACTTATTCCACGGCTATACCCATCGCTGTATCCAGCTGGGCTTTGCTGGTATTGTAATCGTACAAAGCTTGAATATCGTTGATTTTAGCCTGGCTTAACGATAAAACGGCATCGAGGACGTCCAGATTGGTACCGACGCCGGCACGATAACGGACTTCGGCAATTCTAAAATTATCCTGTGCCTGTTCTACCGCGACCTGATTCGTTTCAATCCGTTTCTCCGCTTCCCGCAGGCTCAGATAGTACTGACGCACCTCCAATAATATAGATTCGCTCTCCTGACTGGATTGTTCCTGCACCTTTTTCAAATTTGCCTGGGCTTGTTTAAGTTTGGAACCGGTAAGACCCGAGTCGAATACGTTGAAAGAGGCGGTAAGACCTATTGACCAGTTGTTATTGTCAGCACCGGGAAGATCCTTGTCATACCAGTCTTCGGTGGCAAAAAGATCCACACTCGGGCGATAACCGCTTTCAGCAATTTTGATATCATCCTGCGCACTGGCGATTTGGGCCTGATATTGGGCTATTTCCGGCCGGTGGGCCAAAGCGTACTGATTGCATTCTGCGAGGGTGAGAGAATATTTTTCATACCGGAGGCTTTCCTTTGGCGTTGATTCGCTGTCCAGAGGCAGGCCTATCAGATTATTGAGAGTAGCTACGGCTAGATCGCAATTGTTTTGGGCTTTAATCAGGTTGTCCTGGGCGTCGGCCAAGGAAACTTTACTTGCGAGCACATCCGATTTGGCTACAGTGCCGGCCTGATATTGAGCCTGAACATTCTTAAGATGAGCCGTATAGTTATCCACCGTCTCCTGATTTACCTGCAATTCATTGCGGTATTGCAATAAATTGAAATAAGCGCTAGTGACCTGTTGTCTTAATTGCTGTTTGGTGGCGTCCAGGCTGAGATCGGATACTTTAAGATTCAGTTTGGCCTGATCAATTTGACTTTCCAGCTTGCCGCCGGAGTAAACAGGGAAACTGGCGGCAAGCTCATTGTCAAATTTAGTGGTCCATACATACTTGTAATTGGTCAGATAGGAAGGCGGCGTATTATAACGTTCGTCGGTGTGAGTGAGGTTGAGGGTAAAACCTTTGCCTGCCTCGGCCTGTTTTACGGCCCAATAGGCATTTTCTTTCTCGGAATTGGCTATGGCTATATTCCGGTTATTTTTTAAGGCCAGCGCAATACTGTCGGCCAGCGATAATTCAACGGGCGCTGCCAGTGCCGGACAACTGAGCATCACCAGAGTGACAATTGGCAGCATCAGTTTGATAATAAGCCGCTTATTTTTTTGCATGAACAGAACCTCCTAAACATTTAGTACCAAGAAAGACCCAAAAGGTCTTTAAGCAGGAAGAAAGTATTTTACTTTTCGGTACACAAAAAACAGCTTGTATAAGAATAACCCGAAAAGTTATACTTTCTGTTACTGAGAAAAAAGCTTGGATTTTGATTGATTTTGGCTATTCGCTAGACTATGTACAAATAGTTATTTATAATAAAATAAATACATATTTACGGTAAATATGTATTTATTAGTAAATGACTATTTATGAAAGCCCCTGCTGATGAGATGTTAGTGACAAACAGCAGAGAACATCCCTGACTGACAATTGCCTATAAGATGCCTTAGAGAGGAGATATCCCGGAAGAGTTCCGGCAGGTCCGGCCGATGATAATGCTCTTTCTGCCTTTTATGCTCATTATGAAGGGGAATTGTTACAGTTCTGTTACAGAAATTTGTATATACAGCCACATTTTGCAGTTGAAATTATTTTTGATAAGGGGACGGAAGAATGAATAAAACCGTTTTAATTGTTGACGATGAAATGCGCATCAGAAAGTTGGTTGCCGACTTTCTGATGCGGGAGGGGTATACCATCAAAGAAGCGGAAAATGGCAAGGCTGCTTTGGATATTCTATCCCGGGAAAAGGTGGATATGGCCATTTTGGATGTCATGATGCCGGGCCACGATGGCTGGACCGTATGCCGGGAAATTCGCAAGGAAATGAATATTCCGGTTATCATGCTTACGGCCAAGGGAGAGGAAATAGACCAGTTGTTTGCTTTCGAGATCGGGGCCGACGAATATATTACGAAGCCCTTTAGTCCCAAAATCCTAACCGCCCGGGTGAATGCGCTCTTCCGCCGCCTGGAACGGGAAAAAACGGCTGCATACGGCGGCCTGGAAATTGATGCAAATGCCCGTCAGGTATTAGTGGACGGGTGCCTGCTTGATTTAAGTCCCAAAGAATATGAACTGCTTATTTACTTAACGGAAAATAAGGGTAAGGCTTTAAGCCGACAGCAAATTTTGAACCAGGTATGGAACTATGACTATTTTGGCGATTTACGAACGGTGGATACTCATATTAACAGATTGCGAACGAAATTGGGAAACAAGAGCAGTCTTGTTCAGACAATCCGGGGTTATGGCTACCGGTTTGAGGGTGAATGATGAAACGGTCAATTAGAACAAAACTTTTCTTGGGCTTAAGCGCCCTGATGCTTTTTTTTGTATTTATCTCGCTGGGAATGACCCTGCTAGGACTGGAGAAGTTTTATATTTGGCAGAAGAAGGAAATTCTGATTTCCAGCAGCAAGAAGATTTATGACCTCTATGAAGGCAATCCGGAGGCAATGTCTTTGGAACTGGAGCGGCTAGGCAATACGATGGGAGCGGGAATATTGATCTTCTCCGCGGACGGCCGCATCAAATACAGTTCTTTCTTCCCGGTTATTAACGATAAAATTTCCGACCGGATGCCGCCGCCGTTTTTGCCTTTTCCGGACCATAAAGCAGATGAGCCGGTTCCACGGCCCCATCCGTTTCCTGATCCACCCCATCATAACCAGACACTTTCGAAAGAGACCATTGACAATAACTCCGTTTTAGAAATGCAGCGTGACACGGATCTGAAAATCGACTTTATGGTTTTACGGCGCCAATTAAAGAATAATGACGCTCTGGTTATAAGGCTGCCGCTGGCACCGATTTCGGAGAGTGCTACTGTGGCTGCCCAGTTTATGGCATTGACAGGCGTACTGGCAATCCTGGCGGGAGGTATTTGGGCCTTCTTTTTTGCCGGGAATTTTACCCGGCCGGTGCGGGAACTGAACCGGATTGCCCAAAGTATGTCGAAGCTTGACTTTTCGCAAAAATGTACAATCAACCGCCGTGATGAGATCGGCGAACTCGGCAACAGTATTAATCACTTGTCCGATCAACTGGATACAGCTATCTCGGAACTGAACCGGAAAAACCAGCAGCTTATGGCGGATGTGGAGAAAGAAAGAAAACTGGATAAGATGCGCAAGGAGTTTGTTTCCAATGTATCGCATGAACTGAAAACCCCTCTCGCACTTATATTGGGGTACGCCGAGGGATTAAAGGAAAATATCGCGCAGGATGAAGACAGTAGAAACTATTATTGTTCAATCATCATTGATGAAGCGGAAAAGATGGATAAATTAGTAAGGGATTTACTCAATCTGTCTCAGTTTGATTCGGGCTTCTTTAAACTGAGTCGCGCCGATTTCGACCTTTCCATACTGCTGAAGGAGATTGTTTTAAAATACAGGACTGTTTTGGCGGAAAAAGGAATTACCCTTGAGCTGGATACGGAAGAAAGTTGCCTCGTTAACGGAGATATACTGCGGTCGGAACAGGTTTTGCTCAATTTAATCAATAATGCCATTGACCACACTGAATTTGCCAGAAAGATTAAAATATATGTCGAGAATTACAATGAGAAAAGCCGTATTTATGTTTATAATTCAGGCCGGCCGATTCCCACGGAGAGTCTGGAAAAAATATGGACGAGCTTTTACAAAGTAGATGAGGCCCGTACCCGGGAATATGGCGGTTATGGCCTGGGCTTGTCAATTGTCCGCGCCATTCAGGAATTGCACGGCAACCGCTATGGAGTTGAAAATGTGCCGGACGGGGTGATTTTCTGGTTCGAATTGGACCGGGTCCAAAACGTATAATATATGTATAAATTTTTGTAACAGGGCTGTAACAATTCTCCTTCATAATGACAATCAACAGGGGACCTAAGGAAGGAGAATTTACATGAAAATAAAACTCATAAAAAAAGTTACCAGTGGCTTGGCTATAGGCTGTTTTTTAATATCATTAGGTGCTTTGGCACTGGCCGCAGACAGGCAGGAAGGACCGGGACCCGGAGGGCCTGGTTTTATGGAAGCCGGCCGGCCTGATCTGCAGATAATCAGACAACATATCAGTGATGGTCTGGCCCGGTTAGTCAAGGCAGGAACGATTACGCAGGATCAGGCCGACAAGGTACTTAACTTCTTACAGGAAAAAGACCGTCAACGCGAAGCGGAGATGGAAAAAGTCATGAGCATGAGTCCGGAAGAACGGCAGGCCTATTTTCAGCAACACGAGAAGAAACGGCCCGACTTCGTCGGTGAATTAAAAACGGCTGCCGGTTTATCGGCAAGCCAGGCGGAGGCTGTGGCCGAAGCGGTGCGTCCGCCACGGCCGGAACAAAGGATTAGCGAAGATCTGGCTAAACTGGTCAAGACAGGAACGATTACGCAGGATCAGGCCGACAAGGTACTGAGTTTCTTCCGGGAAAAGGAGAGCCAACGCCGGGCGGAAATGGAAAAGGTCCGGAGTATGAGCCCTGAGGAACGTCAGGCCTATTTTCAGCAGCACGAGAAAAAGCGGCCCGACTTTGTTGGTGAATTAAAGACGGCTGCCGGTTTGTCAGCAAACCAGGCGGAGGCTGTGGCCGAAGCGGTGCGTCCGCCACGGCCGGAGCAAAGAATTGGCGAAGATCTGGCTAAACTGGTCAAGACAGGAACGATTACGCAGGATCAGGCCGACAAGGTATTGAGCTTCTTCCGGGAAAAGGAGAGCCAACGCCGGGCGGAAATGGAAAAGGTCCGGAGTATGAGCCCTGAGGAACGTCAGGCCTATTTTCAGCAGCACGGGGAAAGGCGGCCCGACTTTATCGGTGAATTAAAGAAGGCCGCCGATTTGTCCGATACTCAGGCAAAAGCTGTGGCCGACGCGCTACAGCCGCACCATGGCCCTTTTGGACCTATGCCGCCAATGATGCCCAACCCCTGAAACAGTTGAACCGGATATTTCCCGTCCATTAAAAAAAGAGCCTTACGGCTCTTTTTAATTTTGACATATTTTAATATATTGATTTATTTTTTTATCTAAACGCCTACTTGCTTTAAGAACATTCGGGTGTGAGAGACCATACAATAAAGCCACAGAATGCATTTTAGAACGCAATTTTTCGATTTCGGCGCGAATGAATTCTTTTGATTTCATATCCATCCTCTCCTTAATTAACATATTGTCATACAAGGTATGAAGATGTGACTGAAAATACGTTGTACAAAATTCCCTCCTTTATCAGTTTTTAACATTCTTCGACAGAAAGTTGAAAAATCCTTTTGTTTTTTACGCTTTGCTAAATTTTTTGGGACATTTTTCGACCCCGTGCAGCCCATCCAGTTATCTGGAGAGGGGGGGGAGCCAAAGAAGAGACTTCCAAAATTAAAAAGAGCTTTGCAGCTCTTTTTCGTGCCCTATCTTTTACCAATTACCGAAAACCGTGTCAGCGTTTTTCTTGAGCGATTTCCTTAATCCGGCAGGAAGCATTAGGGCCGAACCAACCGCCATGGTAGCAAATTACCTGATCAATCGGGTGGTCAGCCAATTTTTTCATCGATTGTAAGGCGGCAGGCATATCAGGAGTAAATTCCGGGGCGGGACCTACCAAGGTACCCTTCTCAATGCGTAATTGATCGCCGGCAATAAGTAAGGAAAGGGACTTTACAAGAATACAGATATGTCCCGGTGTGTGCCCGGGGGTATGAATAATCTCAAGGCCGCCGTGAAGAGGAATTGTTTCCCGGTCCTGCAGTGTCCGGTTCACCTGGAAGGTAGGAATTTTCGCAAAAAGGGCGGCGGCTTGCGGCCGTATTGTTGCAGGCAATGACGCGAGCCGCGAGGCGATTCGTTCGGGAGTCATTTTTATATAAGGAATTTTCCCTTCCAAATACGGCTTTTCCTGAATGTGGGCATAAATGGTTACTTTTCCGTCACGGGCGGTAAGTATATCGGGTATGGTACCAATATGGTCCCAGTCCTGGTGGGTGATAATGATATGCTTAATTTTTTCCCAGGAAGCCCCCGCTTCTTCAATAGATTGCCTTAGTTGTTCAAACTGGCCGGGAAAACCGGTATCAATAAGGGTGGCTTCCTTATCATCCCAGATAAGAACAGGGTATATGCTCATTGGTGCATTCAACATGTTTGCGTCAAGTTTAAGCACTTTTAGCTGTAAGTTATGTTTCATATACGTACAGGGCAAATTGCCCCGTATTCACCCTCCTTTAAATTTTTCTTTAAGAGTCTCTATTAAATAATTATACCATTTTGCAGCCTATTTAAAAACCGTGCTAAGTGAAGGGTGATTGGCAATGATAATTATCAGAAGATTATGTTTATTTTTATGCTAATTTGTAATATAATAATAGTAAAGAGACGGTCCTGTTATTCATACTTTGGCGTAGACCAAGGTGAAAGAACCCGCAAAAATATGTTATCTTCGGGAGGGGTCGTTATGTTCTGTCCGCAAATTGGTCAGGAACGGTTTACCAACGGGGAACGGTATCCTCAATGTGCAACCCCTGTAGAGCCCAAGAATCATAGTACTAAATGTGTAAAAAGTCCTCTAATGAGTTTTTCGCAAGCATTGATGCAGGGAATTTTGATTGGGGGACTGCTTTGCATCGGCGGAGCGTTTTTCTTATATATCCAGTTCGGACTGGTCGGATGGGTTTTCCTGGCTTTCGGGGCCATGTTCATTTTTATGGGGCCCTGGCTGGGCGCTTCCGCTTTTGTCAAAGGGATTTGCCCTTACTGCGGGGCCTGGGTGGTGGAAATGCCGGAAGACGGCATGATTACCTGTCATTCTTGTCAGAACCACATTGAAATCCGGGATGAGACATTTAATACAGTTATAAAGTAGGAATAATCACTGTTACCGGAAGACCGCGGTTAGCGGTCTTTTTTTTGCTATGATCCACGAGCCGAAAGACCGCGCAGCAGTTTTTCTTATGGGATCAGAAATTATAACTTTTCGGGTTATTTCTAAAAATAACACATTCTTCTTAAGAAAGCCGAGAAGTAAAATACTTTCTTTCCACTTAAAGACCCTTTGGGTCTTTCTTGAAGCACTAGAAAGGATAAGTTTAATAGCCATTAACGGCAAGCGCCTTATCAACGCTCCGCCGTTACCACTAATCCCATTTTTCGCAGTCCTCTGTCACTCGACAATGATTCTCCCAGGAAAAGATAAACTTAGTGAATTTTAAGCGAAATATAAGATCATTATTTACTTTGTGGCTACGGATGGGGAGAAATATTGTCGTTATAAGTTCAGGTTGCGAAATGTGGGACAACCTCCGCTTATGACAAGACGATCCTTCTAAACAGAAAAACCTTGACTTAATTTTTTGTTGGAACTATAATGGTTACAACGGGAGCTGAAGACAATGAAAATTAGCAGTCGTTTCGCTGTTGCTGTTCATATACTATCCTTACTGGCGGTGGAAAAAAGCGCTCATAATACTTCCGAATGGATAGCGGGCAGTGTCAATACCAATCCCGTTATTATCCGCAGGGTAATTGGCAAATTGAAAAAAGCCGGATTCCTGAAGGTTCGCCCTGGCAGTGGTGGAGCTTATCTGATTAAGGATTTGGCTCAGATTACCTTACTGGATGTATACCATGCTGTGGAAGTGGTAAAAGAAAAAGAACTATTTCACTTGCATGAGCAGCCCAATCCGAAATGCCCGGTCGGAGCCAATATTAACATGATCCTGCAATTGACATTCTTGCGGGCCCAGGCAGCCATGGAAGAAGTATTGGCTCAAGTTACGATGCAGGAATTAGTTGCCTGTTTAGTGGAAAAAATCAATGGGGAATAAATTTTTATTCCAGTTGTAACTGATTCAGTTGCAGTTGGAATGGAATTACATAGATTATAAGTAAAATCATGAAAAGTGAGGGATTATTTATGTTAAAAGATTTTTATACGGCCATTAAAGAAAGGCGGTCCATATATGGCATCAGTAAAGAAAGAGTCGTTTCTGATGAAAGAATTAGGGCAATCGTCGAGAATGCCGTTACGCACGTTCCGTCCTCGTTTAATTCACAAAGCGGACGAGTGCTGCTTTTATTAGGCGAGCACCATGATAAATTATGGGAGACAACCAAGGAAATTTTACGTCAGCTTGTTCCAACTGAACAATTTGCTGCCACAGAAGAAAAAATCAACGGCTTTAAAAATGGCTATGGATCAGTCTTATTCTTTGAGGATGAGAGCGTAATTGAGGGGTTGCAGCATAAATTTGCTTTATATAAAGATAATTTTCCCCTTTGGTCCCAGCATTCTTCCGGCATGCTGCAATTTGTTGTCTGGACCGCCCTGGAAGGGGAGGGTTTTGGCGCATCGCTGCAGCATTATAACCCGCTTATAGACGCCGTCGTAAAAAAGCAATGGCAAATACCGGATACTTGGAAGCTGATTGCAGAAATGCCTTTCGGCAAACCGACCGTTACGCCCGATCCTAAGCAATTTGCGCCACTGGAGCAGCGAATTAAAGTTTTTCGCTAAAACTGTTTACTTAACCGGAATCTTGCTTGGTGACCCGATCAAGAAAGTGCTAAACCCTGTACAACTGGTGTACAGGGTTTAATTTTTAGGTGATATGGTTTTTGGCGGTGGCATATTCTTTCAAGAGATGCAATAATCCCACTTTTGCAGTTACTCGTCAATAATTCTCCTAAAGAAAGATGAAATGAGTAAATCTTAAAAGAAACGTAAAAGCATTATTTTTTTGCAGTCCCAATATTGTTGGCGCAAATTCAGGGTGCGAAATGTGGGATCCATGTCGGGAGGTGCCTATGAAAGCAAAGAAAAGCGTTTTTGGCGTTTTCTGCTTAATTGTTGCCTTTGTGGGATTAAAGGTCGAGGACCATATTATAGATACCGAGCCGGCTATCCGGGAAGTGCCGACTTCCCGTAAAGTTGTCGCCCTTACCTTTGATGATGGTCCGCTTAATACTTCTACGCCGAAAATTTTACAGATCTTGCGGGAAAAAGGAGTAAAAGCCACTTTTTTTGTAGTAGGGGAACGGGTGGAGAAATATCCCATGCTGGTGCGTCAGGAAGCAGCCGAAGGCCATGAAGTGGGCAATCATACCTACAGTCATCCTAAATTGCGAGGATTGAACCGACAAGAAATTGATAAGGAAATAGAAAAGAATGAAACATTAATTTCGCAAGTTGCGCCCCGGCCGACCCTTTTCCGGCCGCCCGAAGGCAAGTATAGCAAGACAGTTCTGGAAGATGCCAGGGAACGGGGATATATTATTGTGCTTTGGTCGATTGACACAAAGGACTGGCGGTGCCCCCCCGTAGGAGACATTGTGGATTCCGTGCTGAAGAATGTTAAGCCGGGCAGCATTATTTTGCTGCATGACGGCAAATATCCGTCACCGACGCCGGAAGCGGTGGATTGTATAATTGACAGTCTGAAGTCCCGGGGGTATGAATTTGTAACAGTGAGCGAACTATTGCAGTACTATCAGCCGGCCTCCCGCTGATTCTGGCGGCTAAGGGGTCTTGAGTGAAGCCGTTAACGACTTATGACAAGACGATCCTTCTGCCTGGATTGTTCGCCCAAAATGATTTCCAAAGGGTTTCCTTGCGCCCCGAGCCCTGCGCCATGGACCGAAAGACCGCGTTAGCGGTCTTTCTTAGTTACTTCCCGCAGCCGCTCCATAGCCCGGGTAACGATGCGCCCGGTCATTTCAATTGGCTCTTTACTGCCGCCGGCATCTCTCAGATCAAGCAGCATCCATACTTTTTGCCTGCCTTTGGCCGTGATAAGGGAAAATTGTGCTCCGGCGTGAGCTACCGAGTCGTAATGGGCCGGTATGGTCTGCGTCCGTTCGACAGGGACCTGAATTGGCTGGGTTCTATAAAGCAAATTCCCATGGGGATCATAATACGGTACGGTAATATAATTTGTTACATAATCAGTGTATGTATACGTACTTTCCGGGACAAAGACCTTAGTATAGCCCCACTGTTTAATATCTACGTTTAAGAAGGCGTCGGTTATGAGCGGAGCCCACTCCCGCATAGCGGCTTCATATTGCTTGACGTCATCAACCCGCAGTTGGTTGAGGTTTAGGCCGGAATACTTTTCGATTGCTGTTTCAAATTGCTCATTAGAGATAAGTCTAAGCCGTGTATTTGCCGCTTTAAGAACTTGATTTTTGATTAAATCATTCAATTTACGCTGCTCAATTTCATCGGGGCAAATTGACTTATCAAGCGAAAGCCGGACTGCTACTGTTTTTATCTGATTAAAATCGAACATGGGGTTTTTCCATTCCTCTTTGCGCTCCTGCGCCGTGCAAAGAGCGGAGAAAAGGAGACCGATAAAAATACAAGCGACAATAAACAACGTCTTTCTTGGCATTTGATGATACTCCCCTTTATCCTATTTTTCCGGTGATATGCGAGGCAAAAAACGACTATTCGTATTCCGGTAATTTCTGATATTGAGTGGGAGTTAATCCATACGTTTTTTTGAAGGCACGGGTGAAATTAGCATAGTCGTGAAAGCCGCTTTCCAGGCACGCTGCCGTGGCCGACTGTCCTGCCCGCAGAAATTGACTGGCATTGATCAGTCTTTTCTGCAGAACATAATTGTGAATGCTATAACCGGTATGGTGTTTGAATTTACGCATAAGGTGATATTTACTGAGGAAAAAAAGGGAAGCTAAGCGTTCAATACTTAAGTCTTCGGCAACGTGATTATCAATATAATACAGTATTTTGCCAATTGTTTCGTCTGATTCCATGCCGGCAGGAGCGGCATCTTTTTTTATCTCCAAAGCCATTCTGTTCAGATAGACAAGAAATTGCAAAAATAACGAGCTGCGCAACAGTTCGTCGCCAAAGCTCCGGTTTTGGCAGGCGCCGTTGATCTGAAAGAGGAGGGACTGTATCATTGTCAGCATTTCCGGTGTCATTCGCAGTAAATTGCATTTGTGTCGGTCGGCCAATTCAAAACAAGTCAATAAATCATAGTTTGGATTGGTATACTTTTGCAGAAAGGAAGGCTGAAACCATATGATCATCCGCCGATAAGGCGATGTTGCATCAATGACCGGCTTATGAATGGTATTCCGGTTAATCAGCAGTATATCCCAGGGTCTCAGCTTGTAGGCAGTGCCTTCAATACAATAAGTAACCTGGCCGGAAATAAATATGACAATCTTATTAAAATCGTGATAGTGGGATTCAATTTGCATTGCCTGTGTATCTTCCAGGCTAAAAAAACTAAAGTCCGTATTTAGATAACCCCGTTTTATATGGGAAAGATGCGTATTATGATTGTCCATTGCGGGAGCCCCCAAAAAATTTGTTTGCCCGGTTAAACATCCGTGATACCTAAATGAGGTATTCGCTATAGCACCTTTTGCAACCTTTTTTGGCAGGTTCGGCAATGTACGGATAGTACATTTTTATTATAATTAAGTTGAATTTAGCACCTTGGGGGGAGTGAAGTGTTAACCATATCACCCGTAACCTTTGCCGATTTAGGGGAACTGGCCCTGCTTTATGAAGAACTGACCGGGATTAAAACAGATAAAAATCTGATGAAAAATTTATTTAAAAAAGTTGCCGGCAACGCAAATTATATTTTAGTCGGTGTAAAGGATGAGAAACAGCGCTTGCTGGGATCGGTAACGGGAATTGTTTGCACCGATCTGGTGGGAAAATGCCGCCCCTTTATGGTAATTGAAAACGTCATTGTCGGCGAAAAAAGCCGTCGGCAGGGCATTGGCGGTAAACTGGTCCGGTATATTGAAAATTGCGCCAAAGAGCGGAATTGTAGTTATACCATGCTGGTATCCCTGGCCAAGCGGAAAGAGGCTCATGCTTTTTATGAGTCCGTCGGCTACAAGCCGGGCCTTGTTCAGGGATTTAAAAAATACTTGTAAATTGCCTGTTCCGCTAGTTGGCGGAGAGACGAAGAAACTAAAGGAGGGATTTTGCATGGAATTTCAATTCTATAAATACCATGCCCTGGGAAATGATTATATTGTGATTGACCCTAATAAAACAAAGGTCAATTTATCGGCCGAAAACATCCGGCTAATCTGCCACCGTAATTTCGGGGTCGGTTCCGACGGCATTTTGTATGGGCCGGTGTTGGAGGAGGATCATACTTTTTCTCTGAAAATATTGAATCCCGATGGCAGCGAAGCTGAAAAGAGCGGCAACGGAATCCGTATGTTCTCCCGTTATCTTGTTGATGCAAACTATGTTACGCAAAAAGAATTTACGCTAAAAACCCTGGGCGGCGCCGTTCAAGTGGAATTGCTGGACGACAAGGGGGACCAAATTCGCGTGGATATGGGAACGGTGACCTTTGCAAGCGGGCAGATTCCCGTAACCGGAGCGCCCCGGGAAGTCGTGAATGAGACAATGCTCATTCACAACCGCCGGCTGGCCGTAACATGCCTGTCTATCGGCAATCCTCATTGCGTGGTAATGGCGGACGAACCATCCCGTGAGACGGCGGTGGAACTGGGACCGGTTATTGAGACGCATCCGCAGTTTCCCAACCGGATTAATGTTCAATTTCTGAAAGTAATCGACAGGAAAAATATTCGGATTGAGATATGGGAACGGGGAGCGGGCTATACCCTGGCTTCCGGCAGCAGCAGTTGTGCCGCCGCCAGCGCCGCTTATAAACTGGGCCTGGTTGATAATGAGATCACTGTGCATATGCCCGGCGGCATAATTAAAATTGATATCCGGCAAGACGGACATGTATTTATGACCGGTCCGGTTACGCCGGTCAGTAAAGGGGTATTTGCCGACGATTTCTGGAATCAAATCAGGTCCTGAAAAAGAGACTCGCCTGGTTAATCAGGCGAGTCTCTTTTTCAAGATCCCCACAACAGCAAAAAGCCACCCAGGATGGGGACGGAGACCATCGCTGCTTTTAGAAACGGCAAAGGAAGACGGTTGGTAAATTTAGCGCCCATATAACTCCCGGACATTAATCCCGCCGTCACCTTAAGAAACAATCCGGCATCCAGATACCCCTCTGTTAAATAACCTAAACCGCCAAGCAAAGCAATTGGCAAAATGATAAGCATGGTCGTTCCGGCTGCTTGCTGAATCGACATCCCAAAGAAGACCAATAGACCGATTTGGATGAACGGGGTAGCGCCAATGCCGAAAGTGCCGGATAAAATGCCGGTAACAATTCCCAAGCCGCAGGCAGCGGTCCAGAACCGGAATCCAGCCGGCGGGGAATCCGGTTCCAACCGGGAAAAAATGCCTGTAGAGGCAAAATAAAAACGGATGAAAAACAAAATGCCACAGAGGAACAGCATACCGGCTGTCAGACATTTGAGGTCGTTTGACGGCAAAAAAACCGCGATTTTGGCGCCTGTGAATGCTCCGGCCGCTCCGAAAATTCCCACGGCCGTCCCAATGCGGGTTACAATATTGCCTTCGCGAAAATGGCTGAAAGCGCCGGACAGGGTAGTAAAGATCATTCCGCTGAGGGAGGTTCCCAGCGCCGTATGGATTGGAACACCGAATACGGTAACTAAAAGAGCGATAACGGTACCGGCGCCCCCGGCGCCGATAAAGCCGAGCAGTAAGCCTAAGCCGAACATTGTAAAGAAAATTAGCATGTCCTTATCCTTTCAGGAGACGTTTGACTATTTATTTTATTTTAGCATAGAAAGATAAAGCCAAGCTAATTTATAATAAAAGTAGATTTCTGTGGGTTCCAATACTGCATTAGAAGAAAGGGGAGAAAAGAATGGCATATATACCAAAGGACGGCAGATATAGCGGAATGAAATATAACCGCTGCGGGCAAAGCGGGTTAATGTTGCCGGCGGTTTCATTGGGACTCTGGCATAATTACGGTGATGTTAATTGTTATGAGAATAGCCGGATGATGATCAGGCGGGCTTTTGATTTAGGGATTACCCATTTTGATCTTGCCAATAATTACGGTCCTCCGCCGGGAGCAGCGGAGGAAACTTTCGGGAGAATCTTAAAGGACGATTTTAAAGGGTATCGGGATGAAATGGTTATTGCAACCAAGGCGGGGTATACAATGTGGCCGGGTCCCTATGGCGATTGGGGTTCAAAAAAGTATCTTACCGCCAGCCTTGATCAAAGTTTAAAACGCTTAAAACTGGAGTATGTGGATATTCTCTATCATCATCGTCCCGATCCGGAGACTCCCCTGGAAGAAACCATGACCGCCCTCGACCTGGCAGTACGGCAGGGAAAAGCATTATATGCAGGCATCTCAAACTATAAGCCGGAACAAGCCAAAGCGGCCATTGCCATTCTCAGGCAACTGGGTACCCCTTGCATTATACATCAGGCCCGGTATTCCATGCTGGACAGATGGGTTGAACCGGAATTGCTTGATCTTCTGGCGGCAGAAGGAGTGGGGTGTATTGCCTTTTCACCGCTAGGAAAAGGTGTGCTTACCAACCGGTATTTAAATGGAATTCCGGCCGATTCGCGCGCGGCCGGTGAAAGCAAATTTTTAAATCCGGCCGATTTAAAGGAAGATTTAATGGAAAAGGTCAGAATGCTGTGTGAAGTCGCCGGAAATCGCGGTCAGAGTTTGGCTCAGATGGCTTTAGCCTGGGTGCTGCGCAAGAAGGCGGTAACGTCCGTATTGATCGGCGCCAGCAAGGTTAGTCAAATTGACGATTGCGCCGGTGCGCTGAATTGTATGGAATTCAGCGCGGAAGAACTGAAAGTTATCGATACTATTTTGCAGAGCTAAGTGGTCCTGTCTGGTTTTCCTTTGTTTCGTTCATCCATACCGGCAGAAATCTGATTAACGATACCGTATACCGCGCCATGCTGCTAAGTTGCGGATAACTTCTTCTCCCTTGCGAAAGAATAAGCAAAAAGTGCGGGTCAGAACGGTTAAGGGGGGAAGAGCATGTTTAAAGACCGTAATCATGCCGGTCAAATGCTGGCGGACAGGCTGGCTGCCGGCCGCTATGGTGAAGACGTACGTTTGCTGGCAGTGCCGCGCGGCGGTGTGGTCGTGGCGGCTCCCATAGCCCGGAGATTAAATTGTAGTCTGGGGCTATTAATCACCAGAAAAATTGGTCATCCGCTGAATCCGGAAGTCGCCGTCGGTGCGGTTATGCCGGACGGCAGCGCGGTTTGGGACCAGAGTCTCCTGGACCGGTCCGGAATTGATCAGACAGAGCTCAGTCCGGTGCTGCGGGAGGAATATGCCGAAATTAAACGCCGGCTGTTGACTTATACGGGCAGCGATAAGCCGCCGGCAGTAAAAAATCGAAGCGTGATTCTTATTGACGACGGAATTGCTACGGGCTATACGGCCCGGGCTGCAGTACAGTGGTTAAAAAAACTGAGTCCGGTGGAAATTACCATTGCCGTGCCGGTAGCGCCGCCGGATGTGGTAAAGTTGCTGGCAAAAGAGGTTAATGCGGTAATTTGTCCTGTTCAACCGGAGTTATTCCGGGCGGTTGGCATGTATTACGAAGATTTTTCCCAGACGCCGGATGAGGCAGTATTGGCCATTTTGTCCGAAGTAAACCGGAATAAAGCATAAGAGTCGCAGCTCTGCGGCTCTTATGCTTTATCCCCAATACGGCAGGATAGTGAAACAAAAGGAGAGAATTAAATTTTAAAACAGATTTATTAAAAGAAGGGCTATATTTATGAATTTACTGTCCGTAGAGAACATTGCCAAAAGCTATGGCGAGCGGGTGCTGTTTGCCGACGTCACATTTGGTATTGATGAAGGCGATAAAATCGGTTTGATCGGCGTGAATGGAGCGGGAAAATCCACATTTTTGAAAACGGTTGCCGGTCTGGAAACGACCGACAGCGGCAAGATTACCATCGGCAGCAGTGTACAAACCGGATATTTACCACAGAACCCCGAATTTGACGGCAAAGCTACCGTATTGGAGCACATCTTCCGGGGAGATTTGCCGGTTATGCGAATTATTAGAGAATATGAAGCGGTTTTATACCAGACATACCGTCAGCCGGAAGATGCTAAGTTACAGCAAAGACTGATAGCCTTGACCCAGCAGATGGAAGTCTATAATGCCTGGAAGCTGGAAAGCGATGCGAAGATTATCCTGACCAGGCTGGGTATTCAGGACTATACTGCCGTTGTCAGTTCTCTTTCCGGCGGACAGCGTAAGCGGGTTGCGTTAGCTGCGGCTCTGATTAATCCGGCGGACTTGCTTATTTTGGATGAACCTACCAATCATATTGACAATGACACGGTAGCCTGGCTGGAGCAGTATCTTATGAACCATAAGGGTGCCTTATTAATGGTTACTCACGACCGTTATTTTCTTGACCGGGTGGTAACCCGTACAATCGAACTGGATAAAGGAAAATTGTACACTTATACCGGCAATTATAGCAGCTTTCTGGAATTAAAAGCGGAGCGGGAAGCGCAGCAGGAGGCCAGTGAACAGAAAAGGCAAAATCTTTTGCGTCAGGAACTTGCCTGGATACGGCGAGGAGCCAAGGCGCGGTCGACGAAACAGAAGGCGCGGATTGAACGGTTTGAAGAACTTAGCGCGGTTCCAACGGAGGCGGGCGGCAAACAACTGGAGCTGACGGCCGGCGCCAGCCGGCTGGGACGGAAAATTGTTGAATTGCAGCATCTCGTTAAGAGTTTTGGTGACTGTAACTGTATAAATGATTTCAGTTATCTGGTATTAAAAAATGACCGGGTGGGGATCGTTGGACCCAATGGCAGTGGTAAATCTACCCTGCTGAATCTGATTGCCGGACAGTTGGCGCCGGACGCCGGTCAGGTAGAAGTGGGCCAGACGGTGAAGATCGGTTATTTTTCGCAGGAAAACCAAGCGTTGGATGAGAATGTGCGCGTTATTGATTCGATTAAGGAAGTGGCCCCGTTTATAACGACCGATAACGGCGGCACGGTCAGCGCCTCACAAATGCTGGAACGGTTTCTGTTCCCGCCGGCATTGCAGTGGATGCCCGTTGCCAAGCTGTCCGGCGGTGAGAAGCGAAGGCTATATCTGCTGAGAGTGCTGATGGGAGCGCCGAATGTCTTACTGCTGGACGAGCCTACCAACGATCTTGACCTTCAAACCCTAACCGTTCTGGAGGATTATTTGGATAATTTTCACGGAGCGGTTATCACTGCGTCCCATGACCGATATTTTTTGGACCGGGTTGTGGATAAAATTTTTGCGTTTACAGGGAATGGCAGTATCAAACAGTTTGCCGGAAACTATTCCGATTACCGTGAAAAAGCCTACTTGGCGGAAGCGGCGGCGGAAGAAAAGAGACAAAGCCCTGTTATTCCCAAAGAGACAGGCGGGGATAGGACGCGGGAACGCCAACGCAGGCTCACCTTTAAGGAACAGCGGGAGTATGAGCAGATTGAAGATGTGATTGCCGGGGCTGAGCGGGAATTAGAACGTATCGGCAACGAAATAAACGCCGCCGGCAGTGATTTTGCCGCTTTACAGGAACTCATTATAGCCCAGCGGCAGTTGGAACAGCGGCTGGACGAATTAGTGGAACGGTGGGCCTATCTGAGCGAGTTGGCTGAGGCAACAAGCCGGAAATAGAAATACTAACCGAACAAATAATGGAAGTCACCGTTTCCCTTTTTCCGGCATACGATAT
>NZ_UPPP01000028.1 GCF_900476375.1 Allolucifera butyrica | reverse complement strand
GGCTCTTGGCCGGTGCCTCTCGCGCCATGGCCCTTGCGCTTTGAGCTCTCTCTTATTTCAGTGCTTCGGCACCGCCCACGATTTCCGAAATTTCCCGGGTAATGGTCGCCTGCCGCACTTTGTTGTAGTTCAATACCAATTTGGAAATGAGCTCCTGGGCATTGTCCGTTGCCGACCCCATGGCCGTCATCCGCGCTCCCAGTTCACTGGCCGACGCTTGCAGCAGCGCACCGTAGATTACCGTCTCCAGGTATTTGGGCAATAACAGACCCAGCACTT
>NZ_UPPP01000104.1 GCF_900476375.1 Allolucifera butyrica | reverse complement strand
CTTTAAACAGATTGGAGGCATACGCTCCCGCCAGTCCTTTATCGGAGCTCAACACCAGGTAGCCCGTTTTGTTCACGTCCCGTACCACCAATAACGGATGTACCGCGTCACCTGCCCCGGCCGCCACATGCTTCAGGACTTGTCTGATTTTTTCCGTATAGGGCCGGCTGGCATTCGCCTTTTCCTGCGCCCTTCTCAGCCGGGCCGCCGCCACCATCTTCATGGCCTTGGTGATCTGCTGGATGTTTTTTACACTCTTGATTCTTCGCCGTATATCTCCTGCACTTGGCATCTCTTTATCACCCCATTTCCTGGCGCTTAGCTCAGGGCTCCCGGCTCAAAGCTCGGAGCGGGAGGAGCCTTATGCCCCTCTCCGCGCCCTGCGCCTTGTGCCTCACCGGAATAGCGTATCCTTGTATTCTTTTATCGCTTTCTTCAAAGCCGTTTCGCATTCGGCGTCAATCATTTTCTTTTCCCGGATCCCCTTGGTTACTTCCGCATAGTTGGCCCGCATGAATTTTAAGAGGTCCCCTTCAAATTTGGTCACTTCTTCCACCGGCACATCGTCAATGTAGCCGTTTACTGCTGCGTAAATAGCCACTACCTGTTCTTCTACCGGCAGCGGCGAATATTGCGGCTGCTTCAGCATTTCCATGGTCCGCTGGCCCCGGTCGAGCAGTGCCTTGGTTACTTTATCCAGGTCCGAGCCGAATTGGGCGAACGCTGCCAGTTCCCGGTATTGCGCCAGGTCCAGCCGCAGCCTTCCCGCTACTTGTTTCATCGCCTTGATTTGCGCCGAACCGCCTACGCGTGATACGGATAAGCCTGCGTTGATTGCCGGCCGCACCCCCGCATGGAACAGTTCACTTTCCAAGAAGATCTGCCCGTCCGTAATTGAAATCACGTTCGTCGGGATATATGCCGATACGTCCCCTGCCAGCGTTTCGATGACCGGCAGCGCCGTTATGGACCCGCCTCCCAGTTCACCGGACAGTTTCGCTGCCCGTTCCAACAGACGCGAGTGGAGATAAAAAACGTCGCCCGGATAGGCTTCCCGGCCCGGCGGACGCCGCAGCAGCAGGGACATGGCCCGGTACGCCGTGGCATGTTTACTCAGGTCGTCGTACACGCACAGGACGTGACCGCCTTTATGCATAAAATATTCGCCCATGGCTACTCCGGCATAGGGCGCCAGATATTGCAGCGGCGCACTGTCCGAGGCCGACGCCACCACTACGATGGTATATTCCATCGCTCCGTGTTCTTCCAGCGTATGTACTACCCGCGCCACCGTCGACGCTTTCTGCCCGATCGCCACGTAAATGCAGGTAACTCCCTGCCCTTTTTGGTTGATTATGGTATCTACCGCGATAGCTGTTTTGCCTGTCCCACGGTCGCCTATGATCAATTCGCGCTGACCGCGCCCAATCGGCACCATCGAGTCAATGGCTTTCAGTCCCGTTTGCAGCGGCTCTTTTACAGACTGTCTGTCCGCAATTCCAGGGGCTTTATATTCCACCGGCCGGAATTCGGTCGTATGAATCGGCCCTTTGCCGTCCACCGGCTGCCCCAGGGCGTTCACTACCCTGCCTACCATGGCCTCGCCTACCGGCACTTCCATGATTCTTCCCGTTCTCCGTACCGTGTCGCCTTCTTTGATCAGCGTCTCGCCGCCCAGCAGTACACCGCCGACGTTATCTTCCTCCAGATTCAGCACCATGCCGTAGACTCCGCCCGGAAATTCCAGCAGTTCTCCCGCCATTGCCTTTTCCAGTCCGTGGATCCGCGCGATGCCGTCACCGACTTCGATTACGGTGCCTACGTCGTCCACATTGAGGTCTACCTGGTAACGCTCGATTTGCTGTTTGATTATCGAGGTTATTTCTTCTGGCCTCATTTTCATATCTCGTTCGTCACCCCAATCTTTGTCACTTCCATATTCATCAGCGCCGTTTTCAGCATCTGCATTTGCCGGGCCACGCTGCCGTCTATCAGTTTGTCCCCCATTCGCACGATCACTCCGCCGATGATGCTCTTGTTTATGTTGGTTTTTAATATCACTTGTTTGCCTGTCACCGTGCTCAGTTTTTTCGCCAGCGCCTCTTCTTCCTCCGGCGTCAGCGGCAGGGCGGTGGTGACCTCCGCCTCGGCAATGTTGCGGGCCTGATTGGCGAGTTGATTATATTCCTTCAGTATATCCGGCAATGCGGTTTCCCGCCGTTTATCCACCAGCAGCAGCAAAAATTTATAGACAAAATCAGTCAGTTCGCTCTGGAATATTTGCCGGAGCACTTCTTTTTTAGCCTCCGCCGGGACCCGCGGGTGATACAAAAGCGTTGCCAATTCTTCCTGTCCCTCAATGGTGCTGCCCACTGCGGCCAATTCCTTTCCTACGGATTCCAGCTTATTATTTTCCACTGCCAGTTCATAGATGGCCTGGGCGTATTTGGCTGCCAACTGGCTCGTTTGCATGCTTAACCACCTAATTTCCCGAGACCGCTGCCGCGGCCTCTCGCGCATTTTAGTTTGTATAAGAGTTTAACTTGCCTGAGTCCAACTGATCAATAAAGTCCCTGATCAGCTTGCTGTTCACTGCCGCATCCAGGTTCTGACCGACAATTTTGCCAGCAGCCGTCAAGGACAGGGCAACTACTTCATTTTTTAATTCGGACAAAGCCTGCTCTTTTTCCCGCTGGATTTCCTCCTGAGCCGCTTTCAGCATCCGGGCGTGTTCCGCCCGCGCTTCCGCCAGAATTTCCTCCTTGTTTTGCTCGGCCAATTTGGTTGCCTTGTCGACAATCTCCTGGGCTTGCGTCCGGGCCTGAGCCATTTGCTGCTGGTATTCCAGCCTCAAGTTTTCCGCTTCCGCCCGTTCCTTTTCCGCCGCTTCCAGACTGCCGGCTATTTTTTCCTGCCTTTCCGCCAGGGTTTTCATCAGCGGTTTATAGGCTACTTTTACCAAAATGGCCACCAGAATGAGAAAATTTATGATTTGCGCTAGTAGCGTCGCATTAAAATTAAGCAACGAGGGTACCTCCTCTTTCCGGTGTTAATTGAAGACCTGCCTGTATCAGGTCTCCCGGGACCTCGATAAAAGCCGCAATCCTGTACAAGCTCCGCATGATAATAGAGGCGCTGGCAGGACTTCCTGCCAGACACCCTATAAAACGGTTTACTTTACAAACGGATTGGCATACACCAATACAATGGCGATAACCGTGGCAATAATAGGAATCGATTCGATCAAACCTACTGAAATAAGCATGTTCACCAGGATCGTTCCTTTTGCTTCCGGTTGTCTTGCCATCCCTTCAACCGCCTTGGCCGTAACGGAACCGTCACCGATCCCTGCGCCGACAGCAGCCAGGCCAATAGCAAGACCAGCTCCGATTAATGAACCGGCAACCATAATAGCGTGTTCCATATTTAGTTCCTCCTTCCTCCATGAAATTGCCATAAAATTCCAATATACTCAATTAAATTAGTGATGTTCATTGTTAACGGAATTCGCCAGGTAGGACATGGACAGCATGGTAAAGATAAATGCCTGCACCAAACCTACAAATACGCTGAAACCAAGCCAGACAATGTTCGGCACCGGTATCCATTTCGGCACCAGCATACCCAGTATAATGATCATAACCTCACCGGCCAATATGTTGCCGAATAGACGGAAAGCCAGCGTTACCGGCTTAGCCAGTTCTTCGATGAGGTTAATAATCACAAACGGGATAAAAGGCTGGAAAAAATGCTTCACATAATTGACTATCCCTCTGTTTTTCACACCTAGAATATGCACCAGAACCACTACCATCAAGGCCAGGCCCATAGTAGTATTGATGTCATTGGTGGGTGACGAAAGTCCCGGGACCAGGCCCAGCCAATTGGCAATCAGTAAAAATAAAAACAGAGTAATAATCAGGGGCGATAATTTTTTACCATTAGGCCCCATAGCGCCTTCAATCTGGTCCAGCAGAGCGGTTACCGCCATCTCTAAAAGATTCTGCCAGCCCCGGGGCACCAGTTCCAGTTTTCTGGTTGCTAAAACCGCAATCAGAATAACAATTGCCATCGCCAGCCAGGTCATATAAAGCGTATCCATATTGAAAGTAAGACCGGCCAAATGCGCCAGTTTATGTACTCCAATATCTGCTCCTCCACCGTGTTCCATAAAATCACTCCTTTCTCATTATTTTTTGTTGTGTTGCGGACCGTACTGCTTTACAGCCGATAGGACCGCGTGGGTGAACAGAATAACATGAAGTGAAAATAAACCTGCTATTACACCAATAAAATTAATATTCGGCAGTGTAATAGTCAGGATCATAGCTAAAATAACGAAGGTCAGCCGGATCATCCAGCCTGAACGCATATAAGCTACGGCCTTTGCCGGAGGATAGGCGGCACTTTTTTGGACGCGGTAACACATTAACAGGAAATAGACCATGCTGGTGGCCGTACCAATCAAGAAACCGTTACCCAGCGGAATCAATCCGCTCACATAAGCTCCGCCTGCCGTAATCAGACCCCAAAGACCCAAATCCCGTAATGTGCGTCTCACCTGAATAGTATATTCCTGCATCCTTCCACCTTTCCAACTGCCATCCTCGAAAACGGCTTGTCCCATACTAATTTCCTTTACGATTTACCTACAATCCGTTTATAAGTTGTCCACAAGCCGGCAACCATGCCCAGCACAATTCCCAGGACACTAAACCAGGGACTGGTATTCAGCCATTTGTCGGTCCAATGTCCGGCCGCCAGCCCGACAAGCACATTAGCGGCCATAATGAAACCGATACTTCCGGCTGTTGCCAATGCGGAAAACATCTGTCCTTTATCCTCTTCCCGCATCGATTCCACCCCCGCATCCCGACTTAGTTAGACTAATTCCGGCAAACCACCGGACAGGTCTTACTAAAAGTAGTATACCCTTGGAAATTAGAAGTTATCAGCCTGGGAATACGACTGTAATGGTATGGTGATTTTACCAAAAACATAATATAGCTTATTCGCGATATAGTAAAAAAATCCTGCTATTCATCTATCGAACGACAAGAAATTACATTTCTTCAGAAAAATCGCCGCCATGATTTGCTTTTCTTAGGCAAAGGGTTCGGGCTTTACTCCCGAATAGCCATAGCGGAATAAAATCGTCTGCACAATCCGCCGGGACGCCAGACCGTCACCATAGGGATTGCAGGCACCGGACATAGCCTGATAGGCCTCCGAATCCGTTAGCAACTGCCGGGTTTGCTGGTGCACTTTCTCCCGGTCCGTCCCTACCAGTCTTACCGTACCGGCCGCTACCGCTTCCGGACGTTCGGTGGTATCCCGCAAAACGAGCACCGGTTTTCCCAGCGCCGGCGCCTCTTCCTGCACGCCGCCCGAGTCGGTCAAAACTAAATAAGACCGGGCCATTAGATTGGCAAAGGGTTGATAATCCAGCGGATCAATCAAATGAACCCGTTCCGTACAACCTAACTCCGTCTTAACCACATCCCGTACCCGGGGATTTTTATGTACCGGAAATACGACTTCCACATCGGAAAATTCGCGGACAATCTCCCGCAGGGCCTGATATACGTGCCGCATAGGCTCACCGAGATTCTCCCGGCGGTGAGTTGTCACTAAAATAATTTTTTGACTGCTAAAGTTGATCCGGCTAAGCAGTTCATCCTGAAACACATACTGCTTGTCCACCGTGGCCATCAAAGCATCAATCACCGTGTTGCCTGTAACGACAATATTCGCTTCCGGCGTCCCTTCCTGCAGCAAATTTTGTTGAGAAGTCAAGGTCGGCGCAAAATGAATATCCGTCAGCGCCCCCGTTAATTTGCGGTTCATTTCCTCCGGAAAGGGAGAATATTTATTTCCCGTTCTAAGTCCCGCCTCCACATGGCCGACCGCCGTTTGATGATAATATGCGGCTAGCGCGCCGGCAAAGGTTGTGGTTGTATCGCCATGGACCAGTACAATATCCGGTTTTTCGGCAGCCAGTACCTGATTCAGTCCCTGCATGGCCCGGGTGGTTATATCAAACAAGGTTTGCCCCTGGCTCATAATGTCCAGGTCATGGTGCGGCGTAATAGAAAATAAATGCAGAACCTGATCCAGCATTTCCCGGTGTTGGGCCGTAACCGCTACCACCGGCGTGATTAAATCCGGGTATTTATTCAGTTCCAGTACGACGGGTGCCATTTTGATGGCCTCCGGCCGGGTACCAAATACAGTCATGACTTTCAGTTTTGACACCAAAAACACCTCTCAGTAAATAGTTTAGGTCAAGAAAATGGGCAGGCATAATGCCCGCCCATTTTAATTATCCGGTTCAATGGCTTCCCACAGATTTTGTCGTTTTGAGGACGCCGATTTTTCTTGCTCCCAGGAAAGCCACCACGATCAACCCCATAATAATCAGCGATGCATATCCCAGATTCACTTCCGTCAAAACAATGGCGCTCAGTCCCAAACAGCCGCTGATCACATACATGAGCAAAACGGCCTGCTTTTGACTCAAGCCCATTTCCAACAGCCGGTGGTGCAGATGACCTTTATCCGGTTTGAAAATCGGTCTGCCATTCATATAACGGCGAATGATCGCAAAGGCGGTGTCCATAATCGGCAGGCCCAGCGCCACAATTGGCACAACCAGAGCAATGGTAGCCGCACTCTTTACCGTTCCGATTACCGAGATGGCCGCCAGCATATATCCCAGGAACATACTGCCCGTGTCACCCATAAAGATCTTGGCCGGATTAAAATTATGCTGCAAAAAACCAAGGGCACTGCCGGCCAGTGCTGCCGTTAGAATCGCAACGGACCAGAAGTCCTGCTGCAACGCCACCATTAGAATCGTAATTGAAGCAATCGTAGAAACACCGGCCGCTAATCCGTCCAGACCATCAATTAGATTCACCGTATTGGTAAGACCGACAACCCACAAAATTGTCAAAGGAATCGCGAAATAGTCCAGATAAAGCATGTCGCCAAACGGATTTGTCAGCCAATCAATACGTACATTGAACAAAATAAGTACACAAGCCGCTAAAATCTGTCCCAGCAATTTAACTTTTGGCGGCAGTTGTCTCATATCGTCAATAATACCAACAATGAGGATCGTTGTGCCCCCCAGCAAGAGTCCCAAAATCTCCCGGCTAACATGCATGCTGGCAAGAACAGCCAGCACAAAACCGGCATAAATAGCCAGACCACCCATCCGGGGAATCGGCTTGGTATGCACCTTGCGGGCATCCGGCGCATCCATGGCACCCGCTTTAATTGCTAAATATTTAACTTTGGGAGTAATAAAATAAGCTACTGCCAAAGCAATGGTAAAGGCCACCAAATACGTCTGCATTAATCATGCACCTCATTCCTAATTCGCGCAGAATAGTAAGAAAAATTATACCGCAATCTCATCCTTTATCTTCTACTTTTCCAACAGTCCCATTCTACATCACTTACGTAAACCTTGTCAATCAACGACAGCCGGTTAAAATTTTACCTATCTCTAGTATTTTCATTGCCAGTAACTATATACGTGAAAAAACCAATCTATTTTCTTATAAATGCCAATTAAACACAATATCCTTTGCAGCGTAATTTTGCCACGTGCTTGTCGGTTAGGCGCCGGATATCAACGCCGTAATTTTCTGCCAAAATATACATCATCGTGAAACAGCACTGCGCTACATCCAGTAATTCCAAGGCACAGCCCATTAACACCTCATCCTGGGTCAACTCACGCATTTCTCCCGACGCGCCGGCCCGTTTCCCCAGAAACTGGGTCAACTCCCCCAATTCCTCCTGAATCTTACATACTGTCGTCAGCAGGCTGACACCGGGCAGTTCCAGACGGGGAAGATTTAGGGACTTGAAGGATCCTGTCGTCGCAACGCTATAGCTCCCCCGGCAGTCAAACTCATAGCCCTTAGCAGTTAGCTTGGTAAGATGTACGTCAATCAACGCGTCGGCCTGAATCCCATAATCCTCTTCCATGACAAAAATCATCGTCACACAGGTTTGAGCAACATCCAGTAATTCTTCCGACACATCGTTCAAAAGATCCCGGGCGAACCGGTTATTTTCACTTTCTGGCCAGTCAAGCGTTTCGTGCGGCAGAAATTTAAGCACCGCCCGGGCCAGTTCCCCCGCTTCCTCTACCGCTTTTAACAAAGTGGAATCCAAGGTAGGCCGTAATTGATTCAATTTCGGCAAATAAATTGCTTCTAACATATACCTTCCTCATTTATCCTTTGATTTATTCTAAATGCTCGCCGCGCCTAGTATCCGCATTTTTTTTAAGCAGAGGCTCACCCTCAGAGTATTTCGCTTAAGGTCCAGTACTTATCCAGTGTCGCCATTGCTTCCACAAATTTTTCGAAGGAAACCGGTTTCAGAATGTAACCGGCCACATTGAAATGAAATGCATCGACTACATCCCGTTCTTCATTGGAAGTCGTCAGCACCACGACAATCAGAGAGCATAATTCCGGGTCGGCCCTCAGTTCGCGAAGAAATTCAATCCCATTCATTCTGGGCATATTCAAGTCCAATAAAACGATGCACGGCGTAGGAACAATGGGCTCCGTCCCCTGCCCCCGCAGCATCGCCAACGCTTCCAGACCGTTGTTCGCCACAAACAGGGCGTTCGTAATCCGGTTTTTCCGAAACGCCCGCTGTACGTTCATAATATCCACTTCATCATCTTCCACCAGCAAGATATTAATGGATTTGTCCCGCATAAAACCGCACGCTCCTTCGAAAGCCAGAATTAAACGTATTTATATATTTCTCCACGAAACAACAAAATCCCGCTGGTTTCTAATTCGTTAGGGACGTTTTTTTACGGAGTTTCGACTCATAGGCGGGGCTCAGGGCAAACAAAAAAAACACACCCTCACAAAGAGGGTGCGTTTTACGCTCTTTCCGTCCGGCTTTGCCGGTTTCGCCGCAGCCAGTACCATAAGCAGCCGGTCAATAAAATGGCCAAAAAAGTAACTGTCACGACCTCATCGGTATGATCGGTAAAGATATGTGCCGCCCTGGCACCAAAATAATAAAGGAACAGACTTTCCAGTAAAAAGCGCTTGGCCCTGCCGATCAGGGAAATACCAGCAAACACTTTCAAATCGATTTTTATGGCACCGGCCATAATGCTAACAAACTTATACGGAATCGGAGCTAAGGCTGCTAAAAAAATCACCCATTTCGCATTCTGTCCCAGTCCCGTATCCAAACGGGCCGCATACTTTGCCGGCAGCATCCGCCTGACGGCGGTTTGTCCTATTTTACGTCCCATTCCATAGCCGATAAAACCGCCGCCAACGGAAGCGGCGGTAGCGGCCAGTCCGAAATAAACGGCATTTTCCGGCTCCGCCAAAGCCAGGGGTATCAATACCAAATCAGGCAATATGGGAGAGCAAAACGATTCGGTAAAAGCAGCTAAAACAAGGCCCCAAAATCCCCAGCCCAATAGAATTTCAATCCATTCCTGCATTTCAATCTCCCGATTTTTTTATCAGGACACAAAATCGCATCCCGGTATAATTAACTACATTTTACAGTTAATTATACCACGTGTAAAAAATTCTAGGCAAGACGCAAATCAGCTTAACCTTAATTACAAATTTTCTTCAACAGTCTTCTATGGCATTTATATCGGGGAGTTCACCGGGCTTGCGCGTTACTACGCTGCCATCGGCCTCCCAATATACGACTTTGTCGATCATCGCATTCTTAATCATCCGCCGGCATAGCAAACAAGGCTTGCCGGAAGCAAGAGAACCGTCGGCATTAAAGCCGGCTACATAAATTGTCGCTCCTTTCATTTTTAACGGCTCCCCGTTAATAATTGCATTTTGCTCGGCATGAACGCCGACACACAACTCATATCTTTGTCCTTTGGGAACCTTCAATGCCTCCCGTTTACATATCCCTGTATCAATACAGTTCGCCTCACCCCGGGGTGAACCGTTATAACCCGTACTGACAATAATATTGTCCTTGACAATCACCGCGCCATAACGTCTTCTCAGGCAGGTCGATCTTCTCCCGATTACCCGGGCCGTTTCCAAGAAATATTCAGTCCAGTCCGGTCTGTTAGAGCCTGTCCCGCTCATCACTTTAGCCTCCTTTGGCAATCAAAGCCACTTTTCACAGTTCTCTTCTCCTAAGACAGATAAACTTCTTTTCAGCCGTTTTCCAGCCGCTTCCCGATTAAATCAGATGGTATCCGCTATTGATTCGGCAAAATTTAAAATTCTTCCTTTCTATACAATTTCCTTAACGTAATTA
>NZ_UPPP01000128.1 GCF_900476375.1 Allolucifera butyrica | reverse complement strand
CTTCGGGAATCTCGTTTGATTTCTTTTCCTCCGGGTACTTAGATGTTTCAGTTCCCCGGGTGCCCTCCTATTTTGCAATAGGTGACGGTGCATTACCACCGCCGGGTTCCCCCATTCGGAGATCCAGGGATTATTGCCTGCTTGCGGCTCCCCCTGGCTTTTCGGAGCTTACCCCGTCCTTCTTCGGCTCTTGGCGCCTAGGCATCCACCGTATGCCCTTTATAACTTGACTTCTTTTGCGCTATACCCGCTTGTCTATAAGCCGCCATCTGCGTTGTCAGGTCTGCGAGCCTTCCTTTCGACGTACCTCCAGTACGACTCCAGTCAGATTCTCGACCTTCCTAGCATCTGGCACCTTCTAGCCAACCTTTGGCTTGGACTCATTACTTTTGGGAACCGGAGGTTACCCTCCTGCGCCCTGTGCTGTGAGCCCTGCGCTTCGTTTGCTCGTTAAGTTTACTCTCTCTTATCGAGAGGGTATCTTCTTCTTTCTTCTGTGCAGTTTTCAAGGAACCTTGAGGGCTGTTCCCTCAAAACCAAACAATGTAAGTGGATACGACTGCGAGCGCTTAAGCTCCGTCTCGTATCTGCCAAATGTGTCCGACCTAGGATTTGAGGAATCCTGCGATTCCTCGTGTCTCCTTAGAAAGGAGGTGATCCAGCCGCACCTTCCGATACGGCTACCTTGTTACGACTTCACCCCAATCATCGGCCCCACCTTCGACGGCTGGCTCCTTTCGGTTACCTCACCGGC
>NZ_UPPP01000029.1 GCF_900476375.1 Allolucifera butyrica | reverse complement strand
CCTTTCCCTCACGGTACTATGCGCTATCGGTCGCCACGAGTATTTTGCCTTGGAGGGTGGTCCCCCCTGCTTCCCACAGGGTTTCTCGTGTCCCGTGGTA
>NZ_UPPP01000091.1 GCF_900476375.1 Allolucifera butyrica | reverse complement strand
AAGGATTGGGAAGGCGATTTGGACAGCTTTTTAGAGGTTGGCGACTTGGTAGACGAGGAATTTGTAGACTATTTTATAAATGTTTTGCCCCCGGCTTGTATGAATGGGCAATGTGTCCAGATGGGCGAGCCATATAGCCATAACCCGGATAAAGACGGAAAATGGCGGGCTACCTATTCAACCTTAAAAAATAGCCCGGAGGGTTGGCGATATGCCGGTCATTGTTTCCGGGGGCAAACGGAGCCGGTAGAATAAAACTTCATAAAGGCCAGCCGGGAGCCTATCCCGGCGTAAACCTAAAAGGACTTATTAAACGATTAAATGAAGAATATAAAGGGATAAAACTGTTCCCAATTGAAAATAATTGACTATAGCTTTTTAAAGGAAAATAACAGGAAAATACGTGTTTTCAAGAAAATAGTACATAGTCAAACTGGCTTGCGGTGACGGCCATGGCCGCGATCACGGAGCGGATCGCCATCGGCATCCAGGATGCAGCCGGTGCCGCTGGTTTGGCTCAGAGTCGGGAAAGGAGAATTATAAATAATGAAGTTATGCGATCTTGTTAAACTATACAATCAAAAAGCAAAACGGTATGGTATCAATTTAATCATGCTGGCACTTGCAATGCCATTGGCAAGCATGATTTCTGGTTTTTCGTTTCCTTATGCAAATACAATTAGTTTAATTATAGGTATAAGCGGCGTACTGTTATTTGTATTTTCAAATGAGGAGCCTAAATCGGACAAATAGTCAAACTGGCTGACAGTGATCGGCTGCAGCCAGTTTGACTATATATTTCGGCCGCGCCCAGGGCGCTAAGAAGTGGATCATCTTGTTTCTAAATTTTGTACTTATAAGGTTTATATTTAGAGCCTATAGAGACGTTTTCGGAAAAACAAAATCATAGTAATCAAACCAGCAAGGGGTGGGGAGAAACCTTATTACTTCTGGGGAAAAAGCTAAATTCCTGCATAGTGACAAAATGGATTGGAGGATATTTAATGGTTAAAGGTTATAACCGGTTAAGTGATTCTGATAAAAAGACTTTTGATTCTTTTTGAAATAATTATCGTGAAGCAAATAGTTCTGAGTTTGAAATTGAGTATATTTCAGTAAAACGTGAAAATGATTATCTTCGTGTAGACTTGTTGAAAAACGGTAGAAAGACTTGGCAGCAGGTTTTTAGTAGTACGACTTGGGGGTAGTCAACCTGGCTTACATTGCCGCGCATGGCCGGAGCCACCAGCGAGGATCGGCACTTAACGTCAAAATAGAAACGGAGGGTTAATATGAATTGCGAAAAAAATATTTTAAAGTGTAATGCTTGCGGTAGTCCTTTGAAACTTAATAAATTTTTCACTGGTGTTGAAGAAGGGGAAGATGGAAAAATTTATGATTGTGGTGTTTCTTTAGAATGTGATTGTTGCGGAAGAATATACCCTCTAGGATGCATTAAGAAAGAGCAGGATTTCGTGTTTCCAAAGCAATTTATACCCCAAAATAGAACGAAATAAGAAAGGATGATTAAAATGCTGGATATTAGCCGGGAATGGGAAACGGAATATCTTTGCGCCAGGGTGAAGCGCATCGAAGAGGATGTAAAAAACGGGAAATTTGAAAGCGCCTTAGACTATTTAAATATGATCCAGGAGAAAGCAAAAAGTGCCGAAATATTGATACGAAAACACCTGGTAGCGGCAAAGTCAAAATAGGGTTGAATGAGAGACACAATATCTTGTATCCGTCGCAGCTGCCGGCAGCACAAGATATTGTATAAGGACAGGCACTTGGCACGGATCTGCGCTGACAGGCGCAGCCGGTCAAACTGAAATGGAGGGATAAAAGTGGACGGAAACATGATAGACGGTAAAAAGCTGATAAGTATACTCGAATTTTTGAAGTCGGAATCTGAAAAAGAGGAACGAAAAGACGATTGGAATAAAGGCTATAAAAGCGGCCAGATTGCGGTCTATGAGCATGTTATTGAACTTGTACAGGGAAGCATTAAAGAAAACTCAGAAAGTGTGTGATTTAATGGATAATATTATGTCTGAACTTGAAAAATATCTTGAACGGGCAAGAATTGCCAGGGATGATGATGGACGCCTGGCGGCGATTATGACTGACATGGAGCATAAATACTCTATCCCAGCACTATCAAGCTTGATTCCGGAATGGAAAAGAAATGATCCTAATGCAGAAAGGATTTTAAAAGTATATCGCTATATTTCTGGTTTAAGGAATTTTTAGGGAGAATAAAATGCATACTCTTTCTTTGGATTGGATTTATGGATTTGTTTGGGGTTGCGGCTCTTTTTGTGGCGCGGAATCTCATGACGAAAGGCTATTAGTTAGGCATCATGATAAAAAGTTACTATTTTTGATCTCCAAAAAAATAGGGTCTTTTAAACCTCATAAGCGGAATAATACATACGCAATTAGAATTACACCAGGTAATGAGTTTGTCAAAAGAATATTTGAATTAGGATGGACAAGTCGGCGTGATAAAGATAGACAATACCCTCAAGGGGATATAAATCAATTAGAGTTTATCAGGGGATATTGTTACACTAAAGCAGCAATAACAAAACCGAGCAGCGGTAAGAATGCTATTGTAAAACTTGAAGGCGCAAAAAATGTACTAGATGTGATAAGTAGGTATTTAGTAAATATGTTGGATATTAAATATAAAGAACCGAGGAAAAGAAGCGTCAATATACCTAATTATGGAGATTACCATACCTTTGTACTTATGTATCAAGCTAGAGAAGAAGTGCCTAAAATCATTTCTCTATTAGAAATTCCTGACGAAACAATCAGAATGCGGAAAATAGACTGTAGCCGGTTTATAGGAGCAGAAAACCCTTAGAAATTTTTCTAAGGGTTTTTCCATTCTTCCAGGCATGTCTTACCTATGGTATACTTAAATGGAAATATTTTACAAAAGAGGGATGAGCTATGAAAGACCATTATAACATCAAACAAGCAGCGGAAGTCATTGGTGTTAGCACAAAAACCGTTCGTAAACGCATACAGAGCGGCGAACTTCCCGCAGTTTGGGAAGACCGTGGAAAGGGTATGAGCCAATGGTGGATACCTATGGGCGCTGTACAAGCCGCTGCTACTACTTTAGAAGCAATACCTGTAACACGGCATCTTTCCCCGGTTGAGGTTGCGCAAATGATTCAAAATGCGGTGCGGGAAGCTGTACAACAGGAACTTGAAAACTTCCGGGAGGATATGGAGATTCGTTCCGATCAGCGCGATAAGAAGCTTATGGAGGCTATTCGGGCCATTCAAGAAGAACGCCGCAATCAGTCTGCCAAACCTTGGTGGAAAAAAATGTTAAAGTCTTAGGCCGTCACAATTATTCTGTGACGGTTTTTTTTATCATTGTCGTTTACTTGACAATATATTTTAAATACCTTTATAATAAATATTAAAGGTATTTTTAGGGTATTATAAATATATTATAAAGGAGTTGCTTTGATGATTATCAATGTCACGCACTATAAAGGCGGGGTCGGCAAAACTACTCTTAGTACAAATCTTGCACAAGCATTTGATGCACCGCTATTAGACCTTGATGCTTTGCAGGGCAGTCTTAATTTTAACAAATTGAGAAAAGCGAACGGTCATACCCCTTTGAATTGCTTTACGGCGAAGACGCTGGAAGAATTAAAAGATATCTATAGTAAATATCAGTCGGAAATACTTATCGTCGATTCTGGTGGTTTTGACAGTGATATAAACAGGCTTGCTCTCGTCGGTGCGGATATCCTCATAAGCCCGGTTGCCCCCTCACAGGTGGAACTATTCGGCTTAGAGGCATTCGAAAAGGTTTTACGCCAGGCCAGCAGGGAATATAAAAGCGATTTTAAAACTAACGTGGTGATCAATAATGCCGACAGTCGCAGCAAGGGAATGGTTAATAAGCTGAAAAAATGTATATCGCAAACTCCGGAACATTTTGATTTGCTGGAACAGGTTATACATAACCGTATTGATTTTAAAAAAGCATATGCGGAGGGTGTTAGCGTTATCGAATTAGATAAGGAATCCAAAGCAGCGTTCGAGATACAGCAGCTGGTGAAGGAAATTAGACGCATGTTTTGAAGATATTTATAGTGTATTATAAATGTATTAAGAATATATTATAAATGTATTTATAATGATCGGGAGGATATGTCATATGGCGAGAAACTCAGGCGGTTTTACCAGGTTGAATGTCGGCGCTGAAGTCGAGGAAGAAGAATCTGCAGTAGATACGGAGAAAGCCGAGAAAGCTTTTTTGAAGGGAGCAGACATGCGTAAGTCTGCCAATCTGCATAGTAAGGCCGGGAGAAAGCCAAAGGACGTTAAAGCAGATAAACCTAAGCGGGTGTATCTTACCGCTGATCAGTCAAAAAAAGTCGATGCATACTGCGAAAGTATAGGGCTTGATTTTTCTCCGTTGGTCAGGCAATTGCTTCTAAAAGAAGGTATTATATAATACTTTTTAAATATCTTTTAAATATATTATAAAGGTATTATAAATATATCTAAAATAGAAAATAGCAGCGCGATCTAAAAAGCCCAGTTTTTGCGTAGATTTTACGTAAAAATTGGGCTTTTTTCCATAACATGCTATTTTTAGCTAACATTGTCACAAGTTTGTCATATTTATCCTGTAAATTAAAACCGTCAAGTTAACAATTTCACGAAAATGCAAGGATGCCGCTATCCCCGCCAAGAGACCAGCGACATCCACCTACAAGCAAAAGCTCCCAAGGATTACACCAAAGGTGTTAGTCCTTGAAGGGGTTTGCCTTGCTTTCATTATAACGTAGGCGCGGGAAAAGATCATTTATTGTTGGGATTTAAAATCTCATCGATTAGCGGTTTAAAACAGTATTCAAACTGTTTTTTAACCCAAATTCGCGTATCTGAATCAATGCTCATCATCTTTTCCAATATGTCTATCATGTGCTGCAAATCAGGATCAGTGATAGGCTTATCAGTCCCCTTTAATAACCAGTCAGTAGATACGTTCAAATAATTGCTTATTGCAACGATGGAATCAGATGTTGGTTTAACACTGTCATTTTCATATCTGCTAAGATTGCTTATCGATATTCCAGATTCTTCAGCAAAGGTGGTCAGAGAAATGTTACTACTTTCCCTGGCTTGGCGTAGGCGTTGACCGAATGTAGTCATAATAATTCCTCCACAAAAAGGATAAATTAGGGGTTGTGTATTTTCCATATATGCAATATAATGAAATAAAAATTGCATATATGGAAAGTTTGCTTTCCTTTGTTTGAAACCGTAGTTAGGGGTGAACTGAATGAATTTCCGCTTTCGAGAAGTCCGCAAGGCGCTTCGAATGACTCAAACAGAAGCTGCATTGCCATGCGGGAGAGATAAGCGATGGCTGTCCGATGTAGAGCTAGGGAAAATAAAGATTAGCTTTGAGTTAGCCGTACAGTTAGCCAGGGTTTATGGTACAACACCAGATACTTTTCTGCCACAGAAAAAAGCTTCAAGCGACTGTGACAAAAAGATATAAAGTCCAAGAAGTAAGAAACATTTTTTTTGCCGGTAAAATCCGGTAAAAACCGACTTTTGAAAGGAGGTGATTCAAAATGAGTTGCTATTTTAGGTGGTCAATTAAAAAATTAAGAGAGGGGCGATTTTTTATGAAAAAAAATGATGGTTTAAAATTGATTCTTTTAGCTGCCTTAGTGGTGCTGGTTATTCCTTCCACGGCCTTTGCGTCAGGTACTAGCGGGCTTCCGTGGGAAACTCCCATGAATACCGTAATGAAGTCAATAACCGGGCCGGTTGCAGGCATTTTGTCCGCTTTATGTGTATGTGGTGGTTTTTTGGCTCTTAGCTTTGGCAATTTGGGAGCCGTATCCGAGAGAATGGTAAAAATGGCTATTGGAATTTCGGGAGCACTTACTGCCACCACGTTAATTTCAACCTTGTTTGGTGTATCTGTTGGACTTGGTTTTTAAGGAGAATTTGCGATGAGTGCAAAAGAGTTAACCGCACGGGTGGAAGATTACAAGCCGGATGCCCCACCCGTTTCCCCCTACGATGCCCCAAAACAAATTTGGGACCATCTATTGGGTAGCGCCAAAGTAGAGGCATATAGCTGGAAGATTGGTTTTTTTACAGTGCTTGTCTTTCTTGGGTTCTCAATAGCCGGAAACGTATACATGGGGTCCAGAAGTTCCTTTATTCCGTATGTTGTCCAGTTGAATAGCGAGGGCGCTCCTAAAGCTGTCGGTCCGGCAAGGGAAACCAATTTTAAGCCGGGAGAAAGAGAAATCAATTATTTTCTCTGTCAGTTTGTGAAAAACATCCGGTCAATTTCGCTTGATCCTGTGAGAACTACCCAGGATTGGGAGGCATCCTATGCCTATTTACGGCCGGCAGCTGCCAATAAAATGAACCAAATCATGAATGATGAAGATCCATCTGCCAAGTTAGGAAAAGAAACGGTAGCAGTAACCGTCCGCAGTTTTGGCGCGGTACCTTCGTCAGGAAATACCTATCAGGTTAGATGGACGGAAGTTGTTTATGCCAAGGACGGGACACGGAAGGCCACTCGGAATATGACGGGATTATTTACCGTCGCTACTGATCCGCCAAAGACGGAACAGGATATTTTAAATAATCCACTGGGTTTGAAAATCGCGGATTTTTCATGGTCGCCAGATATTTAGGAGGGTGAGCTGATGAGGCAACAATCTTTAAAAAAGTTAGTTTGTTCTTTAATAGTGTTCTGCAGCTTTATTATATTACCTCTTGCTCATGCAGAACAAATCCAGGACGCTGCTAGTTTTCAGGATAAAGACATTCAATTTGTCTATGACCAGGATGATATTTACAAAGTTTACACAACGCCGGAGAGATTGACGGAAGTCAGACTGCAGCCGGGGGAAACTATCCGGGCTATGTTCGGCGGGGATACATCCAGTTGGCTGGTTGAACAGGCATTGACTACTAATGATAATGGACCAACGCAATACAGCCTATTTATAAAGCCAACTGCTGATAATATTAATACAAATGTAATTATTTCCACAGACCGGCGAACCTACCGGCTTATGCTGTGTTCAGCAAACTGGTACAACGGGATTATCCAATGGAGTTACCCCAAAGATGAGCAAATTGCTAGACAGAGGGCGCTGGCAAGACTGGAAGACGAAATTACTATTATACCAACCGACATTACCAAGATGAATCGAAATTATAAAATCAAGGCGAAGAAGAATTACCTCTGGAAGCCGGTTAATGTCTATGATTATGAGGGTAAAACCTATATAAAATTGGGACCGAAGACAGAGCAATCTTCCATGCCGGTGCTATTTGTTAAAGAGGGAAAAAATCTGCAATTAGTCAATTACCGCATACGCCAGGGTTATTTCATCGTAGACCGTATTTGCAATGAACTGGAATTGGTCAGCGGTAAGGATGTGGTAATAATTAAGGCTGTGCCGGATGAGAAAAGGAGGTAGTTACTATGAAAGAAACAGAACCGATGGCAATTGTTGATAATAACCGAAAGTTTGGACTAAAAGAAGATCCCCCGGAAGGGACTAGAATCAATAAAAAATTAGTTTTTGGCTTTACCGCTTTATTTTTAATTGCTTTTGTCGGCAGTCTAATGGCGTTTGTCTATCGTTCCAGCAACGAAACGCCGAAAAACCCAGCTGCAGCTGTTTCGCAAAAGCAAAATGAAGCGCAGCCTACACCACCTCCGGCAAAGGTTTTAGAAGGTCCTAAAAAATATGATGATATGCCCCAATATGAACAAGAGAAAAAAGCGGCTGTTAATAAGAAGCCAGAGACGATAGTCGATCCTGCGAACAGTAATACCTACCCTGGCGGTTTCCCCGTTCCGTCGATTCCGGATAGAGAACGCGGCAATATAGGCAACAGTCCAAATAATGTTGGCCAAGATACCAGGAAAAGTCCCGTTCGTTTTGGGGGGATTGGCAATACAAGTATGGCCCCTGTTCCTGTTGCCATAGGTGTTTCCATAGGGTATGAAAATACCAATCCCAATATAATTATAGCCCCAGGCGCTGGCGGCATGGGTGGCGAGGATATTAACCTACAGGATGAAAAAAGGACTTTCAATAAATCGGTTTCCACCGATAAAGAATTTTATGTGCAATCTGCAATTACTTCCCCAAAATCAGCGTTTGAAGTGAAAGCAGGTTCGGTTATTCCGTCTACGCTAATTTCCGGAATTAACTCGGATTTACCAGGGGTAGTTATAGCCCAAGTACGGGAAAACATATTCGATACGGTTTCCGGAAAATACTTATTAATCCCCCAAGGAACCAGGCTGGTAGGAACGTATGACTCGAAAGTTACCTATGGACAATCCAGGGTGCAAGTTGCTTGGAAACGATTGATTTTTCCGAATGGCGACAGTTTTGACTTAGATGGAATGCCGGGGGCTGATTTATCCGGGTATTCCGGCATGACCGGCAAAGTAAACCAGCATGAGGGAAAACTAATTGGTGCCGCCTTATACAGTAGTGCGTTTGCCTATGCTGTTGGAAGGATTAGCAGCAGCAATAATTCTGCCTCTGATACGGTAGCAGCTAATATTAGCAGCATAGCGGATAAGTTAACCCAAAACAATCTTAATGTACAGCCAACCATTGAGGTGGCTCCCGGTGGATTGTTTAATGTCATGGTGGAGCGTGACTTGCTCTTACACCCATATATTTCCTTTTAGTTCGGGGGGACTGCTTTGAACGAATTGGACGAAACTTATTTACGAATGATCGCTATGTTGGATGATGCATTAGGACCCAAGATTTTAGAGTGGTTGTATAATGCGGACGACATTGTAGAAATCATGTTAAACGATGATGGGCGCATATGGATCGACCGTCTCGGCGTGGGGTGCGTGGATACTAAAGAGGAACTGGACGAAGCGGCAGCTGAAAGAATTATTTCCGTTGTGGCCAGCAGTACCGAAAGTGAATGCAATCGGGAAAATCCGATTTTGAGTGCAGAACTGCCGAAAAGCGGCGCCCGTTTTGAAGCGATTATTCCACCGGCTGCAAAACGCCATATATTTAGTATCCGCAAAAAAGCCATTCAGGTGTTTTCACTTGATAATTATGTAGAAAAGAAGATTATGACTTCCAAGCAGAAAGAGCGGATTATGCAGGCTGTATATGGCAACCCCCCGGAAAACATTTGTGTTGCCGGGGGGACCAGTTCGGGGAAAACGACATTAACTAATGCAATCCTGGCCGAGATTTCTAAGACCGAGGCGCGTGTGCTCACTATGGAGGATGTGGCAGAGCTGCAATGCACAGCAGCAAATAAAATTACTCTCCGGACAACGGAGTATGCGCCGATGAGGCGCATAGTTAAATCCATACTACGCCTTCGGCCTGACCGGATCGTAATCGGTGAGGTGCGCGATGGAGCGGCGCTTGAACTGTTAAAATCAATGAATACCGGCCATCCAGGCTCAATTTTCACAATCCATTCCAATAGCGCCCTGGAGGCATTGTACCGGCTGGAAGACCTTATCGCGGAGGAAAGCAAATCGCCGCAGCAGCGGATGATCGGCCAGGCTATAGACCTAATTATCTTTATTGAAAAAGACCGCGTTGGCAATCGAAAAGTTAAAGAAATTGCCCATGTAAAAGGTTTTGTGAATGGTGAGTATGTTTTGGAAGAGGTAGTTTAGGAGGCGAATTCTTATGGGTGATGGTTTTGTACAACCCATTTATCGTTCCCTTACGGAGCCGATACTGATTTTGGGTGTTCCACGGGGGTTATGTTATTTGAACGGGGCTATTGCATCCGCTTTTGCCATCGGCTTACATTCATTTCTTATTTTGCCGTTTTGTTTTGTGATTCATGTGGTAGGTAGACATTTAGCCAAAAAAGACCCTTATTTCTTTGAGGGCTGGCAGCAGTACGTCCGGATGAAAAAGTATTATTATGTTTAGTAAATGGCTTTTCAGGCGCAGGACTGGTTTAACCAGGTTGGAAGGGAGGAATCTCAATAGTGTTTATCAAGAAGAAAGCGAAGAAAAGCCCAAGCGTTGATACGCTGCTTCCTAAAATTAATAACTTAACCTATAAGGTCAAAGCCTTTCGCTCTAATCCCGACCGGCTAACCGATTTATTGCCTTGGGTAATGCTATGTGCCCCTGGGGTGATATTGAATAAAGACGGTTCTTTTCAAAAAACATTCGCATTTCGTGGACCAGACCTGGATAGTGCCACCAGAGAGGAACTAACGGCTCTTTCTACCCGCTTAAATAACTGTTTTAAAAGGTTAGGCAGCGGCTGGGTTATTTACACCGAAGCCCAGCGTAAAAAGGCAGCTGAATATCCTGTAAAGACCTTTCCGGATGTAGTAACTCACTTAATAGATAAGGAGCGAAGCATCTATTTCAGTAGAGGCAATCATTACGAAAGTGATAGTTACCTTACTCTCTGTTGGCTACCACCGCCTGACAAGATGAAAAATTTATCCGGGTACTTTATTACCAAGCCTAAAAATCAAAGAAAGAAAAACTTAATGTTAGAGGAAACACTAAATGATTTTCTTGTGGAGGTAAACCGGTTTTTCGCTATTTTTGCCGAAGCAATGCCGGAAGCCAGGGAATTAACGGATGAGGAAACATTAACGTATTTGCACTCCACGGTCTCAACCAAGCGCCACAAAGTAGCGGTGCCGGAAGTACCCATGTTTATCGACTCTTATATTGCCGATCAGCCTCTGCTGCCTAGTTTGGAGCCTATGCTTGGCGATCAGCACATTCGGGTAGTTACCATCCAAGGGTATCCCGGTGCATCTACCCCCGGTATTTTTGACGCTCTGAATCGCCTAAACTTTGAATATCGCTGGGTTACACGGTTTATTCCCCTTGATAAAATGGAGGCTATGTCCGAAGCGAAAAGCTGGGCAAGAAAACTATTTAATTTAAGAAAATCATGGCTGTCGTTTATTATAGAAAGCCTTTCTGGCCGGGAAACATCCCAAATTAATAAGGATGCGGTTAGTAAATCCGAAGTAGCGTCAGATGCCCATGATGCAATATCCAATGATGAAATTAGCTTAGGCTATTTTACTTCTTGCATCGTGGTTATGGACCCTGATGAAAGAATGGCTGAAAAAAAGGTACTGGCAATAGAAAAGACAATTAACAACCTGAATTTCACCACGATCAAAGAAACCTTTAATGCTACCTTTGCCTGGCTGGGCAGTGTCCCTTGCGTACCTCGCGCGAATGTCAGACGGGCGCTGCTTTCTAGCAGAAACTTAACGCATATGTTTCCTTTATCTGCTATTTTCGCCGGTCATGCCATTAACCGGCACCTAAAGGCTCCGGCCTTATTAGCCACTCAAACTGCTGGCAATACGCCGTTTCGTCTGAATTTACATGTTGGAGGCGTAGGCCATACTATGCTAATTGGACCGACCGGCGCAGGCAAATCAGTGCATCTTGCATTATTGGCAGCGCAATGGAGAGGGTATAAGGATGCAAATGTTTTTATCTTTGATAAAGATGCCAGCATTCGCGTCTTGACTGCTGGTGTAGGCGGCGATTTTTATGACCTTGCCACGGATGGTTCGGCGCTATCTTTTCAGCCGCTGGCTGATATTGACGATCCAGACGAATTAACTTGGGCTTCTGAATGGATTTATGATTTTATGCGCGGCGAGGGCGAGAAAATCGACACCAAAGTTAAACAGATTGTCATGAACGCTTTACATCGATTGGCATCCGCGCAGAGAGAGAGACGTACCATTACTGACTTTTGTAGTATGATTCAGGAATCTCAACATTTGCGGGACGTTATGCAGCCACTTACTCTGAAAGGGTCCTTTGGTAAGTTATTCGATGGAGCCAAAGATAATCTTAAAGATGGAAATTGGCAAGTATTTGAAATGGGGCGACTGATGAAGACTGCTGCCGCTGTCCCACCGGCGCTGTCATATTTATTTCACCGTTTGGAGCAACGGTTTAAGAAAGCGAGCGGGCCAACTATCCTCATTTTAGATGAGTGCTGGCGTTTACTGGATAATGAGATATTTGCCGATAAAATCAGAGATTGGCTCAAAACCCTGCGGAAATTCGAAGTATCTGTAGTTTTCGCAACTCAGAGTTTAGACGATATTATGGGATCTAAAATTACGCCAACCATTATAGATTCTTGCAAGACAAAAATTTATCTGCCAAACCCTAACGCAGTTCAAGTGCATATGCGGGACCTTTACCGTAGCTTTGGTCTCAACGAGCGGGAAATTGAAATTATTTCACAGGCAACGCCTCAAAGACAGTATTACCTAAAATCGACGGAAGGGTCGAGGCTTTACGACCTGGCTCTGCAACGGTTTGCACTGGCCTATTGTGCCGCCAGTGGGAAGGAAGACCAATTAAAAGCAATGGAACTGTTAGAACAATTTGGGCTGGAAGGTTTTAATGAGGCGTGGTTACGCTACAAAGATTTAGATGTAGAGTACGATATTTTCTGCAAAGAAAAACAAAAGTTCAATAAGCAGGAGGGAATAGCTTCATGAAAAAGATTGGGTCAGTTTTATTGGTAATCTCTTTTTTGGTGGCTATGCAGGCACCACGTACATTCGCGATGGTGGTATATGACCCCAGTGTCAATAGTACGTTGAATACCAGGTTGAATGCGTCATACCTTGACCAGGTGAAAAATACGCTGAATAACCTGCAAAGCTTGCAGGCTCAATTACAAAATTTATCCAGTTTAGACCAAAGTTCCATGACAAGCCAAATTAATTCGGTACAAAATTCATTACAAACACTGCAGCAACTCCGGCAGAGTGAAAAGGGCCTTACCTTGGACTGGACGAATGCGCAGCAGGCGTGGGATTCGGAATATACGGACTTTAAGAATCTAAATGGCGGTATTTCAGCAACCGATTATACAACGGCTTATAAAAAGCTATCTACCAATACTGATAATGCCTTATACGATGCTATGAAATCACAAGGGCTGTTAGTGCAATTGGATGATGACCAACAAAACTTAGTTAACCTTATGAAATCCAGTACCAGCGCCAAAGGAGCATTACAAGCGGCTCAGATAGGGCACCAGCTGACGGCGCTGGAAATTCAGAATATGCTTAGGCTGCAGCAAATTTTAACAATGAGCAACCGAGCACAAACCCAGTATATGCTGCAGCAGCAACAATCGGCAGACGCGTCGTCGGCCTGGGCGCAGACTGCCTTTAAATCTACTACAACGCCAAGTAAAGGGCAAGGAACGGGGCTGGGAGATTTTAAATAAATGAAAATGAATCTATTGATATTTATTTGGGTAGCCGCAAACGTTTATTTCTATTTACGGATTTGGGAAATGTACAGTCATAAATGGAGTAAGAAGAAATGCCTAAAAGCAATGGCTGGAAATACCATTATAGTGACATTGGCGTTTGCACCCTATTTTGCAGGGTTTGGCGGGGGGAAACTTCCCCTGCCGTACCCATTTGATAGCCTCTTTTTTTTCATGTTCATATTTTTAATTTTGCCGCTATTGGTCATTTCGTATTTTAGAAAAAATCTTTTAATTCAATACAGAAAGGTGTTCCTGGGGTATGTAATTGTATGGTTTGTGTTGCTGACAATTGCACCTATGATTTTGATGGGGGGGTGAGTAAAAATGACAGACATGTTAACGGCTTTTAGATTAGTATTTGAGAGTGGAGTCGGGAATTTACAAACAACCGCGCTTAGTCTTATTGGTATACTAATGGCTATGGACCTTGCCTGGGCTTTTCTTTCTAATTTAGAGGAAGGCAACCATTTGCAAGCAATGATGATGCGCTTTATACGCTATGGATTGTTTTCCTGGTTTATTACAACGTATTCATCACTGGTAACACTAATTTTAAAAAGCTTTTTCATGATTGGTTCAATAGCCGGAGGCGGTGGAGTAAGCGAATCTGTTCTGACTGACCCTTCTTATATCGTGAATCGGGGCCTACAGATGTTCTTGCTTGTTCTTCATTCTTTTACCGGTGCAGCGGTTTCTGGTGCAAAAGCGGGAGGGTCTGCTGCCTATACCGGGGGAATTCCCGATGTTGTAGCGATTGCTAATGGTGCGGCATTGGGGGCTGTTATGGGCGCATTGAGTGATGTGGCGTTAGCTTTCCTTACATTAATCTGCTATTTTATTCTTGCAGTACAAATGTTTGTTACTGTACTAGAATTCTATATTATAGGTACATTAGCCGTTGCTTTCCTGCCGTTTAGTGTAAATCGGCATACAGCGTTTATTGGTGAAAAGGCAATCGGAACAATTATAGCCTTCGGTGTAAAACTTGCTGTTTTGACACTTATATTAAGTGTTGGGATTTCTCAATTGGAAACTTGGAAGGTTTCGACTGGGACTTTAGAATTTGAAGACGTTGCTGTATTGTGTTCGAAGGCCATGGCTTTAACCTTTTTAGCTTGGCAGGCTCCTTCTTTAGCTTCTGCGTATATGGCCGGATCTCCCTCGTTAACGGCAGGCGCTGCGGCAAGAGCTGTAATCACAGGGGTGGCGGCAGCGGTCGGGGCCGGTATGGGAGTAAAAGCGGCTGCTGGTGGAGTGGCTAATTTATTTAAAGGTAGTGGAGCATCCGGAAGCGGCGGGGGCTTTGGAAATACTTCGAGCGGTTCTACCGGCTCCGGCGGTGTTGCCGGGGGAACGGGAACAACCACAGCAGGAGATTCCGGCAACGTTTCTTCAATGCCGCCGGTTTTGGGAGGCAATAGTTCAAGCGGCTCCGGTGGAGCTGGTTTAGGAAGTAAAGGAGCATCCATTTTGGGATCGGCGCGAAACGCTCATGCAACGGTCAGTCAGGCACATCAAGTAATACCATCCGAAAGTCACGAAGGCGGCGGTATGAAGCCGATATTATATCATGACCAGGATTAAATTACGTCGTTTGTGGCCGCTTGTAGGGATAGGAATCGTTATTCTTCTTTGGCTTTGTAATTTTACGTTTGGAGCAAAGTTACAAAAGCAGTATTATTTTAATCTCACCAACAGCGTCCCTATAGGCATCTATAAAGTTGTGCCAGGTTCCACTGTCGGGATTGGCGAATACGTTGTTTTTGACTTGCCGGACCGCATTGCAAACCAAATAGAAGGACGTTCCTGGTATGACCGGAACATTCCCTTGATTAAGAGAGTGGAAGGACTACCAGGGGATCAGTTTGAAATTCGTAACTATGGTTTCTTTATTAATGACAGTTATATTGGTCCGGTATTTCAAGCGGATACGGCAGGACTGCCTTTGCCACAAGACCACGGCGTTCATACAGTTCGCCCAGGGCGCTTTTTGCCAGTAGCAGCCGACATACCAAATTCGTTTGATGGCCGGTACTATGGGGATGTGGCAACGTCTCAAATTCGGGCGATTGTGAAACCAATTTGGGTATTAAAGGAGGGTTTTTAGTAATGAGGAAAATTATTATATTTATGATGCTTTGCTGTTCCTTGCTGAGTATGAGTGTTGTATATGCTGATCCGCTTGTAATTACTTCAACATTTGGCCCGCGCATCAATCCTATAACCGGGGAGTACAGTTTTCATACGGGGATAGATATTGCAAAAAACTATGGTGATCCAATTCCGGCGCTTTTTTCCGGTGAGGTAGTATTTGCAGGGCCGAAAGGCGGGTACGGGAACGCAATCATCTTACACCATGCCGATAATACATACACATTATACGGCCATTGTTCCCAACTATTTGTTGTTGCCGGCCAAAAAGTGAAAGCCGGAGAGGTTATAGGGCTGATCGGCAGTACCGGGAATTCTACAGGGCCACATTTACATCTTGAATATTGGGTTCCGACCCAAAACGGGGGTTGGGAATACGCTGATCCGCTTATATTATGGAGCCAAAAATAAGAAATGGAAAACGGAGGAATGAGAAAATGAAAAAATGGTATGCCTTAGTATTAGTAGTGACGATGTTAACGTTTGTATTTACTGGTTGTAGTTTCTTTGGGCAAAAAGAAGCACCGCAGCAGCAACTTCAGAATACGCTTCCGGCACCTACGCCCGCCAAGGATACTCCGACCCAAACAGAGCAAAAAAAGAATACGGAGCAGCCAAATAGTAATACGAATGGTGAATTACCGCCAGGATATACAAAAAATCCTAACACAGGCATTGTACATGATGCAGAGGGTAATATTGTTCCTCAAAAGGGAAAGGGGTCTGGTTTAGGGGGTTTTCATTAAACCCTATCTACTTTATTCACAAAAAGAAGGATGGCGATAAAAATGCTGAAATACGATAAAGAGGTATTAGAAAAAATTTTGCTTGAAGAGTGCGGTTATCCCGCGTGGTCAGCTAGTTTATCAGCAGAAAATATATATAAACTCGATGAGCGATTACAGAAGACATTAGACGCTTGGTTAATAGATAGGTCTGTTTCCGATGAAATCAATGTTGAGGGTATCACGATAAAGCAAATTATTGAGAAAGAACATAGCTCATTTATAAAAGCGTTAATGACTATGGATGTATTTCTACAAGAGCCGGAATTGGCAAAAAAATTCGCCGCTACGCCAGCAGCATTTTTTGGTTGGGCTTAAAAGATGGATGAGTACCTATTTTATCCAGACGTTCTACATGAATCGAATTGGAAACAAGCTTCACGGGATCTTCGCATTCTCGCCTATCAAGAATTAGAAATAGAGTATGCTCAACGCCAGGGAAGAAAACCGGCGATTGTTCAGATTAAAGATTTACCTGGTACGTGTTTTGGGGTATATCAAGGAATGGACAACAAAATAATAATCAATTCCAATTTTCTTCTTGATGATCCCCAAGACGGGTACAGTTTTCAATATTTAGCGACTGATACCGTTATTCATGAAGGTAGACACGCTTTCCAGCGACATGCGATAGAAAACCCAGGCATTCATAACAATCCGGAGGAAGTGGCAAAATGGCAGGAAAATAGTCTGGTTTATTTTACTCCGGATAAAGCCGAATTCTCTTTTTACCGGTTTCAGCCAGTAGAACGCGACTCAAATAATTATGCCCATAGTGAGACGGATAAATTAGCCCGTATTTTAGAGTCAAAATTCGGCAAAGACATAAGTTATCAAACGTATCTGGAAGCAAGAAACAATCATGAGGAAAGGTATTTAAAAGAAGCGCAGCGGTCATTAGGAGATAAGTTTGAAAAAGAGATAGACCAGAGACTTCATGAGAAATACATGGACTTAGTGAAAGAAATAGGCCATACCCAAGAATTAACCGTCAACCGGCCTACTTTTTGGGAAGAGCCAAATAACCAGGTCAATCAGATAAGTATAAAAGAGTTGCAAACCGTAATATTGCAGCACCAGGACCAGATAGACCGGATCAATGATACATTGGCGATTATGCAGCAAAAATACTCTCAGCCAATGCTAAACAAGTCGGAGTTAGAACAAAAAGGGCGAGAGGAATATCTAAAAAACGCATCCATTTCTCAGCAAGAGAGAGAATTTGCTAAAGAAGGCCAGGAATATACTGCTGCATTGAATAAACATGTTTCTACCCCTGCGCCCAGGTTCTACGAATTCGGTAAAAAAAGCGCCTGGGCGCAGGAAGCGGAACGGCTTACTAAATGGCGGGCAGCTGTGATTGCCAAACAGGAACAGCTGGCAATTGAAAAAGAGAGTTATATAAAAACTGCGGAGGCAAAACAATTCGTTAATAACTATGTGAAAGACCAGATGCAGAAACAGGAAATTGACCAAAGAAGAGTACAAGCAATTAAGTTTCAGCGGGAAAGTCTTGGCGGTCAAAGAAAGGAAATTGAGAAAATTAATCTGGCCGCTAGTCGCGTAAAAACTCTTGATGCCAGTATTTCTATTCGTGGCAATGTAAAAAAATTAGATAATGTTATATCCCAAAAAGAAAAGATTCAAGACCAATTATCAAAAATAAGGGCAAATGAGAAAGTGTTTAACAAAACGTATTCTCGCGGAATTGTACGCTAATACGACTAATTCCCGTGATCGAATTTCCTGCGCAAATTCGATCACACCTGACGCAATTCTTCGAATATGCCGTCAGGCCAGTTATGGCGCGGAGTTTAAGCAGCCGTCCTATAGCCGTTCTAGTAAGCATACGATTGGTTAAATCCAGCGCCATAACTTATTTTAAAGCAGCCGTATATAAGGATGTGGAAACATGCCTAAAAGAAAATCGAAAGATGCAGAAATCCGGGTTTATCTTACTGCCGCACAGAAATTGCAGATAGAAAAATTGGCGGCAATTAATGAAAAATCCGTATCCCAGTATCTTCTTGATGCCGGTCTTTCCTCTTCACTTGATTCAGCAAAGATGGATTTTTATACAAGAATTAATAACGATTTAACCTACCTCAAACGCATATCTTATGTGAATTCTAAGCTTGGGTTGTTAGCTGCAGCCGAGCAGACCAATGACCAGGATTTTGCCGTTAAGTTCTACAAGGCAACGCTTGAAGAAGCCGAAAAGCTGTTTAAGGAGGACCAGGGATGAGAGGCTACCAAACCCATGAGGCTTTTTGGGCAGATGTGAGTATGTATTTTAAGATGATAGTCCGGGCCTTCATTTTGGGGCTGACTATACAAGTAATGATTTTATTAATTGGGCTATACGGGATACAGGGCGGTCTTAATAACCTTTATGTCGTAGGCACCCAAACTAAAATGCCGTCTACGGTTGCAATTAAGTATTATACCGGCTTTGGGGGCGTATTTAGCGGCAACTATATACCCGTCGAACCAGAGTTGCAGGGGTATGCCAAGAATAATACAAAATTGCCGGTTGATGTATACCGGAACTTTGTAGATTGGCTTACTGACAATGCCTATAAAAACACTCAGAAAAAAATGCATCATTGGTTTTACCTCTCTTTTTTAGGATATATAGCGACGGTACTCTATCTCGTTATTTTTATCTCAACGTCTAAAAAAATTGAGGATGAAAAGTTTTTGCGCGGGGCAAAGGTTACTCCGATTGCAGTTTTAAATAAAAAACTAGCCGAAGAGGCTGAAAAAAATCCACTGAGTACATTAAAAATCGGGGACACTATTTTACCCTATGAAATGGAGCCGAAACATCTTTTAATATTAGGTACGGCAGGCTCCGGCAAAAGTGTGTTATTAAACCAGCTGGCGGCTCAAATTAATCAACGGAAGGTTCAGAATCAAACCGGCGACCGATGTATTTTTTACGACCTAAAAGGGGAATTTGCAGCGAAACAATATCGGGAAGACTTAGACCTTATCTTTAGCCCGTTTGATGCCAGATCGTTAGGCTGGAATATTTTTAATGAATTGGAGATATTGCCGGACTACGATGTAATAGCCAAGAGTCTGTATTTATCGTCGGACCCGAAAGATGAATACTGGTATAATTGCGCGAAGGACGTTTTTCGGACCGGCTTGGTTTACTTAAAGATGAATAACAAGACCCGCAATAAAGACCTGTGGGAATTCTTTTCGCAAACGCTGGAAGAAATTCAGGCCGCTTTCCGGACATTGCCGTTAAGTGAGAGAGGCGCACTAAAGCATATTGATAAAGGGGATTCACCGGCAGCGGCCAGTATCGTATCAATTCTGCAGGAACGGATACAATTTTTTCGCTACCTGGTTGATACAGATGGAGATTTTAGTTTTAGAAAATTCATCCGGCAAAGCAAAAACAATACGCCGCAGCCTAATTTATATATCTTGAATATTGAACAATACGAAACCATTTTTAAGCCGTTAATGACGTTGGCGATTGATACGATGATCCGGGAAACGTTGTCGTTGCCCGATGATTTGAATCGTCGAATCTTTTTTATCATCGATGAACTAGGGACACTATACAAGATGAATTCGATTCTGAAACTAGAAACGGTGGGCCGGTCAAAGGGAGCTTGTTTAATCTGTGCCAATCAAGACCTTGGACGGATTGAAGAACAATACGGCAAAGCGAATTTGAAATCGTTTTTTAATAACTTCAATACCAATATTACTTTCCGGATCAGGGAGCCGGAAACCGCCGAATTTTTATCAAAGGCTATTGGAGAGCAGCAGCTTGTTAAAATGATGCAGTCCCGCCAAATGAGTCCAAGTGAAATGGGAGACCGGAAGAGTTTTTCCGAGCAAGAGCGCACGGAAAGGCTGATTATACCTACCGAATTTCAGACACAAGAGGACCTGGAAGCGATTATCAATATTGCTAATTTTGGTATCTCACATATAGAAGTTCCGCGTATTTTTTATAAAGACCGGTATCCGCATTTTGTTATGAGAGAATTTGCGCCGCTTGCTACAACCCCAGAGCCGGAAACTGTGGTAGCGGAAGAAGAAGTTAACAAGCCTGTAGAGGCTGAGAAAAAGGCTGATAAATTCGATTTAGTCAGTATTTAGTGGAGGCTTAATATGCTTTCGATCAGCAATGTAGGAGCGCAGCAGGCCGGTTCTTACTATGATAAAGACGGCTATTATGCTCGTATGGGAGATCGGGATAATTCCTGGTATGGCAAGCTTAAAGAGGATTTAAAATTAACCGACACACTAGAGAAGCAGGATTTTGATCGGCTTATCAACGAGAGAAAAGAGCGGGCCGGTTTCGACCTTTGCTTTTCGGCACCGAAAAGCGTGTCGATTGCTATGTGCATGAATGACCAGACGCGGCAGGATATGTTAGAGGCCCATAATAAAGCGGTGGAAGCTATTTTGGCGCAAATTGAGCAGAAGGAAATCGGCGCCCGCGTAACCAGTAATAAAGAGACAGCGCATATTAAAACCGGCAATATGATTTGTGGCCGCTTTAATCACTACGTGTCGCGGGCCTCTGATCCTCAGCTGCATACCCATTGCGTGATTTTAAATAAGACAAAATATAACGGCAAGTATTATGCCGTGGATAATCAATCTATCTATGAAAACAAAATTCTTTACGGGCAGCTGTATCGAAATACATTAGCCAGGGAGGTAATGCAAAAGGGGTATGCAGTTACTACAACAGATCACGAAAAAGGCTTTTTTGAATTGGCCGGAATATCGCAGAAATCAATGGAGCATTTTTCAAACCGGCGGGCCGAGATCGTGCAGAAGTTGAAAGAATGGGATGCCAATTCAGCGCAGTCGGCAGAGAAAGCGGCGCTATTAACCCGCCAGGCCAAGGAGCACCGGGATATTGGCAAATTGATGGAATCTTGGAAAGAAACCCTGATAGAATTAGCCGAGAGTCAACTTGAAAAGGCTTCTGAGCCGATTCTGCCGACACAAGAGCAATTTAAAGCCGAGTTTGATAAAGCTATAAACCATATTTCACATCGTTATTTTGCGGTAAAAGAACAGTTCTTTAAGAAAGCGGTTTTGGCTTTTGGCGTTGGCCTAGGTATGAAGGAAGAAGAATTTCGAGACTTATTTCGTCAGGAGATTGGCAAGGAGATTTTACATTTAGGCAAGCGCCATAATAAAAAAGACCCGGACGAGTATTACTGCACGACGAAAAATTACGAACTGGAGCAAGAGATTTTTCAGGAAGTAGCGCAGGGGAAAAATCAAGTGGAAGGCATAGCTTTCCCCAAGGCCAAGGAATTTTTAGATAAAATAGCCGTTGCGGAAGATGGAACCGCACTTTTAAGTAGACAGCAGCGGGAGGCTGTATTATTCACGGCATCCAATAAAGACCGATATTGCGCCATCCAGGGACTAGCCGGGACCGGAAAAACCCATATGCTGAATTATGCGCGGCAGGTTTTTGAAGCGGAAGGCTACGAAGTGAAAGGCGCGTGTTTTACCGGGAAGGCAGCGGAGGGGTTGCAGAAAGACGCGCATATACCAAGCAAGACGATTCACAGTTTTTTGAATCAACTTGAAAAAGAGGCCGGGAACAGAAATCCGGAGGAAGATTATACAAAAAAACAAGAGTGGAAGCTGGACGGATTGAAACCAGGCGGGAAAAGAGAGGTTTGGATTGTAGATGAGGCCAGTATGGTGGGGAATGCAACGTTGCGACCGTTAATGCTGGCAGCAAAAGCCAAAGATGCCAAAGTGGTATTTATCGGGGATAAGCAGCAGCTATTGCCGGTTGCCGTGGGAAATTCTTTTACTAACTTTATAGAGCGGCACCGAATTGAGACCGTAAAAATAGATGATATAATACGGCAAAAAAAGGATGGAAAGGAAACCGAACTGCTAAAAAGCGTTAAAGAGGCAGTATTAGGGGATGTTTACAAGTCGCTTAAAATAATTGATAAAGACATTCAGGTTATTGAAAAGCGGAAAGACCGAATGAAGGCGATTGTAAAGGAATTTACGGTACTCCCCCAGGAAGAACGGAATAAAACGGTTATTTTGACCGCCGATAATCGGGACCGAAAAACGCTGAATGACGGTGTCCGGAGAGAATTAAAAAAAATGGGCCAACTCTTACCAGGACAGTTTTTCCAGGTAGTAGATGGCCGGGGACATACGTTAAACCGGGAGTTTTCAGTTGATGATAAGATTATCTTTTTGCAAAATGACAATAATCTAGGGGTCCGTAATGGGCAAGTCGGTTTTATCAAAGAAATGCGGGAAGATATGTTAAGCGTTGATTCTAACGGGACAACGTTAGATATTGATATGAACCAATATAATAAAATCGACCACGGGTATGCCATGACAACCCATAAAGCGCAAGGGATTACCGAAGATCGGGCAATTATTAATTTGGATTCTGCCCAAAAACAATTAAACTCCCGGAACAGCTACTATGTAGATATTTCGAGAGCCAGGCATGAAGTTAAACTTTTTACCGATGATCGGGAAAAAATGGAAACACAGATTAGTGATTTTGCCAATAGGTTGACTTCTGATGATTTTTTGATTCCTAAAAACACGGGACCGGCGCGATCCAAGAACAATATAAAGGAGTTTTGTCGAGAAACATTGCGCCGTATGAATCAAGAGATTACGCAGCTGCGGGCGAATCGCAAGTTGGAGGCGGGCACGAAAGAGTTTGCAAAAGGCCAAAGGCGAGATTCGAACAGCCAACCGCGGGGACCATATATCGGACTTTAATACACGGTTTCCTTGCCAGGGGGAAACAATAATGTACAGAAACGTCTAGCCGGATTTGTTAAAATATGCTAAACTAAATCATAGGACAAGCGAAAAAGAAAATAAAAAAACGAAAACACCCGTAGTCGTCGTCCTGGCAAGATTGTCGACTTTCGGGTGCCGCGTGAGTGGTGCCTGTGGGCCTTATGGTTATGGCCTCACTATTCACTTATGGCCTCACTATTTCACTTAGGCTTATTATACCATCTTTTTGTGAGGGTATGCAAGTCCAGTAAGTGAATTTTAACAATGTGAGGCCACTCCGCGTAATTAGAAAGGAGCGGCTATTTTTTGTTATTAGCAGAAAGTGAGTCTAATTCTAATAGTGCTATTCCGGCAGAATATTTATCTTATTTTGTGCAACGACACCCAAAATATGCAGTAAAACAGCCAGGTAAGACCTGGAAGACAAAAAATAAATCGCTGGCTGATCCGGCGATAAAGGCCCATTTAAGAGGCCAATATGCAGTAGCTACGGTAGCGCCGTGGTATCCTAGTTTTGGGGTTATCGATATTGACGATGCACCAATCGACAAGGTTGCTTATATCCGGGAAGCGATTGGCCTTAATGAGGCAAATAGCATGGTTTGCCGGAGTGAAAACTTAAATAGCTATCACGTTTATTTTAGGCCGGTATACAATGATAAGCCGCCAACGGTTCGGCTTTTAAATGATGTATTTACGCCCTGGGCGGCAAGACGGGCAGTGGAAATTTATCCGAAAGCGGCAAAATGTTTTCGTCTGCCTTTTAGTCCAGCGGATACGCCAATGTATAATCATGGTGGATTAACCACCGTCGAGGAAAAATTATATTGGTTTAATAAATTGGACGAATATGAACTGGCCGAAGCGCCAACAGACCAACAGACAGTACTTCCCTTTCAAATAGAGCCGCTTAGAGTGTATGCGAATACTTATAAACGAGGGTTAGATTATTTAGAGCACGGTCTTGATTCGCCTAGTTCACGCCACGAAGCCCAATTTTGCGTTTTATATGCTCTTTGGCGAATGAATATAGACATCCAGGATGCTATGGTTATGTGCTTTCGATGGATTCGTACAAAGCATAATGGCCTTAGTAAAGAGATAAAACGGAATCCGGCCCGAGTGCAAAAGGAAATTATGCGCCAGGCAGAGCGAATTTGGAATGATTATGACCTTGCCAGGGTTTATCCGGATGCAATTCATAATCTTCACCACGGGTACCTTACAAAGCCTGATATAGAGGCGATAATCCGGATATGTGAAGGCAATTTGCCCCGCATGAAGTTCTTGGGCGAATTAGTAAGGTATATAAACCCGAGGCAGGAACGGGAAGCTGTGAATGTACATACTGACAGGCTGATTTCTTGGAGCAGTTATACAAATTATCGCCGTTTTTTAGATGAATTATCCGGAAAGGGCATTATCGAACGGTCAGGAAGCTACCAAGTTGGTAAAGCAGCAAAGACAATTAAACTCAAATGGGAATTTCAGCCTGTCCAGAAGGCCGTTACAGGCGACAAAAGGACCCTAGGCATACTAGAAGCTATCCCTAGTAGTTTTACCGCGGAGGAACTACGTTATAAGCTTAAAGAAACCGGTAAAGAAAGAACGGCTATTATCAAAACTGTGAAAGCTATTTTTGAACCAAAAGTAAGGTGTGAAAAAATAGAAAACATATATAACTCTTACGGGCTTTCGCGGGACGAGCTTCTCCTCCATTAGGGTGTGAAAAAATAGAAAACATATATAACTTTTACAGGTTCGGGGTCTTTCTTCGTTCGGTCCTGCAGAGAAAAGTCCTTTTGTGTAGTGTCAAAAATGTGGAAACATATATAACTTTTACTGGCTTTTTGGAGGGGTCGTCGTTATGCATAATTTTAATACTCGTTTTAGGCTATTGGTCAATAATTCTGGTTTTACTACTGAGCGGCTAAGTGATTTACTAGGCGTGACCAGGTATCAAATTTATAATTGGATGAATGGCCGTGGTGAGCCAGATATAGAAACCCTTGGTCGGATTAGAAGATTTTTTGATATAAGTTATGACTACCTGGTTGGTGATATCGAGGATAAGTGTCCGGTTAATCCAGACTTAACCCTTGACCCGAAGGCACAGGAAATGATAGCAGCATACAGAAAGTTTTTACGGTTAGAATACCCTGTTAACTGTGAAAAAATAGGGAACAAGGGAGACAAAGCGGTAGGAATAGAGGAGAGGCCGATAGGTTCAGCGGTTCCTTTCCCCGGTAAAAAAAGGAAAAGGTAAAAATCGTTATCCTATAGTGCCTGTGGAGCCGAAGGCCGGAGAGAGCACCAACATTATGCAGATTTTGTACGCTAAGGAGTTTTTAGCGAGGAAAAAGCCGTAATCCTGTACGTTAAGGATTACCGGCTTTTTTATTTTTACAAAGGCTCCTGCATTAAGCAGAATTCCGGGGGTGTCAAAAAATAGAAAACATATATAACTTTTATAAGCGGTCCCTTCAAGTATTTTAAACAAAAACGCCCTGCCGGTGTGTGAGCAGAGCGTTTTTGCTTCTCAGAGGCACTATCTGAGAATTTGAAACGAACCCCCCAGTTCGTTTCAATAAGGTCTTGTCTAATTTTTATTATATTCTAGTTATATAATTTGTAAAGCGTCACTTTTTTATTTTTCAAAAGCTCCTGCATTAATTAGATCAATTATAGTTTGGTATGTTTTTCTCGCCCCAGCGGAATACATATCATCACTAGGGTATTGAGACAAACTATCTATCATTGCATACAACCAATCCAGCAGTAATTGTGTATTCAAACTGAACCATCTCCTATATGGATAGAGAAAATATAATTATAAATAATATGTACTATATAGTACTACATATTATTTATTTTCCCTCTTATGCTGCTGTTTCTCCAAGCAGATATGATGTTGTGCTATTTAAGGCTACAGCAATTTTCAATAAAGTGTCTGCCCTTGGCATAAGTTTTTTTTGCTCGATTTTACTGATAGTTCCTTGCGGAATACTGGCTTTTTTCGCTAACTCAGCTTGTGACCAGTTTTTGGCTTCACGAAGTGCTAATAATCTTTGTGCCAATATTTCCATACTCATTACCTCCGTTTCATTTTTTGATTACAATTATATTCATTTATGAATGGGTTGTCAATTCAAAATTGAATAATTATATCAAATTTTTTTGTGCTATAATTCATATAAGAATATTTTCTGAGGTGCATTTATGAATATTGGACTAAAAATAAAGGATTTAAGAACAAAGCAAGGTATGAGCATGACCAAGCTTGCCAAGGAAGCTAACGTCGGACAAGCTACTATAAGCCATATCGAAAATAATGATAACCAACCAACATTCGATATATTAGAACGCATCATAACCGCTTTGGGATTTTCTTTGGCTGAATTCTTTGCCGATGAACAGCAAACCATTGACCCCGAACTGAATAGACTTTTGCAAGCTACAGGAAAATTAACGTCTGAACAACGAAATTTGTTGTTCAAATTTATAAACAGTTTATAGGGTATAGATATTGAAGGAAATACAATGGCCGAATGATAGAAATATACAAGTATTCTGTATAAAACATGCACAAAAGGACTGTATAAACTGTATAAACAGCATATAAAAACCCAGGGTACCGCAAAGGCGCGGAAGTCCTGGGTTTCATAGTTTACTTAATCGCTTATTATCGGACATTGATGGTTTTACATTTCCCTATATGAGCGTTCCCGTTGGGCCGGGCTGTCGTGAATCAAGCCAGCAAAAAACGCTGTCTTGACCCTTCGGGCGTCCATCCCTAACGCAAAACTATCCTTGGGTCCTGGCTGCGTGTGTTTTTTGTTGGTTTTATCTGTCCTTGGTTTTTAAGAAAAGAGATATAAAAAAATAGTCGCCGTCGAGCCTGTGGAGCTTGTGTGGCTTGTGGTCAGGTAGGCGTAGGCTATGCCGGAGCCGTTAGCTGTCCACAAACACACAAATCCAGCAGGCTTTTTTACGGTGAACTTGACCGAACCAAAGTAGAATATGCTATAATATTTTCAGGTTGTTAGGGAACGGTTAGCACTCCCTTTGTAGAAAGGGGGTGATTATGATATCAACATTCGAGGCCATCTATCTTATGATAGCATTCGCAACGCTTGTTGTTTTAATCATAAAGCAGAAATAACCGCTCCCGGCCAAGGATAGCGGTTATTTCGATAACCCGATATTCCAGGCTAACCGTTCAGGTTAACAACCTGGGGCTGGCGTGATTCCAACACGTCAGTCCTTTTATTTATATTGTACCCATTTTTAAAAAAATATTCAAGTATTTACTGCCATACTACTCTACTGTACTACTGTCGTCAGCTAACCAATAATTAAAAAATACTGATGGAAGCCTTTCGGAAAAGCGCCGAAAGGCTATTTTAATTTGCTGTTTTTTTGACCGGCCATTATAAAATCCGGCGGCTTGCTTTTGCAAGGGTAAAATGTACCTCCCTGCAGTCGGCCCTTGCAAAAGCACCTCCGGACTTTATAAGGACCTCAACAAAAAAACAGCTGCAGGGGGAACGGTCCCAATCCATTATTACTACTGTAATTCTTTATTTTTCCTGTATCGCTTACCCTGCCAAGGAGGACGAAAAGAAATGTATTTCCAGAATATCAGCACCATTGACGAACTGAAAAAAGCGTATAGAAAATTAGCCTTTAAATATCATCCCGACCGGGGCGGTGATACCGAGATAATGAAAGCCGTAAACGCTGAATATGAAGCTCTTTTTAAAAAGTTAAATGTCACTGATGCCAACGGACAAAGCAAATACAATCTAAATGACGGTTTCCGCGAAATGATAGACAGAATTATAAATTTGGATGGTTTGGAAATTGAAATATGCGGCTCCTGGATATGGGTGTCAGGTGAAACGAAAAAGCATAAAGACGCTTTAAACGAAGTCGGTTATTTTTTTGCCAGGAAAAAGAAGATGTGGTACTGGCGGCCAGAGGAAGCGAAAGTCAGAAGGTCCAGCGGCATCAAAGATATGGACTACATACGGCATATGTACGGCAGCGAGACTGTAAAAACTGCGGAAAAGAAAAAGAATGCCAACCAGATTACAGCCTAAACATAAAAATAAGCCAGCCGGGGCGTTATACCGGCGAAGGAGGAACAGAGTAATGATTGCATTAGTTAGTGAGCGTTTGGCAAAGGATTTTTGTGATAGAAATAAAGGCTTTGCTTATCAGTACAACGACCAAATTAAATTATGGGAGGTTTTCAAAGTGAAATGTTACAAGGATTGGGAAGGCGATTTGGACAGCTTTTTAGAGGTTGGCGACTTGGTAGACGAGGAATTTGTAGACTATTTTATAAATGTTTTGCCCCCGGCTTGTATGAATGGGCAATGTGTCCAGATGGGCGAGCCATATAGCCATAACCCGGATAAAGACGGAAAATGGCGGGCTACCTATTCAACCTTAAAAAATAGCCCGGAGGGTTGGCGATATGCCGGTCATTGTTTCCGGGGGCAAACGGAGCCGGTAGAATAAAACTTCATAAAGGCCAGCCGGGAGCCTATCCCGGCGTAAACCTAAAAGGACTTATTAAACGATTAAATGAAGAATATAAAGGGATAAAACTGTTCCCAATTGAAAATAATTGACTATAGCTTTTTAAAGGAAAATAACAGGAAAATACGTGTTTTCAAGAAAATAGTACATAGTCAAACTGGCTTGCGGTGACGGCCATGGCCGCGATCACGGAGCGGATCGCCATCGGCATCCAGGATGCAGCCGGTGCCGCTGGTTTGGCTCAGAGTCGGGAAAGGAGAATTATAAATAATGAAGTTATGCGATCTTGTTAAACTATACAATCAAAAAGCAAAACGGTATGGTATCAATTTAATCATGCTGGCACTTGCAATGCCATTGGCAAGCATGATTTCTGGTTTTTCGTTTCCTTATGCAAATACAATTAGTTTAATTATAGGTATAAGCGGCGTACTGTTATTTGTATTTTCAAATGAGGAGCCTAAATCGGACAAATAGTCAAACTGGCTGACAGTGATCGGCTGCAGCCAGTTTGACTATATATTTCGGCCGCGCCCAGGGCGCTAAGAAGTGGATCATCTTGTTTCTAAATTTTGTACTTATAAGGTTTATATTTAGAGCCTATAGAGACGTTTTCGGAAAAACAAAATCATAGTAATCAAACCAGCAAGGGGTGGGGAGAAACCTTATTACTTCTGGGGAAAAAGCTAAATTCCTGCATAGTGACAAAATGGATTGGAGGATATTTAATGGTTAAAGGTTATAACCGGTTAAGTGATTCTGATAAAAAGACTTTTGATTCTTTTTGAAATAATTATCGTGAAGCAAATAGTTCTGAGTTTGAAATTGAGTATATTTCAGTAAAACGTGAAAATGATTATCTTCGTGTAGACTTGTTGAAAAACGGTAGAAAGACTTGGCAGCAGGTTTTTAGTAGTACGACTTGGGGGTAGTCAACCTGGCTTACATTGCCGCGCATGGCCGGAGCCACCAGCGAGGATCGGCACTTAACGTCAAAATAGAAACGGAGGGTTAATATGAATTGCGAAAAAAATATTTTAAAGTGTAATGCTTGCGGTAGTCCTTTGAAACTTAATAAATTTTTCACTGGTGTTGAAGAAGGGGAAGATGGAAAAATTTATGATTGTGGTGTTTCTTTAGAATGTGATTGTTGCGGAAGAATATACCCTCTAGGATGCATTAAGAAAGAGCAGGATTTCGTGTTTCCAAAGCAATTTATACCCCAAAATAGAACGAAATAAGAAAGGATGATTAAAATGCTGGATATTAGCCGGGAATGGGAAACGGAATATCTTTGCGCCAGGGTGAAGCGCATCGAAGAGGATGTAAAAAACGGGAAATTTGAAAGCGCCTTAGACTATTTAAATATGATCCAGGAGAAAGCAAAAAGTGCCGAAATATTGATACGAAAACACCTGGTAGCGGCAAAGTCAAAATAGGGTTGAATGAGAGACACAATATCTTGTATCCGTCGCAGCTGCCGGCAGCACAAGATATTGTATAAGGACAGGCACTTGGCACGGATCTGCGCTGACAGGCGCAGCCGGTCAAACTGAAATGGAGGGATAAAAGTGGACGGAAACATGATAGACGGTAAAAAGCTGATAAGTATACTCGAATTTTTGAAGTCGGAATCTGAAAAAGAGGAACGAAAAGACGATTGGAATAAAGGCTATAAAAGCGGCCAGATTGCGGTCTATGAGCATGTTATTGAACTTGTACAGGGAAGCATTAAAGAAAACTCAGAAAGTGTGTGATTTAATGGATAATATTATGTCTGAACTTGAAAAATATCTTGAACGGGCAAGAATTGCCAGGGATGATGATGGACGCCTGGCGGCGATTATGACTGACATGGAGCATAAATACTCTATCCCAGCACTATCAAGCTTGATTCCGGAATGGAAAAGAAATGATCCTAATGCAGAAAGGATTTTAAAAGTATATCGCTATATTTCTGGTTTAAGGAATTTTTAGGGAGAATAAAATGCATACTCTTTCTTTGGATTGGATTTATGGATTTGTTTGGGGTTGCGGCTCTTTTTGTGGCGCGGAATCTCATGACGAAAGGCTATTAGTTAGGCATCATGATAAAAAGTTACTATTTTTGATCTCCAAAAAAATAGGGTCTTTTAAACCTCATAAGCGGAATAATACATACGCAATTAGAATTACACCAGGTAATGAGTTTGTCAAAAGAATATTTGAATTAGGATGGACAAGTCGGCGTGATAAAGATAGACAATACCCTCAAGGGGATATAAATCAATTAGAGTTTATCAGGGGATATTGTTACACTAAAGCAGCAATAACAAAACCGAGCAGCGGTAAGAATGCTATTGTAAAACTTGAAGGCGCAAAAAATGTACTAGATGTGATAAGTAGGTATTTAGTAAATATGTTGGATATTAAATATAAAGAACCGAGGAAAAGAAGCGTCAATATACCTAATTATGGAGATTACCATACCTTTGTACTTATGTATCAAGCTAGAGAAGAAGTGCCTAAAATCATTTCTCTATTAGAAATTCCTGACGAAACAATCAGAATGCGGAAAATAGACTGTAGCCGGTTTATAGGAGCAGAAAACCCTTAGAAATTTTTCTAAGGGTTTTTCCATTCTTCCAGGCATGTCTTACCTATGGTATACTTAAATGGAAATATTTTACAAAAGAGGGATGAGCTATGAAAGACCATTATAACATCAAACAAGCAGCGGAAGTCATTGGTGTTAGCACAAAAACCGTTCGTAAACGCATACAGAGCGGCGAACTTCCCGCAGTTTGGGAAGACCGTGGAAAGGGTATGAGCCAATGGTGGATACCTATGGGCGCTGTACAAGCCGCTGCTACTACTTTAGAAGCAATACCTGTAACACGGCATCTTTCCCCGGTTGAGGTTGCGCAAATGATTCAAAATGCGGTGCGGGAAGCTGTACAACAGGAACTTGAAAACTTCCGGGAGGATATGGAGATTCGTTCCGATCAGCGCGATAAGAAGCTTATGGAGGCTATTCGGGCCATTCAAGAAGAACGCCGCAATCAGTCTGCCAAACCTTGGTGGAAAAAAATGTTAAAGTCTTAGGCCGTCACAATTATTCTGTGACGGTTTTTTTTATCATTGTCGTTTACTTGACAATATATTTTAAATACCTTTATAATAAATATTAAAGGTATTTTTAGGGTATTATAAATATATTATAAAGGAGTTGCTTTGATGATTATCAATGTCACGCACTATAAAGGCGGGGTCGGCAAAACTACTCTTAGTACAAATCTTGCACAAGCATTTGATGCACCGCTATTAGACCTTGATGCTTTGCAGGGCAGTCTTAATTTTAACAAATTGAGAAAAGCGAACGGTCATACCCCTTTGAATTGCTTTACGGCGAAGACGCTGGAAGAATTAAAAGATATCTATAGTAAATATCAGTCGGAAATACTTATCGTCGATTCTGGTGGTTTTGACAGTGATATAAACAGGCTTGCTCTCGTCGGTGCGGATATCCTCATAAGCCCGGTTGCCCCCTCACAGGTGGAACTATTCGGCTTAGAGGCATTCGAAAAGGTTTTACGCCAGGCCAGCAGGGAATATAAAAGCGATTTTAAAACTAACGTGGTGATCAATAATGCCGACAGTCGCAGCAAGGGAATGGTTAATAAGCTGAAAAAATGTATATCGCAAACTCCGGAACATTTTGATTTGCTGGAACAGGTTATACATAACCGTATTGATTTTAAAAAAGCATATGCGGAGGGTGTTAGCGTTATCGAATTAGATAAGGAATCCAAAGCAGCGTTCGAGATACAGCAGCTGGTGAAGGAAATTAGACGCATGTTTTGAAGATATTTATAGTGTATTATAAATGTATT
>NZ_UPPP01000099.1 GCF_900476375.1 Allolucifera butyrica | reverse complement strand
CCTGCCGCGACAGCAGGATGTGCTCCCGCGTTTGCGGCATCGGGCCGTCCGCTGCCGACACCACCAGGATGGCTCCGTCCATCTGGGCCGCTCCGGTAATCATGTTCTTTACATAGTCGGCGTGGCCCGGGCAGTCAACGTGCGCATAGTGTCTTTTTGCCGTTTCGTATTCTACGTGGGCCGTGTTAATGGTGATACCGCGCTCTCTTTCTTCCGGCGCTTTATCGATTTGGTCGTAGGCTACGAATTCGGCTCCGCCCGATTTGGAAAGCGTCAGGGTAATCGCCGCCGTTAAGGATGTTTTACCATGGTCTACGTGACCAATGGTTCCAATATTAACATGCGGTTTCGTTCTTTCAAATTTTTTCTTTGCCATCTTTGTTTTGCCTCCTTAAATATCCGCAGAATGAATGTCATCCCGCAATTATTTGGGTCTATACGCCTTTTACTTTAGCGATAATGGTTTCGGCAATGTTTTTCGGTACTTCTTCGTAATGGTCAAATTCCATTGAATAGTTACCGCGGCCTTGCGTCCGGGAACGAAGATCGGTAGCGTAACCGAACATTTCCGACAGCGGCACGAACGAGCGGATCGCCTGTGCACCGGCACGGGCTTCCATTCCTTCAATCCGGCCGCGGCGGGAATTCAGGTCGCCGATTACATCACCCATGTATTCTTCCGGTACAACGACTTCCACTTTCATATACGGTTCCAAAAGAACCGGACCCGCTTTTTCCGCTCCCGCCTTGAAGCCCATGGAACCGGCAATTTTGAAAGCCATTTCTGAGGAGTCAACATCGTGATAGGAACCGTCATAAACAATCGCCTTCATGTCAACTACCGGATATCCGGCCAGAATGCCATTTTCCATTGCTTCTCTGATACCGGCTTCAATCGGTTTAATGTATTCTTTCGGAATCGCACCGCCGACAATCCGGCTTTCAAAGACAAAACCTTGTCCCGGTTCCATCGGTTCCAGTTGTAACCAGCAGTGGCCATACTGACCACGGCCGCCGGACTGACGGACGAACTTGCCTTCGGCTTTGACCGTCTTGCGAATGGTTTCCCGGTAAGCAACCTGCGGCTTGCCTACGTTGCATTCAACCTTAAATTCTCTCAGCATCCGGTCAACAATGATCTCCAGATGAAGTTCTCCCATACCGGAAATGATCGTCTGGCCCGTTTCTTCGTCCGTACGCATCCGGAATGTCGGATCTTCTTCCGCCAGGCGGGACAGCGCCGTTCCCATTTTTTCCTGGTCAGCTTTGGTTTTGGGTTCCACAGCTACGGATATAACCGGTTCCGGGAAAACCATCGACTCCAGAATAATGGTATTCTTTTCATCACACAGCGTATCGCCGGTGGTCGTGTCTTTCAAGCCTACGGCAGCAGCAATGTCGCCGGTATAAACGATTTCAATGTCTTCCCGGTGATTGGCGTGCATTTGCAGAATCCGGCCGATCCGTTCCTTTTTGCCTTTCGTCGAATTATATACGTAGGAACCGGAGGTCAGTTTTCCGGAATAAACCCGGAAGAACGCCAATTTTCCCACATACGGGTCAGCCATAATCTTAAAAGCCAGCGCCGAAAACGGGAGATCGTCATTGGCAGCCCGTTCGCCTTCCGCGCCGGTGTCCGGATTGACACCTTTTATGGCCGGAATATCCGTCGGAGCCGGCATATATTCCACAACCGCATCCAACAGCGGCTGTACACCTTTATTTTTATATGAAGAACCACAGAGTACAGGCGTCATCTTACAGGCGATGGTCGCTTTCCGAATACCGGATTGGATTTCCTCAATAGTGAGTTCTTCGCCTTCCAGGTACTTCATCATCAGTTCGTCATCACTTTCCGCCACCGCATCCAGCAGGTTCTGGCGGTAGAGTTCGGCCTGTTCCAGCATATCTTCCGGGATGTCTGTCGCTTCACTCACTTTGCCCAAATCGTCGGTGTAAACAATCGCTTTCATTTGCACCAAGTCAATGAGTCCTTTATAAGTATCTTCAAAACCGATAGGCAACTGAATCGGCACCGCATTCGCACCCAAACGGGTTTTCATCATATCAACAACACGATAAAAATCAGCGCCGATGATGTCCATCTTATTGACATAAGCCATACGGGGAACCCCGTATTTATCCGCCTGGCGCCATACAGTCTCAGACTGCGGCTCCACACCGCCTTTGGCACAAAATACGGCAACCGATCCGTCAAGCACCCTCAACGAACGTTCTACCTCTACAGTAAAGTCCACGTGCCCTGGTGTGTCAATAATATTTATGCGATGACCATTCCATTGACAAGTAGTGGCCGCGGAGGTTATGGTAATGCCTCTTTCCTGCTCCTGGACCATCCAGTCCATTGTCGCAGCACCATCATGCACTTCACCAATTTTGTGTACTCTACCCGTGTAAAAGAGGATGCGTTCCGTTGTAGTGGTCTTGCCAGCGTCAATATGTGCCATGATGCCAATATTCCGCGTTTTCTCTAAAGGAAACTTTCTGGCCACTATCATCACTCCTTTGGGATTACCACCGATAATGAGCGAATGCCTTATTGGCTTCAGCCATCTTATGGGTGTCTTCTTTCTTTTTGACCGATGCGCCCGCACTATTAGCCGCATCCAAAAGTTCAGCCGCCAGTCTTTCATGCATGGTTTTTTCGCCGCGTAGTCTGGAGTAGTTCACCAGCCAGCGAATCCCCAGGGACAGACGACGGTCGGCACGCACTTCCACCGGTACCTGATAGTTCGCACCACCAACCCGGCGCGCCCGCACTTCCAGTACAGGCATAACATTTTTCAGCGCCGCTTCAAATACTTCCAGCGGATCTTTGCCGGTTTTCGCCCGCACAATATCAAATGCATCATATACAATGCCTTCAGCTACGCCTTTTTTGCCTTTCATCATGATTTTATTGACAAACCGGGTGACAAGTTTGGAGTTGTACACCGGATCCGGCAACACGTCACGCTTAGGCACAGGACCTTTTCTTGGCATATCTATTTCCCTCCTTCATCCAAGTTACCACTCGACCGGGATTTAACCCAGCCGCATCATCTTATTCTTATTTTTTAGCACGTTTTGCGCCATATTTTGATCTGCCCTGGTTGCGTTTTTGCACACCGGCAGTATCCAGCGCACCGCGGATGATGTGGTAACGAACACCAGGTAGGTCTTTCACCCTGCCACCTCTAATAAGAACCACGGAGTGCTCCTGCAGGTTGTGACCAATCCCCGGAATATAAGCAGTCACTTCAATGCCATTGGTCAAGCGAACCCTCGCTACTTTGCGCAATGCCGAGTTAGGCTTTTTCGGAGTTGTTGTATAAACCCTGGTGCATACACCCCGCTTTTGCGGGCATTCTTTCAATGCAGGCGCAGTGGATTTTTGCTCCATTTTTTCTCTACTTTTGCGTACTAACTGACTAATTGTCGGCATAAGTACACCTCCTTCCCCAATCTTGTTATTTATTAAATAATTTTGTTTTTACCCCTTGGCAAAAACAAAATATTAACCGTTTTTGGGCTCCGGAACTACTTAAAAAGCCCTACCGCCGCCGCTCCAACCTCAATGCCGCAGGCTTTTCCCAGTTCCACCATGGTTGGAACATACTCAACACCCACACCCCGCCGGCAGCAAAGTTCTTTCAACGACGCGATAATACGCGCATCCGCATCTGCCGCCATGTAAACAAGGGCGACCTGCTCCTTCTCTACCGCTTTGAGTGTCTGTTTCACGCCAATGACTTTCTTGGCCGTTTTCAGTGCTGTGAGAGGCATTCGCTCCACTCCTCCGCTAATAAACAAATCCAAAATTATCTACAGGCACTTTAATATAGTATCATTCCCCAAAGTCAATGTCAAGAAACTTTCATTGCAGAAATGCCTTTTTTTCTTGATATAAGCTTCTTTTCTATGCCCACGGATCGTCGTGTTTCATTTGATTTTTTTAAATTATAATTTTGCAGGCAGGCTAGTGCTCTGTTAACCCTAAATCTGTAGGATGAATTGCGAGAGATTTTTCGTCCTGCACGGCGGAGGAGGCGCGCATATCGACAATATGTAAGCCGACGACAACAAAGCAGGGCGGTAAATGTCTTGCAAGAACACTATAGAGTTAGGGTTAACAGAGCACTTGGGATAATGGGGGATGGGGAAGGCAACGGATTGCCTTCCCCATTCAGCATGTTACTGTACATTTACAGCTTCGCCCATTTTTTTAATCCGGATATTCCGGTACCGGCTCATACCGGTGCCGGCCGGTACCAGTTTGCCGATAATAACATTTTCTTTTAATCCCAGCAGTGGATCCACCTTTCCCTTGATGGCCGCTTCGGTCAGTACCCGGGTCGTTTCCTGGAAGGAAGCAGCCGACAGGAAGGAGTCCGTGGCCAGCGACGCTTTGGTAATGCCAAGCAATATAGGACGGGCAACTGCCGGCTCGCCGCCATTTTCTATGGCTTTGGCATTTTCGTCTTCAAAAGTATTGATATCTATATATTCACCCGGCAAAAGCTCCGTATCTCCCGGCTCTTCCACCTTTACCTTGTGCAGCATCTGCCGCACCATGACTTCAATATGCTTATCATTGATTTCAACGCCTTGGGACTTGTAAACCTTCTGTACTTCATACACCAGGTACCGCTGCGTATCTTTCAAGCCACGCACCCGCAAGATATCGTGCGGATTGACAGCTCCTTCCGTCAGCCGGTCCCCGGCCTGTACCGTGTCACCATCTTTTACGGTCAAACGCGCTCCGTAGGGAATCTGGTATAGCCGTTCTTCTCCCATAGCCGGAAGAATGGTAATTTTCCGCATCCCCTTATTTTCTTTTATTTCGACTTTACCTTCGATCTCGGTAATTACTGCCGGCCGCTTCGGTTTCCGCGCCTCAAACAGCTCTTCAACCCTTGGCAGACCCTGGGTAATATCGTCACCCGCTACACCGCCCGTATGGAAAGTACGCATGGTGAGCTGAGTTCCCGGTTCCCCGATGGATTGCGCCGCGATAATGCCGACAGCCTCACCCACATCCACCATATGTCCCGTGGCCAAATTGCGGCCGTAACACTTGATGCATACTCCATATTGCGACTTACAGGTGAGGACGGAACGGATCGATACTTTATCACGGACCGCCACAATTTTATCCGCCAGTTCTTCATCTATTTCCTGATTAATGTGGGCAACGATTTCACCGGTTTTTTCATCAACAATATCTTCCGCAGCAACGCGGCCGATGATACGGTCCCGCAACGATTCAATTACGCTGTTGCTTTCCGTTATAGCCTCTACCGTAATGCCCTTCACATTATTATTACGTACTTTTACTTCCCGCACATCGCTGGCCAGAATCGCTTCGATATGATCTTCCGTAAGCGGCGTATTAGGCGGCACAATTTCTTCACCCTGGCCGGATTTGATGGCCTCAGTCGTATTCTTGCCCATCATCTCACGAATCATTGATTCTTTTAAAGTCCGGCGAATCTTTTCTTCCGGTTCGCCCAAAAGAATGGTCTCACTGGCAGCCGACGGATTCACATCCTCTTCGGTGGCGGTGGATAAGCCCCGCACTACAATTTCCGGCACACCATTTTCACCAATAAGACGCAGGTTATCATCATCCAGAACGGTATCACGCGGTAATAACAGGTCGGCTGTTTTGGGATCCAACACGTCCTGCGCCAGAACCCGTCCCAGCAGTGTATCTTTCAGAAAACCGATGGCACTAGCGCTTGACTGAGCCAGACGGGCCCGTTCCCGCACCAGATTGATGCCAATAATGTCACAGTCGTCTTCCCGCACAATCACATCCTGGGCAACATCCACCAACCGCCGGGTCAGATAACCGGAGTCGGCCGTACGCAGTGCGGTATCCGCCAACCCTTTGCGGGCGCCATGGGTAGAGATAAAATATTCCAATACGGTAAGACCTTCGCGGAAATTAGCCTTAATTGGCAAGTCAATGATTCGTCCGGACGGATCGGCCATAAGACCCCGCATACCGGCCAGCTGACGAATCTGTTGAATGTTACCGCGGGCACCGGAGTTCGCCATCATGTACACCGGATTGAACCGGTCCAGCGTATTCATCAAGGCCCCGGTTACGTCATCCGTCGCCTTGGTCCACAGATCAATAATTCTTTCATACCGTTCCGTTTCCGTCAACAGGCCACGGCGGTATTGCTTATCAATCCGGTCAACCTCCGCTTCGGTATGGGACAAAATTTCTTTCTTTTCTTCCGGAATTTTAATATCGGAAATTGCAATGGTAACCCCGGCTTTTCTGGCAAAAGAAAAGCCCAGTTTTTTAACATTGTCAAGGACCGTTGCCGTTTTAGCATTGCCAAAACGGCGATACGATTCGGCAGCCAATTTACCCAGTTGTTTTTTATCCATCAAAATGCCCAAATGCCACTGGCCATCTTTCTGAGAATAACTTTTCAGTTCTTCCGGCAGGGCCTCGTTAAAGATCAAACGGCCAACCGTCGTATTCACCAGTCCATAGCCGGAAATCCGCATTTTAATATGGGCATGTAATGACACTTTCTGGTGATAATAAGCCAGCAAGGCTTCTTCCATGTTTGCAAAAACCATGCCCTGACCAATATCGTCTTCTCTCTCAATCGTCAGATAGTAGGCTCCCAAAACCATATCCTGGGTCGGCGTAGCTACCGGTTTGCCGTCTTTCGTGGAAAGAATATTATGGGCCGACAGCATCAGAATGCGGGCTTCCGCCTGAGCTTCCGCCGATAAGGGAACATGTACGGCCATCTGGTCGCCGTCAAAATCCGCATTGTAAGCGGTACAGACCAGCGGATGGATCTTAATAGCCCGGCCTTCCGACAAAACCGGTTCAAAAGCCTGAATGCCCAGACGGTGCAAAGTCGGAGCGCGGTTCAGCAAAACGGGATGCTCCTTAATAACCTCTTCCAGTACATCCCACACTTCCGGCCGCACCCGCTCAACCATGCGTTTAGCACTCTTAATGTTATGGGCATGGCCGGCATTCACCAGTTTTTTCATAACAAACGGCTTGAATAACTCCAGCGCCATTTCCTTGGGCAAGCCGCATTGGTGCAGTTTAAGTTCCGGACCGACCACAATAACCGAACGGCCGGAATAGTCAACCCGCTTTCCTAAAAGGTTCTGCCGGAAACGTCCCTGCTTCCCTTTCAGCATATCACTCAGTGATTTGAGGGGCCGGTTGCCGGGGCCGGTGACAGGACGGCCGCGCCGCCCGTTATCAATCAGCGCATCGACCGCTTCCTGCAGCATCCGCTTCTCATTCCGGACAATAATATCCGGAGCGCCTAAGTCCAAAAGCCGTTTCAGCCGGTTATTCCGGTTGATTACCCGGCGATACAGGTCATTTAGGTCGGAAGTGGCAAATCGGCCGCCATCCAATTGGACCATGGGGCGTAATTCCGGCGGAATAACGGGAACAACATCCAGAATCATCCATTCGGGCCGGTTGCCTGACTTGCGGAAAGCTTCTACCACTTCCAGACGGCGAATCGCCCGGATCTTACGCTGACCGCTGACTTCCTTCAGTTCTTGCCGGAGCTCATGGCTTTGTTTCTCCATGTCCAGCTCTTCCAAGAGTTTCTTAATTGCTTCGGCCCCCATGCCGACTTTAAAGGCATTGCCATATTTGTCACGATATTCCCGATATTCGTTTTCACTTAACAATTGCTTCTTCATGAGGGGGGTATCACCGGGATCCAGAACGATATAAGAAGCAAAATATAAAACTTTTTCCAGCGAGCGGGGTGATATGTCGAGAATTAAACCCATCCGGCTGGGAATTCCTTTAAAATACCAAATATGCGATACCGGAGCCGCCAGTTCTATATGGCCCATCCGGTCCCGGCGCACTTTGGAACGGGTTACCTCAACACCACACTTGTCACAGATAATACCTTTATATCGAATCCGTTTGTATTTGCCGCAATGACACTCCCAGTCCCGAGTCGGACCAAAAATTTTCTCGCAAAAAAGTCCTTCCCTCTCCGGCTTTAAGGTACGATAATTGATTGTTTCCGGTTTTTTCACCTCACCGTGGGACCATTTCCGTATTTGCTCCGGTGATGCCAGCCCAATACGCATTGAATCAAAATTATTCACGTCAAGCAAAGGGTTACCGCTCCCTTCCAGGAGAGTATCACCAACGATACCACTCCGTTATATATATCATTTACCGATTCACTATAATCGCCGGACACTGTCCAAGCGTTTAATCAAGGTCTTCGTCCAGTTCCTCCAAATAATCATTTGATGAAACCTTCTTTTCCTTGCCACCAATTTTTTTCAGTTTTTTTTTCAGTGAAGCCTCAAAATCATCATCTTCAGCAGCGGGCCGGGAAGCAACATCAAAGCCGTCGCCATCCATCTCACCAATTTCGGCTATAATATCCAGTTCTTCTTCCAGTGGTTCCAGATCGTCGCTTGTTTCCAATTCATCAACCGCATCGGGCTCGAAGTCGGAATTTTTTCTTTCCAACGGTCCCGGCCGTTCCGATTCCCCACCAAGATTCAATTCCAGCTCTTTGGCAGTTTCATTGATATCTTCATCAGACTCGCGAATCAGAATTTCCTGAGCATCCTCGGATAGAATCTTTACATCCAGTCCAATGCTCTGCAGTTCTTTAATCAGTACTTTAAACGATTCCGGCACTCCCGGTTCAGGCACATTTTCTCCTTTTACAATTGCCTCATAGGTTTTTACCCGGCCGACAACATCGTCACTCTTTACAGTCAACAGTTCCTGCAGCGTGTAAGCCGCTCCGTAGGCTTCCAGCGCCCACACTTCCATCTCGCCGAACCGCTGCCCGCCAAACTGGGCTTTACCGCCGAGAGGCTGCTGCGTAACCAACGAGTACGGACCGGTGGAACGGGCATGAATCTTATCATCAACCAGATGAGCTAGCTTAAGCATATATACATAGCCTACCGTTACAGGATTGTCAAAAGGTTCGCCCGTTCGCCCATCAAACAGCGTAGTTTTGCCGCTCTCCGGCAAGCCGGCCGCCTTGAGGGTCTGAAACACTTCTTCCTCTCTGGCTCCGTCAAAAACAGGCGTCGCTAAATGGATTCCGGCTACATCCGGCTGGGGCAAGCCATGCCGGTCAACATCGTAGGTAACACTGCGCAGCCGGTCCGCCAGACCCTCAACATTGCCTTTCACTTGCAATCCTAAGGCATGAGCCGCCCAACCTAAGTGCGTTTCCAGCACCTGTCCAATATTCATCCGGGACGGCACCCCTAAAGGATTTAGCACAATCTGTACCGGTGTTCCATCAGGCAAAAACGGCATATCCTCTTCCGGCAGGATGCGGGATACTACCCCTTTATTACCATGCCGGCCAGCCATTTTATCCCCTTCGGATATCTTCCGTTTCTGGGCAATATATACGCGGACAAGCTGGTTTACACCCGGCGGCAACTCATCGCCATTTTCGCGGTTAAATATTTTAACGTCAACAATTTTACCGGCTTCGCCATGAGGCACCCGCAAGGAAGTATCTCTCACTTCCCGCGCCTTTTCGCCGAATATGGCGCGCAGCAACCGTTCTTCCGCCGTCAGTTCGGTCTCGCCTTTGGGTGTAACTTTGCCGACCAGAATATCCCCCGGACGAACTTCGGCACCGATGCGGATAATCCCATTCTCATCCAAGTCCCGCAGAACCTCTTCCGCCACGTTGGGAATGTCACGCGTAATTTCCTCCGGTCCCAGTTTAGTATCCCGGGCATCACATTCATACTCTTCAATATGAATGGAGGTAAACACATCTTCTTTAACCAGCCGCTCACTTAAGAGAATTGCATCCTCATAGTTGTAACCTTCCCAAGGCATAAAGGCAACCAATACGTTATAACCCAGAGCCAACTCTCCTCTGTCGGTTGAGGGGCCATCGGCCAGAACCTGGCCTTTTTCCACGTACTCACCTTTATAAACAATGGGCTTCTGGTTGATACAAGTCCCTTGATTGGAACGGAGATATTTTAAAAGTTTGTATGTGTCCAGGGTCCCTTTCTCCGTCCGGATATGAACACTGTTAGCCGTTACTTTTTCAACCATACCCGCATTTTTAGATAAAGCTACCACTCCCGAATCACGGGCCGCTTTATATTCCATACCGGTGCCCACCAGCGGAGCCTGGGTTTTCAAAAGCGGCACAGCCTGCCGCTGCATGTTGGCTCCCATCAGCGCCCGGTTGGCATCGTCATTTTCCAGGAAGGGAATCATCGCCGTTGCAATAGACACAACCTGCTTCGGCGATACGTCCATATAGTCAACCTTTTCCGGTTCCACTACCAAAATCTCATGCTTGTAACGCACGGAAACCCTTGGTTCCTTAAACCAGCCCTCGGGAGTCAGCTCTTCGTTGGCCTGCGCCACAATCATTTCATCTTCTTCGTCGGCCGTCAGATATAAGACTTCATCCGTCACCTTTTTATTTTCTTTATCAATTTTTCGATAGGGTGTTTCAATAAAACCGAACTCATTAATCCGGGCAAACGTAGATAATGAGCCGATCAGTCCAATGTTCGGACCTTCCGGTGTTTCAATCGGGCACATGCGTCCATAGTGGGAGTGGTGCACGTCACGCACCTCAAATCCGGCCCGCTCCCGGCTTAAGCCACCGGGCCCCAGTGCACTAAGACGCCGTTTATGCGTCAGTTCAGCTAGTGGATTGGTTTGGTCCATAAACTGCGACAACTGGCTGGAACCAAAAAACTCTTTAATGGCGGCAACTACAGGTCGAATGTTAATCAGTGCCTGGGGCGTAATCACATCCACATCCTGAATTGTCATCCGTTCCCGTACAACCCGTTCCATGCGGGATAAGCCGATACGGAACTGATTCTGCAGTAATTCACCGACGGAACGGAGCCGCCTGTTGCCTAAATGGTCAATATCATCCGTATTGCCATGTCCGTCCATTAAATTTAGAAGATAACTTATGGAAGCCATGATATCCTCGCGGGTAATGGTCCGGTATGTAAACGGGCGGGCAGGATTACATATCACTTTAAGAACAGTACCGTCTTTTTGTCTGATTTTGACTTCGATGAGGTCCTCCCCGGCGAATACTCCTTTTTCCTCCAGCAGATTCAGGACCTTCTCATCAAGAACAGTGCCTTCCGTAACAATGATCTCACCAGTCGTTTTATCGGCAATATATTGATTCAGGGTTTTGCCCAGCAAGCGGCGGCGCCAGCCCAGTTTTTTCGTCAGTTTGTAGCGGCCGACCGTAGCCAGGTCGTAACGCTTGGGATCAAAAAATAATGTTTCCAATAATTGCGTGGCATTATCCACCGTCGGTGGTTCACCCGGGCGCAACCGTTTATAAATTTCAACTAAAGCTTCTTCCTGCGAATCCGTATTATCCCGCTCCAGCGTAGCCCGAATGCGGGAATCATCGTTAAACAGGTCCTGGATTGCCCCGTTGGAAGCAAATCCTAATGCGCGGACCAGTACAGTAACCGGCAGTTTACGGGTGCGGTCAACCCGTACCGATATAACGTCATTGGCATCGGTCTCCAATTCGAGCCATGCCCCCCGGTTGGGGATCACAGTGGCATTGTATAATTTTTTACCACTGGTATCGATGGATTCGCCATAATATACACCGGGAGAACGAACCAACTGGCTGACAATAACCCGTTCCGCGCCGTTAATAATGAAAGTGCCATTATCCGTCATGAGCGGGAAGTCTCCCATAAAAACTTCCTGCTCCTTGATTTCACCGGTTTCACGGTTGATTAAACGCACATTAACCCGTAACGGGGCGGCATAGGTAACGTCCCGTTCTTTACATTCCTCCACCGCATATTTGGGTTCTCCCAAGGTAAAATTTTCAAAGGACAGAACCAAATTACCCGTGAAGTCCTGAATCGGGGAAATATCATGGAATATTTCCTGCAATCCTTCTTTTAAAAACCAGTTGTAGGAATTTTTTTGAATCTCAATTAGATTAGGCATGTCCAGTACTTCATTAATTTTTGCGTAACTGTACCTGACCCTTTTGCCTACCGGAACAGGATTGAACATTAAATCCTTCACCCCTTAGCCCAGATTGAACTGACAAACCATTACATAACGGTATATGACAAGGTATATAATAAATACGAAAAATAAGCAAGGTTCTTCATTTCAGGTAAGTACCTTGCCTTTTTTAGCCCGATGAAATGACTCGTTTCATCCTCCATTATATTACTATTTCCTACCAATCGCGATATTATACCTACGAAAAAAGAAATTTAGACTTGCACGGACCAATCGGGCAGATTCCCAGTATTAAGTATACTGCATTTAGAAATGATATCATATGAAAAATAATATGTCAAGAAAGATTAACCACTTTTGGAAAAAAAATAAGAGCATCCTCGGATGCTCTTATCTTTATTTAATTATTTAACATCAACACCGGCGCCGGCTTCAACCAGTTTGGCCTTAATCGCTTCGGCATCAGCCTTGGCAATTTTTTCTTTAACCGGTTTCGGAGCACCGTCAACCAGGTCTTTGGCTTCTTTCAAGCCTAAACCGGTAACTTCGCGAACTACTTTAATTACATTGATTTTAGCAGCCCCGGCGCTAGTCAGAATTACATCAAACTCAGTTTGCTCTTCAGCAGCAGGAGCAGCAGCGCCACCAGCGGCAGGAGCAGCAGCCATAGCTACAGGCGCAGCAGCAGAAACACCGAATTTTTCTTCCAGCGCTTTCACCAATTCAGACAGTTCGAGAACGGTCATGTTCTCAATCGCTTGCATAATTTCTTCTTTAGTCATCTTACAATACCTCCAAAATCTTTCTCAATTATTTTAAAAAGGAATTCCATACCTGGGCTTAAGCCGATTCTTTCTGTTTACGAACCGCTTCCAGCGTATAAACGAGATTGCGAATCGAACCTTGCAATACATTGACCAAACCAACAATGGGCGATTGCATGCCGGCCAGAACTTGCGCAACAAGCACTTCACGCGGCGGCAGACTGGCCAGAGCTTTCACTCCTGCAGAATCAATCACCTTGCCTTCAACCACTCCGGCTTTAATTTCCACAAATTGTCCTTTGTTTTCTTTGACAAAGTCGGCAATGATTTTCGCCGGGGCAACCGGATCAGTGCTGGACATAGCAATGGCCGTAGGGCCTTCCAGATATTTATCCAATCCTTCCAGTCCAAGTTCCTGGGCCGCGATACGGGTCATCGTATTTTTTACAACGCGATATTCCACGCCATTTTCACGCAGTTTGCGACGAAGTTTGGTATCCTGGGCCACAGTTAACCCGCGGTTGCTGGTAAGGACAGCGCCTTTAGTGCCGGCTAGCTTATCTTTCAATTCCGCAACAACGGCTTCCTTTTCGGATCTTATAGACATTATATACACCTCCTTAGTGAAACGATTCCTTGGGCCTCCGCTCTTTCAACGAAGGAAAATAAAAACGGCCTCACGGCAGTATTTACCGGAGGCCGCTCATAGCATAACTATGAACCGCGAATCCCCGGCCTCGGCAGGTGGAATCTTATCCATTAAACACGATTATGTGCCTGCTGTCTACAGCCTAAACTAATTCTTTAATCTATTCTTTTTTGCCGGGGGCTTTCAGGGTGTTAACCGGAATACCGGGTCCCATGGTAGTACTCACGGTAATGCTGCGCAGGTACTGGCCTTTTGCCGCAGCCGGTTTCACTTTGATCAACGTATCAATAAGGGTCTGGAAATTTTTAAGCAGCTTTTCACTGTCAAAGGAAGCCTTACCGATGGGAGCATGAATATTTCCTGCTTTATCCGTCCGGTATTGAATTTTACCGGCCTTAATTTCATTAATGGCCCGCGTAAGGTCCAGCGTGACCGTGCCAACTTTCGGATTTGGCATCAGACCGCGGGGACCTAAGATTTTGCCCAGCCGTCCAACCATACCCATCATGTCGGGAGTCGCTACGGCAACATCAAAATCTACCCAGCCGCCTTGAATCTTTTCCACTAAATCTTCCGCGCCAACAAAATCAGCGCCGGCCTGTTCGGCTTCCTTAGACTTTTCCCCTTTGGCAAAAACCACGACGCGTTTCGTTTTTCCCGTGCCAAAGGGAAGCACTACCGCACCGCGCACCTGCTGATCAGCGTGTTTAGGGTCAACACCTAATTTGACGGCAACTTCAACGGTTTCGTCAAATTTGGCACTGGCTGTTTTCTTCACAAGCTCCACGGCCTCATCCAGGTCGTAAAGTTTATCCGCCTCAATCAGCTTTGCCGCTTCTTCATATTTTTTACCGTGTTTCGGCATTATTTGATTCCTCCTACTTACATAGTGGTGGTAACGGAAAATCCTCCCACTTATCAAGACCGCCCCTGGCTAAGACGGCAGCCTTTTCGTACAAAACTGCCTTATCCGGCAAGTTCCGGCCATTATCAGGCAACAGCCATTCAGTTCATGGGGCCGACAATTGCAATTTACTCAACGATGTCAATCCCCATGCTGCGGGCAGTTCCTTCAATCATGCGCATAGCCGCTTCTACACTGGCAGCATTTAAATCCTGCATTTTGGATTCGGCAATTTCGCGCACTTTGGCTTTGGAAACCTTGGCGACTTTTTTCTTATTAGGCTCGCCTGAAGCGGTCTCAATTCCCGCCGCTTTCTTTAAAAGTACGGCTGCCGGCGGAGTCTTGGTAATGAAAGTAAAGGATCTATCTTCAAAAACGGTAATTTCAACAGGAATAATTAAACCGGCTTGAGCAGCCGTTCTTTCATTAAATTCTTTAACAAACGCCATAATATTGACGCCCGCCTGACCAAGTGCAGGACCAACCGGAGGTGCCGGAGTCGCTTTACCGGCAGGAACTTGCAATTTAACGAGTTTCACAACCTTTTTGGCCATTAGTTACACCTCCTTACGTAAAAAAATGTGGTGATACGGATTTTGTCTTGTACAAAATCCTCCCACTCGCCGGATGTTTGATTCTGGTTATCCGGCAAAATCAGGCGCATAAATACGCCCTATTAGATTTTCTCCACTTGGGAGAATTCTAACTCTACAGGAGTTTCGCGGCCAAACATATTTACCAAAACTTTCAATTTGCCGCGTTCGGGATTCAGTTCAATCACGGTGGCTGTCCAGTTTTCGAAAGCCCCGGAGGTAATACGTACCAATTGTCTTAATTTAATATCCACTTTGGGTTTTATTTCTTCAATACCCATAGACTTCAGGATATGTTTAACTTCAGAACTGCTGAGCGGAATCGGCTTAGTTCCGGAACCCACAAACCCGGTCACACCGGGAGTATTGCGAACGACATACCAAGACCTGTCGTTTACAATCATCTCAACTAAAACATAGCCAGGAAAAACCTTCTTCTTGGAAATCTTTTTCTGACCATCTTTTATTTCTACTTCATCTTCCATTGGTACCAGAACCCGGAAAATTTCGTTCTCCATTGCCATGGAGTGCACTTTTTTTTCCAGATTGGCCTTTACCTTATTTTCATATCCGGAATATGTGTGGATAACATACCATTGTTTCTCGGATTCCATCAATCTAAGGGGACGTAACTATACGCCCCTCACCCCCCAGCCTACTTCATAATTACCTGCAGAACTTCGCTAAACCCGGTGTCGACCAGCCAGATTAAAACACCCACAACAAGCACGGAAACAAATACGACGCCTGTATAAGATACTAATTCTTTCCGATTAGGCCACGACACTTTTTTTAGTTCGGCTCTTACTTCACGCAAAAATTTTTTCCAGCGGGAAGTCCCGGTCTGAACCGTCATTTCTTGGGCTGCCATCTTCTCACATCCCCGTCCTCATACTGCCGTCAACATAAATACAAAATTGGCAGGGGCGGCAGGAATCGAACCCGCAACCAACGGTTTTGGAGACCGCTACTCTACCAATTGAGCTACACCCCTACTTTATCCATATGGAACTAATTATAAATTACTTAGTTTCCTTGTGTAAAGTATGTTTCTGACAAAACTTACAATATTTGTTAAGTTCTACTCTATCGGGGTCGTTCTTTTTGTTTTTATTGGTCTGATAATTGCGTTGTTTGCATTCCGTACAGGCCAATGTTACTGCGTTGCGCATCTTGTACACCTCTCTAACCTAAATAAGCATTCAGAATATCGCTAATCTAATTTATCACAATTAATCAAGCCTGTCAATACCACGTACCCGGGTGGATTAAAATAAACAGGGGTTTCCCCCTGTTTATTTATTTCCAATTATCATCCAGCTTATACATTTGCCGGGAGAGTCTGACTCGTCCCCAGCAACCCGGTTCTACGCATTGATAGCGGTTACAACACCGGCGCCAACCGTACGGCCGCCTTCGCGGATAGCAAAACGCAGGCCCTCTTCAATGGCAATCGGCGTAATCAGTTCGATTGCCATCTGAATGTTGTCGCCAGGCATTACCATTTCTACTCCCTCCGGCAGCGTTACCACTCCGGTCACGTCCGTCGTCCGGAAGTAGAACTGCGGACGGTATCCATTGAAGAACGGCGTATGACGGCCTCCTTCTTCCTTCGACAGTACGTATACTTCCCCTTTGAATTTCGTGTGCGGTTTAATGGAGCCGGGTTTCGACAAGACTTGTCCCCGCTCGATTTCTTTCCGTTCCACGCCACGCAGCAGCGC
>NZ_UPPP01000032.1 GCF_900476375.1 Allolucifera butyrica | reverse complement strand
TATTGTATTTGGCATAAAGTTCTTTATTTTTAGCGCCAATGCCGGCGCTGGTGGCGTCGAGCACAACATCCACTTTCTGCACCAGTTCTTCCAGCGTGCC
>NZ_UPPP01000102.1 GCF_900476375.1 Allolucifera butyrica | reverse complement strand
AAATTATTATGGCGGTTGTCTTGATTCTTACCGCCGCTACAATCGGGCAGGCAAATCCGGACACTCCTTTGTCCAGTGTACAGCAGATTGCCCAAGCCCTGGTACCGTTTGTGGGCAGTTTTGCCGGCAAAGTGTTTTTCGCTGTTGGCGTAACTTCAGCGGCCCTGATTGCCGCCATAGTAGTATCTTTGGCAATGTCCTGGGCGTTTGGTGAAGTGCTCGGAGTCTCATGCAGTTTGAATTGTTCCTGGAAGCAAGCCCCTGTATTTTATAGTTTTTATAATGGCGGGATTGTTATAGCAGCACTCTTTGTTTTGCTTGGTCTGCCGTTAATTACGTTAACAATTGGGGTAGAAGTAATGAATATGTTTTTATTACCCATTGTTTTAGGTTTCTTACTTGCCTTGGGGTGGAAGACGCTGCCGGAAAAGTATAAGTTAGAAAACTGGGAAAAGAAGGTACTGCTATTTATCTATATACTGGTATGCTCGCTAGGCATCTATACCGTTGTTGCTCAGTTTATGAATTAGGTGAAAGTAAACAGCAAAGACGTAGAAGCGGAGCCGTTAATCCGTCTGGTAACAGACGACGGTAAACATGCCGCCTGCCTGTTGCGTCATATTATTCGCGGTATGGTGGGGAATATGGCAATGGAACGGCCAAATCCCGGGATTATGGGCCATAAATTCAATATCCCAGGTTTCGCCGGATGCGACCGGTATGGTATTTTTTACTAGCTGAGAGCAGGCGTTCAGCTCATTGCCGTCAGCTGCTATCACCTTAAACTGATGTCCGTGTAAATGGATGGGATGGGTTTTCATTGCCGGGTTAGCCAGACGGATGCGTACTTTTTCACCGTAGCACACCGGCAGCGGCGCAGTGGCCGGAAAACATCGCCCATTCATGGTGAAGAACTGCAAGTCGTCACTCAAGGGATTCACCTCATAGCAGCCTGGCTTCAGCACGCCCATGGGCAGGCCTTTGACGGCGAATTCCTGCAGCATAATAAAATAGTCCCGGTCCGCCGTCTGACCGTCAGGGTCCAGTATAATGAACCCGCCGGCCAGGCCCATCATTTCCTGTTTGGCGACATTGAAATGAGTATGATACATATGGGTTCCCGGCGGGTTAACAATCTGAAACTGATAATCAAAGTATTCGCCGGGTTTGATGAGGAGCGAAGGGTTTATATCCGGTGCGTCGTCCATATCGTTGGGCACATTCATACCATGCCAGTGGATCGCGGTAGCTTCCGGCAGCGCGTTATACACACGAATGCTGACATAATCACCGGGAAATACCTGAATCGTCGGTCCAGGGATACTGCCGTTGTATCCCCAGCCCTGAATCCATATTCCCGGCAAAAGTTCCTGTTTTACCGGTTCGGCCATCAGCTCAAAACATTTTACCCCTTGCCGTATCACAACGGGCAAATCACATAGATCGGGACTTATGACCACTTACTGTCACTCTCCTTATGCATTTACCCTATCCTATGCACATAGTTAACGGGCGCGAACACCAAAAAAATTTTGCCATCCAAATAATAAACGCCGGAAAATCCAAGATGGGTTCTTCCGGCGTTTACCATTTTTGTTTTTCTCTATGCAGTTATTCAGTAAAAAACAGAACTTCTTCACAGGTTCTTCATAGCTTCTTCATAAAGGATTGGTATTATAAAAAAACGATATAGTTCAAAACATACAGGGGGAATAACGATGCAACCCGATAACAAGAATCAGCAGTCGGATCTTAATGATGCCGGAGAATACACACTTGGACAGCAACACTTTTTAAAATGGTTGCAATGGGCCGCTATCATAGCGTCATTTATCGCTATGATGTACGTTATGCATGGTTAGTGCTAAAAAAGTAGTGAAACAAGAAAAATGTCGTCTGGAAAGGAACGATTAAATGAGACATACGTTTGATTATGGATTCTGGAATATTGTGTTTATTAATTCATTGATCTTTATTATCTTCGCCTTTAGTTTTGCGCGTCCCCGTTCATTACGGGACTGGCGCACGTTTGGAACTTTTTCGGCGTTTATTGTGGCCCTATTCACCGAAATGTATGGCTTCCCGTTAACCATCTATTTGCTTTCCGGCTGGCTGAGCAAGCATTATCCGGGAATCAACCTGTATGGACATGACGCCGGACATATCTGGTATACATTACTGGGATTGCATGGTGATCCGCATCAGAATCCGGTACACGAACTGAGTAACTGGTTAATATTAGGAGGTCTTCTTTTCTTGGCCTTTACCTGGGTCTTCTTATATTGGGCACAGCGTAAGCGCAAAGTGGCAACAACCGGACCGTATTATTTTATAAGACATCCGCAATATGTGGCCTTTATTGCTATTATGACCGGATTTCTTCTGCAATGGCCGACCATACTGACCCTGCTTATGTATCCGGTATTGGTGACAATGTATGTGCGTTTGGCGCGGATTGAAGAGCGGGAAGCAATTGAACAATTCGGTGAGGCTTATGTAAGGTATGCGGCAGTAACTCCGGGCTTTTTCCCACTGCTTTGGCGGCGTAAGAATGCCGGGTAATACGCTTTATCCTTTCATAAGTATTCTAGATTAGTATTCTAGATTTCACAAATTTTTCACAGGATCTCCATAAAATATGCATAATGTTCTGCTACGATTGAGACATAAACTTCAACAAGCATATTAGGAGGACAATTTTATGAACAAGAAAAACTGGATTCTTGCTTTTTCACTAATTGGCGCCTTGGTCGTTGTTTCCGTTTCCGGGATAGCGTTACCTTTCCATTTCGGGACACCGGTTCAGGCTGAATCCAATCAAGTGAATAATGGCTATGGCGGTTACGGGATGATGGGAGGAAGTAACAGCGGCATGATGGGTGGCAACTCCGGAATGATGGGTAGTCAGTTCGGCGGTAATAATGGTGTAGACTTTAGAAATAAACAAAGCGCCGACAGGGATATGAATGATTCCCTAACGAACGCAACGGTTGATAAGAGCGGTAATACCATAACCTATACCGGCAACGCCGTAAAAATTGTAATGCTGGGCGGACCCGACTACGCAGACGGAAAATTTGTCATTGGCGGATTGGTCAACCCGGACTTGAAGATCCCTCAAGGGACCAAGGTCACGCTGGAAATGATCAATGAGGATGAGGGAATGCCCCATGGAGTTGAAATTACTTCCGCTGCCCCGCCCTATGATTATATGAGCATGATGCAAGGCGGAGTTTATCCGGGGTCCTTTATTCATCCGGTTCAGGAAGCCTCGTCTGACCAATATCCGACAGCCACGATTTCCTTTGTGGCAGATCAGGCAGGAACGTATTACTATATTTGCCAATACCCGGGCCATGCTGAAAAAGGCATGTACGGAAAAATTATTATTGAATGATAATGCAATGGATTAGTTAATTAACACAAGGGAGGAAATACCATGGATCTGTTTAACCGCCTGAAAAATTTGCTCGGGGCGAAATTGGAAAAAGGAATGGACTCTCTGGAGAGTCCTGATGAAATGTTGGATTATAGCCTGGTAAAGATGGAAGAAGGCTTACACGCTATGGCTGCTAATGCCGTTCAGCTCGGTACATCCAAGAAGGAACTGGAGCTGCAGCGCGATACCCTGCTAAAAAGCGCCGGCACTTACGAAGGACAATCGCGAAAAGCCCTTGAACTGGGGCAGGAAGATTTAGCGAAAGAAGCCATCCAAAGAAGACTGGAGACGGAACAACGCATAAAAAGTCTGGACGTTCAAATCGCAGACATGGACCAACGCCTGCAGGCTGTTGCCAGAAGCCAGGAAGAATTAAAAGAAAAAATCCGTATATTTAAAGGCAAAAAAGAAGAGCTAAAAGCTGTTTATTCCGCTTCCCAGGCACAGTTAAAGGTCAAGGAACTGATTACTTCTCTTGGTAATGAATCGGAAACAATCGGAAAAACGGTAGAGCGGGCCGAAGCCCGGATTCAGGAGGCTCAGGCCAGGGTCATGGCGATTGATGAATTAGTCAGTAAGGGAGTCGTCACCGAGGTGTTTTCCGACCATAAAGACGATGTAGAATACAAACTGAACCAATTGAGTATGAATGCCACTGTGGAAGCAGAACTTATTAAATTAAAAAAAATCTGCATCCGGACACCAAGCGGCCCAAGCGTAGAAGGACAACCTTTCAACCGGATAACACGTTAAGGAGGAACCAAGGAATGTGCGGAGGAGGCCGAATTTGGGAGATGTTTCTAAACGGTGGTTGTTGCGGTGGTGGAAATGATTTTCCGCCACGCTATCATGAGGACCGTCATAATAATGAACGGGAAGTATTGCTCGAAGAAATCCGTAAGTTATATGCCAGAGGAATGATATCGCAAACTCAGTATTGGAACGCAATGGAACAGCTTAACAGGGGAAGATTTACGCTAGATGACCTTTGGGAATTGCGAAACGGCGGTAAAATAGAACAAACATTGCCGCCAAGGAATGATGAAAGACCAAAAAATGATTCGCCGGCAATGTCGTCTGATATTCAATCACAGCTTCAATTTTTGGAACAGAAAAAGCAAGAGGTCTTTAAAGCTAAAGAAGAAGTTGCTAAGTTAATGGAAGGCATCAACCAGTCCGTAAAGAAACTCAAAGAAGAAATGGCTTTCGATGAGCAAATGGCGAAACAACTGGTTGAATCCGATGAGGCGCAAGCCCGCGCTTACCTTAAACAGCGTCAGGAAACCGGAACACAAATGGCAACGATGGAAGTACGCCTGGAACAGTTGAATGAAGATATGAAGCAAATGGAACAAATGGAAACCCGCTTGAACGCCAAGGCCCTGGAGCTAAAAGCATTGGGACAGCGTGAGTTGCTGGCAAAATTAGAGGGTGATATAAAAAATATATAACTTATAGTTTATTGAGCGGCATTCTTACAGAGAGAGCCGCTTTTTGTATCGCGCGATGGTTATAAAAAAATATGAGGAAATTGCTAAAAAATGGGCTTTCAATACGTAGCAAGCGGGCCGCTGGTTAGAAGTTCTTATCATGCCGAAGATGGGTATAACTATATAAAAAATAAAACTGAATGGTGAATTGACAGACAGCGCATTCAGGAATATGATGATATTAAATATATTAATATTTTATAAAATGATTATATAATAATTTGAACTGTGTTTTTGAGGTGAGTAAAAATGGCGCAGGTGCATGAGGTAACGCTGGCCATTTTGGGCGGCGGGCCGGCCGGTTATCTGGCGGCCGTGCGGGCGAAACAGATGGGAGCGAGTGTCGCCATTATTGAGAGGGAAGAGTTCGGCGGTGTCTGCTTAAATCGCGGTTGTATTCCCACCAAAGCGTTATTGCGGACGACCGAACTAACCAGTATTTGTTGCCGGGGGCAGGAGTTCGGCGTCCAAGGACAGCCATCGATCGTATCATGGCCAGCAGGTCACCGGCGGAAAGAGCGGGTGGTCAAGAGCTTACGGCTAGGCGTGGAGCATCTGTTAAAACATGAGCAAATTCACATTATCCGGGGGCAAGGCAGCATTGTAGATCCACAGTGCCTAACGGTTGAGACAGACAATGGCGTGGAGGCCGTACACTGTCAAAAATTGCTGGTGGCCACCGGGTCCGAGCCGGTACGGCCGCCGATTGCCGGTATTCAATTGCCAAGAGTACTCACTAGCGATGAACTGCTAACACTGGAGGAAATACCGAAGCGCCTGGCAATTATCGGCGGTGGGGTAATTGGGCTGGAGTTTGCGCAGATGTTTAACAGATTGGGCAGTAAGGTATCCATTATTGAAATGGCTAGACAGCTACTGCCACAGGACGACAGTGAAATGGCCGGGGAAGTGCTTAAAATTTTAAAACGGCAAGGCGTCCAAGTATATCTGGCCGGCACAGTCACTGAAATTGCCGTCGCCCAGGCGGGAGTAGCAGTCAAATTTCAGTTTCAAGACAAAATTATCTTAATGGAAGCTGACTATGTGTTGCTGGCGACCGGACGAAAACCGGTGGTGCCGCCAGAACTGGCTTCTCTTAGTGCGGCTATGAGTGCACAGGGTGCGCTCATTGTGAATGAACAAATGGAGACCAATGTTCCGGGTATCTACGCGGCAGGTGATGTAACCGGCGGTAAGCTGCTGGCGCACAAAGCCTATATGGAAGGCCGGATAGCAGTGGAAAATGCCCTGGGTTTTCCCCGGATTATGAATGAACAAACAGTTCCTTCGTGTGTATACATACAGCCGGAACTGGCAACCGTTGGGCTCAATGAAAGCGAAGCGGCGGCACAAGGGCGCGAGGTAAGGACCGGACGGTTTTATTTCCGTAACAATGGCCGGGCGTTATGTCTAGGGGAGCGGGAAGGGCTGGTGAAGGTAGTGACCGACAGCAGGACTCATATTGTCTTAGGCGGACAAATTTTAGGACCGCAAGCGACCGAGCTGATATCCGAGTTGACTATAGCAGTGTCGTTGGGCCTTAAAGCGGATGTGTTGGCCGACCTTGTACACCCGCATCCTGCGTTAAGCGAAGCGGTAATGGAGGCTTGCGCCGATGCGGTGGGCCGGGCCATCCATAAAGCATAATCTAGATTTCAATTTTGATAGGAGGTTTTCATTATGGGAGACGATGAGAAAAAATTACCCGGTTTTATCATGTGTGTTTGCACCGGTAAATGCCCCGGTTTTAGCAAAATGGACATTTGGGACTTTATTAATCAGGTGCGGGTGGAAATGCCGGTAGAATACGGTTTTATTCACCCTCAACTCTGCGAAGAAGACGGCGACCGTTTTTTAGCCGATATGCTGAAAGCCGACCGTCCGATGGTGATCGGAGCTTGCGCCAGAAATATGCAAATCAAGATGTTCCGGGACGCCTTTAAGGCAGCCGGGCTGGATATTAACAAAGATTTGGTGCCACTCGATATCCGGGATATGACTACCGAGCAGGCGGTAGAAAAAGTCGCTAAAGCGCTGGAAGAACTGGAGGGTTAACGTTGAGCGAAGAGACTTTTATGGGTGTGCCCCGGGAAAAAATTGACTGGAAACCAACAATTGACTATGAAAAATGTAACTACTGCATGGAATGTTTCAATTTTTGCCCCCATAATGTTTATGAGAAAAGAGAAAACGAAGCAATTAAATTGGTTGTTAAAAATCCTCATAACTGCGTGGTGTTTTGCCGCGCCTGCGGTAAAACATGCGGTCCCGACGCCTTGTCTTTTCCCAATAAAGTCGAAGTGACGAAAAAGATTAAAGCCATGCGGGAGGGAAAGTAATGACTAAAAAATATGCCGTTCTGCCCTGTAATGGGTTGGACAAATGCGCTGGCCAAATGGCCAGGGAAATTACTTTAGCCATTTGTGAAAAAACAGGCAGTGAACTGATTTGTCCGGTATTTTACCGGGTGGCTGACGCCCGGTATGACAAAATTGTCAAGGAAAATCCACTGTTCGTAGTGGATGGATGTCCAACCCGCTGCGCTAGTAAACTGGCCGCTGAGAAGGGATTGAAAATTTACCGCAAAATTACGGTAACGGAGGAAGCGCAGCGGCATGGTATACAACTTGCCGGTGCGTCATTGCGTCTGGGAACAGAAGCGCTGACTTTATGTACAGAGTTGGCTGGTGAGCTTGTAAAAGAGGCGGAAGTTCCAGCAGATATGATGGCGGAGACCATGTATCCGGTACCGGATACGTACATCACTCATACGAAAGATAAGTTTATTTTCCGGATTCCACCCCTAGGTTTTTATTTTACGGAAAACGAGTGCTGGGTGCAGCCGGTAGGCAACAGGGCGCGCATCGGCGTGACCGACTATATGCAGCAAAGCCTATCAGACATCATGTTTTTCACACCGCCGGTGGTAGGGGCCGAGATCGATCAATTTGGCGAGGCTGGGGATATTGAATCGGGCAAAGCTGTATTCGAACTGGTCTGCCCGGTAAGCGGCAAGGTTACAGCGGTCAATTCCGAACTACTAACTTCGCCGGAAATGATTAATGACAATCCGTATGAAAAAGGCTGGATTGCGGAATTGGAACTGACTAATTTTACGGAAGAGCAAGACTTTCTGCTAAATGCGGAGGATTACCTAAAAATATTAAAGAAAAAGGTGGAGGAGTTTCATGTCAACAAACGGCAAAGTTAAAGTGATCCCCTGCAGCGGCATGGGAAAGGTGTACGGCCTGATGGCCCGGGAAGCGGCGCTTCATACCGCGAGTTGTCTCTGTCCGGGACAGGCGGAAACCATGTGTCTGGCGTATATTGTTACCGGAGACGCTGCAGCCGAGGCCGGTATTGCTAACCAGCCCTGCATCACCGTTGACGGCTGCCCGGCCATGTGTTCCGCCAAAAGCGTGGGTGCTAAGGGCGGCGACATCAAAGCGGAGTTCAAAGTCCTTGATATAATGAAGTTGCACAAGGGCGCTAAACCGGGAACTGCTACCGAACTGACGGCGGACGGATGGTCCATTGTCGATGAGATTGCAGTTAAGTTAGAGGCGTGTATACTCGACATTCAAAGGGAAGGGAGATAGCAAGATGGCAGAAGAAACCAAAATCGGTGTAGTATCCTGCAGTGGGGAAGATTGTCTGGGGGGAACCATCTCCCGGTTAGCTACCCGTAAAATGATGGATGAAATTCGGCCCGACCATACAGTAACTATTTGTCTGCCGCTGTTTTTAGCCGGCGGCCAGGAAGAGCGAATGTTTGCCAAGGAATATCCGACCATTGCGGTAGACGGCTGTAGTAAGGCTTGCGCCAAACGGGCTACGGAAAAGTATAGCGGCAAGGTTAACAGTGTGGTGTTTGTTTCCGATTTAATCGGTGGTGAAATGGCCGAAAGCCCGGCCTTGTCTACCCGCGACTTGACGGCGGAGCATCGGGCCATGGTCGATAAAGTCGCAGCGGAAGTGACCAGGCAGTTTGATGTGATATTGAGCGCCAACTGTAAAGAGCCGACTGCTTCGAAAGCATCTTCTTGCGGTTGCGGCTGTAACTGCGGGTGATGAAAGGTAATATATTCCTGATAGCAAACTTGCGCCGAAGGCAAAGTTTTGCCTTTGGCGCAAGCCTAATAATTAACAAAAACTTTACTTACCGCTGGTTGCCCGGCGGATTAATTTGCGATAATATATAAACGTATTCGTGAATATAAATATGTAACAGAGGCAGGGATAGTAAGAAAGGATGGCGCCGTAAGAAAGTATGTAAGCCTTGAGTAAGCTAAAGATAAGGAGATGGTAGGATGCGAATGAAAAAGAAAGTATTATTTCTCTGCACGCACAATTCGGCTCGGTCCCAAATGGCGGAGGGACTGCTCCGGGCCATGTATGGCGACTGCTATGAGTCCCTCAGCGCCGGCACTGCACCGGGTAAGTTGAACCCATATGTGGTGAGGGCGATGGCGGAAATTGGTATTGATATTTCCGGCCATAGGTCTAAGCACATGAACGAATTCGTTGATCAGAAGATTGACTATGTTGTGACTGTCTGCGACAACGCGAAAGAAGCCTGTCCTTTCTTTCCCGGCGGCTCTCAGCACATTCACCATAGTTTTCTCGACCCGTCAGGTTTCACTGGTACCGAGGAAGAAATCCTGGCCGGTGTCCGGACCGTCAGAGATCAAATTCAACGCTGGATTGCCGAAACATTCGGTGCTGATAACCAATGACTGGTTTAGCGGATGTTTTCAAGGCCCTCGGCGACGAGACCCGGCTGGAGATTATCCATATGCTGTTAGGACGTGAAATGTGTGTGTGCGATATTTTCTCCGCAGTAAATATATCGCAGCCGGCAGTATCGCATCATTTAAAGGTTTTAAAACAAGCCGGCATTGTGTGCGATAAACGGGAAGGAAAATGGATTTATTACAGTATGAATCCGGAGGCCTTCGATCTAATTGAAGACTATATGAAAAACATACGGCCAACCCTGATGAAAAAAGAACGGTATCGCGATTGTGATTAAAGAAAGGGGCGTTTATATGGCAGCGAAAAAAAGACTGGATTTTTTCGAACGGTATTTAAGTTTATGGGTTGCGGCATGCATTGTAATTGGTATTATTTTGGGCAAATTGTTTCCGGGAGCGGTAGCCGCATTAAGCCAAATGGAGGTCAGTCATGTTAATCTGCCTATTGCAGTGCTTATTTGGCTGATGATTTATCCCATGATGCTTAAAATCGATTTTATGGCAATTTTGAAAGTCGGCGATAAACCCAGAGGACTGCTTATTACCTTGTTTGTCAATTGGGTAGTGAAACCGTTCAGCATGGCTTTTCTCGGCTGGCTGTTTTTTAAGCACATATTTATTGGCTTGATTGGCGACCAGTTGGCCAGTGAATACATTGCCGGCACGATTATTCTCGCGGCCGCGCCTTGCACGGCCATGGTGTTTGTCTGGAGTTACCTGACTGACGGCGATCCGGCCTATACGCTGGTGCAAGTAGCGATTAATGATCTGATTATGCTGTTTTTGTTTGCACCGATTGTTATGTTCTTATTAGGCGTATCGAATATTATTGTGCCTAAAGATGTACTGTTCATGTCTGTTGTGCTGTATATCGTTATCCCGCTTGTCGCAGGGTACCTGACGCGCAGAATACTGCTCAAAGCGCAGGGGGAAGATTGGTTCAACACTAAATTTTTAGCACCGCTGAAGCCGGTGACTATTATTGCCTTGCTTATGACGCTGGTTATCATCTTTGCTTTCCAGGGTGAAACAATCACAAGCAACTGGTTTAATATTGTGCTGGTTGCTATTCCGATCACCATACAAGTATATTTTAATTCTACGCTGGCGTATAGCTTGGCTAAATTGTTTAACGTACCGCACTCGATCGCCGCCCCGGGGGCGCTGATCGGAGCCAGCAACTTCTTTGAACTGGCGGTGGCGGTTACCATATCCCTCTTTGGCCTTAAGTCCGGAGCCACGCTGGCAACGGTTGTGGGTGTGCTGGTAGAAGTGCCGGTGATGCTGTCGGTATGCAATTTCTGCAACCGGACCCGGCATTGGTTCCCGCAGAATCTAAAGAAAATGGATTAAAAGGCAAACTGGCGGGAGTCTTTATTGGTCTGCCGGATTATTATAGGGGATAAATTCTGGGATTATAGCTGTGGATTTACAGAAGATTAATATAAATATAATATTTGATGTTAATGTATGGGCTACAATGTAATCAAGGTATAATTGAAATTCTATTTATGAAAGGCAGAGGTGTGTATGCGTAAGGACAAAATCATTATCTTATGCACGCAGAACAGCGCCCGCAGTCAGATGGCTGAAGCTTTTTTCAAAAAATACGGCAGCGATATTATAGAAGCTTATAGCGCCGGTCTAGAACCTACGGCAGTCAATTTATATGCCATACGGGTGATGGAGGAAGTTGGTATAGATATAAGTGGCGAGCGGTCGAAAAGTTTTCGTGAATTTTTAGGCCGCGTGCAGTTCGGGTATGTGATTGGAGTTTGTAAAAAAGCGGAAAAGCAGTGCCCGGTAATATTTCCCGGAGTGCGGAACTGCCTGTCCTGGCCTTTTGAAGATCCGGCGGCCTATGATGGAACCGAGGAAGAAAAGATGGAGAGATTCAGAAAAGTTAGAGATCAAATTGAAGAAAAGGTACGAACTTGGGTGGATGATTTCCGCCAGGGTCGGATTCATTGCCAACTTTGCAATGAACGTAAAGAATGATGACATTACCTGAATTTTTCGGTCTTCTGCATAAATGGTAAATAATAGTGCGATTTTTAGCGCGCCCATGGTCGAAACAACCGGCCATGGGTCTATTTATTTTCCATTCCTTTTTTATTCATGGAATAAATAATGGTATAAATATTTTATCCGACGGAAAAATTCGCTTGTATT
>NZ_UPPP01000059.1 GCF_900476375.1 Allolucifera butyrica | reverse complement strand
CCGCCGCTGTGGCGGGAACACCGGCTTTATCAGGCGGACTGGCTGCTCCGGTTTTACGGTTTTGCCGCCAGCGAGCTTCTTGATGAGCAGCGGCAAAATTTCAATCCTTATGTAGATCCTAAATGCAACTGGGCTCTCAATCATATGGATTTTTTCCCTGTGGATGTAAACCGGGCGCCCTTTAATGACCTGCTGCGGGTGCCGGGCATTGGCGTAACCGGCGCCAAACGGATTTTGACGGCACGCCGTACAGCAACTCTCCGGTTCGACGATCTGAAAAATCTGGGGATTGTTCTGAAACGGGCGCAGTATTTTGTCCTTTGCAATGGAAAAGCGGCGGACGGCATAAAAATCACTCCTAATGCCATGCTCCACTCTTTATTATCGGCAAAAACTCTGGAACTCTATCATTCGAATTTCGCCTTACCGTCAGAACAGCTCTCCTTATTTGGTCCAACGTCATTCCGGGAGGATCTGCCAGCATGCCCATCCGCTCTGATCTAATTTACCACTATGACGGCAGCTTTGACGGCTTATTGTGCTGCGTATTTGAAAGTTATGAAAAAAGAGAACTTCCATTGGATATTCTTCTCACCGGTGGATCCCAGTCCGGGCTCTTTTCCGGCAAGGAAATTCCGACTGAATTGCCGAAAGCCGGCCGGGTCCTGGCTTCCATTCCTAAAAAGATGGGAACGGCGGCGCTGGATTTTGTACGGCACGCCTTTTTAACCTGTCTGCCGCAAAAAGAGTTAACCATTCTGCAATTTCTGCGGCTGGGATACCGTTATGGACCCTCCGTAATAAATATGCTGACCAACGAAACCGTAAATACCCTCTTTAAGGCGGTTAAGCATTTAGAAAGAGAAAGTCATTTACTAAAAGGTTTTTTGCGATTTTCTATCTTCAACAACGTTCTTGTGGGCGAAATAGCCCCGAAAAATTACGTGCTGCCGCTCTTAGTGCAGCATTTCTGCGAGCGGTATCCGGAAGAACGCTTTCTAATTCACGATAAAAACCATGGCATGGGGCTGGTTTACCAGCCTTACCAGTCTGCAGTCATTCCCATAACAGCGCTTGAACTGCCGGCAGCCGATGCGGAGGAACAACGGTTTCGCGAATTATGGCAGTTGTTTTATGATACCATTGCCATAAAGGAGCGGTACAACCCGACCTGCCGCATGAGCCACATGCCCAAACGGTACTGGGAATCCATGACCGAGTTTAGCCGTACATCCAATACTCCGCCCAAGCTGCCCGGCTCCGGCGAAAAGTTACTGCCGGAAACTAAAAGCAAGTATTTGCTCGAAAAACTGCCGGCAGCACCTGAATAAAAATAATTGCTGCCCGACAACCCGATTTTGTTTTATAATATTTTTATACATTTTAACGTGAGGTTAGTCTATGCGTAAACATCTTCCCAAAGATTATTTCAGTCATTTATGGCGGGCAATCATTGAATTTGACATGCTGGCACCGGGTGACCGCGTTCTCATCGGCTTATCCGGCGGCAAAGACAGTGTTTTTCTAACCTATGCATTATCACTGATCCGGCAGCACCTTCCCTTTTCCATTGATTTGGCTGCCTACACCCTGGATCCCATGTTTACTCCCGATTTTGATCTTTCGCCGCTGGCTGATTTTTGCTCCCGTCTGGATATCCCTTTTTCCACCGAACAGTTCAACATTGCCGGTATTATCGAAAAAAACCACGGCAACGACCCTTGCTTTTCCTGCGCCTTTTTCCGGCGCGGCGCAGTCAATAACTTCGCCGTAAAGCACGGTTTCAACAAAGTTGCCTTAGCTCATCATCATGACGACGCCGTGGAAACTTTTTTTATGGGACTTTTATATTCGGGCCAACTGCGGACTTTTTTACCTGTCACTCATTTAGACCGTACCAAACTGACCGTAATCCGCCCCCTGATCTATTTCCGGGAAAAGAAATTGGTCGGTACATCCCGGCTGCATGGCTTTACGCCCATTCCCAGTCCCTGTCCGTTCAACGGCAAAACCAAACGCCAGGAAATTAAAGAAATGATCCGTGATCTGCAAAAAAATAACAAGGCGGTCTATACCCATCTGGCTGCCGCCATGCGCGCCGACGCCGCGATGGAATTATGGCCGCCGGAACCCGGCCGGGCGGAAATGAAGCAAAAATTTGTTTCCTTCTGGAACAAGAAAGACCGCTGACGCGGTCTTTCGGCTTGTGGCGCAGAAGGATTCTTTCGGACAGGCGTTGAATTTTTTACAAATGTTTTAATCTTTTCCTTTCCAGGGAATAATTGTTCAATATCATTTTAAACTAAATTATTAACCTATTTACAGAAAAATAAAAATAGATTTGAGGAGTGGGCTACCAATGGAGAAAGATGCAGAAGTAAAAGAATTACTGGAATTACTGGAGAAAAATCATAATCATACGGTGGAAGAAATGGCAGTCATGCTTGGCCGGTCTCCGGCCGAAGTACAGGCCCAAATTAAACAATTGGAAGATGAAAAAATCATTGTTACATATCAGCCCATTATTAACTGGGAAAAAGCCGGCGTCGATTCGGTTACGGCAATTATTGAAGTAAAAATCACCCCGCAGCGGGAAGTCGGTTTTGATGCTCTGGCGGAACGCATCTACCGTTTTCCCGAAGTGCGCAGTTTATATCTTATGTCCGGCGCGTTTGACCTCCTGGTAATGCTGGAAGGACAGACCCTCCGGGAAATTGCCGATTTTGTATCCACCAAGCTGTCGACCATTGAAGGCGTCATCAGCACCACCACCCATTTTATGCTAAAACAGTATAAATACGCCGGCGTCATCATTGAAGATGAAGAAGAAGACCATAGACTGGTGGTGACACCGTGAGCTGGGCTGACCGCGTATCCCCTGTCGTAAAAGCCATTCCGCCTTCCGGCATACGCCGTTTTTTTGATATCGTCGCCGAAATGAAAGGAGTCATTTCCCTGGGAGTCGGCGAACCGGATTTCATTACCCCCTGGCATATCCGGGAAAGCTGCGTATACGGCCTGCAGAAGGGTTACACTGCCTATACCTCCAATTACGGCTTATTGGAACTGCGGGAGGAAATTGCCCGGATCATGCAGAAGGACTACCGGATTTCTTATAATCCGCGCAATGAAATTCTGGTTACCGTGGGCGTCAGCGAAGCGCTGGATCTTGCCATGCGGGCCATTCTCAGCCCGGGCGATGAAGTTCTGATCCCGGAACCTTGCTACGTATCGTATAAAACTTGCGCCACCCTGGCTGGCGGCGTTGCCGTCCCGGTGCCGACAACCATGGACACCGAATTCCGGGTCACCGTAGACCAATTGGAAAAACTGGTCACGCCCCGCACCAAAGTTCTGTTGATCGGCTATCCCAACAATCCCACCGGCGCCATCATGCCGAAACAGGAACTGGAGGCAATTGCCCGTTTCGTCCAAAAGCACGACCTCATTGTCATTGCCGACGAAATTTATTCCCTTCTTACTTACGAAGGCAAGCATGTCTGTTTTGCCGGGCTGCCAGAAATGCGGGACCGGACCATCCTGCTAAACGGATTTTCGAAAGCTTATGCCATGACGGGCTGGCGAATCGGTTACGCCCTTTCCAATCCCGACTTTATCGGCGCTATGACCAAAATTCATCAATACACCATGCTGTGCGCGCCAATTACGGCACAGGTAGCCGCCATTGAAGCCTTACGGCGCGGCGAGCACAGTATGCAGGAAATGGTAGCCGAATATAACCGGCGGCGGCGGCTCATGCTGGACGGATTCCGGCAAATGGGACTGACTTGTTTTGAACCGAAAGGAGCTTTCTATATCTTCCCTTCCATCCGGCAAACAGGATTGACTTCCCTTCAGTTCGCGGAAGAACTTTTAAAAGCGGAAAAAGTGGCGCTGGTCCCGGGTGACGCCTTCGGCCAGAGCGGCGAAGGATTTGTCCGCTGTTCCTATGCGTCTTCCATTGCTAATCTTTCCGAAGCGCTGGAGCGGATCGGCCGGTTCATTTCCCGCTAACCGCAAAATTCATATATTGGACGTGCAAAAAACGCCTGCCTCTTTAACGAGAGGCAGGCGTTCCCTTTTAAATTAAACTATTTTACTAACTGGGAAACAAATACCAGCCGGATTCCATCCGCTTCCAAATCCGGTATGGCTTCCCGAATCGCTATAGCCGTATTGGAACGCGCATGGCCGATGACAATTATACTGCCATAACGCAAGGCAATTTGAGCCGCTCTCTGCAATTGCTCTTTGATTGCGGCAATGTCGGAACTATTGTCAATAAACAGGCTGTTTTCCCCCGTGGGGACACCGGTCTGTTTCGCCATGTCAAAGGCTACGGACCGGCTGCTTGTCCGGCTGTCAATAAAAAATAGATCATTATTTTTTATGACGCCCAGAACCGCTTTCATAACCCGGGGGTCCGCAGTAGCCCGCGAACCTTCATGATTATTTACGCCAACAATACCCGGTACCGACTGAATCGCCTTGGTAACAATGTCGCGAATCTCAGCATCGCTCATAGCAACCTGAATACTGGTCTTCTCCTGCCCCACAGAGGCGGACATCGGCTCCATGGGAAGGTGCAGCATGACCTGCTGTCCGGCGGCAAGACCCCGGGACGCCGCTTCATTACTGAAAATATGATACGGCAAAACCGAAAAGGTAAGCGGTCTTCCCATACTGGCAAACATACCGATTGGCTCCTGGTTGTAACCAAAATCGTCAATAATAATTGCCATTTTAGCCCGTTCGGGAGCAGGCGGCCGAACTTCCGTTTTCTTCTCCGGCACTAGCGCCGTTTTTCCCCCGGCTACCTTTTCCTGAGCAATATAGACCTTTTCGGCAATCATCGTAACCGGATCACCGGCCAGTGTGTCTTTCAGGCCAATATCCATTCTCAGAACATCCATACCCTTATAGGTATCCGGCTGAGCGGCAAATACCTCCCCGCCGGCCGCTTTTATGGCTGACTGAATAGCGCTTTGAACATTGTCCAGGCTGGCATTCGCCGGCGCCGCTGCCAGCACTTCCCGCAGAGTCCAGCGAATGGTCCCCTCAACCTCCTTGCGCGGTACTTCCCTTTTACTGTCTTTCACATCCTTCACGCTAAGCCCTGCTTTTTGCATTCCCTGGTCGACAGCACTATGAATTTTGTTAGTTGCAGCGGAAAAATCGGCAACTACACCGGCACCGGTTTTTTCCGTATTATACTTGTGGCCAGAATCCTGTTTCTCTTTGTCCGGCAACTGAAAATAAAGAATGGCAGCCAATAGCGCCATTCCGAGCAAAATCCAGCCCTTTCTGCTGCTTCGTTTAGCCATATAATTTCTCCTATTGTTTTTTATCGATTAATCTGCGTTCCAGCCGCTTACCGCAAACGAGGCAGCCTTCCCCGGCATAAGCCGTATCCACCTCTTCCCGGGCAACATCGCCGCAGTTTCCGCAGCTTCGCTTTATAAACCAGCGATAACCGCCGGCATTGATTGCCTTTTCCAGCACCGGATACAGGCGGTCCAGATCACCGTAACTGTCGAAAAGCATCGCATCCAGTTCGTCCGTATCCCGGTAACGTACAGTCAGCGCGGCTGGCGATTCGTTTCGGCTGCGGGAAGTCGCCGCAACCCGGTAATAGGAAATAACGGTCCAACATACCGGTCCGGCGGCGGTCTGCCGGTAGACAAAATAAAGAGCCTGATCCGAAACGGCCAGCGCGCCCCGGCATTGAAATGCCTTATGAATCGCTTCCACTACGAGATAAAACGAATCGCCCAGCCATAAATTGGCCGGCGCCGCCTGCATTAGCTCCTGCAAAAATGGCGACAGTTCCCGAAAATCGGGAATCATTTCTGCGGCGGAACAATTCACTTCCAGTTGGCCGCCAACTACTGTAATGGCCGCTTTCTCCGCTTTAAAAGCCTTTATCAAAGCCGGCATCGTATCTACCCTGGCCTTGTAAATAATGATACCGGGGATTCTGTCTAAAGCCAGTTGAATAGCAAAATAACTGCGCAAGAGCCGCTTTTCCAGCCGGCGTGCCAAGCTTTCCCGGCGAGAGCAGGCCTTCAAAATGAGACTGTAATTCTCAAATTCAGAATCTTGCGCTGGATGCTCATTCACTGCCGGCGAAAATTTCTTCTTGGCAACCGTCGTGATATGAATGTTCAGCCGGCGTTTTAACGTTTGGACCAATTCCCCGGCCTCAATCCGTATCTGTTCTTCCGGCAATCCCAACTGCCGTTTTTCCCGGATAAACTCATCGTAATACCTGACGATATCTTCCACCGTCTCAACGGGCCGGCTTTCTGCCGTTACCTGTTGATTTTCCGGCTCATTCCCAACTTCACTCAATATTAGTTTTTGGCCGCAAAAGGGACAAAAATGAAAGGCCCGCTGCGCCAGATCAGCGCCGCAAAAGGGGCAAAACTTAAAATATTCCTTCTTCTCCTGCTCCATCAGCCTTTTCACCTTCCCTCTATCATACATTTTGCTGCTTAGGATAATAAATCCCAAATTTGCTTGCCGATCAGCACCGCCGTCACACAGATAAACAGCGGACGAACATAGGCAACTCCCTTGCGGATGGCGACCTGTGAACCGACGATCGCCCCGGCAATCATGCCCAGTCCCATGACCAGCCCGTATTGATAATTTACGGAATGCAACACCACAAAGGTAATAATGGCAGCAATATTACTGGCAAAGTTAAGCACCTTGGCATTGCCTGCCGCCACAACAAAATCAAATCCAATCATTACAAACGCGAAAACCAGAAACGAGCCCGTACCCGGCCCGAAAAAACCATCATAAAAACCTAACGCCGCAGCCGCAAGACCGCTTAAAACTGCTGTTTTACCCGTTATCCCCGTATACGTCGAACAGGTTCCCCAATTTTTTTTGGCAACCGTATAAATCGTTACGGCCACAAGCAGTACAACTACTAAGGGCCGCAAAAATTCGGACGGAATTTGTTTTACCGTATACGCTCCCAAAACCGAACCGGCAAAGGACAGGGGAAAAAGCCAGGCTACCAAACGGTACTTTACCTTACCGGAATACATAAAGGATAAGGTACTGGTCAGAGAAGACATGGAACTGGCCAGTTTATTGGTGCCTAAAGCCAGCGGCATCGGCAGGCCGGTCAGCAGTAAAGCCGGCAACGACACAAGGCCGCCGCCCCCGGCTACCGAATCAATAAAAGAAGCGACAAAACCGGCTCCCAATAAGAAAATAGTCATTTGCAAAGTTAATGATTCCATTCAGGGTCTCCTTCAACACGTTAGCTGTCTAAAATACAATACTGCCAAGGCAATCATTCTCTTATAATAAGTATTCAAGCAAAAACGGCAGACTCCTGCCGCTTAACACAAATGCCCTCATTTTCCCCGGTTTCTCTTTCGATATAAGAAAAACCGCTGATGCGGTCTTTCGGCTCTTGGCTCATGGTACAGGGCGCGGGGAAACTATCTGAAAATCATTTTTGACGCCAATTCAGGCAGAAGGATCGTCTTGTCATAAGCGGAGGTTAAGTGGCAACGGCGGGGCGTTGATAAGGCGATTCTTCTGCCGTTAACGGCTTTCTATGCAGTCTTTAAAACTATACTTATAATAAAGCCGCCAGCCACAACCGTGACTGGCAGCCTAATAGCTAACAGGGAATCATAAACTTTTTTGATTTCTTATTTCCGCCGGCTTTGCAGTTCCGCCAGCAATTCCGCGGGGGTAATCCCGTGATAGGCCAGCAGCACCATGCAATGATACCAAAGGTCGGCCATTTCGTACAGGATTTCGGCCTTGCTGTTGTTCTTGGAGGCAATGACCGTTTCCGTCGCTTCCTCACCTACCTTTTTCAGAATCTTATCCTGACCTTTGGTAAAAAGGTAGTTGGTATACGAACCTTCCTTGGGGTTGGCTTTGCGGTCGGTAATGACCTGATACAGTTCCTGCAGAATAGCGGCCGCCGACCCGCCATACACCTTTTCCGGGTCAAAAAGTTTCGCTGCTTCGCTCTTTGTCTCTCCCAACTTCCGGCTAAAGCAGGAAAACGTTCCTTCGTGGCAGGCGGCCCCTGTCTGTTCCACTTTCACCAGCAGCGAATCGGCGTCACAATCATAATAAATATTCCTAACCGTTTGCACATGCCCGGACGTTTCCCCTTTTTGCCACAAACGGTTCCGGCTGCGGCTATAAAACCAGGTAACGCCGGTCTCCACCGTTTTGGCGAGCGACTCCCGGTTCATATAGGCCAGCATCAATACGGCGCCTGTTTTTTCGTCCTGTATGACAGCGGGAACTAACCCGTTAACATCAAACTTTATCCCGTCTAAATTCATAATCTGACCTCCACATTGCGCGATTGCAAATATTCTTTTACCTGACGCACTGTAAACCGGCCGTAGTGAAACACCGAAGCCGCCAGCACGGCATCGGCCTTGCCTGCCGTCAGCACCGCATAGAAATGTTCCAGTTCCCCGGCGCCCCCCGAAGCAATGACCGGTACATCCACCGTCTCCGACACAGCCCGCGTAAGGGGGATATCGTAACCGTCCTTCGTGCCGTCCTTATCCATACTGGTGAGAAGAATCTCTCCGGCACCAAGGGCCGTGGCTTTGCGCACCCAGTCGAGCACATCCAGGCCGGTGGGCGTCCGTCCGCCGTTAACATACACTTCCCATTGGTCCTTGCCGGTCTGCCGGGCGTCGACCGCCAGAACAATACACTGCCGGCCGAAACGTTTGGCCCCTGCTGCAATTAAACCGGGCTCCTTGACGGCGGCCGTATTCAGAGAAACCTTATCCGCGCCGGCTTTCAGCATTTTGCGGATGTCTTCCACGGTGCGGATACCTCCGCCCACCGTAAAGGGAATAAAGACTTGCGCCGCCGTGCTTTCCACCACCTGCACCATGGTATTGCGTTCCTCGCAGGAAGCGGTAATATCCAAAAACACCAGTTCGTCAGCTAGTTCCCGGTCATAAACCGAGGCCAGTTCCACCGGGTCGCCGGCATCCCTCAGGCCGATAAAGTTAGTTCCTTTTACGACCCGCCCGTCTTTTACGTCCAGGCAGGGAATGATTCGTTTGGTATACATCAAACCACCTCTTTCCCGGCTGCCCGGATCGCGGTCTTCAAGTCCACCATGCCGGTGTAAATGGCTTTGCCGACAATGACACCCTCAATTCCCGCCGACTGAACAGCCTGCAGCGCTTCAATATCTTCCAGCCCCCGCACGCCGCCGGACGCAATGACCGGGATCCCCGCGGCCTGTGCCAAAGCAGCAGTGGCCTCTACATTGACCCCGGACAAGGTCCCGTCGCGGGAAATATCGGTGTAAATAATCCGCTCCACACCGGCGGCAGCCATTTGGGATGCCAGCTCCGCCGCCTCCACGCCGCCGCTCACACCCCAGCCATCCACCGCGACCTGTCCGTTCCGGGCGTCAATCCCGGCTACAATCCGGCTGCCATAGCGCCGACAGGCTTCTTTTACGAGTTCCGGCTGCCGGACCGCTACGGAGCCTAAAATAACCCGCTGTATACCGCATTGCAAAAGAGCGGCAATATTCTCCATAGTACGAATGCCCCCGCCCAGTTGCACCGGAATCGATACGGCCCGGACAATGGCGGTAATTACCTTTAGGTTTACGGGCTGTCCGGCCCGTGCCCCATCCAGATCCACTACATGCAAAAACTCCGCTCCCTCGGCAGCCCAGCGGACAGCCATTTCCACCGGATTATCGGCAAATACCGTCTCGGCGTCAAACCGGCCCTCGGTCAGGCGGACACATTTACCGCCCCGGATGTCAATCGCCGGAAAAATGATCATGCTTTCATCTCCTTGAAGTTTGCCAGGATGGCCATCCCTACGGCACTCGATTTTTCCGGATGGAATTGTACGGCCTGCACATTATTCCGGCCCACGGCCGCCGTCACCTCACCGCCATAGTCGGCCACCGCCGTGACCAGCCCGGGATCGGCCGGTACGGCATGATAACTGTGAACAAAATAAACGAAAGAATGCGGTGCCAGACCGTCTAACACCGGACTGGCAGCGCGAAATTCGAGACTGTTCCAGCCGATTTGGGGAATTTTCAAGCCGGGCGTCACCAGCTTGCGGACCATACCGGGAAAAATGCTCAGTCCGGCCACGCCCGGATCCTCTTCACTGCCGTCGAACAGCATTTGCAGACCGACACAGATGCCCAAAAACGGGGTTCCGCGCTCAATGACCCGGTGAATCACTTCCTCCAGGCCATATTGGCGCAGATTACGCATACAGTCGCCAAAAGCGCCCACGCCAGGTAATACGACTTTATCCGCTTGCCCGATTTCATCAGCCTGACGGGTTACGGCAACTGCCGCGCCCAGTTTTACAAATGCCTTTTCCACACTATATAAGTTGCCCATCCCATAATCAATAATGGCAATCATTGTACTCTCCCCCTATAAAGTGCCTTTGGTGGACAACACACCGGCAATCCGCTCATCAATCCGGCTGGCTTCCGCCAAGGCCCGGCCCAGAGCCTTAAAAATCGCTTCCACAATATGATGGGCATTTTTGCCGGCCAACAGGCGCACATGCAATGTTAATCCGGCATGCACGGCCAGAGCCCGTAAGAATTCTTCCACCAGTTCCGTATCAAATTCACCGATGCGGCCGGCAGGCAAAGCGGCATCAAAGACTAAAAAAGGGCGGCCGCTGATATCCACCGCCACCATGGCCAGGGCTTCATCCATAGGGACAAAAGCGGTGCCGTAGCGCCGGATTCCCTGCCTGTCACCCAGGGCGCGGTTAAGTGCCTGCCCCAGGACAATTCCCGTGTCTTCCGTCGTATGATGGCCGTCAATGTAAAGATCCCCCTGGGCCTCAACCGTTATATCAAATAATCCGTGCCTGGCCCAGAGGGTCAGCATGTGATCCAGAAATCCGATGCCTGTCCTGACAGCAGCCGTTCCCCGTCCCTCCAGGCTCAATTCAACGGTAATATCCGTTTCCGCCGTCTTTCGCGTTACTTCTGCGCTGCGGTTCATTTCCTTCACCTCACTTATCGATCCTTGCCATACTGACGGGCCGCCGCCAGCAAACTGTCATTTTCCGCCGCCGTACCCACGGTAATCCGGACACAGCCGGTAAGGCCGGACGCTTTGCTAAAATCCCGGACACCAATTTCCCCTTGCCGGAAACACTGCAAAAGAAGTTCCGGCGCTTGCGCCTGGACAAGCAAAAAATTAGTGGCCGAGGGAAAAACCGTGAGTCCCTTCACCCGGCTCAACTCGCTGCTCAAACGCTCCCGTTCCGCAATAATTTCCCGGATGCCGGGTGCAAAATCATCCCGCCGGGCATAAACGACTTCCGCAGCCGTCAGCGACAACGCATTCACATGATACGGCAGCAGGACTTTACTTACCTCTCTCGCCAGGGCCTCGCCGGCCACCATGTACCCTACCCGGGCGGATGCCAGTCCATAGGCCTTGGAAAAGGTTCTGGCAACAATCAAATTGGGATATTTACCGAGCAGGGACAGCGCCGACGGGCCGGCGGCAAACTCCTGATACGCCTCATCCACAATTACCGGGCAGGACGCCCGGGACAAAATGTATTCAATATCCGGCAGGGGGATTACATTGCCTGTCGGATTATTCGGCGTGCATAAGATAATCAGACCGGCTTCCGTTTTCGCGGCCGCCGCCAAAACTTTTTCCCGGTCCAGGGAAAAATCCGTCTCTAGTTGGACAACAGCCGGCCGGCTGTCGGACAGTTTCGCATAAATCCCATACATGGAAAAAGACGGCGCCGGAAATACAATATGCCGGTCCCGTCCGCCAAAAATCTGGCATAATACCGCCAGAATCTCGCTGGAACCGCTGCCGATGAGCACCTGCCCGGCCGTTACCCCTAGGCTCCGGGCGATCATGGTCCGTAAGGTTGTCATATGCATGTCGGGATAACGGTGAAAAGGCAGCGCCGCCAGCCGGGCAGCCACCTCGTCCCGCACCGCCGGCGGCAGATTGGCCGGCCGTTCGTTGGCGTCAAGCCTGATTTTCCACGCTGTTTCCTCTACCGAGTAGGGTTTTAAGGTTTCTAAACCCGGTCTGATTTGCCACATAGTCTTTCTCCTCTCACCCGGATCGCGTTGGCATGCGCCGCCAAACCTTCCGTCTCGGCCAAACGGATTATGTCCTGGCTTACCCCGGCCAGCGCTTCCGGCGTATAGGCTATAATGCTGGTCTTTTTCATAAATGTCTCCACATTCAGAACCGAATAAAAACGGGCTGTTCCGCCGGTCGGCAGGACATGATTCGGACCGGCCAGGTAGTCTCCCAATGGTTCCGGCGAATAAGGCCCCAAGAATACAGCCCCGGCATTTTTCACGTAAGGCAGCAGTTGGAACGGCTCGGCCGTAACGATTTCCAAATGTTCCGGCGCCGCTAAGTTGGCAAGTTCCATCGCTTCCATTATATCCCCGGCGACAAGTAACAGGCCGTTTTTCGCCAGCGCCGCCTGAGCGATTTCCTGCCGCGGCAGCCGGGCCAGCTGTCTTTCCGCCGCCAGCATGACCTGATCCGCCAATGCCGCATCATCGGTAATCACAATGCTTGAGGCCAGTACATCGTGTTCCGCCTGGCTTAACATATCGGCGGCCACATATTCCGGATCCGCCGTCCCGTCGGCCACAATTAAAATTTCACTGGGACCGGCCAGCATATCAATGTCGCAATACCCGTAAACCGCCTTTTTCGCCAGGGTAACAAAGATGTTGCCCGGCCCGGTGATTTTATCCACCTGCGGCACCGTTTCCGTACCAAAGGCCAGCGCCGCTATGGCCTGGGCCCCGCCGGCTTTAAAAATCCGGGTCACACCGGCTTCTTTCGCCGCCGCCAGTACATAGGGATTCATACTGCCGTCCCTGGCCGGCGGCGCCACCATAATAATCTCCCCGACACCGGCCACTACCGCCGGTACGGCGTTCATAACCACCGAAGAAGGATAGGTTGCCGTTCCTCCCGGGACATAGATTCCCACCCGGTTCAGGGGAAGGCAGTTTTGACCAAGCATGGCGCCTTGCTCCCGGTAAGTCAGCCAGGACCTAGGCATCTGCTCTTCATGATAACGGCGCACATTGGCCACGGCTTTACGCAGGGAAGCAAGAACCGGCGCCTCTATTTTTTCATAAGCTGCCTGCCACTCTTTTTCACTGACTTCCAGTGCAGCAGCCGACAAATCTACGCCGTCAATCGCCCGGGTATAGTATAGCAGCGCCTGGTCGCCCTGCTGCCGGACCTCCCTGACAATCCGGTCTACAACCTGAGCTGCCGTCAATTCCTCGCCAAAGAGTTCCTTGACCCGCCGGCGGGCCGTTTCTCCCAACTCCAGCTGGTCAAAGGAAGGTTTGGTTAAAAGGCTTCTTAGTTCCAAACGGGTTAAGTCCCGCGTTTCTATACGTCTCATTCGGCAGCCCCGCTTTCCAAGACAGCGCGGATCTCTTCCGCCAGCTGATGAATCCGGTCGAATTTCACCTTGAAACTGACCCGGTTGGCAATCAGCCGGGCCGTAGCCGGATGAACCTCAGCCACTTCAATCAGGTTGTTTTCCCGCAAAGTACGCCCCGTTTCCACCAAATCAACAATTAATTCCGCCAACCCGACCATGGGCGCCAGCTCAATCGAGCCATTCAGTTTAATAATCTCCACTTGAATTCCCATACTGTGGAAAAACCGTTCGGCCGTCGCCGAATATTTAGTGGCCACCCGCATATGGGCATAATCACTGAGTTTTTCCTTTAATAACTCCTTAGGAACAGCGACCATCATCCGGCAATAGCCAAATTTTAAATCCAGTAATTCATAAACATCTTTATTTTCTTCCAATAACACATCCTTGCCGATAATGCCGATGTCTGCCGCGCCGTATTCCACATAGGTAGGCAAGTCGCCGGTTTTGGTAATAATAAACCGGATCCTTTTTTCTTCATTGGCAATCACGAGCTTCCGGGAATTTTCACTCAATCCCTGGGCCGTATAGCCTGCTTTCGCCAGAATCCGGGCTGCCGGCTCAAACAATTTTCCCTTCGGCAAGGCGACCGTCAAATAATCCATATCACTTGATGTCATCCAGCAACCTCCTGCATTTCTTTAGTTATTTAAAGTATTAATATATTGAATATCTTATCATCCACTAAAGAATTCGTCAACCCTGCAAGTAGGAAATTCTATGTATATGTAGAATAAATTGGCACGATACTAAATGTAATAAAGGGGGGTTATCATGTCACCCGCACTGAATATCCTCGTCTTAAACCATCTGTCGGCCCGTCATATCGACGCTATCCAGAATGTGGCTCCTAACGCCAATATAATATGCAGCACCCCGGAGCAAGCCGGCGAATCTATCCAGGACACGGAAATCCTGCTTGCCTGGGGCTATATGGATATCCGTCCCTTAGTTGCCGCCGCGCCGAATCTTAAATGGGTACACGCCTTGACCGCCGGGGTGGAAGGTCTGCTTTTTCCGGAACTGCAGCAAAGCGATATTATTATTACCAATTCCAAAGGCATTCATGGAATTCCCGTATCAGAACATGTTTTGTCCCTTCTTCTGGCTTTCACCCGCGGTATCAACCTGTTCATTCGCCAGCAGCAAAATAAAACCTGGGAACGGGTCCGTACCGACGAACTCTACGAAAAAACCATAGGAATCATCGGTTTGGGCAGTATTGGCCGGGAAATTGCCAAAAAGGCCAAATGCCTCGGCATGCATGTTCTTGCCACCAAACGAACCCTGACAAATGAAATTTTTGTGGATAAACTGCTGCCGCCCGAACAGCTTCCCGAGTTGCTGGCCGCGGCGGATGTCGTCGTCGTCGCCTTGCCGCTCATTGAAGAAACCCGGGGGCTGTTTACCCTGGAACACTTCCGGGCCATGAAACGGTCTGCCTACTTTATCAATATTGCCCGGGGACCGGTCGTATGCCAGCAAGACCTGATCACCGCCCTGCAGCAGGAACTGATCCGGGGAGCCGGCCTGGATGTGTTCGAGCAGGAACCGCTGGCCGCAGACAATCCCTTGTGGGAAATGCCCAATGTTATCATAACGCCGCATGTTGCTGCGTTGTCGCCTTTTTATCTGGACCGGGCCATAAAACTATTTGCCGAAGACCTTGCCCGGTACTGCCAGGGAAGAGAAGTGTCGAACCGGATTGACAAAATGAAAGGGTACTGACATAAAACCATAAAAATGGGATAATTAATTTTTATCATCCGCTTGCCGCAATATAATCAGCTCCGGTGGATCCTCTTCCACCGGAGCTGCATGATGTTTGGCCACGATCTCGACAACTGCGGCCTCAGTTCCGGCCTGTTTCAACAACTGTGCCCCGCGGGCGGGATGATGAAAATAAATATAGAAGGCATGCCGCAAATTGGCAAAACGGCCGCCGCGCCCCGGACGGCCCCAGCGGGCGGCCGGTCCCGGCAGCAGTCTCCGGGCCAGAACGGTAATCACTTTATCGGCCGTGCTTACATCCCCTTTTGTTTTTCCCACGTCATGCAAGAGAGCGCTTTTTATCAAAACGAACCGCCGGATCTGAGCCCTACCGGCAATCAAACGAAGCACCGTATAGGCCACATTGAGCGTATGCCGCTGGTCAGGCCGGTTCATTTGCCAAAAGAGTCTCTCTTCTGCCGGCGTTAAATACTGCTTGACAAACGCCCGGTCTGCGGGAGTAATTTTTGCCGTGAGCGCTGTAATAAACTGTTTTATACGCTGCCGCATCCCGCTTACCCGCCAATATATAACAGGGTGCCATACCCTTTTTGACATCGTTCGGCTTCCGCCTCTGCCTCCGTCTGCGGCGAAAGAGCCAATTCAACGGTCCGTCCCTGCCGGCGAAGCCGTCCGGCCTCCCCGATCGCCTGCGGCAATTTGCCAGCCAGCCAGCCAATATATATGTCTTTGGGCTCACAGGCAACGGAAATTCCTTGCCGCTCAAGAGCCAGCAAGACCCGTTCAATCCCTAAAGCAAAGCCGGTAGCAGGACAATCGACGCCAAAAGAAGCCAGCATTTTGTCATAGCGTCCGCCGCCACAGAGGGGAAAACCTAATCCCGGGGTATATCCCTCAAATACCATGCCCGTATAATAGTCAAAATCCCGGATAATGCCCAAATCAAAATTAACGTATTTTTCAACGCCATAAGCAGTTAACAATTGATATATTGACGATAAATTCGTCAAAGCCTGCCGGCTGGTTTCATTCCGGACCAGGCCATAGACGCGATTCAGCATATCCTCTTTGCCATAAAACAGGGGAATATTTTGCAGCAATTCCTGCGCGGCTGCGTCCAATGCGCTTTTTTGCAGAACTTCACCCAATCCTACCAAATCCCGGCTGACCATGAAGTGCTTGACCAATTGCCGTTCTCCGGCGGACAAACCGCTCTCCTCCATAATACCGTTTATAAACCGGACCTGGCCAAGACTAATCTGGAAATTTTGCAAGCCTGCCTCTAACATAGACTCAACCGCCAGGGCCACGACTTCGGCGTCGGCCGCCGCATCCGCCCCGCCCAGCAATTCCACTCCGGCCTGGTAAAATTCACACTGCCGGCCTGCTTGCGCTTGTTCATACCGGAATACGTTGGTCAGGTAAAACAGCTTTACCGGCAGAACATCTTCCTTCAGTCTGGTCGCAGCCACCCGGGCTATGGGCGTAGTCATATCGGGGCGAAGCACTAAAATCTGATTGCTTTTATCAAAAAACTTGAACATGTCCTGCAATATGTCATTGCCGGCGCCGGCAACCAGGGTTTCCGCATATTCAAAGGTCGGCGTCACAACCTCATCGTAGCCCCAGCGAGTGAACAAACCGGCAATTGCATTTTCAATCATCCGCTTCCGTTTCGCTTCCTGCGGTAAAAAATCGCGGGTACCGTAAGGAATCTTGAGTACCATATCATTCTGTTTCATCACCAATACACCTCAATCCATTTCTCCGTCCAAACGTGCCAATACAATTTTATACCCGTCCGCACCATAGTATAAACACCGTTTTACCCGGCTGATCGTCGCCGTACTGGCGCCGGTTTTAGCGACAATATCATCATAGATATGCCCATGTTTCAGCATGTGGGCTACTTCCAGCCGCTGGGCCATCGATTTCAGTTCGCTTATGGTGCAAATGTCCTCAAAAAACTGATAACATTCTTCTTCATTTTTGAGCGACAAAATAGACCGTACCAGTTGGTCTGTTGCCTCGTCTTTCAATTTCGGATTCGCTGCCATCCTTTTCTCCCTCCATAGTATGATATAGTATTCATTCTCTGCCAATTCATTCATTTCCTGCCTTTACTTCTTTTATTCTTTATCGTATAAAAATATTTGTAAAAATTAATCTTTTTTTGTTCATCTTGACAGGACTATCCATCCATGGTACTATTTGTTTCAACAACTGAATCAGATGTTTTTCATCAAGAGTTGGCTGAGGGATAGGCCCAATGAAGCCGCGGCAACCATTCGTGTCTGAACGAAACGGTGCCAATTCCTGCAGGATGGATTCCTGGCAGATGAAGAATAGTCTTTAACGTGTTTAAAGCCTCTTCTTGTCTGAAGAGGCTTTATTGTTTGTTAAGAGAGCCTGCTGGAATTAATGCATTTCTTAAGTAGGCTCTAGGAGAGGAGAATGACCCCGTGATACAGCTAAAGGGAATTGAAAAAATCTATCAGGGCTCCGCCGCATCCGTTCACGCCTTACAAGGCGTAGACCTTACGGTCAATCGCGGCGAAATATTCGGTATCATTGGTAAAAGCGGCGCCGGCAAAAGCACTTTGATCCGCTGCATCAACATGCTGGAACAGCCGGACAGCGGATCCGTAACCGTAGACGGGGAAGAACTTACTTCCATGACGGAACCGCATTTGCGCCAAGTACGGCGAAAAATCGGCATGATTTTTCAGCATTTTAATCTGTTATCATCGCGAACGGTATTTGAAAATGTTGCATTTCCTTTGGAACTGGCGGGAAAAAGCAAAGCGGAAATTGCCGCCGCCGTGCTCCCCTTATTGGAGCTAGTCGGCTTGGCGGATAAAAAAGACCAATATCCTGCTCAATTGAGCGGCGGTCAAAAACAGCGGGTTGGAATTGCCCGGGCTCTGGCCAATCAACCGAAAGTGCTGCTCTGCGATGAAGCCACATCCGCCCTGGATCCTCAGACGACCAAGTCCATTCTGGAACTGCTGCGGAATATTAACCGTCAATTGCAGTTGACCATTGTCTTAATCACCCATGAAATGCATGTAATCAAAGAAATCTGCGACCGGGTCGCCGTGATTGACGGCGGCAAAATTATCGAACAGGGCCCGGTGCTGCAATTGTTCACCAATCCGCAGACAGCCATTACCCGGGATTTTATCAGTGCTATTATCAACCATGACTTACCGGCTCTATTTCATGACACGGAATTCTCGCCTGAGCCTTTGCCGCATACGAATCTGGTTTTGCGTCTGTCTTTCATCGGGCGCAGTGCGGAAGAACCGGTGATTGCCGGCATGATCCGCCGCTTTAATGTAGACACAAGCATTCTTTACGGTAATATTGACCACATTCAGCGTACCACTTTCGGCACGTTGATTATCGAATTATCCGGCGAACAAAGTTCCCTCCAAAGTGCGCTGCATTACTTGCGCACCCGGGAATTACGAATTGAGGTGATTGGTTATGTCGCAAGACATGATCGCGCTGCTGGCTAAATCACTGTGGGAAACCACCTATATGGTAGGCATCTCGTCCTTTATCGCCGCCTTGGCGGGCATTCCCCTGGGGGTCGTCCTGGTCACAACCGACCGGGGCCACATTCTGGAAAATCTGCCGTTTAACCGTCTTCTGGGAGCGGTGGTGAATGCCACCCGTTCGACGCCGTTCATTATTCTCATGGTGGCTATTATTCCCTTTACCCGGTTGATTGTTCACACTTCCATCGGCACGAACGCCGCGATTGTGCCCCTCAGCATTGCCGCCATTCCTTTTCTCGCCCGCGTTGTGGAATCGGCTCTGAAGGAAGTCGACTACGGAGTGGTCGAAGCATCCAAAGCCATGGGCGCCTCCCCTGCCCAAATTATCACTAAAGTTCTCATCCCGGAAGCTCTTCCTGCCATTGTGCTGGGAATTACGCTCACCATAATCAGTCTTATCGGTTATTCAGCCATGGCCGGTGCTATTGGAGGAGGTGGATTGGGAGATTTGGCCATCCGTTATGGCTATCAGCGTTTTCGCGTCGATATCATGCTGGCAACCGTTATCATTTTGATTGCGCAAGTACAAGTTGTGCAATCCTGCGGCGATTATTTTGCCCGCCGTCTTAATAAGAAAGACTCAAAGGGTCTTTAAATGGAAGGAAAGTATTTTACTTTTCGGGAGTCTGAGAAGAATGCATTATTTAGAAATAACCCGAAAAGTTATACTTTCTGATCCCACAAAAAATAAAAACCAACAGGGGGATTTTTCATGAAAAAAATTGTTTTCTTATTCATCGCATTGCTAACTGTCGCCTTTGTCGCCGGTTGCGGCAGTGACAAGGCCGGAACGGCCAGCCAGGCGGCAGCACCGGCCAAAACGGTCTTAAAAGTAGGGGCAACGCCCGTTCCCCATGCCGAAATACTCAAGGTGGTTAAGCCCATCCTGGCCAAAGAAGGCATTGATCTGCAAATCATAGAAATGAGCGACTATGTCCGTCCCAATATGGCCGTTGCCGACAAAGAGCTGGACGCCAACTTTTTCCAGCATATTCCTTATTTGAAAAAGTTCAGCGCCGAACATAACCTGCAATTAACTTATACCGCCGCGGTTCATATTGAGCCCATGGGCATTTATTCAAAGAAAGTCAAAAATCTCAATGACGTTCCCAATGGTGCGCAAGTAGCCATTCCCAATGACCCGACAAATGGCGGCCGCGCCCTGCTTCTCCTGGCGAAAGCCGGTTTGATCAAACTCAAAGACGGCGCGGGCATCAATGCCACCACCAAAGACATTATCGACAATCCTAAAAATCTGAAAGTGGTAGAACTGGAAGCCCCGCAGTTACCTCGCGCCTTAGACGATGTTACCCTCGCCGTCATCAATACCAATTATGCGCTGGAAGCCAAGCTGGTGCCGACTAAGGATGCGCTGTTCATTGAACAAAAGGATTCTCCTTATGTGAACGTACTGGTAGTCCGCAAAGGGGACGAAAATAGACCGGAAATCCAGGCATTAACCAAAGCGCTTACTTCCGATGCAGTCAGGAAGTTCATTAATGAAAAGTACAAAGGTGCCGTGGTTCCCGCTTTTTAGCTGCCAAAAGGACGCAATTGCGTCCTTTTTTCATGGGATCGAGCCTGCAAACAGTATACAAATTCATTATCATTGTCCACTCCCAAAGCCAACGCATTGCAAAAATCCCTATAAATATACAAATACCCTATTGATTTTTGTAAATATTTGTCTTATACTGAAATCAAGAAGAACAAATAAGTTCTTCGGAAATGGGGTGATTCCATTGAAAGAGTTCGTGGAAGAGGAACCACAGCTTTACGAAGGGATTGATTCCAGTGGGACAAGTACTTTTACACAGGCAATTTAATACGGGTTCGAAAACACGCTTGTACAATGGAGATTGTACTTTGATATAGCAGAGGAATAAGGAGCACATAAGTGCTCCTTTCCTGTACCGGGAGGGAATTAACATATGGGCAGAGAAACTGTAAGCGGCATGATCACTTCCCTACTCACCTGGTTATTAGTTCCCAGTCTGGTGATCGGGTTCATTTATTTACTGATACATAGTGAAAGCATTTTACTGTGGAGCAGTTTGCCTCTTTTAGCTATCATTTTTATTATAAAAAATCATATCGATAATTAATAGAAAAAACCGCTCCCGGAGCGGTTTTTTGTGGGATCAGAAAGTATAACTTTTCGGGTTGTTTCTAAATAACACATTCTTTTTAAGATAGCCGAAAAGTAAAATACTTTCCTTCCATTTAAACACCCTTTGGGTCTTTCTTACTTAAAAGCACATCACATCAGGACTTTCCCACGGCCGGGCATAGGTCAAAATGCTATCCACAAGTTCTTTGGCTCCCTGCCTGCATACATTGTAGACAGGAACCCGGATATTCTTTTGAATAGCGACTTGCAGCCGGATAAAATCTACAGTTGCCGGTTGATAACTCATGCTTTCAGTCCGGTATTCCGGATAAAAGGGATTAATGGTTACGGCCATTAACGGCACCCGTTTCAAGACCCCTACCAATGCACCGGCCCTGTCCAAATCTTCCAGTAATTGATTCAGCAGGCCAATCTCCCCTGAAACCAGCAATTTGACCGGATCGGCAAAAGCCAATACCACCCGCCGGGCATTACGGCGAAATATTTCACTCATCAGACGGAGGGCCGCCATGCTAACTATGCCGGGAATATATAAATAACTATCTTCCGGGGCGGATTTTAGGAACAGGCCGGCCGTATCCCGGACCGAAAGCAGGGATGACAGGGGCCAATCCTGTATTTTTTCCAGTTCCGGTGTCAGAAGAGTAACCCGGTCGAGATTCCGCCGTGCCAATTCAGCAGCCCGCGGTACAACCAAGATATTGCAAATCCCCCAAATCCATTCCGTCTCCCTTGCCAGCCGGGATATATCCGGAGTTCTGGCTGCGCCTGTAGCCAAAACGAACCCGTCCGTTTCCACCATGGGCGCAATCCGGTTTAAGGCACCGTCAAATAAAATAGCGCCAGGTCCGATCCGACGCAGTATTTCGGTCAAACTGCGCACTTGACTGCTTTTATTGGGTCCGGCGGTCACCACCAACCCGGGTTTCTTTACCCGGGTTACAACCACATCGCCCAAGGGCGTGGTAAGTCCCGTTTTCTGAAGAATATCTAACTTTGCCGTACCGGCGGTCAGACATTTTTCTGCAGTCACCACTATATCCCCTGTCTCCGCTCTCAGTTTCGGTTTAGGCAGCCCCGTTATATTGTCCAGACCTTCCCCGTCATAGCCAATACTGGTTAGACAGAAAGAAATGTCCCGCCGCCGCAATTCCTGAATAACGGCCGCCGTGGTTGTTGTCTTTCCTGTATTTTTGGCAGTGCCGGCGAGACCTACTTTTATTTCGGCAAATATAGGTCCCCACCTCTTTCCGGCTCTACTGGCTTAAAATGGCTTCGCTTTATTTATTGTTCCTGCGTTCCCAATAGGTCTCCACATCCTGAATCAGATTGTTAATATGCGCAACCATGGCTTCTTTGGCCGCATCCGGCATCCCGCTATGAATAGCCTGAAAAATATTCTGATGGTCAATGTATACTAAACTGTGCACATGTTTGCGGATATATTCCAATACCGGCGACAACTGGGTATCCTGCCGGATTAATTCAATCGACATGGCCAAAATCTTATTTCCGGCCATTTGGGCAATAGCGGCATGAAAATTAACATCCGCCTGGGCCGCCCCGCCGCCATTCTCCATTATACTCCGCTGTTTTTCCAAGGTCGACTGCAGCTGTTCCTTTTCCGCGCCGTTACCATTCAGAGCCGCCAAAGCTGCCAATTCTCCTTCTATCGCCCTGCGGGCTATCAGAACTTCCAAAAGCTGCTCCTTCGTATGTCCCTGCAGCGCACTCGCGAATTCCGCCCCCCACTGCAGGCTTTTTTCCCTGTTGGCCAATTCAGTTAGCCTGTCGCTTCCCCGCGCCGACAATATCCGTCCTTGATAACCCGCTTTTTCCGTATAGCCGGAATGGTCAAAATCGCGCAGCACTCTTCCTACCGTTGCCTCGCTAATACTGATTCCCCGGCTGTTCAATACCGCGCTGATAGCACCGCATCCTACGGGCTGGCCGGTTTTACTTATCAAGGACAATATTTCTTGTTCCAGCTGTTCTTTCTCACCTAACATATCCATCATCCTTCCTTATCACAGAAAAACATCATGCAGCTCATCCATGATGAGTATTCGATATAAGCCGAACGATTTCCTTCCCATTTTAAGGAAGAATAGGAATCGTTAAAAGGGCCCAAATTGGGCCCTTTTCGCTATGCCAGAAAGCTTGTTACAATCACGCCGGCCACTAATCCCAACAAAGTCGGCCAAAGATTTCGCCGTGCCAAATCTTGCGGATCAACCCCGGTCATAGCTGCTGTGACCGCCAGAAAGCCCCAGGGAACCAGGGTTGCTCCCGTCCAGATTGCCGCCATTTGAGCCATAGAAGCCAAAACAGCCACATTCGCTCCGATTGGTTTGCCTAAAGCCATGGCAATACTGGCCCCCAGCGGAATGGCTGCATAGCCGGACCCGTCAAACGCGGCAAGGACGCCGGCGACAGTAACCATAACCGCCACCATAAAGGGATTAATCGGCACATGAGCGGCAATATAATATCCCCAGTCGAACATCAGCCCTTGCGCATTCTTGTCACGGAGGATATCTTTCAGTGAATCGCCCCCCAGCCAGAAGAAGCCGGCTATAATAACCACGGGCCCGAATACTTTTACAGCAAACTGCCAACCGCTACGGGCATGTTCCATGACTTTGGCAAACGCTTTGTCTTCGTATTGGAAAATCGCACTAACCATAGTAAGAGCTAGTACGGTACCGCCAATCAGCGCAGTAGCATCGTCTCCAACTATTTTCCGCGTAACCAGGACATAAATATCAAGTACAAGCGCCAGGGGAATACCCCAGGCCATAATCCTGCCAATCGTACTGGCCTGAATCGTCGCAGTGGCCGCCGCCGCCTTTTTAGCCATATCCTCATCAACCTGTGCGAATGAGCCGGTAACCTTGCTGTTCTTAATTGCCTTGCGGGCGATTAAGAAAGCGACAACTGCTGCAACAACCGATACGGATGCCCAAACAGGAATGTTCGCCGCGATAACTTTTTCAATAGGTATCTTGGTCAGTTTGGCAGTAACCGCAGGTGTTCCCTGAATAATAAAGTCACTGGATAATGCAATTCCTTTGCCGAATAACGCCATAGACATTCCGGCAATAATCGGCGGTAACCCGCCCACAATAGCCAGTGGTACCACTAAAGCGCCGAGCAGTGCGGCCGCGGGAGTTGGCCAGATAAACCAGGATACAATCATCATTGCTATACCGACAACCCAATAGGAAATACCGGGGTTGTTCAACATACCACGGAGTGGTGCGACGATAAGCTTATCCGTACCCATATCCGCCATGGTCTTGGTCATCATGACTACGAGAGAAATAACAATAATAATATTTAAAAGATCCGTTGTTGAAGCCATAATTGCGTTAAATGCCACTTGTAACCCGCCGACCAGACTGCCTTTCAGAATCGTGCCCACAACCAGCAAACCGATTGATGTAGGTAACAGCGCGTCCCGTCTGGTAGCAAGACAACCCAGCGTAATTAAAACGAAAGCCATGAAGACCCAATCCACAAAGGACAATGTTGCAACCTGCATAGAATACCTCCTCAATTATTAGTGCAAATTGGGGACCGGTAGCAACGGGTCGTCGAAGCCTTTTTCATCCCAGTTTCCGGGTAAAAACATCCGTCATACCGGCGGCCCGGACCCGTTCCCGGATCGCCGCCACATCCGTCGTATACAGGTTCAGTTGTTTCATTCTTTCGAAATATACGGAACCGGAGAAAGTATATTTTTTGGCTAGTCCTTCTTTGGTCTGCATACGTTCCCTGACATGGGCTATTGCATCGCCACAGGCGAGAGAAACCGGTATTTCCAGCGGTTCCAGGCCGAAAGCCTGACGAGCGGCATTGTGCCCGGCAAGGGTTCCGGTAACAATCGCTTCCGTATGACCGACCAAGAGACCTGCTTTTTCTCCGCCGCAAAAAACATTATTAAGTCCCGTAACTTTTAAAGCATTATCCCGGGGCAGCATGCCCAGGTAGCGCATGGAATTGCCGATTCCACCGGCATAAGGGTCTTCAAAGCGGGCATTTTCGCAACCGGGAATCTGACGCAAAATATCCAGCGGATAGTAGGCCGTCATTAATTTGGCGTGGCCCGTATCCAACAAAACAATATTTTCGGCAAATTCTTTTAGTGCGTATTGCTGACAGGCCTTTTGTCCCAGCGAGGCAAGACTTTTTTGCAGATGGGGCGGAACCGGAACCACACAGACTCCCGTTTTCTCCAGTTGTTCACGAATCTCCGAGGATAAGGAATCTTTATGTAGTTTACAGGACCCGCTCATAGCCCCAAAACTACCATCTGCTTTCTCGCCGATCACTTCTTTGATGCCGGCTTTCGCCGCAATACTGAGACGGGGACCGAAAGTCGGACAGCGATAAATACACATCGCACAACCGTTGCCATACTTTAGACAATTTCCCTGGGGACCGGCCGTACCGGACACATCCACAAACACGTCCCCTTCGCCTTCCAGGGTTTCGCCGTCCCTATGGAAAATTTCGGCTGTCACTTTGCTAACGATTCCTTCATTCATTGTCACATCCTTGACCCGGGCTTTCAAATGAATCAGGATCCCTGCCGCCAGGAGAGCTTGACGCACAGCGGGTTCTATGGTCGATACATCATAAAGGCTGGCATGTTTGTGGCCGGGAAACTCAATATTTTTGTGGCGCGAATTCAGGTCGGTAATGGCAAACAAGTCACCGCCGCCCATGGCGACGATTTCTTCTGTTGCGGTAAAACGGCCGTTATTCCGCATGATACCGCCAACTAGTCCGGTACCCAGGAGCATATCCGTTCTCTCAAATAATTCCACCTCACAGCCTGCCTTGCGGGCCGCCAGGGCCGCGGCGCTGCCGGCCCAACCGCCGCCAACTACGACTATTTTTCTTGTCACCTTGCTCCCTCCCGCTTGTATAATTAGGAACCCAGCCATGTTGTCCGTTCCTGCTGCATCTTTGGCCTCATTAAGCCGCAGTAAGAACTCATCTTTGATGAGCTATTAATTCTACAAAATCTTACATAATCCCTGCTATGGATACAGCAAAATGGTTGGTATTTTTTGAAGTTTATCAACAATTCAACCTATTTGCTGCTTCCTTTTGATTCATGTCCGGGAAAATCAGATGATTCCCGCATAACGGGCAATAATTTCCATTAACCGCACCTGCGCTTTCACGCCATACCGCATAACATCCTTCAGCAAGTTTCCCTTACTGTCGGTCGTCGCTAAATCGGGAGAGATATAGATATTACCATCGTAAGCAACCGTAGGAATAACACCCATCTGCGCCATGCCGGTCTGCAACAAGTTGGTGCCGGAATACATATCCTCGATGGAAAAAATAGGCAGACCCATTTCACCATTGGCCCAGGTTCCTTCATAATTTACTTCAACCGCGCGGGAATTATACGATTTGTTGATGAGAATACCCGCTTTCAGTTTAGGGTGAATTTGCGAAAATTCTTCCGTAACTACAGCGAACAGATCATCAACGGATTGGGTATAAACCTCCGGCCGGTCACGGAGAACTTTTAATGCCTGAATTTGCGTGGCTAACGCTTCTTTGCCCGGGTCAAATGTTACATAGGCCGCTTTGCCGTAGGAGGAACCCGTTCCCCACCGGTCACCGTGCATTCCCATAGCCCGGCGAAGGGGAACCATGATATCTTCCCGGCCGATAATAAGACCGCTGGTAGCCGCTCCGCTGGCTTTATCCATACTGTAAATAACCACGTCGGCGCCTGATTTGCGGATATCGTGACCAATACCGGGAACGCCCCAGGCATTATCGATTACGTAAGGTATACCGAACTCTTTGGCTAATTTAGCGTATAATTTCTGCAGCACCGGTGTTCCGTCCGCGTCTTTGACGCCATAACCGTAACCGGGCGTTTCATAGCCGAGTGAAGTGATGCCGGTAAGCATGCTCGCATGAATTTGCGCCTGTTTCTTCATTTCTGCATAAGTTTCATCCGGATTGACGGTGGTAAGCAAGGGAACCGGATGATACTTTATGCCATGCACGTCATATTTCGCTCCTGCCAACTGAACAATCAGGGTATCCAAATTATTCTGGCGTTTGCCATAAAAGCCAAGTTCCCCCGGAGTTGTGCCCCGGTCGGCGATAATATCCTTGTAACGGCCCGGAAAGGGGCGTCCATATCCGCCCTGATGATGAAAATGCTTTTCCAGCGGAGCGATATAACGGGCCCGGTAATTATCACCGCGACCAAGATTGGGCGGCGTAAACAGAGAATCAAAAGTAACCCATAGCCCGGCTTCACAGGTACTGGTGGGAACGGCATCATATTCGTCGCCATAAGTGTCTTTTACTAATTCCCGGATTTGATCCACCATTACGGATAAAGGAATTACCGCTTTGCCGGCTTCCTCACCGGCCTGCATGATATCTTCCCGGAGTGGCGCCGGACAACCGGAAATACCGCCGGTTAACCCAAATTTGCCCCGTATTTCGCGGGGAATCTCCAATTCTTCAGCCGCTTGGCGGGCATCCGCGTAAATGTTGGCAATATTAGCCTGCAAATGCTTATACATTTGAAATTTGTACTTGAAAGCCATGAATCATACCTCCTGTTTTTGATCAAGTATACTTCCCGATTCCATTAGGAAAAAGCTGCCGCCCTTTATTGCGTTTCCCTCCTCTCTTTCGCCGGTAAATGAAAGGTGATTTTCATGCCCGGTTCTGCGTTCAGTTCGGCACCGGTAAACAAGTGCCCGGTTCTTATAACCAGGTTCAGATGATTTGGCATATGGGTTTCATCAAAACCGGCCAAATGGCCAATCATCCTACCATTCATATGTACCTCGTCACCCTGAACAAGGACGCCGCTATTTTCCAAAGTAATAAATCCTAAATAAGCAATCCGATTGACCTGCTCACCCGGTGAAGCCTCTTCTTCGTCCGTCAGGATCAACTCATGAACTACGTCTTTAACAACACAGCGGGAGATGGGAATAATCAATTCCAGTCCCCGGTTATTCATCCTGCCGTCAAGTACGACAACGAGAGCCCCCGTAACATCACTCTTTTTAAAATAAGGATTCACCGCAAATTTTCCGTCAGCGTAGGGGTCTTTTTTCACCAGAATCGCTCCCTTCCTACAATGTTTTAACTGAGTCCCTGCCGATTCGTCCGGGATAGGCCCCTTCTTGCCTGCTGCCTAAAATTCCGCGGTGCATAGCTTCTACAAAATTGCCGCAGTCGATAACCTCGTCCAGTACGCGTCCAATCCTTTCCACCATCACTTCTGCCTGTTCGGCTGCCTTGGGACCGGGTTGGATCCTGGTTTGTCCCAAAAACCGGAACCCTTCTTTTACAGCTTGTAACGTATCGATCTTAGCCGGAACGGAAATTGGCCCGCCTGAGTATGCCTCATCAGTGGAGGCAATGGAAATCGCATCGACTTCCAGAGACGCGGCCAGACAGGCATGCAGGGCCGTCGTCATAGCCGCTTGAACACGGTCTTCCGTATGGGTCAGAAAGCCAATGGGCGCACCAGGCCATATGGGAGCGTTAATAATCGAACGCAGAGCCGTAATTTTCGCTGCGTTGAAATCCACATAATTATCGGTCATGTAACCATGGATCATAACTTCCGGTGAATAGGCAAACAATGGCTGCAGAATCGGCCTGGCGCCGAGCCGTACCGATAAATCCGCAACAATCAGCATGCCCGCAAACGCCTTGTACGCCGGAACACCGCATAATTCCTCGTTGGTCACAACATCGAAAGGCAAGCTATATTTTTGTGCATATAAAATCGAATGATAGCCATCGACGGTCATGCGTTCCGGGTCCGTTCCCGCTCCCAGTGCACCATAGCAAATATTGATTTTAGTCAGATCGGCTCCCAGTTTTCCCGCCAAAACCACCGTTTCCGGCGTATTTAACCCGCGGTGCGCTCTCACTTGCCATAAGGTCGACGGTTGCAGCGCCGACCGGATCCGGTTCAAATTAGCGGGAGTAATGACGGTACCGTCTTCCTGGTGAGTTAGAACACCGTCCAGAAATCCTTCCGTTCGCGCTCCCCAGGAAGGGTCAAAATGAACGACTCCGTCCACCCCCCAGGCTTCACTGGCTAAAATATGGCCGATATCCATGAAGGGACAGCCTGTGCCATACTGATTAAATACCAGCGGCTTTTTACGGCCATGCTGCAGCCCCTCTCCGCCCACCTGCGCCCTTATCGCGGCAAGATATCGCTCCAACCCCTCAATCTCCTGCCGGTTTAACCGTCTGGTTTTAGGATGAAGTTCCCCCGTCTTGTAAAATTTGCCTGGTATATCACTGCATAAAGCGGAATACTGCTCAAACAAACGGCTGTTTCCCTCCCGCCGCCGCCAAACATTTACATCCCAGATTTCGTCCCGTAAACGGGCCCGTTCGACTCCCGGCGAGGTCTTGTTTTTCACCCAGGCCAGAATCCTGTCGCTTATCTGTTCCAATTGTTTGCCAATGGCTGCATGAAGATAGGCATAATCATAGCCGACTGTCATATCGGTCTTGCCCTTTTTTGAACGCACCACATCCGGTTTATATTCGCGCCCCGCTACAAAAGCCACCACTTCCTCAGGGTTCGTTCCCGGGCCAAAGCCGCCGTCAAACCCAAGTTCCGCCGCCAGTTCCGCCCGGATCGCCATACCACCGATGGCAATCCTGACCCGACTGCGAATTCCCGCGGCATCAGCCATGTCAATAAACCGTCCCAACAGCTCCCCCACGCCGTAACCAAGGGTACGGCTTAAAAGCAGCGTTCTCACACCACCGTCGTGCAATGCTTGTTCCAGGATTTCTTCCGCCGCTAAATCGGGCGGTAATAACATCGTATGATAACCGGCACATTCCAGTTCTCTGGCAATCATTTTTAGTCCAATATCGTGAACCGGATCCAACGGTGCCAGTAAAACGCTCATGGTTTATTCTCCCTCCGGTTTCAGCCAGCCGTATTTATCTGCCGGACGATGTACATAGGCTCTTCCCCGTACTCTCACTCCCGGCCCTTCAAAGCGGGCAAAAACAATGTCTACATCCTTGAATCCCCAGCCACGTAATAGTGCAAGCATTAAACTTCGTCCACTCTCCTCATTGGAACAAACAAAAAACGTTTCCACATCTATTGCATCCATAACCCGTTTTAACGGCTCGTCCATTCCTTCCCTCCTTACTTGTCTCATCGTACGCTCATCAAAGATGAGTAAATAAAACGATTTTAATTGCTCATCTTTGATGAGCTAATTGTTAATATTCTCGCTAGAGGATTCAATTCCTGCTATAAATGATAGAAAATTTAAAATTTTAAGAAAAAAATTCAAGAAAAACCGCTGATGCGGTTTTTCGGCTCGTGGTGCAGGGCTCAGGGCGCAGAAGAAACTATATAAAAAAAACAGCATGCTTGCGCATGCTATTGGACGTTCTTAGTCATACAGCTAAAAACGATTTTTCCAGAAATCGACTAACCAGTCAATCTGCGTTATAAAAATAATTACTTTTTAGCAATTCCATACAAAAAAATATCTGCCGTCATATGGGCCATGCCGCTAATGTCGTCACCGACAAACTTTTGAAATACCATCATCAGAATAACACTAAAAAGACCATAAGCCGACTTGGTAACATCGCAATCCCGGATCGTTTCCTGGGCAATTCCATCCTGCAAAATCTGAGCCAGAGCACCAATCGTCCGGTTAAACCAGTCCTGGTATTTTTCTTTCTGGCCTTCTTTCAAACCGGAAGCTTTTTCACAGCTCAACCCGCGGATTTCATGCATCATTACCCGCCACAAATCACCATTTTCCATAAAAAAGTGTAAAAATAATTTGACTGCTTTTTCTACTTTTTCCAGAGCCGGCTCCTTTGCAGCAACCAGTTGCATTAGAGCTGCTTCAAAGGGTGCGCTTTTTTCCATAATCAACGTATAAAACAGTTGTTCTTTGTTGACAAAATAATTATATACTGTCCCTTTCCCCGTATCCGCCAAAGCAATAATTTCATCCACCGTTGCCCTATGGTACCCTTTGCGGGAAAAAACAACATACGCCGCATCCAGAATATGCTGGCGCTTCGTGCGTAAATCCTCCGAACCCGTACTCTCCCGAATATAATTCATAAGCGCCTCCAGAAAGATTATACATATTCATTATAGAAACTCCCGGAAACGGTGTCAAATAAAAAAAGAGCCCGGGAATTGAACTGCACCCCCAAAGTTAGACAGTATGGTATACTGAAATAACTTTGGGGGTGTTTTTATGCCAAAAGGGAAACTGTTCAGCGGTGAATTCAAACAACGTGTTGTAGAAGACGTATTAAACAATCACATCAGCTATAACGAAGCTATGAAAAAATACGGAATCAAAGGTCGAAGTAAAATACAGCAATGGGAGCGAGTTTATCTTACAGAAGGGGCAGAATCGCTGTATGTGGATCGCAGAGGACGCAAAAGCACAGGGCGTCCTGCAACATTGCCGAAACAAGTGGAAGAAGATTTACTGGCAGAAAATCAGCGTCTGAAAATGGAGATTGATTACTTAAAAAAATTGAATGCCTTAGTTTTCAAAGAGGAACAGCAAAACAGAAAGCGCAAGTAGTCTGGGAGCTGAGGCAGAAATATAAGATTACGGCGCTGTTGCAGTTGGCTGGAATTCCACGCTCAACATATTACTATTACACTAAACTGAGGATGAAACCTGATAAATACAGCAACATCAAGGAACAAATCACGCATATTTACCATCAAAACCGTGGTCGGTTGGGCTATCGGCGTATTACACTGGAATTACATAACCGTGGCTGTTGTATCAACCATAAAACCGTACAACGCTTGATGAAGGAACTGGGAATCATGTGTAGGGTACGAATGAAAAAGTATCGCTCCTATAAAGGAGAAGTTGGTAAGGTTGCACCGAATCTGCTGAATCGTGACTTTGAGGCAGCGATGCCGAATCAAAAATGGGTTACGGATATCACTGAATTCAGCTTGTTTGGGCAAAAGTTATATCTGTCTCCAATTCTTGATTTGTATAGCAGGGATATTATTAGCTATACCATTTCAGCCAGACCGGCATTGTCTTTGGTGACTTCCATGCTAGACAAGGCATTTGCCCACATCCCGGACAATACAAACCTCATTCTCCACTCTGACCAGGGATGGCAATACCAGCATAAACACTATCGGGGGATGCTCAAGACCAAGGGCATCCGGCAGAGTATGAGCCGGAAGGGCAACTGCTTGGACAATGCCGTAATGGAGAACTTCTTCGGTCTGCTTAAGAGCGAGCTGTTATACCTGCAAGAATTTGATTCGATAGAGCACTTCAAAGCCGAACTTATCGATTATCTCGAATACTACAATCACCGACGGATCAAGGCAAAGCTAAAGGGCTTGCCGCCTGCTTCTCACAGACAACAAGCCCTCTCGGCTGCTTAATTTAATTTTTGTCTAACTTTTTGGGGTCAGTTCAAATTATTACCTGGCTCTTTGCAACGCACGATAGGCAATATCGGTCCGGTATTGCATCCCGGTAAAACTGATTTTACCAACCGCTTTGTACACTCTTTCAACCGCCAGGGAAATTGACGCCGCACTTGCCGTAACTCCCAAAACGCGGCCTCCCCCTGTAACAATTTGTCCGTCTTGTTGTCTTGTACCGGCATGAAACACACAGGCCCCCTCGGCTTCAGCCCTCTCAAATCCGTGAATGACATCGCCCTGAGCATAGGACCCGGGATACCCTCCCGCTGCCAGCACTACACAAACGGCCGCTTCCTCTTTCCAAACAATGTCGGCCGTGTGAAGTTTTCCATCCAGACAGGCCTCCATAATATTCACCAAATCAGAATCGAGGAGAGGCAAAACAACCTGGGTTTCCGGGTCGCCAAATCGGGCATTAAATTCAATCACTTTGGGTCCTTCCGGGGTAATCATCAGTCCGGCATAGAGACAACCTTGATAAATGCAGCCTTCCTGGCGCATAGCATCCACCGTGGGCTGTAAAATTTCCCGGATAATCCTCGTCTGAATCGCGGGCGTAACAACCGGCGCCGGGGCATAAGCGCCCATTCCGCCTGTATTGGGGCCCCGGTCGTGGTCAAATATCCGTTTGTGGTCCTGAGCGGCCACCATGGGAGAAACAGTATAGCCATCGGTAAACGCCAGCAAAGAGGCCTCTTCGCCGGTTAAATATTCCTCCACAACGATCTGGCGCCCCGCCTCGCCAAACACCGCATCCTGCATGATCCTGTCAATTGCGGCCAGCGCCTCTTCCAGCGTCATGGCCACTACGACCCCTTTACCGGCAGCGAGTCCGTCCGCCTTTATAACGATCGGGGCCCCTTGCCGGACAACATATTGCCTGGCTTCTTCCGCCCGGGAAAATACCCGGAACTGAGCCGTAGGAATATGATATTTCTGCATCAATTCCTTGGCAAACGTTTTTGAACCTTCAATTTGGGCCGCCTGGCGGGAGGGTCCGAAAATTCTAAGTCCCCGGGCGGTAAAATAATCGACAATCCCATTAACCAGAGGTACTTCCGGCCCAACCACGGTCAAATCCACTTTATTTTTTATCGCAAACGCACATAGTGCCTCCCGGTCATTACTATCAATATTCACACACCGGGCAATTTTCCCAATTCCGGGATTACCGGGCGCACAGTAAACTTCCGCTACCCGGGGACTTAAAGACAGTTTCCAGGCCAGCGCATGTTCCCGGCCACCACTGCCAACAACTAATATCCGCAAACAAAACACCTCACGTTCAAAATAGCGCTTAATGTTTAAAATGGCGTACACCGGTAAATACCATGGCAATCCCCTGCTCATCCGCCGCCTGAATGGATTCCTCGTCCCGCACCGAACCACCGGGCTGAATAATGGCCGTAACCCCGGCCTTGGCAGCCGCATTCACCGTATCCTGAAACGGGAAAAAAGCGTCCGATGCCAAAACCGCCCCCCGGGCTTTCTCCCCGGCCTGCTCTAACGCAATCGCCGCGGCTCCTACCCGGTTCATCTGTCCGGCCCCTACGCCAAAGGTCTGATTATTGCCGGCAATCACAATGGCGTTCGACTTTACATGTTTAACCACTTTCCAGGCAAATAAAAGCTGTTCCCATTCATCCGGGGTAGGGCACCGTTTGGTTACTACTTTCATCTCGTTTTGTACGGCGTCATACCGATCCGTTTCCTGCAACAGGATACCGCCGGATACGCGTTTGATATCCATCATCCGGGAACTCCCCGTCAATAAAGGCGCTTCCAGCAAGCGAATATTCTTTTTGCGCGTCAGAACTTGCATTGCTTCCGGCTCGTACCCCGGAGCAATCACGGCTTCCAGAAAAATTTCGCCGATTTTTTCCGCTACCGCTAAATCCACGGGACGGTTTAAGCCGACAATCCCCCCATACGCTGAAACAGAATCCGCCTCATAGGCCTTGGCATAGGCTTCGTCCAGACTCGCACCGGTTCCGGTGCCGCAGGGATTGGTATGTTTTATGATCGCAGCGGCCGGTTGTTCGAATTCCGCGGCGATCGCATAGGCTGCTTCCACGTCGACAATATTGTTAAAGGACAATTCCTTGCCATGCAACTGTTTTGCATAAGCGATTCCATGAGCCGGCGCGTACTTATCCCGGTAAAATGCCGCTTGTTGATGCGGATTTTCCCCATATCGCAAGTCCTGCACTTTTTCCCAGATTTTATGCAGCGTTGCGGGAAAAATCCCTTCTCCCAGCTGCCCTGATAAATATCCACTGATGGCAGCATCATATTCGGCCGTATGCTGAAAGGCTTCCCGGGCGAGCAACATGCGCGTGCGCGGCGAAACTTCCCCCTGTCCGCCGAGTTCCTGCAATATTTGTTCATAACGGCCCGGATTTACAACCACGGCAACGTAACGGAAATTTTTGGCCGCCGCCCTCACCATAGCCGGTCCGCCAATATCGATATTTTCCACGGCATCATGCAAAGTCACATCCGGCTTGGCAATGGTCTGGCGAAACGGATACAGGTTTACAACGACCATGTCAATACCCTGAATTCCATGCTGCCGCATTTGCGCTTTATGCTGCTCATTATCCCGTATCGCCAAAATCCCCCCGTGAATATAAGGATTCAGGGTTTTGACCCGGCCGTCCATGATTTCCGGAAATCCGGTCACATCACTGACATAAGTTACAGGAATGCCTGCTTCCCGCAGAACTTTCATCGTTCCGCCCGTGGATACAATCCCAATCCCTAAGGCATGCAATTTTTTGGCAAACTCCACAATACCGGTTTTATCCGATACACTAATCAAGGCCCGTTTCATTTTCATCATCACCCTTCCCTTCTACTTCTTGCAAAATCCGTACCCGGCGGTTTTCGGTGCAAAGACGTCCGTCACAATACAATCCAATGGCCCGGGGATACAAAATGTGTTCCACGTGCAGAATCCGCTCTGCCAGCGTCTCGACGGTATCTTCTTCCAAAACCGGCACCGCCTCTTGCAAAATGATGGGGCCCGTGTCTATGCCCTGATCAATAAAATGAACCGTACAGCCGGATACTTTCGCTCCGTATTGAAGCGCCTGCTGCTGGGCATCCAGCCCGGGAAAAGCCGGCAGCAAGGACGGATGGATATTCATGATTTTACCGAAACAGCGTTGAATGAAATAGGGGCTTAAGATCCGCATAAATCCCGCCAGCACAACCAATTCAACATGATGAATGTTGAGCTCATCGGCGATCGCCTTTTCGAAATCCTGTTTGGCAGTGAAGTTTTTTCTTTCAATACAGACCCCCGGGATATCAAAGCCGGCAATCCGTTTGAGGGCATTTGCCTCCGGATTATCACTGATAACCACCCCGATTTTGGCATTCAAACGTTCTGCATGGATGGCATCTAAAATAGACTGTAAATTGCTGCCCCGTCCAGATACCAGGATTCCCAGAATGATTTTAGACACCGAAAATGCCTCCTTTCAGGACGACCTCCCTGGTTCCGCTAACTACCCGGCCAATTTTATAGGCGGCTTCACCGCGGCTTTTTAAATACCGGAGGATTAAGTCTTCCTGTCCGGCAGTCACAATCAGCATCATGCCGATTCCCATATTAAAAGTGCGGTACATTTCCGGCCACGCCACGCTGCCCCATTGCTGAAGCATTGCAAAGATAGGCGGCTGGGGCCATAGGGCCGTATCAATCTCCACGGAACAATCGTCCGGTAAGATCCGGGGAATATTATCGTAAAATCCTCCGCCCGTAATGTGCACCATCCCTTTGATAGTGAATTCCGGCAAAAGCGGCAAGCATACTTTGGGATATAACCGGGTCGGTGTTAATAATTCCTCACCCAGTGTTTTGCCTAATTTTTCGATATACGTGTTCACAGCAAACCCCATGACGTCAAAGCAGATTTTCCGTACCAGCGAATAACCGTTGGAATGGAGTCCGCTTGACGGCAATCCGAGTATTACATCACCGGGACAAATTGCAGCGCCGGTAATAATCCGCTCCTTGTCCACAACGCCTACGGCAAATCCGGCAATATCATATTCGCCGTCGGCATAGAATCCCGCCATTTCCGCCGTCTCCCCGCCAATTAGCGCACAGCCGGACTCACGGCAGGCCCGGGCTACACCGCCGACAATGGATGCCACTTTCACCGGCTCCAGTTTGCCAACCGCCAGATAATCCAAAAAGAACAGCGGCTCCGCTCCCTGAACCAGAATATCATTCACACACATGGCCACGGCATCCTGTCCAATGGTATCATGCCGGTCCATCATCAGGGCAATACGAAGCTTGGTTCCGACTCCATCCGTGCCGGAAACCAGTACAGGCTGTTTATATTTATGCTGATTCAAAGCAAACAAGCCGCCAAAACCGCCAATATCGCCCAATACCTCCTGACGGTATGTGGCCCGGACATGCTGTTTCATTAAATCGACGGCCCGGTTACCGGCATCAATATCTACACCGGCATCCCGGTAGGTAACACCTTGTTTGAGATTCGGCTTTTTTTCCATCATTCACCTCAAAAACTTTCTACATTGATCGCATTACGATTTTAGCACCGGTTTTTGTTCAAAAATAAATTTATTGGTGCCGCAATCACCGCCGCACGGCGTCTGATCCGGATACTCCGAATTAAAACAGGCATAACACATGGTATCGGGAGGAATATTGGCAATGGATTTATGCAATCCTTCCAAGGATAAATAATAAAGGGCATCGGCGCCAATAAATTGACGGATTTCTTCCGTCTTCTTGGTAGCGGCAATCAATTCTTTACGGACCGACGTATCAATGCCGTAGAAACAAGGAAAACCGATCGGCGGTGAACTTACACACATCTGCACGCTGGTCGCGCCGGCATCTTTGAGCATCCGCACGATCTTACCGCTCGTCGTTCCCCGGACGATCGAATCGTCCACCATAACAACAGACTTGCCTTTCACGACCGACTCCACAGCATTTAATTTAATACGCACACCCAAATCGCGGTTTTTTTGTTCCGGTTGGATAAAAGTACGGCCAATATAGCGGTTTTTCATTAACCCTTCATAAAAAGGAATGCCGGAAACATGACTAAATCCCAGTGCCGCAGTCGTACCGGAATCCGGTACGGATATCACAATGTCGGCCTGATAGCCGCTTTCTTTCGCCAGTTGCCGGCCCATGGCCAGCCGTGCCTGGTAGACGCTCTGTCCGTCTATTACGCTGTCCGGCCGGGCAAAATAAATATATTCAAACACGCACAAAGCCCGTTTGTCTCCCGCAGAAATTTGATAGGAATGCAGCCCCGTATCATCGGCCACCACCATTTCTCCCGGTGCCACATCGCGTACAAACTCGGCGCCCACCGTATCAAGAGCACAAGATTCCGACGCAATTACCCAGCCACCGTTCAGCCGGCCGACACACAGCGGACGAAACCCATGTGGATCTCTGGCGCCAATCAGCTTGTCCTCGGTCATAATCACCAGACAATAGGCGCCATGAATTCTGGACAGACTCTCGACCACCTTATCTTCCAGTGTTTTTTTACCGGAGCGGGCCAGCAAATTGACAATGACTTCACTATCAATGGAAGTTTGAAAGACACTACCCTTCTTCTCCAGCTCCGCTCTTAGTTCACGGGCATTTGTCAGGTTACCGTTATGAGCCAGACTGATATTACCGCCGGAATAGGTAACCGTTAAGGGTTGCGTATTCATCAGCAAACTGGAACCGGTAGTCGAATAGCGTACATGCCCGATGGCAATGTGCCCTTTCAAACCGGGAATTCCCTGACGGAACACCTCGCCGACCAAGCCCATGCCACGCTGCAAATCCATATGGCAACCGTCGGTGACAGCAATGCCGGCGCTTTCCTGGCCTCGGTGCTGCAGCGCATATAAGCCCCAATAGGTGCTTAAAGCCACATTATTCTGCCGGGAATAGATGCCGAAAATACCGCACTCTTCACGCAGCTTGTCGCTGTCTTTTTCGTAATACACGCCATGTACTCCTTCCAGATCTTAAGATTTCTTTATTTTACGGTTTCCCCGGTTAACCGGAACAATACCTCTTCGTAGGCGTCTTCCACATCACCCAGGTCCCGGCGAAAACGGTCCTTATCCAGTTTTTCACCGGTTTCCGTATCCCAGAAGCGGCAGGTATCGGGAGAAATCTCATCTCCCAGCAGAACTTCACCCTTATGAATGCCAAATTCCAGTTTAAAGTCAATCAATGCCAATTTTTTGTTTTTTAAGTAATCGGTTAAAATGTCATTAATTTTGAGAGCATACGTTTCCATAATCCGGATCTGTTCGTCCGTAGCTAAATTAAGAGCCTTGATATGATAAGCATTAATCAGGGGATCTCCTAATTCGTCATTTTTATAATACATTTCTACTACCGTACAGGGGAGTTTACGGCCTTCTTCCCAGCCGATCCGTTTTGCCAGGCTACCGGCGGCAATGTTTCGTACCACCACTTCCACCATCAGAATGTCTAGCTTTTTAACCAGCATTTCCCGGTCATTCAACATCCGGATAAAGTGATGCGGTATCCCGTTCTTGCCCAGCAAGTCAAAGAAAAAGGTAGATATTTTATTATTAAGCATCCCTTTGTTGACAATGGTCCCTTTTTTCACACCGTTAAAAGCGGTAGCGTCATCCTTGAAATACACCAGCAATTCATCCGGGTTTTGGGTGGTAAATATTTTTTTGGCTTTCCCTTCATATATAGGTTCTTGGTTCATTCATGGACCCTCCTTACTTTGGCTTATAATTTATTTAATTTTTGTTGCACCGTATTGGCTTTACTCTCTACTTCTTCCGCCATTTGCCGCCGGTAAGCCTGCAGTTTGGCCTCCAGTTCAGGGTTGTCCACCGCCAGCATGTGTATGGCGAATAAAGCCGCATTTTTTGCTCCGTTGATCGCCATGGTAGCTACCGGAATGCCGGAAGGCATCTGAACAATACTCAGTAATGCATCCAGTCCGCCAACGGATGTGCTGTTTACCGGTACACCAATAACCGGCAGCGTAGTGTAGCTGGCAATCACACCGGGCAAATGCGCTGCCGCTCCCGCAGCGGCAATGATGGCTTTTACGCCGCGTTCGCGCGCCCCGGCGGCAAATTGCTGCACCTTCGCCGGCGTCCGGTGCGCCGAAGCGACGACGACCTCTGTTGCGATCTGAAACTCCGTTAACAAGCGGACCGCCGGCTCCAAAACCGGCAAATCTGAGTCGCTGCCCATAATAATAGCAATTTTCATACTATTCTCCTTTCTGATTAGTAAACCCAGATATCCAGGTTTTCACCTTGATATCTGGGTTTAGTTTTTCCGCTATTCGTTAAGGAATACAAACCGGGCGATGACCAGAACGGCCAGTACATAGACAATCCAGTGGACTTCCTTGGCCCGGCCCGTGATAACTTTCATCAGAGGATAAATAACCAGACCGGCGGAAACGCCATTGGCGATGCTGTAAGTAAAAGGCATCATAACAATGGTCAAAAAAGCCGGCAGGGCTTCCGTAAAATCTGAAAAATCAATGTTGCGCACGCCTTCCATCATCAGCGCGCCGACAATAATCAGGGCCGGTGCCGTGGCGGCATCGGGAATCAGTCCGGCCAGAGGCGAAAAGAAGAGAGCCAGAAGAAACAAGATGCCGCAGACAACCGCCGTTAGTCCGCTACGGCCGCCCGCACCGATACCGGCAGCACTTTCCACAAACGCCGTAAGCGTACTGGTACCCAATAATGCGCCCAGACTAACGCCGGTCGCATCAACCAGCATGGCTTTGCCAATACCGGGGAATTTGCCTGTCTTCGGATCCATAATACCCGCCTTGGTAGCCGTACCGACTAACGTACCCATGGTATCAAACAATTCCACAAAAGTGAACGTAAAAATAATCGTCAAAAGTCCCATATGGATCGCGCCGGCAATATCCAGAGCAAAAAAGGCATTTCTACTGAAATCGGGCATAGCAACCGGCGAGAAGCCGGCAGGGATTTTTACCACTCCCATAAAGATACCGACAATCGTGGTAATTAAAATACCGAGCAGCATAGAGCCTTTGATCTGGCGGGCCATTAAAACGGCTATTAAAACAAGACCAAAAATTGTCAACAAAATATCTTTATCAGCCAGCTTGCCCATTTCAATGATCGTTTCGAAGGACAAGGGCGTACCATTTCCTTTTGCAGCCACAATTTTGGCCAAAGTGGACGGGATCAGCGACAAACGGATAGACATAAGACCGGAAAGTTTAAGACCGATAATAGTAATGAAAAGACCAATACCAACTGTAATTGCATGCTTCAACGAAGCCGGCATTCCTTCCACCAGCAGCTGGCGAATCTGGGTTACTGTCAAGATTATAAAAATAATACCGGAAATAAATACGGCTCCCAAGGCGACCTGCCAGGATACCCCCATACCTAAAACAACCGTAAAAGCATAAAAAGCGTTCAGTCCCATGCCGGGCGCTAAAGCAATGGGATAATTCACAACCAATCCCATCATAATCGTCACCAGTCCGGCACCAATGGCCGTAGCTAACAAAACAGCGTTTTTATCCATACCCGCTGCTCCCAAAATGCTGGGATTCACAAAAAGTATGTAGGCCATAGTCATAAATGTGGTAATGCCGGCCATAATTTCCGTTTTCACGTCAGTCTTGCGTGCACTAAGCGCAAAATACTTCTCCAACATGATTGTTTCTCTCCTCTTTTTCCTTTTTACTTTTCTCTTTTATTTCTAACCCACTTTGCTTTCCTCTTCACCCCCAAAAACAAAGAAAACCGGGTTCCGGGAATTTCGTTCTTCAGGAAAATGAGCGAAATTCCCCCCGGTTTTATCTTCTTCAATAATAATACAAGGTGGGCCTTTTCACTCGTAGACAGGTAATTTACGGTTACCGGTAGAGACTTCTGAGCCATATTCTCAAAATTATACGAGCAATATAAAAATTACATTTACATTGTACCAGCAGCTTTTACGGCATGTCAATGAAAAAATGAACTTTACTTCATATTTTATTTATAATGTTCGGATTTTCGCGCAGGTTATTGAATGGTAAATGCAATCCGGCCCAGTTCACCATAGTCAGCCATATATCGGCCGTTTTTTGCCGGGACGGCCTGCCCGAGCACTCCGGTTAACAAAATCTGGCCGGGTTGCAGATTCCACCCCTGCTCCACGGAACGGTTCACCAGCCATAAAGCGGCTTCCCACTGGTCTCCCATGGCATCTAAGCCCATACCCTCGTTAATGCGCTGCCCTGCATGAAATAACGCCGTTTTAACCGCATTGGGGTCCTGGATGTCATTGAGCATTTTAGCCCTTCCGGTAATATAACGGACGGCAGACACATTGGCGGCAATCAGATCCACACCCCGAACTTTCTTGTTATCGGCAAATCCCTGTTCAGTCAGTGCAACTACCGGCAGAACGGCCTGTATATATTCCTTTAGTTCTTCTTTGGTCCTGATTTTTTTTACAATCGGTTTGCTAATTGTAAAGGCGATTTCGGTTTCAATGGCCGGACAGCGAAAATCGGCGGCGTGAATCACAACATTGTTTTCCTTTTGGCCGGACCGGTATAAAACACCGGCGATGGGACTTGGAAAGCCAATCTGCTTCCGGGAATTCTCGTTGGTCAGTCCGGCTTGAAACCCGCCGATGGCATCACCGGCCAACTGCCGGGTAACAAACTTTTTCTGGACCTCATAGGCTGTTTTTACGTCCAGGTCGGGATAAAAGCGGGAAAGCACGGGGATGGGTTGTTTCGCGTTATGGGCCTGGAGTAAAATTGACGACATCTCCGGTACTTTGCCCCAAACAGTGACTGTAATTAACAATACCAGCAACGCCGAACCGCATTGAACCCAGATCTTTTTCAAAATAACCACCCCTATCATTCCAAATATTTATAATATTCCGAATTATAGTTTCGGCACCGGCTAGGTAAATCCTGCCATACAACCCAATTTTTTTCTGCCTAGTAACCTAAACCTGTCTGACAGGTAAAATTTACGCACACCCATCCCCTTGATTCCCGTTCCGGATCTCTTTATAATTACAAGTATACTTTCTAAATTACAATATAGTATATTCAATTAAGGGGGGTTAGTCGATGCGTTTTTTCGCCTGGATTTGGCACGGCCTTCATAAATGTCCCGAAACCGACCTGGAACATACGATGTATGGTACAACGCATTGCCGTTCTTGCGGCCGGGTGACGTTTGTATCGGATTCCCTTCCTAAGATCAAGCATCTGATTACCAGCCGAAGGGTGCCGCATCGTTAGAAATTAACAGGGCCCGAAGGGTCCCATAAAAAACCCCATGCGCCTAGCGCATGGGGTTACATAATTATCAGCGTACTTTTATTCCCATTCAATTGTGGCCGGTGGCTTGGACGTAATGTCATATACCACCCGGTTAACCCCTTTCACCTCATTGACAATGCGGCGGGAAATCTCATCGAGTACTTCATAAGGCAGCCTCACCCAGTCGGCAGTCATGCCATCCTCGCTGGCAACCACCCGCAAACCGACCGTATAGGCATAGGTCCTTTCATCACCCATAACCCCTACGCTTTTCATCGCCGGCAACACCGCAAAGGATTGCCATACCTTACGGTAAAGACCGGCCGCCTTTATTTCCTGATGAACAATCGCATCCGCTTCCCGCAAAATATGCAGCCGTTCTTCCGTTACCTCGCCAATAATCCGGATTGCCAGTCCCGGTCCCGGAAAAGGCTGACGCCAGACAATCTCCTCGGGCAAATTCAATTCCCGGGCTAAAACGCGCACTTCATCTTTAAACAAGTCACGCAGCGGTTCGACCAGCTTAAACTTCATGTCTTCCGGCAGGCCGCCCACATTATGATGGCTCTTTATGACAGCCGCCGTTTCCGTACCGCTTTCAATCACGTCCGGGTACAGCGTTCCCTGTACCAGAAAGTTAATATCGCCCAGCTTGGCCGCTTCATTTTCGAAAACACGGATAAATTCCTCGCCGATAATTTTGCGTTTTTCCTCCGGTTCGACGACACCCTCCATCCGTTTTAAAAAGCGGTCGGCCGCATCGGCATATACCAAATTCATATGAAATCCGTCGCGAAAGGTCTTCACGACCTGCTCCGGTTCCCCTTGACGCAAAAAACCATGATTGACAAAAACGCACGTCAGTTGGTCACCAACAGCCCGGTGAACCAGGACGGCGGCTACCGACGAATCAATGCCGCCGCTTAGGCCGCAAAGAACTTTTTTATCGCCTACCTGCTCGCGAATAGAGCGAATAGCCTGTTCCACAAACGAGCCCATATTCCAGTCGCCTTTGCAATTGCAAATTTCAAATAAAAAGTTACGCAGCAATTTCATGCCTTCCGGAGTGTGCACCACTTCCGGATGAAATTGGACGCCATAAATCCGGCGCTGAACATCCGCCATGGCCGCTACCGGTGAATTATTGGTATGAGCGGTAACGGTAAACCCGGCCGGCGCGCCGGAAATGTAATCGCCATGACTCATCCAGACCTGGGTTTCGACGGCAATTTCCTTAAATATGCCCTCCTGTTTATCAACATATAACCGGGTATTGCCATATTCCCGGGAATCGGCATGAGCTACTTCCCCCCCCAGGGTTTGGGCGGTTAATTGCATCCCGTAACAAATACCTAACACGGGAATGCCAATTTCAAAGACCTTGCTATTGCATTTCGGCGCCGCCGGACTGTAAACGCTGGACGGGCCGCCCGAAAAGACAATGCCTTTCGGGTTCATGGCGGCTACCTTATCCATGGAAATGCTGAATGGCACAATTTCACAATAGACACCGCACTCCCGGATGCGTCTGGCAATTAATTGACTATACTGGCCGCCAAAATCCATAACCAGTACCATTTCTTTTTTCTCTGACTGCATTATGAAAAAACCTCCTTTTATAATAAGCAAAAACTGCTGCCGTGGCTTTCCAGCACAAAACACAAGGCCCTGAGCGCACAAACCGTGAAATTTTCCGCTCGCGTTTTCTGCGCGGGACTCCGACTCAGGCCATCGGAAAGCTTGTCCAACCCTTGCACGGTTCGTATCATGGAAAAAACTATATCATAAAGTATTAAGCCCTGTAAATACCCAGCGGAGGAGTTTCTCACCGGATGGTATTCCATTAAGCAAATAGCAATGCTTATAGAGGTATTTTACGGTATAGATGCCATGCTTTATACTGCCTAAACACATTCCTTCGTCCAGGGCGCAATATTCCGTGCCAAGGCTGGAATGCGAAAAGACTTGGCAGTTGCCAAGTCCCCCCCCGGTCCGTTTGTCCTTCAGGGCGGTAAAATTTTAATGCCTTTGAAGCCCCTGCTGGCTATGGTTTTTCAACAATTCACTCACAGTTACAATCCGATACCCCGCAGCCTGAATTTTATCCAGTAAAATGGGCAGTGCTTCCGCCGTTTGCACCGGAGTATCCGACGCATGCAGCAAAATAATGGCTCCCGGCTTAATCCGCTTCATAACTCTTTCAATAATTACATCCCGTCCGGGATTTTTCCAGTCCAGTGAATCCACGTTCCAGATAATCGTCTTATAGCCCAAACTGTCGGCCACCTTAAGCGAAGTCTGGCTGTAGTGCCCATTGGGCGGACGAATGAGCGTCGGGGTCACCCCGGTTACTTCCTTAATTAATTCACCCGCTTTCTGGATGTCTTCCCGTACCCATTCCTCTGTCCTGTCGCCATAATTTTCATGTCTGTATCCATGGCTGGCGATTTCATGCCCGTCCGCCACCATCTGTTTCGCCACTTCGGGGTATTTTTTAGCCCACGGTCCCATAATAAAAAAAGTTACTTTTACATTGTGCTTCTTCAAGGTATCCAAAATGGCGGGTGTAAATTTATTGCCCCAGGAATGATCAAAGGTAAGCGCAACCACTTTATCGTCTGTTCGGGTCCCGGCAATGGCAATGGGACCACTATTGATTGTATCCGATACTTGCACATATAAAGCAGTGATGGCAAATAAGCCGATGATGCTGAAAAACAAGTGGCGATGATGAATGAGCCGGCGCAAATTAATGACCATATCCGTCCCTCCTTTCGCAAGGTACATTACTATGTATGCGAACCGGTGACGAATTATGCAGTTTATTCTTTTTCTGCACCCAGCGCTTCGATTTTCGCCTTTAGCTCTTTTATCATTTCGTTTTGATGTTCTAAGTATTTCATTACTTTTTCTATTTCCTGCTCAGCCTTCAAATTTACCCAATAGTCGTGTTCGGCCATGAGACGGTCTTTTTCAGCTTGCCGGTTCTGCGACATCATAACAACCGGACCCGTATAAGCGGCCTGAAAACTCAATACCAAATTGAGCAAAATAAACGGATAGGGATCCCAGGCGGCAAAATAATTGGGATCCGTTGCTCTCATATAAACAAGGTATATATTGGCACCCATCCAAAGTAAAAGGATACCACTCTGACACACCATGAACGTCCAGCTGCCAATGATTCCGGCAACGGCATCAGCAACCCGCTGTCCTTTGGTAAGTTGATTCTGAAATACCTGATTTACATTTTTAATAGTATGACCATGAAGATGCGGTTTGACTAAATTGGTTTCCACAAAGAACCTCCTTAAATTTTATTTTACTGACACTAAATGATTTTTTACCCATTCTAACAGGCTAAATGACAACACTATCTCAACATGACGGTTGGCTCAATGTTTGTTAAGTTCGGCCGCCTTGTTAAAATCGGCATTGGCTAAATCATATTGTCTTTTATTTTGGTATACATTTCCACAGTTAATATATGCCTTGAGAAACATATAGCCAAGCCAAAAACTCCTAATTATTTATTAGCTTTCCATCTAAAAAATCCTGCACAGTATGACTATTGCAGAATATTTCAAATAGCGTATTTCTGCAAATTATAACCGCCGGTTACCTCCTGTGACGGAACAAGCCGGGAATCTACCTGCGGATATTCAGGGTAATATAAAAAAGAGGCTGCCCAAAAGTTTGACTGACTTATGGACAACCTCTAATTTTAAAACAAAATTCGGTATTAAAATGGTACTATTGGCATTTCGCAGGCCCTTGTAAATCAAGGGCCGACGGAATTTCTTACATCATGCCGCCCATTCCGCCCATGCCACCCATTCCACCCATAGCGGCAGCTGCGGCTGCCGGGTTTTCCTTTTCCGGTTTATCGGCAACCAGGGTTTCCGTAGTGAGCACCATTGCCGCGATGCTGGCGGCATTTTGCAGCGCCGACCGGGTTACTTTCGCCGGGTCAACAATACCGGCGGCAATCATATCCATGTATTCTTCGGTCAAAGCGTTAAAGCCGTTGCCTTTGCCGGCTTTTTTTACTTTTTCCACAACAACGGATCCTTCCAGACCGGCATTATTGGCAATCTGGCGAACCGGCTCTTCAATGGCGCGTTTAACAATGTTAACACCCGTCTTTTCGTCGCCGGAAACAGTAATCGCATCCAATGCCGACAGAATATCAATAAAGGTAGTACCGCCGCCGGCTACAATGCCTTCTTCAACGGCTGCCCGGGTAGCATTCAGCGCATCTTCGATGCGGTGCTTCTTCTCTTTCAGTTCCACTTCAGTCGCTGCACCAACCTGGATTACGGCTACGCCGCCAGCCAATTTGGCCAAACGTTCCTGCAGTTTTTCCTTATCAAAGTCGGAAGTGGTTTCTTCAATCTGGGCTTTGATCTGATTAACACGGGCTTTAATGGCATCAGCGGAACCAGCGCCATCCACAACAGTGGTTTCTTCTTTGGATACGCGGATCTGACGGGCACGGCCCAGGTCTTTCAGTTCAACACTATCCAGTTTGCGTCCCAATTCCTCAGTGATCACGCTACCGCCGGTCAGAGTCGCAATGTCTTCCAGCATCGCTTTGCGGCGGTCGCCGAAACCGGGAGCCTTGACGGCAACGGCGCGGAAAGTGCCACGCAGTTTATTAACCACCAAAGTTGCCAAGGCTTCGCCTTCTACATCTTCAGCAATAATGAGTAATTCTTTGCCTTGCTGCACCACTTTTTCCAATACAGGCAGCAGATCGGCAATGGCACCGATTTTGCGGTCCGTAATCAGAACATATGGCTCATTGAGCACGGCTTCCATTTTATCAGCATCGGTAACCATGTACGGAGAAATATAACCGCGGTCAAACTGCATGCCTTCCACTACATCAAGGTCGGTGCCCATGGTCTTTGATTCTTCCACGGTAATAACACCGTCTTTACCAACTTTTTCCATGGCTTCGGCAATCAGCTTGCCGATTTCTTCATCCGCTGCGGAAATGGAGGCAACTTGCGCAATGGCGTCTTTGGTTTCTACCTTTTTGGCATTTTTCTTAATTTCATCCACCAGTACACTCACTGCTTTTTGAATCCCTTTTTTCAGGATCATCGGATTGGCACCGGCAGCAACGTTGCGCATTCCTTCACGGATCATAGCCTGAGCCAGCAACGTAGCCGTCGTTGTACCGTCACCGGCTACATCATTAGTTTTCGTGGCAACTTCCTTAACCAGCTGCGCACCCATATTTTCAAACGGGTCTTCCAGATCGATGTCGCGGGCAATGGTAACACCGTCATTGGTAATGGTCGGAGCACCAAATTTTTTATCCAATACTACATTACGGCCCTTGGGTCCCAAGGTAACTTTCACCGCATTCGCCAGGGCATTTACGCCTCTTTCCAGTGCACGGCGCGCTTCTTCATCAAATAAAATTTGTTTAGCCATTTATGTATTCCCTCCTAAATTTTTATATTCATTGAAGATTATTCAACCACTGCCAAAATATCTCTCTCACTGAGAATGAGGTAATCTTCTCCATCCACTTTTACTTCTGTACCACCATATTTGGAGAAAATGACTTTATCGCCGGTCTTAACATCCAAAGCGACTCTTTGACCGTTATCCAGCAATTTTCCGGTGCCAACAGCAACGATCTTGCCTTCGGAAGGTTTCTCTTTGGCAGTATCCGGCAGCACAATACCACTTTTGGTTTTTTCTTCTCTTTCTAATACTTTTACCACTACTCTGTCGCCTAACGGCTTAATCATGAAAAAAACCCCCTTTTATTGTGTGTTATTATTTTTTTATTTATTAGCACTCACTAACAACGAGTGCTAATTCCATAATTTATAATATAAGATTTGCCCCGAAAAATCAAGCGCTTTTAACAAGAAATTTACTATTTTTCACTAGTGGTCTGTAAACTCTAAAGCGATAGGATGAATTGCGAGAAGTTTTTCGTCCTGCGAGGCGGAGAAGGCGCGCATATCGAAATATGTAAGCCGACGACAACAAAGCAGGGCGGAAAACTTCTCGTAAGAACACTATAGAATTAGGGTTTACAGACCACGAGGTTTTCCTGTTAGGCAGCTCAAAATTAATGGTAGTATTTCCTTCCCCTGGTGTTTTATTCCTGCGTACAAAATAAAAAAGACCAAGCCAAACAGCCAGGTCCTCGTCCGATTGCCCGGTTAGCGTTTTTTGACGGCTGCATCTACAATTGCTTCCGCCACTTCCCGAATGGACTTCCGTTTCCCCATGCTATACTGCTGGATACGGCGATAGGCCTCACTTTCCGTAAGTCCGTAAGCATCCATTAAAATTCCTTTGGCCCGGTCTAAGACCTTACGGGTTTCCAACGATGTTTTGACGTCTTCCAGTTCACGCTCCAATTCCATGAACTCCTGAAAACGGGAAAGGGCAATTTCAATGGCGGGGAACAAATTGACCTCCTTAACCGGCTTGACCAAATAGGCCAATACTCCGGAATCCTTGGCCTTCTCAACAATTTCCTTCTGGCTGAAAGCCGTCAGCAAAAGAACGGGAGCCACTTTTTCATTGGAAATAATTTTAGCAGCCGTAATTCCGTCCATTTCCGGCATTTTTATATCCATGATAACCAAATCCGGACGGTGCTTCCGGGCCAGTTCCACTGCCTTCAGGCCGTCGGCCGCTTCCCCAACTACAACATGCCCCGCCTCTTCCAGTATTTCTTTCAAATCCATTCGAATAATCGACTCATTATCGGCCACAACAACGCGTAAAGACTGCATCATTCAACCTCCCTCCGCAATACGGGGAACTGTTATACAGGCATGGGTCCCCCCGTTGGAATACAGTGAAAACTTACCGCCTAAATCACTTTCAATCAGTGTGCGGACAATCTGCAGGCCAAGACTGCTTGAGGACTGAGAATGAAACTCAGGCGGCAGTCCAATTCCGTCGTCATAAATTTCAATCTGATAAGCCTCTTGCATCAGCCTGATATCGACGCCGATAACGCCTTCCCGGCGGCCGACAAATCCATGCTCTACGGAATTTTGAATCAGTTCATTAATGACCAGAGCCAGACTACTGGCCTGGTCGGAAGGCAATATCACCGTTTGGCCGTTGAATACGGTCTGCAAATTAAAGTCCGGTTCCAGCATATTCTGAATCACCATGTCCAGAATATTTTTGGCCACTTCGGCTACATCGATATATTCCCGGTCTTGCTGGGATAAAAATTCGTGAACGACGGAAATGCTCAGAATCCGATTGACACTTTCCCGCAACGCCGCCTTTACCTGCGGCGTTTTGGAACGCCGGGCCTGCAGCCGGAGCAGACTGGCAATGGTTTGCAGATTGTTTTTTACCCGGTGATGGATCTCCTGGATTACAGCCGATTTAATCAGTAATTCCTTTTCCTTCTTTTTTAGCTCCGTAACATCGGTAACAATTACAATATTGCGGATTACCTGTCCGTTATGAAGTACCGGAATCGCCCGCTGCACCAGCACCATGTTGCCGGCTTCCACTTCCGTTTCACAGGGTTCCCTGCTATTGACCGCCTTTTGCGCCAACCGCATATTCACCTGCCGGTCATACGTACGGCGGCCGACCATCCGGCCAACCCCCAATACCTTGTAAATACTGCTGGCGGCCGGGTTGGTAAAAATAATCTGACCGCGCTCATCGGCAATCAGAATCCCGTCGCGGGCAGAAAGAGGACGGTAGAGCGGTCCTCCCGCCGGCTGCTGAACCAGCGTAAGCAGCATATACGCCGTTTCAACCAGAATGCCATGCCCTTCTACACCGGCTTCTTCACTGCTAGCTTCAAAACTGACCGCAGCGATGATAGAGCCGTATCTGTCATATAAAGGATAGACCTGCATTTCCAGTACATCCATCCCGAGAGCCCATTCCCGCTGGCCGCAAATATGGTCGCCGGCTGTAAGGGTGCGCCAAACCAGCGGTTCCTCCGCTGCCGGGATGGTCGTTCCTAAAAGATTCGGTTTATACTCAACAAAACTGGTGTTGGGCCGTACTTGCGCAACCATAACTAAAAAGTTCTCATTACGGGCCAGAGCATAAACCGTGACTTGAGCGTGAGCAAGGTCGGCCACCAATTCCATTATATTTCGCATACTATCCAACGTTTCAATCTGAGCCGGGGTCAACGAAGTTATTTTGCGGCAAACATCACCAACTACACCCATAAAAAAGCCTCCAGGCACATTTGAATTTAATAATATTCAACTCGGCGGAGATAAATTCCTTCTGCCTATAAAATGAAAATTTCTGCAGCCTGATATTTTAAGTCCAAATAGGACCGGCCTGTCACATCCTGCCCCCTGCCGTCAAATGAAATCCGGGGTAAAACAATAAAGTCATGGCCCGCAGCCGTTATATCATCCAATACAGCCTGATAGTCCTGAACCGTTAACAAGCCGGCCGCCCGTATGGAACCGCCAAAAAACAGGCTGGGGACCTTATAAACACAAAAAGACGGCGAAACTTCGCCAAGGATGCTCTTCCACAAAGGATAGGCCAGGACAGACACCATAACCGCCGGATATTCCGCCTGTTTTTGCCGGATCAAATGCTGCAGCTTTTCCACTAACTCCCAGTCAATGTCATGATACATGACAATTCCCGGCCGTGCCTTCCTTTCTCCCTGAAACGGAATAGTCAGGGTATGCCCTTGCCGTTTGATAACCACATCGGCGGTACCGGTCCCGGAAAGCTGTTGAAACGCATCTACCCTTGAACGGGCAGGACGCCCGTTTATAGTTATGATGCAGTCTCCTTTTTTTATGCCGCTGCCAAAGGCCGGTGAACCGGGTAAAACACCTTCCACTACAGCCTGCACATTGTCGGGTACATGGGGCTCTACCGTCAGCGGCACCGTCATTTTAGCATTCCAGTGAGCGGCGGCGATTTTCAATTCAGATTCCAGTGCAGCAGGATACTGCTGACCGGCTGGAGCATATTGGGTAAAACCCGGAACAAATAACCGGACGGAAGCGCCCCCCAACTGATCCAAATAAAAACAGGTATCTTCAAGATCTTTCCATCCTACTAAATGCGGCATGCCGACAATGCTGCCATGGTAGGAAATCCGCTGCCGGTATAGCCGTTCGGGAGCTTGAATTGCCACAGCGGCGTTTTGATCCCGCATGAGACAGGTCCGGCCTGCCATTGTAGCGCTATTGAGCGATAAATTAAGTTCAATGCCGCCAACGGCAGCCAACTCGGCAATCATTAAGGGCGTAAGCAAGGTTCCGTTCGTGGTAATCTGGATTACCGTATCCGGGAATTGGCGTCGTAAAAAATGAAGAACCGCCAGTATATCAGGATGCGTAAACGGTTCTCCCTCTTCAATCGAGGTGACGGCTTCGCCGATAACAATTTTTTTAGCGGCGTCAAGATATTCGGCAAGACGGCTTACTTCCTCCAGGGTTAAAGGAGCAATCCGGTAGGTCCGCACTGTAGGCGGATTCTGCCGGTGACTACAAAACGCGCAGGCAACATTGCAAACTGAAGTAATGGATAAGATATTGCTTTCCGCTGCAGAATAATATAATAAATAATCTATATAACCCGGCATCGGCAAACTCCGTTTTCCAAATTTCCACGAAAACTATCCACAAAACTATCCACAATATCCACAGCGTTATCAACAGCCAATTTCAGCATTTCCACTCCCCTTTGTCGTATTTACTCACATTATCAACAATTGTCGGAGATATTTTTTCCTGCAGTTATCCACAATTTAAATTCCCAGCTTTAAAGACGGAACCGCATTTAAGTGCAAGTCGGCGTATTGACCTGCCAAAAACTGATAATAGGCCCGGCAGGCAATCATAGCGGCATTATCCGTACATAAGACAGGCGATGGATAATACAGCCGGATGCCGGCCAGCCGGGTAGATTTGTTCAATTCCTCCTGTAAGGAGGAATTTGCCGCGACTCCCCCCGCCAAAACTACCTGCTCCACATTACAATCTTTTACTGCTTGCATGGTTTTGGCCACCAGCACGTCCACCACAGCCGCCTGAAAGCTGGCGGCCACATCTTCCGGCGATAGATCTTCCTGCCGTTGTCTGGCACTATTTATATAATTCAAAACAGCCGATTTCAAGCCGCTAAAACTGAACTCATAACTGCCATGATCCGATAAAGCCCGGGGAAAATGGATAGCCTCCCGGTTACCCGACCGGGCCAGACGGTCAATATGCGGTCCTCCGGGGTAGGGCAAATTCATAACGCGGGCAATTTTATCAAACGCTTCCCCGGCCGCATCGTCCCGGGTCTGCCCCATTAGAATCAGGGTATTATAATCTTTGACATGTACCAGGGCCGTGTGTCCGCCGGATACAACCAGGGCCACAAAAGGAGGCTCTAATTCGGCATGGCAGAGAAAATTGGCGAAAATATGTCCTTCTAAATGGTTAACCCCGATTAAGGGTATCTCTTCAGCAAATGATAAAGCCTTGGCTGTTGCGACTCCCACCAGCAAAGCTCCCACTAAACCAGGACCGTAGGTTACCCCCACAGCCTGAATATCTTTTAACGTCACCTGCGCTTCCTTCAGCGCTTCATCCACCACCGGAAGCACATTTTCAATATGTTTACGGGAGGCAACTTCCGGTACGACACCGCCAAACTTTTGATGCAGCGGCACCTGGGAAGAGATAATATTGGAACAAATGGTTCGTCCGTCGGCAATGACGGCAGCCGAAGTTTCATCACAACTGGTTTCCAACGCTAAGATAAGGCAAGGCGCGGCTGATTTGCTTTCAAACATGATTCAAGCCTCCATTAAAATAAACTGCTAATAATTTGCATGTATGTAAACACGGAATAAAAGCCAAATTAAAAATGGGCGACAAACACTACGTCCGGAAAGGAGGAATACTTTATGGCACGTTCGAATAAACCTGTGAATCCTTCGGCTGAAAACGCTTTGGACCGCATGAAATTCGAAGTGGCTAGTGAATTGGGCATTGCCGAACACGTTCGCTCCTCAGGCTGGGCAACTATGACTTCGGCTGACTGCGGTCGTGTTGGCGGTCACATGGTCCGTAAAATGATTGAGCAATATGAATCTACTCTCCAGTAGTAACAGCAGGGCGGCATAGCCGCCCTTACATTTTTTTCGGATACTCCGGAATTGGTAACATTTCACTGCTACAGTGCATACAGTAATAGCACAATCACCCTTATGCCGCGCAAGCGGCTTTTTTCTTTGTTATAGAGCATCTTTCCACATAATGATGGCATCTTCCTGCGTGTCGGTATAATAGCCGGGGCGGACGCCCCGGGATACAAAGCCTAGTTCCCGGTATAGATTTTGCGCCGGTGCATTCGATTTCCGCACTTCCAGGGTCATACTCTTTGCCCCTTGGGTTTTGGCGTAATCAATTAAGACCTGCAGCAGCCTTCGTCCCAACCCCAAGCTGCGGTATCCCGGCAAAATAGCTATATTAGTCACATGGGCCTCGTCCAGAATCAGCCACATACCGGCATAACCGGCCACCCGCCCGGCATCATCAACAACTAGATAATGTGCCAGGTCATTGTCCAGAATTTCGCTTTCAAACGCCTGCCTGGACCAAGGCGTCTGAAAAGACTGCCGTTCCACTTCCACTACGGCGTCAATATCCGCAGCAATCATGTTGCGAATGCGTATCTCACTCATGACTTACCTGCGCTCTGTCTTTTTTCCCACAATTCTTCCGCTTCCGACCGGCGAATATAAACAGGCGCCAAGTTCATCAAATTCTGAGTGTTCCCCCCGTCACGAAACCGGTGAGCCAGCAAAGCCACCATAGCCGCCCGGGGCATAATAAGATGGGGCGGCGCCAATAGTAAATTGCCGCCCAGTTCCAGAATGCGCCGGCTATGTTGAACGGCAGCCTCTCCCATAACCATGACCGGTTCCGGTATTGCCGCCATCTCCGTCAGGGCAGCCTCCAGGTCAACGACCCGTGTAGGAATACTTTGTTCCAGAATTCCGTTCCGCCAGCGGAATAATGCCTGGTACACATTCCCTTTCTGGGCATCCAGCAAAGGCGCCAGGACCATTCCCGGCACCGGACAGGCATATGCCAGGGCCTCCATAGTAGATACCCCGCAGATGGGTATATTCAGGGCATAAGCCATTGCCTTCGCCGTAGCCAGGCCAATGCGCAATCCCGTAAAAGACCCCGGACCAATGCTGACCGCTATGGCCTGTAAGTCCTGTTTATCCACTCCCGCCAGCAAAAGAACATCCCTGATATGAGGCATTAGCGTCTCGGAATGAGTCTTCTGGGTTTGGATCGTCAGTTCCGCCAGCAGGGTTTCTTTGGTACATACGGCCACACTAGACACAAGTGTGGCTGTATCGATAGCAAGAATCGGCAATGTGTTTCAACTCCTCACCCAGTTTTTCATATCGTTCGCCTTGGGCCCGGACACTGATAAACCGGTCCGCAATCTGTTCACCGGCCTCGAGCTTTACCCACAAACATTCGGCGGGCAGCCGGTCAGGGAATTTATCCGGCCACTCAATTACAGCAACACCACCGGCAGACGTATATTCGTCAAAACCAATATCCTCCAATTCCTCCGGAGTTTCCAGCCGGTAAAGGTCAAAATGGTATAGCTTCGTTTTCCCCTCGTAAATATTCAAAATGGTAAAAGTCGGGCTGGTCACCGCTTCCTTGACATCCAGTCCCCGGGCAATCCCTTGAACAAACACGGTTTTACCCATCCCGAGATCTCCCTGCAGACATACAATATCTCCGTCCAGCAACACACTGGCCAAACTGCAGCCAAAAGCAAAGGTTGCTTCCGGCGAACCGGTCTTAAAAATCCACATTGAATTCACTCCTATACTACCGGAAATGATTGTAACCTTTCGGTTCCAGAATCATGCTCCGGCCATCTTCCTTTAGTAAAGTTACGCCCTGAGCAGCCGTTACGACTTCCCCGATTACAGTCAAGCGCACTCCTAAATCTTCCGCCGCCAGTTTTCCGTATTTATCCGGATTTATGGTAAAGATTAATTCGTAATCTTCACCACCGTACAACGCATAATCCAAATAATCCTTTTGCAAAAGTTCGCCGGCCTGTCCTATTTCCGGCAAAACCGGAATCTTGCCGGCCGTCAGTCGCATTCCCACTTTGCTGGCATCGGCTATTTCATTGGCTTCACTGGCCAACCCATCGCTAATATCATCCATACTGGTTACGCCGTGCATCGCCAGCAACCGGCCGGTCCGGACCTGGGGACGCGGCGTCAAATGGGCGGTAATCAGCGGCCAGGCAAACTTGTGCTTTTCCCAGTCGCCACGCAGCAAAAGATCAAGGCCGGCACCGGAACTGCCCAAAGCCCCCGTCACCGCAACCAGGTCTCCCACCTGGGCACCGGAGCGTCTTATAAGGTTAGCCGGCTCCACTTCCCCGGATACAGTCACGTTGATAATCAGCCCCTGCGGGCTGGAGACCGTATCGCCGCCAACAATATTTACAGCAAATTCCCGGCATATTTCCTTCATCCCTTGATAAAAAGCAACCACAAACTCCGTTTCCGTTTCCCGTGGTAAAGCGATGGAAACGACAGCATGTTTGGGAATCCCTCCCATAGCGGCAATATCGCTTAAATTGACCGCCATGGACTTATAGCCCAACTGCCAGGCACTGGTCGTGGCCAGGGTAAAATGCACGTTTTCCACCAGCATATCGGCAGTTAACAACTGCAATTTTCCCGGTGCCGGTAATAAAACAGCAGCATCATCGCCAATTCCTGCCACAACACTGCCCGGGTCCTGGATTGTATTTTCACTAATTAATTGAATTAAGCCAAACTCTCCCAATTGCTTCAAATCCAACACAAAACACCACCAAATGATTCATTTCCTTTAATCATTTCTGTTTTATGCAGTTATTTCCTGCCTTGGTAGTATACCACACCGGGAAAAAAAATTGTATTACCGTAAAGGATTTCGCAATCTTTTGGCTAAATCTCAGAAATAAACAGTCCGGCAGGAGGCAGCCCATGCATAATTTATGTCTTAAAATTCCTAACGTTGACCGGGTAGGCCTGGTACTTGATATTTCCCGGGTTTTGGCCGAGCGGCACATAAACATCGTATCCATGGAAGTTGAACTCAATACGGTTTATCTGGAAACCGAGCAGTTGTCGCCCGCCGACCAGGAGTATGTCCGGGAGCATATCAAAAACATTCCCCAAGTGAATGATGTTTTTGTTATTGAGCTAATGCCGCATCAGGAAAAAGCGGAGCAATTAAAAGCCGTTCTTACCTCGGTCAGTGACGGAATTATTGCGATTGACCATCAGTCCCGCATTACGCAATATAATCCGGCCGCCGAAAAGATTGTTCATATTCCGGCGGTTGACGTTCTCGGCAAATCCATTCGGGAGGTTTTTCCCAGCGACTTGCCCCTCCTGGCTGCTTTGCAGCAGGGAACCGTATACAATAACCGGGAAATTATGCTTGACCGCACTAAAAGTCATTTTCTGGCCAGCGGACGTCCGGTAAAAGACCAGACCGGGCGCAGCATTGGAGCAGTAGCTATTTTAAAAGATATCAGTGATGTACGGGCGTTAATCTATACTGTCACGGGCCAGTTAACCCTGACCTTCGATGAACTTTTATATACCAGCAGTGCTATGCGGCGGGTCGTTGATATGGCTAAAGCAATTGCCGGCGGTCATTCCACCGTTCTCATCCGGGGAGAAACCGGCACCGGCAAGGAATTGCTGGCCCGCGCCCTGCATTCTGCTTCCCCGCGAAAGGACAAAATGCTGGTCCCGTTAAATTGCGCCGCCATTCCCGATACCCTGCTGGAAAGTGAACTTTTCGGCTATGAGAAGGGAGCGTTTACCGGCGCAACCAAGAGCGGCAAACAGGGATTATTTGAATTTGCCAATGAGGGTACCATCTTTCTTGATGAAATCGGCGAGCTTTCCTCCCATTTACAGGCCAAACTACTGCGGGTTCTCCAGGACGGCAAAGTGCGGCGTATCGGCGGAACCCGGGAAATTCCCGTTAACGTGCGAATATTAGCCGCTACGAACCGCAACCTGGAAGATATGATTGCTAAAGGCCGTTTCCGGGAAGACTTGTATTACCGGTTAAATGTCATACCGCTATTTATCCCTCCCCTGCGGGAACGACGGGAAGACATACCAATACTGGCTCATTTTTTTTTACGGCGCTTTGCCGCCCGAATGCAAAAAACGGCCAATGTCATCAGCGAAACGGCGCTTAACAAATTAACCCATTACCATTGGCCGGGAAATATCCGGGAATTGGAAAACGTCATTGAGCGGGCCGTAAACATTGTCAATGATACGGCAATTTTGGCCGAACATATTATTCTCGACCATGATTATACGTCTCTTCCTCCTGACAGCCAAACATTGCCGCCGCGCACACTGGACGAAATGATACAGGAAGTGGAGAAGGACATTCTGCAAAAATCGCTCAGACAATACCGTACATCACGGCAGTTGGGCCATGCCTTGGGCTTGTCCCATACGGCCATACTAAAAAAACTGCGTAAATACAACCTGAGTCTGAATGATAATTTCACTCAGCGCGAATAATCCGCCAATATTCCGAGTAAAGAAGGGACCGACTTATGAGACCTACATACGTTGAAATTGATTTAACTGCCCTGCGGCATAATATGACACAAATACGCTCAGTAATTCCATCCGCCGCCGGCATTATGGCGGTAGTAAAAGCCGATGCCTACGGCCACGGAGCAGTGCCGGTAAGCCGGACAGTGCTGGCAGCCGGCGCTTCCAGCCTGGCTGTAGCCATCCCGGAAGAGGGAGCGGAACTTAGAGAAGCCGGCCTAACTGTTCCTATACTGGTATTAGGGCTGACGCTGCCCGAACAGGCCCATTCCCTTGTCGAAAATAACCTAACTGCCACGGTCTGTACCCTGGAACAGGTAAACGCCCTGGCGGCGGCGGCCCGCGAGGTTGGAAAATCAGCCCAGGTTATGATAAAGACGGATACCGGTATGGGAAGAATCGGCATTCCGCCGGCCCAAGTTCTCCCGTTCATCCGGCAGCTTTTGGCTATACCGGAAATTAAAGTGCAGGGCTTATTCACGCATATGGCTGCCGCCGACGAAAAAGATAAAAGGTATGCAAATTTCCAGATCACCGCCTTCCGGTCCGTTTTGGCCGACTTGAAATCAGCCGGTATAAATCCGCTGTGTGTTTCGGCAGCCAACAGCGCCGGGATCATCGACCTTCCCGACAGTCATTTTACTGCCGTACGGCCCGGCATCATTTTATATGGTCTTCCGCCTTCTCATGATATGCACCGTTCTTTAGACCTGCATCCTGTCATGTCTTTAAAAACCAAAATAGTATATATTAAACAGGTTCCGGCTGCAACAGCCATAAGTTACGGCTGTACTTACCAAACCTCACGGGAAACGTATATCGCCACCTTGCCATTAGGTTATGCCGATGGCTATAGCCGTCAGCTTTCGAATAAAGCGTCTGTCTTGATCGGCGGTAAACGTTGTCCTGTCGTTGGCCGTGTCTGTATGGATCAAATCCTGGTTGATTTAGGAACCGAATGTTCCAGCCGTATTGGGGATGAAGCCGTTTTATTCGGCAAACAGGGTTCCGAGGAAATCACTGTAACGGAATTAGCGGACCTTGCCGCTACCATTAACTATGAACTGGTTTGTGCAATCAGTCCAAGAGTTCCCCGAATCTACATCGGCTAATAGAAATAGTAAAAAGCCGTTTAAACCAAAGGTTAAACGGCTTTTTACTACTTCGTTTTCTTGATTATCTGAACCGAACGGCTCAAAGGCTCACTCAAATCCACATGCCCATATAAAGTATCCAGTTTCTTACCTTCCACCAAAATCTGTACCTGCTGGATATCGGAGAATTCCGTCAGAGTATCTACCACAGCCCCAACCAGCAGCAATTCGGTAGCAGACCCCCGGGACGTACCTGTAAGCAGTTGTTGATTAAAATCCACATAGGCTATGTTCTTTTTTACCGCAATATCTTTTAATTTGGTACCGGCCGGAAAAACCGAAACCAAATCCGGATTCTGCGGACGGGTAAGCAGCAATTCAACGGCAGTCCGGGCCGGATGAGTATTTTTCGCTACCTCATATGTTACCGGCACAAGATTCTCCGCATCTTTTGTTGCATAATAAACAGTCAGACGCATATTTCCCATAGCAGTAGGCTGTTTGGCCGGCGACTGGACAACCGTTGGTTCAGACGCTGATTGAGCAGGCGTCTGAGACGGTTTTGTCGTTAGATTGGCAGGCACATCCGCTGCACAGCCGGCAATGAACCCGGCTGCCAAAATCAAAAAGAGTAACCATAGTTTGACTTTACCAGCCATCACTGCTCACCCCCCATTTTAGCTGCCTGGGCGAAAAAGTCATCGATCCCCTTTACAATCCCTTGCGCCATTTTTTGCTGGAAATCCGGTTCATTTAATAAATTTTCCTCTTTTGGATTGGATATAAAGGCCAGTTCGGCAAGAACCGACGGCATTACGGTATGTTTTAAAACGTAAAAATTGGCGGCATGAACACCACGATTCTCCAATCCGCCATCATGAATTAGATTGGACTGTATCGTTTGGGCCAGTATCAAATCATAAGGTGTTTTTTCATAATAATAGGTAGCCGTCCCGCCAACGTCAGGATTAACAAATGAATTGATATGCACATCGACAAAGATATCGGCTTTATTTCTGTTGGCCACAGATGCCCTCGCACTCAATTCCTCAACCGCGGTATCCCCCGGTTTATATACGTCGCGGTCAGACTGGCGGGTCATAATTACTTTAGCGCCGGCCTTTTCCAGCAAGGCCTTTACCTTTAAGCTTACAGCCAGTGTAATTGTCTTTTCCATTGTTTTTCCGGGTCCGATCGCCCCCGGGTCGCTGCCTCCATGTCCGGGATCCAGAACAATCACTTTGCCTTTCAAGCCGGCAGTGAAATGAAAATTAGCCGGTAGCACCGGTTTATTAATATCTACCACAATCCGGTCGGGTCTTTTAGTGACCGGGTCCTTACGTAAAACAAATACCTTATAATCGGTATCATTAATCATAATCGGCAAGTCAATCTTCATCCGGGTCTCCTTGCCGTTAGAAACCGCGTTGATGCTATCGGCAATTGTCCCGTCCAACTTGGTGTTGCTGCCTATGCCCGCTCCGGGAACAACTCCCGTTAAATTCAAAATAAGGCTGGGAACAGGAACCGCCAACATACTGCTGTTCACTTTAACCGGTCCGGTAAAGTCAAAAACCAGCCGTAGACGTTTGGCCCCAGTAACAGCATCTGTATGAACCGCCCAACGGATTTTCGTCAATACATTCTTAGCATCGTTGGCGGATGCACCCGGCGGCGCCGCCAAGCTTGCTGAAATAGGAGTCATCAGTATTGACAGCAACAACAGGAAAATGATTCGCCTCAACAACAGCACCTCCTATACTCCGACGTGTTTTATCTTTATTCGCTCTTTTTCATAAAAATCCTGCGGGACTTTAGTCGGAATATACGGAAAAAAGACCGCTTGCGCGGCCTTTCAGTTGAGCTCACAAAAAATAGGCAGTCTCCCGCCTACAGTATGTAGCTGCATTTATAGTTGAATGAGTCCTAAACTAATCCGTATAGCTTCATCCACCCGTTCCATAACTTCTTCATTTAAATGAGTAACCTTTTCCTTTAGACGACGCTTATCGATCGTCCGCAATTGCTCCAGTAAAATGACCGAATCTTTATCAAGATTAAACTGTTTGGCAGTCACTTCCACGTGCGTCGGCAGTTTGGCTTTGGAAATCTGCGAAGTAATGGCCGCAACAATAACTGTGGGACTATATTTGTTGCCCACATCATTTTGAATAATCAGCACCGGACGGTGTCCTCCCTGTTCAGAACCCACTACCGGGCTTAAATTAGCATAATAAATATCGCCCCGCTTTACAACCATCCTATTCACGCTCCGCCAGCAAAGTGGGGGATATCGTTTCAAACACTTCGGAATCGATCATTAGCCCTTCTTCTGCTAAAGATAAATTAATAACCGCCATTTCCTGGTAGCCTTTTTTCATCATATCCCGCACCGCTTTGCGCTTACGGTCTTCGATGTACAAACGCATGGCTTCCCGGACAAATTGACTGCGGCTCAATTTATCCATGGCAATAATTCCATCCACTTCCTGCAATAACGTATTGGGGATACTAATCATAATACGCTTTAATTCGGCCACAACTTCACCCCCGCTATTTGCCAAACATACTTTGATATATCAAGTATATAATTATTTATATACCAATGTCAACTTTTTTATATATCATTTTGTTTCATTTTGAATTGCATCTATGGCTACCGGTATCGCTGGCAGCAAGTCTGCAGCTGTCAGGCCAATCAGGCCCATGCGGCGGGCTGCAATATCTCCCGCCATACCATGTACATAAACACCGGCAATGGCTGCATCATGACTTGATAATCCTTGCGCAATCAGGGCTGCAATCAATCCGGTCAATACATCACCGGTGCCACCGGTAGCCATCCCGGCGTTGCCGGTAGGATTAATATATATTTCTCCATCCGGAAAAGCAACAATTGTCCGGGCTCCCTTCAATACTACAATACTTTCCCATTTTTGCGACGACCGGCGGGCAATATCGATACGGTCCTGGTTAATTTCTTCCACTGTCAGGCCGGTCAGACGGGCCATTTCCCCCGGATGCGGTGTAATGATGGAAAGCGCTTTGGTTTCGGTCAAAAGCTCTACCTGTCCTGCTAAGGCTGTCAAAGCGTCGGCATCAATCACCAACGGCTTTTCCGCAGCCCCGATGATTTCCCGCACAGCCTGCAAAGTATCTGTATGGCGGCCCAGCCCCGGACCAATGGCTAATACATCATTTTCGAATTCCCAGGCGCCGACAGACGGAACGGCTTCCCGTCCCATCGTCCCCCGGTCTGCTTCCGGCAAAGGCCGGGTCATAACCTCTGTCAGCTTAATTTCCATAATATCATGCAGGCCGGCGGCAATTGCCAAAGTGACAAGCCCCGCTCCGCCCCGCAGCGACCCGGAAGCAGCCAAAAAGGCCGCCCCGGTAAATCCTTCCGACCCGGCTACCAATAAAACCCGGCCGGACATTCCTTTATGGGCATCCGGGCGCCGCTGGGGCAATAACTTTTTTACACCACCGGCCGTAATTGCATTTTGACGAAGCTGCGTATCATTTAATAACGGTTTGGGAATGCCAATATCGGCAATCACCATTTCTCCTACATGAGAAGCACCCGGATACAAAAATAAACCGGGTTTTGGCAATCCAAAGGTTACGGTATACGTTGCACAAACCGCCAGGCTCCGCACTTGCCCCGTATCGGCATCAACTCCCGACGGAATATCGATCGAAACCACAGTCTTGCCGGCGCCATTGATAATACCGGCCGCCGTCGCCATTGCCCCTGTCATTTCCCCACGAAAACCGGTGCCTAATAAACCATCCACCAGACACGCAGCAAATGCAGTCGCAATCTTTACTTTGTTCCAATCCCTTTCACCGGCCACTTCCTGTACATTGATACCCATCCGGGAAAGAATGTCAAGGTGCAGCCGCGCATCCCCGCTTACTGCCTCCTTCTCCCCGATCAGGAATACTTTTACGTTGGCTCCCCGGTTATAAAGATGTCTGGCAGCCACATATCCGTCACCGCCGTTATTCCCCGTACCGGCAAAAATACAAATCTTTTGCTCTACGAGGGATTCTAATATATTTTCAATGCAGTTTACCACCTGCATTCCGGCATTCTCCATCAAGACAACACCGGGAATGCCATATTCTTCAATGGTTTTCCGGTCAATCTCCCGCATTTCCCGGGCGGTTGCAACTTTCATTTTCATTTCCTCCCCACATCACAACCTGCGCCGCTGCATATTCCTGCGCATGGGTTAATGAAATATAAATATGTGTTATCTTCCTTTGCTCGGCCAATGAGGCAAAATAACCGGTTAAATTTACTCCCGGCCTGCCATTTTCACTCACCTTGATCTCCACGTCCTGCCAGCTTCCTTGCACCAATCCGGTGCCGAATGCTTTTAACACAGCTTCTTTGCCGGCAAACCGGGCAGCATAAGAAGCGGCGCGCTGAACTCCCCGGCCGTCACAATACAACTGTTCCTGCACCGTAAAAACTCTTTTGACGAAAGAAGCACGTTCCAATGCCGCTTTAATGCGGCTGATTTCAATAATATCTATCCCAACTCCGGCAATCATCAAACCACCTCGAAAACTCAGCCATCATTTTTTTACACTGGATCCATAAAATATTCGCTGTAAATAAGCTTTACCCTTTCATTACCAAAACATACTTCCGGCACCGAGTCTGCTTAAAAAGATGCAGATATATAAAAACCTTGCCCTATCCGGCAAGGTTTTAACCATCATGGCTGTTTATAGTTTCGCATAATCAGGACCTCAACCCGCCGGTTCTGCGCCCTTCCCTCCGCCGTACCATTGGTTGCTACGGGCCGGTACTCGCCATACCCCGTGGCACTAAACCGGTCTGGCTGCAAATTCTTTTCCTGGGCTAATAAAAATTTCATAAAGTTGAGCGCTCGTCCCGTGCTTAAATCCCAATTACTGGGAAATTCAGTATTATGAATCGGCACATTGTCCGTATACCCTGATATTGATATTTTTTGTGTCAGCGGCAGCAGCATCCTGGCAACCGTTGCCGCCAGCCGCTGGGAATCAGGGAGCAGTGCCGCGCTGCCTGAAGTAAATAGAGCGGTATCCTTAATGCGAATCATCAATCCATCGCTCGTTAGTTCGGTATCCAACTCCCCGGTCAGCTTGTTGGTCTGTATGTATTGGTCCAGCATTTTCTTAACTTGAGTTAATTGGCTTGTTTCCCGCATATACGCTTCCTGATTTTTAGCGTCCGACGCTGCCATTACGGTCATTTGCGTTGGTTCCGTCTGCTTTTCGGTAACACTTGGCGTCATTTGCGTATTATGGAAAAAAGAAACATTACCGTCAAATGCCTCATTAAAAGAATGTCGGAGCTGATCAAACTTTTTCTGGTCAACCTGCGCTGAAGCAAATAATACAATAAATAAAGCCAATAAAAGCGTTAATAAATCGGAATAAGGAACCAGCCAGGTTTCATCTGCATGCTCTTCCTGCGGCGGCTGATGATTTCTTCTTCTTGACATCGGTTATTCCTCCGTTTTCGGTTTTAGCAAGCTACGTTCGTGCTGAGGAATAAATACAAGTAATTTGGCTTCAATCGCCACCGGAGAATCCCCGGCCTGAATGGATAAGATTCCTTCAATAATCATCCTCTTAATTTCCACTTCATTTTTGGATCTAAATTTCAGTTTATTGGCAAAAGGATGCCATAATACATATCCCGTAAAAATACCTAACAAGGTAGCAACGAAGGCCGCGGCAATGGACTCTCCCAATTTTCCAATGTCATTCAAATTGCCAAGCGCCGCAATCAAACCAATAACCGCTCCCAATACGCCCAGGGTAGGTGCATACATACCCGCCTGGGAAAATATAAGAGCGCCGGCGTGATGGCGTTCTTCCATGGCCTGAATATCCGCCGCCAGCACATCCTGGACAAAGTCGGTATCCAAGCCGTCAATCACCATCCGCATCCCCTCTTGCAAAAAAGGATCTTTAATTTCATCCAGCCGGCTTTCCAGCGACAGCAGTCCTTCCCGCCTGGCCGACTGGGCTAATTCAATAAACAACTGCAATAACTCTGTCTTAGGTATTAATTGCTGCTGCTTAAAAATCAACTTGACTAATCCGGGAAATTTTTTAATATGACTCATGGGAAAAGCATTTAATAATGCGGCCGTTGTCCCGGCGAAAATAATTAAAAGCGCTTCCGGATTGATAAACACCGCCATATTGGCGCCCTTCACTATCATTCCCAGCATAACCGCCAATATGCCGATTATTATACCAATGACAGACGATTTCTCCAATTTTTCAGCCTCCCCGGCAATGACCAACCATGAATTTTCAAATGAACAAAATAAAACACAATTGGTAATACTCCATAAAAATTACCACAACAGTCTATATCTCACTCTATTAGGACTGATATTAAAATCTTAACACTTCCCGACATAATTTGTCTACATCAAAGTTATTTTGACAATATTAGAAAAATTTTTTCATTTTCTGGCAAAAGATATACCCTGGCTACATTTAGCAACCAGGGTATATTAGGGTAATTTTATATAAAATAATTAATGTGCGCTTCCGGAAAATAACTTTCCACCTGTTCTTTCATAAAAATGTTCATTTCTTCTAAAAATTCTTTTTCATATATAAACTTGCCGTAGCCAAACTGGCCATATTTAAATTTCCGATTCTCTTCTTCCATAGGCAATTTACTTTCGGGGAAAATTTCCATTATGTTATTTTTTGCTTTACGGGTAAACCGGTGACTTATAAATTCAAAACTGACACCAGACCGGCCGGGCTGTGGCAAAAAACGCTCAAGGGAACGAAACATGCGGCCATACTCTTCCTGCCAACCGGGAAAATAAAACAGCGGAGCAATAATAAACCCTAAAGGATATCCGGCAGCAGCCACCTTGGCGGCTGCTGCTATGCGTTCCTCCATCGTGGCGGTGGCATGCTCATAGTTATTGATTATTGCAGCGGCGTTCAAACTGAACCGGAACCGGGTATGTCCGTTATGTTGAGCAGACAAAAGAGAATCCACATCATCATGCTTAGTGACAAAACGAAATCTCCCCGCATTCTGTTTACCAAAAAACTCAATTGTTTTATACAATAAACCGGTTAAATACTCCGTCGGTATGGGGTCGGAGGTAGCCGCGCCTTCAAATACGGTTATCTCCGGGCACCTTTCCTGTATATAAGCCTGGGCCTGTTCTAATATTTCATCAATATTTACATAAACCCGCAAGTAAGGTTTTTTCCCCAGAGTAGTTGCCAGATAACAATATTCACACATTCCCGGACAACTAGTTGTTAACGGCAGTTGGTAATGAGCCGAAGGCTTACAGGGAGAAAATGGGGAAATCTTTTTCACTCCTACCACCAAAGTTTTTTTGGCTTCCCGGAATCGTTCCTGTACTGTCCTGCCGGGAATTCCACTCACCCTATTATGAGACGGTGTTTGGTGAATCTCAATTTTCATTGTTTGCAGAGTCTGATATAACTGGCGTCCCAACGGATATTCCAGCGCCCGGGGTTCAAAAAAAATTCGCTGCGGCATATATCTTAACATAATTTCATCCCTTATTCTAAGCTATAACATTATTATTCAGTAACTGCCTTCCGCTCATTCCTGGTAATCCATGGACAGTTTTACTGCGTAACCTCAGTGGAAAGAACAAGCGCAAATTACTGGAAACTTCCGGTTTTGCTGCATAGAACTTTTATATTTGGTAAATCTATTGGATAAACATATAAGCCGTTCCACCAACATCGTTGTCTAAATGAGGAGATGGTATCTTGTTACAAAAAGTTTATCCTTGGTTTTTGGGAGGGGTAAGTGCAGGTTTGGTTGTAAGCCTGTGTCTCTGGCTCATGTTAATGCCGCTGGTCCGGTTATACACTTATGACCGGGGTACGGTGGCACAATCTTTAACCTCGTCAATTATCGAATCCAGTGCCAGCAATCCGGAACTGCAGGACATGATGAAAAATCAAGTCTTAGAGTATTTAAAGTCGCCGGAAGGAAAAGCAAAAATGGCAGAACTGCTAAAATCGCCGGAAATGACTAAGGCCATGTCGGAAAACATACAATCACCGGAAGTCCGTAAAGCGGTTCTCAAGCTTATGCAAGTACCTGAATTCAGGAATGCACTCATGGAAAGCATAAAAAATACACCCGAAGGCCGTATCTTAGGCGCACTGTCTTCAGCCATTGTTTTGGATGACAAACAAGCAAAGCCGGTGCCCTCCATGCCGTCCGGCCGATAAGAAGATATGCCTGCGGGATCTTTCAACGCAAGCGTAAGATGAACGTAAAGATAAATGACACCGGGGAACATTGTCCCCCGGTGTCTGGTTGTTTTTATTCTCCCTTTTCGCACGCGAAAGGCCAGGCGGCGATACCACCTTCCATGACCCTGACATTTTCAAAGCCTTGTCCTGCTAGCATAAGGGCTGCTTCATAACCCCTGAGGCTAATTTTACAAAAGGCGATAATCTCATCATCTTTATTTAATTCTCCGGCCCGCTTGCGAAGTTGTCCTAAAGGAATATTCTTCATATTAGCACCACCGGATAAATGGGTTTGCTTATATTCCTCCGGCGAACGCACATCAAGGAAAACCGTCTTATGATCGTCCATTTTTTCCTTAGCCGTCAGCGAGGAAATGCCTTTCATTACCCCCGCCAATTTATTCATAACTACGTTGGCAGCAACCGCTACATTGTCAATGGGGCCGCTATAGGGCGGAGCATAAGCCAAATCCGCATCAAACAGGTCGTCAACCGTACCGCCGAAGGTTAATGCCGTCGCCAATACATCAATCCGTTTGGCGACATCGCCTTCCCCGAAGGCTTGCGCCCCCAGCAACTTCCGTTTTTTTGCATCGACAATCAGTTTAAGGGAGATCAGCTTGGCTCCGGGCATATAGTGTGGCTTATCATGCCCGGCTGCAATAGCCGTGATATACTCATACCCTTGCGATTTAGCGTCCTTTTCCGTGAGGCCGGTTTTAGCCACCGTATAATCAAATAATTTTACAATCACCGTATTTAATATTCCCCGGAAGGGAACCCGGGCGCCGCAAAGATTTTCACCGATAATCCGTCCGTGCTTGTTAGCCGTCGAGCCCATAGGGGCCAGCACTTTCCGTCCCGAAATCCGGTTTGTATTTTCCACACAGTCACCACCGGCGTAAATATCCGGATCGCTGGTTTGCAAATATTCATTTACGGCAATCGCGCCTGTCGGTCCGATTTCCAGACCCGCATCCCGGGCCAAAGATACATTCGGCCGGACGCCAATACCAAGAATCACCAAATCCGCCGCAATTGTCCGCCGGTCCGTTACTACTTCCCGTACCTGTTCCTCACCGTGAAACCGGACAACCTTTTCCCCGGTTAGTAAGGTTACCCCCTTTTCACGAACATATTTAGCGACCGGCGCAGCCATATCGTGATCCAAAAATCCCGGGAACAGCTGGTCCTGCATCTCAATGACTGTGACCGGAATTTCCCAGGCACTGAATGCTTCCGCCATTTCCATTCCTACCAGACCGGCGCCGATAATAACTGCTTGGGTAAATCGTCCTCTTTCCAGTCCCTGGCGTATGGCCACGGCGTCATCAGGATGCCAGAGCGAATATATATTGGCTAAATTGACCCCCGGCCAATCCGGCTTCACCGGTGTCGCTCCGGTAGCAATCACTAACTTATCATAAGAAATTATTTCCTCCTGACCGGTGGTCAAATTACGAACCGTGACCTTTTTGCCGGCCCGGTCGATTCGGATGGCCTCACTCCGCACCCGTACATCCACATTCTTTACATTCCGGAAAAAAGCAGCATCACGCAACGCTCCGGCCGGTGTCGACATTAATTCCCTGATCTCGCCGATGTCGCCTGCAACATAATATGGCATACCGCAAGCCCCATAGGAAATCAGTTCTCCTTTTTCCAATACAACGATCTCGGCTTGCGGGTCACACCGTCTCACTTTCGCAGCTGCTTTCAACCCGGCAGCGACCCCGCCAATGATTACAACTTTTTGACCTTCCATTCGCTCCAACCCCCTCACCCCCGGTATCCGGGGTTTTTGTTTATATTGTAATCATTTTCCCAGCGATCCGTCAATAGGCAGAAGGGAAATTTATGGAAAACATCTCCATGCTGTGATATACTATAGTAATCAATTTTTAGACGTTGTAAGAAACTTTCTGATCCCACAAGAAATCGAGGTGCTTTCTATGTATAGAAATATTATCATTTTAGGACTGGTCAGTCTTTTTACCGATATATCCAGTGAAATGATTTATCCGCTGGTTCCGCTATATCTAACGGGGGTGCTCGGCGCTTCCCCGGCCATTTTGGGAGTCATCGAAGGGATCGCGGAAAGCCTGGCCAGCCTGCTTAAAGTTTTTTCCGGCCGCCTGTCCGATAAAATAAAACAGCGCAAGCCCATGGCCATAGCCGGCTACGGCTTCTCAGCAGTGGGGAAAGTATTGTTTATTCTGGCTACCAGTTGGGTAGGCATTTTATGGGCCCGCGTCGCCGACCGCTTTGGCAAAGGAATTCGCACCGCACCCCGGGATGCGCTCATTTCCGAGTCAACCTCGCCGGATATTCGCGGTAAAGCATTCGGCCTGCACCGGGCCATGGATACGGCCGGAGCCGTTATCGGCATTTTTTTAGCCTACTGGCTATTCACCCATTATCAGGGAGACTATATTCTGGTTTTCTGGCTGGCCGCCATTCCCGCCGTTTTGGGAGTAGCCATGTTATTTCTGGCAAACGAGGCAAAGCAACATGCTTTGAACACAGTCAAAAAAAATCTTTTTTCCTGGTCCCGGCTTGACCCGCGTCTGCGTTATTACATCCTGATCAGTTTTCTTTTCAATCTGGGCAACTCTTCCAATCAGTTTCTGCTGATCCGGGCCAATCATGCCGGATTTTCCGCCGCAGATGTTATTTTGTTGTACCTATTGATGAATATAACCTATTTTCTAATTTCGTACCCGGCCGGCCGCCTCTCGGACAAAATCGGCCGCCGTTCCCTGCTGGTAGCCGGTTACTTGTTATACGGCCTGGTTTACCTCGGGTTTGCCCAAGCCGGCACCCACTGGACATTTATCCTCCTATTTGCGGTTTACGGCTTATATACTGGTCTGACTAACGGAATTGAAAAGGCCTTTCTCGCAGATCTGGCGCCAACGGATCAACGGGCTACTGTTTTCGGCCTACACGCCACAGTTGTCGGCCTTGCCCTCTTGCCGGCTTCCATATTGGCCGGTTTGCTGTGGAACTTTTTCGGCCCCCAGGCCCCGTTTCTCTTTGGCGGCATTCTGGGAATTCTGGCGGCAATTGCCGTTTGGCTTGGTTTACGGCAACCCCATACCGTTCAGTAAGACGGGAACTAAAATGCCCTGCAGTTCAAAGACTGCAGGGCATTTTTTAACAGTTAGTCAAATTTAGCAGCATTTTCATAAATAAGTTTTTTCTCCTGCGGACCGGATATCTTTTCAATAAAACAAGCAATTGACACAATAATAGGCACATCGAGCAGGAGACGGACCAGCATAAACTTCCATCCCATGGAAGCTGCCTCAAATAATAACAAAGGAATTTTTGTCGTTGACCAGGCGCCAATAAAAACGATTATATTGGCAAACCGGCATCCCTTTCTCAACAAAACTCCGGCAATAGGAAAAGCAGCGTACAATGGACCGGCGGCGACAGATCCCAATGTAAAAGCAATCATCACACCGGTCAAACCGGATTCATCCCCCATCAGTTTTAGCATGACTTCCCTGGGGACCCAAATATCAAGGAGACCCAGCAGCACAAAAATCGGCGGCAGAACCAGGAGCATTTCCTTTAAATTATCTGCCGATATCCGAATCGACTCAACCCCGGTTGCCGGCTTTATCCATAACAAAAAAATCTCAATCAAGACCATCAGTACTGGAAATTTGTATCTTTGTATTAACTGCATTATTCAATCACCGCCTTTAATACAATCGCCACCATAAATGAAAAAACAAATGCCAGCATATTCCGGATATAAGTAACCTTCCAGCCGAAGTATTTTATTTCTACAGGAATCGTAACCACTCCGACCATCATTGAGGTTGATATAAATACAACCACCTGGGTTAAGCCGGCGCCGTTCTTTAATAAAGCAGCCGCCAGCGGAAACGTTACAAAACCGGGTATTAAAGTTACCGCGCCGGCAACGGCAGCAATTAGTATACCGGACCAACCGGATTGTTTCCCGATTAATTGGGATATCGCCGCAGGACTCAATACGGCAAGGACGATTCCAATGAGGAGGATAATCGAAAAAAGCAGGGGTAAAATATTCGCCAGCGACTTCCATCCTTTTTTTAATGCCAGGATTGTCTTTTTCTTATCTTTCACGAAAGAGATTCCCAACAGGATTCCCGTTAAGATATACAATCCAACGGTAAACAAAACGGCACCTCCCCATATATAGTGTAAAAAATAGACTATTTTTCCGTTCTCCGGCGAAAGGTTTCATAGGAATCCAAGAAAAATTCCAAATTCCGTTTCCGCATTTCAATATCTTCTTTAAATTCCTGAAGCCGTTCCAATCCCTTAGGAGTGATTTGATACCATTTGCGGGCTGGTCCCGCTGTATCGGTTTCCCAATAGGATTTTACCGCCCCTTCTTGTTCCAAATCCTGCAAGGAACGGTAAATTACGGCGCTATCCGTATGGTACCAGGGCAGCTCTTTTTGTAAAGTATTTAGCAGGGCAGCACCATATAAATTCTCTCTAACCAGAAAAAGAAGAATAAATGCCGGTGTATGCCGATAGGTTTGACCTTTTTTTGATTTTCTTGCCATTTAAATTTAAATCCTTTCTATGTGTATAATCCATCTATATGCAACTTACATCTTAATTATAACTACAGCAATATTGAAAGTCAATGGCTTCCGTGCAAATAGGAATGCCCTCCTATATTGGAGGGCATTCCATAAAACACCAATATTCTTATTTTTTGTTGCCCTGTTGTCCGGGTTTATTGCCGGAGCTCTTTTGTCCGCCGCCACTTTGGCTGTAATCGTCATTGGCATCGTACTTGGCTGTCATAGTGCCATATTCGGCAACACTTTGGCTGGTAGTAGCAGTAGAACCTTGAGCGCCGTTCTGAGCATCGGCATAATCCCGGTTCGCATCATATTTCGCGGTCAGAGTTCCATACTGAGACTTTGACTGTGTTTGTTTTTGGTCCATATTCATCCTCCTTTATTTTAGAGTCTAATTATATTATGGCCATGCGCACTTAGATACATGCTGAGAAATTAAGTCAAGCCAGCTTCTTGCCGCAACTTTATTTTACTCCGACAAATCCCGCTTTACCGTTTCGAAGCCTACGCGTTCAATCATGTTTCCCAGGCGTTCGTAATTTTTGGCGTGCTCTCTATAGTAATTGATAATTTTGCCAACTAAAGGAATCACATCTTCCTGGGGAACATTTTCCGCTAAGATATCCGCGATTCGCGGTTTGATACCGGCGTTGCCGCCAATCATAACCGTGTATCCTTTCGGGGTACCCATAATTCCCAAATCTCTTACCGCCGGTTCACTGCAAGAATTTGCACAGCCGGCAACACTCATTTTAAACTTTGACGGTAAATCCATGCCATGATATTTTTCATCCAGTTCAAGGCCTAGCGTCACAGCGTCCTGCTGTGCCCGTTTACAAAAGTGAGTTGCCGGACATATTTTTATACTGCGCACACACAAGCCAATAGCATGTCCTTTCTCCATGCCAAGTTCTTCCCACACCTGGTCAATCTTTTCTTCCTCAATGCCAACAATAGCAATTCGCTGTGCACTAGTAAGTTTTAATGCCTTGGCTCCATATTTTTCCGCCGTATCAACAATCTTACGCATTAAATTAAAGTCTAAAATAATACCGCCCGGTATATGCGGCGCCACAGCATAGGTTCTCTTGTCCCTCTGTAACACTGCCCCTTTATCAAGCATATCCCGCTTTGTTTCCTGACCTGCCTGCATAAAGCCACCCCCTTATCCCTTATAACATCTCATAATTACAACGTTAATATGGTACAAGACAGGCCCTACTATACTCATATCTTAGGAACTCAGCCGTTGATTATGCCCTTGTAAAAGATTCCCACTTCACCAACTGCCGGACGTCATCCCCTGCCAGTGTCTCTCTTTCCAGCAGCGCACTCGCAATGCGGTGCAGACTGTTTATATTATCCTGGATTATTTTTTCCGCTTCCCCGTAAGCACTTTTGATAATATCCCGTATTTCCTGGTCAATGCCGGAGAAAAAGCCTTCGCTCCGATTGTGCTGCCGGGTAATATCCCGTCCTAAAAAAACTTCCTCGCTCTGTTCGTAGCTAACCGGCCCCAATGAGCTCATTCCATAGTCGCAAACCATCTTATGCGCAATTTCGGCAGCCTGTTTAAGGTCATTTTGCGCTCCCGTGCTGATTTCCTGCAAAACCAATACTTCGGCGACCCGGCCGCCGAGCAGTTTTTTTATTTGACCGACAAGTTCCGATTTAGTGGTAAAATAACGGTCTTCCCGCGGAAGAGTAAGCGTATACCCGCCGGCCCGGCCCCGCTGGACTATAGATACTTTATGAAGCGGGTCGGCCTGGCCGGAGAGCAGACTGATTAAAGCATGGCCGGCTTCATGATAAGCAACAATTTTCCGGTCCCTCTCACTTAGAACCCGGCTTTTTCTTTCCGGTCCGGCAATTACAAGCTCTATTGCTTCTTCAAAGTCATCCATTTCAATCTGTTTTTTCCCAAAACGAATCGCCAGCAGCGCCGCCTCGTTTACCAAATTGCCGATATCGGCCCCGGTAAACCCGGATATACGTCGGGCGATCACTGCAAGATCCACTTCAGCCGACACCGGTTTGCCTGCCGTATGCACGTTTAAAATTTCCTGGCGGCCTTTCGCATCAGGACGGTCAACGAAGATCCGGCGGTCGAAACGCCCGGCGCGCAAAAGGGCCGGATCCAGAATGTCCGGGCGGTTGGTAGCAGCGATGATGATAACTCCTCTCGAAGCAGAAAAACCATCCATCTCCACTAATAACTGGTTTAACGTCTGCTCCCGCTCGTCGTGTCCGTCCCCCAGCCCGGTACCGCGCTGCCGGCCGACGGCGTCTATTTCATCAATAAAGATAATACTTGGCGTTTTTCTTCTGGCCTGCCTAAATAAATCTCGTACCCGGGAAGCACCCACACCAACATACATTTCGACGAATTCCGATGCGCTAATACTGAAAAAAGGTACTCCCGCTTCACCAGCCGTGGCGCGCGCCAATAGTGTTTTACCCGTTCCGGGAGGTCCATATAAAAGTACGCCGTTAGGTATCCGCGCCCCCATTTCGCGAAACTTTTTAGGGTGCTTAATAAATTCTAGAATTTCCATTAAATCCTGCTTCGCTTCCTCAGCGCCGGCCACATTACCAAAAGTGACTCTGGATTTATGACTAACCCGCAGTTTGGTCCGTCTCTTTCTATAGGACATGGTCTGCAGTTCCCTCCTTATATTGGTTACATAATCATTCCGGACTGGTCTAAAGACCTAGCTGCAACAATGAAGAAAGGGTCTAAATGTTCTTTATAATTTACTATATGAACTGAAAATAGGGAGTGATACATTTTTACATAATACCTTTAGGGGCATTAGCGTTTTCCAATAAAAATTAAAGCCACCCGCAAACAATATTGCAGGTGGCTTCGATTGAATAAAAACAAGCCCGCCCCCTTGACGGGCGGCAAAATACTTTCTAAAACTTTTGCTATTAAAAGCGGAAATCCCGTTTACCGTCTTTAAGTTCAGCCAAATGTTCCATTGCAATGGCCCGGACTTTTGCATTGGTAATCCGGGGAATTTCCCTGGCAATTACCGCTTCCCCCTTTGCCTTGGTATCGGCGGAAGCATAGTCTTCTAAGTATTCCTTAAGCGTCATCAACGCATTGGGCTGACAACAGTTGGCAATTTGCCCGGATTTGACCAGACTCATAAAACGGTCTCCCGTACGTCCCTCGCGATAACAGGCAGTACAGAAACTCGGAATATAGCCCAAACTTAACAACCAATTCACAACTTCATCCAGAGTACGCGTATCGCTTACATCAAACTGGGCCGAGTTATCTTCTTCCGCTTCCGGTTCAACGTAGCCGCCGACACTGGTTCTGGAACCGCCGCTGATTTGGGATACTCCCAATTGCAGCACCCGCTCGCGGGTTTTCTTCGATTCCCGGGTGGAAACAATCATTCCGGTGTAAGGAACAGCAATGCGAAGTACGGTTACTATTTTCGCAAATATATCGTCGGAAATGGCATTGGTAAAGTTTTCCGGATCAATATCATCGGCCGGACGAATCCGGGGAACGCTGATGGTATGCGGGCCAACTCCCATGGCCGCTTCTAAATGTTCCGCATGCATAAGTAAGCCGACAAAGTCGTAGCGGTACATGTTTAATCCAAACAAAACACCGATGCCCACATCGTCAATCTCGCCTTCCATCGCCCGGTCCATCGCTTCCGTATGGTACGCGTAGTCGTGTTTCGGTCCGGTTGGATGCAATTCCTCATACATTTTTTTGTTATAGGTTTCCTGGAAAAGAATATACGTGCCAATCCCCGCTTCCTTTAGCTTGCGGTAATTTTCCACAGTCGTGGCGGCAATATTGACATTAACCCGGCGTATTGCACCATTTTTATGTTTTATGCTATAAATCGTTTTTATGCTTTCCAACACATACTTCGATGGGATTATTAACCGGGTCTTCTCCGGTTTCTAAAGCCAGCCGCTTATGTCCCATGTCCTGTAAGGCAATTACCTCACGGGCAATATCCTCCTGGGAAAGTTTTTTACGGGTAATATGCTTGTTGCTATGATGATATGGGCAATATACACATCCATTTATACAGTAGTTGGAAAGATATAACGGAGCAAACATTACGATGCGGTTCCCGTAAAATTTCTGTTTTATTTCCTGGGCCAACGACATCATTTTTTCATTCTCATCTTCCAGGTCACATTCCAGCAGCACGGCTGCTTCACGGTGATTCAGGCCTTTACAGTCCTTAGCCCGCTCTAAAATGCTGTCAATTAATTCCCGGTTCCTTTTGTTTTCCTGAGCATAGGCCAGGGTATCCAGAATCTCCTGGTCGTCAATAAACTCAGTCGCTTTTTTTGATTTACAATTATACATTGATAAGCCTCCCTTTTCCTTCTCTCCGTCTAATCAGTTTGCTAACGGCAGTGAAACTACGTAGTAGAAAAGCCCGTTTTAACTAAAGGTTGTACTTTCATTTTTCGGCGTTGGAAGATACTTTGGAATATACCGTTTTTATATTGACATGAGGAATCATTCCTAACTTGCCGGACAGAGCGCTGATAATGTCGCCGGGAGCATCGATTACAATGCTGATTACGGCAATATTCCGTTTGGGATAAGGGATACCCATTCTACCGACAATATGGTCTCCGTATTCATGCAGAATATCGTTAATCTTTTTAGCGGAGTCCTTATTTTCGATCACGATTCCAATGAGCGCAATTCTGGTTTCCATACGCTTCGTCCTTTCTTCAATAAGCAAAAAATCCCTGCACCCCAAACAGGCGCAAGGATAGAATGTCGCTAATTTATGGAGGCAATAGCCATACAGCGCGCGCCTCCACATAGTAACCTATTCTCTCGCCTTCTCATTAGGGACGAACCCTCATGGTTCAGTACGATGCTTTGTTTTAGTTAGTTTACCTATGGTTTGCCGCAAGAAAGAATGAAGCTCACTCAATCTCAGACAGCTTACCCGGTTATTATCTATACCGTATCATAAATTCAGGTAAAAAACAAGAATCAATGTCAAATCGTACTTTAGGCAAAAAGACTGTCTTGTTTATATTGGAACATCTGCTTGGGCTTAAAAGCCTTCTCGGTTATAAGTTGTTCTTGCGCTATGTCGGCAATAAAAGGAGAAGGAGTACGGGACGTCAGAAGGATCAGTTCATCCCGGGCCCTAGTCATCCCGACATAGAAAAGCCGTCTTTCTTCCCCCATATCTATATCGGAGTTGCTGTTTCGTAAAGGAATCATGCCATCATTTACGCCGCAAATAAATGTGACGGGAAATTCGAGGCCTTTGGCCGCATGCATAGTCATTAACGTTACCGCCTCCGGCGAATAATCCTTGCTCCCGCTGCGAACAATATCGCTTTCCCGGCCCAAGAGAAGGTTTTGAAGAAAGGCAGACATTTCGTTATGCATCACCGACGTATGGAAAAGAAGGTCCATTGATTTTATACCGGACAGATGGTTGTCGCAAATCCAGGAATCTATAATATTGCCCGGCTTTTCCTTATGGAGGATTGGCTGATATTTCCTTAGCAACTTGATGAAATCCTCAGAAGCATCCAGCTTAGATACCGGCAGGGAAGTCTCTTCCAGAATATTGACGAGGGCTGTTATGTCTTTTTTGCCGGCAACATAGCGATCCAGGATTTTAAGGTTGCCGTCGGTTGAAGTTACATTTTTTGCTTTGAGGCAGGCCAAAAGAGACGTAATATCCCCGGGATTCAGCAAAAAACGGAAAAACGAAACGGTCTCACGGACCGGCTTGTCGGCAAGAAATTCGTCCCTGCCGGCCACTACATACGGAATCCCTTCTTTCAAAAAGCACTGCTCCAGAATTTCTGCCTGGCGATTCGTACGGTATAATACGGCAATATCGGCAAACCCCCTTGTTTGTTTGGCCGCCGGCCTTTTTTTATGGGATGCCGCCAAGGTTTGCGTATCCAACATATCAATACCGCCAACCATACGGTTGATTTCCTTGGCGACAAAAATCGCCTCGGAAAATTCATCATTGCTTTCTACAAGACGCACTTTGCTGCCGCTTCCCCTGGTTGCTTTGAGAGAACAAGTCCGCTCGCCGGCAGCTTGGGGAAAAATTACCGCCTGGGCGGAAGCAATGATTTCAGAGGTTGAGCGGTAGTTCTGAGACAGCCGGACTTGGCTCCCCTGGAATTCTTCGATAAACCTGTCAAAATAGCGGAAATCCGAACCCCTAAATCCATAAATCGCCTGGTCAGGGTCACCAATTATAAAGAGATTACCGCTTTTCCCGGTCCATTTTTTGATTAGGCCGTATTGAATCTCGTTTATATCCTGAAATTCATCCACCAGCAGATAAGCAAATGAGTTTTTGTGGCTCCCGCCTGCATTTTCCTCTTCAAAGCGTTGAAGTACTTCGAGTAGGATATCATCATAGTCCATCACGCCGTAACCTTTAAGCTGCGAACAATACGCCTCATATACGGCAGCCGGAATATCCGTTTTTTTCCCGTTGTCTGCCGCCAGGGCCCCGTTTTTTAGCAGCGAGATCCCTTTCAGGGCATCCCGCGGCGAAATCTTCAAATTCAGCCTCTTTACTATTTCTTCTATTATGGCCAGAGCATTATATTCATCGATAATCGTTATCTTGTTTTTGCCATTCCATTGAGACAAAATTTGCAGGCAGATAGAGTGAAAGGTCCCGATTGTCATGGCGGCTGCCGTCCGCTTGTTCCCGAAATGCTGTTCCAGACGGCTGCGCATTTCCTGGGCGGCTTTATTGGTAAAAGTAACGGCGGTTATCTGCGAGGGATGGACTCCGCATTCTTTAATAAGGTAAGCAATCCGGCATACCAGTGTTTTTGTTTTTCCTGTTCCCGGGCCGGCAATTACCGCAATTGCCTGTCCGGGGGATGAAACAGCCTGCCATTGTTCTTCGTTCAATCCATAAGGAAGGTTTGTAGGAATCGCATTCATACCCGTATTCTTTTCCGGAGCGCCGGCATTCGCCAAATCCGGCGCCGGATCTTTAATTGCCGGCCCTCTTATGCCGGCAATTGATTCAGGAAGCGCCGGTTCTCTGCCGGCAGGACTGGCGGCAGCTAAAAATTGGTCACTCATAAAACATAATTGGCCTGAAAGCATATTGATTTCACTCTTGTCTATCACTTTCACTTTCCCATATTCCCCGTCAAAGCCGGGTTGTATATCGACCTTGCCGCAACGCAGCCGGCGGATGCCTTCGGCAATACAGGGACCTGCCGCCAACTCGATGTCACTCAATGAGGCCTCCCGGAGTATAAACAGTTCCGGTCCCAGGCTCCGTACCAAATCCTCCTGTTTTTTCTTAACTTTCGTACTGGTGACAGCCAAACCAATTGAGGAGGCGATTACTTCCTGAAACGGGACAAGACTTTCAAAATGCTTGGCCGCCGGCGGTATAAACCCTTCCTGCCTGTCCGCAAGCGCTTCAACCCGGTGCAGCACGCCCACAGTCAATTTTCCGCCGCAAACAGGGCATAGGCCGCCTGCGGCTTTGGTATCCGCAGGCTTCCAACACACCTTGCAGTTCCGGTGGCCGTCGTAGTGGTATTTGCCTTCCTCCGGAAAGAATTCGATTGTACCGTAGAACTCCTTGGTGTTACGGTTTTTTAGCGCCTGCAGTATGCACGGATAAGAAAGGCCGGTATCAAAAAGATTAGCCTCTCTTGCCAGGTTTGCCGGAGAATGGGCATCCGAGTTGGACACCAGCGTATACTGATCCAGTGCGGAAAGACGCCAATTCATCGGCGGGTCCGAGGACAGACCGGTTTCGAGGGCGTATATGTAGTCTGTAAGGTCCTCGAAGCACTCCCGGATGTCGTCAAAACCGGAATAGGCACCGAACAGGGAAAAATGGGGCGTCCATATATGCGCAGGTATAAAAATAGCCTCCGGGCAAGTATCCAGGACAATTTCCAGCAAGTCCCTGCTGTCAAGCCCCAGGATCGGCCTGCCGTCCGACCGCAGATTCCCTATATTCTCCAGTTTGTGGGATATTAATTCGGCCGGTTCCAGGCCAGGTAAAAGAATCAGGTTGTGTACCTTGCGTACTCTGCCATTCTTTTTGTAGATGGAGCTGATTTCGCCGGAAACAATGAATTGAGGCTTAAAATCTCCTCCGGCGACTTTATCCTCCTGGCGGAAATCATTTTTCAGGGCATAAAGGCCCTCTCCCGTGGGAACCAGTTTTTCCTTCAATTCCTCCCGCCAGGCCGGATGAGTGAAATCACCCGTACCAATCACGTGAAGTCCCTTGCGCCGCGCCCAAAATTCGAGCACTTCCGGCACACAATCCCGGCTCGTAGCCCTTGAGTATTTTGAATGTATGTGAAAATCGGCAATAAACATCATAATCCACCTGTCTTGGAATATGGTAAAACCATTTTCCATCTTAATTAAGAATATTATTTTTTTACATTCTCACCAAAATGGAAATTTCCTGCCAATAATCCCACATTTCGCACCCTGAACTTGCGGCGACAAAATTTCTCCTAATTGGTTTCCTTTTTCAATCGCCACATTGCCAGCGCAAAGCTTCCGCAGCACATCACGGCAAATAGCACAGTAACAGGCAGAATCTCTCCAATCAGGACTGTCTCTCCTAATATCAAGCTGCGCAGAGCGGAGATAATATAGGTAAATGGGTTGAGCATTACAGCTATCTTCAGTCCTCCGGATAAACCTGCGAGGGGAAAAAGAGCCGGACTCAGAAAAAAGATGGGCAAAACAATCGCGTTCATTATTGTCTCATAAATTACTTCATTCGGCAGCAAGAGACTGATAGAATAGGTAAGACCCGACATGAAAAAGGCTGTCATAAAGATCAACAATATTATGAGCGCCATCCCGGCAAGGCCTGATGCCACCGTTACCGAGAAAAAAGTGCTAACAGCCCATAAAATTGCTACTTCTAAAAAGGAAACCAGTACGGCCTCCAGCATTTGCCCAAGCACGATGGAGCTTCTGCTAACGGGCGCAATCAGGATTCTATAAAAGCTGCCATTGGCTTTCATGATAAAATTGATGATACCGCCGCTGCAACAGGCGGCCAGAATAACAAGCACCATGATGCCGGGCAGAATGAAAGCGGTGTAATTGCCGATCCCCATTCTTTGCATTGCCTGGCCTGCGACAGCGCTATATAAAACAAGCCAAATAAGCGGCTGCAATAGGGTGACTGCAATCGAAACGGGGTTTTGAAACCGCCACTTTATATTTCGCCACAAAATATTCAGCACAGCCATTGCTCCTCTCGATTTTCTCCTGAACCGGTTAGTGTCAAAAAAACATCTTCCAGACTGGGTTCTACGATTTCGATTGCGTCAAATCCCACCTGATGCTCCAAAAGCCACTTGTTCACCGTTGTAAAAGCGGCTCTACTGTCATCCACGCCTACAAAAACAGAATGGTCCCGCACACGGGTAAACTGAATGTGCCCCATACCGGCAAGGATATCTTTGTATTTTTCTGTTTCCCCGGCGCTGGAAAATGCGATGCGAAGCATGTTTTGCCCGGTGTAACTGCGTAAGCTGCCGGGTGTTCCCTGCGCTAATTCCCTCCCGTCTTTCATAATGCAAATGGAGTCGCTCAATTGGTCGGCTTCCTCCAGATAATGGGTTGTAAGAAAAATGGTTGTCCCATATTCATCCCGGATTTGCAGCAACATTTTCCACATGGCTTGCCGGGACTCAATATCCATACCCACTGTAGGCTCATCCAAAAACAGAATTTTAGGGGAAGAAACCATATTCATGGCGATGTCCAGGCGGCGCTTCACCCCGCCTGAGTAGGATGCCGTAGGATACTTCAGATACCCGGCAAGCTCAAAGCTGTCAATCAAAGCAGCGGTTCTCTTTTTTGCCACTTGGGCGTCGACTTGGTACAACCTGCTTTGAAACATCATATTTTCCATAAGCGACAGATGCGCATCAATGGAAATGCGCTGGGCAACGCAAGCAATCTGGGTGCGGACCCAGGCAGGCTCCTTGCATAAATCTCTTCCCAACATGCTTACCTTTCCGGCTGTGGGTTTATAAAAGGTTGTCAGGATGTTAATCAGCGAAGATTTTCCCGCTCCGTTGGGCCCCAGCAAAGAAAAAATTTCGCCGCTATTTACTCTAAGACTTAAACCGTTCAGGGCTTTGACGCCATTTTTATATTGTTTAATCAGTTTCTCAATTTCAATAGCCGGCATTCGATTCCCCTCCTTCAGTTTCTTTGTATTGTTTGGCTTTCTTAACTGCAATCCATACTTCGGAATGTCCGATTTTTATCTTTGGGTTGCCGGCGGGATACACTTCTATATCCGGCAATTCAGCATATTCATAACCCGAAAACGGCAGCCATTCTGTAAGAAACCGTTTGAAGATTGTCTGAACGGACTCTTGAAAATGTCCGTCTCCTTCAAATATAACCCACGTAGCCGCCGGGATTTCATATTCAGCCAATTTTTCCGGAACCGTTTTATCGGTAGCCGCCGCAATATAATAATCAATTTTCTCCGGATTTTGATAAACCGAAACCCCTAAAATACCGTGCGGAGTTTGGTTGGTTAACTGGCAAATTTCTGCAATTACATTGCTTTTTAACGTTGCATCCCAGAATTCAGGAACAATTTTGAAGTTTTGTTCTTGCTCCTCCTGCAGGGCAACTTTGACGCCAACAATTCGAATCGGGTCTTTGGTTTCGATTCGATACCTCATCCTTTCACCTCCGGTAACTTGAATAGAAAAGCTAATACGGGGATAGGCGTTTAACTTAGTTCCCTCCCTGCGGGCAACTGTGGGAGCGACACCATGAACCGCTTGAAAGGCACGGTTAAATGAGGTTGGCGTGACATAACCATACTTTACGCCAATATCCATAACTTTTGCTTCGCCTGCCTGCAATTCAAAAGCGGCTATGGTCATTCTCCGGCGGCGAATATAATCAGACAGCGGAATCCCCGCTACATAAGAAAACATCCGCTGAAAATAATAGGTTGAACAGCAAGCGATTTGCGCCGCTTCCTCATAAGAAATGTCACCGGTTAAATTGTTTTCTATGTAGTCAATTGCCCGGCTTAGCTGCTTCATCCACTCCACCCCATCACCTCCTGGCGTTAGTTTAGCACAATAAAAAATATATATCTTCTCTTTTGGTGTCCAGTTTTGTAAACCGGCTCTCATCGTAAATGAACGCAAATAAAAAGATACCGCAAATCTTTTTCAGACCTTGCGGTATCTTTTTATTATGTTTACAGCATACACCCAGGGTTAAAAGTTTATCCCTTAACTCCGGTTAAAGCTTTTCTACTTCTATCATAAATAAGGGAAATCATAAAGGCAGCGCCAATAATATCAAAGAATCCCATTGCCATAAAGATTGGCGAAAATCCGCTTTGGGGAACGATAGCCCCAATTAACAGGGAGAATAAGAATGCGCTGGTCCATGCCGCAAAACCACGCACCCCATTGATGGAGGCCACTTGATTCGATTCAAAATTCTCCATGATCAGCACGCCTAACATCGCTGAAATCGCTGCATGCCCAAAGCCGCCAATCGATATTAACCCAATGGCTGCATAAGGATTATTCACAAAAGGAACGAAGGCTAAAGAAATCATGAGAACCGCTCCGGATACGGAACTCCAGACCGTAGCATTGTTAACGTTAAAATTAAAATGATTCCGGTACCACTTTGCTAAATAACCGCTCGCGGCACTGCCAATATCGGCTGCCAGAAACGGCAACCACGCAAACATCGCAATCTCTTTTAAGTTCATGCCTCTTTCCGTAGCCAAATATAAGGGAACATAAAAACTCATGGTCTGCCAGGCCGGTTCCGCCAGAAAAGCGGGGATAGCAACTCCATAGAATTTTTTTACCTTGCAAATGTCTTTAAGGCAGGTCCAAATATTAGTTTTCAGTGGCTCTTCTGATCTTACCGTCGCTTCATCGAAAATAAAAGCCTTTTCTTCGGGTGAAATCAATTTGTGATCCCGGGGATTGTTATAATAAAACTTCCATATACCCGCCCAAATTAATCCCATAAAACCAGTTACATAAAAAGCTGCCTGCCAGCCATAATGAAGGCGAATGGCAACAACTAACGGCGGCGCCAGCATGGCGCCGAAAGAAAATCCCACGCCGGCCCAGCCGGCGGCAACCCCTCTTTCTTTCGATGGAAACCAATCTGTTAAAATCTTCAAATTGGCAGGTACTGCGACAGACTCGGTTACCCCCATGAAAAACCGCAAAACAGCCAGCGATTCCCAGCCCGTAGCCAGAGAATGGAGCATGCAAACGATCGCCCAGGCCGAGGCAAAAAACAAAAAGCCGACTTTCAGCCCAATGAAATCCAGCACCCAGCCGCAAATCGGCTGGGAAATCGCATAAGCGGCTTGAAACGCAGCGACCACCCAGGAATATTCCTGCGTAGACATATGGAAAATATGTTCCAGTTCAGGCGCCAATATCCCTAATGTGTTTCTTGTAACGTAATTCAATGTCACCCCTGCAATAAATAAGACGAGCATTGTCCACCGCAACTGCTTAAATTTCGCCATCTTTTCTCACCTTTCCGGATTTTTTTATTTTATACGGAAATCAGATCTTTAATATCAAAATCGACATGGATTGTATGGTCTTCCCTTAGATTGTCATATTTAATTTTAGCTGTTTTTTGTTCCATATCGTAATACCAGCCCGTCTTGCCGGCTTCCCATTCCCGCCGATCAAGGAACATCGGGACTTTTCTGTCTTGCAGTCTGATTTGAATGGGCGCGATATCCTGGCATAACAGCTCTAAAATCACTGTTTTAACCGGAGTGGAATAATTCCCCTTGTTGGTAAAAATAATTTTTGTTCCATTATTTTTATCTATATTGACTGTCGTTTTTAAATATTTACCATGTTTATAATTATTGGTAATGCCGTCATCGTCATACAAGACAAATTCGGCTTCTTGTGAAGGTTCCACAAGCAAGTGAAGTGTTTCCACCGCATCTGTATGAATATTCATTAATTCTTCACTCATTGGGATAATCGCACCGCTGCGAATAAACATAGGAATGGAACTCAAAGATACGTTCACTTCAATCGTCTGTCCGCCTGCGTAACGTTCTTTGGTGTACCAGTCAATCCAGTCTGCGCCTGCCGGCAAATAAACCCGCCTTGTTTTTGCCCCTTTCTCCAGAACATTCGCCACCAACAATGAGCTGCCCAGCATGAAATCAAAGCTTTCTTCCCATGCATTGCAGTCATTTTGGAACTCATAAACCAGCGGTCTCATGATCGGCGCTCCTTCGTCAGACGCTTCAAAAAGCAATGAGTACAAGTAAGGAATTAAACGGTACCGGAGCTGAATAGCCGACTTGATATACTGGGTATAAGAGGGGTACATCCACGGTTCGGTAACAGTATTGTCGGTATTGCAGGAGTGAATGGAAAATCGCGGTTGGAAGATTCCGTTTTGAACCCAGCGGACAAACAATTCCGGTTCCGGGGCCGGACCAAAAAATCCCCCGATATCACAGCCCTGATTCGCTACCCCTGACAATCCCATGCCGAGTATCACAGGTATATTGAATTTTACGCTCTTCCAACTTGTATTGTTATCCCCCGCCCAGGTTTGGGCATAACGCTGAATACCCGCAAACCCGGCCCTGCTGACAATATACGGTCTAATATCAGGGTCGACTTCTAAAACCGCTTCTTGAGCCATAGCGGCCATAAGATTCGGCATAATGGGACGTAAGGCGCCGGCTTTTTGCTTTAATCCCTCATAATGACAAACTGCTGCTAAATTATTCATTTCATATTCATTATTATCATTCCAGATCGAAGTAACACCGAGGGAAACAATCGCCTTCTTCAAATGCTTTTTCCATAATTCGCGGCCTTTTCCGTTCGTAAAATCGACAAAAGAAGCCGGACCGCCCCAATACCTGTCGGTCTGTGATTTCTCGCCATATTCATCTTTTATGTAAGCCCCCGCCGCGTCAAATTCCTTATATAAAGGGTGCGTTGTCAACATGCCCGGTTTGATATTCGGCGCTAAATCAGCACCCTTTTGCTGCATTTTTTCTACAAAGCCTTTCGGATTCTCAAAACGGTCATGATTCCAGTTAAATACATATCTTTTTCCGTCCTGCCCCGTAGTATAGCCGGAAGATAAAAAGAATCCGTCGCAAGGAATCTGTTCTTCCTTGCACTTATCTAAAAATTGCAAAACAGCCTTGTCGGCATCCTGATCCAATTCCGTATAATACATCGTAGAACCCATGTATCCCAGGGAATACTTGGTTGGAAATACTGTTTTCCCCGTTAAATCAGTATAATTTTTGACAACATCTTTTATTTGCGGTCCATAAATAAAAAAAACATCCAGTTCCCCGCCATCGGCGCAAAAATAACTATATTTATGCCAATAGCCGCTTCTTTCACAGCCCATATCAAAAACAGAATCATAGGAGTTGTGATAGAATAAACCGCAGGCTACCTTATTGGTGCTGTTTAACTTGATATAAAACGGAATATGTTTATAGAGCGGGTCTGTCAATTCCGAATCATAGCCGATCGTATCCACATTATGCATTCGCATTCTGCGTCTTTGCTTATTTAAATATCCCGCTTTTTCGCCAAACCCGTAGAAATAATCCCCATCCTCCATACAGGAATAATGATAAATCCGTCCTAAATCGTCCTGTACATAGGCCCGTTCTTTTAAGTCGGAATTTAATATATTGCCATTTTTATCTGAAATTTCAATCGCAAAAGGATCTTTATAAATTTTAATGTCCAGCTTTTTAGTGGTCATCAAGATATACGTTTCATGCTCTTCATAATTAGTGGCAATGGCTTCCACTCTTTTTCTTTCCCTTTGCAGCATAGCGTCCATATGATCCTGCCAGGCTGTCATAACCAGAGCATACGAAGCCTCCGGCTTAAATTCCGCCTCGAAAATACAACGAATTCTGACGATATCATCATTTAGCAGAATTATACGATATTTTGCCGGACCGGCATCAATATCCAAATACTTATGATGATTCTCCACATTCACAATTTTGCGGCTCACTTTCATAGCAAAGCCCCTTCCATTCTTTCGGTTTCACAATATTCCCGACCCCGCAAGAGCAATCCCTGCACCAAAGTGCAGGGGCGCTCTTAGACTCCCGAATAGGCGGAAAAACCTCCGTCAACAGGTACAACAACGCCATTGACAAACCCGGATGCTTTATGATCTACCAGCCATAACAAGGTGCCGGTCAGTTCCTCGCATTCACCAAACCGCCCCATGGGGGTCGCATTTAAAATCTTGGCCGCTCTTTCTGTCGTGCTGCCGTCAGCGTTAAATAGCATATTCCGGTTTTGATTGGTTACAAAGAACCCCGGCGCAATAGCATTGACCCGGACATCTACCTTGGACAAATGCACTGCCAGCCACTGCGTAAAGTTGGAAACAGCCGCTTTGGCGCCGCTATAAGCCGGAATCTTGGTCAGGGGAGTAAACGCATTCATAGAAGAAATATTCAGGATCACCCCATCCTTTTTGCCGACCATATCCTTTAAAAAAACTTGAGTCGGCAGCAACGTCCCGAGAAAGTTAAGATTGAAAACAAATTCAATTCCCTGCGGGTCCAGGTCAAAAAAAGTTACCAGTCCCTCTTGTTCCCCTGCTGCAAGGTCTTTACTATCCAGATATTCTTTGCTCGTCGTGCCCTTCGGATGATTCCCGCCGGCGCCATTGATGAGAATGTCACACAGGCCCAGTTGATCCCGTACTATCTGGCGGGCCCCTTTTAAACTGGCTACTTCCAATACATTGGCCTCTACGCCGACAGCCTGACCGCCCGCTTCCGTGATCTCTTGCGCTACAAGGTCGGCGCTTTTTTTATTCAAATCCAGCACAGCCACTTTCGCGCCGCAAGCTCCCAGTGCTTTGGCAAAATTACTGCAGATTACCCCGCCGGCGCCGGTAACAACGGCTACTTTTCCGTGCAAATCAATTTTAAACGGTAAATTCATGCTTTCCTTATCCTCCGCTTCACTTCATCTTTTCCAACGTTTCCCAAATGCCGTTTAAATACACTGCGCCCAGGGCGCGGTCATAGAGTCCGTACCCGGGTTTGCCTGTTTCCCCCCAAATCATGCGGCCATGATCCGGACGTATCGGCCCCTTAAAACCAATTTCATGGTAAGCCTTCATAATTTCCACCATATCCAGCGAACCGCTGGCACTTCTATGAGATGATTCCTCAAAACATTTTGCGCCTGTGATCTTGATATTGCGGCAATGACCAAAATGAATCCGCCCCAGCTTACCAAAATAACGGATTAAGTCCGGAACCTGATTTTCGGGATCCACGCCTAAAGAGCCGGAGCATAATGTAATTCCATTGTTGGGACTATCTACCAAATGAATGAGCCGTTCTAAATCGGCCTTGTTTTTGATAATACGCGGCAAACCAAAAATAGACCATGGCGGATCATCAGGATGAATGGCCATGTTGATACCGGCCTGTTCGGCCACAGGAATAATACGTTCTAAGAAATATTGCAGATTGCCCCATAACTTTTCTTCGTTGACGTCGCGGTATTGCTCCAGCAGGGCTTTCATACCCTCTTTAGTATAGCTTGCATCCCAGCCGGGCAAAGATAATTCGCCTGTCAGGGGATTCATATTTTCGACTGTTTCCTGACGATAGATCAACGCCGAAGAACCGTCGGCCAGCTTATAATCCAGCTCGGACCGGGTCCAGTCAAACACCGGCATAAAATTATAGCAGACCGTCGTAAATCCAGCCTTTCCCAAATTACTGAGTGTTTTGCAGTAGTTGTTAATATAGCGTTCACGGCTTGGCAGTCCCAGCTTAATATCCTCATGCACCGGTACGCTCTCGATAATCTCGCACTGGAGCCCCTGCGCTTCCACTTTGTGTTTGAGCGCCAAAATACATTCCATGGGCCAAACTTCTCCGGCCGGGACGTCATAAATAGCTGAGACAATCCCTGTAAGGCCGGGTATTTGCCTGATTTTTTCCAAGGTTACCGGATCACTGTCACCGTACCACCTAAATGTCATTTGCAAAGCAATTCCCCCCAAATTTTACTAATACGCCAACAAAGTATTTATTTTATTTCAAAGCCAAAATAGGTCCTGGCATTATGAAAACAAATATCCTGCACCATTCCGCCCATCATATCCCAATCGGCTGGCACCTCGCCGTTTTCCATCCATCCTCCCAGCAAGTTGCAGAGAATTCGCCGGAAATAATCATGTCTGGGATAGGACAGGAAACTTCTGGAGTCGGTAACCATTCCCAAAAAGCGGCTAATCAGCCCCAGGTTGCTCAAAGTAATCATATGCTCAACCATTCCCGTTTTCGTGTCGTTAAACCACCATGCCGGACCAAACTGAACTTTTCCCGGAATACCGCCCGATTGAAAATTGCCGGCCATGCTCCCCAATACAAAATAGTCTTTCGGATTTATGGCATACAAGATCGTTTTCGGCAAGCATCCTTTTCTTTCCAGTGAATCGAATAGCCGTGACAGCGAACCCGCAACCGGATGGTCGTGTATCGAGTCAAAACCGCTATCCGGTCCCAGCCGGCTGAACATATTGCTGTTATTGTTGCGCATTGGCCCTATATGCAGTTGCATTGCCCACCCCAACCGGGCATATTGTTCGCCGCAAAATTGCAAAAATGCCGTATGATAACGCTCCACATCCCCGGCAGCAATTTGCTTTCCCTGTAAAGCCTGGGCAAAAATACCCGCAATCGTTGCTTCGGAACTTTCTATGTAAGGAACCTTTTCCAAACTGTGATCAGCGACCCGGCAGCCCGTTTCCCGGAAAAACTGCATGCGCTGCTGCAGTGCCGTCAAAAAGGTACTGTAACTCGTAATTGCAGTACCCGTTACTGTTGCAAGCCGTTGTACCCACCGAATAAAACCGGAGCCATTAATATCCATGCCCCGGTCGGGACGGAAAGTGGGCAGCACACTAAACTCAATACGGTTATCCTCCCGGATTTTACGGTGATATTCTAATAAATCCGTAGGATCATCGGTTGTACAAATAACAGCCACATTCGACCTTGCTATCATGCCTCTGGCGCTGCATTCTTCCTGCTGCAGCAACGCGTTGGTCTTTTTCCAAATAGGGACCGCACTTTTTTCGCCAAATGGTTCACAAATTCCGAAAAAACGCTGCAATTCTAAATGAGTCCAATGATATAGCGGATTACCGATACATTTCTCCATGGTTTGGGCCCAGGCCATAAATTTCTCATAGTCGGTGGCATCGCCGGTAATATAGCGCTCGTCAATTCCATTGAAGCGCATGGCCCGCCATTTGTAATGGTCTCCGTATAGCCACGCCTCGGTAATTGTATTAAAATTCTTATTTTCGTAGATTTCCCGGGCTGATAAATGGCAATGATAATCGATAATCGGCATAGAGCTCGCGTATTCCTGGTAAAGCTTTATTGCCGATTGACTTTCCAGCAAAAAATCGTCCCGCATAAAAGGTTTCAAATAAACTCCTCCATAACAACGTCTCCTATGTCGTTTGTTCACGTGAACATTATTCTTTTTCTTAATATTATCACATATTTTCACTGTTTTCAATGTTTTCAATGTTCACGTGAACAAAAATCTCGTAATATCATCCAGATACTATTAGGCAATAAAACATACCCTTATTAATTTACTATTTTCCAATCAACACATCAAATAATACACATTACGGAATCTCTGATTTTCAGCTCCGTATTAATATAAAATACGCCGCTCTCACAATCTTTCCGCTCAATAATATCAATGGCCCTGCGCGCACCTTCCCGGCTCATTTTTTCAATCGGACGGTGTACGGTAGTCAATGCCGGTGTAACATATCTTGCATAAACGGTATCGTCAAAGCCAATAACCGATATATCCGCCGGAACGCTAAGCCCGGATTCGAAAGCAGCTCTCATGGCCCCTAAAGCCATACTGTCATTAAAGCAAAAAACAGCCGTAGGCCGCTCCGCTTCCCTCAATAATTCTTTCATCGCATAGTAGCCGCTTTCAAAACCGTAATCCCCCCACCGGATATAATTGGATAATATCGGCTTATTTGCTTCTTTCATAGCCTTAACAAAACCCTGTTTTCTCGCCATATTCGATTGGAAATCTTCTTTTCCTTCAATAATTGCTATCTTTTCGTGCCCATTCTGCAAGAAATAACGCGTAGCCTCATAGGCCCCCAGACAGTCATTCACGAGAACGTTGACAACCCCTGGGCCGCGGGTTTCACGATTCATTACAACCAGAGGAATATCGTTGAGTAAAACATGCGATATAAAATCATCATCTCCCTCCCGCTGGCTCACGACCAGTATGGCATCAAAATTCCGGCGGTTTATAACGGAATAATCCTGGATCTCATCAATGCCTTTAATAACCACATTATACTTTTCTTTTATGATACCAATGACGCCTGTGACAGCCTGATAAAAAAACTCGGTTGTTGTTCCCTGTTTCAATGTAGAAAAAAACAGCCCGATACTATGTGATTTATCGAGCACCAGGCTCTTGGCATTAAGATTGGGAGCATAATTCATCTCTTTCGCAATTCTGGCTATCCGTTCTCTTGTTTCCGGCCGTACTGATTTATTCCCATTGAGTGCCCGTGATACGGTAATATGGGATACACCGGCCGCTAGGGCAATATCTTTTATCGTAGCGCTCATAGTTCCCCCTGTTTTTATTATTAACCACCTTCATGCACTTAGCCTTAAAATCAATTATCGTTTTCGGCAATTGCATGCAAAATCCTGCCGAAAGCTTCGAAGTTAAAATTACAGGGACCGCCAAAACTAATGAGCGGCAGGGACCTTAATAACATCAAGGTCCCTGCCGGCGATTCGAATAAGTTTTTGTAAAACCTATGGCAAAATCCAAATGTTAAACAGGCCTTTTTGTGCATTACAGAAAAAGTTAGATAAACTCCTGCCGGGCGGGAAAAAGCTGTAGCAAAGAGCTAGATATCAAGTGCGGCATGGTATCCCTGGTAAATGGCTGTAGTTATGGTAGACGCACGAACACAATCCCCAATTTGTGCAACATAAGGCGCACAGTCCAATAATTCTTCTACCACCTCTCTTCTTGCTCTTTGTCCCAGCGCACAGATTACGGAGGTACCTGGAACAACCTGTTCCCTGCCGGAATCATCGGCGCAGACGGCACCTTCTTCGGTTACACGCAATGCCTTATATCCTGTATGGGCGTGAATTTTGTTCTTTTCAATTTCCTTTAATAAAATCGGACGATGCCTGATATTTGCATCCGGAGCCAGTTCATTCCTCATCTCTACCAGATGTACAGTCTTGCCTTCCCGGGCAAGATGGATTGCCGCTTCACAGCCTGCCAGACCGCCCCCAAGAACCACTACCTGGTCGCTGACCTTATCCTTCTCCATATAATAGTTGTTTACAACCACTACATTATCGCCTTTTAGCCCGGGAATCGGGGGGATAAGCGGTTCAGAACCCACTGCAATAATCAGCGCATCTACCTTTTCTTTTTCTGCATACTCTTTGGTAACCGTTGTCTGCAGACGAATTTCAACACCGGCATCTTGCGCCAGTTTTCCCAAAGTAACACCGAGTTCATACATCTCATACTTAAAGAAAATAGCCTGCTCGCCTTTTAAAATTCCACCTAACTCATTCGTTTTCTCACACAAGATTACTTGGTGGCCGCGCCGGGCAGCCGTGATAGCCGCTTTTAGCCCGCCCGGCCCGCCTCCTGCTACCAAAACCTTATGCGGTTGCGCGGCGGGAACGACTTCCGTTCCGTCCAGTTCCCGTCCGATTAAGGGGTTTACGGTACAGCGCCGGGTGGATGTAGCAACCCGTTCCGCCATACAGGTAAAGCAGCGTAAACATTTTACAATGTCCGCACCGCGATTGCTCATAACTTTCCGGGGAAGTTCGTGGTCGGCCAGCAGGGCCCGGGCCATCTCAACAATGTCCGCTTTACCGCCGGCAATAATTTCTTCCATTGCTGCCGGGTCATTTAAACCGCCAAGGGTCGCCACCGGCACACTTACCTGTTTTTTAATCGCTGCGGCAAGATACACATTGCAGCCATGAGACAGAAACATGGAAGGATGGGTTATGCTGAATCCCCGCTGATAAGTTCCTGCCGAAACATGAAGCAAATCAACTCTGGATTCAAGCAGTTTAGCAATCTGAATTCCTTCCGCCAAATCATAGCCGCCATCAAACAATTCTGAGCCGCTCATTCGAAACTCAATGGGAAAACCAGCGCCCACTGTCTTTCTGACACGATCCAGAACTTCCCGGGCAAAGCGCACTCTGTTTTCGAGGGAACCACCATACTTATCGGTTCTGCGGTTGAAATAAGGCGACAAAAATTGATTAATCAACCAGCCATGCCCGCCATGAATCATCACCATTTCAAAGCCGGCTCTTTTAGCCAGACCGGCGCAATTTCCATAAGCAGCTGCAATCTCATCGATTATTTCCTGGGTAAGTTCCTTTACTTCCAGGCCATCCGGACGGACTCCGGCACTTGGACCCCACTGGGCAAGGCTGCGTTTCTTATCTTTGTCCGTTAAATAGGTTCCGGCATACTGCCCGGAATGAGACAGTTCCACACTGGCAATTGCACCATGGCGGCGAATCGCGTCTGCCGTATAAGTGAAACTCGCCAAAGACCCTACGGTCTGCAAATCCAGATGATATGCATGCGACCCATCGGTGTCCGGATGAACCATACATTCGCTAACAGTAACCGCCGCAGCCCCGCCTTTGGCTCTTAACTCATAAAAAGCAGTGGATGCGCGTCCGATCGTGCAATCAGCGGTAATATCCGTACCGCCCATAGGAGCGGAAAACATTCTATTGCGAAAATCTACATTGCCGATTTGAATGGGCTTACATAAATTGGGGTATTTTCTTTGCATCGTTTTTATTCTCCTTATTGATTCAATTTTATTGCAGTCTTTGGCGGCTCCGGCATGGTTGCAAAACATAAAGTGATAATACCAAAAATACAAATACCAATAATCAGCTCAAAAGCCGGTGTATAACTTTGGAACATATCAAACAGCTTTCCTCCCACTATTCCCGCAGGGGAGCAGCAAAGCGCGGAAATGAGCAGAACCGAGCCGTTTACTTTCGGAAATGCCGCCGGTCCAAAGAAATTGCCCGACATAGTATTTAGACAAACGAACGTCCAGCCAAATCCGGTCCCGTAAAGAATCGCCGCAAGAAAGGCAACCGGAATCGTACTCGCAGAAACATGAATTGCCAGAAAAGAGCCGATAAAATAGCAGCCTATACCCAGCATAAAAGCAAACCTGGCGGCCATTTTGTCGATTAACCAGCCGCCGATTATCCGGCCGGCAATTCCCCCCATAGTAAACAAGCCCATCGCCATGGCCGCATCCGCCGGATTGATGCCAACCCCTCTTAGATGCATTATCCAGTGAGCTGTAAAAAAGAAAAACGGAAATTGACAGGCAATAGAACTGATTGCAACCATCCAGAAGGTTCTTGTTTTATAGGCTTCCTCCGGAGTCCACGCATATTGGGTTGCTAACGCATTTTGCGCAGAGGACTGCCCGGATAAGGCCGGCTCCGGTTCGCCATCTACAACCTGTCCTATATCTTCCGGGCACTCTTTTATAAATAAATAGGCGATTATTACTGCCAGCACTTCAATACCGGCGACAATTAACCAGGCTTTCCGCCAATCACCGCCATTTGACGCCAATATCCAGTTCATTAAAGGCGCTCCCACAAAACCGGCAAAGCCCGATGCGGTCATGGCGAGGGCCATTGCTCTGCCCCGATAGCGCTTAAACCAGCGGATGACCGCCGTAGAAAGCGGAACAATCGTGCCAAAGCCGATGCCAGTACCAACTAAAACGCCAAATCCCACAAGATACTGCCACGGCTGTGACGCTAGCAAACTCATCCATAGCGCACCGGCGCAAATAAATACAGAACCAATACCAAAAGCCGTTTTAATACCCCATCTAACAATTGCAGCAGCAATGATTGTCGACGGAACACCAACAAAAAAATTCATTATCGTAAAGCCTAATCCATACATACTCCGATCCATAGCAAAATCTTTCATCATATAAGTATTAATTACGGTGCCGCCATACAACGGAAATCCCATGTTCAGTAAATACAGAAACCAGAGTGCACCGACCAGTTTCCAGCCATAAAACTTCTGTCTCTCTTCCATTTATTTACCCCCTCCTCTACTTACCGCGCAAATACTCTTATCTAAGGCCCGTCAAAATCCGCTGATTGCCCCCCCTGCTGCCAGCATTAAGGCTTGTTTGCTGAATCCCCCTATCTGTTACTGATTTCACATGCTTACGCACTCCTTTCTGAGCTATGTCATATTGCAATAAAGCAAGTTCTATACCAAACATTCTAAATTTAAAGAAATTCAATATTAGCAAGACATTCCATTATCTTACCTTACGCAAGCCCCTATTTTTTGTACCATTTTCATTCCATGGATAGCAAAAAAACGAATGACAATGTACCTTTTTCGGTACATTGTCATTCGTTTTGCATTTCCCTTTGCTTTTCTATTTCTTTTAATTTCCGGTAGAGAACGGTACGGTAAATTCCGAGACGTTCCGCCGCTTTCCCCACTTTTCCACCACATTCGTTTAATATATAATTTATATATTTTCTTTCAACAGTTTTTAAAACATCCCGTAAATTACCATCCAATCCCAGCAAATTGAAAATATTGTCCCTAAACGCATTTTCTTGGTCAGCTGCATCCAATGCCAATAAATCAGCTTGTCCATCCTGCAAACTGCTAATGACTTTTCGTTCCACCGCACTTCGTAATTCCCGCACATTACCCGGCCATTTATAACTTTGCAGGGCGGCAAACGTCTTAGCGTCAAATTCAACGTGCAAGCCATATTTCTTGTTAAAGCTGTCTAAAAACTTCAATGCCATTGCTGCAATATCTTCCGGTCTCTCTCTCAAGGGCGGTATCACGATCGGTATAACATGCAAACGATAATACAAATCACTGCGAAACTTCCCTTCCTGTACCATTTTTTCGAGGTCCCTGTTCGTCGCAGCAATGAGCCTAAAGTCCATCTTGCGGTCAATGTTGCTGCCAATGCGCCGGACTTCACAGGTTTCAAGCACTCTCAGCAATTTGGCCTGAAGGAACAACGGCAGTTCGGCAATCTCATCCAAAAATAATGTCCCCGTATGAGCGGCTTCAAACAGGCCAACTTTTCCTTCCGCACTCGCCCCTGTAAAAGCCCCCTTTTCATAGCCGAACAATTCCGACTCAACTAAAGTTTCCGGCAAATTAGCACAATTCAGGGCAATAAATGCTTTCCCGGCTCTTTTACTATGCCGGTGTATATATTTAGCTAAAACCTCTTTGCCGGTGCCCGATTCTCCTAAAAGTAAAACGGTACTGTCAACCTGCGCCACATTATGAGCTCTAAGCAATACCTGCTTCATTTCCTGGCTTTCAGCCACAATCGTACCGGTTTCTAAAACAGTTCTTCTTAAGTATTCTATCTCGCGTTTACGCCGGCTGTTTTGTTCTTTCTCTTCAAGACTAAGACCCGGTTCCTCCGTACTATGAGGTATACCATAAGTTACAACTAAAATTACTTCCCCCCGGTCGTCAATCACCGGCGTACTTCTCGAATAATGCACAATCCCAATCTTAGTTGTTAACACTCCGCTTTGCGGGCACTTCTTTTCCACAGCCTCCAACGCATACGATTTATCATAAAATCCCCGCTCTACTAAATCTCTAACATTCGATTTTAGCAATTGGTCCAATGTCATATCTAATGTCATAGCGGTTGTTGAATTAGAAAGCAATATATTGCCGCACTTATCTGTTACAAAAATGGTATGCGGCAGATTATCAAATATCTGTTTCAGATTGGCTTGGGCAAGTTCATAGTTTTTCTTTGCCCTTTTTTGTACGTCTTTCACTAATCAGCCCCCTAATTCTACTATATTAGCTGATTAGTTCGTCAAAAATCTTAGTAATCCTGTTTCCAGTCACCGTACTGCTTTTCTTTTCCCTGCCAATACTTGACTATAAACAACAAAAATAATAAACTAGTTAATAATAAACTAGTTTATTATTAACTAGTTTATTATTTAATCCATATAAATGAGGTGGACCATGAATGCAGCTAAACTAATTCATTTACTCTATCAAACCACGCGGGCTATCTCCCAGGGCGTAAATCAAGAACTGGCAGAATATGGGCTATATAGTTCGGAATGGTCAATTATTGTGGCCTTGAAAGAAACCGGCCCGCTCCCGCAAATTGCTTTGGCAAATTATCTAAATGTTGAGCCGGCGGCAATCTCAAAAACGGTAATAAAGCTGGAAGAAAAAGGATTGGTGGAAAGAAAATCCGGGAATGACAAACGGGAAAAAAAAGTCTTTTTAACCGAGAAAGCGCTTGGCCAATATGCTGTTTGGGAAAAAGCGGTTGACAATCATAGACAATCGATTTTAATTGACCTGCCGGAAGAAAAACAGCACGATTTATACGGAATGCTCGAATCCATTTATTTAAATTCTCAAAAATGTAAAAAGTAATATTATTATTTACTTGGAAAGGAACCTTAAATGACAACCAGTACCGCAAGTTTATGGACAAAAAACTTTATTTTATTTACTATCTCCAATACTTTTTTATTTAGTGGCTTTCATATCTTTTTGCCAACTCTTCCGGTTTACGTCCTGCACCAGGGCGGAACGAGCACCGACGTCGGATTATTGTCGGCAATCTTTGTATTTTGCGCCATTCTGGTGCGTTTTTTTACTAACAATGGAATAAAAAAATGGGGCAAAAAATATTATTTATACATTGGCTGTATCTTATGTTTTGTTGCCGCCATAAGTTATATTTTGGCGACTACTGTCCCCCGGTTACTTTCTTTACGGGTAGTTCATGGACTAGGCTTTGGCATAGCCACCACATTATATGCTGCTATTGTCATCGACCTAATCCCGAAATCGCGCCGGGGTGAAGGCATAGGTTATTTTGGCCTGGGCACTACTTTGGCAATGGCAATTGCTCCCGGTCTGGGAGTATGGATCGTTGATAACTTTTCTTTTACCAGTCTATTTATCGTGGCAACGTTAAGCCAGATTCTTGCCCTCTTGTGCTTGAGCCTCTGTTCTATTCCCGATGACCGCTCTATACAGGCGGAGACCCAGGAAAAAATTTCGTTGATAGATAAACTGGTTGAAAAAGAACTGCTGTTTCAGGCCTATCTTGCCCTGTTGTTCGGGATTTGTATCGGCGGGGTTTTAAATTTCATCGCTTTATTAGCCCAAGAAGCCCATATCGCTAATGCCGGGGCTTTCTTTCTCATGTGTACCGTATGTATCTTTTTATCCCGTCTGATAACAGGCCGCATATTTGATAAAAAAGGCCCCGCCTGGGTCCTTTTTCCCGGTACAATATTATTTTTACTGGGATTCGTCGTTTTGGCGCAAAGCAAAAGTATGACTTCTTTTCTAATCGCTTCGTCCCTGTACGGATTAGGTTATGGCACCATCTTTCCGGCAGTGCAAGCCTGGATGTTTAATCTTGTATCGCCGGCGAAACGCAGCGCAGCCAGTGCGACCTTTTATAACATGATTGATATCGGTAATGGCGTAGGCTCAATCGTCCTGGGAATACTTGCCGGAAAACTTGGTTATGCCTCGATTTACTGGTGTTCTGCTATCATCATGGGTATTTTTTTTCTTAGTTACACCTGGTTCGTAATTCAGCAAAAATGCGCTGCGGCCAACAATCTTGACGATATAGAAGCCAAGGGGTGAAATATAAACGTTGTCTTGGAAATGGAGTGAGCTATTTTGTTTGGAAAAATTTTAGTACCGGTTGATGGCTCTGATGCAGCATTCAAGGCTGCTAGTTATGCAAAGGGGATTGCTGAAAAATTTGAAAGTGCAGTTACTTTGCTGCATGTTATTGAACACCCGGGATATTTGTCAGGTACCAATAGTTTTCCGGCCAGTGTACTTCAGGACATGGACAAAAATGGGGAACAGGTTTTAGCCAGGGCTTTAGAACTATTTGCTGATTTTGATGGCAGGGTTTCTACCAAGCTGGAATATGGGCATGCGGGGATAAAAATTACCGAGCTTAGCAAAGAAAATAGCTATTCATTAATTATTATGGGGCGAAGAGGGTTAAGCGGTGTAAAACAGTTGCTGATGGGCAGCGTTAGCAATTATGTGCTCCACTATGCTCAGTGCCCCACATTAATTATAAAAGGCGAATGCATGTCTAAAAAGTAAGCGTTCTTAAAACTTCATCCGTTTCGGGCGACTGTGCCATATTAATGTTATGCATGGCCTATCCCCGCCTTTCATCCTCGTATGGTTTTGCATAGCTTTCTGCAATCGTTACACCATTCTTTTTTAAAGCAGCTCCCCAATAGAACCGATTTATCAGTTTTAATATAATGTTCATGATAAACCGGGAATGTTGTTTTTCAAACTCCGGTGCAGAATAGGCCGCCAGTTCGTCCGGATTCAGCAGGCCCGTTTTGCCAAAGCTCACACCAATGTTGTAAATCCCCTTCAAGGTACCTTTATTTCCATTTCCCCGCCCCGCCGCCAGGCCATCGCAGCCGCCCTTAATAATTGTGCCAAGATATTCACACCCCAGAATGCGTGAAACAGTGACCAGATACTTTTCCAGCGGCCGGGCATGGATCGCTTCGCGAAATCCATATTGCACAAGAAAAGCAAGTTTCTTATCCGAACATTTTCCGCATAACGGCTGCAGCGTTTCGATAAAGCTTTTCACACCGCCCGGCATCGCATAGGTATATAAAGGAAAAGCAAGCAAAACAAGTTCCGCCTCTTCAAATCTCCTTACCGCCTCTGCCGGTGATGCAAACTGATTGAGTTTGAATATTTGAAACTCATTGCCACTCTCCCGATGAAAACCAGCCGTGAAATGCTCCAGCATGACATCGGTATTGCCTCTTTGCAGTTTGGGAGAGCCATTAAATATTGTCAATTTCATAAGCAACCTCCTCAACCGGGCTTTGCATGGTTTTAATAAACCTTGCTTTACTGTAGACCTTTTTGATGATTTCAATAGCCTCATCAAAGCGTTCTCCGCCATCGAGCAGTAAACCCAGGGCATATTCTTTATCATATCGGGGATAGTGGGTCATACGGTCGTTATTCATTTTCAAAAACGGATGTACAAGCGGAAGCATCCGGTCATTCGCCTTTTTGATCAGTGCACTGACAAATCCCATGATGGTAGGGGATGCCAGCACGATGCAATCGGCCCATAAATACCCCCGCAGCACTTCTTCCTGTTCATCCTTTAAGGCGCAAATCCCCGGCGTTTTCAGCCAGCAAGCATAACAGCCGATACAGTCGGCTATTTTCTTTTCCCGCAGAGTAATCAGCTTTACCTCATTCCCCTGTACCTGCATACGCTGCCTTAACTCCTCACAGTACTCATCAAAATTTTGCCGGTTAGTATCCGGATTCCCATTAACGATTAGTACCTTCTTCACAAACCTTCCTCCTCGTCCTGATTTGAAACCCTGTTTATTAACGCGATGGTTTCGTCACACCACGCGATTTTTGCTTTTAAGTCCAATATGCCATAGCGAAGAGTGGAATAGCGGTAAGCCCACCCGCTTTCCAGACATGTTTTATTGGCCAATCCCATTTTTATTTTTTGTTCCATGCTTTCGTATTGCTTTAATATGGATTGGCACAGGATTTTAGACTCATTTAGCCGCTGAATCACCATTTGCGCCGGAATATCCTTGGAAAAAAACATTTTAAGCAAAAATTCATATCGTGGCTTTGTCACCTCGGGCTGTACACTTAACCATTCCACAAGTCTTTCCCGTCCCCGTGCGGTGATGCTGTACACATGTTTAAGTTTTCCCTCACTAATTTCAGTTTTCTTTTCTACCCATTGTTCTTCTTCCAATTGTTTTAAAACCGGATAAATGTGTCCATAGTTTTCCTGCCAGAAGTGGGCAATGGTTTCATCACAAAACTTTTTTATATCATACCCTGACGCCGGCTTTAAACTTAGTACACCAAGAATCGCGTATTTTGTCTTATTTTCTTTCGCCATATAATCCCCTGTATCTTCCAAATATTCATTATCTCACTTTGAAATATATCATACTGATATATATTTGTAAATAGTCAGTCAAGTCTCAAATTACAAAAATAGCTGCTGATAAAAAGTTTCATCCCCAAGGTGTAACCCTTTTGAAATTCATTCAATATATTTTACTAAGTACCTATTTTTAGTTATTTTCGTCTATGACTACAATAGGGGATGAATAAGATGGATACCTTAAAGAATTCAAGTGCACAAGTATGGAACTTCGTTTCGGCCCCTGCCTTGCACCCTATGAAAGTTACTATAAATGTGAATAAACCAGGAACCGCTTCCGGTTTACTATTCGTTGCGCCCTATACTTCCTATGAGGCAACTATGATTGGGCAGACCGGCGCACTGATTATGGACCAGGCCGGAAATCCTGTCTGGTTTAGATCGCTCGACAGCATTTATAAGCAAAATACGAATTTTAGAGTACAATCCTATCAGGGAGAACCCGTTCTTACCATGTGGCAGGGAACCGCATCGGGAACTCAGTCTGTAAAACCGGATCTCCCATTAGGTACTCCTGAGCCGGGGGCCTATTACCTGATCATAAATCAAAATTATAAAGTGATTAAGGAACTTACTGCCCGGAAGGGATACACCGCCGATATCCATGAATTTACTATTACTGCCCGGAATACTGCTTTGTTTACCGCCGTTAAGCAGGTGCCGGCAGATCTAACCCCGTATGGCGGTCCCGAGGACGGATATTTTAATGATTACTCCATCCAGGAAGTCGATCTTACAACAGGCCAGCTTCTTTTTTTCTGGAATGCACTGGCCCATGTTGATCCGGCCGACTCGATGGCAGCCGCTTTTTCTGCAAGAATCGCCAATAATATTTGGGACTGTTTCCATGTGAATTCCGTTGAAGAGGGGGCGAACAACACCCTCCTCATCAGCATGCGCAACATGTGGGCCATATATAACGTTGATAAAGAAACGGGAAATATAATTTGGCAATTAGGAGGAAAACAAAACGATTTTGTTTTTGGGCCTGAGGCTGCATTTGCCTGGCAACATAATGCACGTCACAGACCGGGAAATAGGATAAGCCTGTTTGATAATGCCTGCTGTTCTCTAATCTCTCCGCCTAAAGGGCCTGCCCATGGTTTAATCCTTCGGCTTGATTTCCGCAACATGACTGCCAATGTAGACCGAGCCTATTATCACGATCCAAATCTAATTGTTCCCAGTCAGGGAAATGTCCAGAAGCTGCCGAATGGGAATCAATTTGTTGGCTGGGGACAGAGACCCTATCTTTCCGAATTTGCCAATGCCGGCAATACGGAAAAAGACTCTTTCTTGAATTTTTTATACGATATGCAGTTTCCTAATCGAAATATGTCCTATAGGGCGTTTAAGAATGAATGGGTAGGTTTGCCGTTTTACCCGCCAAGTATTGCTGTAGAGCCATCCTATGAAGCTTCGGCGATTGTTTATGCATCCTGGAACGGTTCAACCGAAACCGTTGCTTGGCAGATACTGGCCGGTCCTACCCCCTACAAATTGTCGGTGGTGATAAATAGCACCCCTCGCACCGGATTTGAGACAAAGATTGAAGTTACTTTACCTGGGCCGTACTTTAGGGTAAACGCACTAAATTCGTCCGGCCAAATTATCGGTATATCACGGATTGCTCATGTGTACGAAGATCGTACCGTCCTCTCTTAACTATCCAATTTTCTTGCCATGTATCCTCACACAATTCGAGAATATTCTATGTCTAGGCAGGACATTCTAAGGATAAATCTATAGGAAAGAGGGACGATGGATGAAACTAGTAGCCCATGAAGCACAAGATTTGAGAGAACTGGCGCTGAGTTGTTGCAACTCCATAGCAAATATGGCCTACTTTCGCGCTCACGCCAAAGATCCCGAACTAAAAGCCATGATTGACCGGCATTTCCCTTTTCACATCCAGGATTACAATATGAAGGTAGAATTTCTAACTAAAAGTGAAGGTGCTCAAACCAAGCTTCCTCTCCCGGATCTTAATGTCGCTTTGCGCTCTTACTCCGAATCGCCTACGGCCAGCTACTCGCCTCTTACTCCCAGGACCGACGTCCAGGATTTTAATGATCAGGAAATTGCAACTGCTTATTTACTGACATTGAAAAGAGCAGGAAGGGAATATGCCTGGGCCGCCATGGAAGCTAGCCATCCCCAAATCAGGCTGTTCCTTGAAGATGCCTTCCGGATGTCGTGCAGAAATGCATACGATGTCTGGCAGTGGATGGTCAAAAAAGGGTATTATCCTGTCGAAACCGCGTCACAAGAGGAAATGAGTATAATGGGCCAAATGTATCAGACAGTCCAAAGTCCGACAGGGATAAACCCGATGCAAATGCAGTAACCTTATAAATTGAGGAAAAGGGACTACAGTAAATTACTCTGTAAGTCCCTTCTTAATTACCTAAGCAGAATATGCCCGGAACCATATTGTTCCGGGCATTGATTCTTATTCGGCATTTTGATGCGCCGCACCATTTGCTTTGGCTTCTTCCGCCATTGCCTGTTCGCCGCGCTTGATGGCTTCTCTGATCATGGAGCCAACTTCACCCGTGGTTACATCGGACCAGTCACCATCTTCCACTTTTTCACCAAAGCCAAGGTCATGAGCTAACTGATTCTTCGTTTCTTCCGACATTACTTTTCCCATCCAGAGCCACCTCCAATAATTATTTTTGGTGTACGTATATTATTTACCGTTATATCGCATGCTATTCATTTACAAAAACTTCAACCCCCTCTTCAGTCCTCTAGGCTTTGCAACAGGGCATTCATATCGGTAACCGGCGCCTGGCATGCAAAATCACGGCAGACATAAGCCGTTGCCTTGCCCTGCAGAGCTTCCTTGCCGTTCAAAAGAGGAAGTGCTGTTCCGCTTTCATCCTGAAGCTGGGAGTTATTAAACAGAATATCTGTATCCGGTAAATAGGTCCGGCTGAGAGCGGTCAGCATTGCTTTGGTTCCTTCTTCCGCTGCTCCCGCAATCACAATATGCCGGGGAGGAGACAAATAATAGTCCAGTCCCAGGAGATAAAAGGAATAGGCTTTCGGATACCGTGATACCTCCCCGGAAAAGGCTGCCAACGATTGTTCCGCCAGCTCTCCTGTCTCAGAATCGCCGGTCAGCCGGGCCAGCTTCAATAAACCCCATATAGCTACCGAATTGCCGGACGGCAACGCGCCGTCATAAACCTCTTTGGGACGGGAAAGCAGCGGTTCGCCGTCAATTCCATAAAAGTAGAAGCCGCCATGCTGAGAATCCCAAAAGAGCCTTTTCATCTCCCGGCTTAGTTCCATCCCTTGCCGTATATACTTTACCGCAAAGGTCGCGCTATATAGTTCCAATAACGCCCACAATAAAAAGGCATAATCATCGAGATAAGCGGGATACGCCGCTTCTCCTTCCCGGAAACGGGCCAGAAGACGGCCATCTTCCCGCCGGAGACGGGTCCAGATAAAACCCAGCGCCGTTTCCGCCGCTTCGGTATATTCCGGGTTGTCCAACACCTGTCCGGCTTTAGCCAGAGCGGCAATCATCAGTCCGTTCCAGGCCGTAAGAATTTTATCATCTTTATGCGGATGAATCCGTTTCTCCCGGACTGAAAATAATTTTTCCCGCCCCTGGGCTATAGTTTTCTGCAATTCCTCCTTCGATAGGCCTTGCTTCGCTGCATACTCCTCAAGATTGTTATGAATCCGATTCAGTATATTCAGCCCCTGTTCGAAATTTCCCTGAACCGCTGTCCCGTAAAAGCCGGCAAAAACCGGTCCCTGCTCCGGTCCCAGAACAGAGAGAATTTCTTCATAAGTCCATACATAAAATTTCCCCTCCACCCCTTCGGAGTCTGCGTCCTGGGCCGAATAAAAACCCCCTGCCCCCTCCGTCATATCCCGCAGAACGTAGGACAAAATCTCTTCGGCAACCTGGGAAAGAAGCACATTGTCTGTAGCCTGGTAGGCCTCTAAAAAGGCATAGCATAATAAGGCATTGTCATATAGCATCTTTTCGAAATGAGGCACCAGCCATTTTGCATCCGTAGAATAGCGGGCAAAGCCGAATCCCAGATGGTCATAAATACCGCCGTTATGCATGGAAAAAAGTGTTTTTTCCACCATCGACAAGGCGCTTTTGCGGCCGGTACGGTACCAATATCGCAGCAGAAAAAGCAGATTGTGCGGCAGCGGGAATTTCGGAGCGCCGCCAAAACCGCCATAGACAGGGTCAAAGTCGCTTTCCAATTGCCGAAATGCAGTATCCAGCATAGCAGTCGATAAAGCCCCGGCCGGCACAGCGGCTTCGTTGCAGCGAACCGCGTGTGCAACCTGCCTGCCGGACTCAATCAAGTCTTCCCGGTTGGTCATCCATTGTTTATGAATCGCCTGTAAAATATCCACAAGTCCAGGTCGACCCCATTTGCTAATTTTCGGAAAATAAGTACCCGCAAAAAACGGAGTCTTATCCGGCGTCATCACCACGGTAAGGGGCCATCCCCCTTGTCCGGTCATGGCCTGGCATACGGACATATAAATATGGTCAACGTCCGGCCGTTCTTCCCGGTCAACCTTGACCGCCACATAATATTGGTTCAATATCTCCGCGACCGCTTGATCTTCAAACGACTCTCTTTCCATTACGTGGCACCAGTGACAGGTGGAATAACCGATACTCAGAAAAATTGGTTTATTTTCTTTTTCAGCTTTTTCAAAGGCTTCCCCGCTCCAAGGGTGCCAGTCCACCGGATTATAGGCATGCTGCAAAAGGTATGGGCTTTTCTCTTTGATCAGTTGATTGGGCCTTTTTTCCACGAAATCACTCCTTTAAATCTGCCGCATAGACCGTCCTGTTCTAATTAGTATATACAAAAAAAGTACCAGCATTACGCACGATACTCCTATAACTTATCCTTTTCATTTAAAAAAACACTGAATTAATCAATTCTGTCGATAGCGCAGTTGACCTTGGCATAAAGAGTAAGCCCCCGGATTAAACCGGGGGCTACTGTAACTAGTTACCCGTAGTTAATTTGCCGGCAACTGTTGTGAACATATTGCCGAGGTTAGTTCCCATACTAGTAAGGGCAACCAGCGCAGCCAGAGCAACAAATGTCAAAATTAATCCGTATTCAACCATTCCTTGACCTTTTTGATTACGCAGATTCGCTTTCACTGATTCCCACCAGAGATACATTTTCATACACATAGTTTTCACCTCCTTTCTTTGTTACGACGCCTGGCAAAACAGTGCATCTTCCTCAGGCCAGCTGTTTTGCCTCCCGGGTTGCGGCTGAGAGCGGAATTCGTACCCGGACTTCCGTCCCCTCCCCCGGCCGGGAATGAATCGACAACTCACCATCGAGCAGGCTCACCCGTTCTCTCATCCCCAATAACCCGAAGGAGTCTCCCTCATAGTGATTCTTCTCGGCCTCAAATCCTTTGCCGTTATCCTTTACCGTGGCCGTCACCCAGTCGTTCTGAAAGTCAATCAAAATCTCCACTTCCGTTGCCTCGGCATGTTTTTCGATATTATTTAAGGACTCCTGGATAATCCGGAACAGGCCGATTTCTATATGGGACTCCAGCTTTTCCGCGTGCCCCAACGGTTTGACACTGACCTTTATGCCCTTGCGTTCTTTTAAGATATCGGCAATTCGTTTCACCGTAGGGATTAACCCAAGATCATCTAACGCCATGGGCCGTAAGTCAAAAATAATTTTTCGCGTCTCGTTGAGACAGCCCAAAATCTGCTGCCGCAGCTCATGCAGCTCTTCTTTGGCCCGGCCCGTATCCAGCTCAATCAGTTTTTCACAGACTTCCGCCAAAAAAATAACATTGGCCATGGCCTGGGCCGGCCCGTCATGCATTTCCCGGGCCACCCGCCGCCGTTCCTCTTCCTGGGCCATAATCACCTTGAAACCGAAACTTTGGCTTTGTACCAGCGCCTGAACTTTATCCGCCAGTTCCACCATGCAGCGCACATTGTCCACCAGTCTTCCCATCCGGGAAGTGAGCGCCGCCATTTGGCTTTTTCGTTCCCGCAATTCCGCCAGGCGCGCTTGCAGTTCCCCATAATTTCGCTGCAGATAAAAATCCCGTTCTTTCGCAACCGCCAGCTGCACCTGGTCTTCCAGAACCGTCTTGTACGCCACCTCCACAGCCGGCAGACAGCCATTGCCTTGATCTGTCTGCTCCCTTAAACCGGCCTGGCTCTCTGCCTCCCTAGCCGCAAGCTCCTGAATCCCTGTCCGGCTGACCGCCATTTCCCGGGCCAGCTTATCCAGCACCGTTTCCACGTGTTCCATTTCCGCCTGGACCGATTGACTGACCTGCTCAAGCTCATCCCCGCCGGACCATATTCCTTTTTTAATGCCGTTCACCAGGCCGTCAAACTCGTGCAATAGCATTTCCTCTTTTTCCATTTTCATCGTCCCATCCTCAGTTTCCCGTGTCTAAGACAACGACCAGATCGAGCGGTCCAGCGTCTCTTCACTGCTTTCCTTTAAACTGACCTTCTTCTCACTGCCGCTACCGCCACGGCTGAACAATTGGGCCGCCTTCTTAATAATCCCTTTCCTGGCCTGCGGTTTATTCGCCGTGGTAATATATGCCTCATCGCCGCTAATGACGTAATTGGCCAGTCGCAGCAGGTTCTGCGCCACTGCCGTCTCCGGACTGCCCGTTACAAACGGCACTCCCTGGTTCACTGCCGTAACCACCGTCTTGCCGTCACTCGGCAGCAAGGCCAAAAACTGCCGCCGCAGCAACTCTTCCGAGTCCTTAATATTCAATCCCCCCAGGGAATTCGCCCGGTTCAGGAGTACTTTGATCTTTTCCGCCGGATAATTCAGGGATTCCAGGATTTCCAGGCAGAGCTTGACGTTCTT
>NZ_UPPP01000086.1 GCF_900476375.1 Allolucifera butyrica | reverse complement strand
CAAAGAGGGAGCAAAAAACAAAACTTATTCGATGAAAATTAAATCTGGTGAGCACACCGAACAAATGGCGTTCCAGGAAAGCGAGTACTTCAAGGAAAAGGCGAAAGAGCGCTACAAGATTGAGGCTAAAAACAGTGAACTCAAACACAGGCACGGGTATGACGTAGCGTCATCTTCGGGTCTTGTTGGCATGGAGTTACAAGGGGCGATGGCGATATTTACTGTTAATATAAAGAGAATATTGAAACTGATAAAATAAGAGACAAGTTATAAAGGTTTTTCCAGATAGTAAAAGACGACCATTATCCCAAAATTGGGAATAAGGGTCGTCTTTTATTTCTTACTCTTGAGCTTTGCTCCGAAAAACTACAAGTTCTTCAGTGGCCTCGTCAATTGCGGAGTATCTTTTTTTCGATCCTTCTGCCTGGATTGTTCACCCAAAATGATTTTCATATGGTTTTCCTGCGCTACGAGCCCTGAGCCATGGACTGAAAAAACGAGTTAGCGGTTTTCTTAAAAAGGATAGGAAGTGTAAGTTTTAAAACTGCATAAAGGATTTCAGTGGGGTTTTTCGCGCCCTGCGCCATGAGCCCTGAGCCGAAAAAACGCGCTAGCGGTTTTTCTCATATTGCAGGAATTTTCCTATAGCCCACGAATAGTTCAATGTAATGATTTTAAGGTGGTTGATTCATAAGTGCTAAACGCATTCATATATTCTGCGGCGCTTAATTCAGTCATTGATTCGGTCCTGTCCGCCATTATAATTATAAATGAGGAGCATAATATCGTATCGGTTCTTATAAGCCGCCGAAATCAATCCCGTCTGAAATACTTGATAGGGAAAAACTTCTTTCGTGTCTTGAAGACCATATTTGGTGAGCAAAATGCCAATACTATCTTTAATTCATATAAAATCTGCTCATCATCACGGCAAGACGTGGAAATTATGCGATTTGCCCATAATTCACGGCAAGGATTACCGGAATATTTGTATTGGCGCTTTTCTTCCCTGCCTGATTCCGGTGGCTATATTTCTATTTTTATACAGAATATTACGGAGAATGTTCTGATTGAAGAGGAATTTACCTGTATTACCGAACAGTATGAAACGGTGAACCGTGACTTATGTGTCGCTATGACCAAGCTGGATTTTCATCTGATGGACCTTGAACAGACACACAAGCGATTAGGTGCATTATATCGCATTACTTCTATTGTTCAAAAGACTGTTAATGAAAAAGAAGTTTTAGAAGAAATACTGAATGGAATCAATCGCGAGTTGGGTTTTTGTAACATGGCGATTTTTCTTTTTGAGGAAGACAGTCAGGAACTGGTCATTAAAGGACATCGCGGGTATCGGGACAATTTGCGAATTCCTTTGGGTCAGGGTGTTATCGGCTATGCTGTCTCACTGCGGGAACTGGTTTATGTGCCGGATGCCAGACTGGAACCGCGTTATATCAAATTACACGAGGACAATGTAAGTGAAGTAGCCATTCCTTTAATCGTTGATGATAAAATCATTGGGGTTCTTGATGTAGAAACAACCCGCGAACGGGTGCTGCAGAGTTATGACCTTGACTTTTTGCGCTCTTTGGCCGGCCAAATTGCGATTACCATAGCTCATGCCAAGCATGTAGCCAAGGTAGAGAAGCTGGCCATTACGGATGGATTGACCGGGTTATACAATTACCGTTATTTTCGAACTTTACGGGAACAGGAGTTTAAGCGGGCTGTGCGGTATAAGCGCCCTTTATCCCAATTAATGATTGATATTGACTATTTTAAAAATTATAATGATGCCCATGGACATTTAATGGGGGATGAAGTGTTGCGCATGGTTGCCGGAATCCTAAAACGCAGTTGCCGCGATACTGATTTTGTTATCCGCTATGGCGGCGAAGAATTTGCTGTTTTATTGCCGGAAACAGATTTAACGGAGGCTTACACAATTGCCGAAAAAATCCGTTTATCCATCTTCACCTATTCCTTTCCCCGCAAAAATACACAACCGGATGATGCCCTTACGGTCAGCATTGGCATAGCGGGATATCCCGATGATGCTCCTTCCGATATCGAATTAACGGATCATGCGGATGCAGCATTATATTGTGCAAAACGGTCTACCCGAAATTGTGTTTGTATTTATCAATAAAATATCGAACATTATGTTTTAACACTATGATAAGGCAGGGTTTAAAATTGAGAAACTGGTACTTTATGACGAGAACCAAATGCCATCCTTATGCATAGTCCTGAAATAGCTGTACAGAAATTATGCTTTATATTGGGTGGTGCCAAAAATGACGCGTGAGATACTTGGTGATTTTAAAGCCTATTCGCTGGCGGGAACCGAACAGGAAGTAAATTTTATTGCTAACGTTTTAAACCTTCCCTTAAATGCAGCGATTCTTGATTTATATTGCGGATACGGCCGTCATGCCATAGAGTTGGCCAAACGGGGCTATCAAGTTACGGGGCTTGACGTTACACAGGATTTTCTCGATATTGCCGGACAAAAGGCACAGGAAGAGGGGGTTAGCCTTTCTTTCCGGCAATGTGATATGCGGGAACTGGATTATAATCGAAACTTTGAAGCCGTAATTAATATGTTTGCTGCTTTCGGCTATTTTACGGATGAAGAAAACGCCCATGTTTTGAATTTAATCAGCCGGGCCTTAAAACCGAAGGGATTATTTTTGATTGATCTGTTAAACCGGGAATGGATGGTTCGTAATAATCTAAACCGGTATTGGCGCCATCCGAGCGGGGAGTATGTTTTATCCTATAAAGTTGAATTACAGAATGGAATCGCTCTTATGAAACGGCAGTTAATTAATCAGGTCACCGGGAAAAAGACGCAGTATGAGTTTGTACTAAGAGCATACTCTCTGCCGGAAATTACTTCCATTCTTGTTCAGTCCGGCCTAACTTTGCTGACTACGTTTGGCGGGTTTGACGGACGGGACTATGGCGCGGATTCGCCGCGTATGATTATATTGGCCCAAAAAGAACGGTAATATAGCGCCAAAAAGAGCTTGCTGATGATCTTGTCAGATCTTATCAGGAAGCTCTTTTTTCACAGTCTTCAGTAAGCCGTCATAAGATAATGCAGAAGACTGAGAGGTGATATGCTGTGCCTATCGCTGATACAAATCATAACTTTCAACTGGCGCGAAAAAAAAAAGTGGGCTTGGCCTTAAGCGGTGGAGGAATTCGGGGGGCAACTCATATTGGCGTGTTAAAAGCCTTGACTGATTTTCATATACCCATTGATATGATTGCCGGGACGAGTGCCGGCAGTATTGTTGCTGCCCTGTTTGCCTGCGGTTTTAGTCCGCGGCAAATGCAAAAGATGGCCGATAATATTAATATAAAAGATCTAATTGACTTAAAAGTTACCGTTACAGACCTGATGAAACACGGAATGCACTGGTTATTCTCGGGAAAGTTCCGTTTCTGGTCTGTTTTACCAAACGGGTTGATTAAGGGAGATAAACTGGAACAATACTTTTCCGGCCTTTGGCAGGACCGTACCGTGCGGGACGTTATCATTCCCCTGGCAATTACTGCTGTCGATATTAATTCTGCTGATACTGTTTTTTTTGTTACACCCGTTCCAGGCAGCCGGGGAATTCCTAATGCCCGCTATTATTACAATACGACCCTTACCGAAGCGGTCAGGGCAAGTATTTCGATTCCCGGTATTTTTTCCCCCAAAAAATATCGCGGCATGAATTTAGTTGATGGAGCCGTAAAAGATAACTTACCGGTCGATATTCTGCATCATATGGGGGCTGATGTTATTATTGCCGTGGATTTGGGCTACTCCGGTCAAACGAATTATGAAATCAAATCCGTCGCTGAAATTCTGATTCAATGCACCGAAATTATAGGAAGAGAAGTGACGCTGTTCAAAGCCGAACCTTACGCTGACATTATTATTCGCCCACCGGTTTATGATATAAGCTTTAAGGATACCAAACAAATTGCTTTGTGCATTCAGCGGGGGGAAGAATCCACCCGGGAGCAGATGGGAAATATAAAAAAGGTATTAACCAAAATTAGTTAGTTTTTGTGTTGCCTATTACTATAATCCGGCATATCATACACTAAACTTCTGTTGCACAGGAGGGATTGTGTATGCATATACGCAGCACAACTGACTTGTTTCGGAACATGGAAGAGCAGGAAGATATTATTGGTGTAGGTTATGGCAACAAATGGACCCGGGGAGAAGATACAGGACAGAAAGCAATTGTTGTGTTAGTGGAAAAAAAGCGAAAAACGGGCGACCTGCGTAATCCCGTGCCAAAAAGGATCGACGGAATGGTAACCGATGTGCTGGAGGTCGGTAACATCCGTTTGTTTAATGAGGAACATACGAAAAGGTTGCGTCCGGCGCAGCCGGGAATCAGCATTGGACATTACAAGGTATCGGCCGGCACATTCGGTGCCGTAGTCCGCGACCAGGCAACCGGTGAAAAATTAATTCTTTCTAACAATCATGTCTTAGCGAATCTTACGAATGGTTTGGATGAACGTTCGAAAGTCGGTGATCCGATACTGCAACCGGGAATGTATGACGGCGGTAACAAGGAAGATTGTACGCTAGGACACTTAAAACGGTTTATTCCCGTTGCCAGGGAGATGATTGCCCCACATTGCAGAATTGCCCGTTCATTCGAGCAGGTACTGAATCGATGCATCCGACTTTTTAAACCTCATTACCGTGTACAAGTATTACGGAAAAATCCGCAAATTAACATGGTTGATTGTGCAGTGGCATCGCCAATTGACGCAGCGGACATTCTGGAAGATATCCTCGAAATTGGGCCGGTTTGCGGTATCAAGGAACCCTATGTCGGTATGCCAATCAAAAAAAGCGGCCGCAGCAGCGGAATCACTTCCGGCAATGTACTGGCTACGGATGTAACATTAAAAGTGAATGTCAGACATAATGAATACGGAATTTTTACCGATCAGATTCTGGCCGGTGCGATGAGTGCCCCGGGAGATAGCGGCTCTTTAATTTTATCGGAAGACAACTTTGCTGTTGGCCTGTTATTTGCCGGCTCTGAACAGGCAACCATGTTTAACCGGATTGACAATGTACTGACTGCATTAAATATAATGTTTTAAAAAAAGACCGCGATTGCGGTCTTTTTTTAACTAAAAGGTGGTTTTACGGGATTGATACACTCCGGATTGATGGCGGTAACGGGGCGAATCTTTGGTAAAGGTCCGGCCGCTTTGCAGCATTTCGTCGTCCTGGTCCAGTCTGGAACCGAAATTCCGGGCGCCGCTGGAAACGGCATAAGAGCTTTCGGCCCGGTAACTGTAGCCTGGGTCATATTGCGCAGAATAGCCCCGGTTCGATTGCAGGGGGGTGCGGGAAGCGGAATACCAGCCTTTCTCCTGCATGGCGTTAAATAATAATTCGCCATTTTCATGTTCATCATGCTGTAGTTGTTCAAAGGCATTGCGGACCGGTTCCGTTGCCGATTCCATAATGCCATGCTCATACATGCCGGAAATAGCCTTTTCCGTTGCCAGCAAGTCTAATAACATATCCCGGTCGGAAAGACGGTTCTGCGAGGTCTGACGATTGCGGTTTATGTAAGCCATTTTATACCATCACCTCATATTGTTTATTGATATTGATACGAACTGACCTGCCCGGAAAGCACTTGTTTGAGGGTGTCAACGTGTTGCCGCTTGTTTCTGGCAATATCCGACAGCAAATTTTTAATTTCCCGGTCCTGACACTGGTCCATATACACACTATATTTGGTTATACAGAGATTTTCCATTTGTAGTGCGTCTTCCAGGTACGCTTTTTCCTTTTGAGTTACGCTGTTAATAGAAGCCACTATACCACCTCCAAAAGCATTTTTGTATTTGCAAATGATTGTGATTTTAATATGTGCATATCAGAGCCCAAATATACTCAACTCCTTTTCACATTCTTCATTTTCGCTATGGAACACAACTTATAATTTTACGCTATTTTCCATAAGAAAATAGTGTATTTTTTGTGAACTTTTTAGGGGCTTTACGTTGTCCTATATGTAGAGCTACTGCCCATCATCCACAAACAAAACAGGAGGAATTCTATTGTTGAACCATACCAATGAATTTTTTGGCATAATCTTTTTGAGTTATGCTATCTTACCAACGGTGGCCGCACATTGTCTGCATATTGGCGTATATTGGCAGGGTGACCGGAAGTCAGAAAAAGTTGCCTTAACTTTTGATGATGGCCCGGATCCCGTTTACACACCGCAAATACTCGATATTTTAAATAAGTACAATGCCCGGGCCACCTTTTTTGTAGTAGGTAAACACGCAGAAAAATACCCCGACTTGGTTCGCCGTATCATATCCGAAGGACATACTCTTGGAATTCATGGGTACCGCCACCGGTTTGCCTGGCTGCTGGACCCCGTTTCCTCAATTCAGGAAATTAAAAAGGGAAATGAGGTAATCCGTAAAATTATTGGCAATGGGCCATTTCTTTTTCGACCGGCCTGGGGCGTTTTTAACCTCTGTTCTTTAATTTATCTTTGGTTAAGCCAAGAAAAGGCAATCCTGTGGTCTTTTTTTGCCCGGGACTGGGAAACAGGGGCAACTTCAGATTCTATTTTCAATCATGTTATCTGCCGGATTAAACCTGGTTCAGTGGTTGTTTTTCATGACCGCTGTACTAAGCCGTGGGCAGTTGAAGACGGGCCGGCCAAAACAATTCAGGCTTTGCCGGAAATCCTGGAGAGTATTCAAACCCGGGGATTGGATCCTGTTCCTGTTGAAGACCTTCTTGAATTTAAAGAAAACGGGGAGATATTGCTTGGGTATAGAGAAATATAAGTTATTGGGTTTAATGTTCTTTTAATAAATGAATGCTAAGCTGAAAACAAAGAAAATAGATCATGGCCAGCTAAGTAAGGTGGGACGAATCATGGCCGAAAAGAAGAAAATTCTTATTGTTGAAGATGAATACTCCCTTGCCAGGTCGCTGCAGCTGGAACTGGCGCATGCAGACTATCAAACTGAAATCGTCAATGATGGTCTGCTGGCTTTCCGGCGTTTTCAGGAGAAGCATTGGGATCTATTGTTACTGGACCGGATGCTGCCCGGAATGGAAGGCAGTGAACTGTGCCGGTTCATTCGGCGCAGCAGTGATATTCCGATTATCATGCTGACGGCATTGGGCGCGACAACGGATATAACAACTTCCCTGGATGGCGGTGCAGATGATTATATAACGAAACCCTTTGACTTTGAGGAACTTTTGGCCCGGATACGGGTACAATTACGGAATCATGCCGACGGAACCCGTAAAAGTCAAAGCCTGCAAATCGATGATTTGTTCATCAATCGGTCAACCCGCAAGGTAAAACGCGCTGCCGTGGAAGTGTCGTTAAGCCGCAGGGAGTTTGATCTTTTGTTTTTTCTGATGAGCAATAACGGCATGGTACTGAAGCGGGAGGTTATTCTGGACAAGGTATGGGGCTATGACTATGAAGGCGGCGCCAATGTTGTGGATGTATATATAAGCTGGCTGCGCGATAAAATTGATAAACCTTTTGGAAAAGCCTTAATTCAAACGGTTAGGGGGGTTGGTTATTCGTTGCGGGAAAAATGACCGGCGGTCCATTGCCACTACGCTGACAATATGGTACAGCGGATTGTGGCTGGTGGTTTTCGTGGTTTGCACCGTGGTGATTGTAATGAGCATGCAATATTTACTGATGCGGGACGCGGCAACCAAAACAATGGCAGGGTTGTCGATTGTACGCAATCTTGTTGTCTCGGAAAATAATGAACATACGATTCATATTGACGCCGGAGACCCCGACTTAGTCCAAGCGCTGGCGGGAGGAGTCATGTTGCAGATTACTGCCGCTAACGGACGGATTGTCAGTCGTTCGCCGGCTTTGGGAAATTCCTTTTTGCCCGCGTACACGGGGAGTCCTATCCAAACTTATTGGGGGCACGAACCGGTGTTGACAGCCGGTTTTCGTCTTCCTGACAACGGTAGGGTGCAGACCATATATCCATTGGCCGGTACTTTTCTCGTTCTGCGTACTTTGGTGCTGCTTTTTGCCATAATTAGCGGCGGAGGTTTAATTTTAACACTGGGGTTATGCTGGTTTGGCACGCGGAAAATGATGCGGCCGTTGGCCGTTTTAACCGAAACGACCCAGAGAATCACCGCATCGGATTTAAATCAACGCCTGGAACTTCGCTCCTCTTATAAGGAAATGGCTGCTTTGACAGCTACCTTTAATGAAATGCTGGAACGGTTGGAAATTAGTTTTCGCAACCAGCAGGAATTCGTCGCTTTTGCCTCACATGATTTGCGTACTCCGTTAACGATCATTAAAAATTACACCCACATTTTGAGCAATTGGGGCCTGTCTGATCCGGCGGTATGCCGGGAAGCTCTTGAATCCATCCAAAAGACGATAGCAACAACAGAACGCTGGGTGAACGATCTGCTGCTGCTGCTGGAGGTTCAAGGCAGCCATTTTATAGAACAGGAGAGGTTTCCTATTGATACAATGCTGGAAGAAATTGTAGAGGAGGCAAGATTATTGGCTGGTGCTTCGATCATAACCTGCCATACCGAACCGGCAACAGTGGCCGCAAATTCTGATTATATCAGACGGGCGTTATGGGCTTTGCTGGATAACGCTATTAAATACAGCGGTCCGGAGGGACAGGTCGCAGTAAACGCGCGGATTGACCGGGAATTGAATACCTGCCGTATTACGGTAACGGATTCAGGGCCCGGAATTAGTGAGAAAGAACGGGAACGGATTTTTCAGCCTTTTTACCGCAGCAAAAAGCAAGCGGCCAAACAAGGGCACGGATTGGGACTAGCCCTGGTCCGCGCTGTTCTGACGGCCTTTAACGGACGGATTTATGTTGAAAGTGGGCCGGGCAAAGGCAGTTCGTTTGTTGCTGTTTTACCATTGGCGGCGGATCAAGTATTAGACAAGAAAGACCCAATGGGTCTTTAAGTGGAAGGAAAGTATTTTACTTTTCGGTGTTTTAAAAGAAAAACGCTTTTATTCAGAAACAACCCGAAAAGTTATACTTTCCGATCCCATAAAAAATCCTCACCGGAAAAGATGTTATAGCTATCATACCGGCCGGATTATCTAGTTAAGCCGGCCGTTAACATATATATTTCAAGGGAAAGGAGGAGGTTATCATCAACGTTTCTAATCCTTCTTTACTGACGCGGTCCGGGCCTATCCAGCAATCCCAATATGCAGCTCATAACGCGGCGGAGAAGTTACGCGACAACGACGGCGACTATGATCATGGCACAGGTCAGGACGATGTTGTCAAAACAAGAAATCTGCAGTCCGCTGCTCAACCGCATTTAGGAAGCAAAATCAACCTTTATGCTTAACAGAGAAGAAATATCAGGAGATAAAACTCCTGATATTTTTTTGCGCGATTAGAACGATTAAGCTTTGGACAATCGTTTAATGCTGAATTTTATCGGCTTTAATATTGTTTTAATGGTTGGTTGCTAAATTTAATTCAGAGAAGATGAATTCCCCCGTTTATCATTGTGACAAGAAAGGATGATAAAAAATATACCTTTGGCTAATACCACTGTAAAAAACGAAAGGAAGGATAAAATGGATAAATCGTTTATTTCGTGTAACCATAAGTTGTTTTGGGCGGCAGTTCTGATTGCTATTTTGACAATAATGAGCGGATGCCAATCATCCAAAACACAGACTTTGCCTAACGTGTCGTTGCAGAAATCCGCTCCAGCGGCTCCAGTTAAGGCTCAAAACGCGGAGAAACCCTTGCCGCCGGAGACGCATCCCTTTGGCGATATACCGGATTCTCAGACATTTGTGAAATATAACTCTGCCGATGGGCGATATTCTATAAAAGTGCCCGAAGGATGGTCGCGTACTGTGAAAGGCGGCAGTGCCGTCTTTGTCGATAAATTTGACGGCGTTAATATTGACATTACCGCGGCTGCTGTTCCGCCGACGGTAAAAAGCGTTCAGTCCGGGGCGGCGGCGGATCTTGAGCGGCACGGCCGGGCGGTAACCATAGACAAGGTGCTTGCTGTAAAGCTTCCCGGCGGTTCGTCCGTTGAGGTGGATTTCAGTTCCAATTCTGCGTCGGACCCTGTGACCGGCCGGCAAGTACGGCTGGAAAACAAGCGGTATTACTTTTTCCGCAATGGGAAAGAGGTTGCATTAACGCTATGGGCTCCTCAGGGCGCCGATAATGTTGATCAATGGAAGACCATAGCGGAAAGCTTTGGGTGGAATCTATGAGCTTTGTTTTGAATGCCTGGGATTTGTACCGGTTTTATCATACGGCGGAGTCGGAAGTCCTGGCGGTACGCGGCGTAAGTTTAAAAGTTACCGCCGGAGAAATGGTGGCGGTCATGGGCCCGTCGGGCAGCGGCAAATCGACTTTGCTGAACTGTCTGTCAGGAATCGATGAACCCGACGGCGGTTATGTTGAAATCATGGGACAACGTATTACCCGCAAAGCCGAACGGGAAAGAGCGGCGATACGGGCCAAACATATTGGCATTTTATTGCAAAAAGAAAATTTAATTCCACATTTGACGGTGAAAGAAAATATCTGTTTGCAAATGGCGTTGGCGGGTCAAATTGATTATAAGAGAATCGAAGAGTTGCTGGGCGAGTTAGGCATGATTGAGCGTCAATATGCTTATCCCCGCCAGTTGTCCGGCGGGGAAAATGCCCGCGCCGGCTTGGCGGTTGCGTTAGCGTCAGACCCTGCTTTATTGCTGGCCGATGAACCGACCGGAGAGGTAGACCGGAAAACGGAGGAATTAATATTGGATTTGCTTGCCGCTAAGTGTAAACAGGGTTTGACGGCCATTACTTCTACGCACAGCTTGATAATCGCCGCGCGGGCAGACCGGATCGTAGCATTGCAGGATGGGAGGATAAACGATGCAGGCTGAAATAAACGGAATTGATAAGAAAAATTTGGTTGAGGCCTTTGCCGTTTCGTGTACTTACCACGCGGGCGACAGTTGTGTGGCGGCGGTTGCCGATGTATCCTGCGCGATCGCTGCCGGACAGCGTATTGCTTTAGTCGGGGCGTCAGGCAGCGGAAAGACTAGTCTGCTGCATCTTCTGGGCGGGCTTATTTCGCCAACCGCCGGTACGGTCAGGTGGCCGGCCATGGAGACGAAGCAAGCGAATTTACTGCGGAGCAGGTCCTTTATCTTTCAAAATCCCAGTTTGCTGCCGCCCTTAACCATATTGGAAAATACGGAATTACCCATGCTCTTGACCGGGGAGGGGGAAGCCCTAGCCCGCCTAAGAGCACAAAATGAATTAGAACAAGTGGGAATGATAGCTCTGGCCAATAAATTACCGGAGGAACTTTCCGGCGGACAGGCGCAGAGAGTCGCCGCTGCCCGGGCTCTATCGATTCGGCCGGCGCTATTATTGGCGGATGAGCCGACCGGGCAATTGGACCGGCAAACAGGCCTGGAATTGATTGACAGAATTCTGCGGGCTGCCGATTATACAGGGGCGGCAGTAATTATTGCTACCCATGACGAGGATGTGGCGGCCCGAATGCAAAGGATCTGGCGAATGAGTCGAGGCAAATTGGAGGTGGATCATTAGGATGTATATAGCCTGGCTTAAAGGTTTGGTTTATAGTTATTGGAAGCGGCTGGCCGGCGGGGCCGGCGGCGTAGCAATCACGGTGATGCTTTTGGGAACTATGGGATTATTCATTGAAGCGGGCGTAAGTACAATGACAGCCCGCGCCATTGCGGAAATGCCGGTGGATTGGCAGATCCAGCTGGCGCGCGGCGCAGATGCGTTAGCCGTCATGAAAGTTGTGCAAAAAACAGTACCCACGAAAGCAGCGGTTGTAGTAGATTATGCCAAAGTAGCCGGTTTTCGGTCCTGTACCGGGCAAACGGTGCAGACAACCGGAGCGGGGATAGTCGTTGGGCTGCCGTCTGATTATCAAAAGGCTTTTCCGCAAGAAGTCCGCCTGCTTGTCGGACAAAAGGACGGGGTACTGCTGGCCCAACAAACAGCGGCTAACCTGCATGTAAAAATTGGTGATCCCGTAATTGTCAATCGTTACGGTATTTCCCCGGTGACCTTAAAAGTAGCCGGCATAGTGGATATGCCTTATGCGGATTCTTTTTTTCAGCGGGTCGGTCTGGCGCCCGGGGCGGCTCCGCAAGCTCCGCCGGATAATGTTGTTTTAGTTCCCCGGCGGGTATGGCGCGGTTTTTTTGCCGGCTCGTCCCTGGCTTATGAGAAGAATGTTTATCAACAACTGCACATCAAGCTGGCCGGTCCGTTTGCGTCGGATCCATCACTTGCCGGACGGCAAGCTATCTATACGGCGAATCATGTTGAAGCAGCTCTGGCCGGCGCCGGAATTGTCGGCAACAATTTGGCGGCCCGTTTAAATGGAGTAAGGGCAGATGCAGAATACGCCAAAGTGTTATTTTTGTTTTTAGGTTTGCCAGGAACGGCGGCAGCGGTTATACTGACATTGTCGGTGATCCATTCCGGAGCTTTGCGGCGGCGTAAAGAGCAGGCATTGCTAAAAATACGGGGAGCAACTCAGAGCAGGATTTTTAGTTTGGCAACAATAGAGGCGTTATTGACAGCTGTCGCCGGAGTGACCGTTGGCCTCTGGGCGACATGGGGAATTCAGAAACTGCTTGATCCCAATGCCGGCGGAATGGCAGCGGTTATTTGGCCTTGGCTGGTGGCGGGGGCCGGCGGGCTTTTGCTGGCCGTTGCCGCGGTATTATTGCCGGCCTGGCAAAACAGCCGGAAGATGAACAGTACGGCGGCCAGGGCAGACATTGGTCCGGAATGTGTGCCGGTTTGGCAAAAACTGTATCTCGATCTCTTTTGTATATTGGGAGCGGTTCTTATATTTTGGCAATCCGCTGCCGGTGGATACCAACTAGTGCTGGCGCCCGAGGGAGTTCCACAAACAGCTGTCAATTATTTTGCCTTTTTGGCGCCATTTCTTCTGTGGATTGGGGGAATACTATTTTTGGCCCGCTGTTTTGATATCCTTTTTTCCCGGGGTAAGGGCATTTTAGCTAAATTGTTCCGGCCGCTAGCCGGACGGTTGGCGTATTTAGCGGCTGCCTCGCTAATAAGGCAGCGCCGGCTGATTGTAAGGACGATCGCACTGGTAAGTCTGACCGTAGCCTTCGCGGTATCAACGGCAATTTTCAATACCACTTATCAGGGACAGACCCTGGTAGATGCCGAGTTGACAAATGGCGCTGATGTTACCGTGTTTGGCACGCCAGCCGCGCCGGCCGGCCAACGCCTGACTGCGCTTCGCGGGATATCCGGTGTAATGGCGGCGCAAGCCATGCAGCACCGCTATGCCTATGTGGGACACGATCTGCAGGATTTATACGGTATCGATCCATTGCATCTAGGCGACGCGACCCATTTATCAAATGCCTATTTCTATGGAGCCGGGGCCGTGAAAATGATGCGGACTTTGGCGGCGGAACCCGACGGAATTTTGGTCTCTGCCGAAACGGCCCGGGACTATCAACTTCATCCCGGAGATATCATCAGAGTTCGGCTGCAAAATGGCGCCGACCGGCAATATCATGCCATACTGTTTCATTTTATCGGCATTGTCAAGGAATTCCCGACAGCGCCCAAGGATAGCTTTTTAGTGGCAAATGCTTCGTATATTGAGTCTAAAACAGGCCTGGGCGGAAAAGAATTTGTATTGTTAAAGACAAGTGCCGATCCGGTGAAGGTCGCGGTGCAAGCGCGTAGGATTACGGCTGATTTACCCGGCGCCGTCGTCAAGGATATCACCCAGGCGAAAAAGACCGCAGGTTCCAGTCTTACTGCCATTAATTTGCAGGGATTGACCAATTTGGAATTGAGTTTGGCCATTCTGCTTATTGCCGGTGCGACGGGATTGGTTTTTGTGTTGCAGATGGCGGAGCGGCGGCGGTCGTTTGCCATCCTTTCGGCTCTGGGCGCAAACCCGGCGCAAACCGGCGGCTTTTTGTGGAGTGAAGGGTTAACAATTCTAATCGGCGGTGGCGCCGCAGGCTGCCTGCTGGGAATAATCATAGCGGGGATGCTGGTTAAATTGATGACAGGAGTATTTGATCCTCCTCCAGACGCGCTGAGCATTCCTTACGGTTATTTGTTTTTCGCCGCATTCGCAGCTGTGTCTGCTACTTTTGCTGCGGTTACCACCGCCAAAATGATTGCAGGACGGAATGTAGTCGACCTTTTGCGCGAAATGTAAAAATCCCAATTAAATAGCGAGGTCAACATCCATACGGGCGGGCATTTTTTTCCGGTGCGGCTAGCCATGTTTTAAGCGAGGGGGCGCTGACAGGGCAGCGGTAAGACGGGCTATGGGAAAAACCCGCTCGCTTGTATTTTTATTTTTAAAAATGAAATTTGTGAACTTTTGAGTAGCCAATTTTGTCTATACTTATTGATAGAAAAAATTAGGCGACTATTTGGAGGGAAATACACGATGGATTCATTCTATCAGCTGATCATGAACTACATTGATATATGGGGCTATACGGCAATTGTCATTGCCATGGCGATGGAAAGCGCCTGTCTGCCGGTACCGAGCGAGTTGGTTTTCGGGTTCGCCGGCTATTTGGTTTTCCTGGGACATTTAAACTTTGCTGCGGTACTGTTAGCCGGAGTAGCCGGCGGTCTGGCAGGGTCGATCGTTGCCTATCTTGTCGGCTACTACGGCGGACAGCCGTTTGTCGCCAGATACGGCCGTTATATTCTGCTGTCGAAAAAGCATGTGGCCATAGCCCAGCGCTGGTTTGACCGCTATGGACTGCAAGCGGTATTTTTCAGTCGGATGCTGCCGGTAGTGCGCACCTTTATTTCACTGCCGGCCGGCTTTGCCGGGGTGGATTTCGTGAGGTTTGTCGTGCTCACGATCCTGGGGTCCATTCCCTGGACGGCGGCCTTAATTTATGCCGGAATGTTATTAGGAGAAAACTGGGAGCAAATCGATGTGATCGGTCACCGGGCCAGTCTGGTGGTCTTGGCCGGCTTACTCGTGCTAGGCATTTATTTTTGGCGGAAAAAGCGCGAGGAATACAGTACGGAATAAACAGCCGCAGCCTTCTACGGGAGACATTTGACGGGAGGAAAATATGGAACTTGAGCTGCTTGTGGATAAAGCGAAGCTTGGCCTTGTTAACGGAATTCAGCTAATGTTGACGGTGGCCGGGCCCTTGCAAAAAATGATTAATCAACCGGGGATAACCCACGAGTTTTGCAATAATCAGGCCGTAACGATTCTACAGCGCGATGGGTTGACTACGGTGGCGGATTTTTTTGCCAGGTTCCGAAGGGAACTGAATCATGGTTCCAACTGGGCGGATCAAGGCTGGAAAAATGTCGGCCATTATATGCGGCAGGAAGAAAAAGGCCTGTGGCGTTTTCCCTGCGCCCTGGAAGTGTTTGATCAATATTGGCGACAGGCGGCTAAAAATATCCATGCCGGCAATGTGGCGTCAGCCATGTTTCATCTTGGCGCGGCCACCCATATTGTACAGGATATGTGCGTTCCTCATCACGCGCGCGGAAAAATATTAGCCGGCCACCGGCATTATGAAAATTGGGTAAAACAGCGGTATGACCAATATGGACTAAATTCCGGGGGAATGTATTGCGACGGGCGGGAGCCGGGAAATTTTCTTCTAAGCAATGCCGCTGTCAGCGCCGATTTGCTGGGCTGGGTCAGCCTTGACCAGCGGGAGGATTATTTCCATAAAGCTACGGAGATCCTTTTGCCGTTGGCGCAACAGACAACATCCGGCTTGTTTCTGGCGTTTTATGAGCAGGTGTGCAAGCCAGCGTATTCTTTCTAAGGAATGGACCGGTAAAATGGGTAAAATATTATTCAAGATATTTTTATTGTTAGCCGCTGCGGCAGCAATTGTTATTGCCATCGTCGTCATTGACCGGCAGCCATTGGTAAAAGCCCTGCCTGAACTGGTTAAATCCAACGTACAGGAGCATGGGTCGGTTTGGGTTCCGTTATCTCAGATACCTCAGGCTCTACAGGAAGCCATTATCGACACCGAAGACCGCAGTTTTTATACCAATCCAGGCATAAGCTTTGCAGGAACGGCACGTTCCCTGGTCATTGATTTGATGAGCGGCAGTTATTCGGAGGGAGGCAGCACCCTAACCCAACAACTGGCCAGACAGTATTTTCTGACTGACCGGAAAACTATCTCCCGCAAGGTAAAAGAAGCGATTCTGGCAGTGATGATTACCAATAATTTTTCCAAACGGGAAATCCTGACGATGTATTTAAATAGTGTTTATTTCGGTCACGGCGCCTGGGGCATCCATGCCGCTGCCGGAGTTTTCTTTAATAAACCGGCGGCTCAACTGAATTTTGCCCAGTGTACTTTATTGGCCGGATTACCGCAAGCTCCCAGTTATCTTGACCCGTTTACCAATTACCGGGCGGCGCGGATCCGCCAGACCGAAGTGCTGCGGTCGATGATCGAGGCCGGTGACCTTAGTCCGGAAATGGCCTCCAGGATATGGCATATGCCACTTAACCTGCGTTAAAATTTGCTAAGAAAATAAGAATAATTTCTAACTCTTCCGGGTTAGTTTATATATATATATATATCGTGAGTAACGTCTCGAATTTACAATATAGTTGATATAGATTGGAGCGAAGCATTTGAAGAACATTCGGGTATTCTTAATTTTTCTGGCGGCGGCTCTCTTTTATCTTCTCTTTAACTCGCATATTCCAATAACCGATCCGGTGGAAGGAAACTATGCGTTAACCGCCAAGGAAATGCTGACAAGCGGTGACTGGCTTTCACCCCGGATATACGGACAATTTTGGTATGACAAGCCGGCTATGATCTACTGGCTTATCCTTATCAGCTACAAGCTTTTTGGCGTGAATGAATTTGCCGCAAGGTTTCCGCCGGCCATCTTTAGCGCCTTCAGTGTTGCTTTTCTCTATTGGTTCGCCGACAGAATCTATAACCGGCGCGTTGCTCTTTGGAGCGCTGTTGTTTTGGCTACATCGCTTGAATACTGGATTTTAGCCAAACTGGTAATTACGGATGCAGTACTATTTTTTTTCACCAGTGTTTCGATGGCGGCGTACTATTTAGGATTACTGGGGCAGGGGCGCAAATGGTATTTTGTGGCTTATAGCGCGGTAGCGCTGGCCGTGTTAACTAAGGGGCCGGTTGGTATCGTGCTGCCGGGGTTAACCATCTTTGTTTATAGCGCGGTCACTCGACGCTGGGAGCTGTTACGGGATTTGTTTAAGATATCAAGATTGGTAGTGTTCTTTTTAGTAGCTGCCCCCTGGTATCTTTATATGTACAAAATGCATGGAAGCGTCTTTATCGACACTTTTTTTGGCCTTCATAACTATATACGGGCGACGGTATCCGAGCATCCTCAATATAATGTATTTTATTATTACCTGGTGTTGTTTCCGGTCATGCTGCTGCCATGGACAGGCATTTTCCTGCGGATGGCGGTGAAACTTATCAAAGAGATCCGTTCGGAACATATACTGTATTTGCTTATTTGGGCGGCGGTGATTATTGTTTTTTATACGGCAATGGCTACCAAATATCCAACCTATGTTTTTCCGGCAGTTTTTCCGGTAGCCATTCTTATGGGACGGCATCTGGAGTCCATGCTGTGTTCCGGCGGACGGAAACAGTGGCTGTGGCTGACCATCCCGGCCCTTATGCTGTTTACGATTATGGGAACCGGCGTCAGAATCTTATCGCCAACGCAGGACTGGAAACTTGTTTATGCGATACTGGCTATTAGCTTCATTGCAATTCTTGTGGTGCAATATAAAAGTTCGGGCAGCCAGATACTCAGATCAGTGACCGCTTCCACGGTAATTGTAATCTTACTGTTGAATAGTCAGGTGTTTCCTTACTATGCGGATACAAGGTCGGCGAAACGCATAGCGGAACAATTGCCGGAAACGAAGGCAACGGTTGCCGCTTATGGCGATTATCCAACGTCGGCCGTGTTTTACAGCGGGTACAGGCTGCCGGAATTGGTTAATAACAGCGGCGGACTTGTTCCGAAGGGCGCCTGGGCCGGCAAATATACAATGCCGAGAGAAACAGTGGGCGATTTCGCGCGGAAAACACACCATAATAAGGATACCTACATTATTGTTAAACACGCCCAACTTAAAGAATTCCAAAAAACCATTCTTGTAAAAGAATTTGTCCCTGTCTTCACCCACGCCGAATTCATTTTATTTAAAGGGAAATATAACTAACTGTTGGAGGGTTCTAAGTGCGATTAGGAAAAAGTTTTTGGCTACTGGTTATTTTAACGGCGATAACGGTTTTTGTATGTCTTGGCCGGCCGCCGCTCCTGGATCCGGACGAGCCGGTCTATGGAGAGACGCCTAAAGAAATGATCCTGTACCACGATTATCTTTCGCCCAGGATATACGGCCAGGTTTGGTATGATAAGCCGCCAATGTATTACTGGCTTGTGGCGGCGTCTTACAAAACTTTCGGCATTAATGAATTTGCGGCGCGGTTTCCCTCCGCCTTGCTGGCGGTAGCCGGTGTTGTCCTGGTATATCTGGCGGGAACGAAGCTTTTTAATCAACGCGCCGGGATTGCCGGCGGACTGGTACTGGCAACTTCCCTGGAATATTTTTATCTGGGAAAGGCCGCCGTCACCGACATCACCCTGACGCTGTTTCTTTCGGCTTCCTTGCTTTGTTTCTTATTGCGACGATACTATCTCTTTTATTTCTTCGCCGCCTTGGCCACCTTGACCAAGGGCCCGATCGGTTTTTTGTTTCAAGGGGCGATTATTCTCATCTGGCTGGCTCTTACCAGGCGGTTTGGGGAACTGAAACAGATGAAGATTCCGGCCGGAATTGCTATCTTCGCTATTGTGGCCGGGCCCTGGTATTGGCTTATGTATCAAATTCACGGAGCAGCGTTTATTAATGGTTTTATCGGCATTAACAACATTGTCCGCTTTACAACGGCTGAACATGCCAGGACCTCCGGGTGGTATTTCTTTATCCCGGTTCTGATTCTCGGCTTCTTTCCGTGGACATCCGTGCTGGTACAGGCTGTAAGGTCGTCCTTAACCACAAAGGGGACGGGCGAATACTCTTCTTTGTTGTTCTTAAATATCTGGGCGGCTTTTATTTTCTTTTTCTTTTCCATCTCCCAGACAAAGCTGGTAACCTATATTCTGCCCGTATTTCCGCCGTTGGCGATGCTTGTGGGCTGGTATCTTGACCGTTGTGAGCGAAATTACCGGTTGAAGGGGGAAGGGCTTGTCTGGCCGGTCGTTTTGACGCTGCTTTGTATGGTGCTGCTTGGCGGTATTGCAGTGGGAATCAAAGTCCTGCCGGCGATAAAGGCCGGCGCCATTGGGATAGGGCTTGTTTTAATTCTGATGACGATCGCGACCTGGTATTTCCTGCGGCGGAGAAAGGTGCTGAGTGCTGTTTGGGGGCAAGCCGCCGGCATGGCATTGGTTTCCGTAATCATAGTGACGCTCCTGATGCCGCCGGTTGCGGATTCTTTAAGTATGCGGGCGACTTCCCAACGTTTTACCGCCAGTTATGACGGCACATCTCCCGTTTATGTGCTGAAGTTCCTGCACCCCGGCTTTACTTTTTACACAGGTGTATGCGGGCAGGAAATCAATTCATTAGAGGAGATAAAACGGGTCATTCATAAGCAGGAGAGGGCATATTTGGTTATCAAAGAGTCGCAATATCAAGACTTGAATAAAGGGGAAAAGGGGGCACTTACCATTTTGGCGCAGGCGGGAAATAAGCTGTTGCTAATCAAGCCTTAGTTTGTGGTGGTAGAGAAGGAACAAAAAATTAGGAGGAATTACTATGTCTGTAATCCAAACTCTTATATTTGCCGTTGTTCAGGGTCTTACGGAACTTTTTCCAATCAGCAGTGTCGCCCATGGGGTTTTAACTCCCTATTTTCTGCATTGGAATTTAAGTCCGGAATTTCTTAAAGAACATTTTTTGCCATTCGTAGTTATGCTGCATCTGGGAACAGCTACTGCGCTGCTGTTGTATTTTGGTACGGAATGGATCTCAATCATTGCCTCATTGTTCTCAAAACAGAATAACGAAGCAAGAAAATTATTATTCCTCATAATCGTCGGGACGTTTCCGGCCGCATTGATCGGGTTAATCCTGGAACACCCGATTCGCCATCTGTTCAGCAATGTCACCAATGCAGCGATTTTCTTGATAATCAACGGGTTTCTACTTTATTGGGGCGAAAAAATGCGCAATAAGGGCCAAAGAAACATTCGTGATTTAAATTACAAGCAGGCAGCTGTTATCGGGCTGTTTCAATCGCTGGCGCTTATTCCCGGATTTTCCCGGTCCGGAGCAACCATGACGGCGGGCTTTTGGGCAGGATTAAAACATGAAGAATCGGCGCGATTCTCTATGCTTCTCGCCACCCCTATAATTGCCGGAGCCGGTGTTCTCGAAGTTCCTAAACTGCTGCATGCGGGACTGGGCAATTTGTTTCAGATTTCGCTCTTGGGCGGAGTAGCATCTGGAATTGCGGCTTTTCTCAGTGTCTGGATTTTAATGAAGTGGTTCCGGGTTAATGAGGTTACCGCCATGCGTCCTTTCGCCTGGTACTGCTGGATCCTTGGCGCAGGCATATTGATAAGTCAGTTTATCTAAACAGGGAATACTGACAAGGGTTTTACTTATACTAAAACAGTCAGTTTTGTAATTACTCCGATTTGGCTTGGGGGGATCGAATTGAGGTTGGGACGAATATGGAAATCTGTCGTTCTGGGTTGTCTCGTTTTAGCAGGCTCGCTGGCCATAGTGCATAGTTCCGGCGTCGCCGAATACCCCGACGTTTTTTCCCATAAGGATATTAGCATTGAGCCAAATCAGGTGATCGAAAGGCTGTTGGTTGCCGGCGCCAATGCTACGGTGTCCGGAACCGTAAAAGACGGTATTGTACTCATCGACGGCAATCTGCGTCTTATGAGGGAAGCCCGGATTCAAGGAAGCATTGTCGTGCTGGGTGGTCATGTTATGCGACAAACTGGTTCGCAGGTGGATGGATATGTGATCCATGTTCCCCCGCAAGGCTTTCCCCTACTAAAAATAGTGATTGGATGGCTATTTCTGATTGCCGGGTTGAGCTTAATCCTTCTGCCCCTCGTTTTGTGGCTGCTTTTTTCTTTAAGCAAACGGTTTTCTGTTTATGAAAAGGCAAAGAAGTGGTTGTTTACTGTCCAGGATCGATGGCCGATATTATATATCGCGCTGACCCTGGGTCTTAGTTGCAGTATGTTGCTATTATTTTCAATACTGGCCTGGGAAACGATGTTTCGTCATGCAATGGGGGTTTTTGACAATACCTTCATTTGGCTTGTACGCTATTTTGCCAATCCGACGTTAGACCATATCATGATTGCCATTAGTACCCTGGGGTATGGCTTTTCTTATGCAGTGATTGTTACAACGTCATTTGTAGCTTTGGCAGTTTATCGACGGTGGTTGGAATTGGGGGGGTTGGCACTCAGTTTCGCTGGCGGGGCGGTGCTGAACTTTGTATTGAAAAATCTGTTTGAGCGTACCCGGCCGGACGCATTTCATCTGGTAACGGCAGCGGGATATAGTTTTCCCAGCGGACATGCCATGGTCTCGCTATGTTTTTATGGCATGCTGGCTTTCTTATTGGCAAGAAATGCACAAACCTGGCCATGGCGCTATTTTGTAGGAGTAATAACGATGCTCTTAGTTGTGGCAATCGGGATCAGCCGTATTTATCTGGGAGTTCATTATCCCAGCGACGTCGTCGCCGGGTACTCTGCCGGCACCATGTGGCTATTGTTTGTCATTTCCCTTCTAATGTGGTGGGAGCATGAACGGGAGGAAAAGATGGAAAAATAACAGATGTCGATATGGAAAGAAAAGATAATAAGCGGTGTTTGAACTTTTCGTCAGATGGGATTGTCTTAATATAATATTGGGAATTACAATATATATATATATAATTACAAAAATGACAGGAGGATGACGATGGTTTCCAACACAAAAAATGTCTTATTCGCCATCTCCGACACCGGAGGCGGTCATCGGAGTGCCGCTACCGCATTAATGGCCGCTTTGAGCAGCCAAAACCATATGAAGTGTACGCTGGAGGATTTTCTCAAAGCTACCGGGGTTCCCGTCCTCAGATCGGCACCGGAAATATACGACTATTGTTCCCGCAAGCAGCTATGGCTCAATAACTTGTTTTTTACTAAAACCAACAGTGTAAAACGGATTGGTCTGATGACCAGGTTCGTATTTAGTAAGGCCTTTCTGCGGATAGAAAGGGAACTCGACCGGATCAATCCGGCTTTGGTGGTATCGACTCATCCCCTGGTAACCGGGCTTTTAGTTGCCGGTCGAAAGGATCGTCGCGCTGTCTGGCCAATTGTCACGGTGGTGACCGATCTGGTCACGATTCACGCTTCCTGGGCTACACCCGGTGCGGATCTGTATCTGGTGCCTACGGAAGAGGCTTATCAATCCCTTATCCGGTATGGGATTGCAGGCAGCCAGATCGTTATTACCGGATTTCCTGTTCACCCCAAATTTAGTTGTAACCAGCTTACTCGCGCCGAGGCCCGCAGGGCTCTGGGCGTTGATCCAAACCGGTTTTCCGTACTCTTAACCGGTGGCGGGGTGGGAGCGGGGAATATGGCCAAATGGATCAAAGAAATTGAAAAGAATTGCCACGATAAGCAGATCATGGTAGTCGCGGGACATAATAAAGAGCTATTTGATCAACTGCAGAGTGTGAAATCCAGGTTTGACAGCCTGCAGGTATACGGCTTTGTCGATAACATGGAGGTCCTGATGGCCGCCAGCGACATTATTATTAGCAAAGCCGGACCCGGCACGATAATGGAGGCGGCGGCTATGTCCCGGCCGCTGATTATTACCGAAGCGGTTGGAATACAGGAAAGTGGTAACATTCATTATGTGGTCAACAATCAATTAGGATACTTTTGTTCCGACCCGTCCGAGGGCACTCATATCATCAATAATCTGGCCGAGAGAGGCTTCGATGATTCGAATGTACGGAGACCGCCGAACGATGGTTCGCTACGTATTACCTCTATCATTGAACGGCTTATCGCCAGCTCCCCGGAGAATAATAACGGTATATTTTTAAATACCGCTTTATTTCGAGGCGCTTAATCGCCTTTGCAAGGCAGGCCTAAGGGTCTAATTTCATGAATCGACTGCTAAACAGGGGAGAAAAATTGAACGTGTATAAATATAGTGGGACTATTTTATTATTTCTAGTACTCATTATTTGTGTGGCAACTTTTTTTTATTTTGATAGGCGTGACGAAATTTCCTACGTCATTCGGGCATGGGGATTTAGGGGAATTATTATCGCCATTGTTTTAATCGGGCTTATAAGCACAACCCCTATCCCCACGGAAAGCCTGATGGTATTATATTTGAAAATTTATGGACTCTATCTGGGAATTTTATACTCATGGATTGGTTTTATTATCGGTTCGCTCATTATCTTTATAATTGCCCGCGGTTATGGACAAGCGCTTGTGCGAAAACTAATTGCGGCAGATCAAATCAATACAGTGGACTCATGGGTTAAAAGAAAAGGTACTATGGGCTTGTTGATAGCACGATTACTTCCCGTTCCGGCCTTTGCTGTTAATTATATCGCCGGTGTAATGCCGTCGATGAAATTATGGCCTTACCTTTGGACTGCCATAATATCTATGGTGCCTTACTATGTCAGCACCGGATTTATATATTTGTTTGCTACCAGGAAAGCATGGCAATGGCTAATCTTAGGTAGTCTTATCATGATAATTTTTTGGAGCCTTAGTTTCGCTCTGAACAAAACAAAAACTTCATGATCTGTGAGAGACTTGATTGCCGCAGTCGAGATACAAAACTAGATTCGGAAATTCTCAAATATTTGTTATGGATTGATAGGTATACCACAAATAGGTAGACTTATTTTTTTATGTATAATATTTTCCATAAAAAAATATTCTTTTCTCGTAAACTTTTTACCTGTTTGATTTGTCTTTCATATTGAGACACAAAATTTTAAGTGAGAATCTGAATTATTTAATATCCGAGGCATGTGACGGTGATAAAACGGCATTTGGCAAGCTGGTGGAACTAATAGATGAAAATGAGATAATGTCTTAGTATGGTAGCGAGGAAAACTAGAGAGTAGTGAGGAGATCGACATGCCTGACATAAACGAAAGAGTACTAATCATTTCGGCATCCATCGGGGCAGGGCACAATCAGGCGGCCAAAGCATTGAAAACAGCTTGGGAAATCCAATTTCCCCACGATAGTATCTATATTGCTGACTTCATGTCGGAAGCAAATTCGCGGTTTAATCACCTAATCAAGGAATTATATTTGAAAACAATTACTGTTTCGCCGGAGATATATGATATTCTGTACCGCTGGACGCAACACACCCGGTCAACAGCCAAAGTCCAGGATATTTTCTTTTGGGCGATGCGGTTAAGTGTGGCTCGTTTGGTTAAGCAGCATTGTCCAAGTTTGATTATTTGCACTCATCCGTTTCCTTGCGGCGCAATGGCTTACCTGAAACGCAAAAAAAGACTGGAGATTCCCGTTGTAGACGTAATCACTGATTTTTCGGTTCATCCTATTGGGATAAACGCGGAGGTTGATCAGTACATCATAGCAGATCCTGAGTTAAAAGTCCCACTGATTGAGCAAGGTGTTTCCGCTTCACGGGTTGTTGCTACAGGAATCCCCATCCACCCTCGCTTTGCATCGGCGCAGGAAGTAGCGGAAAGTCCGGTGAAGGTGGATAAAACAAAGCCTGTCCTGCTCATTATGGGGGGCGGTTTAGGATTAGGACCATTAGTTGAATTCCTATTGTTCTTGAATCAGGTAACATTACCCCTTGAGATTATTGTGGTGGCCGGAAAAAACCCCGTTTTATACGAAAATTTACAGACGTTGGCGGCGCAGTCGCCACATAATGTCTATGTGCTTGGCTATACGGAGCAGATTATGGAATTGATGAGAGTATCCGATATCCTTATTACCAAGCCGGGCGCGCTTACTGTTAGTGAGGCGCTGGCCGTTGGACTGCCAATGCTTTTCTACGAAGCCATTCCTGGACAGGAAATGGATAATGCCAGGTTTATTATTAATAAAGGGGCTGCCTGTTGGCTAAAAGACCTAAATGGTGACAAGATAGGCAGACAATTAACTAAACTATTGAAGAATCCCAGTGAACTGGCAAAAATGCGACACGCCGCAGCCCAAATTGGCCGCGCCCAAGCGGCGCTAGATGCGGTGAATGCCATCAACAATCAATTTGTGAACCGTTTGAATGCTTTCGCTGTTAAGAATATATAAGATTATGCCGATAATATTAATAGTGCCCATTAATCTATGGGAAAGGAGGTGTTTAAGATGGCCATATCAGCAATAAATAACCAAGCAAGTCAGATCGCAAGTTTAACTAAATCACTAAGCAATTCAAACATATCAACAATGGTTACTTCAACCGACCCCACTACTTTGCAAAATCAGATAAGCAAATTCTCAAGTGCAATAACCCAATTGCAAAGTCAAGGTGGAAGTTCACAGCAGATCCAAAAACTTCAACAAGCAATGCAAACTGCTAAAGACCAAATTCAGAAACAACAAGAGCTTGCTGCCGAGAAAGCCGGCAGTCAATCTTCCCAAGACTTTACTAATGGCGTTGATGTAAAGGTTTAGCGTAATTGAAGCCGATTAAAAGGCATTATGATCTTAGATTGACTTCAGTAGAAACATAAGTACAATAATAGTCCGGAAAAATAAGCCAAAGCGTAGCTGTGGCTTATTTTTTCACATTTGCCAAGAGTATTCCGCTTTTCGCAGTAACTGGGAGAAATTAATTATTTACTAATGAACTTTTTATTTTTATTATTGTCTATTATAAACAGAGATGTAATTAACTGATAATATATCAAAACTTTGTTTTCGCAAAGTTTCTTTTCAATCATAAGGGAGATAATTAAAACGATGACAAATCGGACTGTTTTTCTGGAAAAGTTTATTTTAGAACCAAAAAAGATTGGTAGTATTACTCCCAGTTCGTCATTTTTGACAAAAAAAATGTTGGCGACCTTACCTTGGGATAAGATTGAAACAATCGCCGAATTAGGTGCCGGGACCGGAGTATTTACGAACTTCATTGCCCAAAATAAAAGAGAAGCGTGCCGGGTACTTATTATAGAACAAGATTTAGAAATGCGGGAGGCTTTGCAGACTAAGTTTTCTTCATTTTATTACGGAACCAATGCAGAAAAACTGGACGTGCTATTGCAGAGATATGATCTGCCGCAAGTTAATTGTATTGTATCAGGATTACCATTTGCCACTTTTTCCGTAACATTACGTAATGAAATTATGGAGGCAATTAACCGTTCTCTTAAGCCGGGAGGTATCTTTGTTGCTTTTCAATACTCTCTGCAAATGAGAAAAGTGCTGAAACAACATTTTAGTGAAATAGAAATTGAGTTTGTTCCATTAAACCTGCCACCGGCATTTGTTTATCGTTGCCAAAAATAAGAAAGGTTAAAATGAATGAATACATTCACCTGCCACGCCTCTGGTTGGGTTTCCCGACATGCGCACACGGCAGGTTTTTTAAAAAAAATAAATTTTGGAAATCGTTCAATCCTGTTTAGAAATTGTTTAAATTTTATATCTATACTAGGACTTAGCAAAAGAAGAAAAGAGACATTTTCGGTTGCATTTTGCTAGTCGGTATGAGAGCAGCATAATAAATGCTGAATTTTGTAAAATGGTAAGGTTAAATTGCTAAAAAAGGCGGCATATTTATGGGAATCCGGGATTTATCTGTTAGAAGAAGATTGATGTTTTCCAATTTTATGATGATTTTTATCCCCGTGCTACTGATCTTGATCATTGGTACGAGTGTGCTGCTGGGATTACGGCTGACTGGTAACATGCGGCGAAGTGAGATTGCCCTGTTATGGCCGGAAATCGGACCGACGTTATCGATTCAACTGGCGGTTAGTTCTTTGCGTGAGCAAGTCAATCGTTCGGAGGGTCCCAAGATGAGAGAGTTGCGGGAAGCTTGTCAGGCTTTAGAAGAGCAGGGAATTCAGGTGGCGGTCGTGAAGGGCGGCGAGATTCTTTATGTAACGCAGGGGTGTGATGCGTCAACAGTAATGACGAAGCTGGATAAACGGTACACCGGAACCGGGGCTGTTTTTCTTTGGAACGAAAGTGGTTTTGCTTTTCGATATGAATCAACGAAACGTGCTATGATAGCAGTTGCCGTAGGGAATGTGCCGTTTCTTGCGCGGGGAGGAATCTTGGAGTCAATTTTTAAAAATTTTTTAACGATCATAGCATTTGTTGTCGTTGGCATTACTGTATTTATCATCGTGGTTACGGGCGTATTTCTTTCCCGCCGGTTATCCAAACAGCTTATAAAGCCTATAGAAGAATTGAGCCATGCTGCCGGTGAAATCAGTCGCGGCAATTTGGATTATGCGATTCCCACAGAGGGGAAAGATGAGCTGGGAGCTGCCTGCCGTGAGTTCGATCAAATGCGTATGCAGCTTAAAGCAGCAAGGGAAGTACAGGAAAGATATGAGAAAAACCGGAAGGAGCTTATAGTCGGCATTTCGCATGACCTTTCTACGCCGCTGACTTCCATCAAAGGGTACACAAGCGGTCTTTTAGATGGTATTGCAAAAACCGCTGAGAAAAAAGAGCATTATCTCAATATGATTTATCAGACAACTTGCAATATGGAAAAACTTGTGGAAAGTCTGTTTTTATTTTCTAAGCTTGATCTTGGACGAGTGGAATTTTGCCTGGAAGCAGTGCGGTTGCAAGATTATCTTACGGATTATGTGGCTGAGAATGCCGACAGATTGCTGACAAGAGGATTGCGGCTGACGCTTAACTGTCAGAGTGTAAATTCTCAGGTGCGAATTGATCGTATCCAATTTCAGCGGGTGGTAGAAAATTTAGTGGAAAACAGCTTGAAATATAAGCGAGGCGAGGTCGGCAACTTGACGATTTCGCTTAAAAACGAGGCCGAGGGTCAACTACGTCTGGAGTTTGCTGATGACGGCAAAGGAGTTGCGGCGCCGGAGCTATCAAAACTTTTTGACAGTTTTTACCGTACGGACCAGGCGCGGACAAATGTCGGCAAGGGGAGTGGTTTGGGGTTGGCAATCGTAAAGCAAATTATTACAACCATGCAAGGGGAAATCTGGGCGGAAAACGGCGAAAACGGAGGCCTGACCATCTGCATTTTGTTGCCAATTGCCGGGGAGGAACGAGCATGAAAAAGATTTTGATTGTAGAAGATGACACCGGAATTTTAGAATTGGAACGGGATTATCTGGAAGCAAATGGCTTCACCGTGGAAATTGCCGCTGACGGGAGCCGGGGATTGCAAAAGGCGTTGGCGGAAGATTACGCGCTGATTCTGCTGGATATCATGCTGCCTGGACAGGATGGTTTTCAGGTATGCCGTCAGGTGCGTGAGCACAAAAACACGCCGATTCTCATGATATCAGCGCGGCGGGAGGATTGTGACAAGATTTGTGGCTTTGGCTTCGGTGCGGATGATTATATTGTGAAGCCGTTCAGTCCGAATGAATTGGTGGCGAGGGTAAAAGCGCATATTGCGCGCTATGAACGGTTGACTTGCGGGGAAAATTCCGACGGCAAGATATTGCGCTGCGCCGGTTTGGAGATACAATTGGATGCACGCCGTGTTTTTGTAAATGGCGAAGAAGCAACGCTGAAGAATCGGGAATTTGAACTGCTGGCATTTTTAGCGGAAAATCCGGGGATCGTATTCAGTAAAGAAAGGCTCTTTGATCGGGTTTGGGGGATAGATGCCATAGGAGATACCGCTACGGTAATGGTTCATATTAACCGTATTCGCGAGAAAGTTGAGCCGGATTCAGTTCATCCGGTTTACATTGAGACGGTTTGGGGAACAGGCTATCGCTTTCGTAAGTTTTGCGCTTCGTAGTGGTATTAATGAAAGAGCTATTTTGCCAAAGCTTTTGGTTGGCAGATAGTTTCTTTTTTTTGTACAGCAGAATGTAGTCTTTGGCAAAGTGATTCTCGAAAATTTTTTAATTCTGTTTAGAAAAAGTTTAAATTTAGTATCTATACTAAAACTATTAAATGAAGAGAGGATCTTAACGAATGGTTAACGGTAAAAAATCGTTGGGCCGTGTGGCCGTATCATTGGCTTGGCGATAGCTGTTAAGTAGTAGTTTTTGAATCATACAGGTGAGGAGAATTATTAATGAATTATCGATCTTTAAAAAGCATCAATAAATATAAGTTGCTGCTGATTTCCGGGTTCGTTTTATTTTTTTGCCTAGGAATTGTAATTTTTAATCAGGTAAAACAAAAAAGTGCAGTTGGAGCTGGCAACGCTAAGAATAAGCAAACAACAGTTGATGTACTTACGGTAAAACGGGGGAACTTGATCAAAAATATCTCGCTTACAGGCCAAACAGTGCCTAAATCACAGGTGGATATTGCTGCAAAATATTTAGGCAAAGTAGTTGCGGTAAAGGTTGATTTGGGGCAATCGGTATCAGAAGGGCAAATTCTCATTGTACAGGATACCAAGGATATTGATAATTCCATTCAGCAAAATCAGGCGGCGTATCAACAGGCTGCAGCCGATGCAGTAACAACAGAGGTATCGGTAAATGCAAATTATAGTAAAGCACAAGCCGATTATCAACGTGCTCTGGACAGTTATCAACGCTATAAGATGCTATATGCGGCAGGGGGAATTTCTAAAGAACAGTTAGATACCAATTCACAACAGTTGACGGCTGCCAAAACGGCCTTGGATATTTTAGCCAATCAGATGAATTCCGGCACAGCAGCTTCTGTTACTTCCGCGCAAGCGGCGGCCGCGAAAGCACAATACAGTGTGAACGCCATGCAAACCCAACGGGACGATTTAATTTTACGCGCACCGTGTTCCGGAGTGATTGGGTATCGGCAGGTAGAAGTCGGTTCGATGGTGACTGCAGGACAAAAATTGTTGAGTATTGTGGACAATAGTGAAATTTATGTAGACTGTCAGGTAGCTCCGGAAGACTTACCCGCTTTGAAAGCAGGCATGAATGTAGAAGTACAACTGGATGCATTAGGAAAAACACTGCCGGGCAAGGTTATTTATATCAGTCCGGCCAGTGATTCCCAGACACAGACATTTTCGTTACGCATTGCCTTGGATAATCCGGGTCCGGAAGTAAAAGGCGGTATATTTGCGCAGGCAAATATTGCTAGTGTCTTACGTAAAAACACATTGGCAGTTCCTAAAGAGGCTGTATTAGAAAAAAGCGGCGAGACTTATGTGTATGTAATAGATTCTCAGAATAAGGTGGAAAAGCGGGTTGTTCAGGTAGGAGTCAGCGGGGATCAAAATGTAGAAATTCTCAGCGGTCTCACTGAAGGAGAACAAATTGCAGTCAGTAATTTGTCTCGGTTAGCCTCAGGCATGGTAATCAACCGGGGTGGCAATCAATGAACATTACGCGCTTTTCCATTCAGAAACCAATTGGCATTACTATGATTGTCATGCTGTTCGTTGTACTGGGGCTGTATAGCTTTTACCGCATTGGCGTCGAATTGCTGCCGGCAGTAAATACGCCCTATGTAACAGTGACGGTAAATTATCCGGGAGCCAGCAGTGAACAGGTCGAACAAGATGTTATTAAACCTTTGGAAAATTCCTTATCTTCTTTATCCAATCTGAAACATATGACTTCTAATGCGATGCCGGAGGTTGGCAAAATTAGTCTGGAATTTGAGTTCTGGGCTAATGCCGATACGTGCGCCATTGATGCGACGAAATATGTAAATGCCGTACGCAGCAAACTGCCGTCAGGGGTGCAAGAACCGGTTGTTATCAAACGTGACATCAATGCGACTCCGATTATGGAAGTTTCCGTTCTGGCAGATAAACCGCTGGGGGAAGTATACACTATGGCGAATAGTGTATTTATCGAAAAATTACAGCGTGCCAGCGGGGTATCCGATGTACAACTTGATGGGGGACGGGATAGGGAAGTAGCCGTCGAAGTTGATAAAAACAAGCTGTCTTATTATAATATTTCGTTAAATCAGATTGTAAATCGTATTGAACAAGAAAATATGTTAACTCCGGCGGGGTCGGTATTTCACAATAATAAAGAAACCAATGTGCGGTTAACTGCACAATATACTTCACCTGCTGATATGGGAAATATTTATGTTACCAGCATGAATGGGAATGCTATACCGTTGCAAAACTTAGCTGCCATCAGGGAGCAAGATGCCCGGGTAAGCCGGTATGCACGGAGTAACGGGCAAGACGTAATTTCCATGAGCATTTACAAAAACAGTGACGCCAATCTGGTAGATACCGCGCAGGCTGTGAAGGGACAGTTGGATAACCTGCGCGCTCAGTATCCGGGTTATCAATTCCTAGTCATCACTGACGCCTCCCAGTATGTAAAAAATTCATTGAACAACACGTTAGAAGCGCTCATTGAAGGCTTGTGCACCACCAGTTTAGTATTATATCTTTTTTTGCGGGGCTGGCGTTCGATGCTAACGGTATTAGTGGCGATACCGACATCGCTTATTAGTACTTTTTTTGCCATGTATTTTGCCGGATTCACTTTTAACATGATGTCGTTAATGGGGATGTCCCTGTGCATTGGAATTCTGGTGGATGATTCGATTGTTGTATTGGAAAACATTCATCGTCATTTGCAAATGGGCAAAGAGGCCAGCGTGGCAGCAGAAGAGGGACGGACCGAAATTGGTATGGCGGCTATTGCAATTACGCTCTGTGATGTTGTGGTATTTATGCCGATTGCGTTTATGAACGGTATGACCGGGCAATTCTTCCGGCAATTTGGATTGACTATTGTGTTTGCTACGTTATTTTCGATGTTTGTTTCTTTTACCCTAACGCCTATGCTGGCGTCGCGTTTGTTTAAAAATGGTCTTCATGAACCGCAAGGCCCTATTTGGGATTTTATGAATAAGCTGGAAACCGGGACGATTGGTCGATATGAAAAACTGCTGCGCTGGAGTTTGGCTAATGGGAAAAAATTAGTAGCTATGGGGCTGTTGTTCTTTTTGGCGGCTATTTCGCTGATTCCTACCGGCATCATTGGATTGGAGTATATGCCCAAAACCGATGAAGGAAGTTTTCGTATCAACATTCAAATGCCCGTAGGTACGGATATCGACCTGACGAATAAGAAAGTCAAGCAAATAGAAGATTATATCAGCACCATTCCCGAGGTGATCCACTATTTGTCAAGTGTGGGTTCCGGCGGTGGAAACAATGGGAGTCTTAGTGTGCAATTGACCAATCAAAGAAACCGGAAGCGGAGCATATGGCAAATTACCGACCAAGTCCGCCAATTTATCAAACAGCAAATCCCGGAAGCTAACGCCCAAGTTAGTGAAACCAGCAATTCGATTCCCGGAATTTCAGGTGGGGGCCACCCAATACAAATTGGACTCTATTCATCGGATCTGAATAGCCTTGTAAAAGCGTCTTATCAAGTACAACAGGTATTGACCAAAGTTAATGGAGTAAAGGACATTGTTAGTTCCTATACGGAAGGTATGCCGGAAATGCGGCTAGTTGTTAATCGGGAGAAATTAAAATTCTACAAGACTTCAGTCAATGATGTAAATAATGTATTTACCGGGGCGATTGCCGGCGCCCAAGCAGGATATTTTACTAATGATCCAATGAACAATGGCCAAGATACCAAAATTTATGTGCGTCTTAAAGGCAGTGACGGTTTTAAGGCTTCGGATATTAGTTCAATTCCCGTACAAACGGCAAATGGTTTAGTCAGGTTAGGCAGTGTGGCGGAGGTCAAAGACGCCGTTGGTCCGGTCAGACTGCGGCGGTATGATAAACAAGAATCCGCAGAGATTCAAGCCAATGTAACAAACCGGCCGCTGCAAGAAGTGCTCAATGAAATTGATAAGCAACTAAAAGCGGCAGACCTGGGTAAAAATGTAACTTATGAATTCACCGGACAAGCGAATAGAATGCATGACACTTTTGCCGAAATGGCACAAGCCTTAGGGTTGTCCTTGTTGCTTGTCTATATGCTGCTGGCGATACTGTATGAATCCTTTTCCACTCCTGTTATCCGGATGTTTTCCCTGCCTTTGGGCTTGATTGGTTCTTTGGTTTTTCTGGCAATTACCCATAATACGATTAATTTGTATTCGCTAATTGGAATATTGGTTATGGATGGCGTGGTGGCCAAAAACGGTACGTTATTGCTTGATTATACACTGACGCTTCAAAAACAAGGGCTCAGTGCTAAAGAGGCGGTCATTGAAGCTGGGAAAAAACGGTTAAAACCGATTTTTATGACAACCTTGACCATGATTGTAGGGATGCTGCCGACAGCTTTAGCTATGACAGCCGGCTCAGAAACCAGGGTTAGTATGGCCTGGGTTATTATCGGCGGACTTCTTTCTTCCACTGTGTTTACATTGCTTATCGTTCCCATTGCCTTTTTGTACTTTGAAAGCCGGCCGCTTTCCCGGTATTTTTATAGGATAGCAGACGTTATAAAAGGAATTCAGGGGAGCATGTCTACAAGACAATAAAATAACTTGCCCAATTTGATTGGAGACCAATGTTGTGGTAACATTTGGGCTCCTCTGGCACTTTCATGTAATTTACGACATAGAATATGACGTAAACGATTAGCTATTTATTCGGCTTACAATGTATCTGCAAAGGTGTGGGAAAGAATGATGCAAGAGCCTTGTGGGCTTTATCAGAAGCAAGAGACAATTTCACCCACAGAAGATTTAATGCGAGAGCACGGTGTGCTAATACGCATTATTTTGATCTACGGTGAGATTAAAGACCGCCTCCTAGCTGAGTGTTCCTATGGCTGGGGTAATATTTTTGACCTTACTATGGAAACAGCAGTGATAGCTCAAGAATTTATCAACAACTATCACCAAAAACTCGAAGAGACGTATCTTTTCCCTAAGTTTTTGCAAGAGCAGCAATATACTAAATTAGTGGCAACATTACTGGAACAACATATGACAGCACGCGCGTTGACTAAGATGATAATGCATTGTGCCAGAATACGAAGTCCTTTCAAATTATGTCAACTAATGGCCGCCTATATCCGTATGTATGAACCTCATTCCGCACGAGAAGATACGGTTCTATTTCCAGCCTTTCGGAAATTAGTCAACCCAGACCGGTTTTATCAGTTAGGACAGAAATTCGAAGAAATAGAGGAACAAAGGTTCGGGGAAAATGGCTTTGAGAATATTGTAAATTGCATAGCTCAAATAGAAGAGGCATTAGGAATTCATGATTTGAGCCGGTTTACCCCGGATTTGCACTTATTTACGTGCAATTAGATATACCGACGATGCATCTTCAAGCGTATGTTTATTAGACTACTAAGAATAATCCAAAACCCAAAGGCGCTCCTTTTAGCCCGAAAGGAGCGCCTTTGGGTTTCTAAATAGGAATTTGGGGCCTATTTTATAACAAAATCAAGAATTCATAAGTTTTTCACAGTATCTTCATAGGAAATGCATAACCCTTTGCTATGATAACATGTGAGCTGACAAAAAGTAATGAAGGAGATGTTCGAATGGACTGGGGCAATATTGGAATATTTCTTGTATTTGGAGCATTTATGTTTTTTATGCACCGGAATGGCGGCGGCTGCTGCGGTGGCGGCAGTCATGGACATGACCATGGCGGACATTCCGGTCACGGCATGAATGGCGGTGGTTGCGGCGGTGAAAGGAGCGAACAGCCGAAAAATCATAATGGACAAACCATCAATACGCAGCAAGCTACCCTGGCGGTAGCGGGAATGACGTGCGGACATTGTGTTCAAAGCGTAGAAAAAGCGCTTTTCGCTATCAAAGGAGTGGTCTCCGTCGACGTTTCATTAGAAACAAACAGCGTGAAGGCGACCTATGATCCGGAGATGACAACTGTCAATGAATTAAAAGCAGCAATACGGAATGCCGGATATAATCCGCGCTAAAAAGGAGGCAAGTTATGCATCCCATATTATTTACTATCGGCAGTCTAAAAATCCATGCCTGGGGGGTCATGGTAGCCTTGGGACTGACCGTCGGATTATTGCTTACGGTCCGTTTGGCGAAAGGGTCAGAATTTACGGCAGAGTTCCTTTCCGATTATGCTTTATATGCTTTGATTGCCGGCTTGCTGGGAGCACGCATCTGGGAAGTGATTTTTTCCTGGCAGAATTTTGCCGGCAATCCGCTGCATGCCTTGATGTTTTGGCAAGGCGGCCTGTCAATTCAAGGGGCGGTCGTAGCCAATCTCCTTTTAGCCTGGTGGTATTGGGGCAAAAAGAAGCTATCCCTCCGCCGGTTTGTTGATTTCGCAGCGCCCGGCTTGATTCTCGGACAAGCCATTGGCCGGGTCGGCTGCTTTCTAAACGGCGATGCCTACGGCAAACCGACCGGTGCCTGGTATGGGGTTGTTTATCAGCCCGGTACGCCGGCGTACCGGGTTTGGGGGGCGACGCCGCTGGTACCGGCGGAGCTGTTTGAGGGCACATTGGATATTGTGATTCTGTTTATTCTGCTCTATGTGTTAAAGCGTAAAAAATATGACGGACAGGTGGCATTATGGTACTTTGTTCTTTATTCGCTGGCCCGTTTTGGGTTGGAGTTTTTACGTACGGACAGTTTAATGATCGGCCCAATTAAAGCGGCTCAACTAACGACCCTGCTTACCGCCGCGATTGCCGGCGCAATATTATGGTATTATAGCAACCGGCCGGCGGCAGTTCCTACCGGGAAGACACCTGAAACGGACCCGGCACCGTTAACAAGAAACAAACGCCTAGTTGGATGATAGATAGCTGGCTTATCCGGAAAGACCCGGTAATCCTTTTTTCTATAAAAAAGTGCGCCCCGTTCTTAGAATCAGGGACGCACTTTTCTCTTTTTTGTTTATATTTCCCTACATACCGGGGATGTGCATTTTTTCTTCCAGCCAGCTTTGTATCTGGCTCATCCCGACGACCATGACCCAGTAAAATAGGGCCAGAGTAATAAAATAAGGCATAAAGATAAAATGAGCTGCGCTTTGTTCTTCAATTTGACGGGTCAATTCCGGGACCGTAATCACCGAGGCCAGAGAGGAAGATTTCAAAACATCAATAAAACTGTTCCAAAGAGGCGGAATAGATATTCGCATTGCCTGAGGAAGGATGATATGGCGTAATGTCTGAACCTTGGTCATACCTAAAGAAAAAGCCGCTTCCCATTGCCCGCGATTGATCGACAAGACCGTGGCGCGGAATATCTCCGAAATATAGGCGCTGAAATGCAGTGAGAGACCCAATAGGGCGGCGGTGGATGGCGTAAGGATAATATGAAAAGTGGTTAGGCCAAAGTAAAGAATCAGCAACTGTACCAATAAGGGCGTCCCCCGGAAAAAGGAGACATACAGCCGTACGGTCCGGTCCAGAGACCGGATCTTAAATACGCGCACTATTGTGATTGCCAGACCAAGGAATAAGGCGCCCGCCATGGCGGCGAAGCTCAAAACAAGTGTAACAAGGGCACCCTCTGCCAAAACCGGCAGAGAGTGCAATATAATGAGCCATTCTTTATCTAATGACATCTTCGCCAAACCACTTTTCCGAGATTTTTTTAAAGGTTCCGTCCGTCTGCATGTCTCGCAGCGCCTTATTAACGGCTGCGACCAGTCCAGGGGAACCCTTGCGGAATACAAAGCCTGTGCGGGAGCTGTCAAAAGTAGAGCCTACTGCTTTTAAATTCCGGTCGGGATTTTTCATTAAGTATTCGGCAACGAACAGGCGGTCATTTAAAGCAGCATCAATTCTCTTTGCTGCCAGGTCAGCCAGTATTTCACTAGCGCCGGTATAATAGCGGACAGTAGCGCCCGCTTTTTTGGCAATTGCTTCATAATTACTGCCTTGACTGACGCCGACGGTCTTGCCTTTCAGGTCAGCAATGGAATGGATTGTTGTCGTATCCTTATGTACGATAATTCTTACGCCCGAAACGGTATACGGGTCAGAAAAATCGTATTTTTCCCGGCGTTGGTCATTAATGCCAACCTGATTGGCAATCAGGTCAAAACGGTTTGCATCAAGACCGGCAAACATGGCCTTCCATTCCGTTGGTACAAACACGGGTTTGACTCCCAGGCGTTTAGCCACTTCACTTATGACTTCAATATCGAAGCCGGTCAAATATCCCTGATCATTTTTGAAAGTAAAGGGAGGATAAGTGCCTTCCGTCCCGATCCGGATAAAACCCTGAGCTTTTATTTTGTCTAATAATGTCCCGGTGGCACGTTCCCGGATGGACGGGGCAGTGCTGCAGCCGGCGACGATACCTACGCCAATAATCAGTATAAAAAGGGCAAATTTTTTTAACACAAAGCATCTCTCCTTATTTATCAAATGGTTAAGTCTCAAATTGAATTTTTTACACCTGTTATCCCTCCTGAGCAAAAAAATAAAACCAAAAGCATAGGCAAAAATGCCTCAGCCTTTGGTTTTTCCAATCGGCGGAACAATTACTTACATTTATAGCACATAGCAGTATCATTGTCAACTTAACATTAAATAAAAAACGGCCCTTTACGCAGAGTCAAAAAACCATTAGTTTTTCACAATGTTTTCATCGGATCTTCACAATGTATGACTATAATAAGACCATAAAACATCCAATGGAGGTTGAATGATGAATCGAAAAATGACCGGTTGGCTTATTGGCAGTATGGTTACGGCGTCGGTTTTCTTTGCTAGTTTTAGTACTGCTATGGCGGCGGAAAAAAACGTTACACCGTCAACTCCCCATATGATGCAGTCTGCCGATGCTGTCAATAGCCAAGCTGCGAACGGCAAAAACGATATGGCGCAGCAATGTATTGAATCCATGAAAATGATGTCGTCTGGTTCAATGCCCGGAAACAACCAAATGGGGCATAGTGCGCATCACGCTAAGACAATAAATAATCGGCAAGAAAAATAAAGTAAAGGGAGGTCTGGCAGATAATGATGGGATATGGCTACAACGGTTCGCTGAGCTGGGTTGGAATGGGATTCGGAATGATTATCCAGCTTGCTTTTGCTGCGCTGGTTACCTGGCGGTGATTTGGATGTATAAGGCGGTTTTTCGTAGTGGGCATTGTACGAATGATAGAGGGCGGTGCCTTGGAAATATTGAGAATGAGATATGCCAAGGGAGAAATTACCAGTGAAGAATATCAACGGATAAAAAGTGAACTGGAATAAATAGGACTTAAAATAAGTGGATTCTAGAAAAAAACCAGGTCATTCCTGGTTTTTTGTATAACGGCTTTGTATACTAGAGGAAAGAATACGTAAGGAGGAACGGCTGATGCCAAAAGTCATATGGATTGGCGCAGCAATCATCGTAGTTTTAGTTTTTGGCGGGATTGTCAGTTATAACAATCTCGTCAATATGAATGAAACTGTGAACGGCAAATGGAGCCAGGTGGAAAATCAGCTTCAACGGCGGGCCGACCTGATTCCTAACTTAGTGAATACCGTAAAAGGATATGCAGTCCACGAGCAGAAAACAATTCAGGCGGTAGCCGATGCCCGGGCCAAACTGGCAGGCGCGCAAGGGCCGGCAGCAAAAGCGGAGGCTAACGGTGAACTCAACACCGCGCTTAGCCGGCTGCTGGTGATTGCCGAAAATTATCCCGATTTAAAGGCCGATAAAAATTTCCGGGCATTGATGGAGGAACTGGCCGGAACGGAGAACCGGCTGGCCGTAGCCCGGCAAGATTATAATGAAAGTGTCTAGGCCTCCAACACGGCGATTCGTTCGCTGCCAACCAGTGTATTCGCCGATCCTTTAGGGTTTGGTCAAAAGGAATATTTCAAAGCCGATGAGGGGATCAAATCAGTGCCGCAAGTGAAATTTTAGATTGAGCCAGGTTTTATCAAACGAGAAAAGAAAATCAATCGCGAATCGAATAGATGATTCATCATGGGAAAGGAAGGCTTCATTACGTGTACTGCAAAGGGTGGTTTGACTGCCGAATGAATAGTATTATTTACCGTATTACGGGACTGACGTTTTTGACCGTGGTTTTGACCAGTTTTCTCCTGATTTATTTGGCTAATCTCCAAATGACGGAGCAATTTAATGAATATCTGGTAGTGCAGCAAATGGAAATGTATCACAGTGGTATGTTGGGACACATAAATGCCGGTAATACCACTAAGACTCTGGTAATAGGGCCGATGGAAGAAACCTTTCTGTCGTCATTCCATCAATCGCTCATTTGGGTGGGATTAGCGATTCTGCTGCTGGGATTAGGGGCCAGCTATGCCCTGGCGCGCAGCATTACCGTACCGCTGCGGAATTTAAGCCGGGCAGCGGAACAAATCGAAAAGGGAAACTTTAATCAAAAAGTACCGGTAGAGACCCGGGATGAAGTCGGCCATTTAGCGTCTATTTTCAACCGGATGGCCGAAGGCTTGATGACAAACACCAATCTGCGCCGCCAGTTATTGGCCAATATCGCCCATGAACTCCGGACGCCGCTGGCGGTAATTCAAGGGAATCTTGAAGGGATGGTGGACGGAGTGATTGAGCCCAGCAAAGAACAGCTCACTTCCTTATATGAGGAAGCCATTCGTTTAAACCGTTTGATTAGAGATTTACGCGATTTATCGCTGGCTGAAGTCCGGCAACTGGTACTGGAAAAATATCCTGCGGATATCAATCAAATCATTAGCCGGGTCGTCACTATGCTCAAACCGTTGACTGAGGAAAAGGCGATTCAGATTGATTGCCTGCTGGCCGCTGAATTGCCGGAGGTCAGTGTAGACAGAGATCGGATAAGCCAGGTACCAGGTATTCTACAATATTTTAGTCAATGCCATCCGGTATTCGCCGGTCCAGGGGCATGTACAGGTAACGACAGCGCTGACGCAAACAGTAAATCAGCGCTGGCTTTGCGCATCCATCCAGGACAACGGCACTGGGATTGCACCGGAGGACGTTCCCATATTTTCGATCATTTTTACCGGGGCGACAAATCCCGCGATCCAAAAAGCGGCGGTTCCGGCCTAGGTCTGGCTATTGTCAAACAACTGGTGGAAATTCATGGCGGTCGAGTAGCTGTTACCAGTGAACCGGGTAAGGGAAGTGTATTTCAGGTCATGCTGCCCGTAGACAGAGAAAATCGGCATTCTGTGTAAGACACGGCTGCCGGTCATAATTTAAAGTTAGCCGTAATAATTTAGGTTGGTAAAATTTAGACGGTGAGACACCTTTATAGTCTAAACAGGGGGATTTCATAATGGATAAGGAAGAGATACTGTTGCAAACGGAAATCATTCGTAACCGGTATAACCGGCGGGCACGGTTTTATGACTGGATGGACCGGATGATCCCGGAGAGTGTACGACAAAATGCCATAACGCAAGCTGTTGGTTCAGTTTTGGAAGTAGGAGTGGGTACAGGCAAGAACCTTTCCCTATACCGGCCAAACTGTGAAGTAACCGGTATTGACTTTAGTCCGGCCATGCTTGCCAAAGCCCGGCAAAAAGTTCATCTGGCGAAAGTACCTGTTACGTTAATGGAGATGGATGCTCAGCATATGTCCTTTCCGGACGGGACATTTGATACCGTGGTAGCGACCTGTGTATTTTGTTCGGTGCCGGATCCGGTGCAAGGGTTGAGAGAAGTCCGGCGGGTTTGTAAGGCGAACGGGAAGATTGTCCTGCTGGAACATGTGCGAAGTGACCAGCCGCTGCTCGGCTGGCTGATGGATGTTCTGAATCCGGTATTCTTACGGTTGATTGGTTCGAATATTAACCGCCGGACCGTAGAGAATGTACGGGCTGCCGGAATTGAGATTCAGCAGGTGCAGGACGTAGATGGAAAAATCGTCAAGCTGATTGAAGCAAGGCCATAATCGGTTATTCATATGAGTACGGTATGATGAGGCTAGCGGAAGTTCATTGGAAAGGAGGGAAGATAAATGTTGCCACTGATTATAGTCCAAACCTTGATTGTCGGCTATTTGCTATATCACCTCATACACCGAATTGACGAATTAGCCAAGCATGGTGAAAGAAAATAAAAGAGTGAAGAAGCATTGTGGGGCCGGGAAAATAGCTCAATAAGTCTGGTAGGCCCTTACAGACTAAAGGAAAGGTTTATAAAAGTGCTTGCCTTCATAAAAAATTCATATTCTTTTGTTATAGTAGTATCGAACTCTTAATCGGAGCATAGCTACCAGACTTCAGTGGCGGGAGTACCATATACTATCATGAAATCTGTTCGCACTTTACCGGCGTATTGTCATTAAGACGGAAAAAGTTCTGTTTTTCAAACGCTGGTTGTTACGGGAGAATAGTAATTAAAAGGAGGGTGCAAGAAAGGTATTTAGCTTTATTTTTTTGTCAATAATTTGATAACGGTTTTCATTATCATACGGTAACGGCAGTGATTTTATTAAGACAGTTGACATGTAATAAACTCAGCAGGAACAAAATTAAGAACAATTTTATTAACGGGGGAGAAAACCGTGAGCAAAAATAGATTGGCATTACCGAAAGAGAAAAAAGAAACTACCTTGAAGAAAAAAGCCTGGCTGGCTTTTCTAGCCGCAATGGGACCGGGTCTTACCGTTATGCTGGCCGATACGGATGCCGGCTCCATCATTACCGCTGCCCAGTCGGGAGCGCAATGGGGCTATAAGCTGTTAGTACTGCAATTATTGCTGATTCCTATTTTGTACTTCATTCAAGAATTGACGACCCGGATTGGCATTACTACCGGACGGGGACATGGACAATTAATCAAGGACTATTTCGGCGCAAAATGGGCCTGGATTTCGGTAATCACTCTGTTTGTATCGGCCATAGGAGCGCTGGTTACCGAGTTTTCCGGTATAGCGGGCGCCGGGTTACTTTTTGGAATTCCGGAATGGGCAAGTGTTGGGCTTGCTGCAGTGTTGCTTATTTTCATTTCTACTACGGGGCGGTATTTACGGGTCGAGAGAATAGCCATCGCGATTGGACTATTTGAACTTATCTTTATTCCTGCGGCGGTCTATGCCCATCCGGAGCCTTCGGCAATAATACAGGCACTGACAGGTTCTCAGCCGTTAGGAAATTCCGGTTATTGGCTGCTTATCGCCGCCAACATCGGGGCAGTCATTATGCCCTGGATGATATTTTACCAGCAGGGAGCGGTTGTCGATAAAGGATTAAGTTCTTCCACGATAAAGTATAGCCGCCTTGATACCGCGCTGGGTTCTGTTGTTACCCAAATTATTATGGCGG
>NZ_UPPP01000036.1 GCF_900476375.1 Allolucifera butyrica | reverse complement strand
AGACCCTTCTTTTAGCGACAGCATGTTCAGAGGCCGTCTTTCCTGTCCTTGCCATGCGGCACGGA
>NZ_UPPP01000055.1 GCF_900476375.1 Allolucifera butyrica | reverse complement strand
AAAAATATAGGTTATACTTTTTATTTTTACTAAAAAAATTATATATATACTTTATATTTTTATAAAAAACTACGTTTTTACCACTTGAAATGCCGGGCTGTAGACAAAATTTTACGACCTCACGTACAACAAAAAAATACGTTTTTCATAACGTCCCAAATAGACTGTAAGCTTTTGCCGGGCATCTGCAAGCTCTGGCGGCTCATAAAATTTACCACGGCTACTTTCTTTTCCTGATGCGTTGTAGTGGGGACTTTCATAGCTATAAAAATTCAATCATCGTCTGATTCATAATCTCCCCCTGCCATTTACCCGTTTCCGGACCATAAACAACAGATCCACTGTTCTTGATGTTATTCCAGACATAATTTAAAATATCTGGGCTTTTAGTCAGCCACTGTATGACTTCACTATTTCTGACATCGAACTCCTTTCCCGGAATTGAATGCCGGAGTGGTGGCATAAATCTCGCTACTCTCAAATCTTTACTTACTGTTTTCTTTCGCACATTATCACCTTACCAATATCTTACATTTCATTTTTTAAGTAGAAATTTTTATTAGTCAAGGAAAGGGAAAGGATGTTTGTGGGGGAACCTCAACCCCCACACTTTCTTTTCCCCTTGACCGTGAGGGAAAAGTCGCAGTTATATATTTATATATAGCCGCGTTTCCGATTCGGAAAAACTCAATTTCGTTTCGATATTTTCCGAATCGGAAAACAGATTGTTTTCTTGATTTTTTTCTACTCTGATTGTTAGCGTTTTCCAGGTTAATACTTTATAATAATGTTAAAAAAAGGAGGTATGAACTTGAAACGTTGTTATCTGGCACTCCTGATCTTTTTATTTATCCCAATGCATACATCTGCAGAAAATCAGAAAATCACATTTTTACCTTCTGATATTCAATTACAAGGTAAATCGACAGTCGTCTGCGATACTCCATATTTTCAAATAATACTTCCGGCAAATTGGGTAATTAAAAAGCATCAGGTGGAAAAAGATTGGACAAATGAAGATGTTATTTGGATTGCCGGTAACTCACCAAATGGCCATATAAGGATTCAAATATTTTCTTCGGTAGGAAAAGGAACTCCTGATAAGTTAATAGACTCATGGAACAAAACCACTTGGATTACAAAGAAACAAACTGAAAAATTTTCTCTTTCCGGTGCCAATAGTGTAATGGTTAGCGGTCTCATGTCTATCAATAATGATTTACACTATCAAATATCTTATGAAATCTACCCTGGCAATAAAGTCATTTCAATATCAGCTCTTATAAAACCTGAAAGTTATGACCAAGAATCGGTTTTAATTAGAGAAATAGTAAATACTTTAAAATTTAAAAATTAACTTGTTTGCCCGGTATATGCCGGCTTTTTTTTATAATCATTTTGCTTTTTAAAAACAACTCCTCAATTATCGACCAAGGAACCGCCATGTTCTTTTAGGTGATTTTTTACAGTCTTTTCCGTTACGCCCATGTATTCTGGTATGTTATCCCGAAAACAGTAAAATAATTGCAGATAAAATTGCTTAGTTTATAAAATAAAAAGGCCTCCTCAGTCTTTGAGGAGGTTCTAATTTTCCCATTCGTTGCACACCGATTGCACGCCTAAGACAAAATAAAAAGGCCCGAAGGCCTTGATTTTACTGGAGCGGGCAACGAGATTCGAACTCGCGACCCACGGCTTGGGAAGCCGGTACTCTACCACTGAGCTACGCCCGCATATATTAGTCTAACTGAGGTTCCGGCCATGTGGTATTGGCTCCGATGAGCTCATTGGGGCCGATTTTTGAAAACAACAAGTAGACAATAAAACTTACTGCGAATATTAATATAGCATATTTGAAAGTAAAGTTCAAGTGGAAAGGCATGGGATAGGCCTTTTCTATTTTATTCTTTCCCTACCATATTTTCCGGTCTGATATATTCGTCAAATTGTTCCGCTGTCAGAAGATTAAGCTTAATGGCGGCTTCTTTTAGTGTAATACCCTGAGCATGGGCTGTTTTGGCTATTTGGGCGGCATTGTCATATCCGATATATGGGTTGAGAGCCGTCACAACCATTAAAGAGTTACGCAGATAGTAGTCAATCTTTTCTTTGTTGGGTTCAATTCCCACGGCGCAATTCTTGTTGAAGGAGCGGATGGCATCGGCCAACAGCCTCACCGACTGCAGAAAATTATAGATACATACGGGCATGAAGACATTCAATTGAAAATTACCCTGGCTGGCGGCAATCCCCACCGCTACATCATTGCCCATAACCTGGCAGGCGACCATGGTCAGCGCTTCACATTGAGTGGGATTCACTTTTCCGGGCATAATCGAACTGCCCGGCTCATTTGCCGGGATCTTCAATTCGCCAATGCCGCAGCGGGGGCCGCTGGCCAGCCAGCGCACGTCGTTGGCAATTTTCATTAGGTCGGCGGCCATGGCTTTGAGCGCTCCGTGGGCAAAGACCAATTCGTCCTTGCTGGTCAGCGAATGGAATTTATTGCTGGCGGTAATAAACTTTTTCCCGGTGAGGGCGCTGATTTCTGCGGCTACTGTTTCGCCAAACCGGGGATGGGTATTGAGACCGGTGCCCACGGCTGTTCCACCCAGAGCCAACTCGCCTAATTCTTCGATGCTTTTCTTAATCATTCCTGCCGCTTTTTCCAGCATCCGGTGCCAGCCGCTGATCTCCTGTCCCAGCGTCAGCGGCGTCGCATCCTGCAAATGGGTGCGCCCGGTTTTAATGATGTCTTTAAAATCAATCATTTTCCTGGCAAAGGTCGCTTTTAACTCCTCCACCGCCGGCAACAGGGTATCTTCCAGTTCCACCACGGCGGCAATATGCATTGCGGTCGGAAAAGTATCGTTGGAGCTTTGGGCCTTATTGACATGATCATTGGGATGCAGCAGCTTCTCACCTAATATCTGGTTGCCACGGTTGGCAATCACCTCATTAAGATTCATATTGGACTGCGTACCACTGCCGGTTTGCCATACCACCAGCGGAAAATGCTCGTCCAGTTTACCGGCAAGAATCTCTTCGCACGCCTGAGCAATCGCCTTAGTCCTTTTTTCATCAAGCTGCCCCAATTTATGGTTCGTCAATGCGGCCGCTTTTTTCAAGGTAGCAAACGCCCGGATAATTTCCACCGGCATTTTTTCCGTACCAATCTTAAAATTCTCAAAGCTTCTTTCTGTTTGGGCAGCCCACAATTTATCCGCCGGCACCTTGACCTCACCAAGACTGTCCTTTTCAATCCGATATTCCATTCCCTCGCTCCTCCTTTACTAAAATAGTCTCTCAGTATTTATATTAGCAGTATGTATAATCATGCGCTAGGCAAAAATTGTTTCCCGGCAATACCGGGCTGCGTCATCTCACCAGGTGACAAAATGATTTCCAGCTGTTCGGCCGTCAATAATCCTTTGCTGACAACAATCTCTTTAATCGGACGGCTGGTGCTGAGTGCTTCTTTAGCAATCATCGAAGACTGCTCATAGCCGATATGAGGAAGCAAAGCGGTTACTACCCCGACGCTGACATCAATCATTGAATTGCAATGCTTTACGTTGGCCTTGATCCCTTGCACGCACTTGTAATTCAGGGTATTCACTGCATTGGTCAAAATAGTAAGCGAGTTAAAGAGATTATAGGCCATAACCGGTTCCATGACATTCAATTCAAACTGTCCTGCTTCCACGGCCATGCTCACCGCCAGGTCATTGCCGATCACCTGGAACGCAACCTGATTCATCGTTTCAGGAATGACGGGATTCACCTTGCCGGGCATAATCGAAGAACCTGGCTGCATGGCGGGCAGCAAGAGTTCGTTCAAACCGCATTTGGGCCCTGAGGCCATTAAGCGCAAATCGTTGGCAATTTTGGACAGTGCCAGAGCGCTTACTTTCAGTGTACCGGAGAACTCTGCCAATTCATCCGTATTTTGCGTCGCATCCACCATATTCTTGGCGGAATATATTGTCTCGCCCGTCAATTTGCTAAGTTCTTCGATGACGAAGGTAATATACTCCGGTTCGGCGTTTAGTCCGGTACCTACGGCTGTCGCCCCCATATTAACGGCATGCAGCGACTTCACAGTGACTTCGATCCGGTGTATGGAACGCTTGATCGCTTCGGCATAAGCATGAAACTCTTGTCCCAGGGTGATGGGCACAGCATCCTGCAAATGGGTCCGCCCCATTTTTAGCACCTGTGAGAACTCTTCCCCCTTGGCTTTAAAAGCATCCGCCAGCGCATTGAGTGCTTCCATCAGTTTTTTGGCTTTGTGGATAGTACAAATCCGGATGGCCGTCGGAATAACGTCATTGGTCGATTGAGCCATATTTATATGATTATTTGGGGAAATCAACGCGTAATTGCCTTTGGTTTCTCCCAGTATTTCCAAGGCCCGATTGGCAATTACTTCGTTGGCATTCATGTTCATGGAGGTTCCTGCGCCGCCTTGAATGCAATCCACCACGAACTGGTTCCGCCATTGACCGGCGATAATTTCTTCTGCCGACTGCACAATTGCCGAACCAATCCGGGCCGGCATCCGGCCGGTCCGCATATTGGCCCGGGCCGCCGCGGCCTTAACAATGGCCAGCGCGGTAACAAAATCTTCATTCAACATATGTCCTGTGATCGAAAAATTATGTATCGCCCGGGTCGTCTGCACCCCATAATATACATCATCCGGAATCTCTATCTCGCCAAGAAAGTCCTTCTCAATACGCATTATAATCCTCCTCTTCGCAAGCTTGTTATTTTATTCTTACGCTTGTTTAAATCTTGCCTTAATCCGAGCTTCCAGCTCTGCTAAGCTGATATCAACTGCATTTTGTATATTGTATTTTGTATACATTCCTATTCAAAATCATCTTACCACAACAGAAACAGTAAATCAATCCCTGCGCTTAACCGCAGACGGATTATTCATCAGCCAATTCTCCGGCTATAAAGTAGGCGGCCAGAGCGGCAAATACGAGTTCAAATATTAGAATAATTACGGTTTGCGTTCCCGTTCTTGCCATTCATTGTTTTATTATGCATGGTCGTAATGCCAATCAGTTATTTATACAACACTTTCCTGGGTATAACGAAAAATAAGTTACTTTGTTACCAATCATAAGTTGCCGTATAATAATAATGAAATTCCGATAAGTGAGGTCTACCAGCATGAACATACAAATCTGGGGAACCAGGAAATGCCAGGATACCCGCAAGGCCGAACGGTGGTTTAAAGAACGCGGCATCCAATACCAGTTTATAGACTTATCCCAAAAGGGCTTAAGCAAAGGGGAACTCAAAAGCGTCGGCGCTGCTGTGGGCGGGTTAACGCCGCTCCTTGATACTGCGGGTAAAGAATATGAAAAGCGGAACCTAAAATATCTGGCCCATAATGTTGAGGAAATGTTATTAACCGTACCGTTGCTTTTTAAAACGCCTATTGTGCGCAACGGCTCCAAAGCAACCGTCGGCTATCAGCCTGAAACCTGGAGTTTGTGGCAAAAATCCTAACCCGGTCAGCAGCCTATGGTTTTCATTTCCGGCAATTTAGAGTATACTTTTTCCATACAAGAAAGACCTAAAGGGTCTTTAAGTGGAAGGAAAGTATTTTACTTTTCGGTTCTTAAGAAGAATGTGTTATTTTTAGAAACAACCCGAAAAGTTATACTTTCCGATCCCAAAATAAAAGTGAGATGAAAATCATGCGACTGGAAGAACTGATAAATAAACATCAGCACCAGCTGAATCAGACAGATTATATTATCTGGAAATACATCTACAATCATAAGAATGAATGCCGGCGGATGTCGGTCCACGAATTGGCGGCGGCCTGCAACGTTTCGGGAACAACGGTTGTGCGGTTTGCGCAAAAATTATCCCTTGATGGCTTCAGTGACCTGAAAACTTTGCTGAAGCTGGAAAAAGACCAGGTGTCCATTCCGGAAGACGATGCTATAAAAAAAATAATTGACCAGTATCAGCGGGTGAGCCGGGAAATGGAGCAAAAAAACTTTAACCGGCTTAATGAACTGGTCCATAACGCCAACCGTATTATCGCTTATGGCTCCGGCTATGTACAAAGTAATGTAGTTAAAGAGCTAAAAAGGCTCTTTCTCTTCGATAAAGTATTAATCTATGAAATACAGGGCAAAGACGAAATTATTTCCGTGGCAAAAACACTGACGCCCAATGACCTCGTTATTATTGTCTCCTTAAGCGGGGAAACACCGCTGGTGGTCGAAGTAGCCCGGCAGCTTAGGCTACAGGGAGTGCCGCTGATTTCTTTTACCCACCTGCAAGACAATACCCTGGCGGCTTTGAGCACGGAAAATATCTATATTGCGACGGCGGAATTCTCGCTTTATGCCGACCAAACCCTGCCACCGTACAAATCCCTGATGATTTATTTTCTGGTGATTGAAATTTGGTTCATAAAATATCAATCCTACAAAAAAGCACAGTTGGATAACGAAAAAGGATAAGCCGGAAAAGGCTGAATGAGTTTGAAAAGCAGAAAAGACAGGCTCCACGTCCTGTCTTTCCTTTTTTGTGGGATCAGAAAATATAACTTTTCGAATTGTTTCCAAATAACACATTCTTCTTAAGAAAGCCGAAAAGTAAAATACTTTCTTTCAATTTAAAAACCCCTCGGGTTTTTCTTATATATGTAATAAAATACGGAAAATGAAATAAACTCCAGGATTGTGTTGCAAAACCAGAATCGCCAAAACCGGTTGAACGCAGCCGGGAAATCTTTTATTATAAGTTTGGTAAGACATCCCGGGATGAAATTGATTTCTTTTAATCAGGAAAGGATGAATTGCTAAATGGAGAAATATTCCGTTGTTATTGCCGGTGGCGGCAGCACATTTACACCCGGCATTGTTTTAATGCTGCTCAATCATCGGCAGCGCTTGCCGCTTCGTCAAATTAAATTTTATGATAATGATGCCGAGCGCCAGGAAACGATCGCCAAAGCCTGCGAAATTTTACTGCGGGAAAAAGCGCCGGAAATTGCATTCAGCTATACTACAGATCCGGAAAAAGCCTTCACCGACGTCGATTTTGTCATGGCCCACATCCGGGTCGGCAAATATGCCATGCGGGAAAAGGACGAAAAAATTCCGCTGCGTTACAACGTACTCGGACAGGAAACCTGTGGTCCCGGCGGCATTGCCTACGGCATGCGTTCCATCGGTGCCATTCTTGAAATGATCGACTTTATGGAGAAATACTCCCCCAATGCCTGGATGCTCAATTATTCCAATCCGGCGGCCATTGTCGCCGAAGCAACCAGACGGCTGCGTCCAAATTCCAAAATTATCAACATTTGCGATATGCCTGTCGGCATAGAAGAACGCATGGCGGAAATTCTTGGACTGAAAAGCCGCCAGGAAATGATTGTAAAATATTACGGTCTGAATCACTTCGGCTGGTGGAGCGATATCCGCGACCGGAAAGGCCATGACTTGATGCCAAAGCTTAAGGAGCATGTGGCTAAATACGGCTATGTTGTCAATCCGGAAGCTCACCGGGAAACAGAGCAGAGCTGGAATGACACCTTTGCCAAGGTAAAAGATGTCTATGCGGTTGACCCGGATACGCTGCCGAACACCTATCTTAAATATTATTTATTTCCGGATTATGTTGTCCGGCATTCGGACCCAACCTATACCAGAGCCAATGAAGTCATGGAGCATCGTGAAAAGAACGTCTTCGCCATTGCCCGGGAAATTATTGAAAAAGGAACGGCGGAACATTGCCGGTTTGAAACCGACGCCCATGCTACCTATATCGTTGATCTCGCGGAGGCCATCGCCTTCAATACCAAGGCCCGGATGTTGTTAATCGTTGAAAATGGCGGTGCTATCGAGAATTTCGACCCGACGGCCATGGTCGAAATTCCCTGTATTATCGGTTCCAGTGGTTACGAAAAGACTTGCATCGGCCAGATTCCCCAGTTCCAGAAAGGCCTGATGGAGCAGCAGGCGGCGGTGGAAAAGCTGGTGGTAGAAGCCTGGATTCACGGCAGCTATCAAAAACTCTGGCAGGCGTTGACGCTGTCCAAAACGGTTCCCAGCGCTTCCGTCGCCAGGCAGATTCTTGACGATCTGATTGACGCCAACCGGGGATATTGGCCGGAATTAAAATAAGCATGCAACTTGGGATATTGGACTGTGCAATAAAGCGTTTCGGAATATAGAATCTTCTAATCCGGCAGTCCGATATCCTTATTTATTTAACTTAGAATCAGTAATTTTTAATCCTGTTTGTACAGTCCGGAAAGTATCATGTTTTCTGTGCTAAAGAAATTACCATCCTCAGTATTTTGAATTTTGGGAAAATTCCCATTGGGACCGATTCGAACTTATAAAAATAAACCGGTATTTTAAGGTTCAGAGGAGGGGTTTGCTTTGTCCAAAAGTAAAGAACTTATTATGCAAAAGGTACAGCGTTTCGGCGGTGCCATGTTTACCCCGGTTTTATTATTTTCTTTTTTCGGCATTATGGTTGCATTGTCAATTCTATGTAAGAATCCTGATATTGTCGGCGGTATAGCCGCCAAAGGAACCCTGTGGTATGATTTCTGGTTTATCGTGGAAAAGGGTGCGTGGACTGTTTTTAATCAAATGCCCCTTCTGTTCGCTATCGCCCTGCCGATCGGGCTGGCGCAAAAAAATCATGCCCGGGCTTCTATGGAGACTTTTGTAATTTATATAGTATTCAATTATTATATCTCGGCGATGTTAACCCTATGGGGTCCCTTGTTTGGTGTGGATTATACCCGGGAAGCGGCCAGCGGTTCCGGCCTGGCTATGATTGCCAACATCAAAACGCTGGATATCGGGATGCTCGGAGCCATTTTCATCGCCGCCATATCCGTGTATTTGCATAACAAACTTTTCGATGTTAATCTACCCGATTTTTTAGGTGTTTTCAAGGGTTCTTCCCTCGTAGTTATTGCCGGCTTTTTTATTATGCTCCCCATTGCTTATATTTTTTGCCTGTTTTGGCCGCATGTGCAAATGGGTATCGCTTCCCTGCAGGAATTCTTAAAAGTGAGCGGCGTCTTTGGCGTCTGGCTGTATACCTTTTTAGAGCGGATTTTGATCCCCACCGGACTGCATCATTTTATCTATACCCCGTTTATTTTTGGGCCGGCCGTTGTTGACGGCGGGATTAAACAGTACTTTTTTCAACATTTGAACAGTTTTGCCACATCGGCTCACTCATTGAAAGAAATGTTTCCCCAAGGCGGTTTTGCCTTGCACGGTTCCTCGAAAATGTTTGGTTCCGTCGGGATTGCGCTGGCAATGTACGCAACGGCAAAGCCGGCCAAAAGAAAAGCGATTGCCGGGCTTTTAATTCCAGCCACGCTGACGGCACTGCTCTGTGGAATTACTGAGCCACTGGAATTCACCTTTTTGTTTGTTGCCCCGTTGCTGTTTGCCGTCCATGCCCTTTTAGCGGCAACACTGGCGGCTGTTTCCTACGCCTTCGGTGTTGTCGGTGATTTTGGCGGCGGTCTGATTGAAAATGCCGTACTGAACTGGATCCCGTTATTTAAATATCATGCCTCCACGTATATTACCCAGTTCGTCATCGGCTTTATTTTTACCGGCATCTATTTTGTTGTCTTTCGGTTTCTAATTGTACATTTTGACTTTAAAACGCCGGGACGCAGTGATGATGAAACGACCGACCGGTTATATACCCGAGCCGATTATAAATTAAAAGGTATAAGTGATAACGCCGGCTTGGATGAACGGGACAGAAAAGCAGCCGCATTTCTGGCAGCGTTAGGCGGCAAAGATAATATTGAAGAAGTCACAAATTGCGCCACCCGTCTCAGGGTTACCGTTAAAAACGACAAACTGGTACAGGACGTAAAAGCGTTTACCACTGCCGGAGCGCACGGGTTAGTGCATAACGGCAAAGCAATTCAGGTTATTGTCGGTCTTTCCGTATCTCAACTGAGAGAACGGTTCGAGGCGTTGCTAACGGCAGAACCGGATGGGAGAAAGGAAGCCATGCAACGCAATCAGCAATTTTGACTAATATCCACAGCTCAGTTTTCAATCCGGCATGCAGGCTAAAGCGGCCGAAACAGTGATTGCAACATTTTAAGAAAAAGTATAAAATCACCATCCGATTTGTACATTAAGGGTAGTCCTACGCGGTAAAGCAAAAAGCAAAAGCCCCACACTTATGTGCAGGGCTTCCGGCATCAACCGGGGCATTCAAGATATTGCCCCTTATAAATTTATATATCAAATAATTTTGGCCACTTTTTCAACTTCCGTCGCCGAAGCGACTAAAGACTGCATCGAGGCGGCAATTTCCTCCGTAGCGGCTGCCTGCCTTTCCGCCATCGCCGCATTTTCCTGAACCGTAGTTTTTAGATTTTCGACATCGGTTTTAATCCGATTTAAAATGGCTTTAATATCCTTAACCGCTTCCGCACTGTTAACCGCCATTTTCCTTATTTCTTCCGCCACAACCGCAAAACCGCGCCCGTGTTCCCCCGCCCTGGCAGCCTCAATGGCGGCGTTTAAGCCAAGCAAATTAGAGTTCGACGCAACATCGCTAACAAAGCGGAGTATGTCGTCCGTATTTTTTACTTCCGTAGACACATTTTTACCAACATCCTCGATTTTCACCAAACCTGCCGATAGATGGGTGGCGGCGGCGGCTAATTCTTCCGTCGTAGCCGTCATCTCCTGGGAAGTGGCGGCAAGAGTTGCGGCAACGTCCAGCAAACGCTGCTGGTTCGCCAGGCTGATTCCTGTTGCAATACCGCCAATGAGCTTGCCATTATCATAAATAGGAAAGGATATGGCTCTGATAGGAACTCCATACGCTTCTTTGGGAAGAACTTTTTGCACCGGCTGACCGGTCTTCAGACAATCTCCCAATGAACCGCCTTTAGCAACACCGGTTCCTTCCCTTACGTTCATATCAAATGTTTCTGCGGGAACAAACTTTACTAAAATGCCTTCTGCATCGCAGACCATAACGCAGCAATCCAAAGGAACAATTTTTTGAATCGTATCTGCAGCTTTAATTAATGCATCGTATTCTGATATTTCCGGCACCGGCCTATACCTCCTCAGTAATCACTCTAATAATGATTATAACACAATATATTTCTATAAACCAAGACATGCTTCGACAAGAACCGAGTGGTATTTAATTCTTATTTTTTATCTCTCCGGTTAAACAATTTTTACGCTTTCTCCTTTTCAGTTCTTCTTAGAACCACTAAGCATTCTTCCTCATAGTATATAGTACAACACGTTTACAGCCGAAAGGAGGATACGCCATGTGGTTTTTTCAAACCAACCGGGTGATTTGGTTCCTGGTGCTGATTATTAGCTTATGGGTTCTACTGTTCCCGGAAGTTTTTGCTACCAGCACCGAATTTACTTCCTAGCTGTTTATCCATCGTATCATCAGAAAAAACAGTCCGTTTCCTTATTTTAAAAACTGGCTAAACCCTTTATTTCATCCGAAGATAAACAATATTGCGAGCTGGTGCCGTTACGCGGGCATCAGCTTGATCTGTTTTGCCGGACGGAATGTTCCGGCAGGCTTGGCTTTCCTCTCCGGCATTAGTACAATGGTATATAATAAAATCTCACATTTCACACCCTGAACTTATAGCGACAATATTTCTCCCAGTTTATAGCCACAAAGTAAATAATAAGTTTATATTTTGTTTAAAATTCCCCCAGTTTATCTTTTTCAGGAGAATTATTGCCGAACGACAGAGGACTGTGAAAAGTGGGACACTATCAAAAAATGGGAGGCTCCTATATGCTTATTTATGCTCATCGCGGTGCCCGCGGTTACGCTCCGGAGAATACTATGGCGGCTTTTCGTATGGCCCTGGAGTGCCGGGCCGACGGTATCGAACTGGATGTACAGGCCACAAAAGACGGAGAACTCGTCATTTGTCACGATCACACCATTGACCGGACCAGTAACGGTAGTGGCTGGCTCCGGAACTTTACCCTGGCCGAACTGAAAACTCTGGATTTTGGCGCCTGGTTTTCACCCCGGTTTGCTGGCGAAACCATCCCGACCTTTGCCGAATTTTTTTCCTGGTATGTAACCACCCCGCTGCTTTTAAATATTGAAATTAAGAACGGCCCGGCCGTCTACGGCGGCATCGAAGAAAAAATCGTGACCATTATGAAGCGGCTGGCACCTCCAGGCTTTGATCTTTACAACCGGATCATTATTTCTTCCTTCTATCATCCTTCCCTGGTTGCCGTGAAAAAACTGGACAACCGTCTCAAAACCGGCGTTTTATTTGAAAGCCGTCCCGTTGATGTACTCAGCCTGATCCGGCAAACCGGAGCGGATTATCTCCATCCTCACTGGCACTACCTGGATTGTGACTGGGTGGCGACAGCTCACAATGCCGGCATCGGCGTCAACTCCTATACCGTCAATGAAGCCGCCGCGTTCACCGCAGCCCGTCAGGCCCAGGTTGACGGAATCTTCAGTGATTACCCCGACCGCTGGCCAGACTTGCCGTAAGAATCCAAGCTTCCCGCGTCATTTACCAGTATTTAACAAGAATTTAACACCCTCTTAACAAGCGGATCCTTTCTGTATAGTATACTGCGATTAGAATCTTTTACCATTAGTAAATGCAGAGGGGATGAATAAAAAGCATGTTTAAAAAGGTTTCTTTATTCATTACGGCAATTATGGCGGCCGGCATTTTCCTTACCGGCTGCGGCAGCAGTCCGGCGAGCAGTACTGCCGGCAACACCAAGCCCGCCGGCGAATTCAAGATGCTGCAGGGTAAAGAACTGGCTGCGGCGATCCAAAAAGAGGGAAAAATTGTTTCGTACGGCATGCCAGACTCCTGGGCTAACTGGAAAGACAGCTGGGTATCCTTCGCCAAACAGTTTGGTATTACCCATACCGACACGGATATGTCCAGCGCCGAGGAAATCGCCAAGTTCAAAGCAGAAAAAGACAATCCCGTTGCCGACCTGGGTGATATCGGAATCGGCTTTGGCGCCAAAGCGAAAGCCGAAGGGGTATCGGCAGTTTACAAAAATAAATACTGGGATGAAATCCCCGCGTGGGCCAAAGACCCGGACGGGCATTGGGCAACTTGGTATACCGGCTCAATCACCTTCCTCGTTAATACGAAACTGGTTAAAGACGTTCCCACTTCCTGGCAGGACCTCCTAAAGCCCGAATACAAACAACAGGTCGTCGTCGGCGATCCCACCAAAGCCAATGAAGCCATGATGGGAGTCCTGGCCGCGGCATTCGCCAATGGCGGTGACGAGGCCAACATTAAACCGGGAATTGACTTTATGGCCAAATTAGCCGCTGAAGGCAACATCAAAGCCATTGACCTGTCCATTGCCAATATCCAGAAAGGGGAAGTCCCGATTGCCATTCTCAATGATTTTAATGCCCTTGGTTACAAGAACCAGTTAAAGATGGATGAACTGAAAGTTGTTGTGCCCACAGATGGCTCTTCCATTTCGGCCTATGTCTACATGATCAACAAAGCGGCACCCCATCCATACGCCGCGCGGGCTATGGTCGATTATATCCTGAGCGACGATGGACAGATCAATCTGGCGAAAGGGTTTGCCCGCCCGATCCGTCCGGTAAAACTGCCGCCGGAAGTCGCTGCCAAACTTCTCCCCGCTTCTGCTTATAAATCGGCCCGTCCGATTAAGGATTTTGCCGCCTGGGAAAAGACAACAAAGGAGTTGCCCGCATTATGGCAGGAAAATGTGCTGAGCAAACTGCAATAACGGCACGACCGGCTTTTAGTTTTAAACAACTGCCGGCAATTAGCTCATTGAAAAGAGGCGGTCGCTGGATCCCTCTTTTTTCCTTCGTAATTCTAATTTCGGCTTTTGAAATTCTGCCGTTCTGCCGTATGCTCCTGTTAAGTCTGGAAGACCCTGCAGGCGGTTTATCCTTATTTCATTATTCCGAAGTGGCAAGCCACCGTTTCTATCTGCTGGCGCTGAAAAACAGTTTCTCCCTGTCCCTAGTTTCCAGTCTCATCGGTCTCAGCATCGGTATGGCAGGCGCCAGCGCCTTGACCAACTTGCCGGAATCGTACCGGAACCATCTGCTGGTCCTTACAAACCTCACCTCTAACTTCGCCGGGGTCCCCCTGGCCTTTGCCTTCATTGTTCTATTAGGCACCAACGGGCTGATGACCTTGGGCTTAAAAGCAGCCGGCATTCCCTTGTATCACTATTTTACGCTATACAGCTGGACCGGTTTGACTTTGATTTACATCTATTTTCAGGTTCCCCTGGCAATTATGCTGCTTTATCCCTCTTTTCTCGGCCTGCGGCCGGAATGGAAAGACGCTGTTCATAATTTAGGCGGCACTACTTTTCATTATTGGTTTCACGTGGGCTTGCCGGCGATCCTGCCGGCTTTAACCGGTACGTTCAGTATTCTGTTTGCCAATGCCATGGGCGCCTACGCTACGGCCTATGCCCTGACCAGCGGCAATTATAATCTGGCGCCGCTGCGCATCGGCAGTCTGGTTGCCGGCAATGTCGACCTGAATCCCAATCTGGCTGCGGCCATCGCCGTATGGCTGATTACCGGCACTCTCGGCATTATGTTTGCCAATCAGGTTCTTATCAGCCTATACCAAAGGAGGCGCAGCCATGGCGGCTAACCAGAAAAGCCTTTGGCCTACTATAACGCTGGGTTGCATTTTGTTATATTTATTTTTGCCCCTTCTGGCCACGTTTCTATTTTCCATTGCCCGGGAATGGCAAACCACCATTCTGCCCACCGGCTATACCTTTGTCTGGTACGGGCGTTTATTCGGCGACCCCGCCTTTTTTCCGGCCCTGGGCCGCAGCCTTATGGTCAGCCTGGCGGCCGCCATTCTCGGAATGACCGTCATCATCCCAACCGTTCTGGTAGTCTTGTTTTATTATCCCCGCCTGGAAACCATGCTGCGTTTTTTGGCCAACCTGCCTTTTGTATTTCCGCCCGTTATCCTCGCCATAGGACTGATTGACCTTTACGGTCACAAACCGCTGGTATTGACCGGAACCATCTGGATACTGCTTGGTTCCTATTTTGTTTTGCTGCTGCCATACATGTACCAGGCAACGGCCAACAGTTTCCGCTCCCTGGATGCGGTCACCCTGGTCATGGCAGCAGAAGGGCTGGGCGCTAACAGGCTGCAGGCTTTTTGCTATGTAATTCTTCCCAACATCCTGCCAGGGATACTGACCGCCTTTTTGCTCTCCTTTTCCGTTTTGTTCGGAGAATTCGTCCTGGCTAATCTGCTGACCGGTTCGGCCTACCAAACCTTACAGCTCTATTTATATAAGGTAAGCTGGGAAAATGGACATTTAGCCAGTGTCATCGTAGTCATTTATTATGTTTTTATATTGGCGGCAACCATGACCATTCTCAGGCTGCAGGAAACCGACGCAAAACGGAAACGGCAGAAGACAGCCGCTGCTGAGGAGGATTATCTAATTGAGTTATCTTGAAATTAACGGACTGAAAAAATGCTTTAAAGACCGCATCGCCCTACAAGACATCCACTTATCCATTGCCCAGGGGGAATTTTTGACCCTGCTTGGCCCCAGCGGCTGCGGTAAAAGTACTCTGTTACGCATTTTAGCCGGCTTTTTGCCCTGTGACAGCGGCATAATCCGTCTGGCCGGACAAGATATTGGCCCTTTGCCGGCCCATAAGCGGGATATGGGCTTTGTCTTTCAGTCTTACGCCCTGTTCCCCAATATGAATGTATTTGATAATGTTGCCTTTGGTTTAAAAATGCGCCGTACCGACACCCAAACCATCGCCCGGCGGGTTACCGGTATCCTGGATACGGTCGGACTGGCCGACCGGGCCCGGCACAGAACGCAGGAACTGTCCGGCGGGCAGCAGCAGCGCGTGGCCCTGGCACGGGCTCTGGCTCCCAGGCCCAAGATTTTACTTTTGGATGAACCACTAAGTGCCCTGGATGCGAAGATTCGCCTTTCCATGCGGGAGTTTATCAAAAGTATTCAACGTCAGCTCAAAATAACCACCATCTTTGTTACCCATGATCAGGAGGAGGCACTCACCCTCTCCGACCGGATCGCTATTATGTGGGATGGCCGGATCATCCAAACCGGAACCCCTGACGAACTGTATCATCACCCCAATTCGCCGTTTGTTGCCCAGTTTGTGGGAACAACCAATTTATTGCCCGTCAGTTGCTTGAATACATTGCAAGGTTCCGTTCCCTTGCCGGTCACGCAGGCAGTTGACCAGCAGGTCCGTTCCGTTTCCATACGGCCGGAATTAATTTCCTTATCCGCTTCCTGCCAGCCCGGCCTGTTGCCGGGTACCATCAAAGCAAAAGCTTTATTGGGAAATGTAATCCGCTATACCGTTCAAATCGAAGATACCGCTCTCCTTGTTGATATGCTGCACAATCCGCTGCAAACAGATCACTTCGCCGAAGGATGCCAGGTCGGAGTCGACATCCCGGCCAGCGCCTGCACCTTCCTAAAATAATTTGCAATCCCCTTTTAACCCTTACATTTTTTGTCATGATTCTGTCATACTTTTCCGTTATACTGAAGCCAAAATGTAAGGGGGGCTTCCAATGAAAAAAACGCTGTTTCTACTGCTTACCGTTTTCCTTTTATCCCTGTCTTCACCCGTCAGCGCCCAATATTATGACTACGATCATGACCGCGGTCACCACCACGACTGGTCGGCCAGGGCGTATCATCATGGCTGGTATAGAACGGACTATGCTCCGGTACCGTTCCGCTGGCATGAACGCCGTGCCTTTTTCCCGCCCGGCCATATGGCACGGGTTTATGATCAGGACTGGGTCGACCGTTTCCCGGGATTACACGCCTATCGCTGGGAAAACCGTTATTCTGATGCTTTCTGGTACCGCGGGCGCCGCATAACCGACGCCGTATTATTTTATAATGATGACGACGAATTAGTCAGTGTAGGCTTTATGCACAACGGTTCATTTATTTTCCTGCGGGATGACCGTAACGGATACGAAAGCCATGATTCTTTCTTCTTTTCCTGGTGGAGCCGCTAAAAACTTCTGAATTCAGGGCGCGAATTTTTTTATAATGAAGGCAGTGCATTTCTATTTATAATGCGCTGCCTTCTTTTATCTATTATATTAAATTCCGGCATAGTAAAAGAAAATTCTGGAAAGTTGCAGCTTCCCAGTGTATAGTAATAAATAGAGAGATACTCTCCGGAACATATCGAAGGCTAGGAGGTCGGAGTATGAACGAAAAAATTGAGGCTGGCTTCTTTACCGTGTTTAACCGGCAGGAGAACATCTTGGAAAACTATGACCACTATGAGGAACGTAAACTTTCCGACATGCACAGGTATTTCGCGGCGGAAGACATTCGCCAGCAAATGGCTCTCGCCAACAATGAGGTAATCTATCGCGTGTACAAAAAAACGGCTCCCCTTATCGCAGGAGAGCTGGAGCAGGCCGTCACTGTGATCAATCCGGGTCAGGTGAACGGGGAATTTTTCATGACCAAGGGACATTATCACATTAATGAAAAATGTTCGGAAGTCTTTTTCACCCTAAAAGGAGAAGGACTTCTGCTCCTACAGAAAGGTCAGGAAACAAAGTGGTTAGAAATGAAACCGGACGTTATAACCTACATTCCAGCCGGCTGGGGACACCGGACCATTAATACCTCCCTGTCGGAGCCGTTTGTGTTTATCGCTTTCTGGCCGGCCAACGCCGGGCATAATTATCAAAAAAGTCTCGATGAGCCCTTTGGCCGGCGCGTGTTCTTTTATAACGGGTCTTATATCGTATCCAAAGTATTATAAATTCCGCAACAAGGACGGACGATGCCCGCACGGCCTTGTCATAATGATTGGCAAGATATAGCAACCGGTGAAGAGATCTCTTCCCGGTTGCTTTTTCCTATGTTATAGAAATGATCAACAACCACAGTCCGTTATCATGAAGGAAAGGGGAAATTGGGGATAATACGAAAACCTCCGATACCCGGGATGGTAGTAACCGCCAAACCGGCGATAGTGGTGGCAATGGCGCCGATAACGGCGACGGCACCAGTAGTTATCGAAGCAAGTCGGCCACCCGTAACCGACACAGCCCCGGCCCGTATCAAAAACAATATATTGGCGATAGGGTGTACTATTAAAAAAATAGTTCATACTACACCTCCTTCCCTGCCATTCATTCGGCAATCTATTATATTTTATGTCAAGGCAGCCGGTTTGGTTCGGGTAACCCTAAATAAAAAAAGACCAATCAAGCGGCGGGGAAAGTACCAGGAACAAGCCCAGTACAATCACCGCTCATAAGATTGGTCTTTTCCAACAAATTAAGGAAGAAACATTACAGCCATCCGCGCAAGCGCATGGCCTCGGACAGCCGCTCCAGCGCCACGATATAGGCCCCGACCCGCAAGCTGGTCCGATAGCGTTCCGCCGCTTCGTATACCTTGGCGAAAGCATCGACCATCATGTCTTCCTGGCGGGCATGGACTTCTTTTTCCGTCCAATAATACCGGTATAAATTCTGCACCCATTCAAAATAGCTTACCGTAACTCCACCGGCGTTAGCCAAAATATCCGGGATCACCATAATTTCTCTGCCGGCCAGAACGGAATCCGCATCCGGCGTTACCGGTCCATTAGCCCCTTCGGCAATAATGCGGGCCTGAATCCGGTCTGCATTGCCGGATGTAATCTGTCCCTCCAGGGCGGCCGGAACCAGTACGGTAACCGGCAATTCCAGCAATTGTCCGTTGGTCATGGTCTCCGCCCGCCTGTAGCCGGCCACGGAACCGGTCTCTTTTACATGCCGTTCTATGTCATAGGGATCCAGACCCTGCTGGTTATAAATGGCGCCATACATATCACTAACTGCAACTATTTTCGCCCCGGCATCGAAAAGCAGTTTCGCCGAGAAACCGCCCACGTTGCCAAATCCCTGCACAGCCACAGTGGCCTCTTTCATAGGAATGGCCATTTTTTTAAAGGCTTCCCGGATGCAAAACATAACTCCCCGGCCGGTGGCTGAACCCCGTCCGGCCGAACCGCCTACGGTCTTAGGTTTACCGGTAATTACACCGGGTACGTTATAGCCCTGATATTTACTATATTCATCCATCATCCAGGCCATCATCCGGGAGTCCGTATTTACATCCGGAGCCGGAATATCCTGATGTTCGCCAATCACCGGCATAATTTTTTGCATATAACTCCGGGCCAGGCGCTCCAGTTCAGACCGGGACAATTTCCGGGTGTCAACGATGACGCCCCCTTTGCCGCCACCGTAAGGCAGATTGAGAACGGCGCACTTAAAAGTCATCCAGAAAGCAAGGGTTTTTACTTCATCCATCGTTACCCCGGGATGGAAGCGGATGCCCCCCTTAGCCGGTCCCAGTGCGGTATTATGCTGCGAGCGATACCCGGTAAAGATCTCCAGCCGTCCGTCATCCATTCTGACAGGAATATGCACTTCCAATGTCCGTTCCGGATGAGCCAACAGGCTGGATACATTTTGGTCAAGTCTTAGAATTTGGGATGCCTGTTCCAGCGGTTTTTTTGCCATTTCAAAAATATTCTGCATTTTAGCACCTCCACTTGTATGGTATCGCGATTTTTCCCTCCTGTCTAGTGCTTTTTGTACACAAAATACACTACAAATCAAAATAAATATTTCACTGAGTACACATGTACCCGGGATATGTTCCCCTATAAACTATCTTTCCACCACTCCCCCCTATTATGAGCAGATACTGTAATAAGAAAAACCGCTAACGCGTTTTTTCGTAATTGGAAATTGGTAATTGGGTTTTGGAAAAAGAGACCATGATTCATAAGAGCTCGTGATACAAAGTTTGGAGCGAAGGTTACGAGGGTAAAAAAAAACCGCGGCCGCGGTTTTTTCTTTTAATGATTCGTTTGTTGTTCCGATATTTGCTGAATAAATGCAACCAGGGCCACGGTACGCGGTCCTACCGTCTTTAAGTCGGCATACTCATCCGGCGTATGTTCTTTGCCATTTTCCACGCCCAGCGCATCAATGGTGGGGGCGTAACGGGCGGCCAGATTTCCGTCAGTAATTCCCCCGGCTACCCATTCAACCACTTGCGCATAGTACTCCCGCTGCACAACTTCCTTGTAGGTATTTACCAACTGCTGAACCTGCGGTGTCTTCTCCATGGGCCCCATGGAAATCTTACCGCTGATTTTAACCTTGGTTCCGGGAACAAGGCTCTTCTCGGCCAAGGCTTTGATTTCCCTATCCAGTCGTTCCAATTCCGACATTTTGTAACTGCGCACCTCAAACTTGGCAAAAGCATTGTCGGGGATAACATTGATTTTCTGGTTGGTTGTACCGATCATGCCTACATTAATAGTATTTTCAGGAATAAACTGTCCATAGTCCATAATTCCCTGCTCTTGCAATCTGTCCGGGGTAAGACTCAGCGGATCGCGGGGCAGTGTGCTCGCCAGGGAAAACAGTTGGGTAATTTGATTGCCCAACTCCATGGTGGCACTGGCTGTACGGTATGGTACATTGCCGGCATGACCGGCAATGCCTTCTACTTTGACTTCATATTTGGCACTGCCTTTGCGGCGGGTCACAATGCCCCAATTAGGCCGGGCCGTATCCATAATAATAACCAAATCCGCCTGTTTGGCCAATTCAATGATAATATCACTTGAGGTTTTTGAACCCGTTTCTTCTTCCGCATTATAATACAGCATAATTTCACCGTATTTGTCATACTGCAATTTCTGGAGCGCCTTCATAATATAAAGAGTCTGCACGACGGTTGCTTTATCGTCCCCCACACCCGGACCATACGCTTTCATTGTCTGCTCATCAAAGTGGAAGGGACGCTTTTGCACCTCTCCTTTGGGAAAAACGGTATCGGTATGGGCAATCATCAAAATCCGCCGGGTTCCCGTTCCTTTAAAGCGGCTGATCACATGGGTTCCCCTGGTGTTATTACGGAATTCCACCTTACCGCCGGCCTCTTCCAGCCGTTGTTTTAAAAAATCGGCAATTTTCGCACTGCCTTCCGCGTCGCCTGTACCCGAATCAATATTTGTAATTGTTTCCAGATCCTTCAGATAATCTGCGAACTGGCCAGCCACCAGCTCTTTTAAGGTACTCACAGGACTTCCTCCTTTTTCCATTCCGGTATGTATAATAGTTTACTCGTTTTAGTTAGTATTCCCTGCCGCCGCCAATAGGTTGCCACAGAAAAATTTATCTGTCCCACTTTTCGTAAGTCTGGCATTCGACAATAATTCTCCTAGGAAAGTTCTGCATAAAAATAGTTGAAGACCTGGCGCTGCCAAGTCTTCTTAGGCCGGCGGAAGCCGCAGCCACTTGTTGTCTCGCAGCTTTGCTTCCCCATTGAAGCCGTTGTATCCGTTTTTTGATCCAACCTATAACTGACGGTACTGCTTTTGACCCTGTTCGTAAAAATTCTCACCCCGGCTGTCAATTGCTACAATGGCCGGAAAATTTTCCACACGGAGCTTGGCAATTGCCTCGGTTCCCAGGTCGGCATACGCTACTACATCGTAGCTTTTGACTGCTTTGGCGATCAAAGCTGCCGCCCCGCCGATCGCCGCAAAATATACTGCCCCATGCTGCTGCATGGCCGCTACTACCTCCGATGAACGGTAGCCCTTGCCGACCATACCTTTTAAACCTTGATCCAGGAGGCGTACCGTATACGCATCCATACGCCCGCTTGTCGTCGGACCGGCGGAACCAATCGCCTGACCGGGTTTAGCCGGAGCCGGTCCAACATAATAGATGATCTGGTCTTTGAGCTCAACAGGCAGCTTGTCACCACGGTCCAGGGCTTCCATCATCCGTTTATGGGCGGCATCCCGTCCAGTATAAATCACACCCGAAATAAGCACACTGTCCCCGGCCCTCAGCTTGCGCGCAGTTTCTCCGGTCAGCGGCGTCGTAATATGAATGGGTTGTGTCATGGCCCTTCACACTCCTTAGAGTTCAATTTCAGCGTGCCGCGTGGCATGACAATTAATATTGACTGCCACCGGCAAACCGGCAATATGCGTCGGATAATATTCAATATTTACCGCCAGTGCCGTAATCCGGCCTCCTAATCCCTGTGGTCCGACTCCCGTCCGGTTAACCAGGCTCAGAAGCTCTTCCTCGAGCCGGGCATATTCCGGCTGGGAATTGTGCCGGTTAACCGGACGCAGCAATGCCTTTTTCGCCAAGAATGCTGCTTTTTCCATTGTTCCGCCGACACCCATACCAATGACAATCGGCGGGCAGGGGTTCGATCCGGCCTGAAATACCGTATCAACGACAAACTTTTTTACTGCTTCCACGCCGTCAGACGGTTTAAACATTTTTAAAGCACTCATGTTCTCGCTGCCAAATCCTTTGGGGGCCAATGTAATCCGGACCCGATCTCCGGGAACCACCGTAACATGCAATACCGCCGGCGTGTTATCGCCTGTATTCCTGCGTTGGAACAAGGGCTCGGCCACCACCGATTTACGCAGGTATCCTTCGGCATAGCCCTTTGCCACCCCGGCATTGACCGCTGCCGTCAAATCGCCGTTTATAACATGCACATCCTGCCCCAATTCCATAAAAACCACGGCCATACCCGTGTCCTGACAAATCGGCATGGCTTCCTCCCGTGCTATGCAGGCATTACTGATCAACTGACCCAGAATTTCCCTGCCCAAAGGGGACTCTTCTTTTTGCTCTCCCGCTTTTAATGCCTCGAAGATATCGTCCGACAGATAATAATTGGCGTCAACCGCCAATTTCGCGATTGCTTCTGTAATTTCCGCCGCCTCCAGCGTACGCATCGGCAAGCCCTCCTTATTCCTTCTGCACTCTATTATATATTTCCCCAATATCGGAAAATTTTCCTGCCGATTATGCCAGAATAGGCTGATCATAGCTCCGTACTATCCTGAACCGGCCAGGTAAAACAAAACGTCGCTCCTTCCCCCTCCTGGGAGTGGACTGTTATCTGACCGCCCTGTCCCTCTACGATCTTTTTGACCAAAGCCAGGCCAACGCCGGTACTTTCAACCCTGTCCCGCGGCTGCAGGGTCTGAAACATTTCAAAAATTTTTTCATGATACACCGGAGCAATCCCCGGCCCGTCATCAGCCACGGTAAACGCATAACAGCTGTCTTCCCGTTTGCCGGCAATAACTACATTCCCCCCGACGGGACGGTTATGATATTTAACGGCATTACCGATCAAATTCGCAAATACCTGGCGCAGCCGCACTCTCTCCGCAGTAATTACGGGCAAACTTCCTTCTATTCTTACGCTAAGTCCCCCCAAAGGCTCCAATTCCTGAACAATGTCCTGCACCATCTCTTCCACATCAACCGGTTCGGCGCCGGTAACAATCCGGCCAACCCTGGAGTATTGCAGAATCCCTTCGATTAAATTTTCCATCCGCTTTACCCGTCCCCGCAGCAATTCCATATGACGCCGGGTCTCTCCCGTTATAACCGGTCCCAGATCATCTTCCATCCATTGAGACAGATTGGCAATCGCCCGCAGCGGCGCCTTTAAGTCGTGCGAAGCAACATAGGCAAACTGGTCAAGCTCCCGGTTTCTTTTTTCCAGCGTCACCATAGAATTCTCCAGTTCCTGCCGCTTGCCCGACAAGTCCTCTTCCCGGGAACGGACGGCCTCACTCATGGTTTGGAAATGACCGGCCAGCTCATCAAACTCTTTAAAGTCACCTGTCGGTACAACCAGGTCATAGCAGCCGTCGGCAATCTGCCGGGTGTGATTCGTCAGATCCGCCAGAGGGTTCAATATTTTTCGCAAAAGCCACAAAGCTAAAAAGAGCGCCAGTGCAACAGCAAGACAAGAGCCGGCAATAAAAATATTACGCATTGCTTCTACCGGCCGGAAGGCCTGGGCCGCACTCTGAAACACGCCAACCCGCCAGCCCGTCCGGTTGACGGCAACCAGACTGATCAATGTATCCTGCCCTTGTACCATATCCCGATAGGTGCCCGACTGTACCCGCAGGCTCCGGCGGACAAAGCCCGCATCGCCTAAATTCGTCCGTTCATTGACCAGTCTCCGGTCCGAATGACCGATAATCGTCCCTTCTTTATCAATGATACCGCCCCATACCGGGGCATCCCGTGTCGCCTGAATACATACATCGCTCAGCCAGCCCAGATTTAAAAAACCTACTACCATTCCCGCCGATGTAGGTAAAGTAACCGTGAGGGTCGGCTGACCGGTCTGCTGGGAAATGAATACGGGTGACCAGTAGATCACCCCGGTACTCAGCGCTTCCTTATAAAACGGCTGCCCCGCCATGCTGATACCCGTATAATGGGGCCGGTAGGGAGCAATATACCGTACTCTCCCGTCCCGGTTCAATATTTGAAGACTTTCAAAATAAGGATAATTTCGGATCCATGCTTCCAGATATCTTTGCTTTCGCTCATCGACTCTACTGACTTCCATAACGGCGTCAACCTGCCGTAAAGCCATTTCTGCATCTTGTAAAAAAGCATCTACCTGATCGGCCATGGAAGAAGCCAGCAGCAAGTTTTTACTGGTAATCTGCCTATCCAGTTCCTTGGTTAAAAGCTGCAGCGTCAAGATACTGATTGCTGCCAGCGGTACTACAACCAGTAAGAGAAACTGCATGGTAAGAACCCGGGTTAAACTTCTGCTATTGCTCATCCTTCCAATCCACCTTTACAAACTTCCCGTTTTGAACGGTAATAATATTGGATTCATTAATGGTGTCACCATTTTCGTCAATAACAAAATGTCCCCATAAGCCGTCAAAAACCCGATGATTGATAATTGCCTGTTTGATCTCTTCCGGCCGTCTGCCGGCAGCCAAACCCCGGAATAACACCCGGACCGCCTCATAACCGTAGGCTGCAGCATAGCCAGGCAGCCGGCCAAACCGTTTGTAAAAGGCCTGTTTAAACTTTAAGTAGTTACTGCTGCGGCTCTCTAAATCGGCGGGATGGGCAAAAACAACTCCTTCCGCCGCCGGTCCTCCATGGTTAATAAAATCCGGTGTCATAGCCCAGCCGCTGGATAAGATGGGTATATGGTCATTCTGCATCCGGACCTGCTGGGAAAATAATGCCGAGTCGACGGCACCGGCTACAATTAGCACTCCGTCAGGGTGCCCGGCGAGCATGGCTTGAATGGTGTCCCAAAAATCCGCTTCTCTATTGGTATGGAAACGATCAATATCGATTACCCTGCCGCCAAGTTTCTCGAAACGAAATTTAAAATACGTAGTCCACTGCATGGCATATTCCGCATTGGACATATCATATAAAATGGCGATTCGCCGCAAATGTAATTTGCGTCTGGCATAATCCGCCTGTAAGCTGGCTGTGTCCGCTAAGTCGGGAATCACCCTGATAAAGTAGTCGTCCAACCCGCTTATTCTCGGGTTGGTGGCCGTCGGGCTGATAAGAAGCATCCTGGCTGCATTGATCTGAGGTAAGGCAGCCACCGTCATGGAACTGGTCACATGACCGATAATGGCTGAAACCCCCTGGCTAATCAGTTCCCGGTCGACCCGGATTGCTTCGTGGGCATTATTATGGTCGTCTTTGACAATAAGTTTCACCGGTCTGCCATGAATTCCACCGGCCCGGTTCGTTTCTTCCACGGCCAGCATGACTCCGTCCCGGCTGTCAATACTAAGATCGGAAATCCGGCCTGTCAGACTCCCGGCGAAACCGATTTGGATTGGCCGCGGTGAGGTACCGCCCCAAACAAAGACGATAACGCCAATTATGAGCAGCCCCCCACCAAGGATCCATCTCCATCCTTTCATTTCGCCGCCCCCTTCTGACGATCTATTCCAGGTAAAGTCCGACAAATCCTACCAGAATTACCTAAAATCAGCAGTTTTTTAGGAAAAACCGCTAACGTCGGCTCGTGGCGCAGGGATGACAAAATACAAAGACTCGCTCCAAATAAAGAGAACGGCAATCCTGCCGTTCCCCGTTTGTTTCATTTTGATTTTTTGGCTTGTTTGTTTTTAGGGGTTTTAACTGCTTCAGCCGCTTTGGTTGTCCCCTGGGCCGCGTCTTTTCCGCCAGTTTCGCCCGTGTTTTTCATGCACGGCTCACCTCCTCCCGTATTTATAGCGTTAGCATTACCCAAATAGCCGGCCACCCATTCATGAGATACTAAAAACAGGCCGGGTTTGCACACCGGCCTGTTCTTAGTATCTTATTTCTTTACTATCAGTTCCAGGGCAACGGGAATGCTGGCCGGAACCGTTTCTTTCGCCATGATCTTCTTCGCTGTTTCAATGCTTATTTTTCCCATATCTTTCGGCTTCTGCGCCACAGTAGCGGCCATAGAACCGTCTTTTACCGCTTTTACAGCATCCGCAGTAGCGTCAAAACCAACTACCAGAATCCCCGTGCGGTTAGCCGCCTTGATGGCTTCGAGAGCCCCGAGGGCCATTTCATCATTATGGGCAAATACAGCGTTGATTTCCGGATTGGCCTGCAGGATATTTTCCATTACCTTCATGCCTTTGGCCCGGTCAAAATCGGCGGGCTGTTGGGCAACAACACTAATACCGGCAACGCCCTGAATGGCTTCATGGAACCCTTTACCCCGGTCATTGGCGGCAGACGTGCCGGGCAAACCCTGAAGCTCAACCACTTTGCCCTTTCCACCCAGTCTATCCACAATCAATTGACCGGCCATTTTGCCACCGGCAACATTATCGGAAGCAATGGTTGTTACTACTTTACCGCCGGCGGCGCCGCGGTCCACGGTGATAACCGGAATATTGGCCTTATTGGCCGCTTCAATTGCCGGTACGATCGCCTTGGAATCCACCGGATTCACAATAATAACGCTTACTTTTTGCTGAATCAGGTCCTCAATATTATCCATTTGTTTACTGGCATCATTTTGCGCATCCATTACGACCAGGTCCATCCCATTGGCATCGGCGGCTGCTTTCGCTCCGTCCTTTACATCAACAAAAAACGGATTATTTAGCGTAGAAAGCGCCAGTCCGATAACGGGTTTCTTCTTAGCCTGATCCGCCGCCTTTGGCGTGCTGCCGCAGCCGGCGAGCAAGCTTACGCTAAACACAACAACCAGAAGAATCGCCCAAAAACTTTTTTTACCTCTAAACACTGTGTTTTCCCCCTTTTAACTTCTCCAAAATTTAACTGAGGCACTCCCGATTCTGCTCAAGCACCTCCCTTAGCCCGTTTGCGGTCCAGCATAACAGCCAATAAAATAACAGCACCTTTGGCTACCTGCTGGTAAAAGGATGATACATTCAACAGATTGAGGCCGTTATCGAGCACTCCGATAATCAATGCCCCAACCAGCGTGCCTCCAATTGTACCTACACCACCCGACAGGCTGGTACCGCCCAATACTACCGCGGCGATGGCGTCCAGCTCAAATCCCATGCCCGCCGTAGGCTGGGCGGAATCCAGCCGGGAGGTCAGAATGATGCCGCTTAATCCAGATAATAAGCCGCATAAACCGTAAACCCAAATAAGAACTTTTTTAGTGTTGATACCGGATAAACGGGTCGCTTCTTCATTGCCGCCGATTGCATAGACGTACCGGCCAAAACGGGTCTTGCGCAGCATGACATAACCGGCGAGGAAAATAAGAGCCATAATAATGACCGGTACAGGAATACCGGCGATGTAACCGCCGCCAATAAACCGGAACGTATCGGCCAGTCCGCTGATGGGACGCCCGTCGGTATAAACCAGAGTATAGCCCCTGGCTATGGTCATCATACCCATCGTAGCAATAAAAGGCGGCACATTTTGTTTGGTAATTATAAGTCCGTTGATCAAGCCAAGGACAATCCCAACCAAGAGGCCGGCAAACACGGCAACGGCAACGGTTTGCCCGGCAGTCAGCAGTCCGGCGGAAATACTGCCGGCCAGCGCAACAATGGATCCGACGGACAAATCAATCCCGCCCGTCAAAATAACCAGCGTCATGCCCACGCTGATAATTGCATTTAAAGAAACCTGACGGGTTACATTCAAACAATTGTTAACCGTAAGAAATCGGTCCGACAAAAGCGTCAAGATAAGGCATAACAGCATCAGACCCAGAAACGGCCCCATTTTGCGCAGCATAGTATTCTGTTTCCACGTTGATATCAGCATGAATTCACTCTCCCCCCGCGGCATAGGCCATGATTGTTTCCTGGGTTGCTTGCGCTACCGGCATTTGCGCACTAATCCGGCCGCGGTGCATTACCAGCACCCGGTCACTCATCCCCAATATTTCCGGCAGTTCGGAAGAAATCATCACAATGCCAACCCCGGCCGCTGTCAACATATTCATAATTTGATAAATCTCAGCTTTGGCTCCTACATCCACACCCCGTGTCGGCTCATCCATAATAAGAACCTTCGGGGCAGTGGACAGCCACTTGGCAATAACCACCTTCTGCTGGTTACCGCCGCTTAAGTTTCTCACCAGCTGCCACCTACCCGGGGTACGGATCTTTAGTTTTTCAATGTGCTCACTGACCGCTTCTTCCTCTTTTGATTGATCAATAAGCCAATGCCGGCTTAATTGTTTCAAAAAAGCCAGGGAAACGTTTTCCCCAACCGGCAAATCCAGCACCAGTCCCTGTTGTTTCCGGTCTTCCGTAATTAAGGCAATCCCCGCCCGGATGGCATCCGCCGGAGAATGAATCGTCTGCAGCCTGCCGCCAACATAGATCTCGCCGCTTACCTGAGGATCTGCCCCAAAGACAGCCCGGGCCAACTCAGTCCGTCCGGCGCCCATCAAGCCGGCAATCCCTACGATTTCCCCCGCCCGGACAGCAAAAGAAATATCTTCTAATTTCCCGGGACGGGACAAATGTTCCACCCGCAGCACTTCTCCGCCAAGAATGCAGGGCTGTTTGGGAAACCGGGCGATCATATCGCGTCCCACCATCATTTTTACCAGTTGGTCGAAGGTTGCTGCCGAGGTGGCAACGGTCCCCACATAGGTACCGTCACGCATGACCGTAATCCGGTTACTTAGGGCAAACAATTCTTCCATGCGGTGAGAAATATAGACAATTCCGACCCCTCCCGCCGCCAGGCGGCGGATAACCCCGAACAAATGCTCCGTTTCCCCTTCCGTAAGAGCGGCAGTCGGTTCGTCCATAATCAAAATTTTAGTTTGATAGGTCAGAGCCTTGGCAATTTCCACCATTTGCTGTTCACCAATGCTCAGGGACGACACGATGGACAGGGGCGAAATTGCCGTTCCCAATTCTTTTAATACTGCGGCCGCCTTTCTTTTCATGGCTTCTTCGTCAATAAACCCCACCGGCGTCAGCGGCTCCCGACCTAAATACATATTGCCCATAACCGTCAGTTCCGGCACCAGATTGAGTTCCTGATGAATAATGCCGATACCCAGTGCCTGAGCCTGGCGCGGGTTATGAATCTCAACGGGCCGGCTGTCTAAAAGGATATCCCCGGCATCTTTCCGGTAAACACCACTTAGTATTTTCATCAGAGTGGACTTGCCGGCGCCGTTCTCTCCCAATAAAGCGTGAATTTCGCCGGCAAAAAGGGAAAAATCGACTTTATCGAGTGCTTTTACGCCGGGAAAGAATTTGGAAATCCCCCGCATTGCTAAAATTTCCTTCACAATCAGGCCTCCTAAAAAATCACGCCGGATTTTAAGATGATATTGGCATAGGAGGTACATTCGCCGGTGCGGATTACCGCTACCGCTTTTTTCGTCATTTCTTTAAATTGTTCATGATCAACCAGGTTTAACGGAATTCCGTCCGTAAGGTTTTGCATCTCTTTATACAAACCGGGACTGACCACAGGCATTTCCGACGCAGCCAAGGCACTTTCCACCGCCAATTCGCGCAGGACTGCCTGCAGTGTTTCCAAAAAACCGGGCACACCGGGCGTCAATGCCAGGTCAATGCGCCGGACTGCCGGTGGAATCGGCAGTCCGCAATCGCCGATAACCAATGTATCGCCATGCCCCATACCGGCAATGACTTCACTTATGAGCTGGTTAAGAATTCCGATCTTCTTCATTACATGATTCCCCCTGTTGTCTTATAAACGCATCCGCCTCTTCCCGCCATGGCAAAGCAGGCTGGGCCCCCTCCTTAGTTACCGCCAGGGCAGCAACAGCGGCGGCAAAGCGCATTCCCTCCGCCAACGTTTTTCCCTCAGCTAGGGCTGCGGCCAGCGCGCCGGTGTAGGCGTCTCCGGCAGCGGTTGTATCCACCGCCGTCACCGGACAGGCCGAAACATGAATTACCGCATCCCCCGTGCAGCCGACGGCGCCTTGCGCTCCCAGCGTTACTACAACCGTTCCCACGCCGGCGGCCAGCAAATGGCCGGCGGCAGTTACCGCCGCTTCTTTTCCGTCCGCCTTACAGCCCGTCAGGGACGCAATCTCGGTTTCATTGGGAGTTATTATATCAATCAGGGCCAATACATCCGGAGCAATCGTCCGGGCGGGAGCAGGATTCAAGATAACCGTCCACCCCTTTCCTTTTGCTGTCCGGATGGCATATTCCACCGTTTGCGGCGGCACTTCATGCTGCACCACCAGAATACCCGCCTGGTCAAAGGCTGCCAGCGCCCGGTCTACATCCCCGGGATTGCAGCAGGCATTGGCCCCCGGGATCACTACAATGGTGTTCATGCCTTCATTGCCTACGGTTATGAGCGCCGTTCCCGTCGAAGTTCCGGTATAGCGGATACAGGATGTATCAATGCCGGCTGCGGTAAGACTTTTTATCAGATCCCCGGCAAACCCGTCCTGTCCCAGACAGCCCGCCATGGTTACCGGAACGCCTAATTTGGCAGCCGCCACGGCCTGATTGGCCCCTTTTCCTCCCGGGAAAGTGGAAAACGTTTTCCCGAAAACAGTTTCTCCTTGGGCGGGCAGTTTCTCAACGGCTGCAACCAAATCCATATTCAGACTGCCGATTACCAGGACCGCTTTTTTTTGCATCATTGTTCCTTGCCTCCCCTGCTGCCGGATGAATCCCGAATTACGAGTTCCGGCCTCAATACTTCTTCGCTGTACCGCCTCACACCGCCGCTTACCAATTCCAGCATCCTGCGCACCGCACATTGCCCCATTTGATACACAGGCTGTCTTACTGTTGTCAATGACGGTTTGTACCAAGCCGCCATGCGGATATCATCATAGCCGACCGCGGCAATTTCCTCCGGCACCCGGATGCCGTAGGCCCGCAAATATTCAATAGCGCCAATGGCCATCATATCATTGGCCGCAAAAAACGCGTCAACGCTGAGACCGTCGGCAATCAGGCGGGCTGCGGCCCTGTGCCCGCTTTCAAAGGTAAAGTCGCCCGGCAGCACCAATTCTTCTCCGTAGGAAAGCCCGTGCTGCCGCAGGGCCTGGACATAACCCTCCCGGCGGGTCTGAACGGACGACAGCTCCGGCGGGCCGCTGATAAAGGCAATGCGGCTGCGGCCGCGCTTAATTAAATGTTCGGTTGCCATAAAACCGCCTAAATAATTATCCGTAACCACCGTGCTGAGCTGCGATCCCACCCGGCGGTCCAAAAGCACCACCGGTATCGACAGAGTAGCCAGCATGGCAACATTATCGTCACTATAACGGCCGCCGGTAAACAAAATCCCGTCTACCCGCTTGTTATATAAAAACCGTATATAACGTTCTTCCTCGGCCGGTTTCCCGTCAGTATTACAAAGGATGACGGAATAATCATGCATTTGGGCAGCGTCTTCCACGCCCCGCACCAGCGCCGGAAAAAAAGGATTCTCAATATCGGGAATAATCAGGCCCATGCTCAGGGATTCACGTACCTTTAGCGCTCTGGCCACCGCATTGGGCTGATACCGCAGTTCTTCCACCGCCGACATGACCCTTTCCACCAAATGCGGCGATACCGTCTCTTTGCCGTTTAAAATGCGGGACACCGTCGCAATCGAAACCTTGGCCAACCGGGCTACATCCTTGATTGTTGCATTGATGGCGTTATTTTTGTCCTGTTCCATATTTCATTCCCTTTTCCCTCTGTAAACGTTTACTGAAAGAATATTCTCTGTTTCTATAAAAAACTCCTGCTTCATTGCCAAAATTTTTTGCATTGTCAGAAAGACTTCTCTTGCATGGGTATTTAGCATATAAGATTTCATCCAGGACATTTTTGTTTCTATTCCAGGGATTTTTTTAACATTTTATTTGCTAAATCCGGTATTAACAGGTATAATATGTGAAAAAATTACATTTCATTGGGGGGGAGTACCTTGACTGAACGTATATTTAATTTTTATGCCGGTCCCGCCGCCTTGCCTCTGGAAGTTTTGCAGGAAGCCCAGGCGGAATTGCTTAACTTTGACCATACAGGAATGTCAATCATGGAGATCAGTCACCGCTCTAAAGCTTACGAAGCCATCAATGCGGAAGCGGAAGCCAGTCTCAAAGAATTGCTGGGTCTTTCCGACGATTACCGGGTTCTTTTTTTGCAGGGCGGCGCCAGTTCTCAGTTTTTTATGGTTCCCATGAATTTTCTTCCGTCCGGACGCACAGCGGATTATATATTGACCGGTTCCTGGTCGGAAAAGGCATTAAAGGAAGCTCAGGCCTTCGGCCAAACCCATGTGGCCGCTACGACCTCCGCAGACAATTACCGCCGCATCCCCTCGGCAACGGAAATTCACTTGAGCGAAAACCCGGTTTATGCCCATATTACTTCTAACAATACTATTTTCGGCACCCAATGGCAGTCCTTTCCCAAATTGACGGCTCCATTCGTTGCCGATATGTCGTCGGATATTTTGTCCCGTCCGTTTGATGCCTCCAACTTCGCGCTGATCTACGCGGGGGCGCAAAAAAATCTGGGACCATCCGGTGTGACCGTCGTCATTATCCGCAAAGACTGGGCCGAAAGCAGTCCCGCAACCATTCCCACCATGCTGCGCTACAGCACCCATAGCAAAAACGCTTCATTATACAACACGCCTCCCAGTGTGGCTGTATACATGATCAATTTAGTACTGCGCTGGCTCAAGAAACAGGGCGGCCTGGCAGCAATAGCTAAAAAGAACCAGGAAAAGGCCGCACTTATTTATGATGCAATTGACCGAAGCGGCGGTTTCTATCGGGGACACGCCGATAAGGACAGCCGTTCGCTTATGAATATTACTTTCCGGCTGCCCAGTGAAGAGTTGGAACAAACCTTTGCCAGCCAGGCTACGCAGTCGGACATGATCGGTCTGAAGGGACACCGCTCGGTCGGCGGTCTCCGGGCTTCCGTCTATAATGCCATGCCCCTTGCGGGCTGCCAGGCTCTGGCGGCATTCATGCGGGAATTTCAAAGAACCAACGGGTGAGAAAGACCGCCCACAAAAAAATCCCCTGCCGGGCAATCCGGCGGGGGGTTTTTTCTACCTGAAATTCAATTGCTGTATATCCAGTTTTGTTTATCGCACTCGCGCTGCTTCTTTCTTCGTCCGTTTACCAGTTATTCACTGTCCGCCTTTTTTTCCACGGCGGCCAGAGCCATTACTTTATCATTTTCACCAATACGCATGAGTTTGACACCTTGCGTATTCCGGTTAATAACGGAAATTTCCGCTACGTCTATTCGAATTACAATCCCATCACCGCTGATTAAAATCAATTCTTGTCCCGGTTGTACCACTTTGATTCCGACTACTTCGCCGGTTTTTTCGGTCACCTTATTATTGATGTTGCCTTTGCCGCCCCGGGTCTGTACCGGATACTGGTTAAGCGGCGTACGCTTGCCATAGCCTTCCGCCGTTACCGTAAGAACTTCGCCGTCTTTCCGGGCTGTATCCATGCCTACTACCCGGTCGCCCTTCTTCAAGGTAATTCCTTTGACGCCGTGAGCAGTACGTCCCATAACCCGTACATCGGATTCCGGAAATTGAATAGCCATTCCGTCCTTGGTCCCAAGAAGGATATGTTTTTCGCCATTGGTCAGCTTCACGCCGATCAAATCGTCATCCTCTTCCAGGGTCAGTGCAATCAGTCCAGTCTTGCGGGCTGTGTCGTACTCCGTAAGTTCGGTCTTTTTGACAATTCCTTTCCGCGTCGCCATAAACAAAAAGCGCGTGTTACTGAATTCTTTAATCGGAATGACGGCCGTAATTTGCTCCTTACTTTCCAGCGGCAGCAGGTTAACAATGGCCGTTCCCTTCGCCGTGCGGCCGGCTTCGGGAATTTCGTATCCTTTCAGCCGGTAAACCCGTCCCCGGTTGGTAAAGAAAAGAATATTATGATGCGTGGTAGTCACAAAAAGATGCTCCACAAAATCTTCTTCCTTGGTTCCCATGCCGGTTACGCCACGGCCGCCCCGCCGCTGACTGCGGTAGGTATCGATATGCAGCCGCTTGATGTAGCCGCCGTGAGTAATGGTAAGGACGATATCTTCCTCAGCGATAAGATCCTCCATATCCAAACGGGAAACATCGCTGGTAATCACCGTACGCCGGGCGTCGGCAAAACGCTTTTTGACATCCAGCAGCTCTTCTTTAATCAAATTAAACACTTTATGCTCATCCGCCAGCACACCTTCCAGCCAGGCAATCGTTTCCAGAACGTCCCGGTATTCATCCTCAATTTTCTGGCGTTCCAGACCGGTCAGCCGTTGCAGCCGCATGTCTAAAATTGCTTGGGATTGTTTTTCACTTAACCCGAATTTATCCATCAATGCGCTGCGGGCAATATCCACCGTCTGCGATTGCCGGATTGTAGCAATTACGGCGTCCAAATGATCCAGAGCAATTTTCAACCCTTCCAGGATATGCGCCCTGGCTTTGGCTTTCGCCAGCTCAAACTGCGTCCGGCGGATAATAACCGTCTTCTGGTGCTCCAGATAGTAATGGAGTACTTCATGCAAGTTAAGCACCCGCGGACGTCCGTCTACCAACGCCAGCATTATAATGCCGAAAGTCTCCTGCAACTGAGTATGTTTATATAACTGATTCAATACCACATCGGCATTTACGTCCCGCCGCAGCTCAATAACGATCCGCATACCCGTACGGTCGCTCTCATCCCGTAGATCCGTAATGCCGTCAATGGCTTTATCCCGTACCAGATTGGCAATGTTCTCGATTAGCCGGGCCTTGTTTACCTGATACGGTATTTCCGTAACCAGGATACGGTATTTCCCGTTGTTCATCTTTTCCACCCGGGCCTGGGCCCGCATTTTAACAACGCCCCGCCCTGTGGCATATGCCTGTTTGATGCCTTCCCGGCCAAGAATTAAGCCGCCCGTGGGAAAATCCGGCCCCTTGATGGCCATCATCAGCTCTTTGATCGTCACATCCGGATTATCAATCATCATGATCAGTCCGTCGACTACTTCCCCCAGATTATGCGGCGGAATGTTCGTTGCCATACCAACAGCAATACCGGCGGAACCGTTTACCAGCAGATTCGGAATCTTCGCCGGCAATACGGAAGGCTCTTTTAAGGACTCATCATAGTTCGGCACAAAGTCTACCGTATCTTTTTCGATGTCGGCCAACATTTCTTCCGCAATCCGGGACATGCGAACTTCCGTATACCGCATAGCTGCCGCCGAATCACCATCTACCGAACCAAAGTTGCCATGGCCGTCTACCAGTAAATAACGGGTAGAAAAATCCTGGGCCATGCGGACAATCGCGTCATAAACCGAACTATCACCATGGGGATGATATTTACCAAGTACTTCACCGACAATACGGGCCGATTTTTTATAAGGTTTGCCGGCCGTCATACCGGCTTCATGCATAGCATATAATATCCGGCGATGCACCGGTTTCAGTCCGTCCCTTACATCCGGCAAGGCTCTCATAACAATTACGCTCATAGCATAATCAATATATGAATTTTTCATTTCTTCTTCAATTTTGACGGGTACAACCTTCCCTAAGCCGAAATCCACATTCTCACCTCTAAATCAACATACTTTACCAAAATATATAATTTCCTTATCTATATAAAAAATTCCTGCAAGTTTCAGAAAAAAGCATGCTAACCAAAGTTGCTCGCAAAAATCATGCCGGAACCCCTTAACATTCCCCGCCATTGGGGCTACAATATAAGCAAAGAATTATCACCTAGGGGGTCTTAACTTGTCCTATAAAATTCTGACCATCAATCCCGGCTCTACTTCGACGAAAGTCGGCATTTATGAAGATATCCGGGAGCTGCTTACGCAGAATATAAGCCATAGCGCCGCTGAAATCAGCCGTTTTCCCGCCGTTATTGACCAATACGAATACCGGCTGCAGCAAATTACGGATTTTCTCACCCGGCAGGGTTGGACCGTCAGTGACTTTGCAGCCATTGTTGGGCGGGGCGGGCTGTTAAAGCCCCTAATCAGCGGAACCTATCGTGTCAATCCTGCCATGCTGGCAGACCTGAAAACCAGCCGCTTTGGGGCTCATGCCTCGAATCTGGGCGCCATGCTGGCTCACGCTTTGGCGCAACAAGCCGGTTGCCCCGCCTATATTGTCGACCCTGTCGTTGTAGATGAATTGAGCCCGTTAGCCCGCATTACCGGCCATCCGGAAATCAGCCGGCGCAGTATATTTCATGCCCTCAACCAGAAAGCGGTCGCCAAACGCTTTGCCGCCAGCCAGCATAAACGCTATGACCAATTGAACCTGATCGTCGCTCATCTGGGCGGCGGTATTTCTGTTGGCTGCCACCAGCAGGGACGAGTCGTAGAAGTGAATAATGCCCTCGACGGCGAAGGGCCGTTTTCCCCCGAACGGGCCGGTACGCTGCCCGCCGGTCAATGGGCCTCGTATGTTCTGGACAAAGCACTGCCCCGGGACCGGATTGCCAAAACCTTGTCAGGCAAGGCCGGTCTTGTTGCCCATTTAGGCGTTAACGATGCCCGTGAGGTAGAAAAACGAATCGCCGAAGGCGACCAACGGGCCAAAGAAGTCTACGATGCTATGATTTACGCCGTTGCCCGATATATCGCCGCGGCTGCCGTCCCTGTCTGCGGTCGGGTCGACTACATCCTGGTTACCGGCGGCATCGCTTATTCCCAATATGTAACCGATAAACTTAAGGAGTATGTTTCCTATCTCGCTCCCCTTATTATTATTCCCGGTGAAAATGAACTGCAAGCTCTGGCGGAGGGAGCTTACCGCGTGCTTACCGGAGAAGAAGAAGCCAAAGAGTATTAGGAAAAACCTTGCCAGGCAACTGCCTGAGCAAGGTTTTGTCACTATAGTCGCGACCCTTTTGGCCGGAGACGGATGCGGGAAGGAGGAATCGCGCCTTGAACCCTGCGCTATGAGCCGAAAGACTTGTCAGCGCTTTTTCCTAATGGTGCGGGTGGCAGATCGGCGCCACAAGCTGGCCAAAAACATTGACATTATCTACCCCGGGGGACAAACCGTGGCTTAGCCGGTCGCTATGAAAGTTAATAATAACGCCCTGAATAACGTGCAGCCCGCTGAGCAGGGAAATACCGTGGAAAGGATTATAATTAAGCGGCGCAACATAATAACTCACCGCACCTGCCCCGTTGACTGTCAAACGATTCGGATCCCCACCGTCACCCGTATAATAGACTCCCGTGGGAGCGGCCGGATAGGGTCCTTGATCCGTGAGAAAAAATACCGTGTATACTCCCAGTGGCACCAGGCCTTCCGCACTAATTTCAATATAACCTGTATCTCCGTCGCCGCACACCTCGCCTTTTGCCCGCGCCTGCGCCCAGAAAGCAGGATCCACGAAGGCCGGGCGGTTGGCGGGCACCACGCTGAAGCGCAGCCGGCAGCAGCCACAGTTGCCATATTTAGCTCTTTGGTATTGCACGGCTTTCCTCCCCCTTGTTGATTGCTCTTATTTCATACTATGCGGCAACATAATAAGGGGGCATTAATTTATGAAAATGGCTGAAATTATTTTTCCCCGTCCAAGCCGAAAGCCGGGCCCCCGGTATAATGCTGCGGCGGCATGGGCCGGCCCAAAAAATATCCCTGCCCATAATCTACCTGCAGGCGGCGGAGAATGTCCCAAATGGCCTCGTTCTCTACAAATTCGGCAATTGTCTCTTTACCCAGCGCATGGGCTACGGCATTCATAGCTTGCACCAAAGCACGCTGAGTACTGTTGGAATCTAAATTCCGTATGAACGAGCCATCAATTTTTAAAAAGTCAATCGGCAGCCGCTGCAAGTAGGAAAATGAGGAAAAACCTACCCCAAAATCGTCCAGGGCAAACCGGCAGCCCCATAATTTCAATCTGCTTATCCACCGCTCCACTTTGGTAAGATCTTTCACCGCCGTACTTTCCGTAATTTCAAAACCCAGCCGCCGCGGGTCCACGTCACCCTGTTTGATGGTTGTCTCAATCCATTCCAGCAAGGTGTCGTCACCCAGACTGACCCCGGATAAATTAACAAAAATTGCCAGTTCCTTTTGCTTTTTAAGAATTTCGCAGACCTGAATAATGACCCAGCGGTCAACAGCGGCCATAAGGCCGTATTTCTCGGCAATCGGAATGAAGGTGGCCGGTGAAATAATTTCTGCCTGCCGCCCCAGCATCCGGACCAGCGCTTCATAATGCATGATCCCGGCACCGGCTTTACAGACCGGTTGCAAATCCACCCGGAATTTCCCTTCATTGAGTGCATCCGTAATCAGTGACAGAATTTCGCTGTTTTGCGCTACCCGCTTTTTATCTTCCCTATTCAGAATCATTACCAGCCGGTTTTTGCCGTGTTCCTTAGCCGAGTGCAGCGCCGCGGCGGCATACGAAAATAAATGCTCCAGCTTAATGGCACCATCGACGAGGGTAAGACCAATACTCGCCGTAATTTTTACCGGAAACGAACTTTCCTCCGGATAAAAATCCTTCTGTTCCAATGCCGTCAATAACCGCTTGGCCATATTCTGCGCCGTCTCCAAATCGGCTTCCGGTACAAAGACGGCAAACTCATCCCCGCCGATGCGGGCCAGAAAATCATCGGGCTTTAGATTTTGCTTCAGGCACTCAACAATATGGATCAGCGTCCTGTCACCCTCGCCGTGACCATAGCAATCATTAACTACTTTAAAATTATCCAGGTCCACGAATAGCAAAGCCCCCTGCCGGCTCACCATGCCATCGGCAATCTTGGTATTTAAATATTCTTCTATATAGTACCGGTTCGGCAGATTGGTAAGATGATCAAACATGGCGGCCCGGCGCAGCCGTTCCTCCATCCCCTTGCGGTCGCTTATATCCCGGATAACGCTGAAAATCAGCCGTTCTCCCTGTATTACCGTACCGCGGGAACTTATCTGGACCGGAAACAGACTGCCGTCTTTCCGCCGGTGCCTCGTTTCGAACAGAATACCTTCGGCATCCGCCCGCCGCAGCTGACCGGCCGCCAGCAGCGCCTCTTGTCCTTCCCGCAACTGAAAAATGTCCATGTTCATTAATTCCTCCCGGGAATAACCATAAGCGTATAGCGCTGCTTTATTGGCCTCTACAATCTTTCCTTGCGACGTTAAAAACAAAATAATATCCCGGGTATTCTCGGCAAGAATTTGATAGCGTTCTAATACGGCCTGCGCCTGCTGTTTTGCCTCAATTTCGCTCTGTAGTTTGCGGTTCATCTCATTTAGTTCTCTCGTCCGCTCCTGCACCAGTTCCTCCAAATGATCCTGGCATTGCTTCAATTCCGTTTCAACGAGTTTGTGCTTTGGAAAATCATCAATGTTATCCACCTTCTCACCTCGTTACGATTCATCACTCCCCATCAGGAAACAGCATTAACGGCAAAGAAAAAACCAGGCAGGGCCTGGTTTCACATCATACTTGACGGGCAACCTGGCAATCATAGACCTTCGTCCTTAGACCCATAGCTTTGCGTCCCCGCCTTTCGGTGGGTTTGCCAAAAATATACATTATTCGTCATAATTATCCTATTTTTCCAAGTTACTGTCAATATCAAAATGGAAATTAAATTTACAATGCGGCATATGCTCTTTCAGCAGGCGGTTCTACCATGAAAGACCCAATGGGGCTTTCAGTGGAAGGAAAGTACTTTACTTTTCGGTATTCCAGGCAAAACAGAAACATGTGCTACTTGGGAGATAGCCCAAAAATTTATACTTTCTGATCCCGAGCCCGCTTAAAAAGATGTGGATACTAGGCGCGGCGAGCATTCGAACAAGGCGTACTCAGGCGTACGTTGAGTGAGAACGCGCAGCCGCAACAACGTAGACGCGCTTTTTAAGCAGGCTCGATCCCAAAAAAAGAGAGGGTTTCCCCTCCTTAAGTACTGCAATCTATACTAACAATATGAAAAAAGCTCCGAATGCGGTAACTTGGTGGCGGTTCAACAGCTCCCCGTCATCCATGGTCAGATCTAATTGGTTATCATCCATATAGACCACATTACACACCACCTTTCACCGACTTAGGGATAGGACTCCCTGTACGATCAGTTTACCAGATTCATCTGTCCCTGTCCAAAGGATGTTTATGGAATCCCCCGGCCCTTTCCGGTCTGCCTGGAGTATTTTACTGTATTCCCCGGAGTAGCGCAAGCATAAATACAAAGCTTCTAGTATTCCTTTTCCCGCAGCTTAAGCAACCGGCCCCGGATAATGCTATCCGGCCCGAACCGGTCACGAATTCTATCGGCTGCCGCGGTAACGGCCAGCCGTTTTTCATCGGCATCGGCAAACAGTGCCAGTTGGTCCTTGCCCCTTTGCAGATTGGATACTGTCACACCCAGCAGCCGGATCCCCCCCTTAATCTGGACCTTTTCCCACAAATCCCCGGCAGTCTGGTAAATGGTCTCGTCCAGTGCCGTAGCCGTTAATAGGGTCTTACTGCGAGTCAGGGTCTGGAATGAAGGCAACCGTATTTTTACAGTGACCGTTCTGCCGGTATACCCCATCCGGCGCAACCGCCAACCAACATCAGCCGCCAAAGACAGCAGATGGGCCGCAATCGTTTCCCGGTCACTAACGTCCTCCTCAAAGGTAGTCTCCCGTCCGACCGACTGCGGCTCATGCCGGGAAATTACTTTGCGGTCATCTTCTCCCCTGGCCAGTTGATGCATCTTGTGCGCTGCCGCCTGGCCAAAATGCCCTTCCAACTCGGTCACATCCCGTTCCGCCAGTTGGCCGATGGCGCGGATTCCCAGTTTAAAAAGCGCCGCAGCAGTGGCATCGCCCACCCCCCACAGACGGTCGACAGGAACCTGGCATAAAAACTGCCGTTCCTCGCCCGGACGGACCAGCACCAGTCCGTCCGGTTTTTTCCAGTCTGATGCCAATTTAGCTAAAAACTTGTTGGGAGCAATGCCGACAGAGGCAGTTAACCCTATTTCGCGGTGAATGCGCAGTTTGATTCGCCGGGCGATTTCCTCCGGTCCGTCATACAGTCCTTCCATGCCGCTGACATCTAAAAAAGCCTCATCCAATGACAATGGCTCCACCAACGGGGAAAAATCGTTAAAAATAGCTAAAATCGCCTTGGACACACGGCTATACTTAGCATGATCACACGGCAGAAAGACCCCGCCCGGGCAGCGCTGTCTGGCTTCGGCCATAGCCATAGCCGAATGCACGCCAAAGCGGCGGGCCTCATAAGAAGCGGTAGACACCACCCCCCGGTTCCCCAGGCCGCCGACAATAACCGGTTTGCCGCGCAAAGCCGGCTCGTCCCGCTGTTCTACGGCGGCAAAAAAGGCATCCATGTCTACATGAAGTATCCAGCGTTGCATACGGACTATCTCCCACCTTTATACTGCCGTACAGCCCGGTCGATTCGTTCCAGCCCTTCCGTCAGAACCGCGCGGGGACAGCCGTAGTTCAGCCGCATAAAACCTTGTCCCGCCTTGCCGAAGGTTGCCCCGTCATTCAACCCCACTTTAGCCTGCTGTGTAAAAAACCGTTTTAGCTCCATTCCGGTCAGACCTAATTGCCGGCAATCCAGCCAGGCAAGATAGGTGCCTTCCGGTTTGGCCATCTGAATGGCAGGAATCCGCTCCGTTAAAAAACGGTGTAAATAGTTCGCATTTTCCTCCAGATAAACCAACAAATTATCCAGCCACAAACCGCTATCCCCGTAGGCCGCTTCCGAAGCAACAATGCCAAAAAGATTACTGCCCGTAATTTCCAGCGCCTCCAAGGCTTGCCGGAACCTTTCCCTCAGCCCGGCATCGGCAATAATTGTGGAAGATGTGTAAAAACCGGCCAGATTGAAGGACTTGGAAGGCGAAATGCAGGTAATGGTCCGCCGGGCAATCTCCGGGTTCAGAGAGGCCAGCGGAATGTGACGGCATTCTGGAAAAGCCAGATCTGAATGAATCTCATCGGTAATAATCAGTACGTTGTAGCGGCAGCAAAGCTCCGCCAAACGGGTTAATTCTTCTTTGGTCCACACCCGTCCCACAGGATTGTGCGGGCTGCACAGGATAAACATAGCCACCCCGCCTGCCATTTGGCGCTCCATATGATCAAAATCCATACAAAAGCGTCCGTTTGCCATTCGCAGCGGATTTTCAGCCACCGTGCGACTGTTATTCAGCACACAGGCAAAAAACGGCGGATATACCGGTGTCTGGATCATGACACGGTCTCCGGGCCGGGTAAATGCTTGCACAGCGATGCTAATTGCGGTTACCACCGCCGGCGTCGGACAAATCCAGGCCGTTTCGACTGCCCAATGATGTCTTTTACTTAGCCAGTTGACGATTGTTTCAAAATAGGATGCGGGCCGGGAAGCATAGCCATACATGCCATGAGCGGCCCGCTTCTGAATGGCGGCCGCCACGGCGGGCGGCGATAAAAAATCCATATCGGCAATCCACATGGGCAACAAATCTTCACAGCCAAAAACCTCCTGCCGCGCATCCCACTTGCGGGCCAGTGTATTTTTCCGGTCCACAACGGCGTCAAAGGATACATGTTCCATAAATCCCGTTCTCCTTCATTCTGTTGATCTTCTCAGCTATTCTTCATTATAAATCACAAATCTATATTTTATGTTCGGCAAATGCCTTTAATATCCTGTATAAGAAAGAAGACCGCCTAGGGCGGTCTTCTTTCTTAGGATATCTCTTTCTGTTCATTACAGCGCAAAACTGTTTCCCTGCCGTTGAGAACGGTGGACAGCGATACCTCGCCACCCCATAATTCCGCTACATACTTGAGCGTTTCCCGGGTATACCCCATTTCCAATTCCCGCCCGTCAAACTCATGTTTCAATTCCAGAACTCCCTTACACACCGTTTGGGGCACAATAACGGGGATACCGGCGATCCCCACCGAATTGGCCAATGTGTCGCGAACATTTTGCCAGCCCTCTTCGTCGGCTATATCCTCTACGATGATGTTTTCTCCCTCGGAGCCATAGGAGAAAAGATGCATCTCTTCGCAGAGTTCCCGGTTCAAATAGCGCCGCAGAAACGACTGGTCCCGCTCCTCCCGCCGGGCTGTCATGATTTGCTCCCGTCCGCCGGGCTTTTTATCCAGGTATTCGAACATTTTAAAACCGACAAAATAAGGGTTGATACGGCCTTCGTGCGGACGTACCACCAGATTATGACGCTGTAAAAATTCCAGATGCAATTCCTGCGGCAATTCGAGTTCCTGTAAAATCCGGTAATGCCAGTAACTGGCCCAGCCTTCATTCATGATCTTAGTTTCCAGCTGCGGCATAAAATACATACTCTCCTCCCGCACAATATGCACAAGATCCTGTTCCCAGTCCGTCAGCCGTCCCTTTTCGGCCAAAAAACCTAATAAATCGTCGGCCAAGCGGGCCGGAACAAGTTCGTAGACTTCCTTGGCCAGTTCCTTACGGTCAGACTGTTTTTTCTCGCCGTGCCGGGGAACTTGAAAGCGCAAGGCATGGGCGGCGTCTAAAATACGCTCCACTTTAACGGGGCCGATTCCCGGGTCCTGGATATACTCCCGCACCCTGTTGGCATGCGTTTTAAACATCTCCACCGCCATGTCAGCGCGCGTGTCCCGCCGGAACAGGCGGTTGTTTTTAAAAAAATCGTTGTGGCCGTATACATGGGCCATCGTTAAAATTTGCAGGAGCAGCGTATTGTCTTTCATTAAATAAGCAATGCATGGGTTGGAATTGATGACCATTTCATAAGGCAGGCCGGTCAGATTATATTGATAAAATGTCTTCTGCCGCTCGTAGGCTTTGCCGTAACTCCAGTGGGGATAGTGAGCCGGCATGCCGACATAGGCCTCATAACACAGCATATCTTCATAGCTGCAGATTTCGAAATGCTGTTCATAATAGTCAAGACCCGCCTGCTTTACCCGCTCCTCAATCCGGTCATTCCAGCAAGACAGTTCCTGTAACGAATATTCACTCACAGCCCGTCACCTCCGTCTGCCGTTTCCTTTTCCAGGAGCCGCTTGAAAGCCGGCCAAATGTCTTCCTTCGTTTTCATGCTGGCCATAACAAAGTTTTCTTCTTTTACACTTTTCTCCAGTTCCCGGCGGATACTGCCCCAGGAACTCTCCGCCACTTCCCCATAGCCGAAAAGGTTGCATACCCGGCAAAGCTCCCGGGCCAGTTCCACGGCCTTCGCGTTGTCTTCCGGCCAATTGTCGCCGTCACTGCAATGAAAAGCGTAAATGTTCCAGATTTCGGGATTATAACGCTGTTCAATGATCTCCAGGGCTTTGGCATAACCGCTGCTGATGAATGTACCCCCTGATTCCCCTTTGTGAAAAAACTCTTCTTCATTGACTTCCTTGGCTTCAGTACTGTGCGCCACAAAAGCCACTTCCACATTTTCATATTTATAGCGCACAAAACGATACAGCAGGAAATAAAAACTGCGGGCCAGATATTTCCGGGTCTGGTCCATCGAGCCGGATGTATCCATAATACAAATAACGACTGCGTTGGAATGACGGCGCATATCTTCTTTTACCCGAAAATAACGCAGGTCATCCTCACGGAAGGGCACCCGTTCCGGCTCGGCATCGTCAGGGCATTCCAGCCCTCTTTTCACCGTTTGCTGACGTTTTAACTTTTCGATGACCGACCGCTTTTTGGCCAGACGGGGCGGTATCCCCTTTTTCTGATAGCCGGATTTTTTGAACCGGTATTCTGCTTCTAACTGGGCAAATTTCTTTTTTTCCATGTCGGGCAGTTGCAAGTCTTCAAATAAGTATTCCACCAGTTCATCCAGGGTAATTTCCATTTCCAGAATATCTTCACCGGGCTGGCTGCCCGGCTTACCGGCACCGTCTCCTTCCGCCTCGTCCCCGCCGGCTTTGCCGATAACCTGTCCCTTCTGCTCCGTACCATTGCCGGAACCGGTCCCGCCTTGATTTTTGCCGTAAATAAACTGATATTCCTTAATTCCTTTAATCGGTATTTTAATTTTTTTATCTTTGCTCTGACCGATTATGCTTTCTTCCGCAATAATATGCCCCAGATTCTTCTTGATTCCTTCCTCCACCAGCTGCCGGTGGCGTTTGCGATCCCACAGCGAGCGGTCGGAATGACTGCTACCGGCATCTTTAAATATCGCCATGGTCTCTCCCTCCCTCATTTTCTCTGCCGGTCCCGGAATTAATCCTTCCACAAGTTGTTGGCAGCATATTTCAAAATCACATTACAACAATGGTCACAGTACCCATGGTGTTTCATTTCCTCTACCATGGCATTGAATTTGGAGTCCTGTTCCCGGTCCCGCACTCTTGCTTTGGTAACTACCCGGGACAACTCTTTCACCGATGCCGTCAATTTCTTTTCTATCGCCTCTTTCAGCGGCTCATAGCTTTGGTAATGAATCTTGCCACCGTTACGCAGAAGCGAGAACATATAAGCCGTCACATCCTGCCGGAATCCCGTAGCCGCCGTGCTGCCGATACCGATCTGCTCCTCGATGGACTGCAGGAACTTAATATCCGGATTCAGTTCTTCCCCGGTATTTTTATCCTTAATTTTGGTAGCATTAACATAAGCTTCCGCATGGTCAAGATAATTGTTAAACAGGCTTTCAGCCTGCTCCTGATAGCCATGAATAAAAGCCTTGGTGACTTCCTTTTCCAAAATTTTATTGTATTCTTTCTTAACGGTATCCTGTAAAAAGCCCAGATAACGCTTGCGTTCATCTTCGGCAATAGCCATTTCCTTGGTAGCCTTAATCAGATTATCCAAGACGGCAATGGGATTGATGCAATTGGTTTCCGCTTCCGACAGGGTCGTATCCAGCGCCTTCATGATGAAGCGGGTGGAAATGCCCGTCATTCCTTCCCGCTGCTCTTCTTCCCGCAGCTCAAAAATGTCAATCTTTTTGGTGGACCCTTTCTCCACGATTTCTTCCCCATTATAGATTTTCAGCTTGGTCAATGGGTCAACCTTAGCGGAAGGTGCCAGACGGGTCAGAATGGCGAACATGGACGCCATCTCAATGGTATGAGGCGCAATATGGGCATTAAAGCTGCTGTTCTTCAATATTTTACGATAAATTTTCGTCTCTTCATCCAGTTCCAGACAGTACGGGACCTCCACCTTTACTATCCGGTCCAAAATGGCTTCATTCGTATGGTCAGACTTGAATTTATTCCATTCCGCTTCATTGGAATGAGCCAGAATAATTCCGTCGAAATAAATCATTGACCCTTTTCCCGGGGATGGAATAGATTTTTCCTGGGTGGCTGTAATCATGGTGTGTAAATATTCCACATCATTTTTAAAGACCTCGATAAATTCGACAATTCCCCGGTTGCCGACATTGAAAGCGCCGTTTAGCGAAAGCACCCGCGGGTCATCTTCGGGATACAGGTCCATCTTGGATATATCAACCGACCCCGACAGGACCGACGTATCCTGATTGTTGGGGTCTACCGGCGGTACCACGCCGATGCCTTTGCGGGCACGAATGGAGAATTCCGCCACAGTTATGGGAAAACGTTCAAATTCACCCTTATATTCGTTCTTTAATCGATACCGGCAGACAGGGCACAAATCCCCCTCAATTTTGACTCCCAGCACTTCCTCGAACTGAGGACGGAGATGTTTCGGAATTAAGTGCAGCGGCTCCTCCCGCATAGGACAGTCCTGTATTACATAGATCGGCGGACTCATTTCCAGTGCCTTTTTCAAGGCCTCCATAAGCGACGACTTTCCGGCTCCCACGGGACCGACCAGATACAGCACCTGACGGGATTCTTCCCCTTTCATTGAGGCGGAATGAAGATAACGCATAATCTTCATGATACTCTTATCAATACCGAAAAATTCGTCTTGGAAGAAACGATATCGTTTTAGCGTTTCATTGCCATAAATCCTTTTTAGCCGCGGATTTTCCTCCGCCTTTATAGTTTCAATGCCGGGAGATGCAAGAAGCTCATACATTCGCTGATGTGACAGCATAGTAATTTTGGGTGTTGCTTTGACAATATTCAGGTAATCAAGCAGCGTACCGGTAAAATGTTCGTGCTGGCGCTCTTCCCGGTCTTTTTTTATCAGCCCGGCAAAATCCAATCGACTCATCTGAATCTCCCCTCCTATTTCATTGTTAAATATTAATTTGATAAGCCATCATTGTTCTTTACCACCAACAAAGTTACACTTTATTGTATTATATATATACATTAGTTCTTTGTGATTCCACTCTATCAAATTCATTTAGTTTTGTCTAAAGGATGTTTATGGAAACATTTATAAAGGAAAAAAAGGACCGCTAAGCTTTCACCTGCAGTCCGTGAAGTCTCCCATATAATCAAGGTACATAGAATAATCAACCGGATGGATGGGAAACCGGATTGCAGCCGTTTGCTCTTTATCATTCCATGTAAAGTCCGTATCAAAATATTCCCGGGCCACATTTTCCGTAATGTAAGGAATCCCATTGATTAAAGTTACAGGAAACCATCTCACCCCGGCCCGCATCCTGCGCTGTCCCGGTTCCCAGTTTACTTTCCGGCCAAGTAAGTCGGCCAGCGTCAATACCGGTATGGCGATCTGTCCATTTTGCCGGTGTACTTCGAAAGAAACGACCCTGTCCTGCAGCCGAAGCGTAGGGATCATAATTTTCAGGGTATTTTCATCCCAGCGTTTCCGGTAGCCAAAAAGTTTTTGGGCATTATCCTCCGTCATATAAATGCTTTTCCCCTTGCTAATTCCCGGGAAGCAGCGTCCTTGCCATTGCACCGTCTGTTTGCCTGCGTCCCATACTATTGGAATATGCAGACTGGCCGCTATCGCATCAACCGGAATATACGTTATATGATTCTTCGTAACCGCTTTTGACGGTAAAGACATTTGATTGACTTTAATATTATGAATTTGGCCCAACAAGATCTGCCGCTCGCCCTGTTCGGCAATAAAATGCTGCAGCATCTCCGCCCCGACCCAGTCCTTCAAACCAGCCGTCGCCACGAGCGAATCAACCTGGGCCAAAGTAACTTTCTTATAATCATATAGATCCGGATAAATAGACAAAAATACCCATCCATCCCTGTCAACATGCAGCCTTACCCGGTCATAGACAGTTTTCACAACCGCACCGCAGGGTATGGACGCATACAGTTCTTCCACATCTTCTTCCCGCATCCGGACACAGCCGTTGGAAACAGCCATGCCAATAGCCCAGGGAGCATTGGTGCCGTGAATACCATAGTTTTCCCAAAACCCCATCCAGCGATAGCCCAACGGATTGTCCGGACCGGACGGAACACTAAAGCCCGGCCTCTCCGGCGGATACCAGGCAGGATTGACTTCCTTATAAAAAATGGAATACGTGCCCAGCGGCGTCGGTGTATCGGCTTTCCCGACAGCGACCCGGTATTGCTTTACAAGGTGGTGCCCGATATAAAAGTCCATTGTCCGGCTGGGTATATTGATAAGCAAAAGGTAAATCGACGGGTCTTGTCCGGCATAAGCCGGGGTCAGCCATAATAGCAGCCAAAATACCGAACATAATGTCAGGGTAGCATTTCGCACAAAGGATTCCCTCTTTCGCACTAACGATAATTACTTATATGAATGAGGCTTATCCTATATGCTAAGAAAGACCCAACGGGTCTTTAAGCAGGAAGAAAGTATTTTATTTTTCGGCATTTCACGAAAAGCGACTTGTATAAGAATATAAAGAAAAACCGCTCCGAAGAGCGGTTTTTCTTACTTATTAATTTGGCAGCGGCGGGTTTTCCCCCCGTTCGTATTTTCGCATCCGCTTCAGCACCGCGGTATGAGACAAACCTAATACTTTTCCGACTTGACGTGATGAGCCGTATTTACGCATCGCTTCCTGCAAAATTTGGCACTCCAGTTCCGCAAGGACTTCTTTTAATTTCCGGGCGGGAAGCGGACTTGGCGAAGAAAGGAATCGAACCGTTGCCGTCTCGGAATCCAAAATAATATGGTCCTGCGCAATTTCGCCTTGACAGGCCAGACTGACAGAACGTTCCATTACATTCTCCAGTTCCCGGACGTTTCCCTGCCAATCGTGCTGCATCAATTTGTGCATTGCCGCTTCCGAAAGGCGGGTAATTTGCTTTTTCAAACGATGATTCAATTTTAACAACAAGCTTTCAATCAACAGCGGCAAATCCTCTTTCCGTTCCCGCAGCGGCGGAATATGAATGGGAATTACATTCAGACGATAATACAAATCATCCCGGAATTGATTATTGCGAATCATTTCTTCCAGATTGCGGTGAGTAGCGGTAATAATCCGGACATTCACCGCAATTTCCCGGTTGCCGCCGATACGCCGGACCTTTTCTTCCTGCAAAAACCGCAGTAATTTTGCCTGTAGACTGCCGGAAAGTTCTCCGATTTCATCCAGAAAGATCGTACCGCCGTCGGCATACTCAAGAAGCCCCTGTTTACCGCCTTTCCTGGCGCCGGTAAAAGAACCATCCTCATAGCCAAAGAGTTCGCTTTCCAGAAGCGTATCCGGCAAAGCGGCGCAATTAACGGGCGCAAAAATTTTCTCCCGGCGAAGACTTTCCGCATGGATCGCCCGGGCAAACAGTTCCTTGCCGGTGCCGCTTTCACCGCGGATCAGCACGGTAGAATCATTTTGAGCAACCAATTTGGCCAGGTCAATTACCCGCTGCATCGAATCGCTGATATGAAGAATATCGGCAAACGTATTGCTGTGAGGTTTGGTAACCGAGTAAACCAGTTCCTGAACATCATGCATCGCCTTTAATACCGCCACCGCCCCGATAACAGCCCCTTTGCCGTTCTTGATCGGCCGGCCGCTGGTAACGTAATGACTATTCCCCCGGGGAGTTGTCACGACCAGTTCCCGATTGTTATAAGGAGCATCGTTATGCAGCGCATGCAGCAGCGGCACATTGGGACCGGTAATTTCGCCGATCTTTTTTCCCAGCACTTCATTTTCCTTGTAGTTTAAAATCCGTTCGGCGGCCGGATTAAAATGAGTTATGACCTCCTGCTGATTAATGGCCACGATGCCTTCACCGATAGAATCCATTACCGTTTTCAGCCGCTGTTCCCTTTCCTGATAAGGCATATGTGAAATTTTAATCACACCGTCTATTTGCGGGATTTCCAGTAGTTGCTCGCGAAGCCAGGCGAAACAGTCCGGCATTACCGGTTCGATTTCAAGATACATAACATTCGGCGTCACTTCCATGAAAATGATGTTAATATTTCGCTCTACTAAAACGCGGGAAATGTCAAGAACGAGACCTACCCGGTCCCGATTGGGAATTTTGAGACATAGATTCGCCATTCCTATTACCTCCAGATCAAGCAAGGTCATTGGCCGGTTCCATTTTTTGCCATCATCGTAAATATGAAATCCTGACAACCTTATTTTATGCAAAAACCATTCCACTTTCTGTTACTGTAAGAAAAGCCGCTAGCGCGGTCTTTCAGCTCATAGCGCAGGGCTAACGCGAAAAGCCCAAAAGCGATTCAAAAACCGTCTTACCGTAATTAGCAAACAACTACCGGAATCGAGTCGTACCAGTTGGAATGATTTCGCACCAGCCTTTGGAAACATTTCGTTCCGGCATACTGGACAAAGTGGATTTAAATTTACCGGTCATCTATGTTGGCACCGGAATTGCATAAAAAGTGGTCATCATACATAAGGAGGTTATTTATCTATGATTATTGGCGTACCGAAAGAAATCAAAAACAATGAAAACCGGGTTGCTATCACCCCCGCGGGAGTAACCGCTCTTTGTAAAGCCGGTCATCGCGTTATCATCGAAAAAGATGCCGGTATCGGCAGCGGAATCAGCAACGAAGCCTATCAAGAAGCCGGAGCGGACATCCTGGAGACCTCCCAAGACATATTTGGAAATGCAGACATGATCATGAAAGTTAAGGAGCCGCTGCCGGCCGAGTATGACTTGTTTAAGCAGGGACAAATCCTATTCACGTATTTGCATCTTGCCCCTGAGCCGGAACTGACCGAATCCTTATTGGCCAAACAAGTAACCGGCATTGCATACGAAACGATCGAGGTAAACCGTACTTTGCCGTTATTAGTGCCAATGAGTGAAGTTGCCGGCCGGATGTCGATTCAGATCGGCGCGCAATTCCTGGAAAAACCGTGCGGTGGAAAAGGCGTTTTGCTCGGCGGAGTACCGGGTGTGGAAGCAGCCCAGGTAGTCATTATCGGCGGCGGCATTGTGGGCACCAACGCGGCTAAAATGGCGGTAGGCCTGGGGGCCCGGGTTACAATTCTGGATAAGTCCGCCGAAAGGCTGCAATACCTGGATGACCTTTTCCGGGGAAGAGTCGTTACCGTGATGTCTAACAGCTACAATATTGCCAGTTGGACAAGGCAGGCCGACCTGCTGGTAGGTGCGGTATTAATCCCGGGAGCCAAAGCGCCAAAACTGGTCAGCGAAGAAATGGTAAAATCCATGAGCGCCGGTTCGGTTATTGTCGACGTTGCCATTGACCAGGGCGGTTCGATTGCAACGATTGACCGCATTACCACTCATAGTAATCCAACTTATATTAAACATGGCGTAGTTCATTACGCAGTAGCCAACATGCCCGGGGCGGTAGCCCGTACATCCACTTTTGCCTTAACCAACGTGACGCTGGATTATGCCCTGCAGCTTGCCAACAAGGGTTGGAAGCGGGCGATCAAAGAGAACGCCGCCCTTGCCAAAGGACTCAATATGGCCGGCGGTAAAATAACCTGTAAGGCGGTAGCCGATTCCCTCGGTTTAAAATGCACCCCCCTGAACGAGGCATTGGCAGCAGCCGGTGAATTACCTGGCGGAATGGTAGGTTAAGCTTATAAGGAGGGACAAAAAATGAATCTATTTCGTACCAAAAATATCGCGGAACTAATCGCAGGTACTGAAAAGCATGCCCTAAAAAAGACTCTCGGCGCCTTGGACCTCGTATTATTAGGTATCGGCTGTATTATCGGCACAGGCATTTTTGTCCTTACCGGCGTGGCGGCGGCTAAATACGCCGGCCCCGGCATCATGCTATCCTTTGTGCTGTCCGGGCTTGCCTGCGCCTTTGCCGCGCTGGCATATGCCGAACTGGCGGCAATGGTACCGGTAGCAGGCAGCGCTTATACCTTTGCCTATGCATCATTAGGTGAAATTGTCGCTTTTATTGTGGGCTGGGCCTTAATTTGTGAATACACCGTCGGGGCTTCGGCTGTAGCCGCCGGCTGGTCCGGCTATATGGTAGGACTGCTCAAGTCTGCCGGAATTACTCTGCCCCTGGCCTGGACCGCCGTGCCATCGGACGGAGGAATCCTCAATCTTCCCGCGATTCTAATTGTGGCCTGCCTGACATTCTTATTGGTATTGGGTACCAAAGAAAGCGCCACCTTAAATAAAATACTGGTCTTCATTAAATTAGGCTGCGTTGCCATTTTTCTCTTCTTAGCCGCACCGCATGTGAATCCTTTGAATTGGCATCCCTTTCTTCCTTTCGGGTTCGGCGGCGTAGCTACCGGCGCAGCCATCGTCTTTTTTGCCTATATTGGTTTTGACGCCGTCTCCACCGCCGCGGAAGAGTGCAAACGCCCCAACAAAGACATCCCCATTGGAATCGTCGGCTCACTGGTTGCCTGCACGGTGCTGTATATCGCGGTAGCGGCTGTCCTGACCGGCGTAGTCCCCTACTCCTCCTTAGATAATAGTGAACCGGTAGCCTTTGCGCTGCGTTATCTGAGTATGAATTTCGGCAGTGCTATCGTCGCTTTGGGCGCTATCTGCGGCATTACCACCGTATTATTGGTCATGATTTACGGACAAACCCGAGTTTTCTTAGCCATGGCCCGGGACGGCATGATTCCGCAGCGGTTCGTAAAAATCCATCCCCGCTATGGCACCCCTCACAGGATAACTGCTATTACCGGGGTTGTGGTATGCATAATGAGCGGCTTATTACCAATCCATATTATCGCCGAGCTCTGTAATATGGGAACCTTATTCGCCTTCTGCATCGTTTCTATCGGCGTATGGGTGCTTCGCAGAACCCAGCCGGATATCCATCGTCCTTTCCGCTGCCCCGCCGTAAGCTTAGTCGTACCGCTGGCAGTGCTCTTTTGCGGTTACCTGATCGCCAACCTGCCGGTACAAACTTTTATCTTTTTCGGCACCTGGTATGTTGTCGGCATGGTAGTATATTTCAGCTACAGCCGTCATAACAGCACTCTCGCCTCCGGCTCCGTTGATGTTTCCCACCAATAAGAAAAACCGCTTATCGCGGTTTTTCTTAAAATCAACTTTCCAGTCCAATATTTAATTCCACTAATTCTTGGTCCACCAGCATCTCTAATGCCAAGTAGCGGTGATTGCTCAGTCTGGCTTTAAAATTTTCGCCGATTATCAGGCTGGGCGGCGAAATATCCACCAACAAACCCTGTTTTTCCAGACTGATAGCGGCACTGGCTGTTACCATATTCACCAACTCGGCAATAGCGCTTTGAGCCATTTCATTCAGTCCGTCCACCGGCATTCCCATCATCATGGTTGAAGCAAACTTTTTAGCCGTTGACTCCGACATGTTGTAGGCAATATTGCCTCGCACCTGATTCGTCATACCAATTAGAATAGTAACCCCTTTACTGAAGACAAACTGCTCCTGTACCCCCATTTTGCCGCGGCTAATATTCTGAAATCCCAGTTGGGGCAGAACCTGGCTAACTGCTTCTAAAAAAGGATTGACAATCTTGGCGTCCAAACGACTCATCTCCCTGCAAAAACGATTTCCGCACCAATTAACCCAGTCCTGCTTCTTGTTCTGCCGGCGTTATTCCTCTACCATAGTCACTTTATTCATAATATCTCCCTGTTCGATCCGGTCCACTACGTCCATTCCTTCAATGACTTTGCCAAATACGGTGTGTACGCCGTCCAGATGAGGCTGCGGCTCATAAACAATGAAAAACTGGCTGCCCCCCGTATTTGGCCCCCGGTGAGCCATCGACAAAGCGCCCCGTTCATGTTTATGCGGGTTTCCCTTGGTTTCGCAGGAAATCGTATATCCCGGCCCGCCGGTACCATTGCCGTTAGGACAGCCGCCTTGAGCAACAAACCCTTTAATAACCCGGTGAAAGGTTAGCCCGTTATAAAATCCCTCATTAATCAATTTTTCAAAATTGGCCACCGTCTTAGGCGCCTCGTTAGCGAAAAGTTCAATAACCACCTTGCCTTTATCCATTTCAACAATCGCTTTCTTCATGTCAATTCCTCCGCTTTTCTGTGATAAGCCTTATTATACCATATCCGGCAGCTATTTTATCCTATTTTTCCACCGGTCCGCGCCAGTTCAGCATGCCGCCGGCAATATTACGTATATTATCAAATCCCTGCTGCCGCAAAAAACGAACCGCTTGCCCGCTCCGGTTCCCGCTCCGGCAAATAACCAGCACATTTCCCTGCCGGGGAATTTCCTTAGTTCGCTCCGGTATTTGGGCAAGAGGAATCCAAAGCACACCCGGGATATGGCCTTGATTATATTCTTCCTTCGTGCGTACGTCCAGAATAACTGCTGACTGTTGCTGCCAAAGGTCAAGTGCCTCAGTTGGTGAAATGTCCTGTCTGTCCCCATCCTTGACCCGCATCGACCGGATATAAAGCAGCCAGGCTGCCGCCGCGATAATGACCACCCCGGCTAAAATCATTGTCCCCATTCACTTCGCATTCCCTTCTCCATCGGATATTTCCTTTCATTACTGTCCGGTCCCTCATCCACAACAAGCTAACAGGCTGTTAAACCGCCGTCCACAGTCCAGATGGCACCGGTCACAAAAGAAGCTTCCCCGGACGCCAAAAAGCAGATAACATTCGCCACTTCTTCCGGTTCAGCCACCCGCCCGAGAGGATAAAGGGATGTCATAGCCCGTAAATAGCCTGCCGGGTCGGCAGTCCGGGCCGCCTGTTCCGCCAAAAGCGGCGTTTTTACGTCACCGGGACAAACACAATTGACCCTGATTTGATAAGGACTTAATTCCAGAGCCAAGGCTTTGGTGAAAGCCGTTACCGCTCCTTTGGCGGCGCAATAGGCCGTACACTGCAGATTGCCCGTTAACGCAGCATCGGAGGCCACATTGATTATAGCCCCCCCGCCGGACCGCCGCAGTACTGCCGCAGCATATTTAGCCACAAAATACGTTCCCTTTAAATTAATATCCATCATTCGTTCGTATTCCGGTTCGCTCATTTCCGCGATTAGTTTTTCTTCATAATAGCCTGCTGAGTTGACCACAACGTCAAGTTTGCCAAAGCAGGCTGCTGCCCCGTTTACCAGACCCTCGCAGTCGGCAACCCGGGATACGTCACCCGGCATGTAGAGTACGCTGGATCCCAACTGTTGCAGTTTCTCAACGGCCGCCCGCCCCTTTTCCCGGCTACGTCCGGCAATAACGACCCTGGCGCCGCCTTTTAACAGACCCGCCGCCGTCGCCAAACCAATACCCGATGTTCCGCCTGTAACCAGCGCTACCTGGCCGTCAAACCTCCGGTCCAAATGTTTCGCCCCCGTTAAAAAAATATATTGTCGTTATTATAGCAAAAAATCGCCATTTGACCAACTATTAACCCACATTTCGCACGCTGAACTTATGGCGACATTCTCCCAGTCCTCTGGCATAAAGTAATAATGATGCCCTCTTAACACTAACACCCGGCTGCCGTCGAGCGGTGCCGGGTGTCTTTCCTTATAATGTTACGCCGTTTTTAAAAATGGCAATCTCACGAAATCCTAGTTCTTCCGCTTTCGTCAACCGTCCTGATGTCACTTGCAGTACATAATCAAACAGCTCACCCGTCATCTCCTGCATGCTTTTCCCGGCTAAAAGCCGGCCGGCGTCAAAATCCATCCAGTTGCTTTTGTGCCGGAACAATTCGCTGTTGGTGGCAATTTTGACGGTAGGTACAGCCGTTCCCAGCGGAGTGCCGCGACCGGTCGTGAAGAGAATGATCTGACAGCCGGCAGCCGCCAAATTACCGGCCGCTACCATATCGTTGCCTGGTCCGTTAAGAAGGTTCAGCCCCTTTTGTTTCACCACATCGCCATAATCCAATATGTCGACAACCTGGCTGCGGCCTCCCTTTTGCGTACAGCCGAGGGACTTTTCTTCCAGTGTTGAAATACCGCCTTTTTTATTGCCCGGGGAGGGATTTTCATAAACCGGCTGGTCATAAGACTGAAAATATTGCTTAAAATTGTTAATCAACCGGACCGTTTTTTCGAAGACCTCTTTATTCACGGCCCGGTTCATAAGCAACGTTTCCGCTCCGAACATTTCCGGCACTTCCGTCAATACCGTACTGCCGCCGCACTTGATTAGCCGGTCGGAAAAAGCGCCGACCAGAGGATTGGCTGTGATTCCGGAGAATCCGTCCGAACCGCCGCATTTCAGACCGACAACCAGTTCGGAAACCGGGCAGGGTTCACGATGGAATTGGCAGACATAATGCGCCAATTCTTTGATCAGTTGAATCCCCGTTTCGATCTCGTCTTCTACCTCCTGAGCCACTAAAAACTTGACCCGTTCCGGGTCATAATCTCCCAATACTTTCTTAAACTCGGCAATATTATTGTTTTCACATCCCAGGCCGACAACCAGCACCCCGCCGGCATTGGGGTGATTCACCAGGTCGGCAAGGATCCTCTGGGTAGCGGCATGGTCTTTGCCTAATTGAGAACAACCATACGGATGAGTAAACTCGTAGACCCCGTCCAGGTTGCGGGTACCGGCCAGTTCCATCGCCGCCCGGCGAGCCATAATCTGAACATTTTTATTAATACAGCTCACGGTTGGAATAATCCAGATCTCATTGCGGACCCCCACCCGTCCGTCAGAACGGCGGTATCCGTCGAACATTTCGTGCCATAGCATAGATTCCGGTTTTACCGGCTCAGGCTGATAATTATATTCCAGAATGTCTCCCAGATTGGTCTTCAGATTATGAACGTGAATCCATTCTCCGGCTGCAATATCAGTCACGGCGTGACCAATTGGAAAACCGTACTTGATGACATTCTCACCTTGCTTAATGGAACGTATGGCTACTTTGTGTCCTTTATCCACCGCCTGCAAGGCCACGACTTCACCGGCCGGCGTTGATAGCCGTTCACCCGGTTGAATTTCGCGAATCGCTACCGCTACATTGTCTCGTTCGTGAATTCGTAACAGCGCCATGTCAATCTCCCCTGTCCTGTGCTACTTGACCAGCCGGTCCACAGTGGCCTGCATGCCGTCGTTCACAATTTGCCATAAATAGTCGCCGGTCTTGGCAGCCAAGCCTGGAATCTCATTCAAGTCCTGTCCCCAGATATCGGCATTGGCCAATGCCTTTTGCGCCGTTTCCAGAGCACCCGCCGCCGTACTTTCGAAGCCTGCCCAGAGAGCGGCGAAAAACTCCAATACCCAGAGATCGTCTTTCATCGTGAATTCATCTTTACCCCGCATAACTTTCATTTGCGTTCCCTCAACAACGCCGTTTTTGTATGCTGCCAAAAGCGCCGCCAGGGAAAAGGTGAGCTTAACCGGCAACTTGCCGGTTAAGCGCCGGTATTCCAAAATAGACGGTAAAACCCGGGCTTTGAACTTAGATGAAGAATTGAGCAGAATGCTGATCAAATAATGCTGAATATAAGGATTTTGAAAGCGTTCAATAACCGAGGCGGCAAATTCCGTCAGCATCGTTTTATCCAAATCAATGGACGGTACAATTTCATCCGCCACAATTTGCCGGACATAGCGGCCAAGAACGGCATGGTCCATCATTTCGCCAACCGTCTCCAGGCCGTATAAAAAGGCTGCCGGCACCGATGCCGTATGAGCGCCGTTTAAAATTCGCACCTTCCGGGTCCGGTAGGGAGTCATGTCGTCGGTCCAGACGACGTTCAGACCCACCTTGGTAAACGGCAGCCGCTCACCAACGGATTGCGGCCCTTCAATAACCCAGAGGTGGAAAAGTTCCCCCGTATTTACCAGGTCATCTTCATAACCCAGACGAGCTAAAATATCCTGAATTTCTCCCCGGGGATAGCCGGTTACCACCCGGTCGACCAGGCTGTTTAAAAAAAGGTTATGCTTCTCAACCCATTCGGTAAATGCCGACGGCAGCCTCCAGGCTGCAGCCAGCTTAAGAACAACCTTTTTTAGCGTATCGCCGTTACGGTCGATCAGTTCGCAGGGAATCATGACCATGCCTTTGGACGGATCACCCTGAAAATGTTGAAACCGGTGGTATAAATAAGCCGTCAGTTTTCCCGGAAAAGAAACCGGCGGAGTATTCTCGAGGCGGTCACTGGCGTCAAAAGTGATCCCGGCCTCCGTGGTATTGGATATGACAAACTCAATATCGGGATTCCCAGCGCAACGCAGGTACTCCTGCCATTGGGTATACGGATTGATGCCCCGGCTGATGGAGCGGATGACTTCTTTTTGTTCCACCGCCCGGCCGTCCTGCAATCCTCTGAGCAGCAACGTATATAAACCGTCCTGATCATTCAGCTTGCCGACCAGTCCCTCGGCAATCGGCTGAACTACCACGATACGGCCGTTAAACAAGCCTTGCTGGTTGAGCCGGTGAAACATCCAGTCCACAAATGCCCGGAGAAAGTTTCCTTCTCCAAACTGGATCACTTTTTCCGGCAGTTCCGGCGAATAAGCCGGTAAGGAGAGGCCGGCCGGAAAGGAAAAATCACTTTGCAGCAGCTTTTGCGAAAGTTTTGCCATGGTAATATTCCTCCTTAGCGTCCTTTCAACATGGGACCGAGATTCTGCATCCAGGCCAGTTTCGGGTCATCATGCGGAATGAGTTTGCGGCCATGGGTTCCGGCCATGATCCATAAGTAGTAAACCTGAAAACCGGGAGCTGCCGCCACAGGATGATATCCTTTCGGCAAAGCCACTGAGTCGCCGTCTTTCAACATATAGGCTTCCCGCATGGACAAATCATCGGTGTACATGATTTGCACGCCAAATCCTTCAACCGGTTTGACTTTAAAATGATAAATTTCCTCCAGAGCCGTCTCATGCGGCAGGTCGAACACATCATGCTTATGGGACGGAAAACTGGACCAGTTCCCCGGGAAAGTAAAGGTCTCGCCCACAACAATCCGGTCTACCATTTCTTCCCCATTTTCAACGATAATGTCATGCACTTCCCGTTGATAATTCAAAATCCCCCGCTGATTAACAACAACATCTTCCGGTTTAACTACAAAGGGAGTAAATTTTTTGGTTGCCGGGGCAAGCGCCACAGCAACTTCCAGGCGCTGTCCCTGAATTTCCGTCACCTGGTAACGGCTGCCGATGGGAATATACACCGAGGCGGCCGGACCGGAAAAGACATCGTTGCGACAACCAAGATTGGGAAATACAACATCGTTGACCTGAACCCGGCATTTTCCGGATAAAATGACCAATACGGCTTCTTCCCCGGTTGTCTCCCCGGCGTAGTTTTCCCGGGCGTCCAGGGTCAACAGGGCCAATCCTGTATGTTGGGTTTGCCCGCCCGCTTTAATAACATCCCGGTAGCCTTTTTGGGCTTGGAACGGATATAAATAACTCATAATTCTTCCTCCTCTGTTTCTTAAGGGCTAGCGTATTAATATATCAGGCCTTGCCAGGCAACAGCCATTATATTCAACTTCAACCAGCGGGAATTTTTTTGAGCTGGTCAGCACAACCGGCCCTTTTTCCCCCACCATAAATGTATCTTCCGATTTTACACCGGCAATAGATGGATTCCAGGCATAAACCTGACCGGCTTTTACCACCTGCGGGCTTAATGCCGTTCCCCGGAATTCCCGGGCCTGGTAACCGGCCATACCGCCTTGATGATGATACTGCCACTCCTCGGGAAATCCTACTGTTTTATAGGCCTTTTGTCCACCGGCAAAAATATCTCCGACCACAGCACCCGGTTTCGTTGCGCCGATAAACGCCACATCCACTTTCAGCACAGCTTCATGCCGCTGCTTCACTTTCAGCGGAATCCGCCCGAAATGGACCAGTCTGGTAGCGGCGGCAAACAAACCCTGTTTTTGCGCCGTCAACACCAGCATAACATACTGGCGCAGTTTCCGGTCTGTCGGCAACGGGTGCCGATACTGGTAAACCCGTTCATCAACGGCCACCAAATTCACCCAGGGATTAAGCCCTAATTCGGCCGACCGTTCCCTGATCATAGCCGCTATGGCCAATTCGCTCATACCCGGCTCTACCGAGTAGGCCACTTGCTCCAGCACCTTCCCGACACACCGGCCGGTATCGGCGTATCGCTCTGATTCTTCCGGTTCAAACCGCCAGCGTAAGGAGGCAAATTTTTCTCCCAGCTCAACATCCGTCCAGACCCTTCGTCCGGCGGTAATCTGTGTCAGGCAATCCTGCATTCCCGCCGCTTCCCACCAGGCATATTCCACCTTGGTAATGGGCAAGCCCGTCAATTCTTCCGTTATTAAACGTCCGGCTTCAATATTGTTAGCGACTAAATAAACACTATCGCCAGTCACCAATAAATCGCCGCAGGCTTTTTCCACCGCCGGGTTGACATAGGGCCGGCCGCCCGTAAACCATAGGAAATTGACCTGCGTGGTAATTAAGAGATTTTCAATGCCTTCTTCCGCCATCAACGCGCGGACCCGCTTCAATTTTGCGTCGTATTCACGGACCGACCAAGTCATAAGCTACCTTCTCTCCATATTGTACATCCTACCGGATTGATAAAGCCGGGCGGGCAAAGCCCGCCCTGTTTCCTACTTCACTGCTTGAATTTGACTGATTAGATCTTTATATTCCGGGTATTGAGCATAAACCGGAGCCATGGCTTTGATAAAGGGTTCTTTATCCGGTTTGGAAATCTTCACGCCATGCGCTTTTAGTTGTTCCAGCGATTTTTCAGTGTACTCATTCCAGGCTTTTCTTTCATATGCTTCGGACTCAAATGCGGCCTGGGCAATCAGTTTTTGATCGTCCGGCGACAGTCCGTCCCAAACTTTCTTACTCATGAGAATAACTTCCGGCACCATGGAATGCTCATCCAAAGAATAGTATTTTGCCACTTCATAGTGTTTGGAACTATATAAACTCGGAGGATTGTTTTCGGCCCCGTCAATAATCCCCGTCTGCAGGCCGCTGTACACTTCGCCGTAATCCATTGGCGTAGCCGAGGCACCCAGCGCATTCATCGTATCAATAAAAATCTTGCTTTGCTGCACACGGATTTTCAGCCCTTTGGCATCTTCCGGCGTATTAATCGGTTTACTCTTGGTATAGAAGCTGCGAGCACCCGAATCATAATAACCAAGACCAATTAAATTGGCGCTTGTCAGGTCCTTCAATAGTTCTTTACCAACCGGACCGTCGAGTACTTTCCAGAGATGGTCCTCATTCCGGAATATGAACGGCATGGAGTATACACCCATTTTGGGAGCAAAACTGACCATCGGCGCACTGTTTACACGGGCAATCGCCACGGTGCCCATTTGGGTCATTTCTATTGTTTCCTTTTCACCGCCTAATTGGCCGCCGGCATATACCTGCATTTTTATGCGGCCATGGGACCGCTCATCCAGTAATTTAGCCATGTATTTCAGGCCTTCGACGGTCGGGTATCCCTCCGGCTGAACATCAGCGGCTTTCAACACGATTTCCTTCTGTGCCGGTGCTTTAGCGGTGGAACCGCCACAGCCCGCCACCAGACTAACCATGGCAAACAACGCTGCAGCCCCCAGAATAATCCATTTTTGCTTTTTCACATGAGCTCCTCCTTAAAATTGTTATTACCCAACACCCAAGAAAATAACTTGTCGCCGATCCTCCCTTCTGAAACAATTCTATAATTCACTTACTAAGTGAGAATTGATTCCGAATCAAGGCATAAACATCTTCGGCAGCGTCATGGTAACAGCCGGCACATAAGTTACCAGCAGCAGGATTAGAATCAGCACGGGAATAAACATCAATATTGCCTTCACAGTACTTTCCAAAGTACACTTGGCCACAGCACAACCGACAAATAGGGCCGTTCCCACGGGAGGATGAATCAGGCCGATAGAAAGATTTAATAAAAGCATAATGCCAAATTGAATGGGATCCATGCCGATACTGGTTGCAATTGGTAAAAAGATCGGCGTGAGAATCAGTATGGATGCCGCCATATCCATAAAGAATCCGATAATAAGAATGAATATATTAATAATCAAGAGTACCACGGCTGGATTGGTCGAAATGGCCTTTATGCCGGCCGCAACGGTCTGCGGAATATGTTGATAAGCCATGATCCAGCCAAAGGCGGAAGAAGTGGCCACCAGAAAAAACACCATGCCGCAGGTAATGGCCACCTTACGCATAATTTCCGGCAATTGCCGCCACTTCAATTCCCGGTAATAAAACATGGTCAGTAACAGTGCATATACGCAGGCAATAGCGCCCGATTCCGTAGCGGTAAATACGCCGCTTACAATACCGCCCACAATAATTATGGCCGCCATCAAACTTAAGAAGCCGTTTCTCAGGCCATTCCAAATCTCAGCCAGACTCTTGGGCGGCTCTTTGGCATAGCCGCGGCGAACAGCCAGAACATAGCTCACCAGCATCAGTCCCAAGCCAATCAGAATTCCCGGAATATAGCCGGCCAAAAACATCGAGCCGATAGAAACCGCGCCGCCGGCGGCTACTGCATAAATAATGGCATTATGGCTGGGAGGAAGAATGATACCGGTCGTAGAGGCGCTCACGGTTACCGAAACCGCAAAATCCGTTCCATAACCTTTCCGCTCCATCATCGGAATCATAACCGGACCGACCGAAGCCACATCAGCCACCGAGGACCCGGTTGTACCGCCAAAAAACATACTGCCAACAATATTTACCATTGCCAAACCGCCCCGCATGCGGCCCACCAGAATACTGGCAAAATCCACGATCCGCCGGGCAATACCGCCCTCCGACATAATATGTCCGGCCAGTATAAAAAACGGAATCGTCATCAGCGGAAAAGACTCCAGCGAGGCAACCATTCGCTGGGCAAGCGGCGACAATGGGATTCCGGCATATAAACAGGTAATTAAGGAGGATAATCCCAAACTAAAAGCAATGGGAACCCGGATAATCATCAGAAAAATAAAACTTCCCAGCAAAAGCCATGCGCCAAATTCCATATTAGTTACTCCTGCCTTTCTTGAGTTCTTTTACCAGCATTTCCAGTGTGAAAAGAATAATCAAAATGGCACTCACCGGCAAAGCAAGGTAAACATAGCCCACAGGCATACCCATGGCAGGCGATTTTTGGCTCATAGTAAGCTGGACCATAGCAAAGCCTTCCTTTACGAGAACACCGGTATAACCCAGAATAAGCAAATACTTAATTATCGTCAGTCCCTTCTGCATTCCGGCCGGAAACTTATCGGCAAAAAAATGCAGCGCCATGTGGGAATTGCGGCGTACGCCGGCGGCAATCCCGATAATACCAAACCAGACCATTAAATACACGGCCGCCTCTTCCGACCATGGCGGAGTATAGTGCAGCACATATCTTTCGAATACCTGGTAAGTGACGAGGGTTACCATGCAAATGGTCAAAAAAACCATGACAGCTTCGGCCCCTCTGGCCAGATAATCCATAATTCCCGGTGACAAATGCCTGTCTTGTTCGGTCATGAAATCATCCTCCCTGCCTTCTAAATAATTTCGATCTCCTAACAGTCGCAACGCACGAAATACAGAAAGATTTTTATAATCCGAATGCTTGCGTATCTTGGCAAAATTCAGTCTTTTTTCGGTACAAATAAACCAAACCCTTCCGAAGTGAGTTAATCGCTGTTATAAAGTTCCGGCGTCCGCTCCGAATTCACGGAGACATCATCCAAAATACCGGCTTGCGACAACTGCAGCAATGTTCGCAGTACCAAGGCGCACGAACCGATCACTCCCTGATTGCCACCCAACGGGGAAACTTTAATTTCCGTTGTGCCGGCAATTTGCGGAAAAGCATGAGAATTGACCGTATCCCGCAAGACCGCTAAAAACACATCGGCTGCCTTGGAGAGCTTTCCTCCCAAAAACAGGACTTCCGGATTATACATATTAATCAGATTGGCCACAGCCACCCCGACATACCGGCCGACTTGCTGAAACAGCGTCCAGGCATAACTGCCTTCGCTATGCGCGCACCGGACCAAATCATGAATGGTGATCCGCCCCAAGGTCTGCCAAATTTGCCTAAGCGGGTCCCGTTCATCAACCAGCGGCAGTTCGGCCACCGCTTTGCGCAATAAGGCCGGCACTCCGCATACAGCCTCAATGCAGCCCCGGTTACCGCAATTGCATAAAGGACCTTCTTCAATGACAACAATATGGCCGATCTGACCGGCATAACCATGATTGCCCTGCATAATTTGATCATCCATAATGACCCCGGCGCTAATACCCTCGCCCAGATTAACATAGACCAAGTCCTTGCAGTTTGTGCCGCCGCCGTACCACCGTTCGGCCAACGCTGCCGCCTTGGCATTACTCTCCAGGAAAACAGGCAGTCCAAGCTGGTCTTCCAGATACTTCTTAACGGGAAACCCATTCCATTTAACGCCCAGATTAATGGACCGTTCCACTAAATCCTTGCTTCCTTTTAACAAACCCGGAAAAGCAACTCCCACTCCCAGAAACTTCTTATCTTTGTAAGGAGCACTGTTCATCATTTCATTAACAAGCTGCACCAGTTGGGGCAGCCCTGTCTCGGGTTCCGTCATATCAATGGAATAAGCACTAATATCGGTGGGCTCATTTTTTAAATCGGCACAGGCAATTACCGTTTCAAAATGGGTCACTTCCAGCCCAATCACATACCCGGCCTTGCCGTTAAGCCGTAATTTCATAGGCCGCCGGCCGCCCCGTGAATTGCCGAGACCGGTCTCTTCCACAAAACCAAGATCAAGCAATTCACGGATGATTCCGGTTATGGCCGGCGGCGTTAAACCGGTTAACGCCGCCAATTGATTCCGCGAAACCGGTTCATGCTGCTTAATAATATTCAGCACGGTCATCCGGTTTAGTCTTTTGACGTATTTACTGTTTCCGGGGTTCATCATCCTCATCATCCTTTGCCGGCTGCCGTTTGCTTTAAAGTGACATGCAACAGCACAAATTATTTTTTTCCATAAACTGCCGTCAAACTTTTTTAACATAATTAAGTATCTGACTATTATTTCTCCTGCCGACAAGAAACTCCTGCTTGATTTCACCCGGAAATGATTTATTTTTTTATTAGCGCTGAACGCGGCCTGAACCGTCACCGCCCATTAATGTTCTAACTTCACCGACACTGACATGATTGTGGTCTCCCTCAATTGTATGTTTCAGACAAGAGGCGGCAACGGCGAATTCCAACGCATCCTGAGCCGAATAATCGCTTAAGAGACCGAAAATGAGGCCGCCGCCAAAAGAGTCGCCGCCACCAACCCGGTCAATTATGTGAATCGGATATTTCCTGGAGAAATGATAGTTGCCGTCTTTATACAACATAGCCGCCCAATTATTATCGGAAGCGGATATACTTTCCCTGAGTGTTATGGCCACGGCACCGCAGCCAAAACGGTCTGAAAGCTGCTTGGCCACTTGCTTATAGCCTTCATGACTTAACTTACCGCCCGTAATATCCGTTTCCGCCGCTTTGATGCCAAATACTTTCTCCGCATCTTCCTCATTGGCAATGCACACATCCACATAAGGCATGAAACGGCTCATAACCTGCCCGGCTTTTTCACTGGTCCACAAATTTTTCCGGAAATTCAGGTCGCAGCTCACGGTCACACCCGCTTCCCTTGCCGCCTTGCATGCATCCAGTACAGCTTCGGCTACATTGTCGCCCAGCGCCGGCGTTATACCGGTAAAATGAAACCAATCGGCACCGTCAAAAATTTCCGGCCAGTTAAAATCCTGCCGCTGCGCCTGGGAGACGGCAGAATATTTACGATCATATACGACTTTGGACGGACGCTGCGAAGCTCCCTTTTCCAGAAAATAAACCCCCAACCGTTCCCCGCCGCGGATCATATAGCGGGTATCCACACCATAACGGCGCATTTCATTAATAGCCGACTGGCCGATGGGATTATCGGGAACTTTGGTAACCAACGCCGCATCCAGGCCGAAATTAGCCAATGATACGCACACATTCGCTTCCCCGCCGCCATAAACCGCTTCCAATGAACCGGCCTGTTCAAAGCGGAGATATCCCGCCGGCGCTAATCTAAGCATAATTTCTCCAAAACATACTACTTTCGACATGTCTTTCCCTCCTATTTTGTAGACCCCTTTATAAACCGCGCGCCTGACGAACCTTTTCAATAAATTCCTTGCCGATTGCCGTAATCGACTGGTAATCCCCCTTTTTGGCGCCTGCCGTCAGGTTGCCGCCTACACCTACCGCCAGGCAGCCCGCCTTGATCCAGTCGGATACATTGTCCAGGCTGACGCCGCCTGTCGGCATTAAGGGAGCCTGCGGCAGAGGGCCTTTTACCGCCTTAATAAAGGATGGTCCCAGCGCTTCTCCCGGAAACACTTTGACTACATCCGCCCCGGCTTCCATTGCCTCTACAATTTCCCGTATCGTCATCGCCCCCGGCATGATAGGAATTTGATAACGATGGCACATTTTCACGGTGTCAACATTCAGCGACGGACTCACTACATATTGCGCACCGGCCAGAATGGCCAGCCGGGCCGTCTCAGGGTCCAAAACAGTACCCGCGCCGATAATAAGCTCCCCATTCCGGTAAGTTTGCGCAAGATCCCTGATTACCTGGTCGGCGCCCGGAACAGTAAACGTAATTTCCACGGCCGCAATACCACCTTCAATACAAGCATCGGCAATTTTAATCGCCTGTTCCGATCTTTCCGCTCTTACAACGGCAACTACGCCGGATTCCATGATTTTATGTAGTGTTTTTATTTTTGGCGTCACAGTTCTACCCCCAAAGTTTTTTAATTAATTTAATTAAGTTTCGCTTTAGGTATTCGCTAAGAATATCCATATTCCTGCTTCCATTCAAAATTTTTTGTTAATTTTAGACGGATGGACGCGCAGCCAGTCACCGTTTAACAGCCAATCATTCGTTATCACACCTCCTTTTCCGGCTATGCAACTATTTAAAGGCTGGGTTCACGGATTGATCCACCATATAAAACATAATGCCGCTACATTTAATACCAATTATACTAATAATAAAATATTCCTCTCCTTGTCAGGCAATAAATTCACAATACGGAATTACATTCCGCAAATATTACGAATACAGGTAGAGTATTGTATATTGGAGATGAAAATTAGGTGGTGGGTCGGAGGTTGAAATAGAGTATAATGATCTCAAGAAAGACCCAGCGGGTCTTTCAGTGGAAAGAAAGTATTTTACTTTTCGGCTTTCTTAAAAAGAATATGTTATTTTAGAAATAACCCGAAAAGTTATACTTTCTGATCCCAAAACAAAAAGAAAGCGGGATATTTAACCCAAGAAAGGCTGAATATCCCGCTTTCTTTTTACCAGTCTTTTCTGTTGTTCACTATTTATAGTTAACCTCCGGATTAACGCAAGCCGGCAAAGGCCGGTTTCGTAATCCGGCAAGCAGGTTATCCGCCGTCAGCAGGGCCATGCGGGTCCGGGTTTCAATCGTGGCACTGCCGATATGGGGTGTAACTAAAACATTAGGCAATTGCAGTAACGGATGGTCCCCCGGCAAAGGTTCCGGGTCCGTTACATCCAGGACGGCATAAGCAATTTGATTTGCTGCCAGAGCTGACGCAAGCGCCCCGGTATCCACGATAGGGCCCCGGGCGGCATTGACAAAGAAAGCTGTTGATTTCATTCTGCCAAATTGTTCCCAGCCAAACAGACCGCGCGTTGCCGGTGAAAGCGGTGTAAGCACAAGGATGCAGTCCGCCTGCGTAAGCAGGTTGTCAAAAGACGCATATTTAACGCCAAGTTCCGCTTCGTCCGGACGCCGGTTCCTATTATAATAAATGACCCGCATACCAAACGCCCTGGCCCGCCGGGCAACAGCAGCGCCAATTCTTCCCATGCCGACAATACCCAGCACTTTTCCATATAAATCAATGCCGAAAGGAATGTTTTGGTTTGGTGTCCACTTTCCCTGGCGGACAAACTCCCAACCTTCATGAATACGGCGGGTGGCACATAAAAGCAGCCCAAACGCTAAATCGGCCGTAGCTTCCACTAAGACCCCCGGCGTATTGCCAACCGGAATTCCCCGCCGCGTACAGGCATCCACATCGATATTATCGTAACCGACAGCAGACTGAGCAATAACCTTTAATTTGGGAGCATAGGCCAACAGCCTCTCATCAATTCTGACATTACCGGCCGCAACCAGACCTTCCGCATCTTCCAGCCACTTTGCCAGTATATCGTGAGAAATAGGCTCCGCCTTTTCCCAAAGTTTGATATTGCAGTACTCTAAAAGTCTATTCTGGGCCGGCGCCAGTAAATTACGCACCATCACAATTGGATACTTATCCATCCTGGTTCCTCCTTTACCGTAAAGTCTTTCCCATACCGACCCGTACCAGGCGGCAAAGCCGGGCAGCCGCCGTCTCAACCAGTTCGCCGGCCCGGGCGATACAGTCATCCAGGCTCATCGGCCGGGGAACAATACTCATCAAACCGTCAATTCCCTGGGCAAGAACAGCTTCACAGCCTTCTCCCAGACCACCGGACAAGCAAACCACCGGAACCCCGCTGGCGGCGGCGATTCTGGCCACACCGACGGGAGCCTTTCCATGAGCCGTTTGAAAGTCAGTGGCGCCTTCCCCGGTAATAACCAGGTCGGCATGTTGGACCAGAATGGAAAATTGAGCGGCTTCCAATACAATCTCCACGCCAGGTTTGAGCCGGGCATTGGTAAAGAACAGCAGGCCGGCCCCCAGCCCGCCTGCCGCTCCTGCTCCCGGCCGATTGGCAATATCTCTGCCAGTAGCCATTTGGGCAATGCCGGCATAATGCAGCAGGGCCTGGTCCAGTTCAGCAACAATGGCCGGAGTGGCCCCTTTCTGCGGCCCATAAACCGCCGAAGCACCCCGGGAACCGCACAGCGGATTATCCACATCACAGGCTACCAAAATAGCCGCCTCGTCTAAACGCGGGTCCCGGCCGGATATGTCAATCCGGGCCAACCGGTTCAGCGCGGCTCCCCCGTCAGGCAATTCACAGCCCGCAGCATCTAAAAACCGGATACCCAGCGCTCGGGCCATACCGGCGCCGCCGTCATTGGTTGCACTGCCGCCGATACCGATGATCAGAGTACGGATTCCCGCTTCCAGCGCCGCCTTGATCAATTCCCCCGTTCCATAAGTAGTCGTAAGCCGGGGATCGCGTCGTTCTTTTGGAATCAGCGGTAATCCGGATGCGGCCGCCATTTCAATAACAGCCGTCCGCCCGTCCCCCAGAATGCCCCAGTATGCTTCAACCGGTTCTCCCAGCGGCCCTGTCACCGTTTGCCGTACAATCCGGCCGCCGGTAGCCGTCACCAGTGCATCGACGGTGCCCTCGCCGCCATCGGCAATAGGAACTTTTACCACCTCGGCGTCGGGAAAGACATGACGCACCCCTTTTTCCATGGCTTTTGCCACCTCTATGGCCGAAAGGCTTCCTTTAAAAGAGTCCGGCGCTATGATAATGCGCACCATGATTCACTTCCTTTAAAAAAGTTAATTTACTTTTAACTATGATTGATAATTATTCCGCTTACAGGCCAATTCCTGCAAACCGACCATCAGATTAAGAAAGACCGCTGACGCGGGTCTTTCGGTTCTTGGCGCATGGCGCAAGGCGCGGAAAAGTCCGTCTAAAATCATTTATGCAGTCTTTAAAACTTATACTTTCAAGGAAAACCTTCTATCTTTTGATAGAAGGTTTTCCTTGATTTAAACGGGATAGATTTTTAAACCGGATTCCTGCGCCCGGCTCCCGCCGAGAAAGCGGAATAACGGTTTTTTAACGTTTCACCTCCGTTTTAGCTAATTTCTCATAATACTGAACCAAACTGCCATGGTCTGCGTCACCCAGGCCGTCTACCTTAAGAGCCTGCATCATTTCCATAACAGCAGCGGTCAACGGCAGCGACACCCCGATTTCATGGGATGTTTCCAACGCATTGTTCAAATCCTTAATGTGCAAGTTAACGCGAAACCCGGGATTAAACTTGCGGTCCATTACCAGCGGTGCCTTGGCATCCAGAACGGTACTGCCGGCCAGGCCGCCGCGAATGGCCTGATACACCAGCTCCGGCTCCACTCCGGCTTTACTGGCCAGCACCAGCGCTTCCGACATGGCAGCAATATTCAGGGCGACAATGACCTGATTGGCCAGTTTTGTGATATTGCCGGCACCTACCTCGCCGGTCAGCACCACCGAGCCGGCCATGGCCTTCATAATGGGATAACATTGGTCAAAAACAGCCTTTTTACCACCGACCATTACGGAAAGGGTACCGTCAATCGCTTTGGGTTCGCCGCCGCTGACCGGGGCGTCCAGCATTTCCACACTCCGTCCGGCCAGTTTTTCCGCGATTTCCCGGCTAACAAGCGGAGCAATGGAACTCATGTCGATTACGATGCTTCCTTTTTGGACCCCTTCCATCACACCGCCTTCGCCTAAAACCACTTCTTTCACGTGGGGCGAATTGGGCAGCATGGTAATGATAACATCGGTTTGTTCCGCCACCGCCTTGGGAGTGGGAGCCGCTTGGGCACCGGCGTCGACTACTTCCGCCACGGCGCTTTGGTTTCTATCCATAACCACCAGACTATACCCGGCTTTAAGCAGGTTTTTACTCATAGGTTTGCCCATAATTCCTAAACCAATAAATCCAATTTTCATATCCGACTTACTCCTTTACCAGATAATTTAATTTTTAGTGTTTAAAACGATTTACCGCACCAGACAGGGACGTTTATTATCAAACTTCCAGCCTGGAATTAAATATTGCATGGCCTCCGCATCATCGCGTGCCCCCAACCCCATTTGCCGGTACAGGCGGTTTGCCTTCTCGATTTGTGCCATGTCCGCTTCAACCCCGAGTCCGGACTTATCGGGAACGGCGATCTTGCCGCCGGTAATCTTAAACGGCTCCTTGGTCAAACGCTCCTGCCCTTCCTGCCAGATCCAATGCGTGTCAAGCGCCGTGATTTTTCCCGGTGCAGCGGCACCGACATGAGTAAACATGGCGAGCGAAATATCGAAATGATTATTAGAATGAGACCCCCAGGTCAATCCCCATTCATGACACATCTGGGCCACGCGGACCGAGCCCTGCATCGTCCAGAAATGGGGGTCGGCCAGCGGAATATCCACGGCGTGGAGTTGAATCGTATGGCCCATTTGCCGCCAGTCCGTGGCAATCATATTGGTTGCTGTCGGCAACCCGGTAGCCCGCCGGAACTCAGCCATTACTTCCCGTCCGGAATAGCCGTTTTCCGCCCCGCACGGATCTTCGGCATACGTCAGTACATGATGCTGGTTGCGGCATAACCGGATTGCCTCCTCCAACGACCACGCTCCATTCGGATCAAGAGTAATACGGGCCTGAGGGAAACGTTCCGCTAATTCCGTGACCGCTTCCATCTCTTCTTCACCAGACAACACGCCGCCTTTTAATTTAAAATCATTAAAGCCGTAGCGCTCCTGCGCCGCTTCCGCCAGCCGCACAACCGACTGAGGATTCAGCGCCTCTTCATGCCGCAGCCGCCGCCAGTCACTTTGGGTACCGGCACCACCGTCCAGATAAGGCAACCCGGTCTTTTTACGGTCGCCAATATAGAACAGATAGCCCAGCATTTCCACTTCCCGGCGCTGCTGACCCGTACCAAGCAGCGCCGCAACAGGCACACCGAGAAATTGTCCCAGCAAATCCAGAAGGGACGCTTCCAGCGCTGTAACGGCATGAATGGTAACCCGCTGATCAAAGGTTTGCAAACCGCGTCCGCCGGCATCCCGGTCGGCAAACCGCTGCCGTACCGTATTAAGAATGTTGTTATACGTGCCGATGGATTGCCCCACAACCAAATCCTTTGCATCCTCCAAGGTCTGACGAATGCGTTCACCGCCGGGAACTTCCCCCACACCGGTGTTACCCGCATTATCTTTTAAGATCACTATATTGCGGGTAAAAAAAGGACTATGGGCGCCGCTGAGATTCAGCAGCATACTATCCTGTCCCGCCACCGGAATCACTTGCATTTCCCGAATGGCCGGCGTGCCGGAAAGACCGGTTTTGGCTATTTCCTGATTCATAATTTCCATTCTACCTCCCCAGACTGGGGCGCTTGGGATCGTACTTCCAGCCGGGAATCAGATACTGCATTGCCATTGCGTCATCCCTCGCCCCCTGGCCAATCTTATTATAAAGCCGGTTGGCCTTTTCAATTTGTTCCATATCAATTTCGACCCCAAGACCCGGCTTCTTCGGCACTTCTACCAGGCCGCCCTGAATTTTAAAGGGTTCTTTGGTCAGATGCTCCTGTTCCTCCTGCCAGATCCAATGAGTATCAATCGCGGTAATTTCGCCCGGTGCCGCCGCCGCTGCATGCGTAAACATAGCCAGCGAAATATCAAAATGGTTATTCGAATGGGATCCCCAGGTCAGTCCCCACTCCGCACACAACTGCGCAACCCTTACGGATCCCTGCATTGTCCAGAAATGGGGGTCGGCCAGCGGAATATCCACAGCATGCAGCAAAATTGAATGCCCCATTTGCCGCCAGTCCGTTGCAATCATGTTGGTAGCAGTCGGAATGCCGGTAGCACGCCGGAATTCGGCCATAATCTCCCGTCCCGAATAGCCATTTTCCGGTCCGCAGGGGTCCTCGGCATAGGCCAGTACCTGCTGTTGATTGCGGCACAACTTAATGGCTTCCTCCAGTGACCAGGCCGCGTTCGGATCCAACGTAATCCGGGCATCGGGGAAACGCTGCGCCAGGGCGGCTACGGCTTCCATCTCTTCTTCACCATGCATAACGCCGCCCTTGAGCTTAAAGTCTTTAAAGCCATACCGCTCTTTGGCCGCTTCGGCAAGTCTTACAACGGCCTGCGGTGTCAGCGCAGCTTCGTGCCGTAACCGCAGCCAGTCATCTTTAACCGCCAAATTGCTTAGATACGGTAAATCGGTTTTATTACGGTCACCGATATAAAACAAATAACCCAGCATTCTTACGGCATCCCGCTGCTGTCCGCTGCCCAGCAGCGCCGCCACCGGCACATTCAGGAACTGGCCAAGCAAATCAAGCAAAGCGGCTTCAATCGCCGTAATTACATTATCGGTGCGCAGATTAATTTCATGGGGCTGTTTTAATACCGCCGCTTCTGCGGCGGAAGTAACCTTATGTACGGTAGATTGCGGCCCCGCTGTCCGCCGTTCCAGCAACTGCTGCCGAACCCCGTTAAGTATACCGTTGTAAAAACCAATAGATTGTCCGGTCACCAATGGCCGGACTTTTTCCAGGGTCCGGCGGATTCCTTCTCCTCCCGGAACCTCACCGACACCGGTATTTCCTGCGTTATCTTTAAGAATTACAATATTGCGGGTGAAAAAAGGCGCATGAGCACCGCAAAGATTAAGCAGCATGCTATCATATCCGGCTACAGGTATGACTTGCATTTCCGTAACAATCGGGGTAGCCGGCTTAACACCGGTAACTACTTGGTTATCCATATTCGTTCCAGGCCTCCTATTTGAATCCTGACCAAATTATTCAATATGAAAACATTGGTTCATCCTTAGTCTGCACAACTATCCGCCAAGACCCCAGCCGGTTTGTTGCGGGGTTTGAGTTCAAGACGCTTGATCTCTCCGACAACGAACAGAAAACTGATAATGGCGATGAAGGCATGAGCAACAACAAAAAGCAATGCTCCGTTAAACGAGCCGGTAGACTGAACAATATAGCCGATTGCGATCGGGGTGGTGATGCTGGATAGATTGCCGCAGGTGTTTAACAGGCCGCCGCTTAAACCGGCAATCTGCTTGGGTGCCGTATCGGAGTTAACCGCCCAGCCCAGCGCTCCGACGCCTTTACCGAAAAAGGACATCGCCATGATGGCAATGATCAGCCATTGCGTATCCACATAGTTACAGATAAGCATTGACATGGATAACAGCATGCCAAGGACAATCGGCACTTTTCTGGCAACGGAAAGGGAGAATCCTTTTTTCAGCAGATAGTCGGATATAATGCCGCCCAAAACACCGCCGGCAAAACCGAATATGGCCGGTACGGCTGCGGCAAAACCAGCCTTGAGAATGGTCATGCCCCGGGCTTTGACCAGATAAACCGGAAACCAGGAGATGAAGAAGAACGTAAGTGCATTGATACAGTATTGAGCAAGATAAATACCAACCATCATGCGGCTTTTCAGCAGTTCTTTAATATAATAAAGGTCCGGTCCCTCTTTCTTGCTGCCGGCCGGTTTCAGGTCCATGTTGACGAGACCGCCGCCTTGTTCGATATACGCAATCTCTGCCGTATTAATGAGCGGGTGGTCTTGGGGATCATAAATAAACTTCTTCCAGGCAAATATAAAGAGGATTCCAAGAACGCCCATGACAATAAATACATAATGCCAGCTGAAAGTATAGACAAGCCATCCCATGAGCGGGGCAAAAATTACCGTCGCGGCATATTGAGCCGAATTAAAAATGGCTGAGGCGGTACCGCGTTCCGACGCCGGAAACCAGGCGGCGACAATCCGGCTGTTTCCCGGAAAAGAAGGAGCTTCCGATAAACCAACCAGCAGCCGCAGGCAAAATAAAAGGGTAATTGCTGTGGCGCCGGCGAAAAAGCCAACCGTACCCTGGAGCAGCGTAAAGAGAGACCAGAAAAAAATGCTCACTATATAAACCCGTTTTGAGCCAAACCGGTCTAAAAACCAACCTCCCGGTAACTGGGCGATAACATAAGACCAACCAAAGGCAGAGAAAATATAGCCCATGGCTACCGAATTCATCTTTAAATCTTTGGCGATTGCCGGCCCGGCAATGGAAATGGTGGCGCGGTCGGCATAGTTTATGGCGGTAATAATGAATAACAGCGTTATGATTAGCCAGCGAACCTGAGTCATCTTTACTGTAGCCCCCCGATTATTCTCCATAAAAACCACCTGGCGGATTCTTTTAAACACTCCACCGTATCCTTTCTTTATTATTCAAATACCCGCAAAACAAGCCTCTTCCAAGTCATTCCCCAATGTTTATTTCACCATAGCGCCAATCTTAATTAAGATTTCTTTCAGTTTTTCCTTATTCGCATCATTCACAGGCTGAATCGGCCTGATTGGATGGCCGACCGGAATTCCCATCAAATTCAGCGCATCTTTTGGCACCACAGGGAAACTGCCCAAATTGTAAGCCAGCCGTAATTGAGAAAGCCGGTATTGAGCATCCAATGCCCCATTCATATCGCCGGCCATGAACTTGTCGTAAATTTCCACAACCAGGCCCGGAACCACATTGGCCGTACCGGCGACACATCCGGTGCCGCCGTATACCAGCGTCGCCAAAATTAAAGTATCCTTACCGGCCATGACACTGAAATCCTTGTCCCTGGTGCGTCTTATGTACTCCGCCGTCAAAGTCATGTCGCCGCTGGTGTCTTTCGCTCCCACTATATTGGGGATATCAGCCAGCTTTTCAATCAGGCCGGCCGACATATTGACTCCGGTCCGGTCCGGATTATTGTAAATAACATTGGGAATATCCTCCGCTTCGGCAATTGCCCTGAAATGGCTATACAACTCCGTTTCATTCGGGGAAATAAACATGGGCGTCAAAACTGTTACCGCTGCAGCGCCATACCTTTTGGCCGGCCCGGTTAGTTTAATACACTCTTTAGTAGTAATTGCGCTGGCGCCTACGTAAACCGGAACTCTTCCGTTTACCTGCTCCATCGTTACTTCAATGGCCCTGACTTTCTCTTCAAATTCAAGACCATAAAATTCCCCGGTGCTTCCCAAAATGAAGACCCCATGCACCCCTCCCTTGATCACGTGCTCAATTAAATTCCGCAAAGCGCCCGTATCCAATTTTTCCTGCTCATCAACCGGCGTAATCAGTGGCGGAACGACTCCTCTAACTTCCAGCATCCAGACTCCTCCGTTATTACAAAATTAACCTGCCTTCGGTCCCGACTCTCCCAATCCTTGCTATTGTTACTGCCTATCATGCCTCCATTTCTGTATTTGCCCCGGCCGGCGGCAAATACCTTCGAAACAAGCTTCCCTTTTCCACAACATTTTTCATATATTGAAATCATATTTCTATTATTGATAATTCTATGTCAAATTTCAAAATTCCTTCCGCATACAGAAATATAAATTCAAATTTTCACTCAAATAAGAAAAACCGCTGAGCCACACAAAAAGAACGGTCCGAAGACCGTTCTTTTTGTGGCTCAGTAAATTCAACCTACTGCCGGATATTTTTTTACCAGCCGCCTCTTGATCCCATCCGGGCCGATATCCGGTTTGAGTATTCAATCAAAAGCGGTACATACTCTTTGATCTTTTCGACCGAATACGTGCTTGTCGGACCTGAGATACTAATTCCCGCAATGATTTCTCCCGTCGCGTCATAAGCGGGTGCAGCAATACAGTTAATGCCGTTGCTCCACTCCTCAAAGTCTACCGCATAGCCTTGCAAATGAACGTTTTCAATTTCTTTTAAAAACGCCGCCTCATCGGTGATGGTATTTAACGTATATCTGGTAACTCCCTGTTTGAAAACTTCGTGCACGACGGCAGGGGATTTACAAGTCAAAACTTTCCCTAAAGCCGTACAATAAATGGGCCGCCTCATGCCAATATGAAAATATCCATAGGTGCAATAAGGCGTCTCGGCTCTGGCAACATAAACTACTTCCCGGTCATCAAGCACCGCCAGATTGGCGTTGACTCTCAGATTGTTAGATAATTCCTCCAGAAAAGGAAGACAAATTCGCCGGATTTCCATCGAATTCAGCACGATTCCCTCATATTTCAGAAAACCCCGGCCCAGCGAATAAATTCCTTCGTGCTGCTCGATCAGGTTAAATTCTTTTAACGTGTTTAACAGCCGGTAGGCGGTTGGTTGACTGATTCCGGTAATAGCGCTGATTTCCTTCAGTCGCAATCTGGGCTTTTCGTAAGAAAAACAATTCAGGATGAGGATCCCTTTCGTAATACTGTTATTCAAAAAATCCTTGCGCCCGTCTATCGACATATTCTCACTCCAAATTTCACATATTAAAATTCTCATTCAATATATAATTCATCATGCACAAAAACAATCCTTCTTTTGTTCTGTTAACATAGATATTTAGAAAGAATGGTCCGATTTTATTCAGCCATCTTCTCCGGTATCCAAAAAAACACAAAAAATGATTGCTCCCGTTAAATTTATGATTTATACTAAAGATAGAAAATTGGTATATACAATATAACAACATATCCAAACTTCGTCATTGTTCGCAATATTTTACACAACTTCCAGACCCGCCATTGTTTTTTGCATAAAAAGCATATTGCTGACCATTTTAAAAACATAGAAACAAAAATAATTTTGCGGGGAAAGAGAGGCCGGTTCATGAAAAAAGTCGACCGCAATTCACCGGTACCACTTTATTATCAATTAAAAGATATTATTGCCGAATTAATAGAAAATGAAGAACTGCACCCCAATGACCCCATACCGCCGGAGCGGGAGCTATGCGAATATCACAATGTCAGCCGGATGACAGTGAATAAGGCGATTATCCACCTGGTCAATGAGGGACTCTTATACCGGGAACAGGGCCGCGGGACCTTCGTTGCCCAGGCCAAGGAAAAACACCAGCTTTCTCAGTTACTGGGCTTGACGGAAGAAATGCGCCGCCGCGGCTTGCAAGTGACTACCAAACTGCTTTATTTCGGTCAACGTACAGCCACCAAGCGCATGCAGGAAGACTTACAGCTCCCGGATAAACAGCAAATCTTTGAAATCCGCCGTCTGCGTATTGTGGAAAATGAACCGTATTCTTTGGAAACGGCTTATATCCCCGTTGGGCTGTGTCCGACCCTGTCAGCGCAGAAGCTGGAGAATCATTCCATGTATGAGCTGTTGGCCAGCGAATACAACCTGGAAATGGACCACGCGTTTCAAACCATCGAACCGGTTATTATTAACGACTACGAAAGTGAAATCCTGCAAGTCAAAAAAAATTCCCTGGCTCTCATGTTTTCCCGGAAAACCTTTTTGAAGGACAATACGCCGGTCGAACTGACCAAGGCTCTTTACCGGAGCGACAAATACAAGTATGAAGTCACATTACAACGGTAATTATACGCGCAAGCGTATGATTCATAAAAAATAAATCAGGAGGGATCTATGTGACAGAATGGTTTGGAAAGCTACAAAAAATTGGTAAAGCACTCATGCTGCCCATTGCTGTGTTGCCGGCTGCAGCGCTCTTACTGCGGCTAGGCGCGCCGGATGTGTTCAACATCCCCTTTGTAATGAAGGCAGGCGCAGCCGTATTTGACAATCTGGCCTTATTATTTGCTATCGGTATCGCGGTTGGTATTTCCCATGACAATGGCGGTGCCGCCGGACTTGCGGGCGCCATCGGCTACTTTGTTCTGACCAACGGGTTAAAAGCCATTAACGACCAGTTGAACATGAGCGTTTTGGCAGGTATTCTCACCGGTTTAACGGCAGGCTATTTGTATAATAAATTTTATAACATTAAACTGCCGGAATTTTTGGGCTTCTTTGGCGGACGACGTTTTGTTCCCATTGTCACTGCTGCCGCCTGTATTGTACTGGCCGGTATTTTCGGTGTGATCTGGCCGCCGATTCAGGCGGGCATTCATGCTGTCGGCGAATGGATTATCGGCGCCGGTGCAGTAGGTGTTTTCTTCTTTGGTTTCTTCAACCGTTTATTGATTCCAGTCGGTCTGCATCATATTCTGAACAGCTTTATTTGGTTTGTTTTCGGCAGCTTTACGGATAAAGCCGGCAAAGTGGTTACCGGCGACTTAAACCGTTTCTTTGCCGGCGACCCCACGGCAGGCAATTTTATGGCCGGGTTTTACCCCATCTTTATGTTTGCTTTGCCGGCGGTAGCTCTGGCGATGTACACCTGTGCCAAACCGGAAAATCGCAAACAAATCGGCGGTGTTTTGTTCTCGGTGGCTTTCACGGCCTTCCTGACCGGTATTACCGAACCAATTGAATTTATGTTTATGTTCTTAGCTCCGCTGCTTTATCTCTTCCATGCCGTATTGACCGGTCTGTCCCTGGCTGTTTGCTACTCTCTCGGCATTCTGCACGGGTTTGGTTTCTCCGCCGGCTTAATTGACTATTTATTGAACTGGGGCCTGGCAACCAAGCCGATCCTGATTATCCCCGTCGGACTGGTTATCGGCGTGGTCTACTATGTAGTCTTTGTCTGGGCTATCAAGACGTTTGACATTCCGACGCCGGGACGTTTTGACGAAGAAACCGGCGCCTTGGATACGGCCGATGTCAGTGCGGTATCCGTACAGTTGGTGGAAAAACTGGGCGGCGCAGCGAATATCGATAGTTTGGATGCTTGCATCACCCGGTTGCGTCTGACCGTTAAAAACGCCGATCTAATCGACGAAAACAGCTTAAAAGGTCTCGGCGCTAAAGGCGTACTGAAAAAAGGGAATAACGTGCAGGTTGTTGTCGGTACGCAAGCCGAAATTATTGCCGATGAAATGAAAAAAGTTATGAAGAAATAGTACTTCCATAGGGTCTATAGCAAGAAAGACCCAAAGGGTCTTTAAGTGGAAAGAAAGTATTTTACTTTTCGGTTTCTTAAGAAGAATGCATTATTTTAGAAACAACCCGAAAAGTTATACTTTCTGATCCCAGGACTAAAAATTGGGAACTATTGCTCCATCAATAGTTCCCAATTTCCATTCCAGGATCGGCAAAGACCGGTTCGCTTACAAATTAAAACAGGTGATAAATTATGAAACAAGTTAATCCGGACACATTTCATATTGATGAAGTCTCCTCACTGGAAATGGTCCGCATGTTCAACAACGAAGATAAAAAAGTAGCCTTTGCTGTAGAAAAACAATTAACTGCGATTGCCGCTGCCGTCGACATCATTTCCCGGGCAATAAAAGAAAATGGCCGGGTCATTTATATCGGCAGCGGAACAGGCGGTAAACTGGCCGTCGCCGACGCCACCGAATGCCCGCCTACCTTCGGCGTCAGTGACGATACCATTGCCGGAATCATATCCGGCGGTTCCGAAGCGCTGTGCGGCTGGCGGGAAGAAACCGAAGACGACGAAAATCTGGCCCGGCAAGACCTTTCGATCCGTAAATTCTCATCCCGGGATATTTTAGTGGGAATCAGCGCCAGCGGTAATACGCCCTATGTCCTTGCCGGAATCCGGTATGCAAAAGAGACCGGCGCCCAAACCATCGGTATCTGCTGTTCGCCGGAGGGCCGGCTGAATACGCTGGCCGACCTATGCATTACCGTCGATGCGGGACCCGAAGTGATCATGGGTTCTACACGCCTTAAGGCCGGTACAGCCCAAAAAATGATTCTGAACATGCTTTCTTCCTGTGCCATGATCAAACTGGGAAAAACCTATCATAATCTGATGGTGGATGTCCGCCCCATTAATGCCAAATTAAAACGCCGGGTGATCGATATAATCAAAATCTCCACAGAACGGCCGGAGAACGAGATTCTGGCCGCGCTGGACGCCGCCGCAGGCAACACTAAGGAAGCAATTCTAATGCTTACACTGAATATCGACGTGTCGCAAGCACGCCGTCTTCTTGCCAAACACGAAGGATATTTAAAAAAGGCCATAAAGGGTGATCATAATGAAAGCGATTTATAACGCCAACGTTATACAGGGAAACGCGATTTTGCCACATCACGCCGTCCTGTTTACGGAAAAGATTCTTGCCGTGGTTCCCGACGCCTCACTGGCCGCTTATTCTGTCGGCGAATCGTATGATGCAGCCGGTCAATATCTGTCCCCAGGTTTTGTGGATATTCACATTCACGGCAGCGCCGGCAGCGATACTATGGACAAAAATAACCAGGCCCTTGACCGGGTGAGCGAGAGCATCGCCAGAACCGGCGTCACTTCTTTCCTGCCCACAACCATGACCATGGACCTTTCCCGGATTGAAACAGCCCTGGACCATATACGCACCCGGATGAATCCGGAGCAGGAAAAAAAAGGTGCCGAAATTCTGGGCGCCCATTTGGAAGGCCCCTTCATCAGCCAGACCTATAAAGGCGCGCAAAGTGCGACATATATCCTGTCCCCTGATTTTAACAAAATCAAACAGTATACCGACATAATCCGCATTGTGACCCTGGCACCGGAACTGGACGGCAGCATCCCCTTCATAGAAGAGTGCCGGCGGCACAATATTATTGCCTCCATCGGCCACAGCGCCGCTGAATACGAAGAAGCCATGGCGGCGATCGCCGCCGGTGCGTCGCATATTACCCATACATTTAACGCCCTAACCCCGCTGAATCACCGCAAACCGGGCGTGGTTGGCGCTGCCATGGACAGCGACGTCACCTGTGAACTGATTGTCGACAATCTGCACGTTCATCCGGCGGCTCAGCGGATTCTTTTAAAGACCAAGGGAATTAATAAAATCATTCTGGTTACCGACGCGATGCGGGCCTGTCTGCTGGAAGACGGCGAATACGATCTGGGAGGTCAAACGGTTTTTGTCAAAAATAATGAAGCCAGACTGCCCGGCGGAGTCATTGCCGGCAGTGTTCTCAAATTAAATGAAGCCGTATACAACTTCAGACAAAATACCGGCCTGCCCCTGACGGACGTCCTGAAAGCAGTAACGGTAAACCCGGCTGCACGCATCGGCGTGTACGACCGCAAAGGCAGCCTGGATGCGGGTAAAGATGCAGACATGGTCCTTTTCGACGATCAAATCGCAATTTCGAAAACCTTTGTGAAGGGCAGCCTGATTTGGAGGAGGGATGAACAATGAGAATCGTTTTTACCAAAGACTATGAGGAAATGAGTCTTCACGCAGCAAAAATTGTCGCCGGCCAGCTTTATTTGAAACCAAACAGCGTCCTCGGTCTGGCAACGGGCAGTACACCTCTGGCCATGTACCGGGAGCTCATCCGGATGAACCGGGAAAACGGCCTGGACTTCTCGGAAACAGTGACCTTTAACCTGGATGAATACATCGGTCTCGGCCAGGAAGATGAAAATAGTTACTATTACTATATGTATCACAACTTCTTTAATCATATCAATATTCGCCAGTCAAACATTCACATTCCGTCCGGCCTGCCGGAAAATGTAGAAGAAGAATGCCAAAAATATGACGACTTGATTGCCCAGTCGGGGGGAATTGATCTGCAAATCCTTGGCATCGGCCAAAATGGACACATTGGGTTCAATGAACCGGATATTAAATTTGAAGCAACAACCCATATGGTCAAGCTGGATGACGATACAATAAAAGCCAATGCCCGTTTCTTCGCCACTGTTGAGGAAGTTCCCATCCATGCGCTCAGCATGGGTATCAAAACAATTATGCATGCCCGAAAAATTCTTTTATTGGCTAACGGGGCCGCCAAAGCAGAGGCTCTTTTCCGCACCCTTTACGGCGGCATTACCCCGGAAACACCCGCCTCCATCCTGCAGTTGCATCAAGATGTGACCGTTATCGTGGAAGAAGAAGCCGCCAGGCTTTTAAGGAGGAATTTAAATGACCGAACGTCTATTGGATGTACGGCCTGAAGCACTGGTTGAACTCACTGCCGCCGAGCTACTGAAGAGTATCCGCGCCGCGGAAGGCCGCACCATTCTCGCCGAAGTCGTCTGCCCGGTAATGCCCCTGCTTTATGATGTAACCAATGCAGAACTGGTGGCCGCCTTAGGTGCCGACATTATCCTGCTCAACTTATATGATGCAGCCAACCCGGCTATTTTCGGCGTAACTCCCCGGGAGGGCGAAAGTGTGATTCGAGCTTTGAAATATCTAACCGGGAGGGCCATTGGCGTAAATCTGGAGCCGGTAGATCCCGACATTCCTGTCTTGGGTTCCCGGGTCACGCTGGAACCGGGGCGCATTGCCACGCCCCAGAATGCCCGCCTGGCTTATGAACAGGGCGCCCGTCTGATTGTGCTGACAGGAAATCCCCAAACAGGAGTTTCCAATACTCAAATTGAAAAAGCCATCCGTCGAATCCGCCGGGAACTGGGTGATAAAATAATTCTGGCGGCCGGCAAGATGCATGGAGCAGGAATTAACGGTGAAATGGGAGAAAATATTATTACAGAGGAAAGTATTACCGGTTTCATCCAGGCCGGCGCCGATATCATTTTAATGCCCGCTCCGGGCACGGTGCCGGGAATCACCCCCGACTTTGCCAAAAAGCTAGGCGATGTGGTCCATCGGGAAGGCGCCCTATTTATGACCACCATCGGAACTTCCCAGGAAGGAGCCGATCCGCAGACAATCCGCACGATTGCATTAAATGCCAAAATGGCGGGAGCGGATATTCATCACCTCGGGGACGCCGGCTATGTCGGCATTGCCGTACCGGAAAATATCATGCATTATTCTCTTGTTATCCGGGGCCGCCGCCATACCTTCCGGCGTATGGCCATGCGCCGTTAATCCGGCAGGACCTCCGGTTTACTCCATCATTTTAGTCCGAATCATTGAAATTAAGGTGGGATACATACTATGTTCAACTTTTTCAGCAAACAAGCCCCCACTCTCCAGCTAGTCAAACCGGTTGACGGCTCCTTAATGGATATTAAAGACGTACCTGATCCGGTCTTTAACCAATTGTATATGGGCGATGGCGTCGCCGTGAATCCGGAGGGAAATGTCATTACCGCCCCCTGCGCCGGTGAAGTGGTCCTCGTGGCCAAAACGCTGCACGCAGTGGCTCTCCGCGCCGCCAACGGCGTGGAAATCCTGATTCATATCGGTCTGGATACGGTGCACTTGCAAGGGGAAGGATTTACCGGCCACGTCAAGACCGGCGATATGGTCAAACAGGGCGATGCCCTGATCAGCTTTGACCGCGCCTATATTGAGCAGCAGGGAAAATCTCTCATTACTCCCGTAGTAATTACCAACATGGACGAAAAAGTGAAAAGTATCAAAAAATTTACCGACCGGCAAGATCAAGTAATCATGGAAATTTCCGCTAAATAATTGATATTTCGGAGGTGGCACAAATGCGCTATACCGCTGCGGAAAAATTACTGCGCTTCACCCGGTTTGTATCGGTAATCTTTATCGCCTTAATCGGGGTGACCGGTTTAGCCGGCTATTATTTTTCATTGTCCGGACAAACGCCGGCTACCGGCTGGCTGGCAGCCGCAACCCTGGCGGCTATGGCTGTTGCGGCCGGATTTAGTTTTTCCTTGTATACCCGGCTTGCGGCGTTCACCGGCTCTGCCGCCGGAGCGCGCGAAAATGGGGCGGGCAAAGAGAATCAGGATCCGCGCCTCTTAATCCGCCAGTTTGTCTCCCAGGTTGCCGATTCGGCCGGACAGGTCGCGGCTTCTTCCCAGTCGGTGGCGGCCAGTGCCACCCAAACGACGGAAGCCGCCAACGAAGTCGCTTTTTCCGTCACCGAAGTTGCTTACGGCGCCGAACGGCAATCGGCTGAAACGCAGGAAACTTCGGCAGCGGCCGGACAAATTGCCGCCAACATGCAGCAGGTAACGGCCAAAGTGCACGCCGTTACCGATCTTGCCTCCCAAATGGCGGCCGCCACCAAAAGCGGGCAGGGCGAAATCGACCGGTCCGTCGACCAAATGAGCCGCGTCGGCCAAAGTACACAGGACGTCTTTCAGGCTGTCGGCAAACTGATGGAAAGCTCCCATCAGATCAATCAGATTGTTAATACAATCAGCACCATTGCCAATCAGACCAATCTGCTGGCGCTAAATGCCGCGATCGAAGCGGCGCGGGCCGGCCAACAGGGGCGGGGCTTCGCCGTAGTAGCCGATGAAGTGAGAAAACTGGCCGAGCAATCTCAGGATGCCACCCGCCGGGTTACTTTGCTTATTCAGGAGAATCAGCAGAATATCGACGCCGCCCATGTGGCTTTAAATGCCGGAGAAAAAGACGTAACTGCCTGTGCTGCGGTAGTCAATGCCGCCGGGAAAGCCTTTCAGGAAATTGCCGGGCTGGTCGAGCAATTGTCGGCCCAGGCGCTGGAAGCGGCGGGCGCCGCGGATCAGGCTGCCGACGGCAGTCAGCATGTTTTGGCCTCCATCCAGGAAATTTCACGCATCAGTCAGGAAACGGTAACTCAGACGCAAGCTGTTTATGCCGCCATCGAAAAACAGTCGGCTCCCATGGAACAGATCCAATCGGCCAGTCAGAAACTGGCCCAAATGACCCTGGATCTGGAAAGCGCCATCAACCAGTTTAGTGCTGATTCCCGTGGCTAGCTAACATAATAATAACGCCTCCGGCCGCAACCCGGCCAGGGGCGTTTTATTATTGATTAAAGGCAGACTCTGTTATATGATAGTACATAGTACTATGTAGAATTCTTCACAAATGAGGTGCATTATGCTTGAATTTGATGTATTAGTCGTCGGCAGCGGCGGAGCCGGAATGCGGGCCGCTCTGGAAGCAGGACAACAAGCAGGCGTCAGCGTAGCACTGATGAGTAAAATGTTTCCCACCCGTTCAGCTACCGGCTGCGCCCAGGGAGGAATTAACGGGGTTCTAAAGAATACCGACCCGGCCGATTCCCTGGACATGCATTTCTTTGATACCGTCAAAGGCAGTGACTACCTGGGAGACCAGGATGCCATTGAGTTTTTTGTCGGCCGGATGCCGGATTGCATACGGGAACTGGATTATTTGGGCGTTCCTTTCTCCCGGAACGGGGAAGGATTCATCGCGCAACGCAACTTCGGCGGCGCATCCTCGCCCCGGACTTGTTATTCGGCCGATAAAACCGGCCATGTTATTTTGCACACGTTATATGAGCAATGCTTAAAGCACGGCGTAAAAATCTTTAGCGAATGGTACCTGCTGGATCTGGTCGTAAATGACGGTCAGTTGCACGGTGTAATTGCCCTTGACCTAAAAACCGGCCAAATTATATCCATTGCCGCCAAAACAGTCATTATGGCAACCGGTGGCGCCGGCCGCATGTACTGGCTGCGTACCACCAATCCTTTTGCTTCCACCGGCGACGGCATGGCGGCCTGCCTTCGGGCCGGTATTGCGCTGAAAGATCCCGAATTTATTCAATTTCATCCCACCGGACTGGCCGGAACGGGTATCCTGATGTCGGAAGCTTCCCGCGGTGAAGGCGGCTATCTCCTCAACAAACCGGGTGAACGCTTTATGCAGCGCTATACACCGGAAAAAATGGAACTGGCCACCCGTGATCTGGTTTCCCAGGCCATTGAAACGGAAATCAGAGAAGGCCGCGGCTTTGGCGAAGGAATGCAGGCCTATGTTCATCTGGACCTGCGCCATCTGGGTAAAGAAAAAATTCTGGAAAGGCTGCCGCAAATCCGGGACCTGGCCATTACTTTTGAGCAAGTTGACCCGGTTAAAGCCCCCATTCCCATCCGGCCAACCTGCCATTATTCTATGGGCGGCATTGACGTAGTCGACTACCGCACTTGCGCCACCGCCATTGACGGTGTATTTGCCGCCGGCGAATGCTCCTGCGTTTCCATTCACGGCGCGAATCGTCTTGGCGGCAATTCCCTGGCCGACGTAATCGCTTTCGGCAAACAAGCCGGCTGCAGCGCTGCCTGCCATTCCCGGGAAAAAACCTTTACCGGAAATTCCCACCTTGCTGCCGTCGCCGCCCAATGGGAAGAAACCTTCCGTTCCGTCACCGGCCGCACCGCCGGTTCGCCCGTTGCCTCTATCCGGGACAGACTGGCGGAAACCATGTGGGACAATGTCGGTGTTTTCCGCCGGCAGACGGACATGGAAACGGCAACCCGGCGGCTTGACCAGCTTTGGGAAGAATACCAGCACGCAGCCGTGCCGGATACAAATCGGGTCTACAATACCAATTTTGTCAATTATATCGAATTGGGCAGCCTGCTTACCGTAGCCAGAGCCGTCGTATTAGGCGCTTTACACCGCCGGGAAAGCCGCGGCTGCCATTTACGGGAGGATTATCCACAGCGGGACGACGAAAACTTTTTGTCTCATACCCTTGTATCGCTGAAAGACTCCCGTTATCAAATCGCATACCGACCGGTCAGCATTACCAAATATCCACCGGCAGAAAGGAATTACTAATGAACCGGATAACATATAGAATTCAGCGATTTGATGGTTCAAAACGTTTTTTGCAGGAATATACTTTTGACCATCGGCCCGGCAAAACCATCCTATGGGGCTTGCTGGAAATTAAGGAGAAACTTGACCCAACCCTTACTTTTACTGCTTCCTGCCGTTCAGCCGTATGCGGCGCCTGCGCCGTCCGCGTCAACGGTCAGGCCGTACTGGCCTGTGAAACCCCCTTGGATACTATGCTCGACCGCTTTCAGACCGATACCCTTTACCTGGAACCGTTACAAAATTTTAAAGTCATCCGGGACCTGGTTATCGATTGGCAGCCGAAAACCGAACGGCTGACAGAAGTGAAACCCTGGCTTATACCCCGGGATGAATTCAGTGCTACAGAAGGCTGCCGGCAAAGCGACGCCGCTTTTAAGGAAATTAATACTCAGGCAGGCTGTATTTTATGCGGCGCCTGCGTTTCCGAATGTTCCAAACTCACTGCCGGCCAAACCGACTTTTACGAACCGTTTATTTATTCGAGAGCTCAAAAGTTTGTTGCCGACTCTCGCGACAAAGCTCCTCTGGAACATTTGCGGCCGGCTTATAAACACGGCTTGTGGAAATGCATGCACTGCGTGGAATGCGTTACCAAATGCCCCAAAAAAGTGGCCCCCGGCCAGGATATCGCCAAACTGCGCCAGGAATCCATCCGTCGGGGCATGATCAACAACCCCGGCGCCCGTCACGCCCTGGCCTTTCTGGACGACATCGCGGCTTCCGGGCGGCTGAATGAACCGAAACTGGCCCTTAAAACGGAGGGATTGCTTAAATCAATAACCCGGCTGCCGTTTGCTCTGCGTCTGCTGCGCCGGGGCAAACTCAATCCGCTCCACGCCTTTCCCGCGAAGATAAAGGGGATTGAAGAAGTCCGGGCTATCCTCCGGGCCGTAAAGGAGGAGCAAAAGCAATGAGATATGCACTGTTTCCCGGCTGTGTACTGGAGGGAGCCGCCGGCGAAGCCCGTCAGGCGACATTACACATCGCCCGGGCTTTGGGAATTGAACTGATTGAACTGGAAGGCTGGACCTGCTGCGGCGCCTCCCATGTACAAGATGTGGACGAAATAGCGGCCGTTACCATCAATGCCCGCAACATTGCCTTGGCGGAAGCCTTAAAATTACCGCTGGTAACGGTATGCAACACCTGTACCCTCATGCTGCGCCAGGCCAAAACCAAATTGGACCAGGGAATGAAAGAAAAGGCCAACCACTTTTTGGCAGCCGGCAATATCCAGTATGAAGGCAGCAGTGAAGTTACCCATTTGTTGTGGGCGCTCATCCGTGATTACGGCCTGGATGCCCTGCGGCAAAAAGTCTGCCGTCCCCTGACGGGCTTAAGAATTGCACCTTACTACGGCTGTCATATTTTACGGCCGCCTGCCGTTATGAACTTTGAAGATCCTGTAAATCCTCATTCCCTGGAAGACCTGATCCTTGCCTTAGGCGCTCAACCGGTTGAATTTGATGCCAAACTGAAATGCTGTGGTTTTCATGCCGTTTTTACCGCTGAAACCGACGTGCACCATATGACAGGACAAACCATTACCAGCGCCGCCGCTGCCGGAGCCGACGCAATCGTCACCCCCTGCCCGCTGTGCCAGATGCAGCTTGACATGTATCAGCCGGAAGGCCGCCAAGCCGTCGGCACCGCAACCGAAATGCCCGTCCTGCACCTGTCGCAGCTCATTGGCCTGGCCCTTGGTCTAAGCCCCCGGGAACTGGGACTCAATCGTCATGTGGCGAATACTGCAAAACTAGGTTTCTGAACCGGCCGTTGGCTTAACACCTATGCCGGAATGATTGTCTGCGCTTAAACGGTCCAACCGGGACATAATTTCCTGCAGCCGCCCGTCATGATAAACCAGGTGCTGCATTATCACCTCAATCTCTTCCTGGGCCTTGCGGTTAATTGTATAATCGTGTTCGGCCATCAAACGGTCCTTCTCAGCCTGCCGGTTTTGGCTCATCATCACAACCGGTCCGGTATACGCCGCCTGAAAACTAAGCACCAGATTAAGCAAAATGAACGGGTATGGGTCCCAGGCCCGCCAAAAGTCGGATTGAAACGTGACCGCATAGGCCAAATAAAGGTTCATACTCATCCAAATTAGAATTAGTATGCTTTGAATAATGATAAATGTCCAGCTTCCCACAACCCGGGCTACCGCATCGGCAACTTTTTGCCCCAGGGTCAAATTCTCGTCAAACTCCCGGTTGAGGTTGGAAATTACAGGGGACCGGCAGCGATAATAAGCGGCCGGTCCTTTCTGGTACCCCTTTCCAGCCATACCCCATCCTCCCGTCTTCAAACCATATCCATCCGATATAAGGTATGCGGCAGCTGTCTCTTTTACCCACTAAAAAAAGAAAACCGCTAACGCGGTTTTCGGCTCGCAGCGCAGGGCTAAAGTTCAATCTGCTCTCAAACTAATAAATCACAATCCGAAAAAACACTTAACAAAAGCCATTTGCAGTCGATTTCATTAGTTTTATAAATTCCGTTGCAATCGTTCGATGATTTTTTCTTTTATACACAATATGAACTAGCTGTGAAAAAGCTAAGTTTTCAACCTGCAGGGCACGAAGGGTTTTAGTATAAAGCTCTTTTTTAACCGCTACTCTTGGTAAAATGGAGACACCATGTCCGGCTTCCACCACAGCTTTAATTGAATCTACACTATTCAGTTCCATTATAACATTGAGATCTCGCAAACTTATCTTCGCCTGAGTTAAAGTCCGCTCAACCGCCCACCGTGTAGATGACCCTTCCTCCCGCATTATAAGCGGAAATTTAAGAAAGTCTTCTAAACTTAGCTCAGTATTAGTATTGGTATTCCATTGATCATTATTAGGAGCAACTACAACCATTTCTTCAATATGTATTTCGTTTGAGCAAAAATTATTGTCGGGTCTGGCGCCCTCAATAATAGCTATATCAATAACATCTTTCTGTAATTGTTCTAAAAGTTGGTGACGGTTTCCCATTTTCAATTTAATAATGGCATGAGGCCGTTTTCTTTTAAAAATAAAAATACTGCAAGGTACAGCATATCCTCCGATCACGCTGGTGGCACCAACCGAGAGACTATCATCCAGGGAAGATCGTAAAGCTTTCATATCTTCTTCCATTCGATCAGACATTTCTGTAAGCTTAAGTGCGTGTTTATATAGTATTTCACCGGCTTCAGTTAGGGACAAGCCATGATGATTTCGTTTTATCAACGGAACACTGTAGTAATTTTCGAGCCATTTAATATTTTGGCTCAGAGCCGGCTGCGATATAAAAAGTCGTTCGGCAGCCTTCGAAAAAGATCCCTCTTCTGTTATTGCCCGAAAAGCTTTTAAGAGTGAAATATTCATCGATATCACCCCATCATAAATATAAGTTACCCTTATAATAACATTAAATATATGAAAATTATATACTTATCAGAAAAGCATGGAATTTCAAACGCAGGACCTTTTTTCTGCTTTAATAAATACCGCTGCTGCAGATGGCCTCATATCTGGCGAAGCAGTTGCAAGCGGCGCCAGTGCCATTGACGCTTATGAAAAGTCAGTACCCGGAAAGAATCTCGGACGATGACAGTTATGCCAATTGGGGTGCAAAACTAGAATTAACTTTAATGGGAATTATGAAATTCCCTCGATTAGTAGCAATTTCGCCAAAACAAAAACCAGAGAAAAAAGAGGAGCGTCCCAAAGGCTGATGTGCTTTAGGGACGCCCTCTCTGCAAAATTATTTGACTATTTTACTATTGGCACATCGCTTACACGTGAAGCTTCCGCCATCGAACCATCATAGTCCGTAACTAATTTCGTATTAAATTCAGCCTGTCCGATAAACCAAAGCCCACTTGCTAAATGCCCCGTGTTGCAGTAAGAAATTATGGGTTTATTGATATCTACATCAGCCTTTTGCAGCAATGCTTCAATTTCTGATTTTGGTTTAATTACCCAATAATTTTTTTCCTTTTGCATATAATTGGCGACAAAAAGCCATTTTGCGCCAGGAAAATGTCCAAATCTAGCTAGTCTTTTGTCTTTTGTATCTTGACCGCTAAACTGAGCTTGATTTCTTGCGTCAACCAGTTGGATTTGATTTTCGTGGTTAATTGCCCATTTAACAAAGGGTAAAAAAGCAAATACTGTTGTCTTGTTTCTTTCTATAACGAAGTCTGATTTTGGCAAACTAAATTCGCCGGCTTGTATGGGCTTATTCTCATCCACCCACTTTTCATAACCGCCATCCATATAACAAATATCTTTTGCACCAGCCCAATATAAAATAGCCGCTATCCTTGTTGCGTTGGTAAGGAAGAGCGCCGGGTTATCAATATTTTCACCGGAATATATGATATATGTAGCATCTGGCCTCAAACCAAAGTTGGAGAGCTTTTCTCCCAGCTGGTTATTGTAGGGAACCAGCCCTACAACGTCACCACGTTTTTCACTTAGCATCTCGTTTGTTAAATTGACGGCATTTGGTAAATGACCTTGAAGGTAACTTTTTTCCGCCCTTGTGTCGATAACAATGATATTATCATTGTTCAACAGTTGGGCAGCCTGATCCGTTGTAATAATATTAGGGTTAGCAAAAGCTAAACTGGGAAAACAAAAGGCCAAAGACAGTAAAAGGGCCACCACAATAACGGAAAACCTCGTTTTGGACATAAAATATATCCCCCTTTTTTAGCAAATAGAGTGTTTTCTCTCCCTGTAGAGGAAAACATAAGCCGTTTGACCTGTCATTGGTACTACCGGTACCTATAAGATTAGCTAAATCACTTTCTTTATTTCCTGTTCCACACTGTCAACGCAAGAGCATTCGGTCACTGTGCAACAGATCGCACGGTCCTTTACAAGCGCAAAAGACGGTGCCTGCCTTATATTTAGCCGCTCGGCCAAGCTGGCGGCTTTATACATATCCACGGTGACAACTTTAATCTGCTCTTTATACTTTTCTTTCAGCTTTTCTACTTCAGCCATAATTGAGCGGCACGCGGGGTCAATCGGGTTCCAGCAGTAAACCAAGGTCGGCTGCTGCTCACCCATGATCTTTTGTTCAAAATAAGCGGATTCGGCCAGATAACGTTCAGCGGCCACACCGCCAATGGCACCGTCGCCAACGGCGGTTGCCACCTGGCGCAGACCTTTGACCCGTACGTCGCCCACGGCGAAAACGCCCGGCAAATTTGTCTCCATGGTCTCGTTGGTGACAATGTACCCTCGGGAATCCATATTGACTTTTCCTTTGAAAATTTCCGTATCGGGCAGATAGCCGATGAATAAGAAACAGCCGTCGACGTCAACCGGGATCCGTTCTTCGGTTTTAATATTCTTCAATACTACCTGGTTCAGTCTGTCCTGGCCTTTGAATTCATGGACCACAGTGTTCCAGATGAATTCCAGCTTGGGATTGGCAAAGGCTTGCTCTTTGGCCACCTCGTTGGCATCGACTATACCCTTGTCATGAATAACCGATATCTGGACCCGTTTGGCGAATTTGGTCAAAAACATGGCTTCCTCTATCGCCGCATCACCGCTCCCAACGACCATTATCGACTTGCCGGTATAGTATGCGGCATCACAGGTAGCACAAAAGGAAATCCCTTTGTCGTAAAGGAAGGCCTCTTCGCCAAGCGCCCCAGTCAGGCGGGGTTTGCCGCCGGAAGCGACGATAACGGCCTTGGCGACATAGTCGGCCCGAAACGTGCTAATCACCTTCTCAGGGGCGCCAAGACAAGCTTCTTTGATCGCCGTAAGCTTAAAGTCCACCCCGAACTTTTTCGCCTGTTTCTCGAATAGCTTCATTAAGTTGATTCCGGAAATTCCCTCAGGAAAACCGGGGTAGTTTTCGATTTCGCTGGTGTAAGTGGCCAGTCCGCCGGTCAAGGCTTTCTCGAATAAAATTGTCTTAAGCCGCGCCCTGCCGCAGTAAATGGCGGCCGTCAAACCGGCGGCCCCGCCGCCGATAATCGCTACATCGTAGTATTCGCGTTTTTTTTCCATGTTTTCACCTACATCAAATATTTTACCAGCAATTTACTGCCGATGTACGCGCCAACAAAAATGAAGACGCCGTAAACCCATCCATGCAGCGACATCGAGGCGATGCCGCTGAAATATGAGCCGATATTACAACCGAAGGCCAGCCTGGCACCGTATCCCATGAGCAGCCCGCCGACCAGGGCCGCGGCCACCTGCCGCCAAGACTTGATCTTTTTGATCCTGAACTGGGAAGCTGAGACAACCGATAAGAACGCCCCGGCAACAACGCCGGCGTTCAATATCGACATACCATTCTTGAGGAACCCGGCATGCAAGGCTTGCAACGCCCACGGCTGCATGGCGAAAAACGACCATGTTTCCGGATGCCCGCCGAACAGCTGATAAATCCAGGCCCCCCAGAACACAAAGGCGGTTGTCACGCCCCACGGCGAAGCCATGTAAATGAAAACGACAATATTGCCGATACCAAGCAGGATACCGCCCAGCCAATACGGCCAAGCATCTTTCAGAACAGCCTTTTTCAGTTTCTCGATCTCCTGAGCCGCTCTCGTTGTCATCAATCATCAGCTCCTATGCGGACTTCTCAATAAAGATATCCCAGACGCCGTCATCCACCTCTTCAATTTCGACGTTATACCCTTCTTTTCGGGCAAACTCGGGGACGTTTTTCAGGGCACAGCTGTGATCGATGTTTACGATAAGTACGTCGCCCGCCTTCAATTCGGGCAATTTCTTTTGGACTTTCAAAACCGGAATGGGGCAAGCCTCACCCAGACAATCCAGAGTAAATTCGGCCATGATTCATTTCCTCCTCTTAACTATAACTAATTTAATTTACGATATTCCCACCAGGTCGCCACAACGTACAGCGCGGCCAGCAAGGCCAGTTGGCCGAAAAATGCTCCGGCCCAGCCGAAGACGTTCGGCAGATATATTGCATGCGACGTTCTGAAAAAATGCACCGCCCACCAGCCGTATTGGATTGCCCCCAACACCGAACCACCGATGAAGCCGATAAGGGATATCCATTGCATTACGAAGCCTTCGCCCATTCGCATGAGCGTCCCGGAAGCGCAGCCGCCCGAGATAACCATCCCGATGCCGAACAGCATCGACCCCAGAGCAATGTGGATACCCACCGGCGCGACAAAGCCGATAAGATGCCCGCCTTTGAGGAGGGTGGAAAACTGCAGAGCGGCAAAGCCGACGGTAGCCACGGCAAATGCGATAATGGTGGCTCTGGTCAAAGTGGTGCTGCCGGTCAGGATCGGGTCCCGCAGTGAAGCCGTAAAACAGAAGCGGCTCTTTTGCAGAACCAGCCCTAAGCCGATACCGAGGAACCAGATGATACTGAAGATAGCTCCGCCCCTGGCGAGTAAAACCGCGCCACCGACGACAATTACCAGGGCAGCGATTTGATGAGCGGTCTGATTCTTGCGGGGGACCGCCTGTGATCGCTTTCTGATGATTGTGCTTTTGATAACTTCCTCCACTATAGCTCCTCCTTTCTCATCCTTATTGCCGATGCGGATGCGCGCAAATCCGCGTTCAACGGCCGGTAATTGTGAAGCTTTTCACCATTTACCCTTATTTCATTATAATTGCATTGAAATTGTTTGTAAAATTCACACTTATTATCTTATTATAAGGTAACCTTATAATAATGATAAGCACCACGCCACCAAAATTTGTCTGCTAAGGAACTGTCCATAGGCTAATAGTTATTTCCCAGATACCATAATCCACTTCTGCTACCTTAAAATCAAGCTTCCTCTTGGACATCTCCTCTTTCAGCGTTGTCACCGTGCAACTATGGTCGGTGAGCAGAGTGATTTTATCTCCCGGCTGCATATTCGTCATTGCTTTATGCACTTTGATGGTTGGAACGGGACAAAAGTCACCCAGAGCATTGATAAATTTTTCAGTCATTCCATCACCTCATTACATTGTTAATTTACGAGGATACATTCTTTTTGATGGAATTGTCCAGCGCCTCTTGCAGGCAAGCCATAATGCTTCGGCTTAACTTTTCTACGTTGCATTCGCTCCAGATAGAAAAGTGATTTCCTTCGACCTGAACAACTTTCAGTTTGCTGACGACATTCTCCCATTCCAATCCGACCGTAACATAATAGGGCGCTTGATTCTGTTCTTTCGCCTGAAATAAAAACGCTTCGCCTTGATATGATTGAGGTACGTACAAGGACCTCGCCGCCATCAGGTCTACATTATTTAAATTAGGGCTCTTCCCGTCAAATAATGTAGCAATCCGTCCCCGAATGTAGCCAACTGCATTTAGCGGATCCATGCGGATCAGCCTTTTACCATGTACAGAAAGCCGCTTCCAGACGGAGTGCTGAATACAAAATCCCGGATACTGTGAGTCCACTATTCCCAGGAATGCTACTTTCTGTCCTTGGCCCCGAAGTTGTTGGGATATTTCATACGCCAGAACCCCCCCCAGGGACCATCCAAGTAAAAGATACGGCCCTTTTGGCTGTTTATTTTGGATCAGTCGTACATACCGCTGGGCTATTCGCCTTATGTCCACGCGACCGTTGAGTCGATCTTTGTCGCAGGATATATAGCGAATCCCGTAGAGCGGTGTGTTGTTGTCGATATAGGGAATCAACTTGTAGTACTGAATAATATCGCCGTCCAGGGCATGAATGACAAACAGCGGAGGATGGTTACCAGCTTCCCGGAGTGGGACCAATTCGCTCTCCCTTATATGTTCGCAAGAATCAAGTAGCGTAGCCTGTTGTTCGATAGTACGGTGCCGGTAAATCTCGGACGTGAAGAGTTCGGTTTCAAATTCTGCCGAAAGACTTACCGCCAGTGAAGCAGCGGATAGACTATCACCGCCGGTTAAAAAGAAGTCGTCAAAAATTGACATGGTATCCTTGCGGAGAATTTCCCTCCAGGCCTCGTAGATTCTTTGCTCCACATTATTCCGTGGGCTCACACGGGCTACGTCACATTTTCGGCTAAGCCATACTTCATTAAGCTTGTGCCGCTGTATTTTTCCTGCGGGGCTTCTCGGAATTGAGTCCAGCCTCAAGATAGCCGAAGGAACTTCATAATAGGCGACCTGGCTTGCTATGAAGTTAATGATGTCCCTGTCTGCAAGCTCCTGTCCTTCTTTAACGACAATTGCCAACGCGATCTCTTCCCCCATCCTTTCGTGGGGGATGGGAAATATTGCAGCATCAAGAACTGCAGGATGGCGTAAGACGGTATCTTCAATACTGGATGGATAGATCTTTAGCCCGCCTTTGTTTATGATCTCTTTCGAGCGTCCGGTGACAAATAGATAGCCCTCGGAATCCAGATAACCTTCGTCCCCGGTCTTGAACCATGTATCGCAAAACGCCGCTTCGTTTGCAGCGGCATTATTTTCGTACCCAGCAAACACCGTTTTCCCCTTGACCGCAATTTCTCCCGGCATGTAAGCCCGCTGAGACTTTCCGTCACTGCCCAGAATCCTAATTTCGTTTCCGTTTGATATTCCAACCGATCCATTTTTGCGCTTGGCTGGAGGAAACGGGATGCTGGTGACTTGTGACGAAGTCTCAGTCATACCATAGGCATTAATAAACGGAACTTTGAAATTCGCTTCCAATGCCTCCACTAAACGGACCGGGCATGAAGCCGCTGCGGAACGTATAAACCGGAGCGAACCTGTATCCGGACGATGCTCACGGCTAGAAAAATAATCCACGACTGAATGATGAACCGCCGGCGTAGCTGTGTACCACGTCGGGCGGTACTTTTCCAGTAATTCGAAAAACAGAGCCGGCTGGAAGGTGGGCATAAGAATCGTGGCTCCACCTGACGTCAACGTAACCAAAAAACCGATCACAAACCCGTGAACATTGAAAAGCTGTGCGGTATTTAAACACCGGTCTGACGTCCTGAGCCGGAACGCGGCAGCCGTATTTTGAACTGAGTGGCACAGCATCTCGTGGGTAATTGGAATAGTTTTTGGAGCATCCGTTGTACCCGATGTGTTCATCAATAAAGCAACTTCTTCGGTCTTACTGAAATTAGCTCCAATGCGATCTACCGTTGGCAGAGAAGAAAGTCTGATCACATTTAGTCCCAGTTTCACCCCGACCTGTTCTGCCAATGTTTGCTGTCCATACGGTACAATGACATTCTTAACTCCGTTGAATTTTATCTGCTTTTTGATCTCGTCCTCCGTCAATCGCCAGTTAAGCGGGACGCATGTGCCCAGACCAATGACGGCTAAAGCGGTAATACCGAATTCGGGACCGCTTTTTAAAGCGACAGCCGTTCTATCTCCCAGTTTTACACCGGCACTCCGGAGCAATTCCAAAGTGGCGGTAATCATTGAGACCAACTTTTCATAGGTAATTTCACCTTGATCCGGTGATAGGATCGCTGCTTCCTTGGGTCGTGATTGGGCGTGGCAGAAAATTGGCTCAAGTATATTTTCTGATATCTTTCTCAAAATGTTCAGACTCCCCTCTGGCGATCTTGCCGCCGGCAAAACAAATACAACCTCGGAATATTGATTAGCGCATATTATAATTTTTTTCAATCAAATCTGCAATGGTGAACCGATGTAAGCAAAAGTTATAAATCATTTTTGCGTACTCTTTAATTACAAGAACAATTGAACTTTGTGACGTCCACCATTGGTAAGGATTAAACCGGTCAGACGGGGCCGGCAAGTATCCAACCCTGAATCCGGCCTGATGAAACACAAAACGAAAAATTGCGCAGGCTCTACGCATATGATAATCAGATGTAACAACAAGTGCTGAGTGAAAACCTTTGTTTATCATCAGCTTTTTGGAAAAAAGAGCATTCTCCCAGGTGCTGGCAGAGTTGGGTTCGATCAAGATAGCCTTTTGGGGTACACCAAGTTTAACTAATATTTGTCCGACAAAATATGCTTCGCTTTTGCCGCTGACATAAATTGGACCTCCCGAAACAATAATTTGGGGCGCTAGATTTTCTTGATACGCTGTTAAAGCTGTTTCAATCCTGCCATCTCTTTCACCGCATAAAAGAATAATGACATCATATTTTTGAGAAACAGTACTCCCGGAAGGATTGACTGCCAGCCAGCTGCCCGCATCAGGCAAAAGATAGAAGGCTATAAGGATTAAAAAAATAGCTGCCGGCAGTAATTTTAGGCGTTGAGTCAACATATATCAGCCCTTTCCAGCAACAAACAGGCTGTATCTGTTGAAATTGGATCAAAGGAAAAGTAATTGATATTCAACAGATATTTCATTACATAGCTCGCCAACATATTTTCATCAAAGTTGGCATATATTGCTCTTCCCAGCACATAAACATTTCTTTTCATGATTTTTGCTTCCAGTCCTACTGTCGAATTAATTGTAATAATAGCTTGTGCATTCTGTATGAGCTTTATCGTATTGTCTGAAACCAGGTAGAAACCAAGCTGACGTTTTAGATTATATACTTTACCCAGATATTCCCGGTCTGTTTCGGCGGGGTGAGGCTTAACTACCAAATTCGCTCCCATTTTCCGTGATAATGAATAGGCTTTTTTTATCGCCGTAAAGTTATCGAAATTGCTATGGATTAGTATTTGACTATCATGGCTCACTTGCATTGGAAAAAAAATATAAGAAGTGTGCGCGAAACTTTCAGATGAATCATACTGCAAAGCTACGTGTTTAGAAAAAGCCTTGCTAAATTTATCCCCGTAATTCAGAATATATTTTATTGGTTCTTTGGTGAGAAAGGCGAAATACAGCTTATCACCGGTATAGAACAGGTAGTCTTGCATTGAGCTTTTACCGAATACTACCTGGGGGACATTAGAGTTGTTTAGCTTTTCAGCGATAAAAGATCGTCGCCATGTTTCGAATTCTTTTAAATTGCAAGTGTAGTTCTTTAATATGGATGTACTACGGTACAAACGGGAGAAGCCGCCGATCCCTTCGGGATCAACAAACATCTTTCCCGGCAGGTTGGCTAGTTCAAAAAAAAGGGTTTTTAAGCCCTGATCGCGAGCAAACTGCGTAGCGACGGCCCCTAAGATGGTAGTGCCGTTATATATAAAAAGGGTATCAGCATTCATTGATTTATTTGCCGCCAACAGATTTGCATAGATACTCCGTGCGACCTTTTGGGCACTTGCTCTACTTAGCTCACCTGATTTTACATCTAAAGTATTTTCATAACATTCCGGTTCCATTGAGCCGTTAAATGCAGTATTATTCAAGGCAAGCATCTTAATATCGGCCCCGGCCTTTTTCGCGCTAAAATACACGGAAGGACAAGTTGTGAAATACAATAAGCGGACTCCTAGTTGCTCCATGGCCTTTTGCATACGGCTAAAAAAAATCCAGCGAACATAACTTTCAACAATAATTATTATGCCTTGGGCCATAGTCCCCTCTCCCTATCGCTTTGAGAACACGCCATTTCATACAATGCTGCGTACTTTCCAGTCATGATCTCTTTAGAAAAATGGTTCTTTATAACTTTTCGAGCATAGAGACCGGTATCACTAGTGATAAAATCCAAATTATCCAATGTTCTGATAAGATTTTCCGAATGGGCTTGATCAAACAGTATTCCTGCTCGATAATCATAAGCTAAAATTTCCCGGTGAGCCGGAATGTCCGATAATATAACCGGCAGATAACAAGCCATAGCCTCAAGGACTGCATTGGGCAGGCCCTCAATTTTTGAGGCCGATATGAAGTAATCGGCCGCCATTAAATAAGACTTGATATTGCAAACATTGCCGGTAAAATAAATCCGTGGATTCCCGGCAACTTGCTTTTGGCAAGCTTCTCTTAAAGGACCATCGCCGCAAATTACTAATACCGCTTTTTTACCTATAGCCGAAGCAGTAAAGGCATTCATTATTAAAAATGGGTCCTTCCAAGCCGTCAAGGCACCGGATGTAACAAATACAAGAGATGCATCAGGCAGATTAAGCTCAATGAGAAGTTCTTTTTTAGTTTTAGTTGATGTACCATTAAATACTGACAAATCGATCCCATTAGAAACGATCGCCGTATTTATCCCATAATTAGATTTCAATTCTTCGGCAAGTGTCTTTGCACAAGCAACCGGATAGCGGATGCGTTTTATTGCAGCCAATTGGAGGATATCCATCATTTCTCCGGTTAATTTCCCGTATTTGAGCTTGTAAACTCCATTTAACGAGTTATGTATGGTCGAAAAAGTAACTGTCTTATTATTTACAAAAGCGTTTATGATGTCCGGCCGCACACCGTGCGAATGGGTAATATCGGGCTGAAATTGGTCGATAACAGCTAAAATATGCCGGCGTACACTGTATAACCCTCTCAATCGGTCACAGTTCCCGAAGTATATCTTAAAACCAGCATCTTGAACAGTTGAGGCAAGAGAATCACTCCCCTCAGGTGATAATGTCATGACTCTAACCTCAAAAAGCTTTCGGTCCAAAGAATTCATAATGTTGAGTAATACCGTTGTTGGCCCGCAGCGACGCAGAGAAGAAATAATATAAAGAATCTTTATCGGCCGCATGTGATCACCCTGTTTTACATATGCCATTTTCATCACTGGTATAAGTGAGAATTAAGAAAGTCACAAATGTTTGATTAAATATGTTTTTGAAAAATGCTGTTTCAAATCCTGAATAGACAAGCCAAGCCAAAAAAAATGCTATATAAACCGCTTTCTTTTTTTTCGAAGCTGCTTTCTGGCAATGATAAGCATATAGGATCGCAAACGCCAAACAGGAGAAAAGGACAATCGAGCCGATAATCCCATGTTCAATTAACATTGTCAAGTAAGTGTTATCAATGCCATATGAAACATGAAGCACTTTGCTAAGTTTTTCGTAAGACTGATTATAACCGAATCCAAGCCAAATGCTATGGATATCGAGGCTACTAAATGCCAAACGCCCTTGGTTAAGCCTACCCGAACTTATATCGCTGCCTACTCGCAAATGACTCATTATAGTGAAAATTATACTGTCTAACCCCATAATAGTGCTGATAAACAACATACGATGCGCCTTCTTTTCAATGGCAGCAAAAGTCAAAACTATTACGAATATTCCCAACAAGACTAGTGTTCCTCGGGATTGAGTTGCCCACAATAGCATAATGAGTGCTATTGTCCACAAAATCTTTTCACTGCGTCTAGTCTTGTTCACAAAGAAACCAATGCTACCGATAAACGCTAAACATGCTAAAATATTCGGGTTTCGGGTAAATCCGCCAAAGCGTTGAATGCCGTCCTTATAAACGACTATTTTCTGATCTATTCCGCACCAGTTGAGTACTCTCATACTATCAAGCCTAGAGTCTGCCGGTGTATACACCTCCGCTTTACCGTTAATGGACCAGATTGGAATTAAAATCAAATTAATTAGAACAAAGACACGTAAGATTCCGCATAGATAAGCAAGAGAGCAGCATTTATACAGAGTAAACCCGGAAATTATAAACAGGGAATAGACAATCGCAGTTTTAAATATTTGGATATTACCGGCTATAGCTGCCTCCAGTCCGAACCATATAGCTGGAATAAAGAGTAGTGCAACTAAAAGAACAATGTCATTATAAGTTAATAGATTCTTACGGACAATGTATAGAAAAAAACAGGCCGCAATGACCACCCCTATACGGTAGATAGGCCACTCGATCGTAAAAGGCATAATCCATAAAGTCTGGGAAAAAACAATAACCCAGGCCAGCGTTTTGGGGATCAAACCATTTGGTTGCATTTTTTTCTCCTGTTACAACATGAATCAACAGCTCGCTGCAAGGCTTGAATATTAATCCGGCATTTATTGTAGATGGCCTGAAATACATAGTGATTATGCGCCCGAATTCGCTGTAATTCATCCTCGTTCGGAAGCGTACCATTTATATATTCTTCAATAGAAATACTCAGAATGTCGCCGAAATCCCCTATCTGTCTTGAGTACATTACCGGTATAATGCCATTATTTATATAATCAACCAGTTTTGTAGGACAAGCTACTTTATTAATCACTGATTCATCTCTCAATACGAACCCTAAAATGGACTGTTTGTAATAGTCATCCAATTGCTCACGGCAAACTGTAGTTATATAAATTTTTTCCTGAACTTCTGTTGCCAGGCAGTTAACTTTCACCTGCATGTCTTGAGTTTCACCAGTTAATAACAGGATGGGGTATGGAGTTTTACTTTTTGCAATAGAGTGTAGCATAAAATCAATCATTTGCCATTTATGCAGACTGCCGCTATAGACAGTGTAGCGACGCAGGAATAAATTTTCTTCTGGTTCAACCCACGGCGGCGGTAGTATAGGTATAATAAATGTCTTATCTCTTTGCAGTCCATACAGTTTTTCAAAATGACTAAACAGCCTCTCGGTAACCACAACGACTCGATAGGATAATCGGCAAGCAAGATATTCAAATATCCGGAGCACAAAGTACCGAAATCTGCTACCGGTCAAAACCAACGCTTCTTCCGGACCAGCTCCATGAAAGTCTACAATTACTTTTTTAAATAGAAAAAAAGGCAATATACGAAACGCATATCCCAGAGTATGACAGTAAACAACATCAGAGCGCCAAAGTAATAATATGATATAAGGAAGATGTCGGAACAATCGGCACTGAATGGTGGTAATTTTATCGGATACAGTATGGGTAACAATCTTTGCCGTGTTAGATCGAAAGTCAATATATATACGTTTGTGATCAGCAAAAAATTCATCAATAGATTTAACTCTTGATTCCACTCCACCTACTATAGAGCCAAAAGCGTACCGGGAAAAAATTAAAATCATAAATTTCCTCCACAGCAATTATTTCAATATCGTGGCAACTCGTTGAAACCAGGACTTATTTTGAAGGAAGTTTAAAACTAAATTAACTTCCGGCCGCCTGCTTCTGATGGCGATAAATAAGAACGGTAACCAAAACCCAAGTGAACCCAAAATTAATGACGGGAAATAGCCAAAACAAAATATCGCGCTGATTTTTTCGGCAGTAAGGGCCATTATACAGCCAGGAACAGAAATAATAAATATGGAAAAATAATTCCTAATAAAGTATTTTCCGTCTATTAAATTCAGCTTAAGTCTAAGAATGAGCAATAACATAAGGCACCCTACTATTTGCGAAAGAGATGTTGACAAAGCTAACCCTTTAGCTCCCAAGACTCGAACAAGCAGGAAATTCAGAACAAGCTTCAACGACACTACTATTGCTGTACAATACATTGGGATTTTTGGTTTTTGCATAATATAAAAAATATCCAGGAATAAAAGCATAACGGATTGAAAGGATAAACCAATTAAAACGAAAGTCATTAGGCTAGAAGTTAAGGAGACGGCGTAATCGCCAAATGCACCATGTTGGAAAATAAGCCGGATAATCATTTCGGAATGTAAGGCAAGATACAGGAAAAAGGGCAACATTATAAAGACTATTATTTGCCACAATTGTTGGAATGTATATTTTAAAGAACGGAATTTCTCTTGATTGTAATAAGCGGCCAGTGTTGGATAACTGGCGGTCGTTACCGGAACGACCAATAGTGAAACTACTAACCAATAGATTCTATAGGTATAACTAAGGGCGGCAATATTGCCTGAAGACAATTGAGATGCAAACATCCGGTCAACAAGAAAGCTCATTTGAGACAAGCCTACGCCAATAAACACCGGCAAAAAAAGCTTTCCGATTTCTATCAATCGGGGTAAATCAAAGCGAAACTCTAGCTTAGTCCACAGTTCACATCGGATGCTTCCATAAAGTTGAGCCATAAACTGTACGACAGAAGCAGCAAGAAAGGCAAATGCTGCAGCATATATTTCAAAGCGATACGAAAAAAGCCAAATGAACACGATCGAAAAGATGTTATAAATCGAAGCCCCGGAAAATGCAATGGCAAATTTATTGGTCGCTTGTTGAAAAGAGCCGAGAAGTTCAGTCGAGAACGTTAGCATAACTGCCGGAAGCATAATCTTGAACAATTTAGTGGTTAACGCTACTTTTTCCAGGTCAAAGCCGGGAGCGATTGTCTCGATCAACAGCTTAGCAAAGCTATGGAAGAAGACGAATAGCAAGCATCCGCAGCCAAAGAAAACTAATAATAGCGTCTTAGTCAAAGCAATGGCCGCTGACCAGCCTTCTTCCGCCATAACTTTGTGAAACAAAGCAACATATGTTTTAAGGACCCCGCTTTTCATAAGGCTACTCAAGAGCTGCGGGATAATTGCCGCCACTAAAAATGCGTCCATATCCCGGGATACTCCAAATATTGCCGCCATAGACGTCTCTCTTATGAGACCAAGGGTCTTACCGATGCCGGATAATAATATAATTACTAATGTAGATTGTAGGAGTGGACCAGCTAATTTCATAAAAAATCTCCTGCAAATGTAAAAACAAGGTTGAAAAAGAAAGCATCATAAATAATATTGCTTATGTTATATAATTGGCGGACTGACTTTCTTTTTCCGGCTTGCCAATCAATGAAGATTGACTGACACCTTCCGTACTTTCTTTCGAAAGTAAAACCTTTAACGTTTCAAATAGCAAAACCAGATCGGTTAGGAATGACCATTTCTGTATATACATCAGGTCATAGAGAATTTTATTGGATATGCTGGTATTATATTTGCCCCTTACTTGGGCAAGCCCGGTCAAACCAGGTTTTACCTTATGTCTGAGGGAGTAATGCCCAAACTCCTGCTTAAACCCAGCGACAAATTCCGGCCGTTCAGGACGTGGACCAACAAGGCTCATGTCGCCCTTCAGAACATTATATAATTGGGGTAATTCATCTATCCTGGTTGCTCTTAGAAAGCGGCCAAGCGGTGTGACGCGGGGATCATTCTCGCTACAAAAAACAGGCCCGGTTATTGCTTCTGCAGAATCATACATGGTTCTAAACTTGTATATTTTAAATAACCGTTCGTTTTGCCCACAGCGCACTTGGGTGTAGACAACTTGGCCGTGAGAAGTAATTTTTACCAGAACACCGACTAGAATATAAACAGGTAGCAATAGTATAATGCCTAATGACGATACCACAAGGTCAAACGTTCTTTTTAAGAATCTAATTTCCAGTGATGGCGCTTGGAAACCAATCCGGAAAATAGGCCAGTCATAAAGTGTTTCAAATTCCATACTGGAACAATAAACGTCATAAATGCCAGGTACCATTATCACCTGCCGGGAAGCGAGATCAGCGGCTAAAACAATAGCTTTTTTGGTTTCTGATGGCATTCCATCTGAAATAAACACCGAGTCAAAAGATTGTAAGTATATCTCTACTGGAAAACCAGCATCAAGACTCTTAGTTTCTCTATAAGTAATTTCGCATGTCTTAAATGAGTTCATTAGCTGAAAGCGGGCATATTCAAAAAATTCTTCCGAACCAATTACTAATATCCGTAATCTTTGTGATTTCTTAATTTCAAATTCATAAATTATATAATGCCAAGTAAAAAGAAAGCTGAATTGTATAAGAGCTGAATCCACATAAAAGTACGGAGAAAAAATCAAGCCAAGAAAAAGTTTCCATCTTATCAAAAGCAAGGCTAAAAATTCAAAAACAGTAACTATGACACTGATAATAATTTGCGAAATATTCATTTTTTTATTTGACGCACAAAGCCCGTTTACGATAAGGCACGAACCGGCAGCACCTATGATGAAAATAAGTTCATCATATTGATGAATGAGATTAAATTGGGAAAATAACCGTATATTAGTAAACTGCCCAGCAAGACACGTAGCCATTACCAGCAAAAAAATGTCACAGGCTATAATTAGCAGGCGCCAGCAAGCAGATCTTTTATCGGGCATAATATAGTCGTCCTTTCGCTAGTAGCTTTATATTATGCTTGAAATTACTTTTTTAAAAATTAAAGTGTTTACATTTTTACCTGATATCACCAAATTGCTTTAATAATTTTAATAGACTGTTTAAATATCTTCCTTATTTTTCATCTTGGCTACATTTTAACGGATTCTTGTAAATATGTCCAATGTAGTTCACTAGTTTTAATGACGTTTTCCATAGCTATTATTTATAGATTCTCTTTTTAAACTTGATCTCTTTCTAAAACAAAATTATAATAATATTAAAATTACGAAAGGAAATAATTAAATGCTAGATTCAAACGATTTAAAACTAATTAGCAAGCTTATGGACTATGCCCGCACCACCTGGGCCGAACTTGGCGCTATGGTGGGACTTTCCGCTCCGGCCGCCGCCGAACGGGTGCGCAAACTGGAGGAACGGAATGTAATCCGCGGTTACGCCGCCATCCTTGATCCGGAAGCCGTCGGGCTGGGTCTGGCTGCTTTTGTTTCCGTCACCCTGGAACACCCCCGGCATCGCCGCGGTTTTCTGCAAGCGGTGGCCAATACGCCGGCTATCCAGGAATGCCATCACATCGCCGGCGACGAAGACTACATCCTGAAAGTGCGCTGTACCGGCACGCGACAATTGGAAGAATTGGTCAGTAACAAACTCAAAAGCATCGAGGGCGTCACCAAAACCAAAACAACGGTTATTTTATCCACCGTAAAAGAAACTCCCCGCCTGCCGCTCGAACAATAAGCAAGGGGGAATGATCTTGGATTCTGTTCTTTGGTTCAAAGGGCTGGCTATTGGCTTTTCCATTGCCGCACCGGTCGGCCCCATCGGCATACTGTGCATTCGCCGTACCCTGACAGCCGGTATGACGGCAGGTTTTCTTTCCGGGGCCGGAGCAGCTACTGCGGACGCCATATACGGGAGCATGGCTGCCTACGGTTTGAGCGTTCTTTCCGCCTGGCTCATGACCTATCAAAGAACGCTGCAACTCATCGGTGGCCTCTTCCTATGCTATCTCGGCTGGCGCTGCTGCCGGCAGGAACCGGCACAGCATATGGCCGGGAACGCCGGCGGCAATTGGGCGGCCGCCTATCTGTCCACACTGCTCCTCACGCTCACTAACCCTATGACCATATTATCCTTTACCGCCATTTTATCCGGGCTCGGACTGGCAGCGGCCAACGCCGGCAAACAGGCACCGCTGCTCGTATTCGGCGTATTCTCCGGCTCCCTGCTGTGGTGGCTTTGCTTAAGCGGCGGCGTCAGCTTGTTCCGGACCGCGCTCAAGCCAACCTGCCTGCGTGGCATTAACCGGATTTCCGGCCTTATCATTCTGGCCTTCGGTATTTTCAGCCTGGCCGGCCGGTAGCTCCGTTTACATTCCCAGCCACTTCAACGCCATATCCAAGAAACCCGGCAGCAACGTCGTAACCAGCAGCAGCAATGTCAACGCAATCAGGAGAACCGTAAAAATCCAGGCTATCACATTATATCCGCGGGAATTGGCATACCGGCCCATTACGTTGCGGTTACTGGCAATGAGGACCATAAAAATCAGAATGGGCGGCAGCAAAATCCCGTTAACCACCTGTGACGTCAGCATGACATGGTACAATGACAGGCCCGGCCATAAGACCAGTCCGGCTCCCAAAACAATTAGAACCGTATAGAGACCGAAAAACACCGGCGCGTCCTTATATGTTTTACTCACGCCATGCTCGAAACCAAAGGCTTCGCAAATGGCATAGGCCGTACTTAGCGGCAAAATAAACGCCGCCAGCATGGAGGCTCCCAAGAGCCCAAAACCAAACAGCATACCGGCGTACTTGCCCGCCAGCGGCTCCAAAGCCAGGGCCGCATCTTTTGCGGTCTCGATGGAAATATGATTAACATACAGCGTTGCCGCCGTAGCCACAATGATAAAGAAAGCAATCAACCAGGTGAAAAAGGACCCGATCATAACGTCCCAAAATGTATACTTATAGTCCTTGGCTGTAATCCCCTTATCCACCACCGAGGCCTGAACATAAAACTGTCCCCAGGGCGTTATGGTTGTACCAATTACACCGATAGCCATGATCAGGAAATCCGTGTCTCGGCTAAAAAAGGGGGTCACCGAAGCGGCGAGAACCGTTACCCATGGCGGATTTGTAATCATCCCGGAAACTATATAGCTGAGAAAGGTTGCGCATAAAACGAAAAATACTTTTTCCGTCCTTTCATAACTGCCTCTCAGCACCAACCACCAAACCACCGCGGCCATGATCGGCACCGATATATATTTGGTGACGCCGAAAATTTCAAAACTCGTAGCGATCCCGGAAAATTCCGAAGCCGTGGTGCCGATATTGGCCACTAATAATACGCTCATTGCAAAAAAGGTCCACTTTACCCCGAATAACTCCCGGATTAAATCCGACAGACCCCGCCCGGTCACCGCTCCGGTACGGGCGGAAATTTCCTGGGCAATAACTAAACAAATTGTGCTGATAAGCATAGTAAACAGCAGCGCATAGCCGTATTTGGCCCCGGCGGCGGCATACGTGGCAATTCCGCCGGCGTCATTGTCGGCAAAGGCCGTGACAATTCCCGGTCCCATTACCGCCAGAAATAATCCCAGCCGGCCGCGCCAGCCTTTATTTTCATTCATTTTACCGCCCCCTTCCCGCACGTTTACTTAGGGCAAACCAAGAGTAAGCATCCAGTTTGCCGCGTTCCGGCAATAAGATATCGAGGACATCGTCAACCGTGACAATGCCCAGCAGTTCCTGCTGCTCATCCACAACCGGCACAGCCAGCAGGCCATACTTGTTGATCACGTCGGCCACCCGCTGATAATCGTCATCGTGATTCACCGACACAATCTTGGTATGCATAATATCCTGCAGGATAGTCTGCGGCCGGGCCACAATTAATTCCCGCAGCGACAACACCCCTTGCAGATGCTCTTCATCATCGGTAACATATAAATAATAAATGGTTTCCGCCGAAGGCGCCAGCTCCCGCAGTTGATTGATAACCTCTTCCGCCGTAAGACGGGTAGAAAAGGCAATAAATTCGGTCGTCATCAGGGAACCGGCCGTTCCCTCCTCGTACTGCATGAGCTCGCGGACTTCCTCGGCATCGTCCGCTTCCATCAACTTTAACAAGCCCTCAGATTTTTCCGCCGGCAATTCACCGAGAATATCGGCCGCTTCGTCCGGCGGCATTTCTTCCAGAATGTCGGACGCCCGGTGTTCATCCATTTGTTCAATGATTTCCACCTGCGTATCCAGGTCCATTTCAGCCAAAGCGTCAATGGCCTGCTGGGAATCCAGATTATCCATGAAGTCGGCTCGCCGTTTATAGTCCATCTCTTCAATTAAGTCGGCAATATCGGCCGGATGCAGTTCGCTCAGCTGCTGTTTTTCCCGGATGAGCTGAAGACTGGAATTCCAGCTTTCCAGGGGCTTAATGTATTGCCAGCCCAATAAATTGTTATTGTATTTGTATAGCAGAAATTCCAGACCGAGACGGCGGAACAAACCCCGCACCCCGATATCTACAGCCACCAAAACCATCCGTGGCCGGCCCTCCTGGGTGAGCCAGGACAGCGTAATATCATTAACCCGCACCATGCGGGACCCTTTAAGATCAATAATCTGCTTATCCAGCAGCCATTTGCTGATATAAATATCATTTTCCTGCAGTGGTACCGTAATCCGGGGCGAAAACTCATCCGTCAGTTGCAGCCCATCCTGGTCACAACTGACAATTTGGTCAACCGGAATCAGTTCATGCACTTTCCGGGCATATTTTACGCCAATTATTTGCGGATAAATCCCTTCCCACCGCACGGCCATGTCTTTTATACGGCCAATGCGACGACCGGCATGGTCTAAAATGGGTTTACCCAGTAATTGGCTGAAGAAAAATTCGCCTAATACTTTAACTCCGTTCATAACAATCCCCCCTCAATCGCCGGGATCCGTCCCATAAGGACATAGAGACCAAGCGATCCGTTTTATCTTTGGCTTATGACTACCTTCAGGGCCGGAATCCACATTACCACCTCCCTCTCCTGCCTATAGCTTCCCGAATTTAAGAATGAAATAAACATCGGCTGTGCATATTATTCTTATGGTTTTCCCGCATAAGAAAAAGACCTCCCTATTCTAAAGAAGGTCTTTACCGCTACGATGAAATTCGCGACCTTCCCCGCTCGTTGAGTTTTGGCACTGCATAACGTAGAGCTTTTACATATCTCAGCCACGTTAGATAAAACCTTAATCCGGTAATACCTGTTCTACCCATTGGCGTCTTTCGACGTTTCCGGGCAGTGGCCTATGTTCACGCAGGAGCCTCACCTAACAGAGAAAATATTATTTTTATTCTTCGTAATTTCATTATATGCGCAGAAAAATGGATTAGTCAATAAACCAACCCGCTTTTTTCAAAAAAAATTTCTCGCATTCATGCATTTAACCCTAAATTTACGGAAATTTAACAAAAAAACGAAACTGTTCCCCCTCTGATACGTCCGCAAATTCACTATATCTCTCTTTCCCCGCTTAGCTAGTTCATGAGCATTTGACATTTTGCTTACTTTTCGATAAAATATGTAATGTTGACACTGAAATTTCTGATTACCTCTTTGCTATTATTGGGGCGTCGCCAAGCGGTAAGGCACCGGACTCTGACTCCGGTATTCCTAGGTTCGAATCCTAGCGCCCCAGCCATATGTGACTCACTAGCTCAACTGGCAGAGCAACTGACTCTTAATCAGTAGGTTCACGGTTCGATTCCGTGGTGGGTCACCAGAAAATTCAAGCCTTCGCAAAATCGCGAAGGCTTTTTGTTATGGCCCTTGTAATATTCCTGCTGCAACGCACCCAGGTAATAGACACATACATGCAGGAAAACAGCCCTTACTCTTCACATTAGAAGCATGAGGGCTGATAATTAGGTTAAAGAGGCCGGATCCACATAAATACCAATAGAAGCGCCATACCATAAAAGGGCTCCTAAAAGAGCCACGAATAAAACATAGCCACCAATGATCAGGGCCTTAGCACTCAATGTTATTTGGTCACTTGCTTCCACCGGTTCATTATATTTTTCATGACAATATGTATTTGCCATTTTACTCATCCCTTTCAAACGAATTACTAGTTAATTAAATATTTATTGGCTTTTATTATATATCACAAATAACGGCTTGTAAATGAGAACAATTATTGTCGAAATATTTAATTACGCTCTACTTTTTTGACAAGTACGAAAATTTGATTTCTGATTTTTTTAAAGATAACCCCTATATTTTTGTGATGCTTACCAGCAAGAGATTCCGTTTTTTGAATATCGGTCCTGTTAAAATATGGTATAATGAGTTATTATTTTTCATTCGTTAGGAGAGGATGAAATAGTATGACTTTACCATATTTCGATTTTATTGCCCAGTGGTTTGTGCGCCTTGTTCACAACGAATGGTTTCTCGGATTGTTACTCATATCATTTATCCTTTTCCTTAGCATGCGTTCGGTCTTCCGGGCTAAGCGAATGATGGAGAAGTTAGTAAAAAATGGCGTGGTGGCGGTCGCCCGAATTAATCATCTGGAACAAACAGGCACCTTTATTAACAACCAGCCCGAGTTAAAGATCCAGGCCACCGCATATCCCCGGAATCAGGCGCCTGTACAACTTGAAATAAAACAGGTAATTACACTGATTTCACTGCCGCAAGTGCAAGTCGGCTCCCAAGTTATAGTTGCGTATAATCCATCCCGTCCGGCACAGGCTGTTATTTTAGGTGAAAAATACATCAATAAAATGAACTTAAATGAGCTCTTACCCGGACCGTCCGGTACGGAAACCCCGCAAACCAGTGAATTGGCCACGCTGCTCACTAATCTGGCCAGTCCCCCTCCCGAAAAACCCCAAGGAGTAAATACCCCAAGCATTGATCCTTTCGGTGAAAAAAAAGGCCGGGAGTTCGCCCGGGTCCTGCGAGTAGTGGATACCGGTCAGAATGTGAACGGTCATCCGGTGCAAAGTGTGCACCTGCAAATAACCCCCCGAAACGGGCAGAGCTGGGAAGCCTTATTAACCTTATTGGCACCCTGTTTTTGTCCCTATGAAAGCGGCGAGATCGTTGAAGTTGTGTTTGATTATGCGAATTCCCAGGGTACAATTGGTATCCTGAGCCGTAGTCCGGATTATAAATTGGATTCACGCTCCAAATTTCATAACATTTCGCAAGCTGTATACCGCCTGCTTACAATCGAACGGTCAGGCTATTATGCGGGGACTGCGGAGTTCCTCTTTATTAAAGCCCAAGCAGCATTTGCCGGCAATGTAATCGATGTTGAAATAGTTATGCCGGAACCCAAAGGGATCCGGCTGCAACCGAATATGACGGTCAGCAGTTTTTGCTGGCGGGATGATTTTGAAAAGAGCGCCCGTTTGCAAAAACAGAAACGGGGCATTGCCCGGGTCGATTCGGTAGAAATTACCAGGTTATTCTGGGGCCAAAATCCGGTAGTAAGAATTAACGTAACCCTGGAAGAGGATGGATCGGCGGCGTTACTCGAGGAACCAATGCATACCTTGCATATCCCGGAAATAGGAAAGCATATTTTTGTGGCTTATAGTCCCATGACCAAAGAGGCAACTTTGTTGGGCTCAAAAATTTAACAATGATTAAGAAAAACACTATCGCGGTTGTTCGGTAATTAGTATAGGATTCTTTTCGCTTTGGGAGATAACTTTTTATTTTAGAATGACGAAGTATAATAATGGAAAGATGTTATACTGTTGAGCGGGAGCAAAATTATGAGACAATCATTAACCAGAAAAATCCAAACGAACCTGGCCAATATGAGCAGCAGTCAGAGAAAAATCGCTGAATACTTATCCCACCACTATGAGAAAGCGGTTTTTCTGACCGCCAGGGAACTGGGTAATTCTCTTGGGGTAAGCGAATCCACCGTAATCCGGTTTGCTGTCCTGTTAGGATATTCCGGTTATCCGGAGCTGCAAAAAGCGTTGCAGCAAATGGTGCAAAACCGTATAACTACCGTGGAGAGACTGCAACGTATGCCCATTGAGGCAGACGGCAATATAATTAATAAAGTACTTGCCTCGGACATAAATTCGATCCGGTTAACCATGGAATCGGCCAATCCTGACTTCGGCAGGGCCGTGAATGCCATAACGAGGGCTGACAATATATATATTGTCAGCGGACGAAGCGCCGCTGCTCTCGGCTATTTCTTGTTTTTTTATCTTCAGATGCTTTTGAAAAACTGCCGTAACATAAACGGAGCGGGAACATTTATTGAAGAATTGCGTCCAGCCGGTCCGGGTGACCTGGTGATTGGAATTTCCTATCCCCGGTATACGCGGCAGACCATGGAGGGCTTAAAACTGGCTAAGGCAAACGGTGCCAAAGTTCTGGCCATTACTGATTCCGTTACTTCTCCCCTGGTACAGTACAGCGACTACACTCTAATCGCCCGGAGTGTGCAGACCTCTTTTATTGACAGTTTCGTAGCCCCGTTAAGTCTTCTCAACGCTTTAATCATTGCCGTCGGCAACAAAAATAATACGAAAACGGCGAAAGCACTGGGAGAACTTGAGGCTGTCTGGCAAACTTTTCATATTTACCATACAGAAAATTAAGCCCGGGAAAGAATACTTTCCCGGGCTTAACTATGGCATCGGTTACGATAATCCCAATATTTGTTTGGTTTCTTCGGGAGATGCAATCTCTCTGCCCATAGCCTTGGCAAGGCTGGCAATGCGCTCTACCAGGCCGGTATTGGTTGCCAGCTTTCCTTTACTATAAAAAATATTATCCTCTACACCAACCCTGACATGTCCCCCCAGCGCCATGGCAATCATTGACAAGGGGACATGCATCGGTCCGACCACAGATACACTCCAGACAGAATTGGGCGGCAGACTCTCCACTAGAAAAAATAGATTTTTGGGCGTTGCCGGCAGAGAACCCTTAACTCCCAAAACAAGATTGAACTGAAGTGGTTCTTTTATCAGGCCTTTCTTTTGGAGTTCGAGAGCATTATTTATCATGGCGCTGTCGAATATCTCCAGTTCGGGCTTAATTTTCCTTGCCAGCATTGTCTTAGCCAAAAATTCAATGAGTTGGGGCTCATTCAGATTAGCCGATGCCGGAAAATTGGAAGAACCGGTTGCCAAGCTGGCCGAATCAGGATTCAAAGTAAGCGCCTCCGCCCTGTCCTCGGGAGTTTTTCCAGCTCTCGCTCCTGTAGAGATCTGCCGTATAATGGAACATCCTTTATCATCCAAGCGTCTAAGTATTTCCGCAAAAAACCGTTTTTCATGGGTCGGCTTGCCTGCTTCATCCCGGGCATGAATGTGGGCCACGGAAGCGCCCAATTGCCGGCACTCCACAATATCCCGGACAATTTCCTCCGGTGTTACCGGTACATGTGGCGTCATTTCCTTCGTCGGTACATTTCCCGTAGGCGCGACAGTTATAATTAGTTTTTGCATCGCCAATCCCCCTATCGATAAATACCAATTTGCTGCTCAAAATCGGCGAAGCCTGAGACCATGGCTTCAATTAACTCATCCGCTTGGTCTTTCGTTATAATTAACGGCGGTGCCAGCAGGAATTGATCGCCGTTTTCGCCGTCGGCATTGCCGCTGCCGGGATAAACGATAATACCGTGTTTCATCAGGGTAACCGTAATCTTTTCCGCTATACCTAAATACACCGGGAACGGTTCTTTGGTTGCCTTGCTTTTTACCAATTCCACTCCCTGCATTAATCCTTTACCGCGCACATCGCCAACAAACCAGAAAGGAAGCAGCCTTTCCCGCAGTTGAGTCAGCAGGTATTCTCCCACATTACGGGAATTTGCCGCTAAATTCTGTTCCACCAGCGTCCGGACAACCGCTACCGCCACGGCAGCAGAAAGAGGGTTTCCGCCGTAGGTATGCCCATGAACAAATGCGCCGGAACCTTGTTTGAAAGCATTGTAGATTTCATCTTTGGCGATGACTCCGCCCAGCGGTGAATAACCGGCGCTCATGCCTTTCGCGGCGCAAATCAGATCGGGAACGACGTCCCAGTCTTCCATTGCAAACATGGCCCCGGTTCGTCCGAATCCCGTCATTACTTCATCATCAATTACCAGAATGTCATAGTGGTCGCAAATCTGACGGACGATCCTGAAATAATCCTTATGGGGAACAATAGCGCCGCATGCCGCCCCGCCCACCGGTTCAGCAATGAATGCGGCTACCGTATCTGAGCCTTCCATTTTAAGTGCCCGTTCCAAATCGTACGCACAATCCACTCCGCAGGTATCCGGATTCCTGCCAAAAGGACAGCGATAGCAGTAGGCTGGGGCGATATGCGGAAAATCCAGTAATAGGGGCGCATACTTTTTGCGGCGTTTGTCACCAGTCATTGACAGAGCGCCAATGGTATTGCCATGATAGCTTTTCCAGCGGGAAATCACTTTATATTTGCCTGATTTCCCGTCCCGCTCCAGAAAATATTGTCTGGCCATTTTGAGCGCAGCCTCGGTTGCTTCCGAGCCGCCGGAAACCAGATACAGTTTATTTAGCGAACCGGGGGTCAGACCGGCAACCAGATTGGCAAGTTCTTTAATCGGCGCAGAAGTCCACCGGGACAAATGGCTGAACGCAACCTTTTCCGCCTGGTCGGCCATAGCCTTCAGAACCTTCGGATGGGCATGACCAAGATTGGAAACGGCCGCTCCGGAACAGGCGTCTATATACCGGTTTCCGTCTGTATCGTATAGATAGATTCCTTCCCCCCGGTCAACTTCTGTATATTCCTTCTTAATATTGCGATAAAAAACATTATCCATCGCGTTATCTCTCCCATTTTGACAAGTTTTACTTCATTATATCATCTAAAATGAAGGATTTCCATCAAATTCACTAAAAACGTGATCGTTAAACCAAGCCATAAAACTAAGCCACGAAATACGGCATAACCGTATTTCGTGGCTTTCGTTCTGATCCTTATAAAACTTTCTTCCGTCTCTAATAGGCTGCACAATCTATCCCTGCTCCGATTCAAACGCCCACTGTTTTACTTCTTCTTTCCATTATAACCGTATCCCGCCAAATACCATCTAAGCAGGCGATCCTTTCTCTTATGCCAACTTGTCTAAAACCGCACTGTTGATGGATTTTCAGGCTTGCCGTATTTTCCGGGAAAACACTGCTGCTCAGTGTCCAAATGTTATTCTTCTCCGATGATTCAATTACTCTTTCCATTAATAATTTACCGATCCCTTTTCCCGAGTGGTTCAAATCAACATATAAACTGACTTCGGCTACTCCCGCATAAGCCGTTCTTGCTGAAACGGGAGCAATTGCAACCCAGCCGGCCACTACATTATTTTCAATCCATACAAACCGGGAATAGGAATGATGCTTGGAATCCCACTCTTCCCACGACGGAATCCTGGTTTCAAAAGTTGCATTCCGGGTCTTGATTCCCATGCCGTAAATTTCCAAAACCCTTGACGCATCAGTTAGAAGCATTTCTCTAATCAATCGTTTCTCCCTCCTAATATGCTATTTTTTATTTATTAAAGAAGGTTTCCCCCATTATATTTACCGAAATGTTACCCCAGCTTATTCTCATTTTACCATTTTCCGGCTATTTCGGTGCAAACTTCAGAACGCAAATAGACTGACACAATGTTGTGTCAGTCTATTCCACCTGTCTAAACGAAAGCCTTCATTATTTAGACTGAAAAGTATGGCAGTTCGTTTGTTCACTGGCGCGGGCACTCGTGCCGCCGCCGTCTACGTTGACCTCAATTGCCGAAGCCTCGCAGCGCTCGCCGCTTTTCCAGTATCTGCAACTGGATACCGTACATTTGACTCCCGGTAATGCCATGTAAATCAAAACCCCCTTGTAATTTTTAAAATACATTATATTATTTGTCCCTCAAAAGAAAAAAATACTAAAGTGAAACCGTAGTAATTTTTTTATTATCCCGTAAGTATTATACTTATAAGAACCGCAGGAGTTTCACTTCCGAGAAAGAACTGTTAAACTTTAGTAATCCTATTGTGATATATTAAAACTAACCGGGTTTTTAAGTGTGTTGTGTGACAATATCATGATAAGGAGAATTTAATTATGTCAAAATGGCTTATCAGGGTTTGTATCTCGCTTGTTATTTTCATGATTACCCTTATTCCTATAGTCAATGCGGCCAGCATTGCCGAAAAGCGCCAGGCTATCCGGGAAACCGCCGCAAAAACACTGGAACGGTTGTATAAAGTCCATCCAGGCGCCCGGAATGCAATCGAAACTGCCGCGGGCTATGCCGTATTCAGTAACAGCGAGATAAAAATTTTTCTATTTGGGGGCGGCCACGGCCAAGGTATTGCCGTAAATAACAATACCGGAAGAGAAGTCTTTATGAAGAAAGCAGATATTGGTATTGGTTTGGGCCTGGGTATAAAAAGTTATAGCGAGATTTTTGTTTTTGAAACCTCAAAAGCGTTCAACCGGTTTATTGACCAAGGCTGGGACTTTGGAGCCCAAACTACGCTGGCGGCAACAGATGGTGTAAATGGCGGCGCATTTCAAGGTGCCGTCTCGATTTGGCCCGGGGCATGGCTGTACCAGTTGACTGATAAAGGACTGGCCCTGGAAGTAACCGGCCAGGGCAACCGTTACTACAAAGACAGCGAGCTAAACTAAACGAAGCGAATATAAGAAAAACCGCTTAACGCGGTCTTTCTTGTTACAGTTACCATTCTATTATGACTCCACCATGAGTCAACCCGGCACCAAAACCATATAGGACCATTTTATCTCCTGCTTTAATCTTGTCTTCTTCTAAAGCCAGCCAAATTGCCAGCGGAATTGAAACCGATGAAGTATTTCCATAGAATTCATTGCTTACTAACGTTTTCTCTATCGGGAACTCGAGTCTTTCACAAATGGCTTTTATCATCCGCAAATTGGCGCTGTGGGGAACAAACCACTGGATATCTTCGAGGGTCAAGTCTCCTCTTTTTAAAAGACTGCGAACCCCTTCGGGAATATTTTTAACCACATATTCATAGAGAAATTTACCTTCCTGCTGAAACAACCGTTTCTTGCCTACCTCCCAGCCATTGATTCTTTCCGCTAAATTACTGCAGGAGATATTATGCGCCAGTTTTCCATCGGAAGTGAAGTAGGAGGCAATAACGCTTCCTTTTTCATCGGTCCGTTCTACGAGTGTGGCTACCGCAGCATCACCAAAAAGGACACAAGTATTTCTGTCTGAATAGTCTAAAATCTTGGATATCACTTCAGAGGCAATCACTAATACTTTATTATTATGTCCGGAGGTTATTAACGAATCAGCTACACATAAACCATACGCGAATCCCGTACAGCCGGAGTTTATGTCCATTGTTCCCGCTGCTTTCATATTAAAGTGACCCTGTACTACCGCCGCAACCGTAGGCAAAAAATGATCCGGCGTAAACGTGGTTACGATAACCATATCTACGTCGTCCACCCTGACATTTTTCTTTTCAATTAAGTTCTCAACCGCCTTGATTGCCAGGTCTGTTGCAAATTCTTCCTTTCCCGCCAGTCGTCTTTCCTTTACGCCGGTACGCCGGACAATCCATTCATTACTGGTATCAACCATCTTTTCCAGGTCCTGGTTCGTCAACTTTCCAGGCGGTACATAGGTTCCCAGTCCGGTTATTTTGGATTTTGATTTATTCATGGTTACCTCCCAACCCTTTTTGCCAGCTGATATTATCACTTGGTGCTAAATATACGTTAGCGTCACTATACCATAATCTAAAGAATTTTTCAACAACACTTTATAAAGTCTCCTCTTACCCTTCCCCGGCTTTATCCAATTAATACGTTACCTGCTATATCGTTAAAAAAAAGTATCAGCTTTCCGCTGATACTCTTACCTATCTTTACGTCTGCGTTTGGTATATATCCTATCAACCTTTAGTCACCGAAAAAGACATCGTTTAGCCACCGGCCCTTCTGTTCTTTTCCTTGGGAATTTACAAATTCCCCCAAACCGGAACGGAAATCATTCAGCCAATGTCCGGTGTAACGGTCACCGTTCGGCCAAACCATTGTACCACTTCCCTGCCGGAGTCCCCGGCGAAATTCCCCGTCATACCGGCCACCGTCCGGATAGCATTCTGCTCCTTTTCCATCGGGTTGTCCGTTAACTAGTGAACCGGTATACTTCGAGCCGTCCGGCAACAGGAAATCTTTTACGTACTGGACGGCATGACCGGGTAACTGCCCGGCTCCGGGGCCGGCAGGGTTATCCTTTGGTTCTCCCGGTGCAGTTAATTTCCGGAGTTGTTCATTGAGCAGGTCAATATCTTCCGTGTTTACTTTGCATTCCAGGTCGATGCGGAATACGATTTCATTATCTTCGAAGCTGCGGTGCTCCGCTATGAGCTTACTTTGCATTTTCGCCAGAGCGACGGTTTGAATCCAGTCTTCAACCAGCTTATAGTTCCGGACGGTTGTAGCACTGGCAATGATAACCCCGGCTTCTTCCAGCGCTTTGCGCTGCGCATCCTGCCAGGCCCGCTCTTTAGCGTTAACTTCCGTTTCATTTTCACCGACCCGGGCTACCCCTTCCACTAAGATTGTTTTGGATTCAGCATATACCACGGGGACATGGGAAATGCCGGCAAAAACAAAAGTGAATAAAAGGATGAAATAGAACCAGGACGCAAAGGGCATTGACTTTTTCATGGTTTTGTTCCTCCCAAGATGATAAAGAATTAGTTATACGCAATTTTTGAAAATCCTTCTTTGGCCGGAAAACAGCATTCTATTAGAGCTGCAACCTAAAAAACTCTCTTTCCCAAAGCCGATGTAATAAGCTCTACCGCTAATTTAGCCGTACTATTTCCGCCTTTATCCTCAATAGGATTTACTTCAACCATCTCCAGCGACTTAAGTATATTGGCTTCGGCAATAAGCTCCAAGGCAAGATGCGCTTCCCGGTAGTTAAGACCGCCTGTTACCGGTGTACCCACCCCCGAAGCAATTGATGGGTCGACCACGTCCATATCAAAACTGACATGAACTCCGCTCCCGTCACGCCCCGCTATGCGTATTGCTTCCTCTACCACCTTGGCTATGCCCAGCTCATCAATTTTTTTCATGCTATAAACAGTTACTTGGGAACGCTTCAATTTTTCCTTCTCTTCCGGGTCCAAATCCCGGACACCAATGATGACCATCTTTTTCTCTTTTATCTTGGGAGCAAAACCGCCAATACCGACAAGCTCCGAGCATCCCCTGCCACAGGCGGCAGCTAGTGACATTCCATGGATATTTCCGGTTTCACTTGTCGCCAATGTATTAAAATCTCCGTGCGCATCGAACCATATCAGCCCGATATCAGGAATTTTTTGCGCCACCCCCATAATGGACCCAATTGCAATGCTATGGTCCCCTCCTAAAATCAGGGGGAAATTCTCTCTATCTAAAATACCGCCTACCACATTGCCTAGCTTTTCACAAGCTTTGCTAATTTCCGCCAGAAAATGAAGGTTACCATTTTCGGTTTTTATACTTTCCGGAACGGGAATTTCAATGTTGCCTCTGTCTATGACTTCCAGTTCCATTTTACGCAAGGCCTTACTAAGGCCGGCATACCGGATGGCACTTGGCCCCATATCTGTTCCCCGCCGGTTTGCCCCCAAGTCCATTGGCACCCCGATTATCTCGATTACCATGAATTGTTCCTCCACCTGTTTGATTTACTCCCTTCGTTACTTATTGTATACGGCCACTTCCTTTTGTAATCAAACTCCGGGGAATTTACCGTTACTCCAATACCTATTGTGATTTGGCTGCAAGCTATTATAAGAATTGTATTGGAAAATTATATAATGTTAGGAATTTGTAACAGTTTTATCATAACTTTGTAATAATTGCATGGTACCCTTTAAAAAGGAAAGGTGTCGTTACAGAGCACTCACAGACCGCTTAGCAAATAAATTGTTTAACACAAGGGGGCCCTTACCCATGCATCCATTGGTATCGATCATCATCTGTACTTATAACCGTAGTAATTGCCTGGATCAGCTTCTATCCGGACTTGCGCAGCTTAGTTATCCCAATTATGAAATCATCGTCGTTGACAACAATTCAACGGATTGTACTTATGAAATTTGCCAAAAATATGATCTAATCTATCTAAAAGAACCCAGGCAGGGCTCTTCCTATGCGCGAAATCGAGGCGTCGAGAAAAGCTCCGGAAAATACCTGCTTTTTTTAGACGACGATACGGTTATAATTCATTCTTCCCTAATCGAAAAAATGCTGCAGGGTTTTAAACTAACAGACCATGTCGGGGCCGTAGGCGCTCAAATTATATCCCGTTTTGCCGGTACAAATCCCAATATATATGCGGATTTATGCTTACCTTATAACGGTCAGGATTTTGGCCGGAACAAAATCATTACGGACCATACCGAAAATTTAATGGGTGCATGTATTATGTATTCCCGGCGAGCAGTCGGGCGAATCCGTTTTGCCCCGGCATTGGGCCGGAAAGGAAAAAACCTGCTGGGTAAGGAAGAACTTCAATTAAATGACCGCATCCGCCAAAAGGGTTATTGGCTGGTTTATATCCATGATGCAAAAATTTTGCATGAAATCTGTGAAACAAGATCCACTTTTGAATTTGCCTCCAAGCTTTATTTTTCAGAAGGAATGTCGGAATATCTTGCCGCACCCCCGCTGATCATTTTCCGGAAAATACACAAAGCAGCGTTCTTATCCCTTCTAATGTTGTTTTCCCTTTGCTCCTTAAATCAAAAACATACGGTTAACAGCTATATGAAATTGTGTCATTGCCTGGGAATCATGTACGGGCCAATCTTTCGAATAACCAATAAATATATTTCTGTTTAATATATTGGGGTGTCTTAAAGAAGACACCCCTTTTCTTATCCGGCTAAGGACCCTAAGACCTTGACTACAGCCTGGAAAAAAGCGACTTATGGCAGCGACCGCAGTATCAAATTAGATACTATGGCACAAAAAGGTGCATACTTGACCAAATAACCCTATTAATTTACGATTATACTGGTACGTAAAAACTAGAAACGTGAGGTGGATTTAAATGAAAGTGATCGCCATTCTCGGCAGCCCGCGTAAAGAAGGAAATTCAGCGGTTCTAGCCCAGGAAGCCTTAAAAGGGGCCGCATCAGCCGGAGCGGAAACAGGCATTTTTTTTGCAAACGAATTAAATATTAAAGGCTGTCAGGCTTGTTATGCCTGCAAAAAATCAGGAAAATGCGCCATACAAGACGACATGACCGGGCTGTATGATGCCATAACCAAAGCCGACGCCATCCTATTTGCATCACCAATCTACATGTGGGGAATGACTGCTCAGTTAAAATTGATTATTGACCGGCTGTATGCCTATTTTAATCTTGACCATAGCAGCCGTCTACCCAAAAATAAAAAAGTCGGGCTTATTTTTACCCAGGGTAACCCCGACCAGTCTTCATTCCAGCCTTATATGGAGCAGGTAGCTAAATTACTACAGTTTTTGGGTTTTGGGGAAACCAGGACGTTGCATGGTTATGGCTGGCGGGAAATCGACTGTGCCAAACGGGATCAGTCTATGCTGAAGTCGGCCTTCGATCTCGGCTGCCAACTGGCAAAATCCTAACGGAAAATAATAAGAAAGCTCAACTAACGGTATCCTAAAGTGCCCCCTGTCAAGTAGACAGTAAAAAAACAAAAATTTTTATGATGCCAACTGAATTATGGTTGGCATCATTGTTTATGCAGCTGTACTCAAAAGATACTGTCTGTACTCTAGCGGAGCCATACAGTTCAGTCGCTTTTGATAACGATGGTTATTGTAGTACGATATGTATTCACTGATTGCATCTTCCAACTCATCGTATGAACGGAACTTTTTTAGATAATACATCTCTGATTTCATCATTCCCCAGAATGCTTCCATGGGACCGTTGTCTATGCATCTTGAAACCCTGGACATGCTTTGTGTCATCTCTGCATCAACAAGCTTTTTATGAAAAGTCTTACTTGTATACTGAAATCCCCTGTCACTA
>NZ_UPPP01000039.1 GCF_900476375.1 Allolucifera butyrica | reverse complement strand
AGACTCAAAAAGAGATTGCTGGCATTCAGTCGGCGACTTCACGCCAGAATACGAAAGACCAGGTATATGCACAAAATGAGATGCTTGCTTATCAACAGAAGGAGTCTACTGCTCGCGTTGCGTCTATTATGGAAAACACCAATCTTTCCAAGCAACAGCAGGTTTCCGAGATTATGCGCCAAATGCTTACTCAAGCTCAAACGGCTGGTCAGTATTTTACCAATGACCAAATCAAAGAAATGACTCGCAAGGTTAGTGCTGAGGTTGACTTAGTTCATCAGCAAACGCAGAATCAGCGGTATGGCTCTTCTCATATTGGCGCTACTGCAAAGGATATTTCTAATGTCGTCACTGATGCTGCTTCTGGTGTGGTTGATATTTTTCATGGTATTGATAAAGCTGTTGCCGATACTTGGAACAATTTCTGGAAAGACGGTAAAGCTGATGGTATTGGCTCTAATTTGTCTAGGAAATAACCGTCAGGATTGACACCCTCCCAATTGTATGTTTTCATGCCTCCAAATCTTGGAGGCTTTTTTATGGTTCGTTCTTATTACCCTTCTGAATGTCACGCTGATTATTTTGACTTTGAGCGTATCGAGGCTCTTAAACCTGCTATTGAGGCTTGTGGCATTTCTACTCTTTCTCAATCCCCAATGCTTGGCTTCCATAAGCAGATGGATAACCGCATCAAGCTCTTGGAAGAGATTCTGTCTTTTCGTATGCAGGGCGTTGAGTTCGATAATGGTGATATGTATGTTGACGGCCATAAGGCTGCTTCTGACGTTCGTGATGAGTTTGTATCTGTTACTGAGAAGTTAATGGATGAATTGGCACAATGCTACAATGTGCTCCCCCAACTTGATATTAATAACACTATAGACCACCGCCCCGAAGGGGACGAAAAATGGTTTTTAGAGAACGAGAAGACGGTTACGCAGTTTTGCCGCAAGCTGGCTGCTGAACGCCCTCTTAAGGATATTCGCGATGAGTATAATTACCCCAAAAAGAAAGGTATTAAGGATGAGTGTTCAAGATTGCTGGAGGCCTCCACTATGAAATCGCGTAGAGGCTTTGCTATTCAGCGTTTGATGAATGCAATGCGACAGGCTCATGCTGATGGTTGGTTTATCGTTTTTGACACTCTCACGTTGGCTGACGACCGATTAGAGGCGTTTTATGATAATCCCAATGCTTTGCGTGACTATTTTCGTGATATTGGTCGTATGGTTCTTGCTGCCGAGGGTCGCAAGGCTAATGATTCACACGCCGACTGCTATCAGTATTTTTGTGTGCCTGAGTATGGTACAGCTAATGGCCGTCTTCATTTCCATGCGGTGCACTTTATGCGGACACTTCCTACAGGTAGCGTTGACCCTAATTTTGGTCGTCGGGTACGCAATCGCCGCCAGTTAAATAGCTTGCAAAATACGTGGCCTTATGGTTACAGTATGCCCATCGCAGTTCGCTACACGCAGGACGCTTTTTCACGTTCTGGTTGGTTGTGGCCTGTTGATGCTAAAGGTGAGCCGCTTAAAGCTACCAGTTATATGGCTGTTGGTTTCTATGTGGCTAAATACGTTAACAAAAAGTCAGATATGGACCTTGCTGCTAAAGGTCTAGGAGCTAAAGAATGGAACAACTCACTAAAAACCAAGCTGTCGCTACTTCCCAAGAAGCTGTTCAGAATCAGAATGAGCCGCAACTTCGGGATGAAAATGCTCACAATGACAAATCTGTCCACGGAGTGCTTAATCCAACTTACCAAGCTGGGTTACGACGCGACGCCGTTCAACCAGATATTGAAGCAGAACGCAAAAAGAGAGATGAGATTGAGGCTGGGAAAAGTTACTGTAGCCGACGTTTTGGCGGCGCAACCTGTGACGACAAATCTGCTCAAATTTATGCGCGCTTCGATAAAAATGATTGGCGTATCCAACCTGCAGAGTTTTATCGCTTCCATGACGCAGAAGTTAACACTTTCGGATATTTCTGATGAGTCGAAAAATTATCTTGATAAAGCAGGAATTACTACTGCTTGTTTACGAATTAAATCGAAGTGGACTGCTGGCGGAAAATGAGAAAATTCGACCTATCCTTGCGCAGCTCGAGAAGCTCTTACTTTGCGACCTTTCGCCATCAACTAACGATTCTGTCAAAAACTGACGCGTTGGATGAGGAGAAGTGGCTTAATATGCTTGGCACGTTCGTCAAGGACTGGTTTAGATATGAGTCACATTTTGTTCATGGTAGAGATTCTCTTGTTGACATTTTAAAAGAGCGTGGATTACTATCTGAGTCCGATGCTGTTCAACCACTAATAGGTAAGAAATCATGAGTCAAGTTACTGAACAATCCGTACGTTTCCAGACCGCTTTGGCCTCTATTAAGCTCATTCAGGCTTCTGCCGTTTTGGATTTAACCGAAGATGATTTCGATTTTCTGACGAGTAACAAAGTTTGGATTGCTACTGACCGCTCTCGTGCTCGTCGCTGCGTTGAGGCTTGCGTTTATGGTACGCTGGACTTTGTAGGATACCCTCGCTTTCCTGCTCCTGTTGAGTTTATTGCTGCCGTCATTGCTTATTATGTTCATCCCGTCAACATTCAAACGGCCTGTCTCATCATGGAAGGCGCTGAATTTACGGAAAACATTATTAATGGCGTCGAGCGTCCGGTTAAAGCCGCTGAATTGTTCGCGTTTACCTTGCGTGTACGCGCAGGAAACACTGACGTTCTTACTGACGCAGAAGAAAACGTGCGTCAAAAATTACGTGCAGAAGGAGTGATGTAATGTCTAAAGGTAAAAAACGTTCTGGCGCTCGCCCTGGTCGTCCGCAGCCGTTGCGAGGTACTAAAGGCAAGCGTAAAGGCGCTCGTCTTTGGTATGTAGGTGGTCAACAATTTTAATTGCAGGGGCTTCGGCCCCTTACTTGAGGATAAATTATGTCTAATATTCAAACTGGCGCCGAGCGTATGCCGCATGACCTTTCCCATCTTGGCTTCCTTGCTGGTCAGATTGGTCGTCTTATTACCATTTCAACTACTCCGGTTATCGCTGGCGACTCCTTCGAGATGGACGCCGTTGGCGCTCTCCGTCTTTCTCCATTGCGTCGTGGCCTTGCTATTGACTCTACTGTAGACATTTTTACTTTTTATGTCCCTCATCGTCACGTTTATGGTGAACAGTGGATTAAGTTCATGAAGGATGGTGTTAATGCCACTCCTCTCCCGACTGTTAACACTACTGGTTATATTGACCATGCCGCTTTTCTTGGCACGATTAACCCTGATACCAATAAAATCCCTAAGCATTTGTTTCAGGGTTATTTGAATATCTATAACAACTATTTTAAAGCGCCGTGGATGCCTGACCGTACCGAGGCTAACCCTAATGAGCTTAATCAAGATGATGCTCGTTATGGTTTCCGTTGCTGCCATCTCAAAAACATTTGGACTGCTCCGCTTCCTCCTGAGACTGAGCTTTCTCGCCAAATGACGACTTCTACCACATCTATTGACATTATGGGTCTGCAAGCTGCTTATGCTAATTTGCATACTGACCAAGAACGTGATTACTTCATGCAGCGTTACCATGATGTTATTTCTTCATTTGGAGGTAAAACCTCTTATGACGCTGACAACCGTCCTTTACTTGTCATGCGCTCTAATCTCTGGGCATCTGGCTATGATGTTGATGGAACTGACCAAACGTCGTTAGGCCAGTTTTCTGGTCGTGTTCAACAGACCTATAAACATTCTGTGCCGCGTTTCTTTGTTCCTGAGCATGGCACTATGTTTACTCTTGCGCTTGTTCGTTTTCCGCCTACTGCGACTAAAGAGATTCAGTACCTTAACGCTAAAGGTGCTTTGACTTATACCGATATTGCTGGCGACCCTGTTTTGTATGGCAACTTGCCGCCGCGTGAAATTTCTATGAAGGATGTTTTCCGTTCTGGTGATTCGTCTAAGAAGTTTAAGATTGCTGAGGGTCAGTGGTATCGTTATGCGCCTTCGTATGTTTCTCCTGCTTATCACCTTCTTGAAGGCTTCCCATTCATTCAGGAACCGCCTTCTGGTGATTTGCAAGAACGCGTACTTATTCGCCACCATGATTATGACCAGTGTTTCCAGTCCGTTCAGTTGTTGCAGTGGAATAGTCAGGTTAAATTTAATGTGACCGTTTATCGCAATCTGCCGACCACTCGCGATTCAATCATGACTTCGTGATAAAAGATTGAGTGTGAGGTTATAACGCCGAAGCGGTAAAAATTTTAATTTTTGCCGCTGAGGGGTTGACCAAGCGAAGCGCGGTAGGTTTTCTGCTTAGGAGTTTAATCATGTTTCAGACTTTTATTTCTCGCCATAATTCAAACTTTTTTTCTGATAAGCTGGTTCTCACTTCTGTTACTCCAGCTTCTTCGGCACCTGTTTTACAGACACCTAAAGCTACATCGTCAACGTTATATTTTGATAGTTTGACGGTTAATGCTGGTAATGGTGGTTTTCTTCATTGCATTCAGATGGATACATCTGTCAACGCCGCTAATCAGGTTGTTTCTGTTGGTGCTGATATTGCTTTTGATGCCGACCCTAAATTTTTTGCCTGTTTGGTTCGCTTTGAGTCTTCTTCGGTTCCGACTACCCTCCCGACTGCCTATGATGTTTATCCTTTGGATGGTCGCCATGATGGTGGTTATTATACCGTCAAGGACTGTGTGACTATTGACGTCCTTCCCCGTACGCCGGGCAATAATGTTTATGTTGGTTTCATGGTTTGGTCTAACTTTACCGCTACTAAATGCCGCGGATTGGTTTCGCTGAATCAGGTTATTAAAGAGATTATTTGTCTCCAGCCACTTAAGTGAGGTGATTTATGTTTGGTGCTATTGCTGGCGGTATTGCTTCTGCTCTTGCTGGTGGCGCCATGTCTAAATTGTTTGGAGGCGGTCAAAAAGCCGCCTCCGGTGGCATTCAAGGTGATGTGCTTGCTACCGATAACAATACTGTAGGCATGGGTGATGCTGGTATTAAATCTGCCATTCAAGGCTCTAATGTTCCTAACCCTGATGAGGCCGTCCCTAGTTTTGTTTCTGGTGCTATGGCTAAAGCTGGTAAAGGACTTCTTGAAGGTACGTTGCAGGCTGGCACTTCTGCCGTTTCTGATAAGTTGCTTGATTTGGTTGGACTTGGTGGCAAGTCTGCCGCTGATAAAGGAAAGGATACTCGTGATTATCTTGCTGCTGCATTTCCTGAGCTTAATGCTTGGGAGCGTGCTGGTGCTGATGCTTCCTCTGCTGGTATGGTTGACGCCGGATTTGAGAATCAAAAAGAGCTTACTAAAATGCAACTGGACAATCAGAAAGAGATTGCCGAGATGCAAAATGAGACTCAAAAAGAGATTGCTGGCATTCAGTCGGCGACTTCACGCCAGAATACGAAAGACCAGGTATATGCACAAAATGAGATGCTTGCTTATCAACAGAAGGAGTCTACTGCTCGCGTTGCGTCTATTATGGAAAACACCAATCTTTCCAAGCAACAGCAGGTTTCCGAGATTATGCGCCAAATGCTTACTCAAGCTCAAACGGCTGGTCAGTATTTTACCAATGACCAA
>NZ_UPPP01000046.1 GCF_900476375.1 Allolucifera butyrica | reverse complement strand
ACAGTATCTTTTGAGTACAGCTGCATAAACAATGATGCCAACCATAATTCAGTTGGCATCATAAAAATTTTTGTTTTTTTACTGTCTACTTGACAGGGGG
>NZ_UPPP01000042.1 GCF_900476375.1 Allolucifera butyrica | reverse complement strand
GGGGTAACCCGCAACCAGGTAGCCGGACTGGAAGTGGTCACGCCGGTTGGCGAAATCGTGACGCTGGGGGGCAAACTGAAAAAAGACGCCACCGGTTATAGCCTGATGAACCTGATTATCGGTTCGGAAGGTACTTTGGGCGTAGTAACCAAGATTTATCTGAAACTGGTGGCTCTGCCGAAAAATACGATGAACCTGCTGGCGATTTTCCCGGACCTGGCTTCGGCCATTGGTTTGACGCCTACGATTATGGGAGCGGGAATTACGCCGGTGTGCGTCGAATTTATGGATAATGCATCGGTCCAGTGCGTGGAAGGGTTCTTGCGGGAAAAACTGCCCCATAGCAATGACGGATACTATGTTATTGTGCAGATTGCCGGCGACAGCGAGGAATTGCTGGAAGACCAGTGCGTTCTGATTGACGAAATGGCCACGGAAAACGGGGCTATGGAAGTGCTGGTG
>NZ_UPPP01000097.1 GCF_900476375.1 Allolucifera butyrica | reverse complement strand
GCCTTTGAACACAATATTGGGCTGATTGGCTTCGAGTTTAGAGACGCGTACGCCGAGGCTATCCAGTTCGGCCGCGAACTCGGCGGCCAATTTGTTGATTAAAGCCTTGTCCTGTGCGTTGGCTTTGTCTTCTTTAGTTACCGCATTGGCTACAATTTGGGCCATTTCGTAACGGGTCATAAGATTATTACCCTGGAAAGCGCCGTTGCCATAACCGGATAGGATACCGTCCTGAGCCAATTGTTTAACAGCACTGTAAGCCCAGCTCCCGGCGGGAACATCGGCGAACGGACTGGCAGGCGCCGCGGACGCGATTGCCATAGTGCTCATAACAATTACAACCACCAGAAAAACTATAAGTACTTTTTTCATTAAGAAATCCTCCCCTATCGACGAATTAAACACCGCTCTTTTTATAATTCTCAACTAAACAAATATAAGTTCTATTTGGCAATAACCATTTTGGGCACCCTCCCTATCCCGGCAATTTTGCAAATCATTCAATATTATTCCGTTGGAATAATATCACCTCCCCTCTTAATAACTTAGTGCCTTCTACACTCTCGCCGTCTTCACCCAATACTCTTCCTGTCGACAATAGAAAATTCTATCCAGCCATGGTCTCTCATTTTCTATAATTAAATATTGCAAATTGTATGCCAACTTAAAAATCGCAGAAATTATGCAAATATAAGTATTTTAGAAAAATTGTTACAACTTCCATGCTCCATCTTGTAACAAACGCTGTTCCATTTTGATACGCAAAATAAAAACTGTCTTATCTTGGCTAAGGCCCAAGATAAGACAGTAAAATTTGACTTTTATTTTATTAAACGGTTAACACTTATTATCATGAATACCGAAACGTTTCATTTTCCGATATAGAGTATTCCGGGCAATCCCCAGCATTTCAGCAGCTGCACTGACGTTGCCGTTACTTGCTTCCAGCGCTTTTAAAATTATGCCTTTTTCGTTATCTTTTAAACCAAGGTTAGCGTCACTCTCCATGGTAAACACCGTCTTCTTCACTTCACGTTTGATTCCCGGATAATTTAGCACATCTTCCGCCTCTACCTTTTCCGCCCCGCGCGACCTAGCCATTACAAAACTTCGCTCTATTACATTCTCAAGCTCACGAATATTACCCGGCCAATCATAATTCTTCATAACCTGAATCGCCGAATCATCCAAAACATCATCAGGTATCTTTTTAATTGAAAGTATGTTTTTAACCAACAATTCCAAATCATTTCCCCGTTCTCTGAGCGGGGGAAGATTGATCGTAATCACATTAATCCGGTAGAACAAATCTTCCCGGAATTCCTCGCGTTGAACCATTTCCCAAAGGTCGGAATTGCTTGCGGAAATTACCCGTACTTTTACCGGAATTTCCTCGGTTCCCCCCAGCCGTACCACCGTTTTATTTTGAAGGGTTCTTAATATTTTAGCCTGCATTTCCATAGGCAGCGAATTAATTTCATCCAGAAAAATAGTTCCCCCTTCGGCTAATTCAAATTTCCCCGGCTGCCCTTCCTTTTTGGCGCCGGTAAAAGCTCCGCCCTCGTAACCGAAAAGTTCACTTTCAAGCAAGCCATTGGGTATGGCAGCACAATTCACCACAACAAAAGGGCCCTCACAGTTTACGCTGTCATTATGAATAGACTGTGCAAACAGTTCCTTGCCGGTACCGCTCTCCCCTTCAATAAGCACATTACTATCCATTTTCGCTGTTTCCCGGGCTAAGCGGACCACCTGTCGAAAAGCTTCGCTCTCGCCAATTAAATGTTCGAAAGAAAAATGCGCCTTCCACCCGACAAAATTCTTAATTATACCGCGGGTATGGCTTCTCCCCCGAAAAATTCCCACAACCCCTTTTAACCCATTCTCTTTTAATTCAATCGGCTTTATCGAACCCATCAATCTGGTTATTTTCCCTTGTCTTGTAAACGAAATTTCTCTATCAAAAATAGGCTGCCCTGTATTCATAACCTCGGAAAATGGATTGGATTTCCCCCACAAAGAATCTACGGCTAACCCGCAAAGATCGAATTTTCCCATGCCAAAATGTTTCCTGGCAACAATATTGTTCATCATAATCCGCCCGTCATTATTGACAACAATCAAAGCATCCGTAATCGATTCCATAATCTCTTTATAAAAGGTATTCGTTTGCTCCAGCTCTCTGCGAACCGCTTGTTGCATCAAACAATATTCAATACTTTTTCCCAGGGCCGTCATCATACCCAAAGTATGCTTATGAATCAGCCAATAATACCCGGCGGCATTAATAACTGCAATCACTTTCCCCTTTCCATCCTTTATTGGTACGGCGGAACAAGTCCAATGCTGCAGTGCAATATTATAATGTTCCGGCCCCAGTAATTGCACCGGTTTTTCCAACAATGCTGCTAAATTAATTGCATTCGTTCCGCAAGTTGCCTCACTTCTGCCTATTCCCGGCTCAATGAAACTGCGATTTTTGGAATCCTCCAGTACTTTTGTATCACCACAGTTCCAAAGTAAATACATATCCGCATCAAATAAATCAACTCTAAAGCCTGTACCTTCGACATTCTCGGCTATCGCCTCCAAAAAAGGCGTTACGACCTTAATTAACTGGCTATTTTTTCTTAGCTTTTCCTGTAATTCGTCTTGTGAAAGCCGTTCATTGGGTACATTATAGGGATCAATGCCTCGCTTTCTTGACCGCGTCCAGGAACTTAATACTTCAGCAGATATAATGTTATCAGACGCCAATTTCCCAGTAGCAACAAAATCTTCCCATGCCTTTTGTAATATTGCAATTCTTTGCTGTATTTTTTCATTACTGTCATTATGCTTCTCTGCGAAACTATCCACGCCAGACCACTCCCTTTTTAACAAATCCTTATAAAACTGATGGCCTTGTTGTTTGATAACAATTCAAAATTCCATTAATAAAAGTTTTTCTAATTCCGCCCGGAACTTATAAAGATAAAATTCGACTTAGTTTTCAATACTCCTGGAGATATATTTTACCACTAAATCGTCCTTTTTTTCTTGATTTTTTGTATGGGTTAAAAAATAAAACCCCAGCCAAATTCCACATATTGGGTAGGAGCTTATTATTCCTTCATAAAGCTAATACTCTTTTATTCATTTAAATCAGCACTTTTTAGCGTATTCTCAATCTTTCTGCCATTAAATAAAAATCGTATAATAGTCAGCGCTTCCGCGGGATTTACCCTGTCTTCATAGCCTAACTCCTTCAGTTCAGCCCAGATACTTTTCTGTATTTCCGGGGAAACCTCTTTTAGATTCCGAATCTCAGGCACAACGGCCTTAATTTCACTGTTATCCATCAAAGCAAGGATGCTTTGGCCTTTTTCTATGCCAATCATCATAAGAAAAATGGCCACCTTTTTTAGTGGCGTCAATACGGATACCCCCTCGTTATTCCCTGCGTACGTCTTCTATCTTTTCCCCCTCATTTCGTGTAAACATTCAACCCGATCTTGATTTCATCCCTGCCAGGTATAGACACATTCCCTTCTGTAGATGCAATAATAGTCGATTTGCCGCTGCTGGATTTGCCAAACGTCTTAGAAACATCTACCATTATTGTCAAGATATCGCCATTCATACTCATTTCAACATTTTTCATGCATAAGCCCCCTTTTTATCTATGTTTCTTAGCCTGAAGAACGTAACCATCTTTTTATCTCAACACCTATAACAACTTAATTTTCCCATAAAAAAATAAAACTCCTGCCAAATTCTACATTTGGTACAGAAGTTTATTATTCATTGGTATCAACGCCCGAAACCTTTAATGGGAATACCAGAGAGTATAACCGGCTGTTCGATTTTCCTAAATTCCATCTCTCCTCTAAAGCCTATTAGGAGAACACGGAGTGCGTTTTTCCTGCCGTCCTTTATATTGGGCATATTCATTAACAAAACCGGTAATGCTTTGAAACGCCGCAGCATTTATACTATAAAAAACCCATTTGCCCTCTTTACTATCGTCGATTATCCCCGCTTGCTTCAAGATTTTTAAATGATGAGAGATAGCAGGCTGGGTAAGGTTAAAAGCATCTATAATATCACACACACACAGGGATTGGCCCATAAGCATCCTAACAATTTCTATTCTGGTATCATCGCCAAGGGCTTTGAAAATATCAGCAATATTTGCCATGGTAAATACACTCCAATATTTTAATTGCCGGCTTTCAAAATCGCGATAATCTCATCTTTCGACGGAACTTTTCCGCTCACTTTCACTACGCCGTCCACTACAAGAGCCGGTGTCGTCATAACGCCATACTTAGCTATTTCTTTAAAGTCTTCCACTTTACTAAGTTCGGCTTGAATTCCCAGTTCCGCAACTGCTTGTTTGGCATTTTCCGCAAGCTTGTTACATTTTTGACAACCCATACCTAAAATTTCGATTTTCATTATATACTTCCCCCTTAATTATTTAAATGTTTTGATTATCCAATTTTTAATTTGCTCCCGGACTTCATTTACGCCATTCATGATTTCCTCATCTGTTCCCGTAAACGCCGATGGGTCGCTAAAGCTCTGATGTAAATGTTCTTTTCCGCCGGCAAAGTAGGGACAAGCTTCTTTCGCATTGTCGCACACAGTGACAATGTAGTCAAAATCCTGGTTTATGAACTCATTTACGTGCTTCGAAGTGTGGGAACTCATGTCGACACCGGCTTGTTGCATTGACTTTGCCACATAGGGGTTCACTTTAGACGGCTGTGTACCTGCACTAAAGGCTAAGTATCTGTCGCCATATAAATGTCTTAACCATCCTTCCGCCATTTGAGAGCGGGCCGAATTATGGGTACACAAAAATAGCACTTTTTTCTTTTCCATATTATCACTCCTGTATATTTAATTCCATATTAACAACTTCGTTTGAGCAGTAAGCCCTCTTATATAATAGCATTAAAAAGATAACCGATTAGAATTATAGTGATTGCCATAATTCCGGCGAAAATCATAAGCATCTTCGGTTTCAGCACATTTTTAAGAATTATCATTTCAGGTAAACTCAGTGCAGTTACAGACATCATAAAAGCAAGTACAGTGCCTGTACTCATTCCTTTTTCCATCAACGCATAAACAATAGGGATCATTCCTGCCGCATTGGAATAAAGCGGAACACCAATTAAAACGGCTAAGGGAACTGCAAACAAGTTATCCTTTCCTGCATAGTTAACAAGAAAGTCTTCCGGGGCATAGCCATGGATCGCTCCGCCTATCGCGATGGCAATAATAATGTAGAGCCAAACCTTTTTCATAATTTCTTTTGTATAGTCCATTGCATAATCCATTCGTTCTCTATTACTCATCCTGGCAGTTTCAGCGGTATTTCCCGTCTTGATTTGATAAACATATTCCTGGACTAAATGTTCAAGATGCAGTTTACCTATAATATATCCGGAAATTATAGCCACACTTACACCCGAGATGGCATATATAGCGGCAATTTTCCAGCCGAACATTCCCCATAGCAGGATTAAGGCCACTTCATTAACCATGGGAGAAGAAATTAGAAACGAAAACGTAACCCCTAATGGCACCCCCGATTCCAAAAACCCAATGAATAACGGAACGGCGGAACAGGAACAAAAAGGTGTAACAATACCTAAAAGGGCCGCGGAAATATTACCCCAAAATTCTCTTTTATGGCTTAATATGCTTTTGGTTTTTTCCGGCGGAAAATAGGTCCGGATGAGGGATACTGCAAAAACAATGATCGCAAGCATTATGAAAATTTTAACAGTGTCATAAAAAAAGAAGTTAACCGCGTCGCCTAAATGAGTTCCTGCTTTTAACCCCAGCATATTATAAGATATAAAATCGGCAAAATCCTGCAGCATACCTATCATCTCCACATCATAAACTAACTTAAACATCGCATAAACATATTTAAGTTTATTTATATAATAATCGACACAAATTGTCCGTGTCAAGGATTTTTTACAGGCAGCCATTTTTCTGCCAATTCTACTTATTGGGCGGGAATTTAATTATCGAATTACATTTATAATATCTAAAATAAATAGTATATAAATAGATACTATATAACTTATAAGTACCTACTTGTTATTTATCCTACTACTATTTACTATTATAGTAATATCATTCGAAGAATTGAACTCTCCCTTTCTCCAATGTAAGGGGTTTAGGAGGCAGTTGTAATGAAATCATATGAAATTTACCAGGTAGACGCATTTACGTCCGAAAAATTCAAAGGAAATCCCGCTGGCGTAGTCCCAAATGCAGCAGGATTATCGGAACCGGATATGCAGCGGATAGCACGGGAACTGAACAACTCTGAGACGGTTTTCATTTTTCCGCCCGACGATGCCGGGCACGATGTCAAGCTTAGATATTTTACGCCAACTACCGAAGTGCCGTCATGCGGCCATGCCACAATTGCCGCTCATTATGTTCGGGCGATAGAAAATCAGCTCGAACCGGGCAGGGTCATTCAAAAAATAGGAATTGGTATTCTGCCGGTAGATATTGTAAAAGAGAAGGATTATACAATATGGATGACGCAAGGAACCATCGAGTTTTCCGATCCCCTTACCGGCAATGCCCGTCACAGTCTGCTGTCGGCTCTCGGTCTGGCTGAACAGGACATGGATGAACGGTGTCCTATTCAAATCGTTTCTACCGGACACTCCAAAGTAATTATCGGGATTCATTCATTAACCAAACTTAGCAGTTTATCCCCTAATATGAGTGCATTAAGCGAATTAAGTAAATCCATCGGCTGTAATGGCTATTACACCTTTACTTTCGCTTCCCGGCCCGGTACTATTTTAACTCATGGCCGAATGTTTGCCCCGGCGATTGGTATTTCTGAAGATCCTGTAACCGGAAATGCTCACGGGCCACTGGGAGCCTATCTGGTTAAACATCGGTTGGTTGAACATGACCATTCTATGTTTTCATTCACGGGCGTTCAGGGAGAAGCAATTCACCGCAGGGGAACAGTAAATGTAAAGGTTAAAATAGAAAATGGTGAACCAATTCAGGTTCAGATAGGCGGAACCGCGGTCATTGTATTCAAAGCCCAGGTCGAAATATAACGGGGGGTATCGATTATGTATATTTTAGCTATAAACGGAAGCCCAAGGAAGAATTGGAACACCGCAACGCTGCTAAATAAAGCGCTGGAAGGGGCCGCTTCCCAAGGCGCTGCTACTGAGCTCATCCATCTGTACGATCTCAACTTTAAAGGCTGTATAAGTTGTTTTTCCTGTAAGCTAAAAGGCGGAAGAAGCTACGGAAAATGCGCTTACAAGGACGACCTGTCCCCTGTATTAGAAAAAATTGAAAGGGCGGATGCCGTTATTCTTGGCTCACCCATCTACCTGGGCAACGTCACCGGCGAGATGCGGTCACTTATGGAACGCATGGCCTTTCAATACTTGGTTTACGACGAAACTCACTCATCCCTTGTCCCAAAGAAAAAAACGATTGGTTTTATTTATACAATGAATATTAAAGAAGAGATGCTACGGGATTGGGGCTATGACCGGGTTTTTCTCGCCAACGAAAATATCTTTGCAAGAGTCTTTGGTGCTTCGGAATCGTTGTACTCAACAGATACTTATCAATTTAACGATTACTCTAAATATGTCGTTACGGCATTTGATGCAGCCGCTAAGTCCAGAAGACGCCAGGAAGAATTCCCCAAAGACTGCGAAAAAGCCTTCAACCTGGGAGTTCGATTCGCCAAGTCCGTTTTAAAATGAGTGCTGCTTTTTCCGCTTTTGCTGTTGCCGAATTGCCATTGCCAACCGGTCCAGATGACTTATAAAATACGGCAGGAAACTTTTTTGCGCTTTACACCAGACAAATCTGGACGGCTCGCCAGCCACCCACGGCTCACGCAGCCGCCGGCATCCGCCGCGGCATAATTTCAGTACATTGCATTGGCGGCATTCAGCCGCAAGTTTCTCTGACATACGGATAAACTTTCTTTCAAGCTCACCGTTCAGCAGGTCCTGCAGGCCTGCTTCGTGTATATTGCCTAAGCGCCACTCATCCAGTACATAGAAATCGCAGGGATACACGCTGCCGTCGGCTTCTATCACAGCGTTTGGACCGCATTTACCGGCCATCGAGCATAATTCCGGCTCAATCCCGGCCAGAGCCATTCCGGCCAAATTATCGAATTCTCTAAGAGATATAGCCTGCCCTTCTTCCCAGTCCTTAAGCCACAAATCAAATATCCGGCAGAGAAACTTACCATAAATTTCCCCATCGAGGCTTTCGCCGGCATTAGCTCCTCCATAGCCATTAATGCAAGGGATCAACTGTCCGTGCGTAATTTTATTCCGTTTTAAAAAATTGTAATACTTATCAGGATGTCTAGCCTGTTCCAGGGTTATAACACTCAAAATGTTGAAATCCACACCCTGTGCGGCCAAGCGCTGGGCCGCACCCAAAACCCGGGAGTAAGTGCCTCTCCCATTCCTGTCTAACCGATATTTATTATGCATATCACATGGACCATCCAGTGATAACCCGACAAGAAAGCGATGCTGTGCCAAAAACTTACTGAATTGATTATCAATCAGCAAACCATTGGTTTGCAGCCCATAACCTACTTTTTGGTTTTGCTTTTGCCTTTCAACATAGCTTACAAAACTCTGAAAGGATTCCATCCCCCACAGCGTAGGTTCGCCTCCCTGAAAAACGAAATTGAGGCTGCCCCTGTCTCCAACATAGGCAAAAGCGCTGTCAACAAGCGCTTTTATTGTCGTTTCCGTCATGATTCCCAGGTCTGCCTGATTGCGTTTCTGCATCACGTCATAATAAAAACAATAACCACACCGCATATTGCATTTACCTGAAACAGGCTTAATTAGAACATGTAAGTCAGCCATTTTTCGTCATTTCCTTTTTCGTCATAAATTGCACCACTTAATTTTTAGACCAGACCCAGTCTGGCAAATTGCTCATCCGGGGCGTCAAAAGCGGTCAGAGCTTTCATTAGGAGATTGGCATATTTTTTTTCAAGGGCAGCATCAACAATCGAAATTTCTTGTTTAGGATCTTCCCGTACACAATACAGTTTGGATTCATTAACAAACTTCAAGCTAAAGTCATTTTCTTTACCGCCAAACGGTACATCTTCCCGCGAAACCGGGATCTTAAATACCGGGTAATTAGTATGTTTCAAAAACCGGCCCGCTTCAATACCGTCCGCACAGTCAGTCCCGAGAAAGGTTCGAATGCTCATGGGCACTGCGGTGTAAGTGTAACAGGGATAATTATCTTCTTTCGCCGGTGCGCGCAAGTAGGTATATTCACCATCTGTGATATTCACCGCCATCGAATGATACCCGTATAATGCATAATCGCGAACTTTAGCCGCCTGGCCTTCAATCAAAGAGCGCAACGAAATTCCTTGCACTTTGTCCGGAATCGGAATAGCCAAATAGTCTAAAACCGTTGGCATAATATCAATATTTTGCGTTAACGCCTTAACCCGCCGGGGTACCGCCGGAAAGCTTTTCGGCACATGAACGATAAACGGAATCCTGGCTATTTCATCGTAAACGTGCATACAATTCTTACCCCAATAGCCATGCTGGTCCAGACAAAATCCGTGGTCGGCTGTTAAGATAATGATCGTTTCATCATAAATATTTAACTCTTTTAATTTTTTTATTAAACGGCCAAATCCGGCATCCGTCATACTTAGCGTTGCCTGATAACGCCTTTTTAAATGTTCTTTCGCCGCATCAGGTTCATTCGCCTCCCCATATTGAGGCGCATCAAAGAACGGCCCATCATAATTATCCGCATACATTTTTAAATACTTCTCATCGCAATCAAACGGTTCATGCGGGTCAAAAACCTCTACTGTCAAAAAAAAGTTTTCATTTTTTCCATTGATCTCGAGCCACTCCATCGCATTTTGGAACGTCTTGGGCGTTGAATAGCCCGCTTCCGACTTAAACTTAGTTTTATTACATTGATATTGCCGTTTAACATTTCCATAATGCTCTTGTGGCATAAACGGATCATCAATCAAAGAAACCCATGGATCACTTTCCTGCCCCCGCTGAAATTCCCATGTATTAAAGGCTTGACAATAATTTTCACCGCCGATACGAAAATAATGGTGATGATCCGTTGTAATATGGGTAAAAACACCATAATCGCGCAATACACCGGGAAGAGTTACGTCGAACGGTTCAATGGGACCCCAGTAACGTTCAAGAAAATCCAGCCTTCCCGTAAGAATATCCCGCCGGGCCGGCATACAGGGCATTGAGCCAACCCGGTGTTCATCAAAAACGATTGACTCTTCTGCGAAGGAATCAATAGCCGGTGTAATTGCAGTTGCTTCCTGATTATATACTTTCAAGACATCGCGTTTTAAGGTATCCATTAAGACCAATATAGTTCGCAAGAAAGGGCCCCTCCTCAAATTTAGAAAAATAATAAATCGGCTTTGAATTTAGCTTATTTAATATTAACTATTTCTTCTTCTGAAACCTCTACATCTGCTCCATTCTTAAGCAGTTCACAACTTTGACCATTCATAAAAATTACTATTATATCGGTGGATTTTACTTTGTCTTTTACAAAGTCCATATCAAATGTTACAAGTCTGTCACCCGCGTTAACCTTTTTCCCTTCGCTAACAAACGATTTGAATCCATCGCCATTTAATGTGACAGTATTTATTCCTATATGAATTAAGATCTCTGTCCCATTGCTGTTTTTTAAAGCCAATGCATGCAGAGTAGGAAAAATCGATTCTACCACCCCATCCATCGGTGAATGTACGTCTCCGTTCTCCGGTTCTATTGCAAAACCATCACCTAACGTTTTGGTGCTAAATGTTTTATCATTTACTTCCGTTATATCTTTTAACTTTCCCTTTGCCGGAGAAACGATTTTAAACTGTGCTTTCTTAAAAATATTAAACATTTTATTCCCGCCTTTTACTTCTTTTAAAGCTTCCAATGGACTTACAGAAAGAACTTCTCAAAAACTATTCATACTTACGCATTTTGCCTACTGCAAAGGTTAAAATAAACGCGGCGATGGCGCCGACAAAATAGCAAATAAGATATTGCAGGTATTTACCATCCGCGATTAACGGAATGGCCGACATGCCTGCAGCACCTAACGCAGATGTTTTAACACCTAACCAGACGACCATCGCTCCGCCAAAACCAGCCCCTATAGAGCCGGTAATAAAACCAAAGCCGGATGGAATATTAACGCCATAAATGGTTGGTTCCCCCACTGCCAGAAAGCTTGTAGGAATAGCGGCCTTGGCAATACTCTTTGTTTTAGGGTCCTTTGTTAAAAGGTATATAGCCGCAGCAGCTCCTACCATACCCGCATTGCTCATGATTTGAATACTATTTAAGATAGTAGATCCTGTCGCGTTAATAAGCTCCATATTGATAGGAATCATACCTTGGTGAAGTCCCGTTGCAATCAGTGATGGTGCGCCGGCTGCAAATATAAAACCTCCTAACGGACCGCTAACTTTGATAATATACAGTAATCCGCTTGTTACCCAGCCTGTTAGCACCCCCATAATTGGCATAACGACAAAGAATAATAAAATTGCAACGATAGAAATGGAAAAAACAGGAAGCGCAACGACAGCTATAATATCAGGAATCATCTTTCGCAAAAATTTCTCAACTTTTGCAAATATATACACTGCCAGAATAACTCCAAACAATCCGCCTTGCCCAGTGTGAAGATGAATGATTCCTAATGCAGGTACAATCGTCATACCACCTACAAGTCCGCCCATTACCATATCCGCACCAAATTCTTTAGCCGCTGTAATTCCTACATAAATAGCTAAAAATGCAAAAGTAGCGCTTCCTATAATTCCCAACATCGTACTAATCTCTAACATGTGCCACATTTGCAATACAACTTGTGTCGCGGTGAGTTTACCTGTAGCTTTGACTCCTAATTCGATCGCTTTCATTGTCGCATTCGTGGTTATCACATTATTAATTCCCATGATAACCCCGGATGCGATAATCGCAGGAATAATAGGAACAAAAATATTAGCTAATGTTTTCAGTGCATTTGAGCCTTTTTTTTCTATCTTGATGCCTTGATCTGTCCCGTTTTGACTAGCACCAAGTAATTCATTTATCGCTACCCTGACTTTGGTGCTTCTTCCCGGACCAACTATAATCTGAGTTGTTTCGTCAATAATAACTCCCTGGACGAAATCCAGTTTCTGTATCTCATCCAAATTGACAAGTTTATTATCAACGTAGGTTATCCTCACTCTGGTCATACAATTTATAACACTTACAAAATTCTCTTTACCGCCGGAAAGCTCAATAATTTTTTTCGCCATCTCTTTTTCTTTCATACTAATTATCCTCTCCGCTTCTCCTTGTTCTTCTTTGCCATTTGTAACACCGCTCTATTTTGGCACATTTTATTCTTATATCTCTGTAGACGGGATCTGCGCCCCCCTTGCAGACCTGCTTTTATAACTGGCGCAAGGGGCCGCACCTCCCAGCATAACTATTATACTTACCAGCACAGGCCAGTTAATAGTATTTGACTAATACTTTTCTTGTATAGGGAAACCTATACAGTCAAGTCTCTTTTCTCAGAATTTACTACTATTAAAAATTCAGATTAAATACAACGCGGAAGAAATGGTTATCAGCGCCGGAGACGCTTTCCCCTGCTTTTTCCGGAATAACTCGGCTGTACTGGAGAACGGTATTGAAGGTTTTGCTGAAAGCATAGCCGTACTGAAGATCCCAGTTAACAAAGTTTAAGCCGTTTGCAGCATCACTGTTGCCGGTGGAATCTCCCATCGCCGAGAACTGGTTGGCGAAAGCGTTAGCGCCTTTATTGACATAGTTGATCGAGAAATTATGAGCTGCGGGCTTGTCAAGGTTCTGATCACCTATCGTAACTTTTATGGAATAAGCGTCGCTTTTCTTGCCTGGGAACGGAATCACGTTCTCACTCGCGCTGTTTTTAATGTATTCGCTGTTCAAGCCGATATTATGGTTGAACAGATAGTTGGTATTTACCACCGTCCATTTGAACGGATCGACTCCGAGAGATGGATTGTGCAAATCATAGTATCCTAATGACCAGTCAAACTTGCCCGCTTTGGATCCCATTGACACGCTTCTTACATCCAGGGTGTTGGCGTATTTTTGCAGATTGCCGGTGGAAGAAGCGCCGTCAAAGGTAACTCCGTTGATCCAGTGGCCGAACGTTGTGGTCAGGTTAAGATTGCCAACCGGAGCTGTGGCTTTAATGCCGTCAAAACCAAGAATCAGAGAAGACATAAACACATTCTGCGCGTCAACATAGAACGATTGCCGTCCTACCGTGGCCGTTACATCATTAATTTTTGTAGTAAAGTTAAACCGGTCAATCGTAGATATGGTGCCGGAACTTTGAGCGTTTGTCCCAAAGGTTGTCCACGGATTGTTTGAGAAGTCTGCTTTATCCGGCGCTGCCGAGTTATAGCGGAAAGAAAAGCTGGTATTATTGTCAACTTTGGCGGTACTGTCAAGCAGGAACCGGTACTGTTCATTCATGGAGCTAGGTTTATTGGGAGTATTAAATGCTTTGTCTGTATAGCGAAATACTGCATTGCCTTTGAACACAATATTGGGCTGATTGGCTTCGAGTTTAGAGACGCGTACGCCGAGACTATCCAGTTCGGCCGCGAACTCAGCGGCCAATTTGTTGATTAAAGCCTTGTCCTGTGCGTTGGCTTTATCTTCTTTCGTCACCGCGTTTGCTACAATTTGAGCCATTTCGTAACGGGTCATAAGATTATTGCCCTGGAAAGCGCCGTTGCCATAACCGGATAGGATGCCGTCCTGAACCAATTGTTTAACAGCACTGTAAGCCCAGCTGCCGGCAGGAACATCGGCGAACGGACTGGCAGGCGCCGCGGACGCGATTGCCATAGTGCTCATAACAAGTACCAACACCAGAAAAACAATAAGTACTTTTTTCATTTAAAAATCCTCCCCTTAGCGACGATCTTAACACCGCTTCTTTTTATAATTCTCAATTAACCAAATATAGGTTCTATTTGGCAACGGCCATTTGGGGCACCCTCCCTATCCCGGCAATTTCGCAAATCATTCAATATTATTCCGTCGGCGACCCCCGCATTGTGATATTTGTCTTCAGACACCTATAAATCTGCTCCATCCCTCCCTCAAAAGTGCCGGTTCATATCGGCTCACAAACCCAACAACTCCATCCCTTTTATTAAAATTTTCTGCAGTTGCCGGCCTACTGATTGTGGAAAAATCACCTCCCTTCCTAATAACTTAGTGCCTTCTTTGCCCCGCCACCGTAACCTTAGTTAGTCCCCATCTTTTTCGCACTATTTCAAATCTTTATACAAGAAGTATAAATCATTTGCAGCCATTTGTAAATAAACATCATCTAATTATTTAAAATGTAAATATCACTCATTTCAATCTACTGATATACAAACTAACGGCGATATCGATTTTTCTTCGATACCGCCGTTAAGTGTGTGCTTCTTTCTATTCTTTCTTTTTTCTTGGTCTAACTATTCTTGCTTCGCTGAAATCATCAACAACAGCAGAAAATGCCTTTGCCTCATAGTCGACTAATTTATCAGGATTTCTCCTGACAATTCGTTCATATAAACAATCCACCACAAATAATTGAGCAATTTCCGACGATATAAAGTGTCCCGCCGGTAAAGAATCCTTACGGGAAGTAAACACTACTTTATGGGCAAACTTAGACGCTGCCGAATGTTCGTAGGCAGAGACCAAAATTATGCGCGCTCCATGTTTAGCGGCCAATTCAAGCGCGGCCACCAAATCACGGGTCTCACCCGACACGGAAAAGGCTATAATAAGATCCCCTTGGCGGGAATAAGAAGCATCACGCCGCATATACGACGCATCTGACACAGCAAATACACTATAACCCACCCGTAATAATTTCGTTGCTGTTTCAAAAGCTGTCAGGCCGGAAGCTCCAATTCCGTATATTTTTATTCGTGTTGCCTGGTCCATCATATCAATCAGTTCATTTAATATTTCCTGAGAGATAAGAGCCGAAGACTTTTCCAGCAACCGGCAATACTCTTCGTATAAGCCGGAAATTTCTTTTTTTTCATCATAATTCTGGTTTTTCTTAATTTCATCCCTTAATAATTCCTGCGATAAAATTATGCGAAACTCTGTATAGTGTTTGAACCCAATCTTACGGACAAAACGGGTAATTGTAGGTTCAGACACTTCGCATTTAGCGGCAAATTCTACAATTGTATCCTTTGCCACCTCTTGAGGATTGCGTAAAATCTCATTTAAAATACCCGTTTCAGACTTCGTACAACGATTAGCATACTGTTCAACTCGCAATAACACCGAATCCGCTTCCAACTTAGCTCCCCCATTACGGCTATAATAACTATGTTATTATAATTTTAAATTCGCACGTAAATTCCTGCCCTGGTTCCAACGCCAATATCCCTTCTTTATCGGTTAATTGACCGGTAGCCTCGCTGTTATCGGTTATCCCATACCAGGGTTCAATACAAATGAACGGGGCACCGCCAGGTTTCGACCATATGCCAAGGTACGGAAAGCCGGTATAATCTACCGTCACGCTTTTCTCTGTCCTCTTACTTTTTAGACCAATTCGCGTTGAGGCTAAATTTTTGAATATAAGTGCATCCTCATTGAACAGTTGAGTCGATAAAGCAATCTCCTTTTCATTTTCCAAATAATCTGTCCGCCTTACAACAAGGCCTTTTTTCAACCAATATCGTTCGGCTGTTTCGGTTTTTTCAAACTCCAAATAATAGTCTTCTATCGTTTCTCCCGGTAAAAGGGGACAATTAAAACCCGGATGTGCACCAATAGAAAAGTAGCTGCACAGGCTATCAATATTTTTCACACTATACCTGCAGCTTATGCTGTTAGCTTGCAAACTATAGACAATATCCAGTTGAAATTTATAGGGATATTTTAGTAATGTATCGTCGCTGCTTGCTAACCGATAACAAACTTTATCCCTGTTTCTCTGAATCTGTTCAAACTCCATATCCCGGGCAAAACCATGCTGAAACATCTCATAGTTTTGATTCCCCACTTTATATCGATTATTTTTCAACTTTCCCACAATAGGAAACAACACCGGGGCATGCCGTGCCCAGATATCCGGTTGAGCACTCCAAAGGTATTCAATATCATCCTTTTTTAATACCAAATTTAATAACTCGGCACCATGATTACTGATTACCGCATATATATCGCCGTTTTCTATCCGAGTCTTAATCGTAATCCACTCCATTTAATAAAATATTCGATTTTCCGCTGCCGGATTTGCCAAACTGCGTGAATTCGCACTAAATTTTGGCGTGTTCAACAAACCAGTCAATTAGCCGTCTTGCTATGCTGTCCCTGCCAGGGAGGTTAGGGAGATTATCGGCAGAGTACCAATTCGCATCTACAATTTCATTATTATCAATGCTTATTTCTCCTTCCGACCATCTCGCTGTAAAAGCAACCATAAGCGAGTCAGGAAAAGGCCATGGCTGACTGCCGAAATACTGAATATCAGTGACTCCAATTCCGACTTCTTCTTTCAGTTCTCTTTTAACACAGTCTTCCAGCGTTTCCCCCGGTTCAACGAATCCGGCCAGTACACTATATCTTCCCGGGGGAAACCGGTTTGAACGGGCCAGCAAAATCTTATCGTCTTTTATAACGGCGACGATAATAGCGGGAGAAATTCGCGGATAAACAATCCGCTCACACGCAACGCATTGAACGGCAAGTTCGTTGGGAAACACCTTCATTGAACCGCCACAACAGCCACAAAACCGGTTCAATTTCATCCAGCTTATAATGTGAAACGCACGAAGCATAAGCCAATACCGGCTATTTTCTATCTGCCCGTATACTTGTCTAACTTTTTTAAAAGAAAAGCCTTTAAGACTGCTTTTATCACCGACAGCTGCATAAAACCTGTTTCCATCCACCATGCCTATATAGTAACCCTGCGTCGGTTTATTGTTCAGGGTCTTCAGCTCATAAACAAACGGAATCTTATCGCCGCCGTCAACCTCTTTTATTACTATTTCATCATCACAAAATAAAAAACAGTATGCATTTTCAGGGACCCTTGCAAAATCAGATTCAAACTCCATTTACAAACACTCCTCAACTGCAACGATTCGTTCCTTTTAATATAACACTTAGGAGTGGAATTTGCATTCAATTTTCAGTTGCAGACGAGGTCGAGTAGAAACGCGCCTTGCGACGCGCAACCCTCACAGAACCGGACTTGCCCTATTAAGGCATCCGGCTCTTCATAGCAGCATTTACTTACGTCTAGCCATAGATATTTACATAGATTCTCGCGTTAACTAGCGGGAATCTCTCCTCGAGTTTTGCAAATCCTTCCCAAGTCAGGCTGTTCTTTTGGCTTCTACGATTGAGCACTTCAAGTATCTTGCGCCGTATGCGGTATCCAAACGCATGAATTCCGTTGCTGTTGTCGGTCACCCCATAGTAGCGGTAGTGCCCAGCCAGCTTGGCATTTATCTGCTTGATTAAGTCTCCTATCTCAGTGTGCATATTTTGATAGAGCCATTCAGCAA
>NZ_UPPP01000101.1 GCF_900476375.1 Allolucifera butyrica | reverse complement strand
AAGTTCCGCGTCAAGAGGACAACCAGCCGGAAGAAATTTAGAGCGAAGTTGAAATACTTTGCTGAATGGCTCTATCAAAATATGCACACTGAGATAGGAGACTTAATCAAGCAGATAAATGCCAAGCTGGCTGGGCACTACCGCTACTATGGGGTGACCGACAACAGCAACGGAATTCATGCGTTTGGATACCGCATACGGCGCAAGATACTTGAAGTGCTCAATCGTAGAAGCCAAAAGAACAGCCTGACTTGGGAAGGATTTGCAAAACTCGAGGAGAGATTCCCGCTAGTTAACGCGAGAATCTATGTAAATATCTATGGCTAGACGTAAGTAAATGCTGCTATGAAGAGCCGGATGCCTTAATAGGGCAAGTCCGGTTCTGTGAGGGTTGCGCGTCGCAAGGCGCGTTTCTACTCGACTCGACTCAAGCCCCCCGACTCATATTAAAATGTAAAATCCTAGAAACCTTAAAAAGCAAGGTTTCTAGGATTTTGTTTTTGCGGTAGAAAACAATCGGCAGGGTACGGGAGATAGCCGGGGTATTGCAGGAGATCGACTGTGTGCGGGAGTTGACGAGACGTTGTTCGGAATGCTGGTCGAACGTATTCGGGTATTGAATCTGGTGCAAGTGGAGTTTTTATTGCGAGCCGAGGTTGGGGTTGTTGAAGTTATCTGATACACTACCATATGATGGTTAAGAGCAAGAAGGAATATCTTTTTCTTGGAACATGTTAATAAAATGAGTTGCAGTTACCGGCAATACTTCCTTTTTGCGCCAGATTAGTGCGCTGGATGTTGTAACAACAGGTTTTGTTATTTTTTTTATTATTAGAGAGGAATTTGATAAAAGATTGATGGCAAATTCAGGAACAATGGCGACACCAAGTCCACGGAGAGACCAAGTCAGAAGGGGCACTATTTCGTCACTAGCACAAAAAATATTAGGTTCAAATCCCTTTTGATGGCAGTAGTCAAAAATAATTGTTTCATATCGACGATGTATTAGTAAAGGCTGATCTTTTAGGTGAATAAGGTGTAGTTCTTCGTCATCATCCACAGTAATAGCTTGGGAATGCGCTACCATAATCATGCCTTCGGTGGGGACTGTAACATAATCATAAAGAGACGAATCAACCGGAAGACGGACAAAGCCAATATCAATGAGATGAGAATTTAGCAGTTCCAATATGCGTTGGGTATCTCCTTGTCGTAGGTCAAAAGAAACTAAGGGGTAAGTTTGGTGAAACATTCGTATAACTTCTGGTAACAATAACCTCCCTGATGAATTGATTATTCCGATAGTTAATTTTCCCCGTATTCCGTTTGCAGTTTCCCGTACTTCATTCATGGCCGACTGAGTTAAGTCCAGGATTTGTTCTGCTTTACGTTTCAATACGTACCCCGCTTCTGTCAAGCCAATGTGCTTTTTAGTTCTTTGCAAAAGTTGCACGCCCAATTCTTGTTCCAATAAAATCATCTGTTGACTAAGCGGGGACTGGGTGATGTGTAGTCGGTCGGCCGCCTTAGTAACCAGTCCTTCTTCCGCAACGGCCAGAAAGTACTTGAGTTGGCGAATGTCCATCGTGATCGATCCTTTCGTAAAAATTGTAGTTGAAAATCAGCTATAAGTTAGTCGAAATACGTATTTTTAATCTAAATCTTTCTTTGTTATAATATTAGTTGTGAAAAAATATGAAGTCAAGCTTTGTTTTGCAGTATTGTAGGCTGTGACGTTTTTAATGGAGGAATTAGATAAATGGAAATAATTGCTTTACCATGGGTCGGATTCTTGATAGGGCTGTTAATAATCTCTTTGGGCGGTGGTGGCGGTGGTATTTATGTGGGAATACTTACTGCTTTTTTCAATGTCCCGCCTGCGATTGCCGCAGCCACTTCGCTTGCCACTATCATACCTACGACCACGATAGGAACGATAAGTCACTGGAAAGCGGGCAATGTAAATCTTCACTTCGGGCTGATAATGATGGGCGGGGCTGTCATAGGGGCTATTGTTGGTTCCTTATGCTCCGACCTCTTACCGCAAAGTCTTTACACTAAACTTACTGGTATATTGCTCTTGATTTTAGGCGTTCAAATGATCATGGCATATCGTAAAAAAAATAAAGAAAAATTAAATAAAGATGAATTAAAAGATGTGCAAATAACAAGCTATAGACGCAATGCGTCTGATACGATCAAAGCCGTAATCTATGGATTTCTTGGAGGAGCTATGTCCGGGTTGGTCGGTTTGAGCGGTAGCATTCCAATCGTTGCGGGCCTTACGGTTTTAGGATGCGGTGCACTTGAAATGGTCGGAACTTCCGTATTTGTTCTGGTTGGCATATCTATCGCCGGCTTTGTAATGCATCTTGGTCTTGGAAACGTGCACTGGATGCTCGTCGGGCTCTTAGTTCTGGGGACGATGTCAGGAGCGTTTTTGGCGCCAATTATTCTTAAGCGGTTTAGTAAAGATAAATTGGAAAAAATATTGCCTCCAATTCTTATCGGGATGACGCTTGTGATGGGAACTATAGTAGTTTTTAAATGATTGCCTTTGGAATATGAATTATAGGAACAGCGGATAGGACTGGAGATAAAAATGAAAATTAAATGGTTTGGACATTCTTGTTTTTTAATTACCGCCGATAATGGTGTAAGTGTCTTGACGGACCCCTTTGACGGGACCATAGGCTATAAGGTGCCGGAAGTGGCGGCGGATATTGTTTCTACAAGCCATGAGCATTTTGACCATAATTATACCCAAGCGGTGCAGGGAGACTTTCTTCACGTAAATAAGACCGGCACTTTTTCACATAAGGGGATTGAAATGGTAGGTGTTGCCACCTTCCATGACGAGCAGAATGGTGCGCAGCGCGGGAAAAACACGATTTACAAGTTTATTGTGGATGGGATATATATTTGTCATTGCGGGGATTTAGGGCATATGTTAACTCCTGAGCAGGTGAAAGAGATAGGCTGTGTTGACACTTTACTGCTGCCGGTAGGCGGATTTGCTACCATCGGACCTGAGCAGGCGGTAGAAGTCATAGGTTTGCTGAATCCTTCGTTGATTATTCCTATGCACTTTCAAACAGAGGTTCTTAAGTTCCCCCTTGCAGGGATAGAAAATTTCCTCGAGAAAATGGGGGGCGGCCAGCACGTAGGCAAACAGGAAGCCGAGTTTGACAAGGAAAGCCTGGGGTCAGTGTCACGTGTAATGGTTTTTGAATATGCGTAAAAATTTACTCGTTTTGTAGTGCTGTATTAAAAATGTGAAGGAAATTATAAAGGAGCTGTCGCATTAAGACAGCTCTTAAAAGCAATAAAAAACGGCAACCAGCAATAGCCGGAAGCCGTTTTTGTTGTAAAATCAGGTTATGACAACTGAAAATATACAATCAGATTATACAGTAAACGGGGATATATCAACTATTGCTTCTGCCTATGGATATTGGCGAGATGATCCCAGCAGAAGATTCGAAGTTTTGAATGGAGGGCTTGGTTAGGCCGGGCAGGTATTGGTCAAAAAGCTTGATTTTCTATCATCTATAAACTTATGCCTCAATATGTAGAATTTGGCAGGAGTTTTGTTTTTTATGGCCATGTCTCAGTCTCACTTGATAAAACTGACATTAGAGTAGGAGCAATATCACAAAAAGTTGGATAACTTATTAAACTTGTAGCCCTGCAATAATGTACTATACTTATTTGTTTTTTGGGATGTATAATTCATGATAATATCTTGCGAGGAGCTTATATCATGAATTATACATCTTTTTTAATATACTGCGTTATTATAACATTTACACCCGGACCTACAAATATTGTTATATTATCTACCGTGCATAATTCTGGAATAAAACAGGCTGTGAAATACACATATGGAGCAACGATAGCCTTTGGTGCATTACTTGGCATCTCCGCTATGTTAAATACCATGCTTGTGGCGGTAATACCCAAAATTTTGATTATAATGCAGATAATTGGAAGCCTCTACATTTTGTATTTGGCTTATCAGATATTTAAAAGGGATACATCAAGGGCAACTGTAAGGCAAGTTGCTACGTTTAGGTCAGGTTTAATCATGCAATTTGTGAACCCCAAGGTTGTATTATTCACAATGACGGTTTTTCCGAGCTTTATTTTGCCATACCATTCAGAACCGTTTGTCTTAGCAATGTATGTTGCTCTTATTACCGCTATTGGTTTTCTTGCATTTGTCACTTGGGTATTTTTCGGAGCCGTTCTTAAGGACTATCTTCTAAAGTATCAACGCCCCGCTAATATATGCATGTCACTTTTTTTAGTCTATTCTGCTATAATGATTTCGGGACTAGGTGAGATTATGAGGAGGTGATGGATATGGAGAAATTCATATATAAACAGTCAGCAGGTATTACCGCGTTGTCGGCGAGTTTTACGGACTTTTCATACAAAAAGCATTGTCACCAAGAGTATGCATTTGGCGTAACCTTACGCGGAATTCAACAGTATAATTTAGACGGAAATTCATGTTTGTCTTATGAGAAGGGGGTTATGCTCTTTTCTCCTGAACAGACACATGATGGCAGGGCGCACGATAAAAGCGGACTTGATTATGTTATGGTTTACGTGGAGCCAAAGATAATCATGGATATTGGAAAAAGAGACGTGGTACGCTTCCCCTCCCCGATAGTATATAATCACTCGCTTGCAAATAATATCATAAGCCTTGCCAGCGTAATCTTGAACGAAAAAAATGAAATCCTAAGTAGTGAGTTGCTCCTATCCATTGTAGAGACTCTCGTCCCGACTGAAATCTATACAGTATCCCTTAAGGGAGATAATACGTTAATTAAAAAAGCAAAAGAAATGATTTATTGTAGTATGGAAAGAGTGCTAAAACTTGATGAAATTTGTAGTGAGCTTGCAATTTCAAAGTTTCAATTTATCCGGTTGTTTAAAGCGAATACTGGAATCTCGCCTTATCAGTATTTTCTATTTTGTAAGCTGAATCATGTAAAAAAGATACTAGAAAGAAATAAAGATGTATATTCGGCTGTGACAGAATGTGGTTTTGTTGATTTGTCACATTTAAATAGGCATTTTAAAAGAGTTTACGGAGTAACGGCTTTAGAATTCATATCACATTTAAATTAGGAGATGAACAGTAATGGAATTCGAAACAAAGCTAGTAGTTATACTAAGGGATGACCTTCTGCTGTGGCAGAAGTTAAATATCACAGCATTTTTAATGAGTGGAATCGGTGCGACCCAAAGTATTGTAGGTGAATCTTACGTTGATGCCGATGGAATAACGTATCTTCCAATGTCACAACAACCAATTGTTGTTTACTCCGCTAGCGAAGAAGAACTAAAGGAGATATTAAAAAAGTCCCTTACTAAAGAAGTAAAGATGAATATTTATACCGAAGAACTTTTTAGAACTTTCAATGATGAGGATAATCGTAAGAAAGTTGCTGAGTTTAAAACCGATGATTTAAATCTTGTAGGGATTGGCATGATAGGTAAGAAAAATCATGTTAGTAAGCTAACAAAAGGACTCAATCTGCATTCATAACAATATTATCTGAAATATTGTTATGATTAAGTTATTGTCTTGAGAATTCTCAAACAAATGCATCGAAATAACTACTATGAATTGAAGTGTTAGCGTAATGCTGATGAGGGGAAGCAGAGGGACGTTTTTTTGTTTCATTCTAAAAATGATTGAAATATAGTGGGACAATGAATCTGTCCCCATGCTCCTTTACGGACGGTAAGTGTGTCCTATAAAACTTGAGAATGTCGACAATCCCGTCCCCCTGACACGTCTGGACGAGTAATTTCCGGAACATTAGCAGATGGGGCAGAAATTTATTTAATTCCAGATGTTGATCCGCCTGTTGCTTTTAAAGGAAATACGAGTATTTCCTTCGATAAAAACGGGAATGTAATCAGAGGAACATTAGAAAACGACACCTTTTTGCGCCCTGCCGGCTGGGAAAAACTTTTACCCAATAATGCCGGATTTATAAAATTCAAAGCTGGTACAGAAGTATTTTTGGGGGCCAATGCTCAGGTGCTAAAAGGAACAATTGCTAAAGATTTATCGGTAAATGGGAAAGCCTACCCCGCAGGCACAATGCTCCAATTTAGCGAAACAGCAGACCTGCAAATAGTAAAATAATATATTTGAATATGCCCGGTCAATGGCCGGGTTTTTTCTTTGTCACTTTTTTGTCACAAAATTGTTGTAATCTTTAAAAAGAAAAATTTTCCATATGGTTTTACAGTCCTATTAATTTAATTCATTAGGGACTTTTATCCCATTTATTTAAAACGAAGGAGGAATATGGGAATTTATGAAGTAATTAGGAAAGTTGTTCTTGAAACACTAGCTAAGATACAAATTAAATTGAAAGCGGCGGAACATACAATAGCCAAGTCTTCTAAAATTGTTAATTCAATACATATTACCGGAAAACTCACTTCTAATACAGGCGATACCGATGATGTTGAAACTTTGAAATTATATAAATGGTCGTTAGTTCCTGCAAGCAATGCCGATGCTTATCGCGAGGTAACGGTTAAAGTAATTTCCGCTGATAAAATTTTCCGGACAATAAAAATGCCGAATGCTTTTGTAGTTGATTACCATGAAGGCTATAATAGTGCAGCGGGTATGGGTGAATTTTCACTGGTTTTGCGGCAGAAAGGCGATCTATTAGATAAGGTGGAAGTTGACGGCGGTCAGCCGGTCGGAGAAGAGGATATATCCTCTGTTGCGGCGGGTTATTGATCCCACTGCATATTTTTCTCACAGATCCAGAAATGCCTTAAAAATAATAAGGTGTGGAGTTGAAAAAATGGAACGGAATCAATGGATAGATAAAGCAGCTATCATAGGAATAGCCGGTTATTTGATATATACCTTTTATGAGATTTTAAATGGGGTAGAACCATTTTGGTCGTCACTTATATTGCCCATATTATTAATTGTAGGATTGCGAAAACATAATTACACCGGCTGGATTATATTAATGGCGAATCTGATTGTACAAAGCATATTTTATCTTTTGGTTGTAGGAAGGGGATATCTTTATATTCAATTAAAATGGGTTGACCCTATTGGAGAAGCCTATCTAATGCTATATAAATTCTTATTTGTAACAATAGGATTTACACTAGCTGCTATTTACATTTACCGGCAAAAAAAACAGTTTGCCGGTAAAATGGAAAAATATCCGGATGGATTGATGAAATTCCTAATTATTCTTATGGCAATAAGTATTCCGTTTTTGCCGGGTATGGAACCTAGAATAAAGCTGGCTTTGGATCCCTCTGTTGTGAAGGTGAACAATGCCGATGGCGGGAATCGGATTGAGCAGGTCGTATTTAGCAGGGATAATAAAATTATTGTGCCGGTACAACACCGGTCAGAGTTTATGGTATGGGATTTGAAAAAGTCAGATAAGAGGATATTTTCCGCGAAAAGCTATGTAAGTTCCGTTGCCGCAAGCTCCGACGGAACTTACTTAATAGTTGGCAGGGTTCCGGAGGAACACGGGTACGTATTTGACTGCAGTGATGCAGGGATTGACATATGGAACTGGGATACCGGCGAAAAAGTTGAATTGAAGAAAAAGGAGCCGTTGGATACGAATAAACCGTCATCGGCTGCCACGCAAATAATTTTTAGCCCTGATAATATTCATTTTGCAGTTGGCAGAGGAGACGATGTCCATATTGATACAATTGAAATATGGAATCTTAAGACAGATACAGTCGACAGAATACTGCCAGTGGATGGGTTTCTTGATATTCTGAATGGACGTGCCGACGTTGGCGGGAGTATAGCCTATAGTCCGGACGGGCAGTTGATAGCAGTTGCAGGAAAGGTTATTACATTATGGAATGTCAATACGGGGAAATGCATAGCGGGGTTAAAATCGGAAGGAGAATTGATGCCGGGTGAGGTTGCGTATAGCCCGGATGGACGATATGTAGCCTTTGCGGTCAATAAATTTATTGGTGAAAGGCACCGGGAACAAGGAATGATAGAAATTTGGGAACCTGCGTCTCGGAGTTTGATTAGGACATTAGCGTGGGATTCCTATTTACCGGTAAACTCTGTAAAATTTAGTCCGGACGGGAAATATATTGCAGCCGGTGGCGGCGGGGGAAGCGAAGGGGGAATCGTGAGAATATGGGACGCTGCTAGTGGTGCATTGGTAACACATATGAAGTACCCGGAATACTCAGTCAAATCAATAGCCTTTAGTTCGGACGGCAGTAGACTGGCAATAGGCGGACAGAGCTATGTTAAGATTTGGAATTGGCGATAATAAAATAGTTGGATGTGGGAAGAAATGATAACAAGAGCAGAATATGCAGCGTTATGTGTTGATATATATCATGATGAAAACTATATGAATCCCCGGGATTTTGGTTTTACACTGATTCATTCTAAAGAGTTTCCATCCGGGTTATATGTTGAGACATACCAAAAGATTTCGACCGGTGAACTTGTTGTGGTAGCAAGAGGTACGGAGATAACTAACTGGAAAGACGATGCGGCTGATTTTAATTTAGGATGTAATAAAGTTCCCGGTCAATATGTGGATTTTAAAAATTATGTAAACTATATAAGGGATACAAATCCAAACGCAGTGGTATCAATAACCGGGCATTCATTAGCTGGAGCTTATGTGCAGCTATATGATGCAGATATGGCGCTTTATCCAGATCCTAAGCATGGGCAGATAACTGGGGAAACTTTCGGTGCCCCCGCTATGTCAGCCGTGGTGTGGAATAATTGGGGACTGGGTCTGGAAAATAAGGGATTTAATCTTGACAATTATAGAAATTTTAATAGCTATCTTAGTGTTGAAAATGTTGTTCGAACAGGAGATCCTGTTCCTGCGGCATTTTGGCCTTGTTTTGAATTGGGGCGTACTGTAATTGTGCCGCAAGAAGGATATACTGGACTAACCGCACATAGCTCCATAAGATATTATTATACGAGTCGTTCGTACTAGACGGATAGGTAGTGGCTAAACGTTAGTGCAGCCCCTGAGTTTATAACGACATTCTTTTTGCTTCTTGTAAATGCTGATAAAAATAAGCTTGATTTTCTATCATCAATAAACTTCTGTCCCAATATGTAGAATTTGGCAGGAGTTTTGTTTTTTATGGGAAATAAAAGTTTGTTGTGGCGTTTTGGGATAAACGGAAATGGTCATAGTTTTTTGGAAAATAGGAAGCGCGATTTAATAAGGACGGTAAGAGGGCCTCTTTAATACTGGGGAATGCCGAGAACCCGTTCTCTGACAACCAGTGGGACAATGAACCGGTCTCTATGTTCCTGCTATGTCCCCCTGAAGGATAAACCGAGTCAAGGAACCGTCCCCTGACTCATTCCTGACTCGTTCGAAATAAGCATTCGGTGGCAAAAGGATTTATAGTGTCAATGAATGAGCGAATTGTTCCCTATTTCTGCTATTTAAGCATATCTGGAGTATTTGAAGAAACGGTTCCCGTAAAGCAATTAAAGGGAGAGATTTGATTGGAATTAAAAGACGTTATTATCAAAAGAAGGACAATTAGAGATTTTTCTGATAAACCTATAAACCAAGAAATAATAAAAAAAGCATTACGAGATGGACTGAAAGCTCCAAGCTACAATCACCTAAAGCAATGGGATTTTATTTTGGTGAAGGACCATAATATAAGGATGGATTTAACACAAACAGAAAAAATGACTGAAGAAATTACCGATGGTCTAAGACTAGCTTTTGCAAATCATGAAGCTCTTGCTCAAGAAATGTATTTAGATGCAATACCAAAGCAAAAAAGGATGATATTAACTGCACCCGAATTACTAGTTATTATATATAAGCCCAAAACACAGATAATTGAAAGTAAACGGGTATATGATTTAAATTGTTTAGCTTCGGTATGGTGCTGCATTGAAAATATCCTATTAAGTTTAGCCGAAGAAGATATTTTTGGAGTTACCTTTATCCCGCAAAATACATCTGCGATAAAAGAAGTTTTCAATATTCCGCAAGAGCTTGAAATAGCAGCAATAATTCCCTTTGGTTACAAGGCCCCTGATGCTAAAATCATTCCACAGCAAGAAATAGCATTAGAATCAAGATTACATATTAATAACTGGTAAAGTGATTACTTGAAAAGTAGTTAAAGGAGAACCTGGTGGGACAATGAACCTGCCCCGTGTCGCTTTGGAAAGGCTTTTTTGCTATACCTTTTTTTGAGTAACTATTTACCGCCACGTGAACTTGTCTCCCTCGCGGACGACAGTACCGGCTGCACTCTCAGGAAAATGTGAGCTGAATAGGACTGCCTGTCGTTCGACTGCGTATTCGAGCGCCCAGAGTCGCGAGGCACGAGCCTGTTCCGTAAATGCGTCGAAAGAGGAATTCCATTCAGGGTACCGGACTTGGATGGGATGATGCAAAACATCTCCGGCGAATAGGGCATTTTCTCCGTGAGATGAGAGGGCGATTGATGAGTGATCGATGCTGTGCCCGGGCGTTGGTTTAAAGGAGAGTCCGTCGATAAATTCGCTGCCGTCAATATTGATCATTTCGGCAAGACCGGCTTCAATAATCGGGATAACGCTGTCTTGCTGAATAATAACGCTCGTTTTATTTCTGTCAGTGTGATTTACGGAGGCTTGATAATATTCGTACTCTTTTTTGGAAAATACGTATCTTGCGTTCTTAAAAGTCGGCACCCAGCGTCCATCGTCCAGCCGGGTATTCCAGCCGACGTGATCCACGTGCAGATGAGTCATCAGAACAAAGTCGACTGCTTCGGGTTTGGCGCCCGCTTCAGCCAACCTTTCAAGAAAAGGCAAGCGAAGGCGATCAAAAGCTGGCGTATACGGCCGATTCTTATCGTTACCGACTCCGGGATCAATAAGAATTGTGTGCCGTGGGGTCTTTACCAGCCAAATATGGACGCTCATGAATGCATATTCGAGATTTTGGCTCATCGAGTCGGGCGATAACCAGTCTTGACGGTTGATTAGCACCTTTGCGTCCCAGTCAGGGAAAAGCGATGCGGGAGTATATTGACCGAGGGTCAGCTCTCCGATGCGGGTAACCGTCACATCGCCAATTTGATATACATTCGAATTACTAAGCATAATTATGCCTCCCCCAATGTATTTTTAGCGACGAATATTTATTTTCCCATTCAAACTGTAGGAAGTATTTACATTGATTGTAATATGGGGAGTGCTATAATTGAAGTACGCACTTTATTGTGAGGTACTAAGCAAAAGGTGAGTGATTCAATGAAAAGTGGTCCGATTGATCCTCTGGTTTGTCCTATTTCCTATACCGTTTCAATTGTCCGAGGCAAGTGGCAGTGGGTTATTTTATGGCTGTTATATACTGAAAAAGTACAAAGATACGGGGAACTGAAGAAAAGGCTGCCGACAATTTCTCATAAGATGCTGAGCCAGCAACTCAGTTCACTTGAGCAGGAGGAATTAATACATCGGGAGGAATACCCACAAATACCTCCTAAGGTAGAATATTCTTTGACGGAAAAAGGAAAAACCATGATTCCGGTATTGGAAATCATGGCTGAATGGGGCAGGCGATATAGCTCCCAAGCGTGAAACTTAATAGCCCAAGCCTCTGTCGACGACCCCCAAAAAGGGTTTTTTTACAAACATCTCATTGGTCCGAAGTCTCTAACGGTGAGGTAGAATCGATGGTCAGAGACCACATGTTACGTTTGTGAATAGAAAGCGTAAAGGGGTGTAGCTAACCCCGTCCCCCTGACAACGTCTTAGATTAGGGATTGGTCACTACTTTTATTCGAGTGAAAGTGTCTAATCAGGAATGTATCTTTATGGCGATAGTCTTTAATTGAAGTTGTACATACGATTCGGTAAGGCTCGCCTCCACCAATCAAATCCGGAAAATATTTGATTAATAAGTTGTCGAATAAGGAACGTCAGGCTGTGCGAAAACGGCATCTTTTCAATCTAAATATTGACCCAAATTGCCGATTAGTTATGAAAATAGCGGCCATAATTAAAAGAAGCTGAAAAAACCTCTTAATTGCCGCAATCAATTTTTCAGTTCCTAAAATTTTGAGCACATGTTTTAGGTTATACACTAAACAGTGCATAACTGCTTCTCCTTTTACTTTTTCCATTCCGCGCAGCAAGAAGTAGGTATACCCCAAGGTACGTTTTATTGTGCCAAAGGGATGTTCAACGATCATCTGCCGTTGCTTGTAAAGCTTTAAATTATTAGCTAGCCGTCCGTCGGTACGTGCCATTACTTCATGATATTTTCCCTGTATAATTTGGCGGCCTCGTTTATTTTTTGTACATTCATCCTTACATGGACAGGTTTTACAAGATTTACTGCGATAGAGCTTGTCTTTTGTATTGTCGCTGCTGACATTATAAAGCGTTTTCCCTTCAGGACAGATATAGCAATCATTGGCGGCATCATACTTAAAGTTATCTAATCTGTATTTAGAATTGCCCGTAGATGACGGCGGATTTTGTTTTGATACAATAGTGGTTATGTTATCGTGTTCGCAGTTTTCGAGACATTCTCCGGTATAATAGCCTTTATCGGCAAGTACAGTTAGCTCATCAACTTCCAGTTCCTGTTTCGCCTGAGATGCCATTTTGTAAAGTTGTCCCTGGTCAGCCGGATTATTGATGACATCCATGGCAACAATCAGATGACTTTTCGCATCAACAGCGGTTTGCATGTTGTAGGCCACATCAAATCCCATATTATTAGCGCTCATAAGACGGGCTTCGTGATCGGTAAGGGAGACTTCTCCCGTTTCGTCTACTCGTTGCTTAATCTCAGTCAATTCATGAATACGCTGGGTGGCGTTGGACAATTTTTCCTGTAATTCTTCCTTGGTGTATGTAGGGGTATTTTTCTTTTCATCCTTGTCGTCGCTATGTTCTAAAAGTTCTAAATATCGTTCGGCAGCTTGCTCAAAGTAAGCTAGCATTCTTTCAATTTTACCTTTGGTCAGGTTCTTTTTCCGAGCATTATTTGCACGGAATTTACTTCCATCAACGGCGATGATTTCTTTTCCGTATAGACCTAAGTCATTGCATAGAAGGGAAAAATGTTTGAAGATATTTTTGAGAAGCGATATATTATCTTTGCGGAAATCGGCAATTGTACGATAGTCTGGTTTTAGTTCTTGAAGCAGCCACATCAGTTCTATATTTCTTTTACATTCGGTTTCTAGTTTGCGTGACGTTCTTATGCCGTTAAAGTAGCCGTAAAGGTATAGTTTGAGCATATCTGCCGGATTATACGGCTTTCGTCCGGTTGTTTTGGGGGTAGCATATTTAAACCCCATTTTATTCAAGTCAAGATTGTTAACAAACACATCAATGACACGGACAGGATTGTCTTCTCCGATCATTTCGTCAAGTGACATTGGCATGAGATTCATTTGGTTTCGATTCGTATGACTGGTGATATATCGTGACATTGGCACACCTCAGCAGCAAGAATTATCTACACTTCTATTATATCATTAACCCGTTAACATTTATGGTTTTTAGCAGTGGTTGCCGTTTTCGCACAGCCTGACGTCCCCTGGTGTCAATAATCAGTGGGACAGTCCTGCCTTTATGTCCCTAAAAGATAAACTGAGTCGAGGAACCGTCCCGTGCGCCAAGAAGCGCACGGAGTATAGCGGGTGGGAATCCCGTCTGGGAAGGTCTAGCCAACCACCCGGTATCCAGCCTTGGGACTGAAGCGGTAACGCCAGGTCTAAGCGTAGGTAGGAAAGGTAGTAGGCCGAAAGCGAAAGCTGAAGATGTAGAATCCCGAAATTCCTAATGGGAATGGTCGATGCATGGGACGAGCAGAAGACAACACTGGGCTTAGCGATAAAGGCAAGTTAAGTTTGGCGCCCCGGGATCGAAGGTCTTGGCATGCTACACACAGTTACTCCGTGAGAACTTG
>NZ_UPPP01000106.1 GCF_900476375.1 Allolucifera butyrica | reverse complement strand
AAACGCATTTATCTGTGGCACTCGGTCTCAAAGCGATTCACAAACGCTATCGCACCTTGTTTACTTCAGCGGCGGCACTGGTTGCCACTCTAAACCGGGCCTACGTAGAGAATCGTTTGGAAGACAAGCTCCGAGCCTACTGTGCGCCCAAACTCTTGATTATTGACGAAATTGGTTATGTCCCAGTTGATGTCAATGGAGCACACCTATTGTTTCAGCTGATTTCGCGTCGATATGAACGGGGATCGATTATCCTTACAAGTAACCGTGGAATAGGACAATGGGGTGAAGTATTCGGCGATACTATCATTGCCACTGCGATTCTCGACCGGCTATTACATCATAGCACTGTCATCAATATCAAGGGTGAATCTTATCGTCTAAAAGAAAAGCAGCGAGCAGGACTCCTTAAAAGGAGCCAGGACATAAAGCCAGAGGGAGGTGATTCGTTAACAGTCACCTTCGATACCTAATGACTACCAGAGGGGTCAATTTTCGAACGCGAAAAAGGGTCATTTTTCAGGCGCTATTGACAAAAGCTGATTATTTTTTCAAGAGCCAGATATTCTGTACTATTATCAACGATATCTTTAATTGCATAGCAAGAAATTCCTGTTCCAATAGTACGAGTATACCAGTTAATAAATCCGTTAATTTCAGTGGAAGTTAAACGGTATTCCCGTTCGCTGGAATCAATCATCGTAACCCGTAACAATGCTTTGCTGGCTGCCTGCGGCGTTGCAGATGCTTCATTAGAATTGGCACTTTCGCTATAATCATTTAGAGCTGTCACAACATAATAATAAGTAGTACCGTTTTGAACCGTGGAATCTACATAGCTATTAACAGATACATTGGTAGCAATCGTCGTATAGGGAACCGCCCGACGTAGTAGCTCTTTTTATGTTATAACCGATTGCTCCGCTAACCGCGTCCCAAGAAAGCGTTACTTGCGCATCACCAGCAACAGCAATTAAGTTTGATGGCAAATTTACATTAAAATCTGAAGTCCAACGAGCAATGTTGGAAATCCTAAACTCATCAATATATCCCGGAAAGTAAAAAGATGTAGAACCAGTATAAAAATACCCAATGGACGGTGTACCTGTTCCAGCCTTGATTGATGCTGTTGTCCCTGAAGCCTGACTCGTAAGCACACCATTTTTAAATCCATAAAAAGAGGAGCCTTGTCTTACGAAAGCATAATGGGTCCAGGCATTTAGTGTAATTGATCCCAGCTTGAATTTATTTATTATATCCCAAGACGTACCATTAGATGAAACACTTGAATAAATATTAGTCCCATCACTCCATCCTACTCCTAATCCACAGTAACTTCCTGGATATCTAGTAATACCAATGCCGGACTGGAAGAACTTCGGAAGAATGTTTCGGGCTTACAACAAGATATGTCCAGGCTAAAACAGGATGTTTCAGAAGATGTTTCTGGCTTAAAACAGGGACAAGCGAGACTAGAAGGCATGCTGACCGGAGCAATGGAACTTATAGAAGTGAACAGTAAGGACATTACCAAATTCAGTGAAGTTCAAGCGCGACATTCTGAATTGCTGGATATGGCGCTAACGCGCCTCGATCATCAAGAAGCCGAAATACGAATTTTAAAAAAGGCATTATAAAAAACACGGCTTAGTGCCGTGTTTTGTTATTTCGGTCGAGTATTCGGATGACGTGTTGTTTTAACATAAATGTTATTTGATTATCGCTTGTACAAGGTGAACATATTTAGACCCACACAAGTAACGTTTCTGGATATCTACCTGATCCAAATCCTCATGAAGATAAAATCCTAAATTGACGAGATCTGAGGCTAACATCGCTGGATCAAAACCGGTTTTCATCGGTTCCCCCGCCTCCTGTGCGTGCGCTATCTGTTCTTGCATTTGCGGATCCACTTTTTGAGGATTAAACACATCAATATCAAAATAGTCAAAAATGACCCAGCTGCCTGCGGGAGCGATAGCGGCAATAGTACGAAGCGTTGTGAATACTTCTTCTCGCGTTAAGTACATAGTTACACCAAGCCAACTAAAGAAGCTTTTTACTCGAGGATTATACGATGATTTTTTTAATGCTACCGCCAAGCTTTCCTGGGTGAAATCCATTGAAATGAAGCTTAGCTGCGCTGGAAATTCCCAACCTAATTCCGTAATGCGCTGTGTTTTAAAATTTTGCGTATTCGGGTGATCAACTTCAAATACATGAAGTTTTGCTAATAGATCTGGACGACGAAATGCGAATGTATCCAGTCCCGCTCCAAGTATTACATACTGCTGCGTACCATGGTTAACAGCCGCTTCAAGAGCTTCTTCCGTATAGCGTGAACGACTTAGAAGGTTAGATCGACTGTTCATAGCTCGCGTTATCCACGCCAAAGCGGTCGTTTGATCCGGAAGCGATGCGGCGAGCTCAGGAGCTTTTAGTTTAAGATACTTTATTAACCCTTGTTCTATAAGCAACCGATTCTCATCAGGAATCAATTGATAGGCTAAAAAGTCATCAAAAATTTTAGGATCATCGTACTTAGCGTGGGAAGCACGAAGATAGGCGCACATTACTGCCGTAAGACTGAATTGGTCCTCTTCCATCTGATATCCTCCTTTTAAAACCATATCTCGAAACTATCGTTCTAAATTGAGTATATCAGACCACGCAGCATCGTCAATCTGTTAAATGTTTATTGTAACATAGATAAATTATTTTGTCAATAACATCCATATGTTGTACGATATGAAATAACAATAAATATATCCGAAATACTCGTTATTTCTATCTGCAGTTGACAAAATTACGACTTTCTTGAAGGGATTGTGGGTAGTACATGGGTTTCCGTAAAATTAACGGTATGATAAGTACCGGCGATCTTTTATTCCATAAGGTCAAAGTAAGTGGTGAAGTGCACGGTTTTGTTTATAAGTCTAGAAAAGGTAGAACTCACATATTTATTGATTCCAGCTTATCACCGGAGGCCGAACGCGACACCCTCCTCCATGAGTGCTGCCACGTTATCGAGCATATGAACGATAACTCCTACGCCATTGGGCTGGACGACCGGCACCATGAACGGGAGGAAGAAGCGGAAGAGTTTGTGAAGAAAAATAAGCGGGTAAATTTTAAAGATCATCTTTGGTTGTGGTTCATTAGCAGCCCTTCGCTTCTGCTAAATTTGTTCAATGTCGGGAGCGATTGGATTAATGATATAATTTGAAGAGATGCTCCCATCATTATTATTATCTGTTTGTGCCCATCTCGCCAATTGGTGTGCCCCCTTTATGCACAATTATGTATGCAATTCTTCTTTGGGGACGCTTGATGCTTGATATATGGCAAATCGTCAAAAAACGAAAAGTGTAGCAGTAGATACAGTTCTATCTAATTAACTGCAATATAATTAGGACTGTAAGTTACATGAAATAAAGAGGTGGTATGTTAAATGAAAATTTTAAACCTATTTTGTTCTTGTACAGGTAATACAAAAAAAATCGCTTTGCAAATCGAGAAAACAGTACAATTGCTTAATCATGAGGTTAATACTATTGAAGTAACTGCTACAACTAATGAGAATGCATTCAATTTTTTAGATTTTGACTTTGTGTTCATTGGATCAGGAGTGTACTCATGGCTACCGCCAAAATTCATGTGCGATTTTCTTGGTGCTATGCTGAAAAAGCACATTAAGCAAGGCGATGTTAAGGGATGTGCTCCAAGAATTGCTGGAAAAAGAGCGGTAACATATTGTACATATGGGGGTGCACATACCGGGATAAATGAAGCTGTTATGACTCCGAAATATTTAGGTCAACTACTTGATCATCTCGGCTTCGAAATGGTAACAGAATGGTTGTTTGAATGTCAATATAATAGCGAAGGCTATACTCACTGGTCCGTAGACGGACGTTTGGGAGATATTACAGGACGACCAAACGATGATGCTTTGCGGCGGGTTGGAGCTTTAGTAACTGGTATTTTAAAAGTATGATCCGTGTATAAGTGATTCATGAGGGTGAGACAGCGATTATGAGTGTAGCTTTTTGGCAGCATAAATTTAATCTGAGTCAATTCATTAGCAATGATTGAAGTTTTTCTCTATTAATAATTTTGATGGTTCTATTTTTAATATCGATATCTCCAACTGCACAGAGTTTTTTTAACTCTCGGCAGAGTGAAGGTCGGGATACATTCAGGTATTCTGCCCATGAATTTTTGGGAAAGGGCAAGTGAATTACATCTGCTTCACATGATTGCATATCAAACAGTAGTGAAAAAGCTATTTTTTTCTGAATTGAAGAAAATGACAATAACTCAATTCTTTGATTTAAATGTGATATACTATTAGCACTTAAGCTCAAAATATTAGAAGCTATTATACTGTTTTTGCACAGTATATCAAAAACACTTTGTTTGTGAATTAGTATAATTTTGCATGATTCTTTTGTTAGTATATTTACGTTAGGTGATTTTTTTGACGAGAAGATGGCTGCTCCACCGAAAACATCTCCTTTATTTTTAGACATTACGTTTATTGCTTTTCCGGAGGAAATAATTTTTTGCACTTCGACACTGCCTTGAATGATAATTCCAATATAACCAGCCGTTTGATCCGCCCGAAAAATATATTCATTTTTTTTATAATAACAGAGGTTATATTTTGTTTGCTCCATGATTTCTTTTATTTCAGGCTTTTTTAGGCCTGCAAATAGAGGACAGCAGAATAATACTTCCATAATTTCATCCATTTGATCACCTCCACACATGCCCGTCAAGTCCTAGGTGAAGACATTGCTATTTTCTATAGCGGAACAGCACCCGTCCTGAGGATCGTGTTTGTTGCTAACGCATAGCCATATGCTCGATCTAATTGATCGTGATCCCAGTGGCGGCTACTGAGTAGTAAAATGTGTGCAGAATTGACCTTACTAGAGTGTACGGTTCATAAGCAACAAAATAATAATTGATCTTGTTATGTTCGACAAAGTCCCAATATATTCGCTCCTTATAAAACACTAAAGGCAGAAATCACATATTTATTGATTCCAGTTTATCGCCGGAAGTCGAACGCGACACCCTCCTCCATGCGTGCGTTCACGCTATCGAGCATATGAACGATAATTCCTATGCCATTGGGCTGGACGACCGGTACCATGAACGAGAGGAAGAAGCGGAACAGTTTGTAAAGAAAAATAAACGGGTCAATTTTAAAGATCAGCTTTGGATCTGGTTTATTAGTTGTTCTTCTATTCTGCAGAGTTTATATGATTTAGGAAACGGTTGGATTAATGATGTGATTTAATGGCCGCTAATTTTAACAGCTTCTACCCCTCATATATATTACCAGTTTAAAAATGTTTCTCTTTGTTGCGTTGGAATAATATGCTGCCTGTGACTTAGAAAGTCATCTAGGAATTTATATTTTCTAACAATAATAGTCATTGGGTTATTTTTTCCAGCAAAAAACCAATCCCAAAATAACAAACACAATTCTTCGGAATCCATAGATGTTTCAACAAGAGCAAAAAATCTCTTTTTCGTTTCATCGTCCACAGCTTCTGAAGTCGCGACAAACAACAATAATTGTGTAATTATCTTGTAATATACATCCAGCCCTTCCAATCGTTTTTTTAAGTCATAATAGCCCCCAATCAATTTTTCAAACGGTACAGGCTCATGCGGGTACATGCTGTGAGTAGTAATATAATCCTGAATATCAGCTGAAGCTTTCAAATAATCATTTCGCACTTTATCGGCATGTTGACGAAACATGGATAGTAAAGAAAAGAAGGATTCTTCAAATTTTTGTTGTGCCATTATTCGATTCTGTTGAGTTAGATGATCTCTACTTGCGGCTAGTTCCTCACGTGTTAGTTGCAATTCTTGAATTCAAGAATCCCGACCGTACTATCTTCCGGCGCAAGTGCACTATTTTTCTGTTCACACCGCACTAAAAAGCCGATGCGACCGCACTTATTTTCCGATTTAACCGCACTCTGACGGTAACGTAATCATTGGCTAATTCGAGCATCCGAGGATTAGAAAAGCCACCGGGATATCGCATAATAAATCTTTCTTCGGCTTCTTTGAGCTTTGCTTTGTTCATAACCTCACTCCTCAGGATTATTAATAATATAAATGCCCATAACCTACTAAAATGTAAGTTATGGGCGTTTTCTCCATAGTGATAGCAGTATCCTGCTAAATTTTGTATGTTATTTAAAAATATTGGTAGTTAATACACTATTTATTCGTTCTCATCATCCTCTAACAGCTTCATAGCTGGTTGTATCCTTGGGGATAAAGAGACTTGGTTCGGTTGTGTTGAATGTCTCTGCTCAATATCAGCCAGCCAGATTACTACGGCCCTCGCAATAAATGAAATACCCCATGCCAATATAAACGAGTACAAATAATTCCAATTATAAAACTGAATGACTTTCAGCCAAACATAAACAGGCAAGGCAACGAACGCAAATAAACCAGCCGATATGGTATTGGTAATTGCGAAACTCTTCCATGAAGAAGCATATTGATACGCAAATATGTGTAATATTGGATGAAAGATAAATGCAAATGGCACTAAGTCTAGTGCATAAGGTATAAGGTTGTTTTGGAACTGCCATAGAGTCATAGTAGATGCAATCGGGTAAATTAAACCATAAGCAACCGCAAGAATGGAACCGTAAAGTATTAGTTCTCGCAAACGACTCTTATCAACGAGAATAACGAACATTCCGGAAAGAACCACCATCGGTATGACAATCGTAAACCAACTGAATGAAAACAATTCTTCTGAAAGCCAATGCGAGTAAAGAAGGTTCGCCAAGAGGCGTTGAGTTTCTACAATATCCATCATATTATCCCCTCCTAGTGTCTATCCTCAGTAGTATAACCATTGCAACTATTAGATATTCTTGGACTACTAGCCTGTGACGAGCTTCTCTTCCACACCACCTGTAACTCTTCCCTATGTCTACGCCGTTTGTGCCATTATCTGTTCCCTTTGCCAAGGAAGAGTCAAGCCATTCTAAGCTTAGAACGAAATTTTGCGCCTTTAGATAGAAAAAAGCCCTAACTAAAGGGCATTTTTTCTTAGGCTTAACAAGAAATTGTTCACGTTCGGCAAGAATCAGTTTGGATTGTCGACACTTAGTCAACATCTTTTAATAAGGTGAATCACCGGAATTGAATAGGCGTTAAATAATTGATGAATTGATGCAGCATTTCGGCGTATCCGGACACCTTGTCGGAGAAATAAAACAACTGGTACCTATTAATTAGGTTAAAATCATAGGCACAAGAAGGTATTGACCCTCCCGTCAAAATGTTGGCGCCTAAAGAACAAAGAATATCAAATATACTACTGCAAAAAATACTTATCATTGGCACCACTCCATTTCTTATGTCAGCACATACTAATATCGCGGAAAATTTTAAAAGAATCAATGTGCCAGACTAATACCCCTGAGGTCAATGCCTCCTTCAGCCTACGATGTAACCGACCAAATAGAAGTGCCCATAACCTACAAAAACGTAAGTTATGGGCGTTTTCTCCATAAGGATGGTAGTATCCTGCTAAATTTTGTATGTTATTTTAAAATATTGGCTGTTAGTTCTCAAATTCACTGTTATTAAAATGTATTTTAGCTCTAATGCAATTAATTTCTTTAATTCATCCTCCGAAAGTTCGAGTATATTATTAAAAATTATCTTTATCAATATTTTAGTAACTCTTGAAAAAATCATTCTACTCGAACCAACGTCACTATGAGCTCCTACATCAAAAAATAGTATTCCTGGAGGAAATTCTGAATCGTCTAGTGTTTCTGCAACCGAATCCATAACTGCAAATGCATATTCCTTAGGTATCCCCACATGAACTTCATCAGATGTAAAAGCTATATTATCTTTCAAAACCGCATCATCATGGACACCAATGTTAATTTTGACATCCAAGGTTCCACCAACTAATGGTATAAAGGTTGCTCCTAATAATGCGTAATTGCTCGCATTTCTCGGTAATAATATTTCCAATACCACCGACTTGTTACATCTTGGAATTTCTTTTGCCCCGACAAAAGTTCTGTGTATTGTATCAATTATTTTACTTTCAAATCCCGGAAAATCATTTATCCATAGCCGTCCCCTCTTGTAGCCACCTAAGTTATCCAATTTTATCATCTTTTAGCCCCCAAAATTTAAACCATTTCAGCAAATAAACCTCCGGTGCATATTCAACCGACCTATATAACAACACCCATAACCTACTAAATGTAAGTTATGGGCGTTTTCTCCATAAGGATGGCGGTATCCTGCTAAATTTTGTATATTATTTAAAAACATTGGCAGCAAAGTGTTAAAAATTCCTTGATTTATTAAGAACAAGGAATTTTGCATTTTTAGACCGTCTCAAACACAATTTTTGTCGCAATAATACTAGTTTTGTCAAAAAAGTAATTTTATATAAAAAATAGTTAATTTTGGATTCGATTTTTACGATATACGGAAATATAAGACATTTTTTTAAATGAAAAAGAAAGGTAGGTAAAATCATGTCACCTTAGCATAGTGTTTTGTTGATTCCTATGAAAAAATTAAACCAACGAAATGGATTTCGTTGAATAAACAGGGAGGTTTAAAAATATGGATCCGCTTAGTTCAGTTTCAACTACTACAACCCCTATCCCTACATATACTCCGATAGTAAATTCTTCTCAGGAATCGGCAACTACAAGTTTAACTAGTAATGAGGCAACTGATTCAACTCCGGTATTGACTACTGAATCTGCATCAAGTAGCCTGTCTGGAACAAGTGCTCAAGGATTAATAGCAGTAGACGATGTTAGTGATACTTCATCGGATACGGATGATGTTGTTAGTTTTGCTGATAAATTAAAGGATACAATCAATCAAATAGAACAAAATGGTATGACAGCTTACGACTACATAACCTCAGCGGCTGGAGAAATGACAACTAAAACTGGAGTTGCGTTGGGATTCTCCGTTGCCTATTATATGAATGCTACCAAAAATGGAATGTCGCCAGATGCAGCATTAGGTTTATCTATATATACAGGAGCAAAAATATTAGAAAGTTTTGATGATCTATCATTATCTAGCGGAAAAACATGGACTATTTTGAGTAATTTTGAAGACTTTTTAAAAAGTTTTAATTTAACCAAAGAAACCCTCACCAACTTCTTTAACTCAAATTAAGAACTACAGTATGATTCCTCAGGGGTTGCCCCAAGTGATGTCGACGCCTATACCAATATGGTTCAAGTTACAGGAAGGTCACTGGCGGATATAGACCTCGGTGGAGATAGCGGTGGCGATTTTAAAGTTAGTGGTAATGCTGCTGCTGCTGTTCTTACTGGTAACTTAATAATCGATTCAGGCGCACAAGTAGATATCGATCCCAATGCAAATTTAAATTTAGACGGTGGTATACTCCATATTGCTTCAAATGCTAATTTAAAAGTTGACTCTACAAGCTCTTTAACAGTTACTAATGGGTCGTCTGTTAGCCTTAATGAAGGTTCTACTTTAATTCTTACAAGTGGATCAAGTATTAACGTTGATTCAGGAACAATAAACTTAGAAAATAATTCTAAATTAAATCTTACTAATCAAGCAATCCTCCAAGTTACGAATGGAGGGGTTTTAAATGATCAAGGATCTATAACTAATGATTCTGGAACGATTAACATTAATAATAACGGACTTTTAGACATAAATAATTCTACATTGAATATTGATTCGCAGGATACTATTAAAGCCTCAAAATACTTAAATATGTCAATAACTTGTGAAAATGTCACCCCCAAATAGGGATAATTATCGTGAGAAAATGTCACCTCGTAGTTAAGCATATTTGCATAGGAAAATGGATTCCAGCATTGCTAGAATGTCCTTGTCGGTATCTTCGAAGGAGACTTTATTAATCAAGGTATGGCCGTATTTGTAATAATGACTATCAGGCGGCCTCCATGTTGATTTTTGTTTGGACGAAGGGGCAACAGGCTCTTTTTTGACAGGCTTGATATACGGCAACACCGGATACAACTGCAGTTTCCATTCAACGGCAATGCCAATATGAGGGCTTACAAGAACACTAATTTTGGCCTTGGGTGGAAGAAGAGGTAAGCTAGGCTTCGTGA
>NZ_UPPP01000105.1 GCF_900476375.1 Allolucifera butyrica | reverse complement strand
GTCAACGTAGGCGTCAAACCAATGGCCGAAGCCAGGTCCGGGAAAATCGCCAGCAGGTTCATCGTATTTTTCGGCAGAGCCACCAGTTTCAGATAAATCTTGGTTACTACGCCCAAAGTACCTTCCGAACCGATAATCAGGTTCATCAGGCTATAACCGGTGGCGTCTTTTTTCAGTTTGCCCCCCAGCGTCACGATTTCGCCAACCGGCGTGACCACTTCCAGTCCGGCTACCTGGTTGCGGGTTACCCCGTATTTAACCGCCTTATTGCCGCCGGCGTTGGTGGCAATGTTGCCGCCGATAAACGAGCTGTCGCCGCTGCAGGGGTCGCCGGCATACAAACAGCCTTTGGCGTTGGCCGCCTTTTGCACTTCTTCCGTCGTCACACCCGGCTCCGTCACCATAAACATATTGGCTTCATCGATTTCCAGAATTTTATTCATCCGTTCCAGGGACAATACGATGCCGCCTTTAAACGGCACTGCGCCGCAGGCCAGGCCTGTCCCGGCGCCCCGCGGCACCAAAGGAACCAGGGTACGGTTGGCCAGCTTCACAACGGCCGCCACCTCCTGGGCCGTAGCCGGCAGCACGACCACCTCGGGCAATTTCACATAATGGGGGTCCGTTACTTCGTCATGAGAATAGGGTTCCAGCTTGTCGGAATCGGTATAGACATATTTTTCTCCCACAATCTTTTTGAGCTCATCGATTACCTGGGGAGTGACAGCATTGTACCTTGCCATTCATCAAATACCTCCTCATAATGATTGGCTAATGACCAGGTCATCATACCAATTAGTTCTACGTTTATTATATAAAGCTTACAAATCATTGTCTACGGAATAGTTATAATTTTTTTAAAATTCTTTTTTTCACAATGTATCCCGCTTTTGCATGTCTTTGTCACTCGGCGATAGTTCGTCTGAGGCCCCCCTAATCGTCCGGACTATATGTCCTGCCAAAACAAATGGGTAATGCCGGCAATATCCCGGCAGTCCTTTACGGCAACCGCGCCCCGCCACTCCGGGGGAAAAAGCCGCCGGTACCGCGCCTGGGAAAATCGTTCATCAATAAGTAAAACAATCCCTTTATCCGTTTCGGTGCGGATTACTCTGCCTGCCGCTTGCAATACTTTATTCATTCCTGGGTAAAGATAAGCATATTCAAAACCGTTGCCATTCAGCGCATTAAAATAATCCCGGATAATATCCTTCTCCCTGCAAAGCTGCGGTAACCCCACTCCAACTACCACCGCGCCCAGCAGCCGGGTGCCGGTCAGGTCAATTCCTTCGCCAAAAATCCCTCCCAATACGACAAATCCGACTAACGGCTCTTGATTGCCGACCGTAAAATGATCCAGAAAAATAAGCCGTTCCTCTTCCGTCATACTACCGGTCTGGCGAATTGTCCGCATCCGGGGATATTGGACGGCAAAACGGTCCGCAATCTCCTCCATATAGGCGTAAGAAGGCAGGAAGATCAGGTAATTACCCTTTTTCCCGTCAACTGCCGCCGCTATATGTTCCACGACCCGGTCATAGGTCTGAGCCCGCCTCTGATACGTTGTACTGACTTGGTCGGCCACCATCAGGCATAAATGGTTTCGCGCAAAAGGAGAGGCTACCGTCAACCAGCCGTCTTGTTCATTGCCGCCCAGGACAGCGGCAAAATAGTCAAGCGGGGTCAGGGTAGCCGAGAAGAAAATACCGGCCCGGCCCCGTTCCATGGCCTGGCCTAGTAAAAAGGACGGTTCCACACAAAACAGCTTGATTTTTACTTCCTTGTGATTTCTTTCTATATAGGTAACGTAGTGCTCATCATAGTTTTCGGCTATGCGTAAAAACGCGTAGACCGCAAAATAAACTTCCCGTACCGCGTCTTTATAATCAGCCGGTTCATTGCGCACCAGCCACTCTTCGGCAACGCCGATAAATTTTCGCAGGGGAGCAAAAAGATCCTGCGGCATTTCCCGTTTCACGGCAAAATTGCTTTCCCCGGAACACAGCTTTCCCAACTTCAGCAGACAGGTATTTACGGCCGTAACGGCTTTAGCCAGTTTCGGCAAACCCGTTTTCACGCTGCGCCTTAATTCTAAAAATGTCTTTTTATCGAGGGACGCTGAAAACATTTCCCGGGCCCGGTCGACCAGGTTATGCGCTTCATCCGCCAGAAAACAATAGTCGCCGCCCTCTTCCTGAAAAAAGCGCCGTAAATACACCTGGGGATCAAATACATAATTATAATCGCAAATAATACAGTCGGCCCATAGGGCCAAATCAAGGGAAAACTCAAAAGGACACAGATTATGTTTGCGGGCATATTCCTCGACGACGGGGCGCGTAAACGCATCCACCCGCCAAATATCGGCCAGGGCCGTATTCAGGCGGTCAAAATATCCCTTGCTATACGGGCACTCCTCCGGGTCACAGGCCGCTTCCGGCAGAAAACAAATTTTATCCTTGGCGGTAATAGTCAATGTCTTATACCGCAGCCCTTGCCGGCGCAGTTTGTCAAAGGCTTCTTCCACCAAACTGCGGGTTACGGTTTTGGCGGTCAGAAAAAATATTTTTTCTACTAACCCCATCCCCATTGCCTTAACGGCGGGAAAAAGAACGGCCATGGTTTTCCCTGTGCCGGTCGGAGCCTGCGCATATAGTTTACGTCCCGAACGGATTGTCTGGTATACAGCCACCGCCAACCGGCGCTGCCCTTCCCGGTACGACGCAAACGGGAATTCCATTTCCCGGGCCGAGCTGTCGCGCTGGTCGGCCCATTGCCGCATTTGCTGCGCCCAGGCATAATACCGGTCTATCAGCTCGCTAAAAAAACGGGCCAGGTCAGCCACGGAAATTTCCTGATAAAATTGTTTCATTTCCCAGGAAATATATTGGCAATAGGTAAGCCGGACCTGGATCGAATTCAGTCCGTTCTGCACCGCATAAAAATAGGCGTAACATTTGGCCTGAGCCCAATAGACAGGATTATCGGTTTCCCTGATGAGATCTACCGGCCTGGTTGTAGACTTGATTTCGTCAATTGTCACCTTCCGAAGACCGTTCTCATCTTCCGACACAATAACTCCGTCGGCCCGGCCGCTTACCTTCAGCAGCATATCCGCCCGCTCCGTTTCATACGTCAGGGCGACTTCCGCCTGATAGTCCTCTCCCTGGGCCTTCTGCAGGCGCCGGTGCACCTTACTGCCTTCGGCAGCCCGGGCGCTGCCGGAAAAACCGGTTGTCAGGTCTCCGGTCCGCAATACAAATTCCACCAGATTCCGCACAGAAATTTTCAGAATATATTTCTCACTCATAAGAGTAATCCCTCATAACGGTTGGTCTATTTTCTGTATTATACCATATCAAGAAAGACCGCTGCGCGGTCTTTCCGTTCATGGCTCAGGGCTCGGGGCGCAGGAAAACCAACTAGAAGTCGTTTGGGGCGAACAAACCAGGCAGAAGGATCGTCTTGTCATAAGCGGAGGTTAAGTGCCAACGGCGGAGCGTTGATAAGGCGATTCTTCTGCCGTTTATGGCTATCTATGCAGTACTTAAGCTTTCTGATCCCATTATAAAAATTTAAAACCGCAGACGGACGATGTTCGTCGTGCGGCATTTAAATTACCCTTTTTGGGTCTTTTGATTTAAATAAAAGCTGAAGGGCTTTTCAACTTTCTCCCTGGTATCCAAACCGTTTCCCATTTGGTTGGCGGTACCACGCTTCTTAAGATTGGTTTGTCCTCCTGCTGCATTGGGAACCGGCTGAATATATGAATAATGAAGCTCTTTGTTAATCACGGTAATCGTCACATAAATACCCCCTTTCCTTTATCATAAGAGGAATTTGTGACAAAACTGTGATAAATTGTAAGAATCGGACGTTTTATCCTACATTTCGCACCCTGAACTTATGGCGAGAATATTTCTCCCAATTATAGACGCTAAGTAAACAGGACTAATCAGGCAAAGCCGGTAAAGTACCCTCTTGCCTTACCCGTTCGAGAAAAATCTGCGTTGCTTTCGTATAAAACCGGGTAGCCGGCGTTACCAAAGAAAAACTGCGGACCACGGGAATCCCCCTGACGGCAAGCCGCCTGAGGCCGCCCCTGGATAATTCCTTCCGGATGGCCCAATAAGACAGCAGCGTAATCCCAATTCCGGCCTCTACCGATTCTTTTATAATTTGCGTACTGCCGAATTCCAAAAGGTCCGCCGGAGTCAGTTGCAGCGCAGCAAACATCTTTTCCGTAGCCTCACGGGTTCCCGAGCCGACTTCACGAACAATCCAGGTTGCTTCCGTCAGTTCGGCAGCCGATACCTGCTCCTGCTGAGCCAATGGATGATCTGCAGCGGCAACCACATACATTACATCTTCGGCAAAAGGTTCGACATATAAATTTTCCCGTTGAAGTCCACCCTCCACAATGCCAACATCCAGTTGGTGATTCAAGACCAGTTCCGCAATTTCTTTGGTATTGCCGATCGTTATCCGGGGTTTGATCAATGGATATTGCGCATGCAGGCCGGCAATGACATGGGGTAGCACATACTCGCCAAAGGTATAACTGGCCCCAAGTGATAAAAGGCCGCTGGCCGTATGCATTAAATCGTCCACCAGGCATTGCATCCGCGCATACTGCCCCAGAATTTCCTTAGCATGATGATATACAATGATGCCGGCTTTATTCAACCGGACATACTTATTGCTCCGTTCCAAAAGTTTCGTACCTACCATCCGTTCCAGAGTTTTAATATACTGACTGACTGCCGGCTGAGTCATATGCAGTTGTTCTGCCGCCCTGGTAAAATTTTTCTGCTCGGCAACCGTCACAAAAACAAGTAGTGGCTGATCCAATATCCATTCCTCACTTATCATATTGTTTTACTTATCATAAAGATTATAATAATTTATTTTACTTATTTCAACAATTGTTTTATCCTGGAAAAGTACAAAAAATGCCGAAACTATTTTTCAATCAAAAACGGAGGTAATAATATGACCACTCAAACGGAAGACACACTGACATTAGCTACAGCATCAAGTAACGGAACCGCCGCGCAAGCTTCCCCGTTCCGGCTCAAATTGGCCGGTATCGGCTTTACATTTGCCATTGCGCTGATGGGTTACGGATTATACAGACTGCCGGGGTTTGACCATGTCGGACAGTTGGCGTCGGCGATTATCATCGCGGTTGTATATCGCCAGCTTTGGGGATATCCCGAATCGCTCCGCGCCGGTATTCAATTTTCCGCCAAACGGTTATTGCGGCTGGCCATCATTTTATTCGGCTTAAAATTGAATATGGATGTCATCTTCCATCAGGGACTGGGGCTATTGGTGCGGGATGCGGGAACCATCACTTTTTCCATTCTTATGACTCTATTAATCGCCAAATTAATCAAGGCGGACCAATCCTTGTCCCTGCTGCTCGGCATAGGCACCGGCGTATGCGGCGCCGCCGCCGTTGCGGCTGTTTCTCCCATTCTTAACGCCAAAGAAGAAGATACCGCCCTCGGCGTAGGCATCATTGCCTTGCTGGGAACCGTCTTCGCCGTCGGTTATACCATTATCAGGCCTTTCGTCCATCTTACCGGGATTCAGTACGGCATTTGGTCCGGCATAAGCCTGCATGAAATTGCGCATGTAGCCCTGGCCGCCGCCCCGGCCGGTCAGGATGCCCTAGCCATTGCTTTACTGGCAAAGCTGGGACGGGTGTTCCTGCTCATTCCCCTCAGTTTTATCCTGATGTACTGGATGAAGCGGAAAAACAATATCCAAACCGGTTCCAAAATCGATTTCCCCTGGTTCCTGATCGGCTTTATTGTAATGAGTTTTCTGGGAAGCTATGTTCTCGGTAAATCCGTCGTTGTCCCGCCTAACGCCATGGACGGTGTGTCCACCCTTACCACCTTTATTTTGACTATGGCTATGGTAGGACTCGGACTTAACGTAAGTTTGAACGACTTGCGCACCAAAGCGCTGCGGCCCCTTGCCGCCATGACCGTCACATCCCTTTTGCTCTCCCTGTTGACCTGGCTCTCACTATAAGAAAAACCGCTGGTGCGGTCTTTCGCTCCATGGCGCAGGGCTCAAGGCGCCGGAAAACCATCTGGAAATCATTTGGACGCCAATCCAGGCAGAAGGATCGTCCTGTCCTGTCATAAGCGGAGGTTAAGTGGCAACGGCGCAACGTTGATAAGGCGATTATTCTGCCGTTTACGGCTATCTATGCAGTACTTAAAACCTAAAAAAGAAAGCCGCAGTTTTCACTGCGGCAATTTTCTTATTGAAACAGTCCTATATCCAAATTGATTTTACAGCCTTTAACCCTAAAAGTACAACGGCTCTTAACTGTTGAAACCGTTGCAAGCCCTCCGTAGAGATAAATACGGGAACTTGTCCCAATTTTCCAACTTTTATGGGGATAGGTGCCTTCCCATACCAAATTTCCCAACCGCCCGTTCTTTGCTGATTCATCTTACTTTCCAGCCTCCTTTATTAATTCCAAGAAGCCGATTAATTTTTAGGGACATGGAATAAAGACACTGAGGTTAAGACCTAAAAATTAAATACCAGGCCGACATCCAGATTGGACTTGTCACCTTCGTATTTAAGCGAACGATAGTTAAAATTAAGGCCGTAATGGTCCGTTACTTTATAAGTAGCGCCAAGTTGTAATTCCTGAAACCGGTCCCCGCCAATTAAAGATGTATAGCCAACCCAGTCGGAAGATAGTTTGCCGCTGATTGACGCCCCGATATAGACGCGGGAATCAGCGGTACTGCCGAAAATCCGATTGCCGATAATCGCTTTAAAGTGATTGTCGGCAAGATTAAATTGACCATATAAATCAGTCATATCGAGACTGTTTTGATTAAAATAGTGAACGCCTACTGCCCAATCATCTTGCGGTTTCATTTCAAAAAAATAGGTGTTTCCCTGACTGCCGAAACCGATGCCGGCGGTTGAATCGCCCTGTCCCGCTTTCGCGGACGCTGCGGCAAAACCGGTCCCAATACTGAAAAAAAGCCAAGCAGCCAAAAGCAAACCTATCTTTTTCAACTGATAAACACTTCTTTCTTTTCGTTCAGAGGATTTCATCATCGTCCCACCTCATAAACCAGCTGTCATAATTTATCGATAATTGCAATGTCATTATAGCTCGCAAATATTAGAATTGTTTTTTATTTTGTCGAAAAACGCATTAAAAAAACAGACTTTAAATAAAATTCCAAGATTAATAACCTATAATTACAACTAGTAAAATCAGGAAAGGCAGTGATCTATATTGAATTATTTACGTTCTTTCAGAAGGAGATGAGTAGATTGCATAAAACAGGAAAATTGGTTTGTATGCTTTGTCTCGTAGCGGCCAGTCTTGTTTTAAGCATGCACCCCGGATTTTCCTCGCCTCGCATTAACACTTCCGATTTAAGTCAGGAATCACTATGGATCAGCCTGGATCTGCCGGCCGAAAAAAGAGAAAAAGTTGACGGGATTATTAACGACGAATACAAACAAGTAAAAATCTTGCAGAAAAATATGCTTATTACTGATTTATCCAACTTTAATACGTTGTACCGGCTCACAAATTATATGAAAAAAATGAGCGACATTCGAACTACTACAAATAATAGGATCCTAAGCATATTATCACCGGAACAGCAATTCGCCTTCGAAAACCTGCTGGCAACAAAACAGCAGGCAAATGAAAAAACCACAGCAACTATGTTGGCGCTGAACCTAACCTCAAAACAGCAAATAATCATTGTTAATTTGATGCTGCAATCTCAGAAAAACGTGTGGGCAACGATTGCCGATACATCCCTTTCCTGGGAGAAAAGGACTAAAAAGTTACATACAAACATATTTAGTAAAATAAGTGCCTTTTTAACAAAAGACCAGCGAATAATGATGAATACCTGGCTGCAGTATGACGACGGGACCATAGGAAACTAACAGAAACGCACCGCAGCTGTACTTTCTCAAATTTATGACCGCTCCCGTATTTCGCCCCCCCGAATTATTGTCGGATGACAGCAGACTGCGAAAAATGGGATCGCTATTAAAAAGGAGACCAATTAAATGATACAAAATTTGACGAATGCATTTATTTCAAATAATCTCCATAAAACAGCGGTAATTCATCCTAACGCCAAGCTGGGAAAAGATGTTGAAGTCGGACCTTATTCTGTAATTGGCCCCAACGTAACAATCGGCGACGGTACAAAAATCGACGCCCATACGGTTATCAAAGGCTGGACAAAGATAGGCAAAAATTGCCTTATCTATTCCCACGCCGTAATTGGTTCCGAACCGCAAGACAGAAAGTTTCTGGGTGAAAAAAGCTATGTCATTCTCGGTGACGGCACGCAGGTCCGGGAGTTCGTTACAATCAACAGGGCTACGGGAGAAAACCTGGAAACAAAGATTGGCTCGGACTGCTTATTATTGGCCTATAGTCATGTTGCTCACAACTGTACCGTAGGGAATCATGTCACCATGTCCAATGCTGCTACCCTTGCCGGCCATGTAACCGTTGAGGACAAAGTAACCATCGGCGGATTGGCCGGTATTCATCAATTCGTAAGAGTTGGACGCAATGCCATGATAGGCGGCCTTTCCAAGGTAGTTCAGGATGTACCGCCCTTTATTACCGTCGACGGCAATCCTGCATACGCCGCCGGACTGAATACGGTCGGACTGATTCGTGCCGGCATGAATGAAACGACCCGCCGGATTTTAAAACGCGCTTATAAAATTTTATACCTTTCCGGCTGGAAGCTTTCCCAGGCAGTCGCGATCATGGAACAGCAACTCCCCCTTTGCAGCGAATTAGAAGATTTAATTCGCTTTTTGCAAAATACGGAAAGAGGCATTTGCCGGGTAGCCAATCACAAGAACTGATCAAGTCCAGGCCGAAACGCCGGCAGTTCACTTAGAAATTAAATTTATACAAGAAAGACCTTAAGGGTCTTTTAGTGGAAGGAAAGTATTTTACTTTTCGGCTTTCTTAAGAAGTATATGTTATTTTAGAAACAACCCGAAAAGTTATACTTTCTGATCCCATAAAAAATAAGGAGAAAATATTGCTATGAATTCTTATTTTTTAGAAAACGGTGATGAGTTAGTTATCCGCATGGGAGTTCATGATGAAACCATTAATTTCTCCCATTATTTAACCGTCCATAAAAACCGGAACGATTTTTATCAGACGGATTTTAACAGTATCATAACGAAAGAACTGGATAACAAAAATAAATTATTTTTAATTGCCAAAATTGACGGTAAGATTGTCGGGTACGTACGATTGCTCCTGGGAATGAATCCAATGGTAATCCATGTTGGCGAGGCCTTTCTGGCCGTGGCCAAAGATTACCAGAACCTTGGCATCAATAAGCTGCTTATCAAACAATTAATCAGCTGGGCCAAGGAAACAGGCTTTATCCGTAAGATTAATATAAAAGTCCGCGTCGATGATAAGGAAAAAGTAGGGTTTTATAAAAAAATGGGTTTTAAACCAGAAGGTTTATTAAAGCACGAATTCTATAGTGAAGATACTTTTTATGACGCAGTAATTATGGGACGGTGTATAAATCCCCTCTCGGAATTATATTTTAGAAAGAATAGCACTAAACATATTTCTTCTTATGTGAATAAAAAAACAATGGCCGATTAATAAGAAAGACCGCTGACGCGGTCTTTCGGCTCTTGGCGCAGGGTCCAGGGCGCGAAAAATCGGCCGAAGGCAGTTCATAGTTTAACATCTGCTTCCCTAGAAGGACCGTATTTAAATTAAAGTATAAAAAAGTAAAGGCCAATCATACGATTGGCCTTTTTAATATCGCTTTGGGGGTTCTTCTGCGCCTTGCGCCATGAGCCGAAAGACTGCGCAGCGGTCTTTCTTATATACTGAATCTAATAACCGGCGGCTTTCCAGGGAAACGTTACGGTAAAAGTCGTTCCGGCGCCCGGGGTACTCGCCGCCTTGATTTCGCCGCCGTGTTTTTTCACTATTGACCGGGCGATGGCCAACCCGAGTCCGAAACCGCCGTTGGTACGGATTTTATTGATCTGATAAAAACGGTCAAAGATTTTATCCAGACATTCCGGCTCAATTCCTTCGCCGGAATCGGCAACAGTCAATACCGTGCCAGCCTCCCCCGGCAATAGGGAAACGCTGACAATACCGCCTACCGGCGTATGCCGGATTGCATTATCCAGCAATATGCTAATGATCTGTCTAATTTGAATCTCGTCACCCCAGCCATCGGTAGCCGGAATATCGGCTAATATCGAAAGAAATACTCCTTTGGCAGCGGCAAGCGAATCAAAAGGTGCTATGGTCCGCGTAAAAACAGCATTTAAGAAAAAATGCTGTTTTTCCGGCGGTTTCGCATCGGAACGGGCCAAAAACAATAAAGAATCGACAAGCTGCGCCATATAAACCGTTTCTTCCCTGATGTTGTCCAGCCATTTCTTCTGGCAATCGGCGTCATCGGCAGCCTTGCTTACAATATCCAGATTGGTCTGAATCACGGCCAACGGCGTGCGTAATTCGTGCGAAACATTAGACAGATACTCTCTTTTCTGCTGCCAGACTTTTTTGAAAGGCAGCAGAACAAAATTAACCGTGAAAATACTAACGCCCAAAGACAAAAGAATCCACACGAGGGCAAAAACAATAAGCGTAACAATCCGGCGGTCCAAAGAATCCACACGTCGAATTATATCCAAATGCCAACAGTAGTAAACACTAATAACAAATACAAAAAAAAGACCCAGGGAAATGAATGTGTTCAGCAGAATCAGCCTAAGACGCAACTTATGAAACATTATTATCCTCCTGCAGATAATAACCGATTCCACGTACCGTCTTAATATTGGAGATTCTCAACTTTTTACGCAAGTAATAAATATATAAATTAACGTTAGCAACATCAAGTTCGGAATTATAACCCCAAATTTTCTCCAGAATCCGCTCCTTAGTGACGACCTTGCCGGAATTGCGCATTAGCATTTCCAAAAGCAGCGATTCGGTTATCGTTAGCTGGAACGTTTCCGCGCCCTTTCGTACCTGCCCCCTTAGCGGATCCAGACTTAACCCGGCGGCTTTAATCTTATCGCCGACCAATTCTTGCGTTTTTCTCCGGGTAAGCACCCGTAATCTTGCCAGTAATTCGTCAATGAAGAAAGGTTTCACCAGATAATCGTCGGCACCGGCGTTCAGTCCTTCCACCCGGTCTTTGGGCGCATCTCTTGCCGTTAGCATCAGGACCGGCGTATCAATTCCCATACTGCGGACTTCTTGCAACAAGGAAAGACCGTCACGCCGCGGCAGCATACGGTCGAGGACAATGACATCATAAATTCCGGTGGATGCCATTTCGGTCCCGGTTTCCCCATCACTGGCAGTATCGACAACATAACCGCTTTTTCTTAATAGATGCGATAAAGCTTCAATCAATTTACTTTCGTCTTCCACTAATAGTACCTTCATCAAAACACCCTTTTATGCACATCCATGTAAATTTTATCCGTCCCTGGATTAATTTACTTCCTATAGTTTAGTAGATAAACCTTGGAATTACATTTGATTAAAAAAAATTCGCAGCAAAATTCAGCGAAAATTGAAGAATTTTCTTAGTTTGTGCCGAATCAGTGAACCCTACTGCTCCATTCTTTAGCTTACCATAAAATCATTTTGGTTGGGAGGAAATTTTGTCATACTATAATAAAAAAATAAAGACCGGAAAATAATTCCGGTCTTCGTACTTATCTGTTTTCCTTGATTTCCTGCCCGCATTCTGCGGCCTCCCCCTTCAGAATTGCCAGACCATGCTCAAGTACCGGCAGGACGACTTCCAGACATTCTTTTACTCCTTTTGGACTGCCCGGTAAATTTATAATCAGAGAACGGCCCCGTATGCCGGCAACGGCCCGGGATAACATAGCCCGCGGCGTCAGGCCGAGTGATTTGGCCCGCATTGCCTCAGGAATCCCCGGAACCTGCCGGTCGATTACAGCCAGCGTAGCCTCCGGAGTGACATCCCGCGGAGCAAAACCGGTGCCGCCGGTAGTCAATACCAGATCAACCTTTATATTATCAACCATATTAATGATTTCTTTACTTAAGAGTGCCTGTTCATCAGGCACCACAACATAATGCCTGACTTCCCCCAACCCATTTAGCACCTCGGCAATCGTCCGGCCGCTGATATCTTCACGTTCACCGCGTGCCCCTTTATCACTTGCGGTTATAATGCCAACACTAAGCAACCGCTATCACCTCGATTGTATCACCGGCATTTATCGTACCGCCTGTTAACACAACGGCAAAAATCCCTTCTTTCGGCATTACACAATCTCCGGCCTGATAATAAATGGCGCAGCGGTTGTGACATTCCTTGCCAATTTGACTAACTTCCAGCAGAGCCTCACCAATCTTTAGCCGGGTCCCAACCGGCAGTGTTGTCAACACCAGATTTTCGGTTGTTATATTTTCGGCAAAATCTCCCGGCCCCACATCGAGTCCCATCTGCCGCATCTTTTCAATACTTTCCAGCGCCAGCAGGCTAATTTGACGATGCGCGAAACCGGCATGGGCATCCCCTTCCAGCCCCAGGTCGGGCAGTAACCGTCCGGTACCGACATTCCGCTTGCGCTCCCCTTTCTTAGCACTTGTACATACCGCAATAATCTTGCCCTCCATCGAACCGCTCCCTCTCTTTTTTAGTCACCTGCACTTCGCACATAACAGCCGCTTTTACCGCCGGACTTGGCGACGAGCCGGACGAATTCGATTACCATTTCTTTATCTGCGGCTTTGCACATATCGTATATTGTAAGAGCAGCCACGCTGACAGCCGTTAGCGCTTCCATTTCCACCCCGGTTTTACCGGTATTCTTTACAGTGGCGGTAATATCAATATGACTGGCCGTTTCATCCAGTTCAAACCCGATATCGACTCCCGTCAATAACAGCGGATGGCACATTGGAATCAGTTGCCAGGTATTTTTAGCCCCCATAATGCCCGCCACCTGCGCTACGCCAAGAACATCCCCCTTGCGGACATGTCCTTCTTTAATCAGAGCCAGCGTTGCCGGCAACATCCTGACCCGGCCTTCGGCAACAGCTTCCCGCTGGGTATCTTGTTTGGCCGACACATCCACCATATGCGACCTGCCAGCTTCATTAAAATGGGTAAATTTCATGGTTCCCTCCGGTTTCCGGTTCAGCCGCCGACCTGGAACATCTCCCGCGCCAAACCTGTTCCGTGTTGATTATTGCCGAGTCTGTGACGAACCGGTTTTTCCTGCACAGCCTTGAAAAACAATTCTGCGATTTTCCTGTCATCGCCGCCACCGCGCAATACCGCTTTCATGTCGATTTCCTGATCCGAGAGGAGGCAAGGTTTCAATTTGCCGTCGGCCGTTAGCCGGATTCGGTTGCAATACTGGCAAAAGTGGTCTGAAATAGGGGTAATAAAGCCAAACATGCCGCTTGCCCGCGGCAGCCGGTAATATTTCGCCGGGCCGTTGCCTTTTATGGCGGATTCCGGCTCTAACTGGCCGTAGCCACTGCCATTAAGCATGCTCTTAATTGCCGCAATTCCGGTTCCCGCTTTCACCCCGCAGCGGCCGACAGGCATGTATTCGATAAAACGCACGGCAATCGGACAATTATACACCAGTTTAATAAAATACAGAACATCTTTTTCCGTTAAAACTTCCGTGAGAACGACATTCAGCTTAACCGGGGTCAGTCCGGCATTCACCGCGCTCTCAATCCCTTTTAACACATCGGTTAGGTTCCCCTTGTCCGTAATATAGGTAAAACGTTCCGGATCAAGAGTATCCAGACTAATATTTACCCGGTCAAGACCGGCAGCTTTAAGCTCAGGGGCCATATCCCGGAGCAAGCTGCCGTTTGTTGTCATGGACAAATCTTTGACGGTTCCAATGGCCCGGATATTACGGATAAAATTAACGACCCCTTTCCGTACCAGCGGTTCACCGCCCGTAAGGCGAATCTTGCTTACGCCGTACTGCCCCAAGACCCGGATTACCCGGAGCAATTCCTCATAGGACAGGATTTCCCGCGCATCCAGCAACCGGACCCCTTCTGACGGCATACAATACAGACAGCGAAAATTACAGCGGTCCGTAATAGAGATTCGTAAATAATCGATAACCCGGCCCTGACCGTCCCGCATCGCTTTCACCTCGCCTCTGCCGTGGTTTGGCTTATATAGTATCCATTCCTTCAGTAAAGCTAGAAACATTCATTTTTAATATTTGCAATTTTCATGCCAGCTATATTCACTTCCCCAAACAGCCTGACCATAAGCACAGGCACGACTTAGTCACGAATTCATGTAACAAAACTGTCACGATTGCTTACCAAAAACGAAACAACAATGTGACACATTTTGCTGTTCTCAATTTTCAATTGCATATAAACGCATTTTACGATACAGAGTATTGCGGGAAATCCTGAGTTCCCGTGCTACCACGCTAACGTTACCGCCATATTTTGATAAAAGAACTAAAATCTCCTGCCTTTCCGCTTCCTCCACTAATTTTTTCCGTTGGGCACGGCCAAAGTTCTCTTGCAAAGGCGGAACTAAAGCCGGCGCCGGATAGGGAAGCACTTTTTGCGCTGCGCAAATCTCCGCCGGCAGTTGAGTGACGGTAATGATTTCGGATTCAGTCAAACTCACAGCCCGTTCCACTACATTTTGTAATTCCCGAACATTGCCTGGCCAGGCAAACCGTTCTAAACATTTTATCACTTCCGGTTCTACCGTAAAACGGCGGCCACGGTCGCGGCCTATCTTATCCAGAAAATGCCTGAATAGCAGCGGTATATCTTTAACCCGGTTACGCAACGGCGGCAATGTAATCGAAATAACATTTAAACGATAATAAAGGTCATGCCGGAACGCTCCCCTTTTTACCTCCTGCAGCAAATCTTTATTGGTTGCGCAAATAACCCGGACATTGACCGGAATTACCTTATCACTGCCGATACGGGTCACCTTTTTTTCCTGCAATACCCGCAACAATGCAATTTGCTGTTCCAGGGGCATATCTCCAATCTCGTCGAGAAACAGCGTTCCACCCGCAGCCAGTTCAAATTTTCCCGGTTTGCCTCCCCGTATGGCTCCGGTGAAGGCGCCTTCCACATAACCAAATAATTCACTGCCGATTAACTCCCGTGGTATTACGCCGCAGTTCAGGGCCACAAACGGACCATTGCTTTGCTTACCATGATTATGGATGGCCTGAGCAAAGATTTCCTTGCCGGTCCCGCTTTCCCCCTGCAACAGAATATGGGAGGATGTGGTGGCGGCGAGCGCAGCCATGTGCATAGTCTCCCGTATTTCCGCGCTCTCCCCAACGATATCGTCAAATCGCAGCGTCGCATAATAACCGCTAAATTTATTAACCAAATTCTGTACCTGTTTAATGGGCCGTAAAACAATCACGCCGCCGTTGACATTTTCCTGTTCATCAACCAACGGCGCCCCCGAGGCTAAACAGTGAAAGGTACTTTTCTTCGTATCCACCATCAATTCCACATCTTCATAAGGTTCCTTATTATGCAGCATTTGATGGGTCAATACTGCTTTAACGCCAAATATTTTATCGATGGATATGCCTAGTAATTCTTGTCCCGTTTTATTAAGAATTTCCCTGGCTGCCGGATTATATTGGTTCACAGCGCCACGACTGTCAACCATTAGCACCCCCTCCGACATGGTATTAAAAATATTTACCAGGCGGGAATTCGTTAAAGCCAGTTCCCGGTTTTTTCGCTGAATGTCCAGTTGAGCCATAATGGCAGCCGCAGCCGCCACTACCATTCCCAGGGTATGCACATGGGACAGATGAGAAGCACCGGACATATCCAATATGCCGATTACCCGCCCTTCACCGTCAAAAATGGGAGCGGCCGAGCAGGTCAGGCAATGGTGTTTCCGGCAGTAATGCTCCGCACCGGAAACCTGAACCGGCTTTCTGATTACCAACGCTGTTCCGATCGCATTGGTGCCTGCCACTTCTTCCTGCCAGGAGGCACCTTGAAAGAAGTTATTGGTCAAAGGGTTATTTAGCGTATCCAGGTCACCGAAAACTTCCATAATATAGCCCCGTTCATCGGTTAAAACAACGACAAAACCGGAACCCTGGACAAATTGATAAAGATTAACCATAAACGGTTTAGCAATCTTTATTAGTTCTTGTTTCTCCAGCAACGTCCTTTCTAAGGCCGTCTTATCCAGTCTACTGTGCATGGCATCATCGCAAGGATCTACACCGGCCTCCCGGCAGCGGATCCAGGATTCTGTTATCTGCTGCCGGGACGGACATGCCAGTTTTTTTCCGGCAATGAAATTTTGCCAGGCGGAAAGAGCTAAATCCTGATAACTGTTGGCAATCGTCATGACTAAGCCCACCCTTATCCATATTATACCCGCATTTCATCCCCTGAACTTACGGCGGCAATATTTTTCCCAATTTATAGCCCAATATAAATAATATTGCGTCTAAAGTTTATATTTTCCGGGAGACTTATTGTCGAATAACAGAGGACTGCGAAAAGCGGGATTATAAAGAATATTTTCGTCACTTTTCCGCTGATACCTTCAGTAAATGAGAAAAACCGCTTAACGCGGTTTTTCTCATACCACACTTGCCGGGCAAATAAGACCGCTTACTGTCCCGGTAAAACCGCCGGATAAATCACTGGTACCGCCGAAGGTTCCTCCCCCTATTGTTCCCGCAAATGTTCCTACACCCCGCAAGATATGGAAAATTCCGCTAAAATTCGGGGTAGTTGCTGCAATTAAACCGGCAAAACTGATTAAAAGGTGATTTCCCACACTGCTTTGGGTTAATGTAATTGTTGAGCTTTGATAACCTACTTGCAGGGTAAGATTGGCGGCATTCGTGGAGGCATCTTGTACAATACCGATTGTGCCGGTTAAATCACCTGTAGCGGTACCGGTAAGCAGTCTTCTATATGTTTCCAAATGATTGTTCACAATTTCCTCAAACCCTAAATTTACGGTAGATGCCGTCACCGTACTCGAAAAAGCAGTTGTTGGTGTGCAGCTAAACCGCAATTGCGTAATTTTTTTCAGGGGAACGTAAGTTAATGTCCCGGCAAAATTCGTTAGTATAAGGAGATCGTCCACTATCTCCCGAATTGTTCCGGCTACTCCTTCATCCCCCTTTAACATGACCACAACGCCTTGCAAGCGATGGGCAACGAGGGTTCGAACCAAATCACGGAGGATCATCTTTTTACCTCCATTCATTCATCTATAGCTATGAAATTATTGGAGCGGGCGGAAAAACGGCCGGATACACCTCTACAGCCGTTATCCGGGAAAATGGTATTAAAACAGTCGAACCTGAAGTAGCCAGAAGCGTCACCGAACACCGGTCCACCAAAATAACCGTTGCCGTAACAGCCGGGGCCCCCTCCAGAATAACCGTTACCGTTTTATTCAGTAAACTGCAAAGTACCTTGCGCAAGCCGTTCAATTTTCTCCCCCCTAGATTACCGCAGTATGAACTTCAACAATTTCCCGTAAGGGTATATACGTGGTATATCCTGCTGCTTCTAATACAATAACAATATTACAATCCATACCGGTCGGTTTCCCAATCAAGAATGGATTTCCACCGGTCTGAAAAACTAAATATTGATTGAAATTTAATCGCAGGAACTGCTCAAGTGGCGAAGCTGTTTTCCGCGCTCTCAAAAAAATCGCTCCTTTGCCATTGTCTATTATATAGGTATGTTCAAGACTTGAATTGTTTCCTGAGAAAGACCCAAAGGTTTTGCCGCTCGCCCGGCAGGAATCTTAATAAATTTAGCGAATTATGTATAAAAATGTCGGGAGGCGTTGATATGCAAGAAACAGAACTTACTCCCTGTATAGATTATAATTGCGACGGAGAAATGACGGTGACTCGCAAAGAGTGGGAAGAATCCGGCGAATTATTTATGCAAAATATATATACCTGTACCAAATGCGGCCGTGTTCATACCGGGTCGTTAATCCGCAAAAAAAAGCCGTCCATTGCAAACTGATTTAGGCCAAAACCTCTAGTCCGGATAAATCCGTTCCGGGCCTATTCTTATCGGAGGTTCACCCTCCTCCCCGCCAGAAAACCGCATCCTAAACAGAGATTAAAAAGTAAAAAAACCGCCGTACGGCGGTTTTTAAATTTTAGCAGTTTTCTGCACCTAAGCAGCATTCATAGCAATCACAGCATTCATCATTCATATCGCATTGGCCAAAATCGACAGCATCGGTACTATTACAGGTCATCTTCATCAACCTCCAAGTTTCGATAATCATAATCAACCGATAATTAATATCATTGATTAGTTTTAATATATATCATTTTTTGATAAAGGTCAACCCCTGTTTCCCGTTTTAAAGAAACAAAAACACCCCCGTCTACTAACCGTCAGAGGTGCTTAAAAGGCTTCTAATTTACTTTCACCAGATACTCTTCATTTAAAACATAATGAATCGTAAGATTTTTAGTTGCGGCGAGATCAATAACCTTGCCGTTTTCGGTCCGAACGACCGGGCTGCCGTATCGTTCTTCATTGAAAAATATTACTTTGGCAATACGGCCATCGCTTAACATAACGGAACTATTCAGGAGAGCATCCCGTACATTGTTGATAAAAACCTGGCTAATCAGCGGGTCAAACTTAGTAAACCGTTCCCGGAAAATATATTCGAGCGCGCAGAAAGGATTCGAGTATTCCATTCGATACGCTTCTTTATGGAAGGTATCGGCGATAGCAATGACTCTGGCATAGACGGGTACTTTATCCCCCTGCTTGGCCATCGGAAAACCACTGCCGTCAAGGCACTCGTGATGATATAAGATCGCCGCTACAACTTCCGGTGAGACGCCGGTTACATTACGCAATAGCTTGGCCCCGGAAATAATATGAGCTGCCGGTGCGGTTTCCTCTTCTTTTGATATGACAAATTTACCGATATCATGTAATAAACCGGCTAAAACCAGAGATTGTATGTCTTTTTCCTCAAACCGCATTTGCCGGCCGATCATACTGCTGATGAAGGCCACCATAACCGAATGGCGCGATACCTGGTCGGCTAAATTATAATCGCTAACCAGTAAATAATCCATAGCCGCCGCTCCAGTTGATAATACCGTGGAGTAAATACTGAAAGAAAGGTCCTTTAGTTCCTGTATCGGCACTTGCTTATAATTGCGGACAAAATCAAACGACTGGGAAGAACCGCTGACAATGGTGTTATATTCATTATAAAATGTCCTAAAAACAACGGATAAATTCGGTTCCTGTTCCGGCTGTTGGTCCGGCTGAGAAATATCTTCGGACACATTGGCATTATCCGCCTCAGTACCCCCGGAATCCAATATGTATACAAAATTGACATCCCACATGGATAACAGGGAAATCGTCCGTGGAGTTACTCTGACGTTTTTTCCCAAAAGCACCTTACCACTGGGAGCCAAAACAGCATCACCAATAATCATATCGGGAACTAATTCTTTAACGGCTATCATCTTCGTTTTCATCGCACTCAACTCTCCTTTCGCCGGAATACGTCCCCATTCGACATATAGCTATTTTATAGTATACCTCAACTATAGGGAGAAAATAATAAGGCGAAAGTCCTAATATCACTTAGACTATGGTCCTATATTGCAATAGAAAAACCGCTGACGCGGTCTTTCGGTCCATAGCGCAGAGCTCGGGGTGCGCGATATTCTCCAGTGTAAAACTTCCTTATCTGCTATTCGATGCTATCTTCCTCTTTGCAGACGGGTATGCTCGGTCATCTCCGCTTCAATAAATGCCGAGATCATAGCCCGATAAACTGCTTCAACGACCTTTTCGTCAGCACCTAATTCTATAGCCCGGCTTTTCACTTTGCCAATCACTTGTTCAACCCGGTTTGGTGCTTTGACATCTTCCGCAGTTTTCTTAAATTTTGCAGCTTGCTGAACAAACTCACCCCGTCTCGCAATCAGGCTGATTAATTCAGAATCGATTTTATCAATTTCTTGACGAACTTCATCAAGATTGGTACAAGACTTCATTTCTTTATCTCCTTTCCGACCAGGTTAATCAGCTTGCCTAAAACATCCCCGGCGACCCGGGCCATACTCTGATACCCTTCCTTGTTGGGATGTACACCATCACAGTACAATTCCGCTTTGATACGTTTCCCGTTTGCATCCGCCATGGCTTTAGTAAAATCAATGCCCACGATATGATTCTCCGCGGCATAACACTGTATTGTCTCCCGATACCGGCCGAGCAAATATTCCACGTCCGGATCATCACAGGTTATGGGCAAACCCAGAATCGGCCGGACACCCCTTTTTACCGCTAAATTCACCATGGCTTGAATATTGTATATAACTTCTTCGGCGGCAATCCCCTCATACGCATCGTTCGTGCCGCCGAGGATTATCACATGGGAGGGTTCGAAACTCAGGGCATCCCGGTTAAAACGCCGCAGCATACCGGCCGTAGTATCACCGTCGATTCCCCGGTTTACATGTTCTATCCTGAGCCGCTCCGCAATAAGGTTAAACCAGGAGGATTCCGGCGTATAGGGAAACCCTGCGGTTATGGAATCACCCAAAGCAACCAGTTTAATCCGCTTGTCCTGCATGACCTTTTCCCCACCCTGTTCAATAGCAGTATAATTCAGAAGGATTCTTCTGAATTACTGTCTAATTTATCATAAATTTCCTTCACCAGTTCCTGGTATTCCGCCAAACCCGTTTTCCCTTTGGGATCCAGTTCATATATGCCCCGTTCCACCCGGTTAAACCAGCCATAAAAGTTTTTTTGCAAAATCCCTGGCGTCTTTGCGCCGGTACCAAGCTTCTTTAAAGCGCCGACCGACAAGCGGCCGTATCTGGCAAGACAGCAGGCAATCAAAACTGCATTTTCCCGATAGGCCGTCATTAATTTTCGCCGGCAACTGCCAGCCACATTGTAATCACTGGACCTCCCGGCAACCTCGCGGAGAACATACTTGCGGGAACGGTTGTCCCGCCGCCTTTGAAACGGCACCGGCTGAATCACAATCTCTACAACAGCGGTATCTGCTTCGCGAAAACGCACTACAATCAGCCCAAGTTCCAGGCGCCGCAGCAGATGGCACACATCCCGCCAGCTTTTGCTCCGCATGCCGCTCTTGGGAGCGGGAATGGCTACGTATACTGCATCGGCAATCCGTTGCCGTTTTACAGCTTGCATGAGGAGTGTCAGAGTAAAGCTGCGCTTCATTTCAATGACAACCATCCGGTCGTCCTGCGTCGCTATTATGTCGCAGTTCTGCACTTCACTGCGCACAGTATACCCCAGACCGGTTAAATAATTATAAAGGGGCTGATATAAATCGGTTTCCAACATCATTATTCCATCCATTTCTCCGTTTTATCAAATCACTCTGCGCTATGGCACGTCATCTTAGGACCGCTTGAACAGGCAATGAATAAAATATAGCAGTCATTCACAAAAATGAGGTGCCGGTTATGAATTGTGAAAACGTGCATAAATTCGTTTTATTTGCCTTGCTAATCATTGCAATCGCCGATATAATTCTTCTATTTGCCGAAATAGTAACCCAAAGATGCGAAGCGAAAGAGGAAAAAGAAAAAAAAGAGAAAGAAGCGGAAGATAAAAAACTCCGGAAAGAAGTCGAAGAGCTTCACCGGGAAGTCCTAATGCTGAAAAAACAACTAAAGGCTGCAACCTAGACCATTTCTTCGGTACATACCCGAATACCATTTTCCTTGAGTAATTTGGCAAAAAGACCGTCGCCGGGAATTAAGCGCCCGGAAAAAGTCCCGTCATAAATAAGTCCGCAGCCGCAAGTAGGTGATTTTGATTTAACGATCGCTTCCTGGTAGCCAATTAGAATGGCAATCTTTAGTCCTAATTCCGCACCCGATAAATAAGCCGCCGTTTGGTCTTCTCCACCAGCCGCAATGATCCTGCCGTTTCGCTGCTCGGCCGGCGGACGCGGCGTTGGCAATCCTGCCAGCATCTCCGGACAGAGTGGTATCGCTTTCCCCTGTCTCACCATTACCGCAATTTGGGGAACCGTACAGGAAGAACCGTTATAGCGGCACTCGACTCCTGCTAAACAGGCGCTGACAACAATCATAACAATACCTCACAATAACTCTTCTTCCGAGCTATATAATCGATATATCCCTGCTGCATTTTTTGCCCTTCATATACGGTGTTTATAATCCTGTTTTCTTTAAATAAAATTTCCATATCTTTAAAATAAGATTCTGCTTCCATCACGTCATAATAACTATGAATCACTGTCTGGCCCCGCTCAATCTGCAGAAATTCATTTTTTCCTATCTCTTCTCCTCTACCGTACCAATCGTCGTATATCGAAAGAAAATTTAAGCAAATCATCCCTTCCGGTTTTACTACTCTTTTTATCTCCTGGACCGCTTTTTGAATATCCTTCTTCTGCATATGAAAAATAGAATTGTAGGAGTAAATGTGGCTGATTGATTCATCCTCAAAAGGAAGCTCACGTATATCGCCTTTGCAAATTCTTAAATTGAGACCATTTTTTTGTGAAAACTTTTTCGTCTTTTCTATTTGCGAATCGTCTATTTCAATTCCATAAGTCTCATAACCAAATTCTGCAAACAGTGCCAAAGGCGGACAGCTCCCCCCCGCCCCACAATCTAATATGCTTTTATTCAGTCTACTCTCATTACAATAATTTAGAAATCGATATAACTGCGTTTGTTTAAACAATATAGGAATCATAAAGTCCCTCCCCTCTTGGAATCACGTTGTTTAACAAACATTCCACTAATTTACATAGTAACGCTATAAGATAATAATGTCCATGAATTTTCCACACCGTAAAATTCTCCTGTCTTTCCGCACTTTATTTTGCAGGAGTTGGAAGAAAAAAAGGGAAGTAAAGAATTAAAAATAAAAATAGATAGATAGGAGTTTAAATTATGCCGACTGTGTTTCAATTGCAAGACACGCTACTTAATTTGGTGCGTAAGGAAGCGGTAGCCGTAACCATTTATTTAGTAAATGGCTTTCAAATTAAAGGATTTATCAAAGGCTTTGACACCTTTACCGTGATAATCGAAACCGAGGGCAAGCAACAACTGGTCTATAAAAATGCAATCTCAACCATCGCCACCGCCCGGCCGGTAATCCTGCAACCTGCCGATAAAAAAACAGGGCACGCCGCAGATAATGAGGCGTAGAAAAACCGTTAAAAAGTCAGTTACCTGAAAAGGTCCACTGGCTTTTTTTCATTTTCCGTTCTTTCCATAATAATATAAATGAATATGCTATAGTAAGAAAAGCCGAAAGGAGTTATTATGGAAGAAGATTGGCGAGCCGATTTTTATTCAACAAAAAAACCGGATTCTGTTTACGGCCGGCAAAACCCGCTGAATCTCCTGGCAATCGACGCATATATCTATGGCTATCCGCTGGTTTTAACGGATACAACCAGGCGAATCATGCTTGCCGGCGGAATGAGCCTAAATCAGTTTTTGAATGAACCGGTTTTCCCGTCTCCTCGCTACACTACCATTGTCAGACCCAATGTTGATACTCTGTACTCTATGGCATGGCTGGATCTTTCCCGGGAACCTGTCATATTATATCTGCCCGATACGTATAACATATATTACCTTATGGAACTTTTAGATGCCTGGACCAACGTATTCGCGTCGCTGGGGACGCGAACCACCGGTACGAAGGCAGGAGTATTTGCCATTACCGGGCCGGATTGGAACGGAATGCTCCCGGAAGGTTTTATCCGGATTGGTGCGCCTGCCAATACTGTATGGATTATCGGCCGCACCCAAACCAACGGACCGGAGGATTATCCAATCGTTCATGCAATTCAAAACAGCTATGCTTTAATACCGCTTAGTTGTTGGGGAAAATTTGATATTCCCAAAATTGGAGCCGCTAAGCAAGTGATGAATATCGATCCGTCAACTCAAGTCGCCAATATGAATGCGGCCGTATTCTTTCAAACCATGATGGCGGCAATGCACAGGAATCCCCCCTGGATCCAAGATCCGGCCATGAGCAAAAAACTAGCTGCTCTGGGGCTGATACCAGGCAAGACTTTTAATTTTTATAGCTTAAGTCCATCCGTTCAACTCGCCCTTGAATTAGCTATTGACCATGGCTCCAACCTGCTGCAGGCGGCAGCCTCCAAAAAATATTTTAAGAACAGCGTACATGGATGGACTTTACTTGTTAAGGATATTGGCTTCTATGGAGCGGATTATATGCAGCGCGCTTTGATTGCTATGACCGGAATCGGGGCAAACCTCCCGCAGGATTCGGTCTATGGTCCCGCTTTTATCGCAGCAGACGGAATGCCCTTATCGGGATATAACAACTATATTATTCATTTTGAGCAGCAGCAGCTTCCACCGGTTAACGCCTTTTGGTCAATTACTGTTTATAACGATAAAGGCTTTTTGGTGGAAAATCCAATAGACCGCTATGCAATTAGTCCCCACCTTGGCAGGCTAAACTATAATGCGGACGGTTCTCTTACTATTTTTGTTCAAAATACCTCGCCGGGAAAAGACCTGGCAGCGAATTGGCTGCCGGCGCCGAAAGGCCCATTTAATCTGCTCTTACGACTGTATTGGCCCAAAGGAGCGGTACTCCGGGGAAATTGGACTCCGCCGGCGATACTGCGAATGCAAGCCTTATCTTAGAACAAAAAAAACACAGCCCGACCTCCTGGTTAGGCTGTGTTTTCCATTGATCTGATTGACTTCCCGTTTTTATATTTGACTGTTCTGAACGACAACCGAATTTTCGCTGTCCGGCATTTCGCTGGCAAAAAAACAATCTAAAATCATTTGCTCCAGAGCAGCAAAATTTTTGTTGATTGCTCCCGGGTCATCGCCGTGCAGGCCGGATAAATTATAGGTCTCAATCAAAGTCTTGAACTCAAACCAGCGTTCGGAAAAAATCAGTTGAAATACATAAGTTAAATGACTAGTCATAAACAAATTCATTTTTTCCATATCGCCCCGGCTTAATTTTCCCTGAGCCTGCATACTTTCTGCCGGGCCGTTATGAAAGGCAAAGACGGTGATGGCCCGGGCGGCAGCGGCAATCCATTTTTCCTTTTTCCGGGCATCCAGCAGGCTTTCCCGGGCACTCTGGTTAAGAGTCGGATTGGTACGGACAAAAGTAAGAAGCTCATTCGTGTCGGTTTCCGGACATTGACTCCGCTGTTTTATCATCGCCTATCTCCACCTTGCTGTTTTTGTTATCCCGATTTGGCTTTCTTGGTAAATTTTATAATAAAACTATGACAAAAATATGACAATTTATTTACTATTTCACTGTGATACCCATTGTTTTTTCCAGCAGCGCTTTATCCGTATTATAATCATAGAGCGCTTTAATATAGTTATTCCTGGCTTGTTCCAGAGCCAGTTCCGCATCGATAACATCCAGATTCGTACCGATTCCGTTCTGGTAGCGTTCCTCAGCCAGTTTTAAATCCACTTCCCCTTGCTCCACCGCGACCTTGTCGGTATCAATCCGCTTGGCCGCTTCTTGCATGCTTAAATAAGCCTGACTTACCTCCAGAGTGATCCCGTCCCGGGTCTGCCGGGCCTGTTCCCGGGCTGCCACCACATCTGCTTCGGCCTTTTTGACTTGGGATTGGGTCAGACCGGAATCCAAAACATTTAACTGGGCAACCAGACTGACCGTCCAGTTGCGGTTCTTGACGGCGGGAAAATCATTATCCTGCCATTCTGTTGCTCCGACAAGACTGAATGACGGCTTTCTGCCGCTTTGGGCAATTTCGACCTGGTCCGCGGCCATATGAATCGAATCCTGGGTTTGTTCCATTTCCGGGCGATACTGCAATGCATAACGGATACAGTCGTCCAAAGTTAACGGGGACGGCTGATAGGCCAAATCCTCCTGTAATTTTATCTCGCTATGTAGCGGCAGTCCAATGATATTGTTGAGATTATAAACCGCCAGATCATAATTATTTTGCGCTTGCGTCAAACCGTCCTGCGCATTCGCCAGGCGCACTTTCGTCTGTAAAACATCCGGCAACGCCACGGTGCCCACATCATATTGATCTTGCACGTTTTGCAGATGAACCGTGAAATCATTCACCGTTTGTTTCGCTACCTTTAATAAATTACGGGCTTGCAACACATCAAAATAAGCGTCGGTTACTTTCAGTTTCAGTTGCTGTTTGGTCAATTGGACATTCAGATCCGATATATTGCTATTTAATTTCGCCTGGCTGACTGCATTTTCCAGGTTGCCGCTGGCATCAATCGGGACTGTAAGCCTTAGTTCATTACTAAAATAATTATAGGCCGAATACGGCGAAAGATACGGCCACCAGCTAGGCGGCGCGGACGAGCGCAGGTCGGTATGAGTATACCCAAGATTAAGTCCCTTGCCGGCCTTCGCCTGCTGAATGCCCCAAGCCGCCTTGTCTTTGTTGGCTTCGGCTATCTTCATGGCCGGATTATTTTCTAGCGCCAGCGTAACGCATTGGTTCAGAGACAGGTCGACAGGTTCCGCGGCGACTGATTGCGTAGAAAGAACCAGACAAAAAACAGCTGCCGTCAGTCCGGCAACATACGGGTAATAGCGCTTCATATTGCAATAACCTCCTTACGGGTAAGCAAAATATGCAGCAATGACCAAAATAAATTCTGCATGTTTCTATTGTATACATACTTTACGCAACATGCAATCCTCATTAGCGCCATAGAAGGCTTCCAAAAGTAACCCCCCATCACCCGCTTACGTTCCGTCCGGCAATGGAGGTATTCGTCTTATCTCCCTATCCTTTATTTTACCGGCTAATTGTGATGGTGTTACATCTTGAACGTTAAGCCGAAATTCAAACCGCCCCGGTTTCCATGGTAGTTTAAGTTGCGATAGGTTAAATTAAAATCCGTTTGTTCCGTAAGTTTATAATCGGCGCCAACCTGAACTTCCTGAAACCCGTCACCAATAAGACCGGATACATAGCCCGTACACTCATCGGTAATTGGGGCGCTCAGGACCGCCCCCAAATAAGTGCGGGTCTCGGAATCAAGATTTCTTATTCCGACAATTGCTCTCGCATTATCGGCCATACCAAACTGTCCGTAGAAATCACGGGTACCGTAACTGTTTTTCCAGTCATTGTACTCAAAACCCATGGTTACGGTATCAGTAGCCTTCGTTTCAATATAATAGGTGTTATTATCACTGCCGTACAGGATACCGGCCGCGGTCTGGCCCTGCTCCTCCAAATCATTATAAGGGGTGGCAAACACGCTAACGGTCCCGGCAAACAAACACACAACCAAAATCAACAGCACCTTTTTCAACATACTACATCGCTCCAATCTTTAAGTTTAATTATTTCAATTCTAAAATTTATAATCGGAAGTTTTAAATTGATAGGCAATTCCATAGTCTTTCGGCTGAAAAGTAAAAGCAAATTCCCGGGATGCAGCACTTTTAGTTTTAATTATTAATGGTTTGGTGGAATCAATGTCCTGAAAATTGAACCGGACCATTACCCCGTAGGCTGCCATTTTCTGACTCCAGCCATTATCAATAATTTGTACCTTGCCATAAACCGTTTCAATGGGTTGAATGGTTATACCATCTTGTATGCCAGTTATTTTGGGATCTAAAATTTCCTGGATGCTATCGGCATCTGCTTTATAAATAATCATTGCCGTATAAACCTCGGAATACTGCGCCGTTTTACTATCATCCAGACTGGTATGGTTCTCCTTGGATTTTGCTGCATAGGTCGCCACGGTACAATAGGGAGACAGTAAATACGCTTCGGCCTTCAGCTGTTTTTTATGGCCAAAAAACCCTTCGTTATACGTTAGCTGGAAGGTAGTCCCTTCATTATAAACAAAATCCTGTTTTTCTTCAGCCGCTTTATAGCCGGTTTGAATGGCCTCTTTCGTATCGTCTTTCGACATAGCCCAGCTGCTTGTCCCGGTGATTAACAGCAGGAGTCCCGTAATAATCAGAATTTTTTTCACTCTATCGCCCTCATATGTCGTGATAAGTTAATAAAGCTCCGGCAAGTCGCAAATACATTTTACAACTCAAATGTTAGAAATCCCTTAGAAAAGCTACACATTTTTATAAATTCAGACAAAATTCCAGAAAAACCGCAAAACTGGGAAAAGGCAAGCCCCCCCGAAAGAAGTACTTGCCTTTTTATGAAGTGTTATTTTTAGAAAGAATTAGATTTTAGCATCAAAACCGGTTTTCTTTAACGCCGAGGGATTCGTATCGCTCGCTTCAGCGGCATGGTTCGTTTTTATCCCTGCTTTGGAAGACGTGGCTGATTTTGTTTTAAGAACCGGATTCATTTGTTGATAAGCGATCTGGTTAGTATTATTTACTGATGATAAGGCCATATGTTAAACCTCCTTTTTTTGTTTAGTATCGCATTTATATATCGGATTATTATTGGAAATATGCGTTTTCTTACGCAGATAGTATGGGTTCCAATAAAATTCAAACAAAACTTTCCGAAACAAGAATTAGAAATTCATTATTCCTACATTTCGCACTCTGAACTTATCGCGAAAGTGGGCTTCTTAAGAAAAAAGGAGGTTGTAGTATGACAGTCTCATCAGAAATCCGTTCTCTGACGAATGCACAGCCGGAATCACAGGGAACTGTTACTTCGAATGAAATACCAACTGCTGCGCCAACTATTGATACGGCAGAGCCAGACACAATAAATCGCACTTCTTTGGCCGGCAATGCTGCCAGACTTGACATATCGGCGGGTGCAATGGCCCAGGATCATCTTATGCAAACAACCGGCGCCCAGGATAAAACGGCCTTGCTGCAAACCGCCCAAAGTGCTCTGGATGAAATTTATGCAATGCTGCAGCAGGGAAAAAAGCTGGCGATTCAGGCCAGCAAACTGCAAGACTCCGACGAAAAACAAGCTTTGCAAAATAAAATTAATCAGATCAGCCAGGATATTCACCGTGTCAGCACATCGACCCAATATAACAAGATCAATCTTTTTACGAATGGAGACTCATTAACACCGAATGACCAAACCATAATAAACAGTCTAAAAAGCGACTGGCTGGAAGAAGCGGAAAATGTGATTGCCGAACGCTATGGCTTAGCGGGCGACGGAGCAAATCTGACGATCGCTTTGGACGAAACTCCCGAACCCTTTCTGGCTGCCACCGAGTTTAACTATGACTCCAGCGGGAAGGCGGTGGATGAATCCTTGCATATTGCCGTGCAAACCTCACTGCCGGCAGCACTGCCTAACGGCGGCGAAGCCCCGTTTTACGACGACCGCGTTATGACTCATGAAATGGTCCATGCGATCATGGGGCGGACGATGAATTTTAAGGCTTTGCCAAACTGGTTTAAAGAAGGAACGGCCGAATTCATTCATGGAGCGGATGAACGGGTGGCCGGAGACTTGGCTCATAGCGGCGGCGGCATGGACGGGGCAACGGCGATTCAAAACGCCCTGGGAGACGGAACCGACAAAGCCTGGGTCAACGACAGCCTGCATTATTCGTCCGCCTTTATGGCGGTACGATATTTGCATAACCAAATAAAAGCCGCCGGTCACAGCGGCGGCATTAAAGATTTATTAACCGATTTAAAGGATAATCCAACCGAAAATCTGGACCAAGCTTTGAATCATGTCTCCAACTATATCGATACGAGCGCCTTTATTAGCGACTATGTGTCAAAAAGCAACGGCGCAGCGTTTATTCATAATCTCGATACGGCCGGTGAATTCACAACAGCCTTGAATGGCGGAGACACCGGCGGCATTGGCGGCGCCGACGCCGATAACGGTCCGGTTCAAACCGCCACGTCGGTAATCCCCGACACAAATGACCCTGCCAATCAACCGTTAAAACACTTTCATGTTATCTGGCCTGAGTCCGGCCAAAAGGCAACTTCCCCGATTCAAGTCGGTGCCAGCCAGGGTATGGCCATAAACTATACTCCCCTAAAAATTGACAGTACCGTTCTCGGTACAGACAAGGTAGACCTGGTAAATAATCCCGATAATGCGGTTACAACATTTACCAATGCGTTAACTTATGTTGCCGGTGAACAGGCACAGCTTAATCAGCTTAAAAATAAACTGGCCGCCGGCAGCGGTCAATCCGGTAATAGCGATGCGGCCGCCGGCATTCAGGATGCCGCCACCGCCCAAAAGATGGCTGCCTATGTAAAAGCCAATCTCAGCGAGAACGCTGTTTCAGCCTATTCTCAGCAGCAGCCGGCGCGGGTATTCCATTTGTTGGCGGCTACAAACTATTTTTATAAATTTCCTTAATTTCGTCCCGGGTTGGCACCCGCGGATTGTTTTCGATATTTGCTTTCATTATTTTTAAAGCATTATCGGCCAGCCAGTCGATGTTCTCTTCTCTGACGCCAAAATCGCCTAGCTTTGGCGTCATATTTAACCTTCGTAATAAGGTTTCCATAGCCTCAATACTTTTTACCGCCGCTTTTTCCACAGACAGTCCGGCGATACTTTCGCCCATGGCGCCGGCAATCCTGGCATACTTAGCCGGTACCGCCCGATACGTAAATTTCATAATTGGTACGAATAACGCCGCCAATCCTTCCCCATGGGGCGCATTCAATAAACCGCTGACCGGATGCTCCAAACCATGGGGCAGCGTCGTGCCGGCGGCGTCAATCGCCATCCCGCCCAAAGTATTGGCCAGGGCAACTTTCTCCCAGGCCTCGATGTTTTCCGGCTCGGCATAGACCTGCGGTAAATACTGCGCCGACAGACTAATCGCCTCCAGCGCAATCATTTCGGACATGGGATTGCTGCGTTTGGCAACATAGGCTTCCATCGCATGAAATAAGGCATCCAGGCCCGGACCGGCAATCGACCGCTTCGGCAGCGTCATTAACAGTTCAGGATCCACAATCGACGCTTTGGCATACATAAAGGGTGATTTCAAGCCTTTTTTATCATTGCTGTCAGGATTGGTAAGCACCGCGATATTGTTGCCCTCGCTACCGGTACCTGCGGTCGTGGTGATCAGTATGACCGGCAGCGCGCCCGTCCCCTGTTTGGCACCGAACATATATTCCGTAACATCCCCGTCGTTAATGGCTAAGAAAGCCACTGCCTTGGCCGCATCCATGGCACTGCCGCCGCCTAATCCAATTACCAGGTCACATTGTTCTCTTTTTGCCAAAGCCGCCCCTTCCTGCACCATTGTCGTCAGTGGATTCGCTTTGACTTTGTCAAAAACAACCTGTTCCACTCCCGCCTGCCCCAGTAAGGCCAATACTCTTGGCAATAAACCGGTGCGCTGCGAACTGCCTGAAGTTACCACCAGCGCTTTATGACCGTAGGTTTGCGCCAATCCGCCAACAGCACCCACTTTACCGCAGCCAAAAATAATCCTGGCCGGATTATGATATTCGAATTGAATCATCCTACTGCCTCCTTTATGAGAAAGACCGCTAAGCGGTCTTTCGGCTCATAGTGCAGGGCTCAGGGCGCGGGAAAACTCCTCACAATCCCCCAAGTCCCTGTATAAATTATAACTTAGCCAATTCTGGCCGATTTCCTTCCTGCCGGACTTCCACCTCCCGCAAGATTCGGTTTAAGTCGGTAAGAATTCCGCCGGTATCCCGCAATAAAGACAAGGGTAATTCCGTCAACTGCGCAAGACATAATTCCTGCCGGAAACGGGCTTCGTCAAGACGGCCGGTCAATAATGGAAGCGGCCATGCCAATGGTTCGATAACATTTCTGCCAAAAGCGGCAACACACTCCGCGGTAGACTCAATAGCCGGTCCCAGTCCTTCCAGATTTGCCCCGCCGGTCATTGCCGGGTTAATATCAATGATTCCTTTCCGGATGCCCCGGATTTGAATTGTTATATACTCTAAACGCTGCATTACCTGGGATAGCTGAGCCAATCTTTTTCTTAACCGTACCGGAAAGGGACTGAATTTTAAACTTTGTTCCGCTAATTCAATTGCTTCAATACTCTTTCCTGTCTCTTTTATTAATTTCATCACCGCGTCTTGTCCCGCATTGTCCCTTATATTTTTTTCCTGTAATAAGCCCGCCATATTTTCCAGGGTACCGGCGGCTAACCGGCTAAGTTCTAAAATGCGTTTTTCGGCTGCCGGCACGGCATTGGTAGGCACGACGGCAGCATTCACTACAATAGCAATCAGCGAACCGATTACGGTTTCCGTTATTCGCCCCAGGGCATAACCATTACTATGGCCTTGACTTAATGCCAGTACCAATAAAGAACTAATTCCGATTTGGGACGTAACCGGCGCTTGTAACCGCAGTGCCTTTCCCGCAGCCATGCCAATGAATATCATTAAAAAAATGGCGCCGGGACCAATGCCAAGCCAGTGTCCTATCAGAATGCTGAGAATCACTCCGGCAATGGTGCCGCTAATGCGTTGTATTGCCGCTTTTAATGAATCCGCAACCGTAACGTGGACCGTTAAGATGGCGGCCAGGGATGAAAAGTACGGATAATGGCTTTGTAACACCGCAGTCGAAACAAACCAGGCTACCGACGCGGCAAAGGCAATTTTGAAGGTTTGCAGACTCAGGCCCAGACGGTCCAGAACATCAATAATCCGTTTCACATTTTTTCCTTTCCGTTATAACATAAAATCCTATTTTCTTTAGTATATTCTCAAATGGCTTTTTCATTATGCCTTGCCTGCTGCATTCGCTCCTGTATGCGCTCAGCAGCTCGGCCTCGTGGCGCAGGGTCCAGGGCGCGAAAAAAGGCTTCCCGGCATTCGACGGGAAGCCTTTGCGTTATTGCCTATTTTCGTCATGCCGCACGGCTGTCAGGAATATAAAATAAAGAGGTGATGGACAAAAATGAGACGTGCTGTCGTATTGCAAAGCGCCTGGAAAATTGCCAAAGCCTATTGGTTTTCCAACGATAAATGGTCGGCCTGGGGACTGTTATTGGTTGTAATCGCTCTCAACCTGGGTTTGGTATACATATCGGTACTCTTAAATGTCTGGCAGGGTACCTTCTACCAAGTGTTGCAAAACTATAACCAGGCCGGGTTCATCCGGGCGGTAGGAAATTTTACCCTATTAGTAGTTCTCTTAATCATCGTACGCGGCTATCAGGTTTACACACGGATGCTGCTTCACATCCAGTGGCGCAGTTGGCTGACCGAAAAATATCTTGCCGACTGGCTGCGTTACAAAACCTATTACCGTCTTAAACTGCTGGCTAATGAGGAAGCGGATAATCCTGACCAGCGGATTAGCGAAGATGTTGAACTGTTTGTTTCTCTGACCTTGCGGCTCTCCATTGATGTGCTGCAGGATATTTTGACCGTATCATCCTTTGTCGTTATCTTATGGAATCTTTCCGGCATCCTTTATCTGCCCCTGGGACGCTTTCATTTACCCGTTTATGGCTATTTAGTCTGGGCGGCACTGGTCTATGCAGCCATTGGCACCTACCTGACAATCCGGTTAGGCCACCCTTTAGTCCGGTTGGATTATGACCAGCAGCGCTATGAAGCCGATTTTCGCTTCAGCCTTGTCCGGGTACGGGAAAACGCCGAAAGCATTGCCTTTTACAATGGTGAAATGCAAGAAAAAAAGACGTTTTTACGGCATTTTGAAAACATTGTAAATAACTATTTAAAAATCATTACGGTACGTAAAAAACTGACCTGGCTGACAACCACCTATTCTCATGCTTCGATCATTTTCGGCGTACTGGTTGCATCACCGCGATATTTCCGGAATCAAATCCATTTAGGCCAGATGTTTCAGGTGATTGATGCCTATAATCATGTTCAAAACGGATTTTCCTTTGTCATTGACAGCTTCACCCGTTTGGCTCAATGGCGGGCGGTAGTTAACCGTCTGAATAATTTCCTGATATATATGGAAATAGCCCGCGCCGAAGCTTCTTCGTCCTACCAAATTGAAGTAAGCCGGCAGCCTCGGCGGGGGCTTACGCTTAAAGCAATTAATGTTTTCCGTCCTGACGGTTATAATCTAATTAAAAATATTACTTTAACGCTGGATTCCAATGAAAGCTTGTTAATCATCGGTCCCTCCGGCTGCGGCAAAAGTACGTTTCTTAGAACCCTGGCCGGATTGTGGCCCTATGCCAATGGCTGTATCCATGTGCCGGACAAGAAAAAGGTCCTGTTTGTGCCGCAAAAATCCTATATGCCCCTAACCCGGTTCCGGGATGTCCTAACATACCCCGGTCCGACCCAGCCAGTGGAAGACGCTGTTCTAAAAAAAATACTGCTAACCTGTCATCTTCCGCATCTAATAGACAGACTGGAAGAAACCCTTGACTGGGGGCAAGCGCTCTCATTAGGCGAACAGCAGCGGGTCGCTTTTGTCCGGATATTATTGCTGCAGCCCGATTGGCTGTTTCTTGATGAGGCAACCTCCGCGCTGGATGAAAATACGGAAAAGGTCATGTATGAATCCCTGCCTCAATTGCTGCCGCATACGTCGGTCATCAGCGTCGGACACCGGAAAACGCTGCTAAATTATCACCGGAACCGCCTGGAACTGGACGGCAAAGGAGGTTGGCAACTAATACCCAGATTTGCTAAACCAGTTTGAACTTTGCCACTACATCCTGCAATTTCCCGGCGATCTGATTGAGGGACTGAGCACTGGCCGCAATTTCTTCCACAGAGGCGTTAACCTCTTCCGCACTAGCTGCCGTTGTTTCGGTGGAAGCTGCCGACTGTTCGGCTACAGCAGCCACATTTTGCACCGCTTCCTTCAGGTGCGTAGCTGCCTGAGCCTGCTGCTCAATCAGCTTAACGACAGTATCCGTTTTATTAGCCGTGGCGTCAATGTGGCCGGTAATCGCCCTGAAACTGGTATCGGCCTCGTGGATAATCGTAACCCCCTCACCAACCGCAGTGGTGGTTTGATTGGACGAATTTACCACATTGCCAATGTCACCCAGCATTCCATGGACAATCGTGCCAATCTGAGCCGCAGCCTGACCTGATTGCTCGGCAAGTTTCCGCACTTCTTCCGCCACAACGGCGAATCCCCGGCCGTGTTCCCCCGCCCGGGCAGCCTCAATAGCGGCGTTAAGCGCCAGCAAGTTTGTTTGTCCGGCAATCGCATTAATCATCTCTACAATTTCCCGGACTTGTTGTGACTTGGTATTCAGTTCACCCGCCAATTGAGCATTTTCCCGGGTGGTATTGGCAATCCCCTGAATCACTTCCGTAGCCCGGCTAATGGCCGTCTGCCCATTTTCAGCCGCTACACCAATCTGCCGGGCCTGCCGGGTTAATTCCTGCATTTCCCGGGATACCGAACCGGCAAGTTCATTCAATGCCGCCGTCTGGCCGGCGGCATCCTGTACCATCCGTCCCGTTTCCTCTGCCCCTTTGGCAATTTCTCCGGCAGTTTGAGCAACTTGCCCCACCGCCCGGCCGGCTTCCTCGGTAGCAGCGGACAATGCTTCGCCGGAGGCGGAAATAGACTGGGCGTTGCTTTGAACGGTACCGACAATATTCCGCAAGTTCTGCACGGTCAAATTCATTGCACCGGCTAATTGCCCGATTTCATCCTTCGACTTGTAATGAAGGACCAGCGTCAAATCTCCCTGCCCCAGCCGGGAAACTTCCCGCGTCATCACCGTAAGCGGCCTAAGCAGGCGCCCGATAATAAGCCAAGCAATGGAACCAACCAGAACTAAAGCAATCAGCAAAGCGAGGGCACTGCTTTTGATACCCGAATAAAGGCCTGCCAGCATGTCCATGCTAAGCATGGAATTGTGCCCGGCCGCCTGATATACGGTGTATAGCTGCAAAGCGCTGACCAACAGGGTAGTGACGACCAAAGCCGTAAGCATAACAGCAATGATTTTGTTCTTTATACTCAAAATTACTCCCCCCAAAAATAGATTCCATGAATAGAAAATAAATTTGCCATTTATCCACAAATATCCTTTAAAATTTACAAAAAAGACCGCTAGCGCGGCCTTGGAAACATTAATAAGTTTCGAATATCTTTTGAATTTCATCGGGCTGCCGGGTTTTCGTCAAAGCCAGCATTAGAAGGATTCTTGCTTTCTGCGGACTCAACGTGTCGGCGGCAACAAAACCATACTCGTCATCGTCGACAGCGCCGTTTTTTGTCACCACTCCATTGCCAACCCGCGTACTTCTAACCACGACGACCCCCTGTTGCCGGATTTCATTAAAAACCTTTTGCATGTGCTGCGACATATTGCCATTTCCCAGACCGGCATAGACAATTCCCTGGGCCCCGTCCTTAACGGCTGCCCTGACCAATGCGCCGCCATCGTCGACATAACCATAGATAATATGAACCTTGGGCAGTATTGCCAGTTCATCAATACGAAACTCACTTAAATAGGTATGTTTGCGGGCCGGCAAACGATAAAAATGGGGCTGGCCATCTATCAGATACCCTAAATAACCAAGCTCCGGAGCCTTGAATGTATCCTGGAGGGCCGTATTGGTTTTTGTCACATCCCGGCTGGAGTTGACTGTATCGTTCAGGGCAACCAGAACTCCTTTGCCGCTGGCTGCGTCACTGGCAGCCAAAACAATGGCATTGTAAAGATTCATCGGGCCGTCGGAACTGATCGCGGTGGATGGGCGCATGGCCCCCACCAAAACTACGGGCTTGTCGCTATTGACAACCAGATTCAGAAAATAGGCGGTTTCTTCCATCGTGTCCGTTCCATGGGTTAATACAATACCGTCCACATCCGGCTGTTGCAGTAAAGAATTTATGCGATTCGCCAAAAAAAGCCAAAGCTCGTGACTCATATCGGCACTATCGATTTGCGCGACCTGTTCACTGGTTATATTGGCAAGATTGGTTAAAGGTCTGATTTCGTTTAATAACTCCGCTATGGGAACGATCCCCGACTGATAGGCCGTAGTTGCGGCAACCGACTGGGATACAGCCGCGATGGTGCCCCCCGTCGCAAGAATTACAATGTTCTTCATAGGCAACTCCTTTTATTCCATTCTTTGCATTTCTTAGTCACTCGCCAATCATTCTCCCATCTAAGATAAACTTAGTGAATTTTAAACGAATATAACCTTAATAATTACTTTGCGGCTATAAATAATTAGGAGAAATCTTTCGCCATAAGTTCAGAGTGCAAAATGTGGGTATATTGGTTTGGTTCAAACATAATAATACCATATTAACTAAAAAGACCAAAGGGGCTTTACCTGGAAGTAAAATATTTTACTTCCAAATTCCATAGAAAAAGGGTCAAAAAAAGAGGGACTGTATTTGCAGCTCCCCTAATCAACGTTTTTACCTTTATTCTCTTGTCAGTTTTTCCGCCATTGTATCGATTCGGTTCACAATGTGGCTGGTATCCTGGGCTGTCGCAGCGACGTGCGTCACCGCCTCGGAAATTTGAGCAATTGATTCGGTTACTTGTTTGATTTGGCTGTACGTTTCCTCGCTATCGGCCTGGATGGCTTTCGACACATCGGCGATTGCTTTCACCGAATCGGCACTCATTGTTGCCAGTTTCCGGATTTCATCCGCAACCACGCCGAAACCGCGTCCATATTCCCCGACCCGCGCCGCTTCAATCGCCGCGTTTAATCCTAAGAGATTGGTCTGTCCGGCAATATTGCGAATAATTGATAAGGCTTTCTCCGTCTCCTTGGCCCGTCCTTGCAGGAGTTGGGCCGTATTAGCCACCTGAGCCGTAACGGCGGCAATCTCCTCGGTTTGGGCCGACACTTCCTCCGCCGAACTGGCCAGGGTACTTACCATATCACTCAAGCTGACCGCCAATTCTTTCATCTCGTCCTGTTTATCGGTCGTCTCAATAATGGCAATCCCGCCAATGACAGTATTCTCGCGGTCAAATACAGGATAAGCCATGGCAATGTAAGGCAGTCCGAAAACTGCTTTATCGCCCCGAACCACGACACGCCGTTTCTCCATCATTGCTTGAGCGACCGCCGTCCCCGCTTTTACCGGAGTTCCTGCCTGAATTTTAAGATTGAGAGTATCGCCGGGCTGATAGAAAAGGTACTTTTCTTTATCCGTAAGGGCAATTCCGACTTGATTGGCATAGACTTGCGCTATGACCGGCAAAACAGCCTTAAATGCTTCGAGACGGCTTTCTGCTTCTGCCACACTTACAGCCTCCTTAGCGTTTACATAAATTATCATCGATTTAATTCGACAGAAAAGTGCGAATTCCTTGTCAATTTGTTATCCCATTTAGTACTCCTGACCGTCTGCCGTCTTCTCATGCTGTCTCACCGACTCCGACCAAGGTATGGGCAGTCCGGCGGAGAATTGCGTTACCGGTCATCTAAACAGCCGGTTCCAATGTTGACACTGATTCTGAATAAGAATATACTAGAATTTGTAAAATATTCTAAAAATGCCTTTTGGGGAGGAACATTATGAATCATACTGTATTTCTTAATTTAGCAAAAATGGATTTTGACCACAAGCTTGATTTTTCCCCATTCAACAAAATTACAACGGTCAGTAAATATGATATAAGCAGCGACCCGGCGGAAATACTGACCAGAGTTCAGGGGCAGAATATCGTCATCACCAAGGAAATGCCTTTAAGGGGAGATTTAATCGCTCAGTTTCCCGCCTCCGTTCAACTTATTTGCGAGGCCGGCACGGGCTATAATAATATAGATATTGACGCTGCCAGACAAAAAAATATTACGGTTTGCAATATCCCCGGGTATAGCACGGAAGCCGTTGCGCAGCTGGTTATAACTTTTATTTTGAATTTAAGTTCCTCCCTGGCATGGCAGCAAATCATGCTGAAACAAAATAACTTTACTAATTTCACCCAATGTCTGCAGGTGCCCCATTTCGAGTTACAAAACAAAACCCTTGGCATCATTGGCGCCGGCTCCATTGGGCGGCAAGTAATAAAAATTGCCCTGGCTCTGGGGATGAAGATTCTGACCTACACCCGCACTTCCCGGCAGTGGGACGACCCCGCCATTCAATCCGTTTCGCTGGAAGAACTGCTGGCCAAGAGTGATTTTGTCACTCTGCATTGTCCCCTTACACCCGCTACCAGGCACCTGATCAATAAGGACCGTCTGAACTTAATGAAGCCTACGGCCTTTATCATCAACACTGCCCGGGGGGCCATTATCAACGAACCGGATTTAATCGCCGCCTTGCAAAACCGGCAGATTGCCGGAGCGGCACTGGATGTCCAGGACCCGGAACCGCCGGCTCCGGACAATCCGTTGTTTGCCATGGAAAATGTACTGCTGACGCCGCATATAGGCTGGAAATGCCTTGAATCCAGACAGCGGCTTCTGAATCTTCTGGCTGCTAATATTGCATCCTTCCTGCAGGGCAAACCAATCAATGTTGTGAATTAAGCCTTTCTAATTCCGGGGCTGTCCCCAGTGCAGCGAAAAATTGTTGACGGGGGACGGCCCCTTTGCTTAAAAACCAAAACTAGAATAGACCGGGAGGAGTCATATGCTTAACGAGAAAAAACTGGCGCAAGAAATTATTCATACCGTTGGCGGCCGAGAGAATATCAACACAGCGATGCATTGCATGACCCGTCTCCGTCTCTCGCTGTTTAACCGGACAAAAGTCAAGATGGAAGACCTGCAAAAGCTGAACGGCATACTGGGGGTCGTGGAAGCTGCCGGTCAACTGCAAATCATACTGGGACCGGGTACAGTCAACAAAGTGGCCGCCGAAATTGCGATCCTGACGGGACTATCCCTTGGTGAAGTAAAAGACCTGAAAGCCCAAATTGCTGATAAAAACCGCACACCGGTCAAGTTATTTTTACGTAAACTGGCCAATATTTTCGTTCCTCTCATCCCGGCCATCGTCGCCTCGGGCATGGTGGCGGGATTAACCAATATCGCCATTCAGCTCGGCGCCGACCCGAAAGGAACCTTTGCCGCTTTCCTGAATGTAATCGGCTGGGGTATTTTCTCCTATCTCGGTATTTTCGTCGGAATCAATGCCGCCAGGGAATTCGGCGGCACCCCCTCCATGGGCGGTCTTGCCGGCGTTTTGATCATGAATCCGGCCATTGCCACCCTCAAAATCAATCAAATGGCCCTGGTACCAGGACGGGGCGGCTTAATCGGAGTGCTCCTCGTTGCCTGGTTCATGAGCCAGTTGGAAAAACGGCTGCGCAAGATTGTGCCCAATGCCCTGGATATTATTGTCGTTCCCGGCCTGACTCTCTTCATCACCGGCTTTATCACCTATTATGTGCTGCAGCCTGTCGGCGGCGTACTCTCCGACGGCATAGTAGCCGTCTTCACCAATTTAATCGGCATTGGCGGGGCGGTGGTAGGCTTTATACTGGCCGCAACCTTCCTGCCGGTAGTCATGACCGGACTGCACCAGGGCCTGGTCCCCGTACACATGGAGTTCTTAAATACGTTTAAGGAAAATCCGCTGCTGCCGATCCTGGCCATGGCCGGAGCCGGTCAAGTGGGAGCTACCTTTGCCGTCTATTTAAAAACCAAAAACAACAAACTCAAAGAAATCATCAAAGGCGCTCTGCCCGTCGGTATTTTGGGCATCGGAGAACCGCTTATTTTCGGCGTTACCCTGCCGCTGGGACGGCCCTTTGTCACCGCTTGCATCGGCGCCGGGTTCGGCGGCGCCTTTCAGGCGGTCATGCATGTCAGTTCCGTGGCAATCGGCGTCTCGGGACTGCCGTTGGCCTTTTTGATTAAGCCCGGCAGTGTGCTTTCCTATCTTATCGGCCTTCTGATCGCCTATATCGCCGGCTTTATTACCACCTGGGCTGTCGGCTTTGACGACCCGCCGGGTGAAATCCAACAGCAGGGATGTGAATAGTATGGCCTGGGAAAAAGGCATATCAGCCTTTGCCGGTATGGAGCATTCGGCAAAAAACAATTGCGACTATCTTGAATTGGCCCGCCGTTATGGTTTTAACCGTTTATTTACTTCCCTTCATATCCCTGAAGCCAACGCCCAAACGCTGCTAACGGAGTTCCACCATCTGGTCAACACCGCTACGGAACTTGGCTACTCGATTACAGCGGATATCTCGCCCAAGGCCTTAGCTCAGTTGGGCGCCTCTCCTACTGATTTTTCCCAGCTAAAAAGACTGGGCATTCATACCATCCGCCTGGACTATGGCTTTTCGCCGGACCAAATTGCCGCAATCACCCAGGCCGGCGATTTAGAGGTGGAAATCAATGCCAGCACAATTACACCGGTTCTGCTACAGCAAATTGTCCAGTCCGGCACCGACCTTACCCGGCTAAGAGCCTGTCACAATTATTATCCCCGGCCGGAAACCGGACTTAGCTGGTCCCTGTTCACCGAGCGCTCTCAGTTGTTGTCTAATCATGGCATCCCCGTATTCGCCTTCATTCCTTCCCGCCATACACCCCGCGGCCCCATTTTCGCCGGCTTGCCGACCTTGGAAAAACACCGTTCCCAGTCTCCTATGCAGGCGGCCAAAGAACTGCTCGCCTGCCGCCTGCTGGCCGGGTTGCTCTTCGGCGACCCCCTGGCGCCATCCCAGGAATTGGCTGCCGTGGCCGGTCTCGATTCCGAATGCATCGAACTGCATATCCATGTCGCTCCGGACATAACCGCCGCCGAACGGGAACTTTTATTTTCAGGCTGCCATACTAACCGGACCGACCCCGGTGAATACGCCATCCGGTCACAGGAGGCGCGAAGCCGGTGTACCTCTGCGATTCCGATTCCCGCCCGGACCGCCGCACCGCGGCTCCCTGGCACGGTAACGGTTGATAACCAGCATTACCTTCGGTATATGGGAGAACTGCAAATCATCCATTCCGCTCTGCCGGCGGACGACCGGGTCAATACCGTAGCCCATATCGTGCCGGAAGAATTGTTTTTACTTGCTTATATCCGCCCCGGCGACCAATTCCGTTTCAAGGAGGCAACTGTATGAACCTGGAAAACCTGCTAACCGAAGCCCGCAATCCCGCAACTATGAATATCGACCGGCTTTCCGGCCGGGAAATTGTTGAACTGATCAATCGGGAGGATCACAAAATTGCTGCTGCCGTAAAAAACATTCTGCCTGAGATTGCTCAGGCAGTCGAATGGATTGTGGCATCATTTAAAACCGGCGGCCGTCTCTTTTACGTAGGCGCCGGCACCAGCGGACGACTGGGCATTTTGGATGCGTCCGAGTGCCCGCCAACCTATGGTACCGACCCGGAACTGGTACAAGGACTGATTGCCGGTGGACCGGCCGCCATCCTCCGGGCGGTAGAGGGTGCCGAAGATTCGCCGACCCTGGCCGTTGAAGATTTACAGGCTAAACACCTGTGTCCGGCCGACATTGTTGTCGGCATTGCCGCCAGCGGCCGGACGCCCTATGTACTGGGCGGTTTACAATATGCTAACTCACTCGGCTGCCGCACCATCGCCCTTACCTGTACCCCGGCTTCAGAAATGAGCCAGGCAGCCGCTCTCAGCCTGACTGTACTGGCCGGCCCGGAAGTTGTCACAGGATCTACCCGCATGAAGGCCGGCACAGCACAAAAAATGGTGCTTAACATGTTAACCACCGCCAGTATGATCCGGCTTGGCAAGACGTACAGCAATTTAATGGTGGATGTTCAGGCCACCAACTTTAAACTGCAGGAACGGGCCAAACGCATTGTCAGTACGGCTACCGGTGTCAGCCGGGAACAATGTGAGACGGCGCTCACCGTCGCCAATGGCTCGGCTAAGTTAGCCGTAACCATGTTGCTGACAAGCTTGCCCGCCGTACCGGCCGCCCGCTTGCTGGAGCAGGCAGGCGGCGTTGTGGCCGCGGCCCTGGCCCTGCATAGCAATCCACAGAAATAACCGTTTTAATTGGTTATCGCATCAATATCTGTTTTTTCATTTGATTCAATGGTTATGAGAATCCGGTAGGGCAGATTTACGATCTGTTGCGGCGGCCTGCTGATCCACCCTGTCCGGACTCCAATCTGGCGGGGTGAATCATCCTGACGGATGCGGATTTTGTCGTCCCGCACTTCAATAACCGCATATTCTGTTTGACCGCCAATGCGGAATTCCTCAGAATAACCCGGACGAAGCGGAACCGTTTTATATAATTTGCCGTCAATTTGCACTTGGGCCGTTGTTCCTCCAGCCGCCGGAAATAGAGTAAAGCTGAGAATAATTCCGGCGGTAGACAACAAAAGGAGCAGGCTCACAAGCCATTTATCCGCTTTGGTCAACTCTGGATATATCATTTTCACTCTCCCCATTAAGCTATAATTGTACATAACGGGATATCCGGGCCATATAGACCTGGTATATTCCGTTTTTATCTTTTATTACTTCGGGTGATTCACCCGGCAATTCCCCGCATATCCTCCTACATTGGCAAAAACAAATTCATCCATTATTTTCTAATATATTTTCCTTAATTTACCTGATAAAATTATACAAAATAGGTCTTATGTCTTATTAAGTATTTTTCAAAAAAGCCGATAAATTTATTGAAAAATACATTTAAGGAGCCATAGGATGTTAAAAAAAAAGCAAGCCGCCTATGCATTGATTGTCTTTTTTCTCGCCTTCTATCAACCGGTCCCGGCCCACGCCAGTTTTTTCTTATTTAACATTATCCGGGGTATTTTCGGCGGCGGTTCGCATCATCACAAATCCCCACCCCAACCCCACACTACAATCGTCAAATTCGGCATGCAAAACAGCCAGGTGGCCGCTATCCAAAAGGATCTCATCCAGGCCGGCTATTTAAGCGGCCATCCTGATGGGATATTTGGTTACCAAACTCTTGCCGCCGTTAAGGAATTTCAGGATGATACCGGCCTGGAAACTGACGGCATCGTCGGTCCGCGAACGTTAGACGCCCTGAAAAACTTCCGGGGAAAAAGACCGCCGCGAAAAGTGCTCCCGCCCGATCAACCTACATATCAATCGCCGCCGGAAGACAGCGGTATACCGCACTACCTTTATTCTCTGCCGGTGCTTGCAACCGCGTATACCGCTCATGATGAAGGCTGCACGGGTATCACCTACCGAGGCCACGTCCTGGAGCGCGGCATGATTGCTGTAGACCCGGATGTCATTCCGCTGGGAACAAAACTCTATGTGCCGGGATACGGCGAAGCAGTCGCCGATGACATTGGCGGCGCCATTATCGGTAGACACATTGATTTGGCGATGGAAACAACCGATGAGGCTTTCAACTGGGGAAGACGGAATATAACCGTGTATGTTTTGTCAAAAGGCTGAACTTTCGAATACCATTAAATACCACTCATGGAAGATAGATACTTCCTTCTTCTGATCCCTTCCAGGACTATCCTTAATAGGATGGTCCTTTTTTTATGGGACCGGGCCTGCTTAAAAGCGCGTCTACGTTGTTGTGGCTGTGCATTCTCACTCAACTACGCCTGAGTACACCTCGTTCGAATTAGTATCCACATCTTTTTAAGCAGGCTCGGGATCAGAAAGTCAGGCAATAAATATTTCCAAGAAACGCCGGGCAGCCGTTGATAAATAACGATTTCGCATCCAAATTACGGCCGCGGTTGTCTCCAGATCAGGCGCTGCAATTTGCCGATAGCAAAGATTGGTACTGGGAATAAGCCCTGCCGCCGATTGGGTGGCTATAGCTGTACCAATTCCCGCATCCGCCCATGCCAGCAATGACCGGATATCGTCACCGATGCACAGTATGCTTGGTTCAAAACCGGCCTCCCGGCAAGCTTTGATAATTAAAGCTTCATGACGGCGGTGTACCATCAAAGGCATATTAACCAATTCTTTCAATTGGATAACCGTCGTGTTATCATCATAACTGCCACATGACCGGTTAATAGCTGCCACCATTGGCTCCTTTGGCAAAGTAACCGACTCAAATACATTCGAATCAAATGGCAGCCGCACCATGCCAATTTCAATTACACCTCTATTTAACAATTCGCTGATCCGTTGCGTCTCACCTTCGCAAAGAATAAAATCGATTCCAGGGTATTGTTCACGAAATAACCGGATTCGTTCCGGGAGCAACGTTGCTCCTAACGAGGCAACTGTTCCAATTGCCAGAGTTCCTTTATCCCCGTCATGAAATTCCTTTACCTCTTTAAACGTCGTTTCCATTAATGCAAGGATCTGCTCAGCCCGGTTGCGCAGGGCACTTCCGGCTTCAGTCAGCTGAATTCTGCGACTGCCCCGCCGGATTAATTGGACCCCCAATTCGGTTTCTAATAGTTTAAGCTGCTGACTAAGCGGCGGCTGAGCCATATGTAGACGTTTAGCCGCTCCGGTAATCTGGCCCTCTTCGGCAATTGCCAAAAAATAATGTAACTGCCTGATATCCAAAAATCTCCCCCCACATCCATATTTTCCGCATATAGATTTCAGATAATATAAATCTTTTTAATATGGTTTTTAACTTGCTATAATCATACCTGAAAGACGCTAGCTCAGCAAGGGGGATTGGATTATGAAATATCGCGAATTAAGCATTTTAACTATCAGTCATCTATGTACCGATCTGAACCAGGGTATCTTACCCGCATTGCTGCCTATTTTAATTACGGCGCATAATCTTAATTATGAAGCAGCCGCCAACCTGGTATTTGCCGCCAATATAACCTCTTCCGTAGTACAGCCTCTTTTTGGTTATTATGCCGACCGGATTTCAGCCTTTTGGGTAATGCCGGCAGGATTGTTCCTGGCCGGGTTGGGATTGGCGGCTGTCGGCATCGTCCAAAATTATTGGCTGTTGTTTTTGGCCGTTGCCCTAAGCGGGCTGGGTATTGCGGCCTTCCATCCGGAAGCCGCCCGTTTGGCCAACTATGTATCCGGGGAAAAAAAAGCTACCGGGGTCAGCACTTTTACCGCCGGCGGTAATATAGGCTTTGCAATTGGCCCCGTCTTTGTTATTGCCACCGTCACCATTTGGGGATTAACGGGCACATTATTCTTCATCCTGCCGGCAACCGTTGTTGCCCTGATATTGTTTGCGCACCGCTCCCGCCTTTCCGCCGCCGGTTATAATAAAGCAATTGCCAAAGCCGTTTTCTCCCGTCAACCGGATGAGTGGTACTCGTTTTTCCGTCTGACCCTGGCTGTTTCTTTGCGTTCGGTGATTATATTCGGTATTGATGTCTTTGTGCCCTTATACTGGATTCACGTACTTCACCAGTCTAACACAGCCGGCAGCGCCGCATTGACTATTTTATTCGTCGTAGGGGCTGTGTCCAGTCTGATTGCCGGCAGATTAGCCGACTATTTTGGCCAGATCAGGGTAGTGCGGGTAGCCTTTCTATTCCTTGCGCCGCTACTGCCGCTATTTTTTCATACCCGGAATGTAGTAACTGCTACAGTCCTGCTGGTGCCTATCGGAGTCGCTATCTTCGCTTCCTTTAGTCCTATGGTTGTCCTGGGTCAAAAGTATCTGCCTAACAATATGGGACTGGCGTCGGGAATTACCCTGGGTCTGGCTCTCAGCATCGGCGGAGTTGCCGCACCGTTTCTAGGCCGTCTGGCGGATAGTTACGGACTTGAAAATGCGCTAACCTTCCTGGGACTCCTGCCGATACTTGCCGTACCAGCGGCTTTTTCCCTTCCCAGTCCGCAAATTGATCAGGACGAAGCAGGACGGCAGAAAGAACGCCTTGTCATAAGCGGAAGTTAAATAGTAATTCATTTTTAAGCAGTCCCGCTGCCGCAAAAAGGGAGACAGTCCAAAATATAATTGGAACTGTCTCCCTTTTTCTTTCTTACAATATATATGGTTTATTCAGGCTGTTGGTCAATAATATTTAGATAAGCCATTTTGGCATGGTAAGCCAGCGCCTTTTCCGCCACCTCAGCGTCCCTGTCCAAAAAGGCCTGCAAAACAGCACGGTGCTCTTCAATGGTGTGAGGCAACCGGTCATGGGCTTTCAGTGATTCCTGCCGGGCCATCTGCACATACTTGTGTAAATTGCCGAGAGTAAGTTTCAATATCTTACTTCCCGATGCTTCATAGATGATTTGATGAAACCGGTTATCCAGTTCGGTCACCTCTTCTACGTCCAGCTTATGGGCGTAAAACTCCATCAGCTCAAAAATTTTCTGCAATTCCTTAATTTCAACGGCAGTTAGATGTTCCGCCGCCCAACGGGCTGCCAATCCCTCCACCAGTTGACGGATTGCGTAAATGTCCTGTACATCTTTCGTGGAAATACCTAATACTGCCGCTCCCTTTTTCGTACTCGATTCAACGAGCCCTTCCAATTCTAATAAATGGATCGCCTCACGAATCGGAGTGCGGCTGACGCCCAGCTCATCAGCCAGTTTGGTTTCCAGCAATATTTCACCCGGACCGTAACCCCCGTTTATAATCTGGGATTTAATATGTTTATAAACCTTAATGTGTAAAGAGTCATCGTTATTCACAGAAAAATCCAAGTCTTTCACCGTTATCTTCCTTCCTTGCGAAGTCTGCTAAACTTATTGTATTACTTCTTGTCCGCCAGTACAAGAGTGGATAAATCAAACAAAACACCGGCCAAATCAGCCTTCTCAGGCTAGGGAAAACGGTCGTCCGCCTGTCAGTCCATCTTCAAAATACATTTGTCATATAAAAAACAATATTTCTGTAAAAATTCACTTGTACTCCTTGCACATCTGCTAAAACAATGCTACAATATACCCAAATAATCGTATTCATGGAGGAGTGAATTAATGTATACATCAATGTCTGATAAAAATACCGATCACTCTGATCTTGATACACTTTTGGAAGAACAGAGATTATCGGAACTGGAAAAAAGCCTTTTTGTCGAATATTAGGGGAATATTTATTGTCTATAATATCATGAATAACACATCTTATTAAAATAATATTGAGTAATTCTGCAATTACAGGTCAAGCCGTAATTGCTTTTTTATTTTTAACAAAATCGGTGATTAATGATAGAATATAACCTTCTTCATTAATCACCGAATCTGCAGACTAAATAGACATCCGTATTACCCTTTTATCTTTCTAATTCGGGATCGAAAAACTCGCCAAATAGCTCTCTGTCAGACGGCCTATCCTCCGGAATCGGACGCGACACCCACGTAGTATTCAGATAATGTTTCAGATGGACGTTCTCCGAAACAATGTTGCCGCCCCAAGTGCCGCAGCCCATGCTGGATGTCATCGGCATGCCGTTGGTAAACGCACCGGCGTTTGCCTTGGACTGGGGTTGACGGACCATAATCCGGCTTACAGGCGCCGCCAGGGCTAATTGATGGATATGTTCATCATTAAAGGAATAAATTCCCACAGAGTGTCCCCTGCCGCCGACCTTATAGATCGCATGCATCATCTTAACAGCATTGTCGAAAGAACCCTCGTATTTGTATACCGCCAGCAGCGTCGTCAGTTTTTCTCCGGAGAAAGGATACTCTTTCCCGATGCCGTCGCCAATAACGATAATAAATTTTCGATCCGCGGGAATACTAAAGCCGGCAATTTCCGCCAGCTGCTGCGGCGCAATCGCTACCGTGCTGGCCAGTCTGTGACCTTCAGCATCCCACATGACGGCGCGTAATTTTGCCTTTTCGTCTTCGTTGGCTAAATAACCACCTTCAAGGACAAGCTGCTCCAACATTCTATCGTAAATACTCTCATGTAGCACAAGGTTTCCGTCGGCGGAACATCCCGAACCAAAATCGGAGGTCTTACTCAGCATTGTGTTATGGGCCGCTTCTTTGACATCCGCCGTTTCATCAAAAATCATGGTGGCATTACCGGCGCCAACCCCATAAGCCGGCGTTCCGGAACTGTAGGCGGCCCGGACCATCGGCTGCCCGCCTGTTGCCAGAACAAGGTCGGCCTGAGCCATGAGCGCCTGGGCCATAGGGATGCTGGCGGTATCCAGGCATTGCAGGATATCGGCCGGCGCCCCTTCCCGCTCCAGAGCCTCCCTCATAAGCCGTATAGTTTCATGAGTGGTCTTTTTGGAACGGGGATGCGCGGAAAAGATAACCGCGTCGCGGGCCTTAATCGCGTAAATCGCCGTGCCGGCGGGAGTGAGATCCGGGTTGGTGGTGGGTACAATGGAGGCAATAATACCTGCCGGTTTTGCATACTTTGCAATACCCTTTTCGGGAATTTCCTCGATAATACCAATACTTTTCTGGCGAAGGGCATCGCGGAGCACGCCCCGGATTTTAAAGCGCTTATTCATCCGGCTGACCGGGTCGCCCAGACCGCTCTCTTCGATTCCCATATCCACCAGACGGGAAAATGTTTTTTTATTTGCTACTGCCCAGGCCACGGCCTGGCACAGCCGGTCCACCCGGGCCTGATCATAGGTTTCAATGATTGCCAGGGCTTTCTGTGCCCGGGAAAACGCTGCTTCCAGCTCCTGCTGCTGCTCCGGGGTAATTACTTTCGCTTTCACTTCACTTGCCATAATAATATCCTCCTGTAAATCTTAAATTTATTTTTTACAGTGTACAATGTACACTTAAAACCCGTTCCATTTCCTTATCTGAGCCTGCTTAAAAAGCGCGTCTACGTTGTTGCGGCTGCGCGTTCTCACTCAACGTACGCCTGAGTACGCCTCGTTCGAATGCTCGCCGCGCCTAGTATCCACATCTTTTTAAGCAGTCTCTTATCTAGAAATTCTGCTCCCGCGAGTGAGCGGCAAAATAGTCTTTAGCCGACTGCAGGCAGCGCCGCGCATGTTCCGCATAACCAAATTCCTTAACCCGTGCGACATGCGGCAGCTCAATTGAGTAGGGAACTTCCGGCAGCCGGCCCAAGATGCCGGCGACATCAATGCCGCCTTCGCCTACATATAAGCGGGCTTCCCGCAAAATCCGGGTCATCTCCTCTTTTGAAGCTGGAATTTCCGCCGGAGCGTCGCAAAGATGCGCGAAGTGAAACCAGCCGCGGGGAACCGCCTCTAATTCCTCAATCTTATCCCGTGAACGATGAAAATGATGCGTATCGACCATTAGACCGGCATTTTCCCGCTGAACGGTGCGAAGAACGTCGATCGCCCCTTTCAAATCAAAGACACTGGCTATCGGAACGAATTCTAAATCTACCGTCAATCCGAACGGTTTGGCCAAATCGCATAGCTCGGCAAATTTTTCGATATAGAATTTGCGGTCCGGAGTCCAAATACTACTCAAAACGGCACATCCGCCGAGCTCTGCAGCCATTTCCATAGCAGGCAAATATTTTTTCACATCAACCCCGTCATGGATGCGCGCCAGTTCAATGTCATGAAGTTTAACGCCCGTCTCGGCCAACGCGGTTTTAGTCTGCCGCATCAGCTCCTTATTTTCGTTCAATGCATAGTTTGGTTCACCCGGCAGCCCCATATAGATGGGACGGAGACTGACGTAATCGTAACCGGCTTGCGCGGCGATATACGTCATTTCAGGAGGCGGGCAGCCAAGCACGGTAAGATAGGCCAAAGAAAATTGTCGTGCCAACTTAGATCCCTTCTTTAGTATTTAAATTTGACTTCGAGCACTTACATGATTAGTTGGTGCTTACATGATGAACTTTTTTACCGGGAGAATAAATATCCATAATATTCCAGTGACCGGCAGTCGGCACCGGATTATTTTGCATGCGTACATCAATGACACAAGGTTTATTATCTTTAACTGCCTTTTCCAGAGCCGGTTTAAATTCTTCCGCTTTTTCAATCCGGATGCCCTCAACACCATAAGCTTTCGCAATCGCAGCGTAATCCGGCGAGTACGGTTCCCCGCACCGTTCAAATATGGTCGCAAACGTCGTGTTATAATGGGCTTTTTCCAGTCCGGCTATGGTGCCGAAAGCATTATTATTGAAGATGATAAAGATCGCCCCTATGTTTTCAATGGCGGCTGTGGCCAGTACAGCCGGATTCTGGCCGAAACCGCCGTCGCCGATTAACGATACGACCACCTTATCGGGCGCGGCTACTTTGGCGCCTAATGCCGCCGGCGAGCCAAACCCCATAGTGGCCAGACCTCCCGGCGTCAGAATGGAGCCTGGTTCATATACCGGAAACTGCTGACCAACCCCGTTTTTATTCCAGCCAACATCGGTGGTAATAATTGCATCTTGCGGCAAAACCGCGCGAACATCGGCTAAAATACGCTGCGGAGTCATAGGAAAAGCATTGCTTTCTTCCAGTTCCCGGTTGGCAGCCTTAAACTCTTTTTTATAGGCGGCAATTTCCTGTTCCAGGGCCTTATTTTGTCTGGGTTCCGGAAATAGTTTCTTAGCCACCCGGTTAAGAACGGTCAGAGCCTGTTTTAAATCGGCCACGACGCCGATTTCTACCGGATAATTCCTGCCGATCTCACTTGGGTCGATATCAATATGGATCAGTTTCGTCGGCGGAAAACTGAATGTGTATTCCGGATACCAGGAACTGCAGTCGGCTTCTTTAAAGCTGGTCCCCAAGCCTAAAATGCAGTCTGCTTTTTTACACTGATCATTGATGAATTTTGTTCCCCAGAAACCGGTCATTCCCAGCGTCAGCGGATGGTTATCGGGCAGAGCGCCTTTGCCCATCAGCGAATGGCTGACCGGAATGCCCATGTGGTCAACGAACTCTTTCAGTTCTTTAGCCGAATCAGCCAGCACAATTCCCCCGCCGACATGAATGACGGGATTTTTAGCGTCTGCTAACGTCTTTACAATTCTGGCCGCCAGTTCATCATCGAGGGAAGGTTTGTAAATTGTCTTGGCGTTGTGGCGTACCCTTTCAAACAGGGCAACATCTACTTCTTGCGAGAAAATGTCCATCGGAACATCTACCAGGACAGGGCCGGGACGGCCGGATTCGGCCAGAGCGAAGGCTTTTTCGATAATCTCAGGAAACAAATCGGGACGGTCGACCCGCCAGGCCCGCTTGACAAAAGGACGGTAGATTTCCCATTGGGAACCGTCGGCGTGCATATTGACTTCCTGGTGGGGATGCTTACCGAAGTAATGGGTCGGAACATCTCCGGCGATGACAACCATCGGAATGGAGTCTAATGCGGCATTGGCTACACCGGTGGCGGCATTCGTCAAGCCAGGCCCCAGATGACTCAATACCACCGACGCTTTTCCGGTGATCCGGGCATACCCGTCGGCGGCATGGGCGGCAATTTGCTCATGCCTCACATTAACAAATTTAATTTTTTTGCTTTTGGACATAGCCGCCAAAAAGGCGATAACCGTGTGGCCGCAAAGACCGAAAACATGTTCAACTCCCCGGTCTTCTAAATATTTCACTAACTGATTGGATACTAAATCTTTCATTATTACTCCCCCCTAAAATCCAGGACAATCTTGGCAAAATTGCCCGATAATGCGTCGTCAAAAGCCTCTTGATAGCGGGAAAAAGGAACAATCTTCGAGAGCACAGGGGCAACATTAAATGTGGGGTCTTGCAACAGAGCCATTGCATCGGTAAAGTCCTTTTTCGTATAAATAATCGTACCGTAAATGGTCACTTCACTGCGGGTAATCCGGATCGCCGGATAGCTGACCTCGTCGCCGGTAATCCCCAGTGAGATCACGGCGCCGCCCGGCTTCACAATCTGAAAGGCCTGTTCTACCGACGCTTTCGCTCCTGCCGCTTCAACGACTACTTCAAACAGCTGATTTTTAACATCCGCCGGGTGCAGCGTTTTGATGTTTTTGCTAAACTCTTTGGCCCTTTCCATTTTGGCTGGATTAATATCCAGCACCGTCACATCGGCTCCCATATGATTCAGGAGGGCAATCGACAGCAGGCCTTCCGTACCGCAGCCGATTACAGCCACCGATGTTCCTTGGGTAATGTTGGCTCTTTTCAAGCCATGAACATTAACGGCAAAGGGCTCAACCAAAATCGCCCGTTCATCCGCCAAGTCCGCCGGGACCGGCACTACGAACTCGGAATCAATAACAACTTCCTGGGCAAACAGACCATTAACCGTTACCCCAAATGATTTCTTGCTCTCACAGATATTGGTTTTGCCTTGCCGGCAAAATTCACATTCACCGCAGTAAGTATTGGGAAACGACGCTACCTTGTCGCCGGCTTTATAAGGAGAATTTTTACCGGCCTCAACGACTGTCCCTAAGACTTCGTGCCCAGGGCGGCAAGGATAGTTGGCATAGGGAAGGCTTCCTTTAAATACCCGCAGGTCGGAGCCGCATATACCGCCATAAATTACTTTAATTTTTATTTCATTGTCTTCCAGTGCCGTTGCAGTGGCAATTTCTTTTGCCTTCAAATCACCCGGCTTTTCCAGATACAGTTCATACATTTTCTTCACCGTCCCATAGATTTTTCAACAATATGGAGAACTGTCCGCAAATCGTCAATCGGTACCTGTCCCGGTGCGGAGGCGTTCTGGCCTACCGCAAAGGTCAATGAAGAGCCAAAGACGCCGCCAATCATCCGGGTTACAGCCCCATAACCGCCCATGGACATGGAAATCAGAGGAATCTTCACCTTCCGCCTGGCCTCCAAGGTCACACTCAATAAAGTCAATACATCATCCAACGCTTTAGGCATCACTGCTACTTTGCCAACATCCAATCCATACTCCTGGGCGTCGACAAACTTTTGCAACAGAATATCCTTGCCTGGAGTGTAATCAAAATTATGAAAGGACGCGATGATCTTCGTATTATTCTGCCGGGCAACTTCGCGCAAATATTTAATATTTTCCGGCTCATTACTAAGCTCACAGTCCACATATTCAACATCAGTGTGCTTACAAATAGCTGCATTCAGTTCAATGGCTTCCCTGTCAGACAACGAGATGGGCTGGCCGCCTTCTCTGATTGAGCGGATAGTAAATATAATTGGAATACTTCCTGCAGCATTTCTAATTGCTTTCGCTACCTCTATCACGGCGGCAGTATCGGCTATCTGCGTAAAAAAATCCACCCGCCATTCAATAATATCCGGTTCTTTTTCCAACACCGTTACTAATTCCAACAAAATAATATCTTTCGTTTTCCCAACAAGCGGAGTACAGATCAGGGGCCTGGTTCCTTCTCCTATCATCTTACCTTTCATACAAGCAACCTCCTTGATTTATCGGGTGTCACTCCGTAATGCTCACACCCCTGTTCTTGTTCAATGTCTGCCGCACCTAAACTTTATACCTGTCGATGATCAAAGCTTATATCCCGCACTTTAATAACCTGATGGTTGTTGTAAGAGGAGACCATCCCCTCTTACAACAACACACTTACTTAACAGTTGCTATTTATTACGATTCTAAAACCGGTTTGCCTTTGTCTTCAATTTCAACACGTTTGCATTCGCCTACAACAAAGATGTACGACAAAGCACCGATGAGAGCCAGCGAAGCGGCAAAAACCAAGGCGCTGGTAAAGGAATGCGTAGCATTAACGATAAAGCCGATAACCATTGGGGACAAAGTTCCTCCGAGATTGGCCGCGAAAGAAAATACACCGCCAGTCAACCCAACTAATTCACGGGGCGCAATATCAGACAACAAAGCCCAGGCAACAGCGGAAGCGATACCTTGACCGAAGAAAGCCACGGACATAAAGGCAATTACAATATTAAAATTATCCGTATAGTTAGCGCCGATAATCATTACTGACAACAGCAAACCGGTAATTGTCGGCAGCTTGCGGGACATACTGAGAGAACAGCCCCGGGAAATCATCCAGTCGGACCATTTGCCGCCGATCAGGACACCGGCAATGGCACCAATAAACGGTATGGCACCGTAAATACCAACTTTCAGCATGGTCATACCTTTTGCTTCTACCAGATAAGACGGGAACCAAGTCATAAAGAAGAATAAAGTAGAAGTGTTGGCAAGTTGTCCGATGTACATCCCCCACAGCTGGCGTGATTTAAACAAATGCCGTGCTTCTGACCAGGCGATTTTTTTACCGACGGGAATTGAATCCCCTAAACCGCCGCCTTCTTTGATATACTCAAGTTCTGCCTTATTCATGCCTTTATGCTGCGACGGATCACGATACCAGGCTAACCATGCGGCACCGATGAGTACACCTAAAATACCGGTGGTATAAAAAATAGCCGGCCAACCCCAGGTAATCAACAACCAGGTGAGAATCGGCGTACAGAAAGCCAACCCGACATATTCCGCCCCGGTATAAGCCCCGATAGCCAACCCGCGTTCATGAGAAGGAAACCATGCCGTACATACCCGGCTGTTGGTTGGAAACGCAGGAGCCTCAAACACGCCAAGTCCCAGACGACAGCCGATCAAACTGGTAAAACCGTTAGCCAATCCGATCAAAGAAGTAAAAATAGACCAGCCGATTAATCCAATCCCGTAGAGAAGACGTGGTCCAACACTGTCAATGAAATATGAGACCGGGATCTGCATCACCGTATATGACCAGCCAAAAGCTGAAAAAATCAGGCCCATCATCGCGGGATTCAGTCCCAATTGTTTGGACATGACGGGAGCCGCCACCGCCAGATTGGAACGATCCAAATAATTGATAAACGTTGCTATACAAACCAAAGCCAGAATAAAATATCGGGCCTTTGTTGGTTTTTGCCTGGTTACGTCAGATTGAGCATTCATGTTCATAGACTTTCCTCCTTATTAATCAATGGGTTGAGGTAGTTACGCGCTTTAACTGAATCAAGCCAATAAAAGTATCTTTTGGCTGTATGGCAAAAATAGAACCCAACTGCCATGAAATAGTGAAAACCGATTATACCCCTAATTACCAGACAATAAACCGCAGCGCAAGGCACCCCTGTCCAAAATTTCATCTCCTTTCTCTCCCATTTATGATGTTCCTCGCCAGCCCCCTGAGTATCTGGATGACACAATCAGTCATCTAGCGTCAGACGAGAATTATCATTCCAGTTGTGGACAGCCTACTTATGATAGGATTGATAAAGCAGTGGTTGAGTAGTATAAAAATCCAAACTTTGCAACATTAATCGCCGCGCGACTGAAACTTTAGAAATTACAGATTTTTTCAGGCATTTCCGCCTCAGACATCACCGCTTTCCGGATTATGCTGACAGCACTTTCATCCGCATATGCCCGCCTGGGCCCTAGGCCGACGCAGCTTATCTTTTTATGTAAGCGCTTCGAACATAAATTATTTGGGAAATACCTTGAGAATTATACCTTTTAGAGTATAAAAAGGCATGGCTTAAGCAAACGCGTCCAGGATATGACCACACTGGCCGCACCAAGCCTTTTCCAACAATTTTTTATAATACAGCCTCATAACCGATACGCAAGGCTTCCATATTCTTATCCACGAAGGCGGCAGGTACCCGTTTGGCTACTGCCTGTTGAATCGTCTCAAAGGATACGACTTCGGTCACTTTCACCAGCACACCCAACGCCACAATGTTGGCGAACAGGTCCCGGCCCAGCTTTTCCACCGCCAGCCGGGTAATAGGAACTTTGACCACCTGCTTAAAACCGGAAGACTCGGGCACCAAATCTTCATCGATGATCAGCACTCCGCTGTCGCTCAGGTCGGAAGCGTATTGATTAGCCGCCTGCTGGGTCATAGCAAGAACTATGTCGGGCCTAACCACTTTGGGATGATAGATGAATTGATCCGCTATGACAACTTCCGCTTTGGAAGCGCCACCGCGGGCTTCCGGACCATAGGACTGGGACTGAACCGCTTCTTTTCCCTCCATAATGGCCGCTTCCGCCAAAATAATACCCGCCGTAATCAATCCTTGCCCGCCGGACCCGGATAAACGCAATTGCTGCATTACTTTACCCCCTTTGCACGACTGACGACCTGCGCATATTCAACCGTATATTCAGGAAATTCCGCTTTGTATAAAACTCCAACCGGAAATTTACCATTCTTTTGTTCCGTTGTTAATTTTTCAAAAGCGGTAAGATTTACAGCATGCTCGCTCATCCACTGCAGCATGGCGGACGCATCGCCCATCTTATTACGGCGCCCGTAAGAAATAGGACACTGGGTGATGGCTTCTATCAGGGAGAACCCCTTATTTTCGATTCCCTGGGCAATCACGTCCACCAGCATAGCATTGTGGAACGCCGTCCCGCGGGCCACATAGGTGGCGCCTGCCGCCTTAGCAAGCTCGCAGGGGTCAAACGGCCGGTCAACGGTTCCATAAGGAGCGGTTGTGGCTTTCTTGCCGAACGGAGTTGTCGGCGAAGCTTGCCCGCCGGTCATGCCATAAATATTGTTGTTAAACAAAATAACGGTTAAATCCACGTTTCTTCTGGCTCCATGGATAAAATGATTGCCGCCGATCGCCGTACAGTCGCCATCACCGGTTATAACAATCACGTTCAGTTCAGGGTTAGCCAGTTTAACTCCTGTTGCAAAGGGAATCGCCCGCCCGTGGGCCGTGTGCAGAGTGTCAAAATCCATATAACCCGAGGCCCGTGAAGAACAGCCAATCCCGGAAACAATGACGGTTTTATTTTGATCCAGGTCCAGTTTGGCAATGGCTTTAACTATTGATTTCATGACTATGCCGTTGCCGCAGCCGGGACACCAGATATGAGGCAAATGGTTCTCGCGCAAATATGTTTCGTAATCTCTCACTGTGCCGCCTCCCTCGCCAATTTTTCAATGGCAGCATATATTTCGTCCGGAGTGAAAATTTCGGTATTGTATTTCGGGAGTGAGACAACTTTGGTTTGCCCGTGTGCCGCCCGGTCAACTTCATGCACCAGTTGGCCATAGTTCATTTCCGGCACCAGTATACCTTGTACTCTCTGGGCCACCTTCTGAATCACTTTGTCGGCAAACGGCCAGATGGTCATCATGCGGATCATGCCCACTTTGATACCCCGCTGCCGGGCCAGTTCCACGCCGGCATACGCAGTGCGGGCTGTCCCGCCGTAAGCAAACACCACAAACTCGGCATCATCCATGAAAAACTCGTCATAATGCGTTATTTCATCTTGCACCCGCGTAATCTTTTCGTGCAAACGCCGGATGGTATCCGCGGTCAATTGGGCGTTCCCGCTGGGAAACCCGGTTTCATCATGGATAAGTCCGGTAACATGGATCCGGTAACCGGTGCCGAAATCCGCCGGATTGGGCACCAGATCGTCCATCGGTTTATAAGCCTTATACTCCTGCCTGTTGCCAACCGGATGTCTCCGGGGATAAATCTTCAGTTCTTCAGGCGATGGCAGGACCACTCTCTCCCGCATGTGCCCCACCACTTCGTCCAGTAAAATAATTACCGGAGTACGGAAACGTTCAGCATAATTCACGGCCATTACCGCTACATCAAAGGCTTCACGCACCGTCCACGGCGACAGCGCAATCATCGGATGGTCGCCATGTGTGCCCCACCGTGCTTGCATTACGTCGCCTTGCGCCGGTGAAGTAGGCTGGCCGGTTGACGGACCCACCCGCTGAACGTTGGCAATTACCACCGGTATTTCCGCCAGCGCGGCGTAGCCGATAAGTTCCTGTTTCAGCGAAAATCCCGGGCCGGAAGTGGCGGTAAGCACCTTTTGGCCGGCCAGAGAAGCTCCTAACGTAACCGCGATGCCGGCGATTTCATCTTCCATCTGAATAAAAGTACCGCCGATCTTGGGCAGCGACCCGGCCATATGTTCCGCGATCTCAGTCGAAGGCGTTATAGGATAACCGCCGAAAAACCTGACTCCCGCGGCAAGAGCACCTTCGGCGCAAGCTTCATTTCCTTGCATAATTCTGGCTTCGTTCATTGCCTGGCCTCCTTGTTGACACGAATCGCGAAATCCGGGCACAGTGCCTCACAGCGCCCGCACTGGATACATTGTTCTTGGTCGGTCAGATAAATTTTTCCGAGAGTGTCCAGCGCTAAAATTTTCTTGGGGCAAAAAGTCACGCAAATATTACACCCTTTACAGCGCTCTTTGCGAATGTTTATTTTTGTTTGCAAAACCCGGCCCTCCCCGTCAGTCTTTCTTTCTCTTGACTATGTCACTGCATTTACCCGCTTTAAGAATAAAACTTGCCGAATCATGTCCTATGTATTGTTGAACGGAGCGTCCGACAGCCAATACCGCGTCCAAATCGCAACCTGTTTGAATCCCCATTTCATGACACATATGTATCAGATCTTCCGTTGCAATATTGCCGGAAGCGCCGGGAGCGAACGGACATCCGCCCAGTCCGGCAAAACAGGCGTCATACCGGTCAATACCGGCCTGCATACCGGCAACAACATTGGCTAGTCCCATACCGCGGGTATTATGGAAATGCAAGTTCCAGGTTATATCAGGAAACTGCTCTTTTACGCGTATAGCATACCCGTATACTTGTTCCGGATTCGCCATCCCCGTTGTGTCAGACAAAGACAATTCGGTTACACCAAATTCCCGGAAGTGCGAAACGACGGAAATAACCTGTTCTAAAGCCACCCTGCCCTCAAACGGGCAACCGAAAGCCGTAGAAATTGCGCCGGATAATTCAATGTTATGCTGCGCGGCATAGTCGGCGCAGCCGGCAAAGCTCCGTATTACCTCCTCCGGCGTCCGTTTAAGATTGCTTAAGGAGTGAGCCCGGCTGGCCGATACAGTTAATTTGGCTTTATGTACCCCCGCTGCTTCGGCGCGCTCCAGGCCGCGCACATTCATGACCAGTACCCGGTACTCCACGCCCTCAACCCGTTTTATCCGCTTCGCGACCTCATCCGTATCCGCCATCGGCGGAACCGACTTGGGATGAACGAACGAGCCAATTTCAATCATTTTTGCTCCGGCTTGAACCAAACGGTCTATCAATTCAACCTTTTGCTCGACCGTTAACATTACCTTTTCGTTTTGCAGACCGTCCCGTGGCCCTACTTCACAAATACGTATGCTGGCAGGCCATTTCACAGCAGCTCCCCCTCTCCACATGCCGTAATTGCTCATAACCTTGTCTCATTAAATATATAATTTGTCGTATTAGATCGATCTAATAGATCGATCTAATACGAGTATATTCTTTTCCGTACCGGCTGTCAATATTTATTTTCGACTATTTAGACAAATTAGAACTATCGCAATTATTGACTAAATCCCAATTTTAGCTTAAATTGACAGCATCTTAAACAGTATCATATAATATGCGTAGTAGCATTATTTTTACCTGATTTTACGTTATTTTCTTTATAAGTTAACTACCTAAACCGGTATAGGTGATTAAAATGAAATCGCAAAAAAACACTCACGTTACTTTACAACAGGTAGCGGAACATGCCGGCGTGTCACGGGCCACTGCCTCGTTAGTCGTTCGCGGCAGCCAAAACATTTCCGAAACAACACGGGAAAAGGTCTTTAATTCAATGCACGAATTGGGGTACGTTTACGACCGGGTTGCCGCTAATTTGCGTTCTAAATCCTCCACAACCGTAGGGTTAATTATCATGGAACTGGCGAATCCCTTCTATTCTGAATTGCTCATCGGCATCCACCAGACTCTGGATCAATTCGGCCAGACAGTGATTCTCGGTACTACCTTTGACTCTTGCACCATACAGGACCGTCTTCTTTCCACTATGCTGGAGCATCGGGTCGGTGGCGTTATACTATCCGCGGTTCCAGGTACTTCCGGCGAGGCGGTTGAGCGGGTAAGACGCTGGGGGATTCCCATAGTACTGGTAAATAGAATACTCCCGGGAACGCAATGCGATTTTGTCGGCATAGATAATGTGGCCGGCGGACAACTGGCTGTGGAGTATCTAATCCGCCAAGGGCATCGCCGGATTGCGTTTTTAGGCGGGCTTGCCAAACTGTCTTCCTGGCAGGGGCGGAAGCAAGGCTATGACAATGCCCTCCGTCAAGCGGGCCTAGAAATTGATCATTCTCTAATCATTGAAAGCCCCGCTACCCGGGACTGCGGCATTGAACTGATTCAGCGGCTGCTGTCCATTCCCAACCCGCCGACTGCCGTCTTTTGTTACAATGATATTATGGCCATCGGGGCTATGATGAAAATGAAGGAAATGGGACTTACACCCGGCAAAGATATTGCAATTGTAGGCTTTGACGATATTCCGGAAGCGGCAATCTTTACTCCCAAGCTAACAACGGTTTCATCGGCCATACGGCTTATGGGTTCTCATGCAGCCGCCCTTTTACACGCCCGCATGGAAAACCCTGACAATGAACCGCAAAATATTGTTCTGCAACCCGAACTCATTGTCCGCGATTCGTGCTCGCACTCCCTGAGCGCTATGGTTCCACCTCTTGATAAAAATTTAATATAAACAGAAAAACACGCCGGCAAGCGTGTTTTTCTGTTTATTGCTAATAATTAATACGTCCGCCAAAACTACAGACGCTACTTTTTGGCTTCTTCCAGCGCCGCTACGGCAGCCCGCAGACCAAGAAGGTAACTTTCGAGTCCAAAACCGCAGATTTGTCCTTTGACAATTTCGGCAAATACGGAATGATGCCTAAACTCCTCCCGGGCGTGGATATTAGACATATGAATCTCGACAATTGGTCCCGTGAAAATGGCCAGAGCATCCCGTATGCCATAGCTGTAATGGGTCCAGGCGCCGGCATTAATTACAATGGCATCGATATTTTCGAGAAAGGCTTCATGAATTCTTTCGCACATCTCGCCTTCGTGATTGGTCTGATAGCTTATTACCTCAACATCAAGCTCCCGGGCAAGCTCTTGCATTTTAGCATCAATTTCTTTTAGCGTAATCGTGCCATATTGGACCGGGTCCCGCTTTCCAAACATGTTGTGATTGATTCCATGCAACATTAGAACCTTTTTCATAAAATCACTCCTAATTTAGTTATGCCCGGTAAAATAAACCGGCCAATCATTTTAACCGCTATTACTGTTCTTTCCAATTTACCACTTTTTGCTTCAGTTGAAAAGTAGAAAGAACCAGTTAAAAATTTGAAGAATTTTATTCAGTTCTCTCGCTCGGGCTCAGGTCTTCCTCGCTGTAGCAGGGTTTCAGTATTGACAGGACCGTCCAACGGGTGGATACTCATAATGTATAAATGATAAAACGCAGTGCCAAACGAAATAGGTTCCGAAGCGGAGGATCCAATTATGGATATACAGTTATTCCGGACATTTTTACTGGTAGCCAATCTGGGCAATATTACCCAGGTCGCCGAACAACTGAATTTTACCCAGCCGGCAATTACTTCTCAGATCAAAACCCTGGAAGACCATCTAGGAGTTTCCCTGTTTGAACGGGTCGGAAAAAAACTTTATATAACCGATGCGGGCCGGGAATTAGCTATCCGGGCGGAAAAACTGCTGGCGGCCTATGAAGACATTCATGAGAGCATGCAAAGTTTTGCCGGTCAAAATAAACCAATCCGGCTGGGAGCGTCGACCACCGCCGCCAGTTATATTCTTTCTCCCATCCTGCGGGATTTTCAAAGCCGCAATCTAAATGACCCGGTCATCGTAGACATCTGCCCAACCCTTCCCGTAACAGTCAAAGGTCTTTTGGAAAACACCTTTGACCTGGCCATTACCCATGATAAAATTGAAAATAATCAACTAGTTCAATTTGACTTTTCCCGGGAAAAACTGGTCTGGGTAGTTAGCAGGCGCCTATTAGCTCAAAACAGGAACTCCCGGGATATAAGCCGGTATCCTTTCATTAATTTTCGCCCGGGCTGTGTATACCGGAATAAATGCGAAAGGGCAATTACGGCCAAAAATATTCATTCCTTTATTGAATACAGCGACGCCGAAGCGATTAAACGAGCCGTGCTCGACGGGTTAGGAATCAGTATTCTGCCTTATGTTCTGGTCGAACCGTTTTTGGCCGACGGAACCCTGGTTGAATTCATCGACGCCCCGCACCAAACCTTCACACTCTCCATAACCCTTCACAAGGGCAAAATAATTTCTCCGGCTATGCGGGCCCTGCTCACTCTTTTTGCCGAACATACGGACATAGCAACCGGTCTTATTGAATATTTACAAACCAATGCATAAAATTTTTTTATCATACCGATAATAACCCTTAATTTCCCCCGCCGGGCAAAAAGCGTTATAATGCTGCTAAAGCCGCAAAGGAGGAATTCAACGTGCGGGCATGCACTCTGGTTTGTATTATCGGTGTCGGCTTTTTACTAATCGACCAGTTTTATGACGGTCTGAACTTGGGCCATCTCTTCATCGGCGGATTCGTCGCCGTAGCGATCTGGACGGATTGCGAACGCTGGTTCCGCTATAAAATCCGTCACAAAAAACATGCCTGAATAAGGCTTTAAATTGTTGACTGTATAAGGAGCCGATTTTAGAAAAACAAATCGGCTCCTTATACAGTTATTTTTTATATAAATTCCACGAATCAATCAGACTGCCGCTCTGTTTAAAAGCCTTAACCGTCAGTACATCCTTTCCTGCTTCTACCATAATATAGTTCGGTTCGTCCTGGGGGTTATAAAAAAACCGATCCCAGGGTTCAGCCTTACCGTCAGGATAGGTTTTGGTACCGCTGCGGCCCGTAGCGACATACATCGTACCCCTTACGGAAGGGTCCGCCGCGACGCCGCCCCGCATGGGATAGGTCCGGGCATAAACATGGTCATGACCGGTAAAAACCACATCGGTATGATACTTTTCCAAAACCGGCACAAACGCCGCCCGGATGGTTGCATTATCCTCCGAATCCTTATTGCTGTAAGGAGGACGGTGAAAGAAGGCCATCTTCCATTTTTTATCCGTTGCGGCCAAATCCTTTTCCAGCCACGCTTTCTGTCTCGCCAGCATTTTAGGAATCTGCTCTCCTTCCTCATTTTCCTGGCTGTCCAGCACAATAAAGTGGACATTTCCATAATCAAACGAGTAAGCCTGTCCCCGCAAGCCGTCAGGACCATTCTGCGGCAGTTTGAATTGAGCTGTAAAGAACACGGGCCGGGAAAACCGCTGCATCGGAGTATACATTTCATGATTTCCCGTTGCGGGCATAACGGGGATGGTGTCAATCACGCCCCGGCCGGCATCAAACCATGCATTCCACTGTCCCATATCCTGCCCCCTATCCACCAGGTCCCCCACATTAACCAGAAACGCCGCGCCGGGATTAGACCGGTAAGCCGCCTGCAGGGTAGTCCGCCATACATTATAATCAATACTCTGAGAATCGCCAAAAACGAGAAATGTAAAATGGGCTACCGTATCCGCAGCCGTAATAAAGGTATGTATTTCGCTCCAGTTTTCGCCGTCGCCGACACGGTACAGGTAACGGACACCAGGCTTTAAACCGGTTAAAGTCGCCGAATGAAGGTACACATCTCCCTCATTGGTAACGAGTCGCTCCACTGCGGCTACGGTACAGGCCATGGAGGAAGCTCCTATATTTTCCGTCATTGCAGCATACCGGACTTCTCCCGGCCCCGTGGGCGCCTTGGTTCTCCAGGTTATTGTCTGAGTCGTCCCGGGGTCTCCCTTCCAGGTCAGAATAATATGGTCCGGCACAAAACCGGCGCCCAGAACTACGGCAGATAGAACTGTCAGCAATATAACACTAAAGACAACCAGAAAAATACTGCACAGAAATGTCCTTCTCGGCAGCATGCTCACTCCTCCCGATCTTATAGAATAATTTTAGCTGCTGAATCTTCTTTTCCGCGATATGGCAAGAGTTCCCACTTCGCTCTTCAGACGGCCTTAACTGCGGGTTGCCATTACATCTATATGCTATCTAAGCCAAAAACATAATGAATCCCACAAAATCACAGACAGACTCCCCATCTTGTCACACTTTTGTCACATTTCCATGGTATTGTATTCACATGAAATCGATTGGCTCGCACCGTTCGCTCTGCGTGGCTGCCCGCCAGTCGTTACATAACCACTTAGGAGGAAGAGTTTTATGAACAAGAAAATTTTAACTATCCTTGCCGGTTCCATGCTGTTCGCTACGACAGCTTTTGCTGCGCCGATTACCGACTTGCAGCAAGGAGAAACTGCTATCGGCTACAACCATTACGACCTTTCCCACAGTACCAGCGATGATAGCTTCTATCTGGAAAACGCGGTTTCGCCCCAATTTATTCTTGGCGTTGAACGCAATGGTTACACTGATTTTCATACTACCGATATTTATGCCCAGTATAAACTGGACCCGAACGTCCGTCTGATTGCCGGCAACCGGGATTACAGCGACGACAACAGTCAATTCTTCTATGGCATTGGCGCCAACGTCAACCTGTCTAATAATCTGGACGGCTACGTCTCCGTAACCACCAGCAGCAGCGCGACAGAATGGCAGACCGGGTTGAACTTCAAAATGAACAGTCAAACATCCTTAAATCTTGGTTACAAATCACTCAAAAGAGATTATTACCCCACCTATGATGGTTTAGGTTTTGGCATCAACTATAAGTTCTAATAATTAATGTAAAATAAAAAACAGGTCTTAACCCTATGGGTAAGACCTGTTTTTTATCCGCTGATTTCTGCCAGCACTTTCGTCAGCCGGAGTCTTTGCTCTTCCCTTTCAATCGGCAGACCGTACTGATAACAGTCGAGGACATCGGCATCTTTAACGATTTCTTCCACCGGTGTTCCCACTTCACTCTTATTACTGTGTTTTTTGGCCGCTCGCGCAATCAACTCAACTTCATCCGGCGCAAAACAACCGCATTGGGTCAAAAACAGCAGCAGAGGCTCATAACCGGCCACAGCGTGGTTTTTCTGTTTTCCCGTCAATATACGGCCATAATCGTGGACCGAACAGGCGATTGCCGCCATTTCGGTATCCGCGCCGCGCTTTAATGCCAGCATTTCGCCAATCTTTGCGCAGCTTATCATATGGACCCGTTCCCAATCCAAGGGTTGATCCCGCTCCATCGCCTTATTTTGAAATTCGGCAATTTTTCGCAGCATTTTGCGTTGCATTTCAAAAATACGATTCATTATGCATTTCCTCCTTGTATTTAATAAAAGGTCTACTAAATGAATTCTATCGCCAGCCGGCATTTCCTTCTCAGAAAGCCCCAAAGGGTCTTTAAGTGGAAGGAAAGTATTTTACTTTTCGGCTTTCTGATCCCATTGCAAGCCAGGGCACTCTTCCGGCTGATTCGAAGAGTGTCCTGGCCTTTATATTATATTTAGTATCGTAATTACCGGCGAATTACTCCTTACTCGTCCATAGGCTCTAAACGGCAAAGAAAATGGCGCAATACCTTGGGTTCGTAGGTAAACTTGAGCCCTCTGATCTGTTCGCGCCGGTGCCAGATAGCGGCTAATGCATCTACCACCACATCCATATGACGGTCGGTATAGACCCGGCGGGGAATGGTGAGGCGCATGAATTCCACGTCGGCCTTTTTCTGAATCCCTGTTTGCGGGTCACGTCCCAAAAGCAGCGAACCAACTTCTACCGGCCGAATACCGGCCTCCAGATAGAGTTCGTTGCAAAGCGCCTGGGCTGGAAACTGCTCCGCCGGAATATGGGGCAAAAATTTACCGGCATCGACAAATACCGCATGCCCGCCAACCGGCCACTGAATGGGAATTCCCCGCCGGCGAAGTTCTTCCCCCAAATACTCTACTTGGCCAATGCGGCTTTCCAGATAGTCGACATCCAGCCCTTCCTGCAGGCCTACCGCCAAACATTCCATATCCCTGCCGGATAATCCGCCGTAAGTTACAAAACCTTCCATAGGAACGCAGGAAGCACTGGCGGCGGCGTAAAGGCCGGCATCCGTCTTAATGGCGATCATTCCGCCCATATTCACAATGGCATCCTTTTTCGCGCTCATGGTAAACGTATCTCCCATAGCATACATTTCCTTCACGATCGTTTGAATGCTTCGCTCACTGTACCCGGCCTCGCGTTTCCGGATGAAATAAGCATTTTCAGCAAAACGGGCCGAGTCAAAGTTGATGTGAAGACCATATTTGTCGGCAATCCGTTTCACCCCGCGCACATTCTCCATGGAAACCGGCTGTCCGCCGGCGGAATTACAGGTAACGGTTATATTGATAAAGGCGATGTTATCCGCTCCCCGGTCAATAATAAACTCTTCCAAACGCTCCAAATCCAGATTTCCCTTAAACGGATGTTCCGTTTGGGTATCGAACGCTTCCGAAATCACCAGATTCACCGGCACCGCCCCATTGAGCTCAATCCAGGCCATGGTGGTATCAAAATGCATATTGCCTACTACATACTGACCTTGCCGCTTAATAAGGTGGGGAAAAAGGACTTGTTCGGCGCCCCGTCCCTGATGCGTCGGAATGACATAATTATAATCAAAGATCTCTTCCACCGCGTCCTTGACCTTAAAAAAGGATTTGCTGCCGGCATACGCCTCATCTCCCAGCATTAGAGCGGACCACTGCCGGTCGCTCATCGCCCCGGTACCGCTGTCAGTCAATAAATCAATATATACATCTTCCGATTTAAGAGCAAAGGGATTATAGCCGGCTTCTTTCAACGCCCGTATTCTTGCTTCCCGGGAAATCATACGAATTGGTTCAACCATTTTAATGCGATACGGCTCCGCTTTCCTAACCACAGTGAATTCCTCCCAATTTCAAAATAAAATCCATTTTACCCGTTAATTTATGCAAACAGCGTGCCAGGCGATTTATCTCATCACAACTGCGCTCAGCGCAACTCTGATAAATATTCTTGTCAAATATTCTTATCACTGTCAAAAATTTTTATCACAAGAAAAGATAAAACGCCGGCGTTTACCGGCGTTATTCTTCAATTCCATAGGCTTTCATTTTATTTAAAATGGTGGTGTTGGACACTCCCAAAACTTGTCCAGCCAGCCTGGAGGAAGGATATTTCTTTAAAACCCGTTGGATCACTTCTTTTTCGACTCCGGCCACAATCTCTCTCAGATGCGGCCAACGACCGTCCGGGGATAGCTCAAACTGCAGTCCCTCTTTGTCCCAATAAAGATTGCCGCCATTTCTTTTACTGGCAGACAAATCGGTCCAGGCCCGCAAATGACCGGGTTGAATTTCCGTTGCATCAATCATATTGATAACCCGTTCCAATGTATTCTCCAACTGCCGCACATTGCCGGGCCATTCCTGGTTCATCAGCAGCCCGATGCTTTCCCGTGTCAGCCGGACCACCGTTTTTTCCAGTTTCGTGCAGATTTTCCGGATCAAATACTGTGCCAGCAGCGGAATATCTTCTTTTCGCTCCCGGAGCGGCGGAATGGTTAACGGAATCACGTTGAGCCGGTAATACAAATCCTCCCGGAATTCCCGGCGGCAAATCATGGCCTCCAGGTCGCAGTGCGTAGCCGCAATAATACGGACATCAACCTCAATTTCATTAACTCCTCCCACCCTGCGGATTGTACCTTCCTGTAAAACCCGCAATAGCCGTACTTGTACCGAGGGCGATATCTCACCGATCTCATCCAGGAACAGCGTACCGCCGTCGGCCTGCTCAAACAGGCCCTTTTTACCGCCCTTCGCCGCGCCGGTAAAAGCGCCTTCCTCATAACCGAACAATTCGCTTTCCAAAAGGGTATCCGGCAAGGCCGCACAATTTACCGCCAGAAAAGGCGCCTTATATCTTGGCCCTTCCGTATGAATCGCAGCGGCCAGCAATTCTTTTCCCGTCCCGCTCTCTCCCCGCAGTAAAACGGTGGAGCTGCTTTTGGCCACAGTGCTGGCATAGCCCACCAGTTGCCTCATTTTCGGACTTTGATAAACAATATCGTCAAAGGACCGCAGCCGGCGCATCTTATCAACTTTGGACAGCATGGTTGCCACTTGCTTAACATCTTTAATGGTTGCCACCGAACCAATAATCTGCCCCTTTTCATTTCTGACCGGTGTCGTACTGGTAAAAAGATCAATTGCTTTGCCGCCTTGTTGGAGACGTTCCTCTTTCAGGCGGTAACTTTTGCCTGTTCGCAAGGTATCCAGAACAAGTGAACTTGCCCCTAAAAGCTCTGCGGCGCTAAGGCCGGCCACTCCCTTGCCGCATTGTAACAATCGGCAGCTCACTTCATTAATATGAGAAATCCGGCCTTTCTTGTTTACGGCTAAAATTCCTTCACTAACCGAATCCAGAATTGTCCTTAGCTCGTGCTCTCTTTCTTCATAGGGCATTTGGTCCCGAAAGACGATTGACTTAACACCACTGACTAAGGTAAGATCCCCGGCCAGTTTTTGCGCCTGCTCTTCAGAAACGCAGCGGAATTTGATAACCATACCATGGTTGGGCAGCACTTCCATAGCAATCTTATCGACCTGATTCAATTCCGTCAATCTAAATATTTCATAGCCCAATCCCGGACAATCCACAAAATCAATGTGAATGACGTATTCCTGCATACTGCTCACCGTCCGTCTTTCCTGTAATTTGCGTCAAATGCAAACCGTTTTTACGGTTTTAAACCGGCTTATTCCAAATCAGTTTGCGCTGGATACGTACCAGCCGCAGCGAGAGTCCAATCGCGCCAAAAGCCAGGCCGATAATAAAGCCCAGCCAATAACCAAACGGTCCGTAATGCGTATAATTCGCCAGAATGAACCCCGCCGGCAGGCCAACCACCCAATAGGAAATCAGCGCCATCATAAAAGCAACCGTCACGTCCTTGTAGCCGCGCAGTGTTCCCTGAATTGGCGCCGCAATCGCATCGGAAAGCTGAAAGAAGGCGGCATACACCAAAAATTGCTGAATCAGCCGCAGTACATCCGGACTCGCAGTATATAAACCCGCGACCTGCCCGTTGAACAGCAGCAGGCCGGCGGCGCAAATCAGGGCCAGGCTGACGGCAATGCCAATTCCCAGATAACTGTATTGGCGCGCGTCCGCAACCCGGCCCGCCCCCACTTCAAACCCGACAGCAATCGTCAGCGCCATGGAAATGCTGAGCGGCAGCATATAAACAAGGCCGGCAAAGTTAATGGCTGCCTGATGGGCCGCAATGACCACCGTGCCGAATTTAGCCATTAATAAAGCGACAACACCGAAAATACTGGTTTCGCAAAAGATGGAAACGCCAATCGGCAGCCCGATGGCCAGCTGTTCTTTAAAAGCCGCCGGCGAAATACGGAACAAGGTGCGGAATAGGCCATACTCTTTAAACGGTTCCAGCGTCCGGATAACCAGAACCGTAATCAAGACGATGCACCAGTACGTAATAGCCGAAGCATAGCCGGCGCCGACCCCGCCTAAACGGGGAAAGCCCCAATTACCGAAAATTAGGAGATAATTAAACAATATATTAATTGGCAGGGCGGTGAGTGTAATCAGCATGGTCACCCGCGTATAGCCCAGGGTATCAATAAAACTTCGCAGCACCATACTGAGAAAAAACGGGACAATTCCGATGGCAATGGCTTTGAGAAACTGATAAGCAATGGTCTCAACCGCCGGTTCGAGATGCAGCAGGTGTAAAAGCGGCAGGACAGTCAAGGCTCCCCCCAGAATGGTCGTTCCCGCCAGAATCAGGGCCAGATAGAGACCCTGTACAACTACAAAAGGTACTTTTTCTTTTTTTCCCGCTCCGTGCAAGTGGGCCATAATCGGCGTAACCGCCAGCAAAATGCCGTTAATGCCGGTAAAAACGGGCATCCAGATATTACTGCCGATCGCGACACCGGCTAAATCATCCCGCCCGGCATGGCCTGACATGGTCGTATCGGCAAAATTCATGGCGCTAAGCGCGACCTGGGTAATGAAAATCGGCAATAAAATCAGGAAAAAAAGCCGCAGCTTCTGCGGCAGGGAATCCGTCCGGTACATAGCACACCTCTATAAGCTAAATAGTATTATTATCTTATATTATTTTTCGCCGTTCTGACAAATAAACCTTCCTGCAAAGACCGCGGACGCAGTCTTTGGGCTCGTGGCTCAGGGCGCAGACCGGCTTGTCCTATCGAAAGTCAGACTAAAAAAATAACAGGCTTACCGCCAGGGATAAGCCTGTTATTCTAATTTATATTTAGTGTCTTACGTCAGGACTCCAGTAAATACTGGTTCAAAATGGCTTTTAACGTTTCCTGCCGGCCGGACTCGTTGGTAATGACACTTTGCCGGAGGGCGTAATTTTCCAGCGTATGAAAGTTAGCGCGCCCTTCCACAATGTCGACGCCAATTCCTTCGCGGAAGCTGCGGTACCGTTGGGCAATCACAGCTTCGAAAACCCCGTCTTCAACCAGTTTGGCGGCGACTTTCAGGCCCTTGGCAAAGCTGTCCATTCCGGCAATGTGAGCATAAAAGAGGTCTTCCGGCGTAAAAGATGCCCGCCGCGGCTTAGCGTCAAAGTTTAAACCGCCTTTGCCGAGTCCGCCGTTTTGCAAAATCTCATACATGGCCAGGGTTGTTTCGTATAAATCGGTGGGAAATTCATCCGTATCCCAGCCCAGCATCACATCACCCTGATTGGCGTCCACGGAACCCAGCAGGCCGTGAATCCTGCTCCAGCGCAATTCGTGCTGGAATGTATGACCCGCCAGCGTCGCATGGTTCGCTTCAATATTCATTTTAAAATACTCGCGAAGACCGTTTTGGCTCAAAAATGCCGCCGCATTCGCGGCATCAAAATCATATTGATGCTTCGTCGGTTCTTTCGGTTTGGGTTCAATCAAAAATTGAGCAGTAAAACCAATCTCCTGCGCATAGTCAACAGCCATATGTAAAAAACGGGCCAAATTGTCCAATTCCAGTTTAAGATCCGTATTCAGGAGCGTTTCATACCCTTCGCGTCCACCCCAGAAAACATAATTCTGCGCGTCCAGTTCCTTACCTACCTCCAGGCCTTTCTTCACTTGTGCGGCGCAGTAGGCGAACACATCGGCGTTGCAAGTCGTGGCTGCGCCATGAACGAACCGGGGATGAGAAAACATATTGACCGTATTCCAAAGCAGTTTGGTTTTGCTGGTCTTCATATACTCCTTAATCAGAGCAACGATAATATCCAGATTGGCATTGGTCTCCTGCAGCGTATCCCCTTCCGGGGCGATATCACGGTCATGAAAAGCAAAATAAGGAACACCCAGTTTTTCAAAGAATTCAAAAGCCGCTTCCAGACGGGCCTTAGCCAGATCCAGGCCGGAAAGCCGGTCCCAGGGGCGCAACATGGTGGCACTGCCGAAAGGGTCGGCGCCGCTGGCCGTAAATGTATGCCAGTAAGCTACGGAAAAGCGCAAATGCTCCTCCATGGTTTTGCCGGCTACCACCTCGCCGGGATTATATTGCTTAAATGCCAGCGGGTTCCTGGATTTGGGTCCCTCATACGCAACTTTGCCGATGTTTGGAAAATAGCTCACTATAAGACCTCCCCTATCAATGAATTGGGCTTACTTCGTTTCAGCCGTGAACTGTTTCTGTTTTTCTTTGCCATATTCAACGATTTTTCCTGCTTCAACCCATTTCACCGGAATTGGATAATCCGCGGCGATTTTTTCTCCCTTTACCGCTTTATCCAATACATCAATTACGGTCTTACCAATCGCATACGAATCCTGATCCACGATACCGGTAATCAAGCCTTCCTTAATTCCATTTTCCCAGGTCGGCGTATAGTCAAAGCCAAAATGATATATCTTGCCGGCCTTTCCTTGGGACTTGATCGCTTCCATTACCCCCGTGTCCGGCCCTTCCGAACCCAGTGAAAATACCGCAACCATGTCGGGATTGGCAATAATCTGTCCCTCCAACTGGCGCTTGGATTCTGAAGACTGATCATTGTCCTGAATCGCCTCCAGCCAGGTAAAATTCTTGGCATCAGGGCCCATTACCGAATCAAAGCCGGCTTTTATGCCTGCCTGCCGGTAAGTCATGGTTGTCTGGGTAAGATTTACCGCCACCAGGGCGATCTTGCCGGCGGAGATTCCCTTCATTTTTAAATATTCCGCGCCTTTTTTGCCCAATTCTTCCCCGGCCAGTTTATTATCCGTTCCCACATAAGCCACCCGGTTGCTTTTGGTTTTTACATCGGCATCAAAGGTAACCACAGGGATCCCTGCGTCCTTTGCTTCTTTAACCTTGCGGTCAAACATGTCCGGGTCCATCGGCGCAATCGCAATTCCCGCCGCTTTATTGGCTATGGCTTCTTCCAGAAAACCGATATGTTTTTCGTTTTTTGCCTGTTCCGAAGGCGGGCTGGTCTTGAATACCAGATTATAGCCTAACTTTTTAGCCTCCTCTTCGGCGGCTTTCTTCATGGGTGACCAGTAAGCACCGGTATCCACGATCGGAATAAAATACAAGGTTTTTTTGTCATTCTTGGCAGTTTGCGTATTGGAACCGGAGCAACCGGTCAGAGCCGCCGCCATTATGACAGTCAATAGGAATCCCAGGATCTTTTTGCGCATGAACATACCCTCCCCGTTTTGTCTTTTCTCATTTTGTGCTTACGGCAGGACGGCGCAATCCGTTGCTGACAATGGCGGCTCTTTTCAGTGCCGCCGCCGGTAATAATCAACAACGACAGCGACAATAATGATACTGCCGGTAACTGCCTGCTGGATAAATGAGTTCAATCCCAAAACAGCCAAGCCGTTCTGAAACACCTCCAGGGTAAAAATTCCCACCACAGCGCCGGACATACTGCCGATGCCGCCGCTAAACGCCGCTCCCCCGATAATTGCCGCAGCCATGGCAAACAGTCCCACCCCGCTGGCTTCACTCGGCGCGCCTACGTTCAGGTTGGACATTAACAGAACTCCGGCCAGAGCCGCCAAAACCCCTTCCAGCATAAAAACCTTCACCAGATGCCTCTGGATATTGATACCCGACAATCTGGCCGCTTCGGGGTTGGAACCGACGGCATAACAATAACGCCCGAACCGGGTATTATTCATTACATAGGCCAGTCCAGCTATTAAAACCACAAAAACAAGGGTATTGGTAAAAACGAAGTTAAAACCGACTTTCGTATTGGACAGATTATAAAACCAGTCCGGCACTCCCTTGACATAAATGCCGTTGGTAAAAAAGAGCACTATGCCACGAATCATATAATCGGTGCCCAAGGTCAGGATAAACGAGTCAAGCTGAAACCGGGTTATAAATGTGCCATTGACAAAGCCCCAAAAGGAACCGATCAACAAAGCGACGATAATAACCACCGGCGCGGAAAAGCCCTTGATAGCCAGATAAGCGGCCGTTGTTCCGGCAAAAGCGGCAATACTGCCTGCCGACAAGTCAACTTTACCGGTTATCAGCAGCATGGTCATGCCGAGCGTAATAATGCCGACTGTAGGAATTTGCCGGAAAAAATTGCCGATATTGGCTTCGCTCAGAAAAATGGGACTGATCATAGCAAATGATACAATCAATGCTCCCAAAACAAGATAAACCGAATAGGTAAGCAAAAATCTCTTGATATCAGGCCCGGCGGGAATCAAGCCGGCATTATTGAGCTTTCCGTTCATCATTACTTCCTCCCACTGTGGCAAGCGTCATTATTATTTCCTGCGTTGCTTCTCCCCTGGCCACCTCACCGGTAATCCGTCCTTCGCACATTACATAGATCCGGTCGGCCATCCCCAAAAGTTCCGGCAGTTCTGAGGAAATGATAACAACCGTTTTACTTTCCCCAACCAGCCGGTTCATGATCTGATAAATTTCCGTTTTGGCTCCCACATCAATCCCTTTGGTCGGTTCATCAAAAATAAATATTTCCGAATCGGTGTTTAACCACTTGGCCAGAACCACCTTCTGCTGGTTGCCGCCCGATAAATTGGCGACCTGCGTATCGATCGACGCCGTCTTAATATTAAGATTTTTACGGTATTTTTCCGCCGTTGCTTTCAACATTTTATGCTTCAGGATGCCGTCTTGCATATTGGTTAAATTGATATTATCCGCTACCGACATGATCAGGGATAATCCCTGCTGCTTCCGGTCCTCGCTCAAAAAGCAGATGCCGTTCTTGATCGCATCCCCGGGTGCTTTAATCTTTACCCGTTGTCCTTTTACTTTTATATCGCCTGTATACATTGGGTCCACGCCAAAAAGCAGGCGCATGGCCTCCGTTCTTCCCGCTCCTACCAAACCGGCGAAGCCAACGATCTCTCCCCGCCGGGCCTGAAAAGAAATATGCTTTACCTTGCCGGCATAATCAGTCAGATCATTGACCTCAAACAGAACTTCACCGGCCAGGATTTGCTCCTTGGGAAACAATTCCGTTATATCCCGGCCAACCATCATGGTAATCAATTGTTCCTGGGAAACGCTTTTTACATCCACGGTGCCAATATATTGCCCATCCCGCAAAACGGTTGCCCGGTCGCATATATCGAACACTTCCTGCAATCTGTGAGAAATATAAATAACGGCAACCCCTTGCTCCCTAAGTGTTCCAATTATATTAAACAGGGTGGTCACGTCTTTGTTGCCCAGTGACGTAGTCGGTTCATCAAAAATGATAATTCTGGCATCCAAACTAATAGCTTTCGCAATTTCCAAAACCTGTTTCTGTGCGGTGGATAAATTCTCGACAAGGTCGTCCGGCTTTATTGTACTTCCCAGTATTTGCAGAATCCGTTCCGAATCCTGATATAACTTTTTCTTGTCCACAATGCCAAACTGCTTATTCTTATAGGGCAATCTCCCCATGTAAATATTTTCCGCCGCGCTAAGTGAATCCGCCAGATTCAATTCCTGATGCACAAAACCCACTCCCAGGCTTTGTGCCTTTTCGGGGGTCATTTTGCTATGGCTTGCGCCATTGATGAATATCTCCCCTTGATCCGGGGAATAAATTCCGTCTAATATCTTCATAAGCGTTGATTTGCCGGCGCCATTTTCTCCTAAAAGGCCATGCACCTCACCGGCCCGGACGGAAAGATGCACCCCTTTCAGCGCCTGAACTCCGGGAAAATGTTTCTCTATATTCTTCATCACTAAATAAGCTGCATCCAATCAGCATCCCCCCTCTTCCTTATCAACTTCTTCACAGCTAATATTCCAGGTCCAGACAGTCTCCGGTAATCTCGACCTCGCACTTTTTCACTTTGCTGCCGGTTAAGAATTCACTGCGGGCATCAGGCTGGCAACCGCCAAGATATAACTCAAAAAGTCCCGGCTCTAACCGGCGTTTGCCGTTATTGTCAATGAAAGAAAAATCTCTGGGGGTTACGATAAACAGCACGTTTCTGCTTTCACCGGGATTTAAATACAGCTTTCTAATTCCTCGTAGCTGCCAGTGAGGCAGCGCTACGCTGGCCTCGGCATCTTTTACATAGAGCTGCACCGTTTCTTCCGCCGCGACGGTTCCTGTATTTTTTACCGTAATCCGGCAGGCAAGATTTTCTCCCGCGTTAATTTTCATGCGGCTTAGTTCCGGTTCTCCGTAGGCAAACGTCGTATAACTCAGACCATAACCGAAGGGATACAGCGCCTCCCCCTTCATATACCGGTAAGTGCGGTTCTGCATCGAATAATCGCTAAAATCGGGCAGTTCTTCCGTAGAACGGTAAAAAGTCACCGGTAACCTGCCCGAAGGACTATATTCACCAAACAGCAGGGATGCCAGCGCTGTTCCTCCCTCCGCCCCCGGATACCAGGCCTGAATAATAGCGGGTATCTTTTCGGCGGCCCAGGTTACTGACAGGGCGCTGCCGGCAAGGAGTACCAGAATTACGGGTTTTCCCGTATTATAAAGGCTCTCCAGGAGTTCCTGCTGCAAACCGGGTAAATTCAGATTGGGTTTATCGCCACCGGCGTATTCATTGGATTCGTCCCCTTCTTCGCCCTCCAGGCCGGCATCCAGCCCCAGACACAGAACGACGGCGTCCGCCCTTGCCGCCGCAGCAATGGCCTCGGCAAACCGGTCTCTTTTTTCCGCCAGGTGCTCAACCTTGTCTTTATACAAATCACAGCCCTGGGCGTAATAAACCCGGGTCGTTTCGTTTACAGCCTGCCGGATTCCCTCAAGAACGGTAACATAATGGGAAGCGGTACCGCAATAATTGCCCTTAAGCGCCTCCCGGCTATCGGCATTGGGTCCGATTACGGCGATAGACTTTAACTTGTTGCGATCCAAAGGCAACAGGTTATTTTCGTTTTTCAGCAAAACCAGCGTTTTTTGGGCGACCGCCAGGGCAAAATCCCGATGTTCCTGACAGTCGTTCTTTTCATAAGTAATTCTTGTATAGGGAACCTTTTCCGGAGCATCAAATAGCCCCAGCTTCATTCGGGTAACCATCAGCCTTGTCACTGCCGCATCAATGGCTTCTTCCGTAACCAGGCCCTCGTGACAGGCAATTAGTAAATTCAGATACATGTTGCCACAATTCAGGTCACAGCCGTTGTTCAGGGCCAGAGCCACCGATTCCGGCGCCGTACCGGTGACTTTATGATTGACGTGAAAGTCTTTGATCGCCCAGCAATCAGAAACAACATGCCCCTGAAAACCCCATTCCTGCCGCAAAACCGTTTGCAGCAGAGTCTTACTGCCGCAGCAAGGTTCCCCGTTGGTCCGGTTGTAGGCTCCCATCACCGCTTCCACATTGGCCTCACTAACACATTCTTTAAATGCAGGCAAATAGGTTTCCCGCATGTCCTTAACGGAAACCACTGCATTGAAACTATGCCGTTTGCTCTCCGGGCCGCTGTGGACGGCATAGTGTTTGGCGCAGGCGGCCACTTTCAGGTATTTTTCGTCCTGCCCTTGCAGTCCTTTGATAAAAGCCACTCCCAGCCGGCCTGTCAAATAGGGATCTTCGCCAAAGGTCTCCTGGCCGCGTCCCCACCTCGGATCCCGGAAAATATTTATATTGGGCGACCAAAAAGTCAGGCCTTTGTATATGCCGCGGTCTCCCTTGCTCTGAAATTCGTGAAATTTAGCCCGTGCCTCCGTAGAAATCACTTCGGCTACTTTCTGAATCAATTCGGCATCAAAAGTGGCCGCCAACGCGATCGTCTGCGGAAACATGGTAGCTACGCCCGCTCTGGCCACCCCGTGCAGCCCTTCATTCCACCAGTTATAGGCGGGAACTCCCAAACGGGAAATAGCCGGTGAATTATAAACCATTTGCGTTACTTTCTCTTCCAAAGTCATTCTGGCAACCAGATCCCGAGCCCTTTCGACAAAACTCAAATCTTCATTCTTATAGGCAGATTCTGTAGTCATAAGCAGCATCTCCTTCCTTGATTTATTGCAAAATACATAGGTTTCTCTCTTTCCGCTCCGATGTTTTTACCGGTTTGCTATAAAGATATTATAAAATAACGAATTTTTTTAATCTTCTCGTTTCTTGTTATAACCTCTTCATTTTTTGCTTTGCGTTCCGTTTTATTGCATCCGGCTTATTTTTTAGCTAAAATTTCAAGTAAGGAGGAGTCTTAATGATTATCGACGGCTTGCACGAAAAAGACATATTTACCGAGAGTTATCCCTTCCGGCTCGAATTAAACACTTTCGAAAACTTTGTCTGGCCTTTACACTGGCATCATGCCGTAGAACTGGTGTATCCGGTTGAAAATAGCTATACCGTTACAGTAAACGGACAAGAATATACGCTGGCGGAAAAAGAGATTCTTTTTATCGCCAGCGGTGATATTCATAGTTTTAATACGATTAATAATAAGGGCAACCGTTATTTTATCCAGTTTGACCTCAACACCCTGGATGTCTTCGGCAAGATTAACACCGTGGCTCCTTTTTTGTCTTTAACCCGCTTAATTTCCCCTCAAAATGACGGTCTGCTCCACCGTGAACTGGAAAGACAGATTATTGAACTGATCAGCGAATACGATACAAAAGCATTAGCTTACGAGTTATCTTTAAACGCGCGGATTTTTGACATCCTTGTTTTGCTGTCACGTCATCTTTTGCACAAGGCGGATATTCATCTTGACAGTAACAGCAGAAAAAAGATTCATGGTCAGGAAAAGTTAAACAGAGCCTTCCAATACATTGAGGAACAATACCAGAATGATATTTCACTCAAAGATGTTTCTCTGGCCGCCGGATTTAGTGAATACCATTTTTCCCGGATTTTTAAAGAAGTCACCGGCGACAACTTCCACCACTATTTGAACGAGCGCCGCATAAAAACGGCGGAGAAACTGCTGACCACGCATGACATCTCAATTATTGACGCCGCCCATACCGCAGGTTTTAACAGTATTGCCACCTTTAACAGGACTTTCAAAAAAATCAAAGGCTGCACTCCCATGGAATATAAACGCCTGCAATCTAATACTTAATGTTTTTTAGCGGGAAGTATGAAAAGACAGGCGACAGCGGCATACTAGCAATCAGAGAATGGCCGTTGGCCATAAGACTAAGAAAGGATGCTGTTTCGCATGGATTATCTGTCTGTAATACCACCGATTGCAGCTATATTAGGCGCAGCAGTCACCAAGAAAATCATACCCTCCCTGGTCTTCGGGCTCTTAGCGGGGTCCATTGCCAATGCAGGCTGGAGTCTGACAGGCGGCTTATTAGCCGCGGGAAATTATCTGTCCCGGGTTATCGCCAACCCGGATCATGCCTACATTATTCTTTTTCTTTTCAGTTTCGGCGCTCTGGCCGAAATGTTCAAAGCCGGCGGCGGCATTGCCGGTTTTTCTCAAGCCGCCGCCCCCTATGTGAAAACAGAACGCGGCGCCTTGGCCAGTGTTTTCCTGGCAACTCCCATTTCGTTTCTGGACTGCTGTTTTCACGTAATCGCCACCAGCACCATCAGTAAGCCTCTGCTGGAAAAAGCAGGCGGTTCCAAAGAAAAACTTGCCTTTATAATCAATACCACTTCGTCGCAGTTGGTAGCTTTAGTGCCTTTTGCCACTACCTATGTAGGCTATATCCTGGGAGTAATCGGGTCCTCCATGGCTCAGACCGGCATCCAGGGCAGCCCCTATCTGCTGTATTTACATTCCGTTTTTCTTAACTTCTATTCCCTCATCATGGTTGCAATCAGCGTCATGGCCGTTTTTTTTCCACTCGACTTCAGTTTTCTTGCTTTGGCCCATCCCGCCTATAAAAAGGATACCGGCGCCGAAGGCCCCCACCATACGCAGGAAGGGCATGAGGAAGCTGAATTTGACGAAAATGTTCCGCCCCGCCTGGCCAATCTTCTGCTCCCCCTTGTCCTCCTTTTGGCTGCGATTGTCTATCTGTTTTGGCTGACTGGCAGGGAAAAGACCGGCGCCGGCTTTGCTGCCGCCCTGCTGAATGCCGATTATGAAAAAGCAATCTTTGTCGCTACCTTGGCAACCCTCGTCTTTACCGCTGTTTTTTACGCGCTGCAAAAAATTCCGATGCAGAAACTGCAAAAATACTTTTTAAGCGGCGGCACAGAAATGCTGCCGCCACTGGTCATTTTGGTCCTGGCCTGGGCAATCACGGCCGTAACGCAGGACCTTGGCTTTAATGCCTTTGTTGGTTCCTTTCTGACCCGTTCAGCGATTTCGGCTCCGCTGGTACCGGTTCTTATTTTCGCTATCGGCGGCTTTGCTTCTTATTTTATGGGGTCTTCCTGGGGAACCTGGGCTCTAATAATGCCCCTCGGCATTTCCATTGCCACCGTCGCCGGCGCCAGTCTCCCCCTGACAGTGGGAGCCGTCCTGGCCGGCGGCTCCATTGGCGACAACCTGTCGCCGCTGGGAGAAACTCCCGTTCTGACGGCCGCCACTGCCAATCTGTCCGTAACGGAACATATCGGTTATGTCTTTCCTTACGGCATGGTTGCCATTGTCCTGGCCGCGATTCTCTATGTAGCCGGCGGTTATTATTTTGCTAGCGCCTATAGTACGGCGGGGTTCGCGGCGATCAGCCATATCCTTACCTGGAAATAGCCGCTTCCCCCCAATACCATCTACGACTACAAAAACACCTGGTGGAACACTTATGTTTTCCCAGGTGCTTTTTCTTGTCTCTGTCTCATTTTAATCCAGCATAGCCGTCGGAGCTGGCTTTCTCCCCAAAGCCAATTCTATCCAGGTTGTCAAAGCAAAAGCCAGCACACTCGCCAGTGAACCGGCAATAATCGCCATAATACCATAAGGCTCATTCAGATATTGCCAATAACCACCAGCGATACTACCCGCCACAATGGAAATAAGGCCGGCACTTTTCGTAGCCTTTTTCCAGATAAGCCCGAAAATAAATGCGGCAAACGGCCCGGCCGAACGCATGGTAAAAGCAAATACCAGCATAGGGATAATCGCTTTCGAGGCCAATGAAATTATAATGCCGGTCATGCCGAATACAAGGACCATGGCCCGGGTAAAAGTCATAATCTTTTTGTCTCCCATGTTTTTATTAACATATTGCTGCCAAATATCCTTGGCAAATACGGTAGCGGCCCCCAAGAAGTCTCCCGAAGCAGATGAAAGTGTGGCAGAAACTACTGCCGCCAGAACAATACCGGCAATCCATGGTGGGGTCAATTGCACCGCTACGGTAGCCAGCGCGGTGTTGGCATCGATTTCAGGAAAAGCAGCCAGAGCAATCAGCCCCAATATGGCCGGTACAAAAGAATACAGCGCCATGAGTCCCCCGCAAAGCAAAGAACCGGCCACCGCGGTTTTCGCATTTTTTGCCGCATAATAACGCTGTACGGCTTCTTGTCCTGTGGAAAATGTCGTGAAATACATGACAATAAGGCCAAGAATCGTCGGCCAGCCAATTTTACTGAACCCAAGCTGTTCAGGCGGTATGTGGGCTACCACCCAATTCCAGCCGCCAACATTATGTAAGGCAAACGGAATAGCCAGCGCAAAACCGATGAGTATAAAGAAAAATTGGACAAAATCAGTTAACGTAACGGACCACATGCCGCCAATCATGGTATAAAAGGTAACAACCGCCCCGGACAACAAGATCGCCGTATTAAAATTCATCTTGAGCAACACGCTCAAAATGGTAGCAGTGGCGGTAATTTGAACACCACCCAGAGTAACCAGTGATACTACAGAAAGAATACTGGCAATCACATAGGACTCAGTGCCAAACCTTCGCCCGATAATTTCCGGCACGGTAGTAGCCATAGCTTTGCGCAGCATTGGGGCCACAAAAGAAACCATCAAAATCGCAACCCCTGCAGCTGTGACATACCAGCCGGCGGAAAGGCCCCAACTGCCGTAGGCCTTAGCGGCGACTCCCACGGAACTTCCGCCGCCAATCTCCGTTGCCGCCAACGTACCGGCAAACATAACAGGACCCAATCTTCTTCCGGCCAGTAAATAATCCTCTGCGCCTTTAATTTCTTTGCGGCCTGCATAAATACCGATGCCAATCATGGCACACAGATAAACTGCCATCAATAACCAAATAACACTCATCTCTCATAACATCTCCCCCAAAGTAATTAATTTCATTTTATGACAAAGATAGCTAGGAAATTCCCTTAGAAAATTGTACTGGCAAAAAAAGACTTACCGGCCATTAGCATAACCTAAGCCGATAAGTCTTTTCTCTTTCGTGAATTTACCGCTTTCTTTCCGATCCCTGTCTTTTTCCTACCCTGCATAATGTCGGCGTACGCTAACGGCGACAATATGGCCGGCATTAATAAAAACCACTTCGCCGGTCCGGCAAGGAGGAACCGGACTAGTCAATCGGATGATGAGATATAAATCTTTCTCTTCAACTGCTGTTTCCTCTGTTGCCGATACGTCCGTATTTTGTTCTGCCTGGGTCTTGCCTGGAATGTCCCCGTCTAAACTGCCGCCATCACCGAAATGGAAGCTGCCGTAACCGCCAAGCTTGATTTCTTCCGCTGCTAACGGGGTAATTACCTCCCCCGTAAATATGAAACTGGTATCGGTAAGAACGGTAACAATTACTTCCGGTTTCACAGCCAACCCCTTTTTCAAGACAGACACTCGGTTCACTCCCCGTAAATTAATGATAGACTTCTACTTCATAGTATTCAATATTATGTTAAAGGTGATATGTAAACTTCGTTCAAATAGAAGAAATTGACGGTATCAGTGGCAATTATCGGCGCTTCGTTAACCGGAAAAAAAGTATTGACCGCAACCAGCGGGCCAGGTTTTTCCTAACAAAACAAGGCTGTCTAAAACAACTTTTTAAAAAGTCATTTTACGACAGCCCCAGCCACTTCACAGTCACTTTTCCGGATACCAGAACCTCACTTACTTTTAACTTCCTTATCTTCGTTATTGGCAGTTGCCTTGGCGGTAAACAGTTTAATGCATACACCGCCCAGTCCGGCGGCAATCGCTAAATAGAGCAGCATTAAACCAATGACCGGCACATTAAACAGCAAGGCCATCAACAGGCTTCCGAGGAACACATTGAAATATTTTTTCGGCTCCTGCCAGTTTCCGTATTGGGAAAGGCTTTCCCCGGCGCTCAGGGAAACCGCACTAATGCCAACGGCAGCAAGTACTGCCAGGAATAGGAGCAGTAGGAAAGCCAGCGGCAGACCGATAATACTGACCGAAAAGATAGCAATTAGCGTTAGCCCCGCCAAAATGCTCAATATTCCCAGAAAAACCGCTTTTAGTTTGTTCTCTCTTATGGCTTGACTAATGTCGCCGATTAATTTAGGACGCAGCCAAACCATTGCGGCGGGAATAAGCAGCAAAACAGCAGTAATGGCAAACTGGGCAAGCCACATGATAAGCACGATGAGCCCTGCTGTTAACAGACTGCTGATGGCAAAGACATCACCGCCATACTGGAAAAAACCCTTATGGATAACAGCCCCGTTCTCGGCAATGATCTTTCCTCCCAGAACAATCACACGATCTCTTACATCCGCGGTGGAAGAAAGAAAAACATTGCCGTTAACGACTACCAGTTCATCCGTAACCGAACCGTTGATATGGGCATCACCCCCTACAACCAGAACCGACTTAACCTGCTCTCCCGTCCGAACCGTAACATCGGAAAAACTGATTATGTTTCCCATCGTTATGGGCGCCGCGAACGCCGTTACGGAAAAACTGAGAAATAACAAGAACAGCACCGCTAATTTATACCGGTTTAAAAAACGTATCATACCTGCCCCTCCTCCATATGCCAAACGCCCCGCATTGCCACAGCGAGAAATACCAGGAAGGCTGAAAAGAGCAGGGCCAGAACGGCATTAAACGGCAATGCGGCCACGAGTTCCAGCCAGAAAGAAATAAATTGGATGGCATATCGCGTTGCAATTTGCAAAACCGGAAACAAAGCAATTGTCAGCAGCATCAATACCAGGGCCATACTTCCCAGGACCCCGCCCACGGCATAGGACCAAAAGGACACCATCTCCCGCTTATTGATTTCCAGCATAACTTTCCGGGTAAAGCCGTCCCCGGCCTCAACAGAGCAAATCTCCTGCCGGAAGGCCGCCATGGCCTGCCGGATAGTCTGAAGCCGGCTGTTGCAGGCAGCGCAGCTCCGGCAATGCTCCTCCATGTGTACCTTCATTTCCTGCGCCAGTTCTCCATCAAGATACTCATAAATCAGATCTTCCCATTCAGAACATTTCATTTTTCTCACCTCTTGCCAAACCTTGCCGCAATTTTTCTCTCGCATGGTTAATCCGGGACTTGACAGTTCCCAAGGGAATTTGAAGCAGACCGGCGATTTCATCATAAGACAAGTCTTCAATCTCCCGCATAACCAGGACGGCCCGGTGCTCCGCAGTCAGTTCCGCCAAAAGAGCATAGAGTTTCTCCCTGGCCTCCCGTTTCTCGGCATATTCTTCCGGTGTTTCTCCCTGATAAGCCGGCTCGGCAACGTCCCCCAGGGAAACGTTCTTCGTCGCCGCCGGCCTTTTTTTATAGTTAATGCCGGTGGTAACCGCAATTCGCAGCAGCCATTTATAAAATCCGTCGGCATTATTCAGTTTAGCTACATTTTTATAGGCTTTTATAAACGTTTCCTGCGCTATATCTTCCGCGTCCTCCCGGTTTCCGGCAATCCCAAAGGCAACGGCAAAAACGCGGTTTTGAAACCGCTGGACCAGCACGGCAAAGTCCTTTTTATTTCCGCCCCGGGCTCCTTCTACCAGTTCACGCAAATGATCGTCCACATTGTCTCACCACATCCTATAATTATAACCGTATACCTCTTTCAAAGGCTAAAACCGGAATCGCCTTTTCCACCTTGGCCCAAATGGAAAAAATCAGGATAATTGGTTTTTCAAGCAATCCATGATAACGCTCTACCAGCCAACTGCTCATTATACCCACGATCATACCGCCAATGACATCCGTAGGATAGTGCACACCCACATAAACCCGGGAAAAGGCCAGTAAAAAGGCAAAACCTAGCATTCCTTTTCCACCGTATGCCTGGCTGGCCACCAGGCTGCGGGCAATCGAAAAGCTACCTGTCGCATGGTCGCTGGGAAACGAAGCATCCGGATTCACCGGCACCAAAAGATGAGCCGGATGGTTTATATAAGGACGGTTGCGAAACCAGGCAAAGCCGATGATTTGATTCACACCCAGTCCAATTAAAGCGGCCGTAAAGGCATATAATGCTTTCCGCCGGTTTTCCGCCAATTCTCTTTTATCCGCTCCGGTAAACCATAGCGCCACTAAATACAATCCATATACGGCCGGCCCATACTCGGCAATATAAATCATTACTCTATCCAACCAAAGAAGATGTCCGGAAAAATTGTTAATGAAATGGAAAAGCAGCATATCATAGTGCATAATAGTTATATCCTCCCTAACTGTTTTTCATTAATAAAGACAGTCAGGATATCCATAAAGTTCACTATTCTTCACCGGGAAATTTTTACAGTAAATCCCGTTCTAAGAAACAGGCCTGCATAGTTGCATATCGCAACCATGCAGGCCTGCTCCAGTCGTATTATAACTTTTAAATCCGGAAATGATTGATGGTTTTCTGAAGCTCCTGGGCCATATTGGCAAGATTCTGGCTGGCGGACGCGATTTCCTGCATGGAAGCCGATTGTTCTTCCGTAGCCGCAGATACCGTCTCCGCTTCCGCCGCTGTTTTCTTACTCAAATCATTAATTGCTTTCACAGAAGCTACAATTTGCTGACCGCCGCTTTCCATCTGCCGCAGAGCGGCAGATATCTCCGTAACCTGATTCGATACCTGCGTCACCAGTTCCGCGATTTCCCGGAATGCCCCGCCGGCATGGCTTACTATTTCCGTTCCCTGACTAACTTCCCGGGTACCGTCGTTCATAGCCGAAACGGCCTTGGCCGTATCTCCCTGAATCTCGCTGATAAGAGCGGCAATTTGTTTGGCGGCCTCCTCCGATTGCTCGGCCAGTTTCCGTACTTCTTCGGCCACCACGGCAAAACCGCGTCCCTGTTCACCGGCCCGCGCCGCCTCAATGGCGGCATTCAACGCCAGCAGATTGGTCTGGCCGGCAATGCCGGCGATCGTATCAACAATCTGTCCGATCTCCCGGGACCGCTCACCCAGATTGGTTACGACCTCAGCCGAGGTATTCACCGTCGTTTCAATCCGCTTCATCTGGTCAACCGCTTTACCAACCGAAATACTGCTGTCTTTGGCCTTATCAACCGCCTGAACAGATTTTGCCACGGCCTGATTCGCATCGGCCGCCGCTTTCTGAATGCTGGCCGACATTCCTTCTACCACCGAAGAAGTTTTTTGTACTGCCGTCAGCTGGCTGTCCGCTCCCTGGGCGATCTCGGTTACCGAGCCTGCCACTTGATTTGACGCCTGGGCCGACTCATGAGAACTGGCAGTTAGCTCCTCTGATGAAGCCGCCACCTGCTCGGCGCTGCCATGTACCTTCGAAATCAAATCGCGTAAATTGTGGGTCATCTGATTGAATCCGGCAGCTAACTGAGCCATTTCATCTTTTCCCTCAACGGCCGCCTGAACCGTGAGATCTCCTCCGGCGACCTGACCAACTTGCCCGGCCAGAACGGCCATCGGTTTCGTGATCCGTTTCGCCACGATAAAGGTAATCAATACCACCACAAGAATCGAAATAAGAGCGATCAGACCGAACAACCATCTCAATTTAGCCAACGGCTGGTAAACAACCGCTTCCGGCACATTGATTGCTAACGTCCAGCCGGTCAGCGGTACCTTTTGATAAACCATAAACCAGCTTTGCCCGTTATCCGCATATTGGGTAAAGCCATGATCTTTGCTCATTATATCCTTGAAAATGGGGACCATATTCTTCAGCTTTTCCGCTTTAAAAATGTTTTTGGACACTAAATCGGCATCCCGGTGGGCCAGTATGAATCCTTTGGCGTCAAACAAAAAAGCATATCCCGCGCCGTGCAAATTGATGGCCTTTACATTATCCACCAGCGTTTTGAGCAGTATATCTTCCGCCACAACGCCACGGACTTGCCCCGCGGCATTTTTAATCGGCATGGCAACCGATACGGCCATCTGCTTGGTTACCATGTCCAAATAAGGGTCGGTAAAAACAAGCTTAGACTGTTCTGTTGCCAGTTTATACCAGGGACGGACCCGGGGATCGTAATCCGCAGGCGGCGTCCAGCCGCTGCCATCCACCATTTTTCCGGCTGCGGAACCGAAATACATATCGGACAGCTCGTTATCCACCGTCTTATATCCCGCTACCATGGGAACGGTAATTTCGCCGTCCCCGGTGACGCTATGTATAGTGCCGGCGGTAATTTCAAGCATTTTGGACTTGCCAATAAGCCAACCGTCGAGCTTATTCACGTGGGAACTGACAGCTGCCTTCATTTCCTCCCGGATTCCTGCCGCCACCAGTTCCTTCGTGAACATGTACCCGGCGATTGACGATGCGAGGAGAACGGCGATAGTCAAGAGTGAAAAGATTGCGGTTAGCTTGGCTTTTAAATTCATTTGTCTCCCTCCTCGAAACATATTTGTAGATCAATAATTGTCGATAAAAGAAAAAAATCCTGCTAAAATGTAAAATAAATTTTTCACTTATGTAAATGTGTAAAGCATTTTACAAAATGTTTACAAGACATTGTCGAAAAACCATGTTATCATAAATATGGAAGATTTTTCAGTAAATCTTTTATCTGACTTCCTAAAAAATAAAGCGGCGCAAAGGAGTTGTTTACTATGTGTTGTGACGAAGAAGAACTGGAAACGGCGGAAGAACCCCAGGTACTGTTCACCGATGATATTGATATCCTCGAAGACCGCTTGACCGATATTATTGTTGCCGCCGGTTTACCCGAAGAGCAGCGTGAAGCCGTATTGCGGCTCATATCCGACGCGCTGGAAGACCACCACGCCGACATTCTGGATACCTTTGAAGATGTCCTTGGCGAGCTGAATCCGGAAACAGCCGAATAATCGTTAGACTTTGCCCAAAGGCCACACCCAGGTGTGGCCTTTTGCTTAACTTAACATTCATCTCCACCCGTGTCCTTTTTATTAAAACTTATATTTTCCAGTACTAAGAAAAACACGAAGTGTTTTACAACAGAAGGAAATTATGGGGCTTTTCGGATATTAGCATATAATTTTTTAGCGAAACTAAATCCGAAAAGTTATAATTTCTGGATCTTTTATAAAAACCCGGCCTATTGACCGGGCTTTTTATGGTAACCGCAAATACATGGAAAGCATCACCCCGATAGTGATCCCGCCAACAGCAATAAGGCCGTAGATGATATCTAACAGCATCTTCATACCCCCTTTAAAATTAAAAAAACAGTAAAGTATATGACGGACCCTTCAATAATATTCTTCAAAAAATCATACAAAAGCCGACACGGGACTTAAAAAATAAGCCGCTCCATCCCGAAAGACAGAGCAGCTAAGCGTGAACCTTATTAAAAAACTAAGTCCCATTTTGTATAAACCAATTTGCTTTTCCTCTGATTGTATCTTCACCGCTCCACGGTTCATCTCCATTATGCAAAAACCATAGATCCCAACTCTCGCACGAATAACCCGGACCATACTTTCCATCGGGGTAGCCGTATACGCATCCTGCTCATTCTCCTCTGCGCACAAATTGGGTGGATCCGCGGCTGTCTGCATTTGCCGAACGGCTTTGACTTCCGCGTCTATAATCTATCCTATGAGCGCAACCGGTACCAGGATACGGCGCCAGCCTAAAATATTACTACCTACCCGCATATTTTTCATAAAATCGAATATCTTCCGCTAACAATTTCTGCAGTTTGGATAAAAGAGTTTTGTTTTCCCTAATCTCTTGTACTTTTATGTTATATGATTCGCTTGGATTGGTGTTTACTTCCGGAAGGGCAACATTTACCTGTAAAATTTTACCTAATCGCAGAAGCTCTTGCCCTAAAGCACTATAACCTCCAATAAAATCAAATACAGCCATATCAACATCCCTAAAAAATAGTTCGGTATAGATATTTTGTATTAACGGCAGCCGGCAAAACTGTTCAATGGATAATTTATAATCGAGAAAATAACTGTGTACGCTACCTGTATGGGGGAATTTCAGCCAATAGAAATATTGTGAGATAGCCCGCTCTACAGGCTCTCTCAGAAAAGTAATTCGTATAGCGTTCTTTAGATATTGATATTTTTTCACCCAAAAATGTCCGTGTACTACTCTCTTATGTTCAAGTTCAGGATATCCATCGCGATATTTTTCTAAAAAACCGCAAGGGTCTATATTCACAATGGAAACAGGCTCAGTCAAACCATCACAATAATCCAGATATACATTTTCTTCGCTATATGTCGCTTGCAGCCACTGACAAAAAGAACTGCCGGCACATTTGGGCACGTGAACCGATATAAGCATTTTCGCATCTGACTCCATTCTTTTCATCTCCTGTCTACGAACTCATAGTCCTCCGCTACAATATATGAAATGTAGGCCGTCCAAGTATCGCCGGAAAACAAAAAACAGACTTATAAATTGAAAAAACCGCCCTGGATCAGGACGGTTTTTCCGGTTCTTATGCTAATGTTAAAGGACGAGCAACCCTCGTCCAGTTCATTTCAAGCTCCGGTTCTGCGGTAAATTCCGGATAACCCATTCCGGCAGCAAGGAATAGAGAAACCGCGCCAGTGCCGCCTGTTTACGGTGGTAGAGCCAGCCCGCATAGGCAATGCCGAGACCGACGAGGGTCAGCGCAAACGGAAAAAAGAACGAATTCGCAAAGACACTCCAGGCTAGATAGCCAATATAGCCAAATGTACCGATTCCTCCGAACACGATAAAGACCCGGCGTTCCAGCAATACGCCGCAAAACATCATCAGCACGTTCACGGCGCAATAGGCGGCCCGCGAAAACTCGCTTGTGCTTTTTAATAAAGAAATTCCGCCCCAGAATGCAAGCACACCGAAAATGTAGAGCCATTTAGAATAATCCACCCTTTGCCGGGAATCCATTACGAATGCAGCGGCCATCATCACCAGGCCAAAAATAACCGAAACGTACATGTGATAAATAAAATGGCCATTCGCCGGAAAAAAAAGCGGCACAATATCCATCGACAAATACCACAGAGTAAAGGCTACCGGCGCCATGGCAAAGGGGATCCGGGCAAAAGGGAGTGATAAAACGCCCGCCGCTACGGTAGCAAACTCAATGACAAACCAGCCGCTTTTTACCCAAATATAAAAGTCGTGGTAATAGCCCGGGTATCCGGAGGGCCAAATACCGAGCGCTTTTTGAATTCCATAAACGCCCAGAGGCGTTGTGCCCACGGCCATAACGATAAGCAGACCGCTCAGTACCGGCGACTTCGCTCTCATAAAGTGTGCGGCTAATATAAAACACACAGCATAAACAGCGGCAATGACAAAAAGCCCCAGTCCACCGAGGCTGTCCCAACTGGCATTCACATACCATCCCATAGCGGTAATTACGATGAGAGCCCCCAAATAGTAAAGAAACTTGCTTATCCTTAACCCGTTTCCATCCAGCTGAATATCCTGTCCCTTGCCCCAAAACTGCCAGAGCTGTTCCGCCTGCTCCTGGGTAATAATACCCTGGCGGACCGCCTCGGCGATCCCGTCCCGGTCAATTTCCACTTTCATGCTGCCACTCCCCATATATAGTATTCACGGCAGCCATTAGCACTACATTTCAGGCGTCCGTAACATTGCATGCACTGTTACGAACGGTTCGCTCCTCCCGGCCCAAAATCCTGCTGGAAAGTCTCTGTCCCATTGCTGGGAAATGCTAGCCAAGAAAGGCCCAAATAGTCCTTAAAACGAATCAATTTTTGGTCAAGCGGGCGCTTTCCTGATTCGCCAAAAATAAAACCATGGACTCTCCTACGCTAAGAAATTCGGGCATTCTACACCTCCCAATAAAATGTGCCAGGTTAACTCTCTTCTTATTTCCCGGAAATATTAATCTTGATTCCATTGCAACATTTACGTACCGGGATGGATAGAGTATAATAAAATTGGTTTTATTTGGATACCCTGAATTTTAGGACCGAACAGGCCCTGGGGAAGCATTCCTTGCTTGGCGGCGCCGGATGCTTCCGGTTTTTCTTCTCATTTTATGTTGGCGTTGGTTCCCACCTCCTATCGTGCTTGGCCTTGAGGGGACTTTTCGCTTATCAAATCGCCAAGCATTTACTTCTAACGCTATAGCAATTTTTTGCATTACCAAAACGGTTGGCTGCTTTTTGTCCGCTTCCAATTCCGGCAGGTAGATCCGGGAAACGCCGGACGCTTCAGATGACGTCTGCTGCGACCATCCTTTCAGAGATTAGACATAAGCACGGCATCAAGAAACCCGGCGATAAATGAGACAAGAAAGGCCGCCTTCGCGCGAATGATTTTCTACTAACACAATCTTTTTGACGTCCGCCCAAGCAGACGGATTATTTAGGAAAGAGAAGGGATGCGAATGGAATGGAATCATCAACCGGCTCAATACGTTGGGCGACCGGTAAAGCAATTTGTTTTGGTATTCATACTGACCATTTTAGTTTTGATTTCCCTATTCTGTAAAATACCTGCGGCGCTTTATCCCAATCATATCTATGGCGTTATTATGGATACCCGTATCAATCCGGACGGCAGCATCTGGATTTTAACAGATGATTCATTCCGGTTTTATGCCAAAACAAGGAGCCTCAGTTATACGTCCTCAGGACTGCATAGAATTTTTTGCCAAACAGACTTATATTTGTACAACCCCGTAGAAAAAAGGGTCTTAAAGAAGATTGTTACCAAGCTTGATGACTTTCCCCGGAAGTGCAGTTTAGCTGAAGAAAATGGGCACCTCTGGCAAATATTCGAGACCGGGGACATGAGCAAGATGATTCGTGTTTTCGATGCAAGTTCCGGCGACCCTTTGCTGGACACAAATCAATTTCTAGCTGGACATAACGAACTAAAACAAGGTATTGCCGCGATCAATTACAAGGATCAACAGAAGCTGATTGAGCTGGAAACCAAAGATGCCAGAAAATTCATTTACTTATTAGATGACCATTCTTTAATTCCTGATACGCAGGAAGCAGTTAATAAAAACCTGCAAAAACATTATGCAGAGCTAGGCCGGACAAATATCTTTGCTTTCATGAATGAAGATTCAAACAACAGTTCACGAAAAATGCTTTACCGAGTCAGCGGAGAGGCCGCAAAGCTGTCTAAAGAGACCCTATTGCAAAATCTCCGTATAGACAACCTGGATACTGGGTATTTAACCGGAGAAGACTTTGAATATAGCCGATTGACGCCGGAAGCGGTCTATCTGGAACCGATATTAATCTATCAGGACAACGACCTCGTTGTTTTTCTTCACCAGGACCAGATCGGAGCTGACGCCAGGCGAATGTTGACCTGTGTAAATTCCGAGGGAATTAGAAAATGGACGGTTCCGCCGGATCAGTTATTTCCAGAACTGATGCTCAAAAAATCGAATGCTTTTTCAGACAAATTTTTTATGCAGGATAATGTCAAAGGCGAAAAAGCCGGCAAGACGTTTGTTCTCCAAGTAAGGGATTGCGGGCTGGAGGGCTTTGATATCGATTCCGGCCAAAAACTTTGGCAGTTAAAGATTCAGTAAGTTCCATAAGTTTTGCGCACACGAAAGATCACTAACGCGGTCTTTCGGCTTTTGGCACAGGGCTCAGGGCGCGGGGAAAATCAAAAGAAGCGGCCGGGAGACTAAATCCAGTCCCCGGCCGCGGTGCATCTTTATTGTTATTTTTGTAAATATCTTTCTCCGGCTTATACACAGAAGACGCCCGTAATGGTAAGGGTCAGGCCAAATGTCCCCAGGTACGTGCCGCCGCCGATAATGCCGGCAAAAGTGCCTGTGCCGCGGATAATGCTGAAGGTCCCGATGATGTTATTCGGTCCGGTCCCGGATAACAAGGACGCAAAGGATATCAGAACCGTATCGGCCTGGGTTGCCGCAATGGTAATCGTCCCACTGTCGTAACCGGTACCGGCCAGGTTCACTGAGGAATTTTCCACGATACCAACCGATCCGACAATGGAACCGGTACTGGTCCCCGCATAAAGCCGGCGATAGGTCTCAACATGGTTGTCAATTACCTCTGCCGCCCCCGTATTAACGGTAGTTGCCGTAACCGTGCCGGTAAGCGCCGTGGTCGGATTACAGCTTACTCTGATCGCTGTTATCTTATCAATTACGACGTAGGCAACACTTTGCGCAAACGTTATCAGCATTACGGTATGCTCCCCTACCTGCCGGACCGTTCCGGCGATCCCTTCGTCCCCTTCCAGCATGATGATCACCGCGGTTTGAATGTATTGCCTCAACGTTTCCCGCAAATTCATTCTCCTCCTTTCCTTAGCCGGTTATTCCGCCGATCGATGGAAAAACTTCCACGGCGGTTATCGCAGAGAATGGAACCAGAATCGTCGTTCCCGACGTGGATTGCAGGATAACCGCACATTTTTCGACGGCTAGAACTCTGGCGGTGACTTGCGGCGCTCCGTCGAGAAAGAGAGTCACAAATTTCCCCTGCAAAGAACACAGGATATCATCCAGATCGTCCAGCATAATGACCCGTCCTTTCTAAACAATTGTGGACAAAGATTCGATTTCCCTGATGCGAAGATATGTCGTGTATCCGGTTTCAACCACAATGGCCACGTCATCTTCAATTACATTGGGGCGTCCTATTAAAAACGGATTTCCTTCCAGTTGAAATACCAGGGGAGTATTCAGGTGGAATTTCAAAAACTTTTTCAATTCACACTCTACGCCAAGAAATTCCATAGCACTTTCGTCCTTTCCGCCGCTTTATTCTACTTTTACTATATTTTATGTAGTATCCGGCAAAAGGTTATAAAAAAAAGACAGAGACTGAATCCAGTCCCTGTCCGCGGAATCGTTTCGACGTTGGTTTCACTAAATACCGGAATTCTCTTCATTATTTTCTTTTTCAATATTACCTTTTTCACTATTCTCCCTTAATTCTTTATAAAACATAAAACCGGCGAAAACAATCGCTGAATATCCGGCGAATGGATATAAAATATTTACCAGTTTGTCAAAAGGGAATATTCCGCCAAAAAACATACCGATCGCAGTGAGCACGGTTGCAATGATATTAAACTTTGGCGTTTTGTCGGCGGCAAACTTTCTCACCGTCATTAAAAGAAAGGAAGCCACTGCGGAATAGATGCACAGCACGATTAATACGGAAAAGGTCAATCCTAAAACCGGTGATATGTGATTCGCAATTGCTAAGGTAGGAACCTGCTGGCCGATAATCAATTTATAATAAACAAGTTCGCCAATTACCAGCGAAATAATTGCAACCGTAAAGGCAGCCGTTCCTGTTAACCCCGCTATTCTTGCTTCTTTTACACTGCCTGCCGACGCTCCGCAATCCACCTGGAACGGGATACTAACCATCAGCGCAAGGAAAGCATATAGCGCTCCCGACCAGGCCCAATTGGAAGAAGCGGATTTGAAGCCTAACGTTGGCATAAGCCGGCTGGCTTCCGATAGTAAAGCCGGCTGCCCGAGAAGAGTAACAATCCCGGCAATCCCTACGATTGCCACAAATACAATTTTAATTGGCCCGATGACGCCGATGATGTCGATAAGCTTTTCGATTCCCAGCACGGCTGTGCCCAATGCCAGCAGAGCGATCGCCCCGGTACCTAAATAGGCTGGTATGCCGTAGTATTGATGGATGGTCGCCCCTCCCCCGGCAAGCATAACTACAAATATGGCATACACTAATACAACGCTATACCATATATAAACCTGGCCAATCACTTTACCGCAATAATATTCAAAAACGTCATAAGGATTGTCAAATTTCTTTTTATAGCCGATTCCATATAAAACGTACGTTAAAAAACTCATTAAAACCAGAAAAACGAATGCGGCTATAATTCCGTTTATCCCGTTGGTGCTGAAAAACTGCAAAACCTCCTGGCCGGTTGCGAAGCCGGATCCAATCCAGTACGCACACAATGCTCCCGCCAGAATTACTACCTTTTTTAAATGGATTGATTTTTCTTCCATCCTTACCACTCCTTGTGTTTTTAAGTTACTTAGCGCAAGGGGCTCTCATGGTATTTTGCGTTAACAATTCAAAAAATTGAGTTTTCAACGATTTCCTATCATAATGTTCAGAATTTCCACATCCGTAGATTTCATGCCCTGGCGGCCCATACGGCCGATGTTCTGGATTGTCGTTTCGTAATCCCTTTCCACCAGTCCCTCGCCGAAGGGAAAAACCAGGTCGCGTTTTGCCATTTCATAGCCCAGAATCCCCGCGTCCACTGCGCTGGAAATCTTTGCCGCACAGGAAGCTTTGGCTCCATCGCACACAATGCCGCCCACATTCCCCAGAGCATTAATGAGGGTTTTGCCAATGACATCATAACCGGCGCCATGCAGGTAGGCGATGCCGCAAGCAGCGGCGGCGCCGGCCGAAACGGCTCCGCAGTAAGCCGACAGGTTGCCGATATACCGTTTCTGATGCAGGGACAGAAGATTAGTCAGGACAAGCGCCCGGTAAAGGGTCTCCTCATCGGCTCCCATCTCTGCCGCATAAACAACTACCGGCATGGTACAGGTGATCCCCTGGTTGCCGCTTCCGGAGTTAATGACGACCGGGAGGGCACAGCCATTCATCCTCGCATCGGAGCCTGCCGCTGCCGCCGCTCTGGCCCTGATCCGCACATCGTTACTGCCTGATTTCAGGAGAGTCAGTCCCACCTGGGCACTCCATTTATGCTTTAAGCCTTCTTCCGCTATGGCGGAATTGCACTGAATCTGTCTGCCGATGATTTCCCTTATATCATCCAGGTTTACTTTGTTGGCAAACTCGAGTATGTCCCTGATATTAAGCTTGGACTTATCCCCGGACTCTTGAATTGCTATATCGGGCTGCGCAAATACCACCTGACCTTTTTTTTCAATTTGGGCAATGTGGTTGTGCCTGGTTCGGACTTCCACAGCGGCTGTTTCCTGTCCGGCTGTCAATTCGGCGCGAACGAAAAGATTCTCTTCGCCTGCTTCCAGCTCACAGCGGCAAATTCCCCGGCGGTATAGCATTCTGGTCTTTTCGATGTCTGCCTGTTTCACCTGGCTGATAACTTCAAGCTCCAGGTCCGCCTTCCCGGCGACAGCGCCAAGGATGGCTGCCACTTCCACGCCTTTCTGGCCGCCGGAATTTGGTACGACAACGCCCTTTACATTTTTGATAATATTACCGCTGCAGCGAATAACCATCCGTTCCGGCATTTGTCCCAGGACCTCTCTTGCCTTGGCGGCCGCCAGCGCAATGGCAATCGGCTCCGTGCACCCCATAGCCGGGATGAGTTCTCCCTTTAATATCTTTAGATAATTATCATATTGCATCGTATCCATTGCAGAGTTCTCCTTTGGGCAATACTATTTACCTTTTTTGAAATAAGACATCTGACAGGTCTTGCCGCCCTTGGCAATGGTATCACCCAGATAAAATTCAAATCCCACGGCTTTGGCAATGCTTCTGTCTCCATCCATAGCCATATCGCATAACTTCTCACAGGTTGCGTCGTCAAAGCCTAAATCCTGCCAGGCTTTCAGCAGCGGACAGTGATGGAATTCCAGATCTACCCGGTCTGCGGTCTTGTTTGTAAATTCAATTTCAAACGTCTTTTCGACATTGGGAGTCAAGAACGTTTCTGTAAAGCAGGCAACGTTTTCCGGCTCCCGGCATTGGGTTTTGATTTGAGCACCCTGGATCTTACCGGTTTCTACAATGGCTTCCCGGATGATTTTTTCCGCTTCTGCCGCCTTTCCCGCTTCCCTGGCCTTGGTGTACGTCAAACCGGTCCAGGTTGCCCGGTGCCCTATGGCTCCTCGCTGAATGTCTACTACTGCATCCCCTTGAATCCTAATTTTGTTATCAATCATAATTCTTTACTCCCTTTCTCCCTGAATTTAAATATCGGCGCAACAAAACCACCAGCCAATGGATAATGTTGCTCAACCGCTGCTTCTCCGGCTAGCTGCACCGGCCCCGGCTTCTGATATGACCACGACAGAACCAGATATTCCCTTAATTGACATTAAATATTACCACATTTCACTAGCTAACCGCATACTCGAGTATGTATTCTGATCATATCACGAACACTTGTAACAAGCAATACTTTTAACTATATTTGTGTAATATTCAAAATAAACACCATTTATCGTCCTCGTGATATGATTAGAAGTACTGATTTCGCCCTGTTATTCAGAGAAATTGCGTTCTTATATTGACTTCCCCGGCTTTTCAATGTATTATGATTTCTGGCAATGATATAAAGGAGATAAACCTTATGGGTAAAAAAAACTTAAAAAATCAAGTTCATGATGCTTTGTTTTCTGATATTATTAATGGGGTATATCCTGCCGGCACTATTCTGACCGAAAAATTTTTGATGGAAAAATACAATGTCAGCCGGGCACCAATCCGGGAGGCCCTTACCCAGCTGACGGGAACTCTGATTCTGTCCAGCATCCCGCGACAGGGCTATAAAATTCTACAGCCAAGCGCACACCAGTTGCTGGAAATCGTTAAATTCCGTTCCGCGCTGGAATCTTCTTTCTTGGAAAGTAATTGTGTCTATCTCGATGAGTCCCGGATCAAAGAACTGAGAACCATCTGTGTGGACTACGCCAGCTGCCCGGATAATGATTTCATGGCTCACTGGCACTACAACTGCCAGTTTCATCTGAAACTGTTCTCCCTTTATGGCAACCATTATGCCTATAAACTCCTGGAAGACGCGCTGAATATCCAAACGATCTTTTTCGTACAGAAGAAACATTTGGCCAACATGGATTTGCACCTGGCTTTGGTTGATTATCTGGAAAAAGGCGAGATTGCAACGGCGGTGACCATTCTAAAGGCAGACATTGAAAATCTTCTGCTTTCAGGCATTGCTCCCACCCCAGTTGACCAGGACAAAGAATGATAAAGAAACCTGCAGTTTTTTGGCTCTTAGTACAAGGCTCAGGGCGCGAAAATCAAAGGGGATTGAGTTGTTGGCAACTCAATCCCCTTTGTCATTTTTTTAAATTGCTCAAAGACTACGTTCGTAGCGGCAAAAAAATTATTCTTGGCATTGGCCGCCAGAATGAGGTCTGCGTTCTGGCGCTCGTCCCATATCAAATACAAAGTATCGTTTAAAGACCAAGTTCCTCCCCGACGACGATAACATGAACATCGGTCATTCGCGGCCGTTTATGCATAATTGTGGTGATATTACATATCCGGGTCGGTCCCTGACAATCCACGCACACTCCCGTTTTAGCGCAGGGATTGGGATAACCAAGCCGCTTGTTGTTCGGCGGCGAAGCCCATACTCTAACCCGTGATTCCGCTTCCGCCACATCTTTAACCACTTTGTTTATGCCGACAACGATAAAAACCTGATCCGGTCCAAAGAGCATCGCTCCTACCCGGTTTCCGGTCGCATCGACGTTGACCAGTTCCCCGTTCAGCGTGACGGCATTCGTTCCCGACAGATATACGTCGGCAACCAGCTGCTGCCGCCGGATGGACCGCATGTCCTGCGGGCTGAGTCCGGGTTTGGTATGATTCAGGACCGGATTGCCCCGTTCCTCCAGCCTCGCCACTACTCCCAGTTGATCCAGCGTTACGGAACCGCCAAAACCAACCGTGGCAGTCACCGGAATCAGTTCAAGCAGCTTGTCTAAGGCTTCCTGCCGCGTTGACACATAGGTGGCGGTAAAATTGTTTTTCGTCAGGGCATTCACTACTTTCTCCCCGAGCGCATTGCGATGCCATTGAACGGCTTCGTTCATTTTCCTCACTCTCCCTAATTTATATTCACAGTGGACCCTATACGGTTACGCTCTGGTCTGCTTTAAAAGCTTAGCCATATTTTTCCCCAGCGTTTGAAAGGTCTGAATACCTTCCTCATCCTTTTGGACGTCGCCCGGTTCCAGCGCTAACGTCATATTCCAATAACTGGACCCGGGAATGACCATCTCGGCAACGCCAAAAAAGAAGTTAATGGCGGAATAGACAAAATTAGACCCGGCTCTGCGTACGGAAACCACGGCGGCTCCTACTTTGCCCCGCAGCATCTCCCCGCCGTTCGCTTTGGACACAAAACCGCAGCGGTCAATGAGCGCTTTTACTTCCGTAGACACATTGCTGAAATAGGTGGGTGAACCAATAATAATTCCGTCCGCTTCCTGCATCTTCCTAATAAACGTGTTCATCTCGTCGTCTTGCCTTGCACAGCGGTTATCTTTATTTTCCCAGCACTTGCCACAGGCCAGACAGCCGAACACCTTCCGGCCTCCCAGTTGGATCAATTCCGTTTCAATGCCTTCCTTCTTTAATTCCGCAAGAACAAGTTGAATGCTCTGCGCGGTATTCCCGTTGGCCCGGGGGCTTCCGTTAAACGCAACCACTTTCATGCACAATCCTCCTAGTTCCTTCATAAAAATATTCTATGCTATAATAATAGATACTAGGAAAGCGAATAACAAGTACGTACTTATAAGTATTATAGTTTCCTTTCGTATACCGTAGAACTTTTTGTAGTCTGTTCACCGCTATTTCGTCAGGTCTTCTTTGTGGTATAATTTAGGTATGGAATTCGTTTCAAGTAATGTTTCCCGCTTTTGGCCGGATTCCCCGGCTCTGCAAAGTAAGAAAATGTAACTCAGTAAAAAGGAGATCAAAGATGACTGATTACACTTATTGGGCAATGTTCTCAGCCGCCGCCCTGGCTATAAATATATCGCCCGGGCCCGATTTGATGTATATTCTGTCCCGGACTCTTGCCAACGGCAAGAACGTGGGAATTGCCTCTTCTGCCGGAGTCGGCGCCGGCGCTTTGGTCCATGTGTCTGCCGCTGCGTTCGGTCTTTCCACGCTTCTGGCGACCTCTATTACTGCCTTCAATCTGGTAAAATATATAGGCGCCGCTTACTTAATCTATCTGGGAATCAAAAACTGGCGCTGCAGCGGAACCCACTTGGACTTAGCCGCTAAATCCGTTCCCGGCGTATCTCCGTGGCAGGCTTTCAAACAGGGCATGCTGGTCGATATCCTGAATCCAAAAGCCGCCATCTTTTTCATGGCTTTTTTGCCCCAATTCGTCCGCCCGGAGATAGCTTCCATTCCCTTGCAACTGTTCGGTTTGGGTACCCTGGTCATTATCATGGGACTGGTTGTTGAAACCATTTTTATTTTGCTGGCTTCAACCATTTCTTGCCATCTGCAAAAGAAAAACTCCGTCAGTAAGTGGCTTGACCGTTTCCTGGGCTCGGTTTTCGTTGGGCTTGGAATCCGGCTGGCGTTGTTAGATAAAGCTTGATTCCGTTATTCAAGCTTTATTTTCCACCGGCGACTTGTCAGGAGTAACTTCTCCCTTGGAATTCGCCAGATACACGGAAAATAAAATAACAGTTCCGCCAACTATCTGCAATTTACTTACGGGCTCCGCCAGAATAGCGAATCCGCCCAACACTGAAATCACCGGTATAAGATTGATAAACAGGGAAACACTGCCAACCCCTAATATCCGCATTGCGTATACATAAAGATAATTTGCCAGGGCTGAGCAAAAAATCCCTAAATAGAGCAAGTGAAGAATCATAACATAGTCAAGAGATTGCCATTTCCAGGACTCAAAAAAGGTGAAGGGAATCAGCGCCAGCGTGCCAAAAAGCGATTGGTAGGTGACTACCGCCAGTTGAGTATAGCGCGTGCTTAAGGGCCTGGTTAATAAAGTATACACTACCCAGGCAACCGCGGCGCCTATCATAAATAAATTGCCTAAAAAACCATCCTGCAACGCTTGCTGCGAAGAGGTCACAATAAAATATACTCCACCGATGGATAACAGTACGCTAGCCATTTTCCGCAGCGACAGCCTTGTTTTAAAAACGAAAAATTCCCCTACAATTGTCATTATGGGAATTGTCGCAACAATCATGGAAGCCGCCGATGCAGTGGTCAATTTAATACCGGTATTTTGAAAATAATAAAATACCGTCACGCCCAGCAGTCCCGACACAATCATCAAGGGCCTGTCTTCCTTGGCCAAACGGGTACCGGGTTCTACCTTTTTCAGTAAAAATAAAAGAATAACCGAAGCAATCAAAAATCGCAGTAATGCCAGTGTCATCGGCGGAATCACAGCCACCGTAACTTTAATGCTTACAAAAGACAGTCCCCAAATTACGGCAGTACTAAAAATAGCCAACAAGCCCATCAAACGGGATTGATTCATGGTTTATACACCTCTCTTAAAGCCTGCTTAGAAAGCTGCAGACTCAATTCCATAAAAAAACGGCCCTGTATCAGGACGATTTTCCGGTCCGGCCCCTTAAATGTCAAAGGGACGAGCGGTCACTCGTCCTCAAACCGAAACAAGGTGATGCCACAAACGCTCCTGCTCCGCAGGGGCGTTTACATTTTTTCCTATTTCCATTATAGCCTGTTTATAAATTTTATAAAAGCATTTTCCGCCATGTGCTTTGCCGGCTTTCCATGTCGTTTTTTCTGATTAACATGGCAATCTCCTCTCGCGATATTGGTATTATAAAGTATGACACTTATGTTACAGTCAAAAAAATATTGAGAAATTACCTTGTCTCCCCTTTGAGGCCGGTAGCAACACGTGGTAAACTGTAAATCAAGAGAGGAATTACAATGGCAAAACAGAGTGCAGAATGTTAAACTAACTACCGGCGCTCTATTTGCCACACTTTGGGAGATATTATGAAAAATATAATTTTAATTGCATTTCTTTTTACTTCATTCTTATTAATTCCCGCCACAACGCAGGCGGCTATTTATGAAGATACTCAAAATAATTATCAAATTAATCTTCCGGACGACTGGGTAATTGCAAATCCACTTTTTTATCCCGAATATAGTTTTTTAATCGAACAGCCGGCTAGTACTAATACTTCGATAGCCATGATGATTTCTGACAACTCCGAATTAGGCATGGCAAAAAATAAGACATTTAATGATCTAAGTGACAAAGAAATTGATACATTTATGAAATTATTAAGTAAGGAATTTATCAATATCTTACCGAAAGTAAAAATTGAAAGTACGAAAGCCATCTTTTTTCCAAAACAAAGAGCAATAGAAATAACCTATTTGTACCAGGATAACAAGTTTTGTTTAACAACATTTTTAATGAATGGCAAAGCATATATGCTATTTTTTTGTTCCTCTCAACAAGAATACCAAAAATTTCTTCCTACTTATTTAAAAATCTTGAACACTTTAAAGCCACTCACTCTTAACACCACCCCATCCCTTCCATTAATTTAGAGACTTGCAGACTTGCGCTTTCAATCATTTAACCCAATGAGTCCCGAAAACTTTATACTTCCGATCCAAAAAATAAGAGCCGTCCCCAATCAGGACGGTTTTTATTACGAATTCACCATTAGCAATTTGAATAAGCTTACGTGCATTGCCTAAAATTTTTGCACTCAACTTGAAATTCAGCTAGTTTTTATCCCAAAGCATACCACCAACAGTAAACTGTTTTATAAACCAGCAAAGCGCTAAGTAACATGAGTGCTCCCGTGAGAAAAAACACATAATGAATACCAAAAAGCGATGCCACTTGTCCCCCCACTAACGAGCCACCAAAAACGCCTAAAAACTGGGCGGACTGAGTATACCCAAACACCCGCCCTACAATTGAATCAGGGACGCTCCGTTTTACCAGAGTATTTATAGCGGGCAATAATCCCGCGGTAGCCAATCCAAGTAAAAAGCGAAGAATTCCCAGTTGCCAGGCTGTTCCCACAAAAGCCTGGGGAAAAAAGATGATTCCCGAAACAATAAGCCCCACCAGTATGATTTTTGGGGGACCAATCTTATCCGACAATCGGCCTAATCGCGGGGCAGCAAATACACTCGCGAGTCCGGACGCCGAAAAAACAATACCGGAAATAAGGGCAATATGCGTAGATTGGGGTACTAACTGGCTAATGTATACCGTAATAATCGGCTCTATCGACATTAGCGCAAACTGAACCACAAATGTTGTTATACAAAGAGCAATAAAAAATCCATGATTCGGGATTGTTTTCCAAATTTGATTGAAATTAAGTGTCTTTTTCTCCGCAGCAGTAAAATTCTCGTTTATGTAGTAATACGTTGCGATAAATGCAATCAAATCTAAAACACCGGTTGATAAAAACACACTTCGCAGCCCTAATGTTTCCGCTAAAAAACCGCCAACCAGCGGTCCCAGCAGAGTGCCGCCAACGGATGCCGTTGAAATAATTCCCAGAGCCCACCCAGCCCTCGACATAGGCGTTTGCGTTGCTACCAACGTAATAGCGGCGGCAATAAAACCGGAAAGAGCTCCCTGCAACATCCGCAAAAAGATAAATTGATAAACATTATACGCAAACCCCATGCAGAACATAATGACAGTCAGCGAAAGGCTGGCGCGTAGCAGCATCGGTTTCCGCCCATATTTATCGGCATAACTACCCCAAATGGGTGAAAAAATTGCCAGGCTGATAAAAGTAACCCCAAAAGCAATCCCTGACCACTGTTCAATCCGGGCTATATTATTAATACCCAGATGCTCAACATAAAGCGGTAAAATCGGAGCAAGCTGGCTTCCGCCGGAAGAAATTACCAGCACACAAAACCAACAAACCATTAAATTCCTTTTCCAAGCTTCCATTTTAGTCCATACCTTCATCCATATTTTTCTGCAATAAATATTTATTATATCACAAACAAACGGCAATCTCAAATAATATTCTTAACCCGGGTAACAACTCTATTGATTACAATTCCTGTAACATTGACGATCAAACTAACACCAAGACCGGCAAATAACGGGATATTATATTTCGGATAAAGTATGTTTCCTAGTATCGAAGCGACTACGCCGGCGATCATTGAACAGATAGCCGCCTTTGGCGGTAGTTTACCGGGATAAAATATTGCTATAGTGAGTGGCACAAAAATGCCAACTCCGCGTAAAGCCATGGATAAAAAGTTCCACTCCAACACCAGAGATTTCATATTACTGAAAACGAAAAGGGCCGCAGATATTGTAACTGTCAGTATACATGTCCGGTTTATCCATAGCAGCCTCTTAGTTCCCCCGCAATTAAATAGTTCATGAATAATATCTTTTGAAATCATTGTACCAACACCCAAGGCAAGCCCGGCAACCGAACCGATGGAGGACAATAGAAGCGCCGTTATCGCGGCGCCTCCCAGCCAATCCGGCAGGTAGTGCAGCATATACATCGGTAAAGCATTAATAGGAAGCATATCCGGATAATTTGCATGCATGTACATTCCGATCATAATCGATGGAAGGCCGATGGGAATTGTTATAAGGGCGGCAACTAAAGAACCGGTCGCAGCAACCCGTGCATCGCGTGCAGCATAAATCGCCTGGATATATGTTTGGGTCGAGATAATTCCTATCACCAGAGAAATAGCATTTCCCGTATCTAACCAGACGCCTCCTCCCCAAAGATTAAACCACGGATCAGCCGGGAAAGCAGCTTCCAGTCCATTGATTCCGCCAATGGACTTAAGTGATATGACCCCGGCGATTAGCAGCGTTATATAAAGCAGGCACACCTTAAATATACCCGAAAAGCCGGTACCATTTATTCCCCCAAAGAATACATACGTAACGGCAATGATCACCGTAAAAGCAGCTGCCATCCCTTCTGTTATGCCAAAAACCAAAGATAGCAGGTGAACCGATGTAAGCATACTTGCTACAATGCTAAAAAAAATTCCTAAAGAAGAGACTATACTGGTTATAGGGCCGGCTGCCTTTCCATAATGAGCAACAAGATATTGTGAAATAGTCTCCATGCCTGAGCGGCGCAAAGGACCGGAATAGAAAACAGACATTATAATTAGACCAATGCCTGACCCCAGTGTAAACCACCAGGCAGATAATCCTGCGCTGAAAGCCAATTGGGCAGTTCCCATCGTTGCTGCACCGCCGATAATAGTACCAATGATAGTCCCTGAAACAACAGTCACACTCGAAGAGCGGCTTCCGATGCTAAAATCGTCGGCAGATTTTACCTTGCGCATTGAATATAATCCGAGAACTATGACAAACAGCATAGATATTATCAAGCTTACTGACTGAATAAGGCTTAACTCCACCGGTTAACCCCTCCCTATAGCAATTCTATTGACCTACGACCTATTTTCAACTACGATTATATCAAGAATAACATTATACTCATAATATCAAAATAATTGAAACGTTATACCTTATAGGCATATGCAAAGGGAGGATATGAATGGATGTAAAGGATATGAAACACTTCCTGGCAATTGTCGAAGCAGGAAGTATTAATGCTGCTGCCAAAAGACTGCACATTGCTCAACCTCCCCTCAGCCGGCAAATGATGCAGCTAGAAAAAAAGTTGGGTGTTAAGTTATTGGTAAGGGGCCAACGCAAAATCCAACTTACTGAAGCCGGCCGTCTCCTGCAAAACCGTTCAGAACAGTTCTTAGGTCAAATTGAAAATACTGTTAAGGAAATAAGGGAGTATAATGCCGGCGCTCGCGGCACCCTATCCATTGGGACAGTAACTTCTTCAGGCGCAACAATCTTACCAAGAATTGTTCGAGCGTTTAGAAAAACATTTCCAGGTGTCAGCTTTCAATTATGGGAAGGTGAAACAAACCGAATTATTGAGCTTCTGCATCAAGGGGCAATCGAAATAGGACTAGTCCGTTTCTCACTTGAATCAGAATTATATGAGTCAATCAGGTTACCGAATGAACCCTTAGTTATCGCTTTAAACAAAAGTTATGCCGCCTCCTTAGGTGATGACGGGGACTGTATCCATCTGTCGGAACTGGCGGGTACGCCTTTGTTAATTCACCGTAAATACGAAGCTATGATTGTTGAGCACTGCGAAAAGTGCGGGTTTACACCAGAATTTGTGTGTATAAGCGATGATGTCATGCCTATTCTTGCGTGGGCCGACGCAGACATAGGTATTGCCATTGTGCCAAGAGCAGCCATTGGTTTAATTCCTAATGCCGGTCTTATATATAAAACCATTATTAACCCGCGTCTGGAGACCTCTTCCAGTATTATCTGGATGCAAAACCGCTATTTGTCCACCGTTGCCCGTAATTTCCTAACCATGCTAACTACCATACAGTCCAACCCTTGAGCGGTCGAGGAGTGGAGCCGGCCAGCGACTATTACCCCCAGAAAAAAGCCCCTTATCTAATAGCCTGGAAAGCGTATTACTCCATTTTTCAGGACACACTAATAAAAATTTCGATAAGAGGGCATTTCCGTGAAACATAATAAACCGTTGACAGCAGGTATTCTCGGCGCAGTATCAACAATAACGGGTGAGGTTGTAACGAAATTCTTGACTTGGCTAGGATTCGGCAAATACAGTATATATCAGTTAATTAGTATGACCGTTACACTCAATAGGCCCACAGAAATCATAGGGTTAATAGTTAATTTTATACTTGGCGGCTTCATCGGCATTGCTTTTTATTACTCCCTTATACTAATAGGTCGAGATTACCTAGTCTTAAAGAGTACCGCTGTAAGTCTTTTCTTTTGGTTTCTTGCCGAAATAATATTTACAGCAATTATTGAAGGCCATTTTATCGCGATTCGTCCAATAAGCGATTATTATGTCCATCTATCCGGAGCTATAGCCTATGGAGTAACAGTAGGATTACTTTTTAAAGTATATATTTTTAATGAAAACGCAGAAGGTACTACATGAGGCTTGCCCTCTGTGGTACCTTGTTTCATTACGGAGCCAATAAAAAAGGCTCCGAGTTGCCAGTAGCCGCCCCCTTGACAGACCTTTTAAATATATGGATTTGCCGTGGACTAGGCAAAATACGTTCCGCATAAAATAAGACCTGGAAATAATCCAGGTCTTTTATCTATAACAGGTGCTTACTATGGCTTGCATGTCTCTACTGCATCATTCCGGTATTTTCTTTATAAACAAGCACCTTATTGCTTTGATTATAATACGCATAGACAAGATGTTGATCGTAATCAACGGCAACAGTATGAAAATCCGCCTCTGTTTTAAGTGAGCCCAAAAACTTGCCCGTTGAAGCGTCAATGATTCCTAACGCGCCGGCGCCACCTTGACCAAAGAATATCAAGCGGGTAATAGGATCCCAAGTTAACTGGTCCATTCCTGAATCCGTAGCAACTTTCGTGTACCCTCCGGTATCAAGATTCATTGCTAGAATCTGTTTGGAACTGGTCCCGACCCAGAGAGTATTTTTCTGCGGATCATAAATCATGCTCTTGGTGCCACCCTTTTTATTGATTTCTACATTGGTGGGAATCGTTTTAATTATTTCATTCGTTGCGGCATTAATTACTAATACCAAATTATCCATGGACTGATAAATTCGATTCTGCTCAGCCACATAAAGTCCCAAGTCCGGACCGGCAATAGGCTTGTCAGACGAAAGCGGAAAACTTGTAATCAACACAAAAGGATACTGTGAATAAATGACCCCCATCGTATTGGAATCGTCATTTCCTACAAAAACCTTATCGTCTTGGGCATCGTAATAAACAGCATCGGGAGCTGTTCCACCAGTCGGAACCTTTTTAATAACCTTCCAGGTCGTCTTATCGATAACCGCAAGCGTATTATCATCTCCTGATGCAGCATAAATAAAACTGGGACCAACTGCTATGCCATTGCCGCCATTTACATCGGGAATTACTGCTGCCACTTTATTAGTCACAGTACTTATAACAATTACATTATTGTCTGGCGACTGGGCTATGTAGACGGTTTTCTTATCAGGATCATACACTACAACATCGCCATGGCCACCCTTGCCCGGAAGGTCAATGGTTGACACCAGCGTCAATATAGGCGTTTGATCCACTGGTGCCGCAAGAGAATAACCAGTCCCGACTGCAAGGAAGACAAAACAAAACAATCCAGCCAATACCCCGAAACCCATGTTCCTGAAGCAATTCACGTTAACTCCCCCTCACAAATATTGAATCTCCCCGGGCCGGTCTCTAATTTACCCTGAAAATTAATCACCTCCAATAATGAACCCAAAAATTAAATGAATTGTAATTTATTTCCATTTTATTACTAGGAAAGAAATAAAAATAGAGAAATGTAAATAAGTTAAATAAAGTAAATAATAATCATAAAATAATAACGCGGCTCCAGTTAAAGCGCCAATTGCTGCTTCTTTAAGCATATTCTCAATAATTGTCTGCACCGCTGAATTTTCCATGCAGGGTATCATTGTTGCTGCTAAGGCCCGGGTAGAAGCAAAAAGAACGTCCCTTTACTTCTGCAAGAAAAAATCAAACGCCGTTTAGGCAAAATAAATTCTCACTGCAATAAAAAAGGTGACATACAGGTGTCACCTTTTTTATTATAGACTATCTAACAGAAGGAGGGGACAAACAATGAAAAAAACAGTATTGGTATAACGCACATAAATCCGGCTTTTACCGGTCATAAAAAACATCCTGCTCCAGCTATTTTACCCCGCCAATTGCAACAATTTTGCTATGTTACCGCCTAGTACCTGCTCCAAGACATAGTTGTCTGTCGTTAAGTGCTCAAGAATCATTTTCGCTATTAGCGGTGATGCATAAGGAGCATCGGAACTAAAAAGAGTCCTTTCCGGCAATTCCCTAATCGCCAAAGAGGGAGCAAGCGTCGTAAAAGTGGCAGACAGGTCCAGATAAACGTTAGGAATTTCTTTGGCTGCCTGCAGCGTATCCAACCAATGAATACCGCCCAAATGACCAATGATTACCGGCACAGTGGGATACTGCCTGGCTAAATCCAATAATGCCTTAATATCTTCTAATTTTAGAGGAAAAAATGTATGCACCCATAGCGGTAAACTCCCAACCTCTTGCACGGCCCGGAATAGTGCGTCCATCTGTGGCACCTGCCCGGTTCCCGGAGTCAGTTCACCGATTCCCCGGAAGCCATTCCCAACAACATATTTTTCTATCCACCCCAAATTTTCTTTATACGATAGACCAAAAGGAATGGACCCAAATCCGATATATTTGTCAGGATTCGCCCCAACGATTTGCGCCAATTCTTCGAGGGCGTGTATCCTTTCCCGAAGAGGATCTCTTACGCCATTTAATATTTCATATAACTGATTTAATTCTGTTTCCAATTCCTTTAACCCTTTGGTTGTTTCGGGATGCACCATTGTCGTGAATAGAATCGTCTGGTCAATGTGAGCTTCCGCCATCAATTCTATATGCCGTTCCGGCGGAAGCATCACGTGGGCATGACTATCAATAATCATTTCGAAACCTCCGTTTATAAATGTTGCTCAAATTCTTTGATTCTTTTTTGCAATTGCTGTTGTACCGAATACAGGGTTTCTATTTGCTTAGTAATGACCTCCAGCTTATCCTTATATAATTTATAAGCCTCCTTGCATACTGGCCGGTCATATTGCGCACCAGCCGGGCAATCAATAATCTGGGCAATATTTTCGGTTGTAAGACCTAAACCAAGGTATAATTGAATAGTTTTAACTTTAACAATTGCTTTCTCATCATAATCCCGGTATCCATTCTCCAAACGTCTGGAAACAAGCAATCCCTTCGCTTCATAATGCCTTATTGACCGTATACTTGCCCCAGTCTTATCGGATAACGCTCTGATTAACATGGCAATCTCCTCTCGCGTCTATATTGGTATTATAAAGTATGACACTTATGTTATAGTCAAGAAAAAATAAAAAGCGGACTCCACACCCCGAAAAACAAAATATCCGGTAATGAGCCGCCGATCGTAATTCCAGCCATCATGCCGATATAGCGGAATGTAGCCAGAACTCCCGATGCTAATCCTTGTTTTGAACGCGGGGCGGCGCTCAAAATCGGGAGAGTTGTTCGAGCGGCAAATGTACCGTTCCCAACCCTGCAAAAATAAGCCCGATCACTTTCTAACACATCTATTCATAGATTGTTAGAAAAAGTGTTAGACAACTAAAAAAAAGGTGACATATAGGTGTCATCTTTTTTATTGTAGACTATCTAACAGAAGGAGGGAGACAAACAATGAAAAAAGCAGTATTGGTATTTATTTTTGACGGATATGCCGATTGGGAAAGCGCCTATGTCTGTTCCGAACTTAACGCACCCGAAACAGGGTACGCAATAAAGACGTTAAGCCTTGACAAAGAACCCAAAACATCGATGGGTGGTTTTCGGGTTCTTCCCGATTATTCAGTGGCCGATTTTCCTGCCGACTTTGGTATGCTGATTTTAATTGGAGGCTACGCCTGGATGAAACAACTGAACAACGCTGTGTTGCCTGTGGTGGAGTATGCAATTAAAAGAGGTATTCCAGTAGGTGCAATCTGCAATGCCGCCAACTTTATGGCAGAAAACGGCTACTTGAATCAAATCAGACATTCGGGCAATACTCTTGAATTCATGCAGGACCAAGCTCCTCATTATAGAGGCAATCAGCACTTTGTAGAGGAACAAGCTGTCTGCGATTCCAATGTGGTCACGGCCAATGGCACTGCTTCGTTGGAGTTTGCCAAAGAAATTTTATTGTTGCTGAAAGCGAAGCCGGAAACTACTATTTTAGAATGGTATAACGCAAATAAGTCCGGTTTTTATCATAAATAAATGTAAAAAGGAGTGTCCAAAAATGAAATTACATACTATCACTATTGAACCAATAATGTTAATTGGTATTGAAGAAAAAACAAAAAATGAAAATGAAATAAACGGTAAAGGAAAAATTCCGAAGCTAATCCAAACTTTTTACTCCGAAATGTTAAGTAAAATTTCTAACCGTTATGATGAAAACCATATTTTATCAGTCTACACAGATTATGAATCAGATGAAAATGGATATTATACTTATTTCATAGGTGCGAAAGTAAAAGACTTAAGTTTCATTCCTGAAGGAATGGTAGGGAAAACAATTCCTTCATCTCGTTATGCAATTATCCCTTCTGCCATTGGCAAAGTTCCAGAAATTGTTATAAACGAATGGCAAAAAATCTGGCTAGACAAAGACTTAAAGAAAAAGAGAGTTTATTCAACGGATTTTGAATTATATGATCAACGATGTTTAAATGATGATTATGCCCAAGTTGATATATATGTCGCTATTAAAGATTAGGGGTAGGAAAATTCATAACGTCCTAACCGTCTCGTCCCACTATACTCTATCAGACTCCCCTTCTGGGACAGTGAACCCCCTGCCTCTTCCATGAATGCCTGGAATCATTTCTAAGTATCTAGCGGGATACTCATAGCTCCCCGGCTTCCGGCATAGAAGGAAAGTTTGCGGAACGAAATTATCAGTAACCCCGCCCCTTAACACTTTCGTGTGGCAGTCCCTTTTGCTATAAAAAATGCAATCCCCGGCCTTCGAAAAGTCCGGGGAAAGGTTTCTCGGTATCAAATAGTTACTCATTACTTGATTTTTGCTGCGTAGTTAGTAATCTTGTCCGCTTAACCCTCTTGCGTACAACTTCCTCTTTTCCACTTAAAACTTCAATCATGACTAATGCTCCCAGCTTAAATCCGTAGGTAAACGATGCCGAGGTTTCCATTGAACTGGATTCACCATATAAATCCAGCAGTGCTTCAAATAATTTGTAATCCCTGTTGATTATGAAATTACATAAACACTTCCGGTTCATGCCGAATATTACCAAACTTATCAATTAAAAATTGCTTTATTTCCTTGAATGCCGGGTGATTAATGGCTTTAGCGTCTGCCGGACAGCTCTTAATACAACGGCAGCATTTTATACACATTGTCGCGTCCACCTCTTTATAATCACTAAAATGAATCGCCCCCACCGGACAATGCCGGGCGCAAAGGCCGCACATGACGCAATTGTCATTGGTCACAGGCGCCATCAACGGCCTGGCGACTTTTTCTTTGTAGGGATATTGCCCTTTAACAACAACTTTCATTATTTGCGTGTCCCCATTGCTTAGTTTGGTTTTAATATCCACGCCAAATTTCTTAGCAATCTTTAGGTCTTCTCTATCGGGTCTTCCCGTTCCAACCAGTGTAGTATAAGAATGCTCGCCAATAAAGGCCCCCGCTGCAATCCCGTTAAATCCATTTTTCTCAAACGTATCTTTTAATTCCAGAAGCGCGTCATCATAATCGCGATTACCATAAATGACGATAAATATTGCCTGCGTATGATTTCCTTTTACTTTAGAAAAATAGTCCGTCAAAAACTCCGGCACCCTGCCGGCATACACGGGTACGCCGACAATAAGTAAATCATCACTTTCGAATGCCAGCTCACCTTGCCTATTCATTGGCAGGGTGATGTCATATTCTTTTTTTATTTGACCAATACCGCTTGCCATCTCTTTTAAAATTTGGGCAGTAGTACCAGTCGCGCTAAAATAGAGTAACTGTAACCGCTTATCCATAATAACCTCCCCTTCGTAGTATTCTTATTCATTCTCTTCTTTGTTTCATAGACAAATCCTTCAAAAGGACGAGCGCGCCACATAACTTATGTTAGGGGTGAACTTGCAACAAGAGCCAGTCTTGCATTACTCGATGGATTGCAAGACTGACTCGCGTTACTGCTGTGACTTATTTTTCAAACTTCACTGTACTAATTGCCTTATTTAAGGTAGCTAAGTCCTCGGACGATACGTAAGTCATATTGAAGACCAACGCATAGTCCCTAATAACCGCGGCGTAATATTTTTGCGTGATTTGTTTATCCTGCACTTTAAATATGCATTCCAAAACAGAAAAATCTAATCCGTCGATTTTCTCCGAGGTAATATCTTTAAAGGTAAATTTCACTCGACTGCTTTCCAGCATTTTTTTGGCGTTAAGCAAATAATCCTTACCGGTTTTTATACCTGGAAACGCACTTACCTTTTCCGCCATAACCAACATATTGGCATTTACTTTATTGGGCGTTCCCAACGGATACTTGCTGGCGGAAAGCAAATTAACCGTCCTTTCAATGGACCGCTCCACTCCGGCTTTCTTTGCCTCATCGCTATCTGTCAGCAGTTTCTCGCCGGTTTTCTTCATTTCATTCTTTGCTTCATCGTTTTGTATACTCCAATTTTCAGGGATGTTCATGGTTAAACCAAAATAGTCATTTTTATATACTGAACCTTCGATTTTGCCTGTATCTAATACTTGCGGCTTACTTGGTTTATTGACTGCACTTGACTTACCGGCGGTACCCGAGAAACACCCTGTGCTGATGACCAGCAACATAACTGTAATAATCGGCAGAATTACTCTATTTATTTTGTTCATTACTATACTCCTCACTCCTCCGTTTTTAACATAAAAATTGAACGTCAGTTTTTACACTCATAGTTAAATGTGTTAATCAGACAAAATCCCCGTTCTTATATATGGTGACCCCAAGTTGTCAACAACCCTGTCTCCCCCGGCAACTCTTTAAGCCCAAGTATCCCTTTTTTTAAACACATTTAAATTTATTTGATAAAAATACTATATTCATTATCTGAAAAGGTTTTTTCAATTTCTTTACTTTTTATTAATGACTTACAATATCGGTCTAATAAGAACAACAAATATACACGCGTAAACATAGCACTATAAGCATCCCAATTTTCTAATTCCAAAGTTTCAAGAATAACGTTATTTCCATTACCAATAAACTTTACTTTACTCGTATTTTTACTAACTTCTTCTAAGCAAATACTATGTTCCTTTTTTACATTATTAAAATCATAGTAATTTTCTTTTATGCCCAATCTCTTAATTGCTTCTTTGAGATTCGCTAAATTAAAATCCGGCCATCCGATACGAATATCCTTATTTTGCTCTTCAAAAGGATATACGTATTGAGAACGATATTTTTGGGATAATTTTTTAAAATAATAGAACATAACCGCTTCATATTCATTAACAAATCTTTTATGGATTTCTTCTACTCCTGGCTCGCGTTTTTCACAGTCAATAAAGATATATAGCCACTCTTCATTCCTTTTTTCCAACCTATAGTAACCTTCCCTACGTCCAACAATCTCTTCAAGTAGATTCGGCCCACATCTTGTTTTTACATCAGCTTCGTTTAGCAATCTTGCTACTTGACTTATATTCACCTTTTAGTTCTTCCCTTCTATAATTTTTTTATATATCCATTTGCTTTTAAATTGCCTAGGTTAGCCGGAACCAGATCTCCATTTCTATCAAGTATCTGCCCTGAAGTAAAATATTGTTTCCCCAATCCTGGCTGATCAAACCAAGGAGCTATTGGCCCAGATTCAACGTTAAATGGTTTTAGAACCACGTATTGGTCTAGAGTCGCTCCTTGCATAGACGGTGGCAATGCTCTATTTTCAAACGGAGTTTCACCTTCTGAAAAAAATCGTCCATTAGCATTTTCTCCAAATCGATCTATAATTTGTCCCTTGGTTAAGGAATCCGGCATCGACTCACCATTCACAAAGCCATTCGTGTTAGGATCCCCATTTTGACCGGGCCATATTGTTTCACCAGTTTCTTGATTAAAATACTTAGGATTATCATAAACTTCTTTATTAGCCAAATATAGTTCGTCACTGGGCGGGTTTTCCCACTTACCTAGTTTTAAACGATCAGCTTCACTTACACTAGCTTCACTCGACTCCTCGGCCCCTAGTCTCACCGCCCCAATTTCGTTCTCTAAATAGCGGCCATTTTTAACAATAGTCCACAAGGTTTTGGCACCAATTAACGCACTTTCGAAGATCGCCCCGGTTATAGCACCAATCAATGCATCTTTAAGCACATTTTCAATGTACTTGTCTATACCGCTGAATTTTCCATGGAGAATATCGCTGCCGCCGGTACCGACGATTGCCGATACCGCTCCGCCAATTGCCCCCAGCATTGCTCCCGTAGCAAGAGACGCAACGACACCGGTCGCACTTGCGCCAACGGCGGTAGCCACAGCGGCACCTGCTACCGCCACTGCCGGTGCTGCAACAACGCATACGGCGATCGCAGCTACAGCGGCAACCGCGCCAACGGCTATAGCACCCCAATTTATTCCCGGCTTGGCTTTATCCTGGGGCCGGTTTAAAACATAGGACTGTTTCGGCGGGGGTTTGGGTTGTTCTACAGGCGGAAACTCCTCTTCATCGGTGAAATCCGCCTGTACTTTCTCGGCACGGAAGTGCATCTCGTTTTCCATGGACAAGCCGCTGTTCGGCGTAAGCATGCGGATCTGGCTGGGGGCTTCCAGGGAAACTTTCTTCTCCGTATGGATGATTATTTCTTCTGCGGCGTTTAGGTCGATTCCTTTATGGCTGGAAAGAGTCACGCCTGCCTCGTCGTCAAAAAAGGCGGTTAACTGGGTATTGCCGGCGGTGATGTAGACACCGCCGGGAGCAATTTTGAGTTCCTGGCCGTATTCGGTGGCCAGGTAGCGGGTGTTGGGATCGCCGGTCTGCTGACAGTTGGCGCCGTTGGTTCGCAGGTTGCCGGTAATAATGGCGTTTTGCTCTCTAAGGCCGGGAATGTACAGACCGGCCACGGTGCCGAGCTGGGGCATGAGATACATCATGCCCGTAGTCGGCGGCGCGAAGGGATACCAGTAGGCTTCGTCCGGATTTTGTTCCGCATCGATGGTCAGGTGCAGTTTTACCGTCTGGTTCTCCAGGGCCAATACTTTGCCCGGCAAAGTGACTCCCATGAGCTTTTCATTGTAAATGGGATTCTGCCGGATGGTCTTCTTGCGCACCAGTTTGGCTTTGTAGACCAACAGGCCTTGCCACAGTTCGATGGTAACGGACCCAACATACAACTGGACATTTTGAAAGGTGACCTGGTCGCCCAGGTTAAGGGGTTCATAGGTTTCCACTTCATAGTAGCAATATTCGATATCACTAAGGCCCGGTTTATAGGTATGGTCGATTTCGAAGTTTCTCAGGTTTTTGCCGCTGGCATAAGCGATGGCGTCAGGCAGCGTCTTGCTGCCGCCGCTTGGATAGCCATAGGCGAAAATGCGGTCCGTCACTGTAGTATCCGGCACGATGACGGTCTCCTGATAAGAGGCCAGACGCTTGATGAACTGCCAGTCTGTTTCTTCGTATTGAAGGAGCGGGCCGTCAATGATTGCCTTCGCGGCGGTACATTCAAACTTCTTTCCCGGATAGTCTTGGATAATCTTGGTGACGATATCACGGTAAGCAAGTTGGGTGTTTTGAAAGGACCGACTTTTTAATTGGGTATCCAGAAGAACCGATTCGGATAAAAAGACGGCGGTTAAGGTATAAAAGCCGTATTCGGCATGTACGCCGACTTCCTGCAGGATACCTTTAAACAGGGTAGCTTTCCTTTCTGCATCGTCGATATAGATCTGAATGCGGTCGTTGACTGTTTCCCGCAGAGCCGCTTTGACCCCGTCCGCTTCACTAAGCATGGCGGTCAGATGAAGCACGGCATGTTCATTCAGTTCTTTCCGGATGGATAATTTGAAAACAGACAGGATTTTCCAGGGACTGACTAATTTTAATTTATCATAGGTCGTTGCTGGCATGATGTCCTCCTTGGCAGCAAGCGTTAGTCCAGTTGCCCGTCTTTGGTAATGGTAATAGTGCCGCCTACGGCGCAAGAAAGATAAGATTGGCTGATTACCGCCGGCCGCCCCTTGATGAGGGTATCTTCCTTGGTTGCCTTCCAGACGGGAAACAGGATGGGATGGCAAGGGCCATCCGTCACCCCGCAAGTTCCGAACGGCATGACGTTGACGTCCGCCGCCTGGTCCTTGTCGTTAAACACCGCTTTCCCATTGACATAGACGCCATGGCTTTTCGGCAGATTCAGCCGGGTTGGGGTGCTGCCCCGGTTACATTGCACCGTGCCTCCTCTGACCACATATCTTATATCCATGAATCTTCTCCCTTCTGTTCATTACTCGATTTTCACCCGGTCAAGCCGGATACCGCGCAGGTCTCGCCGGAGAATACTTTCCGCCACATCCAGACGGACAATAATTATGGTTTCATAGGGATGCTGCACCCGGAATACGGTATGATTCTCGATGGCGGCTCCTTTAAGCACCAAGTGCTTGACGGTCCGCTTATCCGGGGTTTGCAGGCTGTTATCGGACAAACAGTCTATGGGTGCAAAGATTGGCAGATAATAAATGTGCTGCTCCTTTCGTGCCGGATCGGCAAGTACGATCGTTTTAAAAGTTAGTTTGGGCATATATAGCTTGAGGACCTGTTGCAATTCGTCGGATACTAAAAAGAGCGGCCTGTCTAACAGATCAATAAAATCATAAACTGCTTTTCCGCCTAACGGAAGGACCGTCGTTGGAGCTATATGATGGGCCTTTTCAGGGACGGCCTGCCGCCGGTCAATCCGGGTAATGACTTCCGGAATGGCCGGTGCACGGCTATAGTCAGGATCTTGCCTTAAACGAAAGTAGTGCATAGGCTTATTCCTCTTCGTAAATCAGTTTAGTTTGATCGCAATATTCGCCCATAACTATGGCAAAGCCGGGCGCTTTGTTTAACTCTTGATAGGCAGGACTGTTTTTTAGCGCCTCCGCGATGATGTTTTGGGTAAATCCAATGGCCACCCCATGATAGTCTGCCGCCAACTTCAAGCGTACGTTTTTTAGATGCCGGGGTTTGATTTTGTTGGCGACTAAACCGGATTGAAAGTTGTCCTGCCATCCGTCCAGGAGTTTTTTTATAGGGTCAAAGACGAAATCCATTTCCCAGTCGGCGGTGCATTCCGTCCGGTCGAGAAATAAGGTTTCGTCATAAAGATCTAGCCGGTACTGCCAAATGTTGTCGAGAATGTTAGTACGCAAAAAGGAAATACAGATGCAGGCGCCGGCGCCTTTGCATCCTGCCGCTTGCTGTCCGGCGGCATCCCGGCAAAGACTTTCAATGGCTGCCGCCAGGCTGTGGATGATAGCGGGACGTCCGGCGGAAAATTTCTTTTGCATGAGCATCAAATCTTCTTCCAGCCAGGATGCGGTTTCCGCGGCAATAAAATCCTGTACAATTTTTTCCTGATCAATCATGGCTGGATTTTTACCTGATTGCCGCTCATTTTGATGATGTCCTGCATATTGATGTTGCTGCCGCTTTGCTTAAGGTCAATTTCTTGCCGGCCGGTTATAAGAATTTTGGTTTGACTATTGATGTGAATGTCTTCCTGGGCCTCAAGCTTGATTTGTTTGTTGCTTTTAATGGTCATGCCGCCCGCATCGGACAGATTCATCCAAAGCCCGTCGCTGGCAATAATCTGAATGCCGCCCGGCGTAAGAACGACCTGCTTGCCATGGACGGTACTGATGATTTTGGTATTGGGGTCTTCCCGGCGGCCGCGCTGGGAAGGAGTCAGGTTGATGGAACTGACGGCGACCGACTCCGCTTCTTTGTTGTTAGGAAAGTAGATGCGCACATTATCGCCGACTTCGGGCATACAATACCAGCCGCTGCCGTCGGGCGAGGAGTAAACCGTAGTATAGGGAAAAAACCAGGTGGCCCCGTCATCCCATGTGTTATCGATTTCGAAGATATGAACCCTCACCTGGTCTTTTACAACTTCTTTGACAGTGCCGTGCAGCGAGATACCCGGCAGTTTGTTGTTGTAGAGATCATCTTGCATGAGACCCTGTTGAGTCCCCAGGGTATAGGTGCTGGTAATCACACCGTTTTCCATCCAGGTGTGAATCGCGCCGATATACCAGGTCTTATTTAAAAAGCTGACTGTCTGCCCCAGCGGCAGAATGTCAAAAGAACGGGCCTCACAGTAGGTAAAATCATTTTCTGTAAAGGTGCGGCCGCTCTGCTTACGGGAGTTGCCGCTGGATACGGCACAGTCTCCGGTGCTGCGCCGTATCTGGTAATCGGCGGCATTTAGCTCCGGTCCGGTTTGCTGATTGGTCTGGTCTGTTGCCTGGTTATCCTGATTGGCAGGCTGAGCCGGCGGCAAACCGAAGTAGATTTTAGGACTGTCAAAAGTAATATCCGGGACGAGGCCCAGATTGAAGCGGGAAGCAAGACGTTTTAGGAACTCCCAGTCCGTTTCCCGGTACTGGAGAATAAGCCCGCCGGTGATTTGCCCGGCTTCACTGTCCTGGGCGAAGAGCACATTACCGCTAAGATTGGGAATGGATTGACGCGCCAGGCTGTTTACCTGGTCAAAGATGTAGCGGTAGGGTTCCCGGTGCCCCTGAAAGGAACGGCTGTGTTGCTGTATGTCCAGTAGATGGCTAAAACTGAGGGCTTCTATATCAAGGTGTTTCAGTCCGGCAATGGTCTGCTGACGGATATTAGTGACTATGCCTCGAAAAAGACACTGAACAGTCCCGGTGCTGTCCAGATATTTTAGCGCTACCGGAGTAGGTTGGACTGTCTGCTGGATGTAATCCTGCTGTTGGCTGGCAGTTTCGTCCAGAATACCGCTGATAAACAGACGGGCATGCTGGTTGACGGCTTGGGCAATATCAATTTTAAGAATGTCTTTGAACGGATAGGGACTAAACTGCAGTTTATGCCAGGTGATCGCTTTGCCTGTATAGGGCGGATCCGCCATTTCCTGCCCGCTGCCTGCTGGCTGAGCGGCGGTGGCGGTGGTTAGGCCAAACTGTTCAGCCAGACTGTTGACGGCCGCCAGTTTAGCCGGAAGTTCCGCGCAGTTTTTGTCCAACCCCAGATTTTGCGCTGCCTGCAGTAGGTTGACAACTTGGCCGGGCTCTTTTATATTCAGCGGCAGCACGCCTTGTCTTTGCAATTGATTAGCTGCTGCATCGACAGCTTGTCTGTTCAGGCTGCCTGCGGCAAAAACACCACTTTCGGCAGCCGTCTGGAGAACAGTCTGCAACTTTTTGTTGTCGCCGGCAAGACCAAGACAGGAGGCCGACCGGGTAAAAGCGGCCACACTTTGCAAATCGGCGGAGCGGTTAGTGCTTAACAGGCTCACTGGATTTCCCTCCTGACACCGGATTATGCGCCGGCGCGGGAAAAACCCGCACCGAATTCATGATCTGGCGGGCAATTGGCCGCCAGGCCGCGTGGTCGTCATAAGGGCAGCTAAAATTGCCCATCATCACGTTATGCTCTATTTCCAGCACAAACATGAGGTTAAAGAGCGGTCTGTCCAGGGCCGGACTTTTGAATTCAAAGTAACCGACCGGTTTGCCGTCAATGGTTTCTACGCCTTCATCCAAAAACAGGTACGCCGGATTTAACCGTTTGAAAATAGTTTTAATACCGTCTTTTACTTCCGGAATGTGTTCGTCGTTAATCTGGTTGGGAATGAGGCTGAGAGTAATATTAACGCTGCCGGTCTCGTCGGTTTTAATAATTTGCGGCCGGTCGCCGGACGGGTATTTGATTTTGGCCAGTTCAGCCGGCATATCGACAAAGGTTATGGGTATAGGAATCGTCAACCGTTCCGCAAAAAACGCCGTATCCTGAAAGGTATATTGTTGGTCATTGATTCGTACGCCTTCGTAGATATTTTGGTTGTTAATTTCCTGCTGTTCTTCCACTTGATTGATTACTCTGCGGATTTGCTCATCTGTGTATTCCTTGGCCATGATGTACCTCCTCGCTCTGTTGGGAATCTTCCTCCGGGCACCTGTCCTTTTTAGTCCACCAAAATCCGGCGGCCGCCGCCGCGGCCGGTGGCGGTTACCATGTCTTTGCCCTGGCGGATGTCCTGTAGAATTCTGACAAGATGGCGGTGCATATCCTGATTGGTGCTGTCCTGGGTAACAATGCCCAACCGGGCCGCCGTATAGGCGGTGATCAGACTGCGGGACACCGGTTCTCCCTGGGCGCAGTGGCTGATAAACACATAGTCGAAGGGATGTACCGGCCGGCTGCGCAGGGCCTCCTGGGCAAATCGTCTGGTAATAAGCGGCGACAGGGTGTTTTCATACGGGACAGCATAGGGTACATTGATAATGTTTACCGTGTCGTATTCGGTCGCCATGTCGGCGAAATCCTGATAAATATCGCGCAGTCTGGCCCCTTTTTTTAATTTGAACCGTCCCAGTTCCATTTCGCCGTCATTGATTTTAAGACCGGAATGAATGGCAACCTCTCCGCTCCGGAGAATATAGTCGTCATTTTCCTTGCGGCGGTTAAAACTGATTTTGATGATGGCGTCCTGGCCGGTGGCCGTATAAGGCAGGGCCATGCTTTGCCGCAGGGTGTAAAGCCGCTCCCGGCAGCGGACAATTCCCGGCGCGATGGCAACGGTATCGCCGGTTACCGTTAAGCCACAGCCGGCGATGACACCGTCGGCATACTCGCCGTACAATATGTTCAGATAATCGCGGGGATAATCCCGCAGCAGGCTGAGCATCTCGCCTTTCAGCACCCTGCCGGCGGTAAATTGGGGATATTTGTCGATAAACATTGTTTGCGCCTACCTTACTTCGTTCTTATTTCAAGCCGTCAAAGAAATTCGTTTCCCACAGGTCATTTTCAAAGCTGAAGAATTCCTCCCGTCCTAAATAGAGACTGCCATCCTGCCGCAGCACCGGTACGACAACAAATCCCCAGTGACTTTCCCGGGGCCAGACAAAATATTTGACTTCATTATTAATAATGTTATCGGTTTCATCCTGGATAATGGCCGTTCCGTATTGAGCCTGAATATCGGCATAGGTAACGGGGCGGAAATCTTCCCGCCGGTTGTCGTAAACGTAGGTAAACCGCTCCTGGCCGTTGACGTCTTTGAGCCGCAGTTTCAGGGCCACACCTTCTACAAAGCGGGAGATATGCCCGGCCGTATTCCGGTCATCCAGTTTGGCAATGAGTATTTTTTCTTCGCCAGTGTGGGTGTCGGCTGTAATAAGATAGGGCAGAACCGCCGGCCGGTGACGCATGGTTACTTCAGCGTAGCCGCCTTTTTTCGCTTTTAAATATTTAATGGCCCCTTTCAGGCAGGCCAGCTTGAGTTCCTGGCCGTCCATTCCTTCCCGCCCGCCAAACTCTATGACCTTACCGGGTATAAATTCTTTGAGGGCATCTTTAAAGAGACCGATTTTACAGGATTGCCCGGTTAGTTTAATGATGTTATAGTCCATGAGCAGACCTTTGTTGTAAGGTTCTTCAATAAACTTGCGGACAATTTCATAGATGTCGGCTTGCAGCAGCAGGTTGACGTCATAGACGCTAATCGTAATAAGCGGTATATCCCGGATGGTTTTCAGCAGGCCCGCTTCATAAATAGACAAACGCCAGCGGCCGATGGGTATCACCTTATCATTGTTTTGCGCCTGAAATTTCTCTTCACTGTCCAGAATGACCCGCTGATAGCGCAGTCCGGCAAAAATCTCCGTTTTGATTTCTTCCGCCAGTTGAAAGAGAAAATAAAAGTTGCTTTTAACTTTAAAGTATTCTTTGGGGCTGCCGCTTTCATAGTTTTTAAAACAGGTGGGAATGAGGGTCTCGGTCCGGGCGTACAGTTCGTCCAGCGTCTTATATACGGCGGCAATTCCCTCCTTATCAACCTGGCGGTACACATCACCGGCCAATGCGGCCAGCAATTCCCGGGCTTTAATGGCCTGACCGCTTTGCAGTTGTTCGGCCAGCAGAATTTTGAGATACTGCATGATGCGAAAAGTCAGGTTGTTGCCGCCAAAGTCGGTATCCCCGTTTTCATAGGTCGTTTCGATATCAATTTTGTAGGAAATCCGCCGGCTTTCAATGCTGAAAACACAGGAGGACAGGTCGGTCGTGCCGCCGCCGCAGTCAATGACCAGGGCCTGGTATTCTTCCTTATCCATAGGCCGTCCGGAATTGTTTTCAATAAAGCCGGAGATGGTATTAAAGAGTACGGCGGCTCCTTCGTCCAGCATATTCTCGGTCTCCAGCCGCCAGGGTGCCAAAATTTCGCCAAACAGTTCCAGGAACCGCTGCTTTTCTTTCACCGGCGACGACAGATGTACTGTTTTAAACCGGCATTTGAAGCGCTGCTCGGCAACTTCTATAACGTAGTTCAGAAAAGCCTTAATGATTTCTTTCCGCTGGATAAAACTCCGCCGGCCATGGCGGTCCGTAATTTCCTCCTGCCGCTCATAGTCCCGGATCCAGCGTTTGATATCGAAGAAGACGCAAAAACCCTCGTGGATGTAATTGGCCCGTGCCATTTTGACGGCTTCGTGGCCGAATATGTATTCGATGGTTCCGGCTTCGTCGCTGATGTTCCATACGCCGACAACGGTCGGAATCAGGGGCGTCAGCAATTCGCCCGTTTTCGTTTCCTGAAATACTTCCACCAGATTGACTTCGTCCGGTTTAAGCAGGTTTTCCTCCGCGCCGCCCTTGTCGATGGCGCTATACAGTTCCCGGTCGAGGTATAAGCCGGCGGTTGTATTGGTCGTACCGAAATCAATAGCTAAGGTTTGGGCGGTTTCCGCCGTCTGCCTGATTTCAAAGTTTAAGAGCGGCAGTTTATAACACCGCATTTGCTTCGGCAGCAGGGCGGTTTCATCATGATATATTGTGTAAAGCAGTTCCGACTCTCTCTTGCCAAAATACAGCAGACTGTAATTTTTGTGCTGTGATTCCCGGACCGGCAGTTCTTTTTGGCGGGTTAGAAAAAACCGGCCCGGCATATTTTTATCCGCCTTCAGGTTAAAAACAGCGCACAATTCCTTATCGCCACTTACTAAGAGTACATTGGATTCTTCCAGGATACCGGGAGCCGTAATAACATACCGGTCATATTTGTCGGTATCCAGACCTTCGTAGACAACAATGCGGGAAGGATGCTGAATCCCCTGGCTGCCGCCGGTATGTTGATCAAGACGCGCGGTCAGGTTTTCCAGCCGTTCGTAGCCGTCGGGAAGAAATCCGGTGATCAAAAGATGTTCTGCCGCTCCCCGGTAATGCATGATGAGTTCGATCAGTTCGTACCGTTCCAGGGTTCCCAGCATGCTTTTTACCAGCTTTTCCTTAATGCAGATTTCGCGTAATTGATGGGTGGTCATGAGTTCCAGTTCTTTACGGGCATAACTAATTGACGGCCTGGCCGGGGAAGTCGTTTCATTGTCTTTATAAAGTCTGTAGGTATAGCTTGACATCGTTTTCTCACACGCCTTTTCATGAGTCTGGTGCCAAATTTCTCAGGCTCATTTAATATAGAATAATATTGTCAATCCCCATAGTCGGCTCCTGGCCGATGATGCCGAAATGCTTTTCCCAATACAGGCGGAAAGCAAAGTCTAACGGCAGAAACAAAGCCAGCAGGGTATTGATTTTCCGGCGGTTTATCTCCGTTGCATAAGCGCCGAGATAGATCAGCACTTCCGGCGCGTCTTCGCTCCGGTAGTAGATAATGCTGTTATGAAAAACTCTGCGGACCACCTGTTTGAAAAGATACAGAGAGGCCTGGGTCCGGTAAAGAGTAATCAGACTGCTGAGAACCGCTGTTAGCTCGTCGCCGGTAAAGGCTGAACTATTTTCTTTGAGTTCCGGTCCGAACACCCCATTTTCAATATCCCAGCGGATAAATTGGACATAATATTCGTGTTTGTTAAGACCCTGTTTACAGTCCAAAAAGAGCAAAAAGTGGACAATAATATCAAAACAAATGCTTTTTAACTCGTCATGACCGGTAAAGTTGATATCAAGAAGAGGATGAAAAATATCCCCAAACCGGTAATAGGGATTTATTTCTACGGTGGGCCGGGGATCTAGCGTGACGGTATTGATATCGTCAAAAGCCATTTCCATATATGGGCTGTAGCTTTTGCCGGATGCGAACGTAATGCTTTCACCGGCTATGCCCTGGCGCGCGGCTTTGATCGCCGTATCCCAAATATAATTCATATAAGGATCCCCTCACATTGGTAGTCGGGATAGTACAGTTGCACTTCCGCTACAATAAAGCTCATGAGATCATAAATGAGAAAATAATCCTGCGCAGTGGTTGTAAAATACAGAAGCAGTCTGTTTTGCCAGTCGGCGCGGCGTATCTCATCCATCATAAAAAAGTTCATTTCATAGCGTTCGCCGGGGTCCGGCCCGGCCTGACCGCGGCGAACAATCTCCAGCCGCGAAAGACTCAGGTCTTCGGCAGCGACAAAGGTGGCAACCAGCCGCCTCAGTTCGGCTTCAGTCCGGATGACCCGCGGGCTTCTCTCCGCCAGAATATCGCTGAAAGCCTGGCGTTTAGCATTGGATACCAAGGGGTATTTCTGCTTTTCGATTTTTCCGGCAGCCGGTTTTATAATCCGGATAATATCCCAGGTATTCCGGCCTTGCTCCGGAGCAACAATTGTCAGTGCCTGTCCGGTTCGCCGGACATAACGGATATTCTGCTCCCCGGACACCGCCGCTAAATAGCCATGTTCCGGTCCGGCGGCCTCCAGGCTGATGGTATGTTCAAAATTGATCTTATCTTCACAGGGCAGGGGAAATCCCGCGCCGGGGAGTTGTAATGTTTCCACATTCCACAGCGGTACCGTATCATAATGCACATAGGGCCCGTATTCGGCAAAATCGACTTTGATTTCCCTGACCACTTCCTCGGCGCCGGGAACTCGCTCCCACTGCTGCAGGATCACTTCCGCGAAACGGAATATATATGGATGGTTTATTGTTTTCCACGGCAGATTATTATTGATAAAGGCTTCATACAGGCTGGCTATTTGTTCCCTGTAACTTAGATCCGGCCGCAGTGTAAAGGCGGCGGCAATGCTGCCCTGGTCCGTAACAATGGCGCCGCGAAAAATCCGGCCGCTGTTTAAAATGGAGCGTAACATCCTGTAATCACAGTCGAAAAAAACCTTCATCAGAGGATATTGGCTTTGACTGGTTGCCGCCGGCATTATATTGGCCAGATCATATTCTCTGGCCGCTAAATCCGCCGTCAGCATGGGCCGCAAAAAATAGTGCACCGGGTCAATCTCCTGCCGAGGGGCTGCGGCGGCATAAATATCATAGCTTTCGGCCAGTCCCGCCATTTCGGCGAATACTCTCTCCTCCAGTTGCCGGTACATCGTCTCGCTGTGCTCATACAGGTTTAAAAACACATCATTCAGGACATTTTTCAAGAGCAACCGGTCGTCAAGATTACGAATTTGATTTAATTTTACAACGATCTGGTCTTTCACGTGGCTCTCCTCTCATCCGGTTCATGCCGCTCCCTGAGACAATTTATCCAGTAATCTCAATTTTTCGTTTATTTCGTTTGTTTCGTTCTGCAAACCCAGTCGCTGATAAATATCCTTAGCCAGAAGGTAAAGATACTGCGCTTGGGTATACTCGCCCTTCTGTGTTCTCGCATCCGCTTCGGCTACGTAAGCATCGGCCTTGCTTTTCTGCTGTTCAAAGGACGTATTTTTTTGGTCCAGGGAATCAATTTTTTTCTGAACCATCGTCACGTTGCTGGAAAGTCCCGCGTTGCCATAAAGTTGTTGCGCGAAAGCATAACAATTTCTGGCGTCATCATATTGATTTTTAGCGACATCCAGGTCGCCTTCTCTTTCCATATCCATGGCTTTGCGCTGTAGATCAAGGGTTTGGGCGTTTTTCTTCCGTGCATTCAGTTGGTCAATTTTCGCCTGCAGCAAAGCCGACTTATCTTGTCTGCCATTTTCCTCATATAGACTCATCGCTAAACTGTATTGGTCCAGCGCTCCGTCAACATCATCCTTGTCACTTAACAGGCTGTCGCCTTCCTTTTCGTATTTTGCCGCTTCTGCCAAAACATTCTGCTGAACGGCGGCTTTTTCCGCAGAACTCATTTTATCTTCAATAGCAACAATTTTTCTTTGGACGGCTGCCGTCTTATCCGGTTTACCGCCTTGATCATACAGGCCGGAGGCTATGTTCAGCATGGTAACGGCTCCCTGGTAATCGCCGGTTTGTGCCATCCGGTCGCCCTGTTGCTCATAAACAACGCCTTCCTGTTCTTTGGCCTTTTTGTCATCTGTCGTCAATTGTTCACTTAATTTAGCCAGTTTGTCGGCGGCTTCTTTGCGGCCGTCGATAAAATAAAGCCGGGAAGCGATTATTTTGGCTTCCAAATAAGCGCCGCGGGCACCGTTCAAGTCCTTTTGCTCCGCTTTCTGGTCACCGGTCTGCAACAGTTCAATTACCCGCATATAGTCACCGGTCTGGCGCTGCTGCTTGATAATATACGCTTCACCAAGATGATCGGCAAAGTAGGAAGCGTCTAATGCCGCTTTATATTTTTCAGCGGCCTGCCCGAAATCTTTGCGTTGCAGGGCCGTATCACCGGCCACGATCAGGCCGATGGTATCATAATATTGGGCCAAGTCTTTTTGTTCCTGTTTCAGTTTTAAGTTTTGGGCAATGTTGAGGGCCGCTTTGTACTCCTCGGCCGCCCGGGCGTAGTTGTTTTCTTCCGTTAAGGTTTGCGCCTGCCGGACATGCCCTTTCATAGCATCTAACTGTTCCCGGCGATGGGCCTCGCTGATATGAAAATAAATAAGTAGTCCGGCAATAAGGATCAGCACGGGAATGGCTGCGTAGAACGCCCTTTTGAGCCAGAGTCTGCGCCGGCCCGGATCTTTATAGGTTCTGTCAATAAATAAGGTGGCCAACGTATAGTTCGCCAGTTTAGCCGGCTGCCGGGACAGCAAAAGATCTTCCACATTATTCAAAACTTCCTGCGGTTCTTTGGCCTCCCTGGCCGCATCAGCCAGTTCGCCCTCATCAATATTCTCCCAGATACCCCTGGTATACAAATTGAGAATGTCGCCGTCCAGGAGTTTGATCCGCCCCGATACGGTGGGATTAAACCCTTCCGGCTGTCCCAGATAGCAGTACAGGTTGTTTCGTTCCAAATGAACCGCAATTTTATCTTTGGATATTTTTCCCTGCTCAAAAAGTTCATTGCTTAAAGACTGGTCAATACTCTGATGAACAATCGAGCCATCCCGCAAAAGATGCAGTCTGGTATTGCCGGCCAACCCGTACACGATGCCGGCGTAGTCGCTGACGACCACCAGCAGCGAGGCTTTAAGCCGCATAGTCTTGCTCATACTCAGCAATTCTTGGTTGGCGGTCTTCAGCCAGTTTTTAATATCCCGCTTTTTCATGGACGGCTTTTCATTAAACTGCCTGATAATACTGGCCACAGCCAGGTTAGCGCTTCCCTGATCCAGGTCATCGTCGATACCGTCGGCAATAACATAGCAGGCAAGATCATCCAGTTCCACAAAAGCAAAATAATCCTTATTCTGCAGAAAGCTGCCTGCCTCGGATAGAAACGCCGCGTTGAATTTGGCATTAATCTTCTTCATGAATCCTGATCCTCCGAGTTTTATACTCCGTGATATCTCAATACAAACAGACTGGCATTTTCTTTGTCTGTTACCGGTTTGCCATTAAATTTTCCAATGATCTGTCCGGCCAGATCCCGGCAGGAAAAGGGCTGGGTCAATACCGATTCCAATTCCAGCCAGGACAGGCATTTATAAATACCGGCAGTCATTAAAAGAATGACATCGTCCGGCTTGAGCTTAACAGGCACTGCGCCGATTTCGCCGTTTTTAAAACCGTCCCGGCCGATATAATTCGTTGCGTGATCCATTTGGCTGATCGCCAATGCCTCCTGCCGGTTTAAGATTCCCTGAGAAAATCCCTTGACGGCCACTGTTTTCGTGGTATGGCCCTCGTTGAGGGGAATCAGTTCATGATTGCGGCATACGGCGATTTTAATGTCGCCCACCGACGCATAATGTAAATACCCTTTACTAATCAGAACGGCCGCTACCGCCGTTCTGCCCCTCGCTCCCTGCAACCGCGCCAGCACTTCCCGGTTGCTGCGGTTTAAGGCCTGATTAAAAAAATAATATAAATTGCCCGTTACATCATGGTCGGAAAATAAGTTGATAAATGTCCGTACTGCCGACAGCGCCGCGGTCCGGCCGGCCTGCCCCCGACCCATACCGTCGGCCAGCACCGCCAGGGTACCCCAGGCCGTCTTGGCCGTATTTCCTGCATCTTCCTGAATCTCTCTGTCGCCTATGGCTTCTCCCTCACCGACTTCTACCTCCAATGATCCGGCCTGCGCTCTCCCCCGGCTATGCCGGTATAGCAACAAGCCTGCGAGACAAAGGAGTAAAACGGCCGCGAGCATATACTGTCCGGAAAAAAGATTTCCTGCCATTGTCTAGCCCTCGGCACTGTCTTTCCATTCGAAATGCTCACCGCAAAAGGGAATAAACAAAAAGCGGCTTTTCCCCAGTTCAACAATATCATAGGCAGACAGTTCTTTCGGCACATAGACGGCATCCCCGTTCAGGTAGGCAAGACCTGACGATTCCCCCGGCAGCAGCACTGTGTTACGATTCTTAGGGTCATAGACTACCGTGGCGTGATTTCGCCGGGAAATCGCATTGTCCCCCAATACCTGAATATCCATATCGTCGGCCCGGCCGATAAAGTTTTTCCCTTGCCGGATTTTGTAATCCAGGCCCCTCTGGGCGCCTTCGATGCATACCAGCCAGCCGCAAACCGGCTCAATTTCCTCATAAAAAAGGTCCTCTTCCAGTTCTGCATCCGTAGCCGGAGCAGTTTGCCTGGTTTTGGTGGCAGTTTCTATATTGCAATAGGGACAGACCGTTCCATGACGTCTGGCGCTAAACATATGCCCGTTCTGGCATCTAATAAGACTCAAATTAATCCGCTCCCCTCTATTTCATTAGCAGCCGCGTATTCGCGATAAAAAGAATATCTCCCGGTTCCAGCTTGCAGGGCCTGCCGCCGACCAGCCGGTAACGCATCCGGTCATTGGCTTTTTTGATACTGATCCCGCTTGGCCGGTGCAGCCCTTCCAGATACCAGCTGCCGGCCGCAAAATTCATGATGGCGTGTTCTTCGTGAATTAATGCCTCATAAGCGCTGGCGCTCAAATCCACATCCACTTCCCTGTTTTTGGTATGTTTGCCGATCAGCAAGGTTATCTTGTCCTGGATATTCCACTCTTTGATAAAACTGCCATTTTCATTCAGCATAACAATGGCGTCGATATCGCTGCGTAAAACCGGAGCCGCCACCGGCTCATAGTTTTTTCTGATTAATTTTCCGGCATAATACAGGGCGATCACGACAAATACGCCGGTCAGAAAATATTTTGCCGCGATATACTCGGTAAAATATTGATAAATAAACAGACTGACCGCCGCCGCTATCAGAGCGATGCTTCCGTCTAAAATCTGCAGGCGTTTCGTCTGCCAGATGTTTTGTCCTTTAAACAATCCGGTTTTATTTTCAGTATTCAAAAAACCAACCCCATTACTTCTTTTTCGGATTAAAAAAGCTGGCAAAAATGTGCGATGTATCCAGCGGGTTGTCACCGGCACCCCGTTTTTTACCGCCAAAGTGCTCCTTCATAACTTTACTTTGGGGATCAAAACCGAAAAACCGTTCAAACTGCAGATTTACATCGCCGGGATTGAAGCCAGCGGTTGAATTGTCCCGCCGCGGTTCCTCCGCCTTTGCCGCAGCCTGCCTGCCCTCGCCGGCAGTTGCGGTTGCGCCCATTTTCTTGTCGTACTCCGCCCGCGACTGGGGATTGCTCAGTACGGCATAGGCTTCGTTAATTTCTTTAAACCGGACTTCGGCAGCCTGATTGCCCGGATTCAGGTCAGGATGATATTGTTTGGACAGATTCCGGTAGCTCTTTTTTATTTCTGCTGCGCTGGCTCCCGAATGGACCCGGAGAATTTCATACAAATTTTTCATCACTAAATCCCTTTATTAAATATTGAAAAGAAACCGGAAACAGGGGGCTGATGCCCCCTCCGGTTATTTTTTTAGGCGCTGTAGCCACCTTCAATTTTAGTATCCGGCAGTTTATCTTTCTTCTGTTTCACATGAAGATAGAACGTACCGGTCCCTTCTTCTTCGCCGTAGCTTTCATTGTAGTCCACCACAAACGCATTGGGGAGGTAAAACTTTCTTACTACCTGGTCGGCGGAAACGACTTCTACGGTGACTTTACGGTAGCAGTCCGCTTTCTCGGCCGGCACCAGCGACCATTTGGCAATTTTCATAGTGCCGTCGGCTTCTTCACCGCCTGTGGCAGCCAGAATTTTGCCGGTAATCATAATAGAAGTTCCCATGTCCGTCGAGCGGGCATTGGAGTCGTCCGGGGTATCGGTGGAAAACTTTACCGTCAGAACACTTTTAACCCCTAACTCGATGTTTTCTTGTCCTTCAATCTTCAATTTGAATCCCATTTATAAATCCTCCTATTTTAATGTGATCTATCTTTATCAGCCAAAACCGGCCTGCGTTTTGGCCGAGTAAAGAACCATTATGCCTTGGCCGCAGCCGTGTTTTTGGTTATGGCAACTTCCAGGTTTTTCACATTGCCGTTAAAGGTAAGGTCGATCTGGCATAAGCCGTTCTTTTCGTCAATAGCATAATTGATATCGTCACCCTCCTGGATGATCGAGTTGATAAAGTTTTTGGAAGACAGCCACAGGCTTTTCTGGCTGTTCGGATTTTTACTGAAGAACCATACAATGTTATCCTGTTTAAAGTCATTGCTGTTAAAGCGAAGAATTCTCTCAATATAGGTGCTGACGGTGGTTTTGTAAACCGCATCAAAGCTGTCGTCATCGCCGTTGGCCAGACTCCTGGCCTTGTAGACGGTGATTTTTTTAATATCCTTGCCATTTACCTGCGCATTTTCCGAGGAAAAGATAAAACCGAAGTTCCGTCTGTTTATGGCGTTTTTAATGGTATTGGTAAAGCCGGATATTTCTTTGGCCAGCGTCGTTGTGGCCCGCAGAGCATTGTCGCCGGACTCAATATCGAAACGCACTCCCGGATAGTTCTTGCTTGCATTTTTAAATAACTCCCGCAAAAATTCCGGACATTGCCAGGCCGCCACAATACCGGCGGCAACATAGGAACTGCCGATATAAACCCCTTCAAGCCACAGCCTCATAATGTCTTCTTTCTCCTGGGACAACTCGGCGGCCCCGGCCTCGTTCAGAGTCATTTTATTGTCGAGAATGACACCGGATTTATTTTTCGGGATAATCGTAAAGTTAGGTATACAAGGAATGGCATATTCACTATAGTCCTTGCGGACCAGTTCGGAACATTTATCAATAAATTTGTCTATGCCGGCGGTGGCAATATGATTGAACGTTGTTTCCTCCCGGCATTCAAAACTGAAAAATACCTGTATTTTATACTCTTTCACGGCGTTCAATAAAATGACCAGTGATTCCATCGTGTTTGTATCATAGCGATTGCCGTGCACATTGCCTTTAAACCGCTCTCTGCTCAATTTCATTTTGCCGCTGAACTCCATGCTTACTTCCGGTACAATGCCGAACCAGATGGTATTGGTAAAATCATTTTTGGCATTTACCGTATTGAGGAACGTATGTAAGCGGGGCAAATTATTACTTTTTACCAGCATGTCCAGTTTCGTATTGGTCACCAGCAGGCCCGGCTGCATCCCTTTGTTCTTTACCTTATACTGGTCAAAGAAAAGTTTGATGCCGATGATTTTTTCCACCAGGGGTTTGACGGTTTTGACAAAATCGTCTTTGGCATTCTTATAAAATTCTAGATAGGTATTATAATTTTGTACTTCCGTTGCCACATCAATCTCGCTCTGCATGGTTGATGGCAAAGGGCAAAACGTTCTGACTACCAGACTCTTTACATAACCGGAAGAAGTCTCATTCACCGCTTCATAGTCCTCTTCGAAAGCAGCGATTAAGCCGGTATTGGCTTTGTCATCCACTACGGTCAACGCCGTTGTCTCATTTTTGGGCGCTTCAATAATTTTCAGTTCACCCTGCTCCCCCATGCTCAGGACGCCGATTTGCAGCGGTTCATTGTTGTTTTTCTGCTCCTGACTGCCCAGCAGCAGCCTGGTTTTAATATCCTCAATCGCTAAAGGCAGCATCGCCATAATGTTATTGTAATTTTGGCTGGCTTCTTCAAATATGTAATTCAGTTTGTCGCCAACATCGAGCTTCTTTGGGTCTCCTTCGTCCAGGCTTTCATATTGGTTGTACAGGTAATGGATTTCTTTACGGGACTGGCGAATGTCATCCATTACTTTTTTCGGCGAAATCATGTCCAGCAGATTTTCAAACTTAAAGTCAACGTTAGGCGTCCCTTGCGCGCTTTTGGCATCAATCAGAGTAATTAACATTTTCACAAAGTCGTTCTGTTTATTGATTGGGATTTCCGTTATGCAGTTATCCGGAATATGTTCCGGTTTTTTTAGCGTGTAAAGTACTTTTTGATTGGCCGCATTGTAAAAAGAATAAATTACCGGAGAAAATTTATCCAGAAATTCATCAAAACTCCTCACCAACAATGTTTCATTGATTTCCTTGACTTTTTCATCGCTTAAACTTTCCAGGCCTTTCACTTCTCCTACCAGAGTAATGAGGTCCAGTTTTTCCGGATTAATCTCTTCAAACAATATTGTCCGGTTGGTTTGTTCAATGATTTCCATATTGACAGTCCTTTCTTTTGCCTTATTTCATTTCGAATGCAGGAGTCCCCCTGTACTTATGCCATTCAGACGGCTTAACCTCTTCATAGGTTAGTTCAAGCTCCGCGTCATTGTCCGGGAAGGTTATAAAAATCTTATCACCGTAACGCAAAATATAACTTTGATTTTTACCTAGCACGGTTTGCCCTATCACAATGGTACATGCCGACTGATTGCCTAAAACAATACTTCGGTTGTTTCCCGGCTCAAACCATATTTTCTGTCCCGCGCTGAGACCCTGGCCGGCAGGAAATAGATCCCATAAATAAATCCGTTTGCGTCCGTTAAAATTGTCCAGCAGGGCAGCCTGCGGCGACACCTCCTCTCCCGCAGGCTCTCTTAACCCTAAATAACAGGCGCTCATTTTGCCGGTAAATTTTCCTTTGGAAACTTTTTCCCGGTAGTAGATCATTGCCAGCACTGCCAGCACGAGCAATCCCGCCGTTGCTTTGATCCACCAAGCATCCCCAGCCTTAGGGACGCTTGCCGGGGAGCTGCTTACAGTGCCGGCCGGCGCTGCCGCGACGGGTTCATAATACGAAAGCAGGCTAATTTTAACGACGTCATCGGGTTCGCCTTTAAACTGAATTGCTACATTTTGCTGCTCCGGCCGGATTATCTTGATTACGGAATAATGCCGGGAATTAGTAACGGTAATTTTTTTTGACTGGCAGAAGGCCTGGACTTCCTGCAATGGCGATGACGATAAAAGAATAATATTGGCTTCGGCAATCCGGCCGCCGGGAATCTTTACCTTCATCTGCTGTGTCCCGCCGCTGGCCAGGACCGATGCTGCCGAACTGGCAGCCGTTTTAAAGCCGGCGCCCAGAATACTATTAAAGACTGCCGGCAGATCCTGCGGGCTGGCTGCGAGATAACTGGTTGCCCCTGTTTTTCCCGCAATAGTCTGAAGCCAGGTTAAATTAGCACCGTTATGTCCCATACCGATGGTATAAATAGGAATTTTATTGGCTGCCGCTTGATTTACCACTTGTTGGACATCCTGTCTGGAGTCGTCAACAGTACGTTGGCCGGCGGGATTCAGGTCAATCTCGCCGTCGGTCAGCAACACCATGCAGGATTTTCGGGCCGTATTGACGGCATTAAGCAGTTCCCAGCCCTTTTTCAGGCCCAACCCGGTATCTGTCCGGCCGAAACGTTCCAATAAATCCAATTTCTGTTTAAAATCCGCTTTCGCATGATCACTGCTTACATCCGTCAATGGCATAAACGCTTGTATGGCATTGTTATAAGCTACGAAGCCGATACGTGTATGAGAAGAATAACTAATATCGGCAAACAGTTTTAACATTTCCGGGCTGAGCTTGTCCTTATCGGTTTCATTCATGGAATAGCTGGTATCCAAGATAAACAGAACTGCAATATCGTCAGTGGGCGGTTGGAGTTGCGCCGATACGTAGGAACTGAAAAATACCAAAAAACAGATTATAGCCAATCCGCCTCTCGCGATGAACTTTTTAAAAATCATTTTTTCCTCCTTTCAGCCTGCTTTATTAATCAAATCCAAGTGAATGGACCGGATTACTCATGTATCACTTTTGGCAGTCCTCCGCGGATTTCATATATTTGTAATTTAATGCAATACTTATCTTTCATGTAACAATTTTACAGATAAATAGACAAACAACCCCCTTATATACCCGTCCGCTTAAAAATGACTTTGCACAAAACATTTTATCATCTATTTAAAATTTAACAATACATAATTATTGTTTTTATAACAATTGTATTTTAATTTAAATAAACGCTAAGTTAGTGATTAGCAAATTCTTCCTCTTTATTTTCCAGATTTTATAACATAATTATGACAAACTTGTGACAGCTTCCGGTTAAAGAGAAATTTCACGTGCATTTTTTCTCAATCAGACAGAAAATTTTTTGCACCAAGAGACCCAATGGGGCTTCAAGTGGAAGGAAAGTATGCTACTTTTCGGCTATCTCAAGAAGCATGTGTTATTTTAGAAACAACCCGAAAAGTTATACTTTCCGAACCCATAAGAAAGACCAAAAGACAAAAAAGTCAACCGAATCGTCAGTTGACCTAAAATGGAACCTATAGAAAATAAAATGAGACCATTTTTTGTTGCGAATAAATCAAGGCGATCCAAAAATACCAGAAAAGAAAAAACACCGGCTATATTTACCATATTCGATTTTCCTTCATTATTTTACCAAAACTTGAAATAATCGGACATAGGACTTAGTTCCTTAATTTCGTAGGACTTCAGTCTCTTTTTGAGAAAAACTGCTGGCGCGTTTTTTCGGTTAAACCAGTTTAGCGGTTATCCCGGCAAAAGTATCCCATAGAAAAATCCAGCATACACAGCTGGATTGTAAAGATTCTTATTTACCCGTACAAATGGCGGCATTCAGTTCGTTTACTTTATATTTAAGCAGCCAGAGCTGAAACCAATTGAGTTTGGCCAACGGATTAACATGGAATGTAACCAGACATCTCCGGATGATAAACCATTCGGCAATCAGCAGTTTATCCTTTTGTTTCGGTGCATAACACCAGCCGGATTCCTTAATGGACTGATATTTAATGTAATCTTTTAAAATTTGAGACGTAGCCTCGGATACCTCCATATTTATATTGTCATCGTAGCGAATTCGAAAGCGGCTGATGCGGGAAAGTTCATCAATTTGATCGGCTATTTTATCCGGCATGCTTTACATCCTTTCCACGGAGCTTTCTTGCTTCAATTATATAGGATATGCCGGTAGAAATACCAGTAAAAAATGCCCTTCACCACAGGGTAAAGGGCAAGCAGAAGATTATTGTGTTAATTCTTTAATTATAACATTAGATTATGAAGAAAATATGAAGCTGGGATATGTTGTCTTCCGTTAATTTTTGCTTAACAGTTTCTATATACCATTTTATAGACCCATAGCGCATTGGCTAATAACAATCCCCCTGTAAAAAAGAAGACCGAGGAAATTCCCCACAGAGCCGCTAGTTGGCCGCCGATTGCCGCTCCGGCAAACATGCCCAGAAACTGAGCGGACTGGCTAAACCCAAAAGCCCGTCCGGTCACCCTGTCGGGGGTACTTCGTTTTATCAGCGTATTGATTGCCGGCAATAAGCCCGCCGTCGCCATTCCCTGCAAAAACCGGAGAACGCCCAGTTGCCATGCCGTTTTTACAAATGCCTGCGGAATCAGAAGCAATCCCGCAATGATAAGTGCCACCATCATTACTTTGTGGGGACCGATTTTATCTGACAGTCTTCCCAAACGAGAAGCGGCTAAAACATTCGCCAGCCCGGAGGCTGAAAAAACCATGCCGGAAATGAGGGCTACATGGGTGGTATCCTCCGATAGCTGAGTAATATATACAGTAACAATCGGTTCGATTGACATCAGGGATATCTGGACAACAAAAGTGGTCGCACACATGGCCAGGAACAGACCCGGATTGGGGATCAGCCGCCAGACCTCACGCATAGTCAGAGTCTCCTGGTTGGAGGCAATAAAATTCTCTTTTATAAATAGCCAGGATGCCAAAAACGCCAGCGAAGACAACACCCCAATCGACAGAAAGACACTCCGGATGCCGATCGTTTCGGCAATGTAGCCGCCAAATAAAGGGCCAAGCAGAGCCCCGCCGACAGATCCCGTAAAGAGCGTGCCTAATGCCCAGCCGGCCCGTTCTTTGGGAGTCTGAGTCGCAACTAAAGTAATCGCCGCAGCAATGAAGCCCGACAGGGCTCCCTGCAAAATACGGAGACCGACAAATTGATAGACATTATGGACAAAACCCATGCTGCTGCCGATGAGAGCCAGCCAAAGACTAGCCCGCATAAGCATGGGCTTTCGCCCGTATTTATCCGCAGCTTTGCCCCAAATTGGCGAAAAAATGGCCAGACTTATAAAGTTAATGCCAAAGGCAATCCCGGACCACCGCTCAATCGCCGCGGTATTATGGACACCGAGATGTTCAATATAAATAGGCAAAATCGGTGCAATTTGACTCATCCCCGATGAGATTGCAAACACACAAAACCAGCAAACAAATAAATTTCTTTTCCAGATTTCCATGCAAATACCCTCGCTTATATAATCCGCAGTCTAAAATGCAGTAATTTTCAACTATGTTTCGCAGTTCTTTCTGACGAATTCTCAAGTTCCCTCCATTTTTTCTCCTTTGGTGATCAGCAACGCATTTTTAGACATTAATTGAAGCTTCTCAATAATATAATTAATTTCTCCTTCATTCAGGCCTTTTGATAATATTTCAGTCCAATAATGCAGTTTTTCCATTATTATAGGTTGTATTTCTTTACCTTTTTCCGTTAGACTGACATTATAGGACCGCTTGTCTTCCAAGCTTTTCTTTCGAATAAGATAACCTTTCCTTTCCAGACTTTTCATTACTCTGGTTGTCAACGCATCATCAATAATCAGCATATCGGATAAATATTTTTGATTAACTCCCTCATATTGAGCAAGATTTATCAAATAAACATATTCCGATGAATTCAAGCCGTAAGGCCTTAGCTCATTATTCATATAAATTTGGGATTGCCGGTAGAGTACGGAGATCCATTTTCCAATGCTCCTGCATTCCTGACTTTTCATTCCAATCACCTGCTATATTTCTTCTCATTTAAATTGACAAATCAAGTATATTTTAATCACAATTAATTGATAAGTCAACCAAACAGCAGTGCTATTCCGCAAAAAAAATCAAAATAGAAAAACCTGCCGGTCAGACTGCGAACCGGCAGGCTTTTTTGTTATATACCTTAAAAAGTTTCTAGTCAGACTTCTTGACCGCCTTGGCAATCCGAAACTTTTGGGCTGCCGGCGCAAAGTCTTCTTGATTAAAATACCGTTCCGCCAGTTGTCCCGAGCCTGCATCCTCGATTAATTTCCAAGCATATCTTGCTAAAAAATCCTGTATTTGTCCCTCAAACACAAAGCCAGGTCTCTCTCCCGCTTTGGCAAGAGTCTGGTAATGTCTTTTTGTCTTAGGATCCTTCGCAGCTTGCTCCCGCCAAACAGCCGAAACAAATGCATAATCAAAAACAAGGAGGCTGCCTTCCGCCGAATATTCATTTAATAAATTCAACGTACTGTTAATGGCTTCTTCATTTAAATAAAAGGTCAAGCCTTCGAGCAGGAAAAGACACTGACGATTTTTCTGGAACCCGGCCTCATCTAATTTCTCAGCTAACGATTCTTTAGTAAAATCAAGGGAAATAAACGTTAGGTTCTCGGGAAAGTCGATACGTTTTTCCGTAAACCTCCTGATTTTAGCCTGCTGCGTAACCGGAGCGTCTAACTCAAATATTCTCGTCTTCTTTAATTCATTGCTAAAGCGAATGGCCCGGGTATCAAACCCGGCTCCCAAAATCAGCACCTGTTCAAATTTCGCGTCAAAGTTCTCAAATATATCGTCAATGAACCGGGTCCGGGAAATGACATATTCGTAGATCCCCGGAACTTTAAACAGACATTTCTTTACTGCGGCCCGAGAAATCGTATACTTGATCATTGCCGCAAGATAGGGTGGGATAATGACCGGGGCTATAAAATCTTCACTTTTATAGCTTAGACTTCTTTCATAATAAGAGGTAGCACGCATCAGGCACGTGCCCAATGCGGTTATGGATACTTGGGTTTCAATCCGTTTACTCATCATTACCTCCTGCAATCAGGGAATTTAACGACCGTTCGTTAGGTAGAATACTACCTGATATTGTGAAAAAAGTCAACCATCGGCAGGTTATTTCCACCAAAATTGCAGGTGCGCTTATAAGCACAAATTCTTAAAAAGAAAAAAGCAAGGATGGGAGGTTCCTTGCGATATCTTCCGTTAAATCTCAGTTGTCATAAATGATTTTTTGCGCTTATTCCCTGCCAGTAATTCTGCCAAACCTTATCAAGCTTATCCAGCTTTTGTTCTTCCGTCAGCTCAGTCATAAACACATTCATCAAGGAAAAAAGGCCCTGTCTCAAGCTATAATAAGAAAGCAAAATTTCTTCCGGCGGAACTTCCTGAATGAATCCCTGCCGGATGCCGTCGCAGATTATTTCTTTGTATCGCTCCATAAGTTCCATTTCCTGGGCTAATGCTTTCTTTAGCAGTTTATCCTTCAGGACAGCCGGGGGAAAAAACATGGCCCGGATCCAAAAAGCCCGCACGGCTGACGCCTCTTGCTCCGAACAATCTTGAATATTGACTAGATACTGCCTAAAAAGGTAATAAAGTCGCTCCGGGGGCGGCATGGATTCTGAGAACGTCAATAACTGCTCCATGTAATTATGATATTGACTTTTTAGGTCTTCATAAATCTCCCAGAACAGTGCCTCCTTACTGGTAATAAACGCATAGAGGGAAGATTTCTTTATTCCCACCCCGGTCGCAATTTTTTCCATACTTGTTGCGTCATAGCCAATCTCCGCAAATAATATAAGCGCAACTTTTTTTATTTCATCCCTGGTTTTTCTGCTCACCCATTCCCCTCCATAACGACCAGTTGTTAGGTAAATTGTATTTCACTACAGGAAGAAAGTCAACAGAAGGCAACGGCTTTCTCAATCGGGTCTTTTCTCCCGGTCATAAGGCAGGGGAATATACTGTACGGACGGCCTGCGCTGGGCCGGCTGTGGATATAATTCCATCAAGACATACACTTCCCGGAGGAGGTCATTGCTGACTTTCAACCCAAGCTCCTTTAACTTTTCGCAGGTGATCGGATAATCGTGGGTCCATCTTCCTTCCGTGAAAGTCCGGGCAAGGGAACGCGCTTCTTCCTCAAGCATCTTGTCCTTTAACAATTCCGCTACAAAATCTTCCACCTGCCGGAGGGCTTTTTCCGCCATATCGGCAAAGATAAGCGTTTCATCGTCTACTCTGTCAATACTTTTTTTCTTCAAAACGGTTAAGATTGAGGCAGCCGGATATTTCCCCAATTGCGGGTCAACCGGACCCAATACGGCGTTTTGATCCATCACAATTTCATCGGCAGCCAGGGCGATCATGGTTCCGCCGGACATTGCATAATGAGGCACAAAAACGGTTACTTTGGCCTTATGCTCCATAATAGCGCGGGCAATTTGCTCAGAGGCTAACACCAATCCGCCCGGTGTATGCAAAATCAGGTCAATCGGCATCATCGGGGGTCAGCCTGATGGCCCGCAAAATGTGTTCTGAATCTTCCACGTCAATATAGCGGGAAATTGGAATCCCTAAAAAACTGATCGCCTCCTGTCGATGAATCAGACTAATTACCCTCGACCCCCGGATCCTTTCAATCCGCCGTAGAAATTGCAGCCGGTTCCGGTTAATACTGCGTTGCCTATACATCGGCCAAAGCGTGAAAAAAAGAAAGATAAGCCAAAAGAAATCTGCACCATTCATATCTATCCCTCCTGCCCATAGTATTCGGCAAGATGAAGCGTATTATTTCCGGTACAATGGCATTAATGAGACGATATTATCCAATGTTTCCGTATAATTGAAGAGATAGACCGTCACACAGTCTGGCTCGCAGCTACACCTACCGGACAGGATTTCAGGCAATTGAAACACATGTATTGATTGCCTAAATAGGAAGCCTGGCGCAGCCGCGCATAGTGTTCACTTTGAAACATCGCCTGCTGTTCCTGGGGCGAACTATGCGAAAGTTGACTCCAAAAGGCGATATCTGCTCCCAGTCCATAAGGCTGCGAGTTTTTCATACATTTCATTATGTCGGTTTTCCCCTCTTCATCCAAGGCTCTGCCAGGACAATTTTCAACACAGAGATTGCAGTGAAGGCAGAAATCTTCACTGTTCTTGGGTGACGGCTCCAGGTCAAGGCTGGTAATAATACTGGCAAAGTTAACCCGGGTACCGAAGCGGGGATGAATGACAAGATTGTGGCGGCCAAAAGCACCCAGTCCGGCAGCTACCGCTGCATGCCTTTGGGAAAAATCGGCAATCGCTCTTCTGTCCTTATGAAATTCAAAAGGATACGACAGCGGCATATTTGCCACCCTGGCGTTATACTTATTTTCCAGAAAACGCGCCACCCGGTAGGCAGCCGACCTGGCAAACGCTCCTAAGTCCAGATACCCGTTCAGGGCAACGCTCCAGCTTGGACTTTCACAACTTGATAATACGCGAAATGCCAAAACAATAATTGATTTCGCATCAGGAAGAAAGCTGGTAATGGCATATGATTTAGGACTGTTGTAATCCAATGCGCTGGAAAAACCAACATCGTCAACACCCAGATTCAAAATAAATTCGCGAATCTCTTGCTGCATAAACTCACTCCCTACATTTTACTGGCATTTTGCATTACTTTTCGGCAGAAAGGGATTCCATCCACGAAGCTCTGGTCAAAAGACGCATTCCGTCCTCCGAAGTGGCCTGTGTCAGGCTGCCTGCCTGAGCCTGGATACAAATAAAATACAGGTCCGCATCGCCGGCTTTCCAGGCCCGCTCTCCTGCCGGGGCGACCCGGACCAGGCTGCCTTCCTGAACGGGAAACTCGTTTCCGTCTACGAAAAATGTACCATTGCCGCCAAGAATAATATAAAGTTCCTCATTTTTCTTGTGAGCATGGACAAATGGAGCCGCCTTGCCGGCAGGAAGCCGGTTCAGGGATACTTCACAGCCCGTAAGACCGAGGTCTTTGCCAACAAAATATTTGCCGCCGGAACCTTTCGAATCCCGTTCCCCTAATTTCTCAAATGGACCAATGTCCAGTAAAGTAAAGTTTTTTCCCTGTTTTGTCATGTGATTACTCCTTTCGCTTATGCCTGCGGCTGAACCTTGTTATTCGGCCGCTCAAACAGGTGTATATACACATAAATTGCAACAAAAAAGCTAAAATTACTTATTCACAAGTAAATAAGCTTTATTAACCCATCCTTGATTTAGGGTACCAGCGCCTCCAACTTAGACAATAACTGCACAAGCTTAGCCAAATCCTCTTCCCCCAGATATTCTTTTAATTCACTCTGCGCCTCGCCCCATAGAGTCCACCCTTTATCCGCCGCATCTTTTCCAGGTTCTGTCAGGCTAACCTGCCGGGTACGGGAATCTTTTCCCGGGTTAACGGCGATTAAACCGGCATCAACCAACGGTTTCATATTACGGTTCAGAGTAGTCCGGTCAATGCGCAGCCTCTTAGCCAATTCACTGATGGTAATCCGTTCCGCCGTTTCAAGACGCCGCAGCAGCGCCAGTTGGGCTATGGTAAGGCCGCATGATTTCAATACTTCATCATAAAACTGAGTAACGGCGCGGGAGGCTCGCCGGATATTCATACAGTTGCATGGGCTGGGGTGTTTAGGATACACTTGTTTAATATGTTTCACGCTATGCGCCTTTCCTGTTTTTCGATTACGTGTATATGCACTTTTTATGTTTTTATTATAATGTGTCGCATCAAGCTCCGTCAAGAGTCCGTAAAAATATATTTATACAATCAAACCGTCTGTCGCAGACAGGCGGAGTTTAATTGCCCGCTAATGTACTTAAATTCCTTAGTTAAGCATATCCTATAATAAAACAAAGTATGCCTGCCGGGGCAGCCTGGTCACTGGCCCAATTTTAGATTTCCTATCCCCGGTTTGTGGTTTTATCCAAACTTATTTTCATTTAACCCTCGACTCATTTGCTATATCTAGCAGGATTTTGTCAATTCAACAAGTATTTTATCAATATAGGGAATTTACGAAGCAATCGATTTGACTTCACCCTTGCCTTAACTTATCTATAGTAAAAAGGGGTGTAATTTTTTTGCGCTTATTAAAGAAGAGGATTGTATTCTGGGCAATTATATCATTGATTGTTTTACTAGCGGGGCTAAGCTACATTATTTTCTTTTTGTTTCCTGGAATTCCGGTTTTAAACTACCACCAAATCAATAATACGTTCCATACTCCATTAACGTTAAGTAGTCAGGAGTTTGAGGCGCAAATGGCCTATTTAGCTAAGGCCGGCTATACTGCCATATCACCAGACCAGTTGGCGGATTACCTGCAATATGATAAAGCGCTTCCTCCTAACCCTGTACTGATTACCTTTGACGATGGTTATGAAGATAATTATCAGGTTGCCTATCCGATTCTCCAAAAATATCATTTTACGGCAACCATATTTCTGATTACCGATTTTGTGGGAGAAACCGGCAGATATCTGACTTGGAACCAAGTCAGGGAAATGAGTAATAACGGCTTTTATTTTGAGTCACATACCCTAAGCCATATCGCACTGACCAAGGCTTCCGAAAACGAGCTCCGGTCCCAATTAGTCAAATCGAAAGAAGCATTAGAATGGCGGCTCCACAAAAAGATCGAATATCTTGCCTATCCCGGCGGCTACTATGATAAGCGGGTAATCAAGCTGGCTCAGCAAGCCGGCTATCGGGGCGCTTTCACTATAAATTTCGGGCGGGATATACGGCATTGCGGATTATTTACTTTGAACCGGATTCCTATTTTTGAGGGACCTCACACGTTTTTGCATTTTATCCTGCGTCTAAAGTTTACGCAAGCAATTAGCGCCTTACAAAATTTTAAGACTTATTTAAGTAAAAACGCCTTCGCCTTCCTAGCCAATTTAATTTATGTTCCGTAAAAAGAAAAACCGCTAACGCGTTTTTTCGGCTCATGGTGCAGGGCTCAGGGCGCATCCATCTGAATGCCCGATTTTCTAAGGCTAAGAGTAACGAACGGCAGCGTTTTGCCCGTTCCCTGCAAAGAACCCCTCACCTTCGGTGAGGGGTTCTTCATTGGTCCCACATTTCGCACTTTAAACTTATGGCGGCAATATTTCTCCCACTAAACTCTTTACTCAGGAGAATTATTATCAAATAACAGAGGACTGCGAAAATTTAGATCCATCAGGTACTTTCCTTCAATATAATATCAGCCAGTTTAAGATCCCGGACGGCGGTGGGCTTGTTCAGCTTCCGGTAGAAAGTAAAGCCAACGCCTAAGCGCCCTTCCATTATAGTTTCCCCTAACCCTTCCTGATTTAACCGGGCGATATAGATATTATTCTTCGAATCGACGCCTACCAGGCGATACTTGCCCTGGGGCGGAGAAATAACTTTCCAGCTGCCGTCACCGTGACGCACAATAATCGTATCGTCTTTCAAGTTTTCAAACACCAGGGAGTCCTTGTTTTGTAAAACGCCGATGCGGCCAATGCGGTTCGTATTAAAATAAATGCGCCGTATATCATGATTGGCATCTGTACGGTATACGCGATACAGAGGAACTGGATCGGCAACAGTTTGTATCTGAATATAAACAACATTGGTAGCCGTAGAATAAGCCACATCCGTTATCCGGCTACCCGTGGGAAGCTTCTCGATGGTAGCGGAAAGGCCCGGGTCATCCCGCAGCGGATTAATTTGTGTCAACGTAACCTTACTATTCTGTCCATCGCCGGAATGTAACCCTAAAAGGGCAATATTCCGGTCTTCCAGCCAGGTAAAGTATGAAACCTGCTGCGTTCCCAGATTAATTGTGCGCACCAGTTGTTTCCGGGGCATGGCGTAAATTTTCACCGCATCTGGTTCCACCCTTGCCATATATGACTGGTCCCGGGAATAAAACGTCTTACCATCATTAGCTATACTTTCAGCAACGGCACTGACTTGAAAAGAAGCGTCCGGTGCGAATAATATCCGGTCCAAATAGAAATAAATGCCAAGTTGAACAATTATGGTTGCTGCTAACCAAATCATCAGTTTTTTTCTATTACTCACTTGGTACCTCCCTGTTATTTTACAAGAAACGCCGTGGGAAGCATCCGTTCTCCCAGAAGGTCACACGGTTTATTTACAACTTTCCCGTTGTAAAACATGGTCGTGCTGGAACCGCCGTCAAGATTGGCCGCCACATAGGCACCCTGTTCATACATAATATTCTGCACATCCAACAAGGTCGCTCCCAGGGAAGAAGGCTGCCGTCCGTCAATGGCCAACAGCAAAACAGTCCCGTCTTTCCTCTGGCCGATGGCCGTACGCGGTCCGACACCCCAACCGCCGTCCCCTTTGGCAATTAATTTTTTACCGTTAATAATAAGCGGTGGCCCGAAAGTAACGCCTTCCGTCACCTGCATACGGCGCATTTCCGCCGCCGTATAATTGCCGGCTACCAAAACACCCGACCGGGTAAAACCGACTAAGGGAACCTTCTCATTAATATCGCCGCCGATCAGAAATTTTCCGTCGTGGATAACCACTCCGTAAGGCAACCGCCCGGTTCCCGTCCCATCCGGGTCATCGAAACCACCCGCATTAATCGCAGCAATCGCATTATTTTCCAGCCCAATCGCACTAATCGTTTCCCCTTTTTCCCGCATATCACGCGCTGTGGCTACCTGGATCCGGGAAGGATCCGGCACTTCCAGCAAGTACCCTTGAAAACGCGATCCCTTAATAGTCACTAGCTTCAATGATTCATCCTGCCGCTTTGTAAAATGAAACAAGTTTTGTTTTTGCTGGCCACTGTTGTTGGGATCGCCGATCGCCGCTTCGATTTCCTGTTTCGACAGCAGCCAGGTAATATATTGGGGATGACGCGAAGTCATGATGGCCCCTATCACACTGCTTTTAATATTGCTAAAAGGTCCATAGAGAATAATAACCGGTGACGTAATGATAAATAATATCAGATTTAAAACTAAAAATCGGATACCAGTACTTACATTTAGACTATTCATGCCCAACCCCTATCCCAAAGTGTTATATCTCCTAGAGAATTGATGACCGTTTAGGCAAGCTACAATTTTGTATAACATTCTACACGAATAGCCGGGAATCCTTTTTGTAGCGCCCTTCAATGTTCCGTTTTATCTCCAAACTTGTAGCTTAAACAAGGATATAGTAAAATTAAAATAGAGTTTGTCGAAATTTAAGTGCCCGTCGATTACAAGCGAACTTTAATGAAAGGGACGACATGAAAAAAAGAGTCATAGCGCTAACCGTAGCAGTATTGACTGTTTCCACTTTTGCCTTAGCAGCGCCGGCCCCTTTTATTTCCGGCAGCAACTATACCTGGCAAAACCTGCAAACCCCGGATTTAAGTCAATTAAACAAAGATTTAAGCAATAACTTTCTGCATCCCGCTCCCGACTTGGAACTAAACGAAAAAAAAACACACCTGATCATTGGCCAGCAGAATTACGAATTAAGCCGGGGTCTTATTGCCGAAATTTACGGTGTTTGCGGTGTCCGGACCATACTTAAGGACCATGACAAAAGTGCTTCGTTTTTTTATGGCAATGACGGGGAAGATATTGTCGCCGCCGATTTCAAAACATCCTTTCCCCAACATAAAGATTTAAGTTTGGACGCGGTGTTTTTTCAAACCGCTAACCAATTCATGGGGCTATCGGCTTCCAGCAGCCTCGCTTCCAAAGCGCTGGTTAGTATCGAAACATCGGAAAATTTAACTACTCAGGCCAAAGGGTATCTCATCACTGCTAAATATGGCGACGACACATACCCCGGCGGGGCGGACTTAACCTTGTTATACCGTTATGTTGAGCCGGGAGCCGTTTCGGACTATAGTGCCTTTACCGACTTTGATGATTCAAGAGGAGTCCGGATCCAGGCCAGCTACCGGTTTAATGACAATCTCAGTATCACGGCTTATCAAGATTTTGCAAGATCCCTGGACAATTCCATAATAAACCGAAATAGCGCAACTCTATCCTGGTCCTTTTAAGAAAGACCGCTGTGCGTTCTTTCGGCGCAGGGCGCAAGGCTCATGGCCCGGAAAAACAAAAAAACCGCCAATGCGGTTTGGTAGTAAAATCTATATAAACGACCGGCATAACAGTCAATTTTTAGGGGGACCGATAATAAAACGACTATCATACCGGTCGGTTATTTCTTAGGAAAAAGTAGCTCCCATAACATTGAGAGCTAAGATAATGGAAATAAAGTTATCTGGACAATTTATATAATATTATTCAATTGTTACGAATTAGTTACAAGCTTATCACAAATTATTAACAAAGCAGCAAGAAATTCCCGCACTCGCAGGTAAGTCCATAAATTTACCAAAAGTTCGAACTTACGTTTGTTTTTTTAGCAACTAATGATATAATCAGAATGAGGTGAATACGATGTCGAAAGAAATTTTAAGCCCTAAGCAAAAACAAATACTGGCCTACATTAAAGAAAACCTGCGCGCTAAGGGTTATCCACCGTCAGTCCGTGAAATTGGTCAAGCTGTTGGTCTCAGCAGCAGTTCTACCGTACATACGCATCTAAATAAACTGGAATCATTAGGTTTTATAAAGCGGGACCCCACAAAACCCCGGGCAATTGATGTCCTGGCCGAAGCCCCCTGGCGGCAAAAGGCAATGATTCCGGTTCCTCTCGTAGGGACGGTCACAGCCGGCCAGCCCATTTTAGCCGTGGAAAATATTGAAGAAACCTATCCGCTACCGTCCGAACTGGTTGGTAATGATGATAATGTATTCATGTTAAATGTTAAGGGCGAGAGCATGATTAACGTGGGTATCCTGGATGGAGATTATATCCTTGTGCGGGAACAAAATACGGCCCGCAACGGCGACATTATTGTTGCCTTGATCGATAATGAAGAAGCTACGGTCAAACGGTTTTTTAAAGAAAATAACCGTGTCCGCCTCCAACCGGAAAATGATTTAATGGAGCCAATTTATTCAAACAATGTTTCCGTTATTGGAAAAGTAATCGGCTTATTCCGCAGTATGTAAGGGAAAGACCGCTTAGGGCGGTCTTTCGGTAATTGGAAATTGGATTTTGGGATTTTGAAAAAAAATAGCAATGCCATTAAAAAGATGACTTGGGTCATCTTTTTATTTTTGCCGAACCTATTATACCAGACGAAAATGCATGCAAATTACTATACCTGACGTTATTAAGCCAATTGTAACAAGCCAATATACGAAATCTTCCAAAAACATATCATTTCTCCTTTTTCACCGATCCAGTACAAAAGCCCTCACACAAAGTGAGAGCTTAGGGAGAGGGGTATTAAGAAGTATACTCTTCTTACATTATCTATATCGACAAATTATGTCAAAATATAATAGGACCTTTGTCTCATATTCTCCTGATTTTCTCAAAAAAGGATACTTTATCCGTAAAAAAATAAAACCCTCACTTATGTGAGGGCCAAAAAAGAGGAGATGTGTGTGACTACTTTAATTTTAATGCGGAATTATGAAAAAAGTATGACAAGCTTCAGCCAAAGTCCAGTTTACTTTCATGTTACGGGAGTGTTAATTTGTATAATAATGAAATTTTTTAACAGGAACTAGCGAAACCTTGCGGAATAATTATTTATTGTAGGGAAGATTTTCCTAAATATTGTGAAGGGGGCTATATCGATTGAAACCACTCGATATCTTAATTTGCGATGATTCCGTATTGATCCGCAAGAAACTGAAAGACTTGCTGGAAAAACTAGGCTGCCGGGTTTGGGAAGCAGTAAACGGGCAGGACGGATTTGAAGTCTATCAAAAAGAAAAACCCCATGCAGTGTTTATGGATATTGTAATGCCGGTCATGGACGGCCTGGAAGCTTTAAAAAAAATTAAAGAACAGGATCCCCAGGCGAAAGTAATTATGCTTTCTTCCACCGGAACGGCAACAAAATTAACCGAAGCCATAAAAAACGGCGCAGTTGATTTTATCCAAAAGCCTTATGATAACGAACAGATCCAGCGTATCCTCACTAAAATTTCCGGATAAGGATGTGATAGGATGTTTAACCAGTATTTCGGCCAATATCTGCTAAATAAGGAATTACTGACTGTCGAACAATTACGCGACATCCTGAACCGTGAGCGCTCAATCCGCCCTAGGCTGGGCCTGTTGGCTATGGATAGCGGGTTGATGACCGCTGCTCAGGTAGAACAAGTTCATAGCCTGCAGCATGTTATGGATAAAAAATTCGGTGAGATTGCCGTTGAAAAAGGCTTTTTAACGGTACAACAGTTGGAAGAACTGCTGCTCGCCCAAGAGAACAGGCGCTTAACCATAAGCCAGGCAATCATTGACAGCGGCTATCTCAGTTTGTCACAGTTGGAAACTGCCTTAGAAAATTATAAACGGGAAACCGGCCTGACCGGATGCCGGCAGGATGCTCAATATGAAGATTGGGACGCAATGGTCCGGACTTCGCTCAACTTTTCGGCGACCGGCGCCAGCGCCGGTTTACTCTATGACTATGTGGCCTTACTATTACGGATCATTCCCCGCACTTTCGGCGAAGAGCCGGTGATTGCCCCCCTAAAAGCACCGGTAAAAGGTCGTCTTTTTTCACAAACGATGACCGGCAATATAACCTTGTCAACCGGTTTGGTAATGGATAATACTCTGCTGCTGGAACTTTCACGGTATTATAGCGGCGAAACGATCCCCACCGTCAATGAACTGGCTTTGGACAGTATTGCTGAATTTTTAAACGAAACAAACGGCATTTTTACCGTCAATATGTCCGAGAGAAATCTTGAACTAAATTTAGAGCCGCAGCGAATCTCCCCGGAAGGAACACTCCCCGCCAAAGATGCCTATCGCATCCCGATTGAAATTTCCCGGGGAACAATTGACCTCTATATAGTAACCGGCAACGAAATTGCCTGATAGTTGCCCGCCAAAGCCACTGCCGCCAATACCGGCAGTGGCTTTTTCTCTGGAAAAAGGATTAAACATAAGCCTCCAGGTGTTGTTCCAGTTCAGCCTGCTCTTCGATAAACTGGTTCGTCATTGCTAAAAGTTTTTTTAACTTTTCTTCTTCCCGGCAAAGTCGAACATAGCTGTCATCATTAAACACATCGCAAAATTTCCCGGGAAATTCCGCTAATTCCTTTTCGATTACGGCCTTTACCGCAAGCAATGCTTGCATAACGGCTCACACCTCCACGGCTGATTGTTGCATTAAAATATGCAGTTGCCCGGGAAAAAGTGACTGCTGTTCCCTGGCTTTTTAAATTGGGTGCTCTTTTATGGTCCCCCGGATTAGCCGCTGCATATCATATTATGTAGAATCTTAAATTACGGTAAAAAGGAAGGGTTATGATGCCTCCTAAATTCTGTAAAGATCCGGCAAATGTTCCTTTAATAGAAGAGAGCACTGCCGAGCCGGAAACAACCTGTTTTCCGGCAACGGTTTGTTCTCCGTCCTGTTACCCCTTATGTACCCCCTTATGTGCCCCTTGTCCACCTCGATGCCACCCCTCCTGTTCTCCGTGCTGTGCTCCCCTCTGCGCCCCTGCCCCGTAAATTGGCCGGAGATACCCTAATACGAGGAGATGTGAGTCTATGGCAAAAAAATCTGAAAAGCCGGTTTTTGGCGCAATCAATGTGCCGTTCGCCATATTCTGGTCCGTCCCCGGCGTACAGGAATATGAAAATATCAGTGGTCTGGCTGCAGCCAATCCTATAACCTGGGCGGGAAACTTAACTACCGAGGAACGGCTATGGTTGGTCGATAAAGTAAATACCACGGCAATCTTCGGCGAACAGGTAGTTATCGTAGATCAACAGGATAAATGGTTCAACGTTGCAGCGGTACTTCAGCGCACCCGTGACAACGAATGGGGACAGATAGGCTGGGTTCCCGCAAGCCAGGTAACAGTGAATAACATGTATCAAGCGGAGTGGCTTCATTTGCCGGTGGTGGTTGTCGCCGTACCGCTAGCAACTCTGTTCCGGGACATCCATTTAACCGAACCCGTTTATGAACTTAGTTATCAGGTCAAATTACCGCTCCTGGCAGAAAGAGAATACTATTTTAAAGTCAGGCTGCCTGACGGCGGCATAGGCTATCTTTCCCGCTGCGAAGCGCTAAAAGCCTCAGACCTTTGCTTTTCCAGGAAAAACATTATTGCGGAAGCCCGGCAATTCTTAGATTTAAGATATTTATGGGGAGGTATCTCCAGCTATGGATTCGATTGTTCCGGCTTCACCTTTCGCCTCTATCAGTCGCAGGGCATCTATCTTCCCCGCAATTCCCGGCAACAATCACAGGAAGGAACTCCCGTCGGCAAAGAATGTCTCCTTCCCGGTGATTTGCTTTTCTTTGCGACCGATAAAGGCAAAGGCTATATTCACCATGTAGGCATGTACGTTAAAAACTACACAATGATTCATGCCCCGGAAAGCCGGTCCGCAATAAAAGAAAGCCGGTTTGATGTTGATCATTATGCGCAGGAATACTGGGGCGCCAGGCGTTATGGCTATGAGCCCGAAGATTATAAAACAAGTTGCATTCCCCATCCTGCATCAATTGGTAAAGTTTCCACAGCGTATAAACTCTAAGCAAGATTTCAAATTATATCCATCGTCCGTTTACTCCAACGGCGAGAAAGCTTGAAACACTGTCAGCCAGCGGAGCACTGGCTGACAGTGTTTCAAGCTTCGTTGTTTAATATTGGAAATTTATCATATTCCTGGTACAATTAGAAATATAAACCATTCAACCCACCTTTCGCACCCTGAACTTAATAGTCGAATGGCAGGGGATTGCGAAAAGTGGGATTTAATACTGTTTAAAAGGAGGTCATGATATGTACCACAAAATAGTACTCCCCGGGTCGGAAAAAACCCTAAGCACGGGTTGGATACCGCCAATGCCGGATTTACGCGATTATACGGAGAAACATTTACCAATTAAAAATATCGTAGAAAAACTGGGACCCTCGCTCAGGGAGGATGCTCCCTTACCGGAAAAAGCGGACTTACGGCAATGGTGCTCGGAAATTGAAGATCAGGGGAATCTTGGCTCTTGTACCGCCCATGCGGCGGCAGGGATTGTCGAGTATTTTGTAAATCGGGCTTACAATAAAAAAATCAAAACTTCCCGTCTTTTCATTTATAAAGGTACTCGCAACTTAATGGGAACAACCGGCGACACCGGCGCCTATTTGCGGGATACCATGGGCTCCCTGGTTCTCCTTGGTGTACCGGCGGAAAAATATTGGGCATATACTGATAAGGATCCGGATTTCGACAAAGAACCTTCCTCCTTCGTTTACGCCGTAGCCGATAATTTTGAGGCCCTGCAATATTTTTGTCATGATGCACTGGGCACCAAACGGACTCCGGCGGAAGTGTTGAACAGTGTAAAAAAATACATTGCCGCCGGCATCCCATCTATGTTAGGCTTTTTTGGGTTCCCGTCCTTTACCCAGTCCGATGTCAGCGGTGGAATTCCTTATCCCTGCCCCGACGAAAAGGCCCAGTGGGGTCATGCCGTGGCGGCAGTAGGCTACAATGATACATTGAAAATCAAAAACCTTCTCTGCAACCGGGAAACTACCGGCGCTCTGCTTATTCGCAATTCCTGGGGAACTGCCTGGGGCGATCAAGGTTATGGCTGGTTACCTTATGATTACATCCTCAATCAATTGGCGAGCGATTTTTGGTCTGTCATCAGTATGGAATGGATTGACTCCGACCAGTTTGGCCTTTAAAATATTGCCAGAGTTGACGGAAATCCCGGAATGGAAAACCGAAAATTAATCTTTTACTGAACTGTAGAATGGAGGTAAAACCAGTCATGACGGTACAAAGCAGGCAAGACTTGCGGGGACTGAAACGAATTGGTCAAATTGTTGCGTTTACCCGTAAAACAATGCTCAATAACCTTCAACCGGGCATAACTACGGCGGAACTGGATGAGATTGCCGGCAAGGTCTTTGCTTACTATGGCGCGAGGTCAGCGCCCCGGCTGACTTATAAATTTCCGGGATTTACCTGTATAAGTGTTAACAATGAAGTTGCCCACGGAATACCGGGACCCAAAATGATTCATGGCGGCGATTTAGTTAACATTGATGTGTCGGCCGAATTAGACGGCTATTATGCGGATACGGGTGCTACGGTCGTTGTTGAACCGGCTCCTCTTATTATCGAGCCGTCAATTTTTCTAAAACAAAACCTGTGCAGGTGCTCCCGCTTCATATTACACCAATCAATATCAGCAATGCGGCCGGGTATAAAATTAAACGCAATCGGTAATTTGATTTACCGGCAAGCAAAAACCAGCGGTTTTACGGTAATAAAAAATTTAAGCGGCCATGGGATAGGCAGGAAACTCCACGAAGGAAATTATGAACTTTTGAATTATTATAATCCCAGTAATAAAAAGCGGATTCATGCCGGACTGGTACTGGCGGTAGAAACCTTCGTCGCTGAAAAAGAAAAATACGTCTGCCGGTCCAAAGACGGCTGGACGTTAAAAACCCCGCATGGCACATTGGCTGCTCAATTTGAACACACGATCATAGTCACGGATAGTGTCCCCATTGTGATTACGGTATAAAAAACTTATACTATACTATAAGAAAGACCGTTGCGGGTCTTTCGGTCCATCGTGCAAGGCTAAGGACATAAAACATTGCCGAACAGAAGGTTATACTATGAAACTACTATCCTGGAATGTAAATGGGCTAAGAGCATGTCTTAATAAAGGATTTAGCGATTTTTTCCACGCCGCCGGAGCCGATATCTTCTGCGTTCAAGAAACAAAGATGCAGCAAGATCAGGCTGAGTTCAGCTTTCCGGGATATGCTGCATACTGGAACAGCGCTGCGAAAAAGGGCTACTCCGGTACTGCCGTTTTTACCCGGATAAAGCCATTGTCAGTTACCTACGGCATGAATATCACGAAACACGACCAGGAAGGCCGCCTGATAACGCTGGAATTTGAACAGTTTGTCCTCGTAAACATCTATACCCCAAACTCACAACGAGGACTTTTACGCCTCGATTACCGTCTGGAGTGGGAAAACGACTTTAGCGCTTATCTCCAGAAGCTTGATACGGCCAAACCGGTCATTGTGTGCGGCGACATAACGTTGCCCACACCGAAATCGACATTAAAAATCCGAAAGCAAACCGGCGCAATGCCGGTTTTACCGACGAAGAAAGAAACAAGCTGACAATGCTTTTGCAAGCCGGATTTATTGATACATTTCGCTATTTATATCCGGAAAAAAGGGATGCCTATACCTGGTGGTCATATCTGACAGGAGCCAGAGCCCGTAATATCGGTTGGCGTATTGACTATTTTCTGGTTTCCGGCAGACTAAAAAAACTGGTTAAGGATTCCCTTATATACGCCGAGATTATGGGTAGTGATCACTGTCCAATCGGCTTGGAAATCTTTTAGCAATTTTCATAATCCTATCAGATAGAACGGCTGCCGACTGCGATTGACACTTTAACTCCTGTCTTTAATGATTTTTAATACTATTTGGCGGTAAAAAAACCGTCCTGGAACAGGACGGTTTTTCCAATTATTGTGCTATAATGTTAATGGGACGAGCGAAAACTCGTCCCAAAACCGAATACGGGGAGGTGATAAGAATGCGCTTAAAGACTAGATGGTTTGAGCTGTCCGTCTCAAGCGGTTTTCTTGGGGTAATCTACCGGATTATCCAAGAATTGTGGCGATAACCCCGTATTCCCGGTCAAGCGCTCCTGTTTCCGGCAGGGGCGTTTGATATTTATATCTATGTTTATTATAGCCGATTTATGCATAAAATTTCAACGAATTGTTATTTCCCCTAATAATATCTTGCAGCGTTCGCAAAAAACAACCACAAAATCCGGTTATTCCGGGCAATCATGTTTATAGATCCCGATATTTGGGAATACCTATGAATGATTGGAGGGAATAACTAATATGAAAAAGATACGTAAGCCATTCATTCTGTTAGTTACTATGATCATTCTTTTGTCCCTGAGCATTCCGGTCTATGCAAACTGGGGCTGGGTGCCTACTAAACAGATGGACCCCTATGAATACCAGTCAAAGGGAAAATGGTATGATTATGATGAAACGAAAGTCTTCATGGTACAAATGGATGATAAAACTTATCAATACATCTTCGATAATGACGGAAATTTATTAAGCAGCTGGGTAACCGATGTCCCCATGCACCTGCCTTAACAAGAAAGACCGCTATGCGGTCTTTCGAAATTGGTAATTGGATTTTGGAAAAAGAAACAATGGTCCATCGTTTCGCTCCTGCACAGGGCTCAGAGCGCAGATTCTCCTCTTGCTGGAAAAGGATTGCCGAAAGCAAATTGCTTTCAGGCAATCCCTTTTTTCTTCTAAATTAATGCTCCGCCGCTCTATCAGCCAAAGATAACAGCCGCTGGCTGACCTGACAAAGACCTTCCACCATCCGGCCGATATTTTGGGTTGCCTGTGCCTGTTCCTGCAAGATGCCGCTATTTTTATTCACGCCTTCAAATTACTTAACTATATGTTCAGCCAGCAATTTTTCTCTCAATTGCCAAAGGTTTACCGATAAATCGACATAATAAGTATGCGGATTTTCAAACCGGAGTACTTCATCCCACAGAGTATCCACTTGCTCCCGGCAATAATCCCTTATCGTTTTCAAGTCCGGCATTTTATATACACATTGGCCCTTATCATAAATTTTAACCAAAAGTTTTTGGGCATAAAAATTGGTAACCATTTTTCGTTTCCAGGTAAATTCAGGGTCAAACAGCTCATAAGGACGAGTATCGTCAATTTCCTCTCCCGCTAAAGTGATCACATCGGCAATCGCTTTGCCGCTCTCCTTGTCAAAAAACCGCCATAACTGTTTAAAACCGGGGTTAGTTAATTTCTCCACATTTTCACTAATTTTTATTTTCGGTATAATCTCTCCCTGCTCCTCAATCGCCGCCAGCTTATATACCGCGCCAAAAACAGGCTCGGATTTAGAAGTAATAAGACGTTCGCCCACCCCGAACAAGTCTATTTTGGCTCCTTGCACCAGAATCTCCCGGATGATATACTCATCAAGCGAATTGGAGACTACTATTTTGCAGTCGGGAAAACCTGCCCTATCCAGCATTCTCCTGGCTTGTTTCGATAAATACGTAATATCGCCGCTGTCAATCCGTATTCCTTTCGGCCGGAATCCCCTTGGCACCAGTTCTTCATTAAATGCTTTGATGGCATTCGGCACACCGGATTTCAGTACATTATAGGTATCCACAAGAAAAGTGCAATCCTGCGGATAGGTCCTTGCATAAGCCCTGAATGCTTCCAGTTCCGTGGGAAACATCTGAATCCAGCTATGGGCCATCGTACCGAATGCCGGAATTGCAAAATCCCGTTCCGCTATGGCACAGGCAGTTCCCACACAGCCGCCAATATAGGCTGCCCGCGCGCCAAATATGGCTCCGTCATATCCCTGCGCTCTTCGGGAACCAAATTCCATGACCGGCCTGCCTTGCGCCGCTCTCACGATCCGGTTGGCTTTGGTCGCAATCAGGCTTTGATGATTAATCGTCAATAACAACATGGTTTCAACGAACTGGGCCTCAATAACCGGTCCTCTGACCGTTACAATCGGCTCATGGGGAAATATCGGCGTACCTTCGGGAATCGCCCAAACATCACAGCTAAACTTAAATTTTTTGAGATACTGCAAAAATTCTTCGCTAAAAATTCCTTTCGTTCTCAAATATTCAATATCGGCCTCATCGAATTTTAATTTATCGAGATACTCGATCATCTGTTCCACGCCGGCCATAATGGCAAAGCCGCCATTATCCGGAATTTTTCGGAAGAAAATATCAAAATACGCAATCCGTTCTTGCAGGCCGCCTTCGAAATAACCGTTCGCCATGGTCAGCTCATAAAAGTCAGTCAACATTGTTAAATTCAGTTCTTTTCCAAAACTCATTCCCTGCACCCCTCTGCATAGCCCATTTCTATGCTTTCCTCAAAAGCTCTTTTTAGACGCTTCCCTCCGGCCTTCCTTGTCCACCTTTCTAACCTTCGGCTCCTATGATTTCCGAAAAGTGGATTACTGTAACATAATCTTCTATATCAAGCTTTTTCTCATAAATTTCTTCAAATTCTTTAATTAATTCATTCACATTTTTAATTTCCGGATTTTGATGGGTCAATTCTTTGGTGGTTAAATCAGAAAATTTTTTGACAATCGTCCTGTCGATAACAGCAGTATAGAGTTTTCTTTTCGAACCATATCTGCTGCCAACGGTAATCCAGACGATGGAATTCTCCGGATATACGTCACGTATATCACCGGGGCGAATGGTAGCACTTTTTTGACGGGCCGTCAACAATTTTTCATTGTGCGGTGATATAAAATTAAGTGCAAACATAATAATCCTCCCTTGGCATCGAAGTTCTGTTAAAACAAATTATAGAATAAAAATACTATATTGGCTACAAGAAAAACCGCTTAACGCGGTTTTTCGGCTTGCGGCTCAGGGCACAGGGCTCGGAAAAGCCCATTTTCAAACCGGTTTGGCGGCCACTCCGGCGGAAGGATCGTCTTGCCATAAGTTATTATTCAGGTATTTTTAAACTTACCAGATCCATTATGGCCAGAATTTGCCGCACCGTCACAATCAGCGGACCGCTGTTTTTTACCACATAATCGGCGACTTCCCAGTTATTAAATTCGCCGTTCGCCTCGGCATATTCAATACGGTGCTTGATGGTGGCGTAATCTTCCCCTTGCAGCAAATACCGGTTAATAATTGTATCCTGGTCAACAAAATTGTAAATTAACTCCAGTCGGTCTCCCAACAATTTTTTCAGTTTTTCAAAACCGCTTAAGTCAATATCAACAACGGAAACAGGATGTATATTGGCTTTTTTTAGCACTTCTTCCTTGGTAAGACCGTATAACTGCTCGGCATAGTTAACCATTTCGATAAAATTCATTTTCTCAAAGGTCTGCTTATCAACGAAATAATAATCCACGCCATCTTTCTCATCCGGTTTCGGTGGCCGCGTTGTATGGCTTATTAACACAGGGATTCCATATTCGCGCAGTTTCTTCACAATTGAGGTTTTGCCTGATGCCGGCGGGCCAATAATTGCATACACCTTATTCATGCCGCTACCTCCTTTTATTTAAAAAACGCATTGACAACAAATTATTACAAGTTTCCCTAATATTATTATAAATTATGGAAACGATTTGGTCTATTGACTTATCAAAAGCTGCGTCGTCAAAAGGCATAACCGCAAACCGATATTTCCGGTTCGATTGAGAAGGGTTTGTAATTTTTTTTCAGAAATATATTAAGATGTTTTTTTCTAAGAAGGAGCAAACTATGAAAGAATTACGCCACAAAGTTCAATCTGTCTTATCAGGGGCCGGCGGCCGCTGGAGCATCGTAATTATAAATCAGGCAACCAGGGAGAGGCTGGAAATAAATCCGGCAATGGTGTTTCCCGCAGCCAGCATGATCAAGGTGCCTATTCTGTATGAACTGATGCGGCAAGTCGCCGCCGGTCAACTCTCACTGGATGAATCGCTCATAGTAGCCGGTGCGTCCCGGGTGGGTGGCGCCGGTATTTTGCAGGAATTGCGCCCGGATATTGCCATGACCCTGCGGGAACTAGCCATATTGATGATTGTTCTCAGCGACAATAGCGCCACCAATCTGTTGATTGAACGCGTCGGCATGAACGCGGTTAACCAAACCATGACTGCTTTGGGATTAACGTCAACAGTCCTGCGGCGCCGGATGATGGATTTCGAAGCGGCCCGGACAGGCAGGGAAAACGAAACCTGCGCCACTGACCTGGCCCTCTTGTTTGAACTAATTTACACATCCCATGGTCTGCCGGATCAATACGGCGCCTTAATGGTGGATATTCTAAAAAGGCAGCAAATCCGTGATAAACTGCCTTTTTATCTGCCGGAGGAAACCATACTGGCCAACAAAACAGGCACATTGCCGGGAGTGGAACATGACGGCGGAATTCTGTTTTTACCCGGCGGTCCCTATATCATTTGCGTGCTTAGCGGCGATCTGACGTTTAACTATCAGGGAATTCAGTTGATTGCCCGTATTGGCAAGATAGTATATGAACATTTATACGAGGAGGAATGACGATGTCATACAAAAAATTCTTTGCCGTCTTGCTAGGGGCGGTAATGCTCGCAGCATTGGCGGCAGGCTGCGGCAAATTGGGCAGTCACGGTCAGGTTTTTCGCTACGCCCTGGAAGCGGAACCGTCCACCCTGGACCCGGCCTTATCTACAGGAATCCCGGAATCCCTGGTGGAACTGCAAATTTTCGAGGGTTTAACCCGGCTTGACGCCAAGGATCAGCCTGTACCGGGGGTGGCGGAAAAGTGGGACGTCTCACCGGATGGTCTGAAATATGTCTTCCATTTGCGTCCCAATGCCAAGTGGTCCAACGGCGAACCGGTCACCGCTCAGGATTTTGAATTTGCCTGGAAACGGGTTTTAAACCCGGACTTTGCTTCTGAAAATGCCTATATGCTATTTCCGATAAAAAACGCGCAAGCTTATAATACCCGAAAAGCAACGGTGGATCAGGTCGGGGTCAAAGCCCTTGACGACCATACGCTGGAAGTAACCTTGGAAAAACCCACAGCTTATTTTTTAAGCCTGGTCGCCTTTCATGCCTTCTATCCCGTTCCCCCAAAAACCGTCGCCGCCAGTCCCGATAAATGGTCAACAGAGGCAAAAACTTTAATTGGCAACGGTCCGTTCAAAATCACCAATTGGGTTCACAGCGGCCAATTGGTGTTCGTCAAAAATGATCAATACTGGGATGCAGCCGCCGTTAAGCTGCAGAAAATGGAATGGCCCATTAGCGATTCCCAAACTACCCGGCTGGCAATGCTGGAGAACAACCAGGTCGACATGATGGTGGAACCGCCCGTATCGGAGCATGACCGGCTAATGCAGGCGGGGCTCTTAAAAGTTGCTCCTTATCTCGGCACCTATTACTACGTGTTTAACACCCAGAAAGCTCCGTTTGACAATGTCAAAGTGCGGCAGGCCTTTGCGCTGGCCATCAGCCGGGAAGAACTGGTGAAAAACGTTATTAAAGGCGGTAAAAAACCGGCTTATGCCTGGGTGGCTCCCGGATTGCTGGATCCCGACACCGGCAAAGACTTCCGGGAAGAAGGCGGCAATTATGCCGTAGAAGACGCCGCCCAAGCCAAAAAACTGTTGGCTGATGCAGGCTATCCCGGCGGCAAAGGACTCCCGCCGGTTACCATTTTGTATAATACCAGTGAACTGAACAAAGCCGTTGCCGAAGCCATTCAGGAAATGTGGAAAAAGAACCTGGGCGTCGCTGTTGGTATAACCAATCAGGAAACCAAAGTATTCTTAGATTCGCGAAACCAGGGCGCCTTTCAGGTGGCTCGGGCCTCCTGGATCGGCGACTATGCCGACCCGATGACGTTCCTGGATGTATTTAGAGACCCCGACAATGATGCGAAATATTATAATCCGGCCTATAACCGGCTGGTGCTGCAGGCCCAGTCGACTATTGATCAAAAAATCAGAATGCGGGATATGCATGCCGCCGAAAAAATTCTCTTTGACGACGCGGTAATCATCCCCATTTATTACACAACGCAACCCTATGTTGCCAGACCGTATGTGAAAGGCTATTCCTGGTCGGTACTCGGCCTTGCCGATTTCAAGACGGCCTATATTGAAAAATAGGGGAGTTGGTATCGTGGATTTGATTCACCGGCTAAAACCGAAACGGCTCCGCCCGGGAGACACTCTGGGCATTGTCGCTCCCGCCAGCCCCGGTGACCGGGAACTGGCCATGGCCGGAATTCATTGGCTGGAGGAAATTGATTTTCAGGTGCGGCCGGGCCTGTCCGTGGAACAAACACTGGGTTATCTTTCCGGAACCGACGAAGTACGCGCCGCCGACATTAACGCCATGTTCGCGTCACCGGAAATCGACGGTATTATTTGCCTCCGTGGCGGTTATGGGACAATGCGGTTGCTGGAACTTCTTGACTATGACTTGATCCGGGCCCACCCCAAAGTATTTGTCGGCTATAGTGATATTACGGCCCTGCTGCTTAGCATTAGCCAGCGTACAGGTCTCGTCACTTTTCACGGACCCATGGTAGCATCAGATATGGGAAAAGGGGTATCCGATTATACCCGGGATTCCTTTTTCCGGGCCGTCTCCGGTTTCGAACCGCCCGGCCCTGTTACCAATCCGCCATTTACCCTTCCGCCCGCCTTTATCACGCCGGGAGCGGCGCAGGGCTGCCTGACGGGCGGAAATTTGAGCCTGATTGCAGCAACATTAGGAACCCCCTATGAAATTGATACCTGCGGCAAAATCCTTTTTCTTGAAGACGTCGGGGAGGCTCCATACCGGATCGACCGCATGCTGACTCATTTATTGCTGGCCGGTAAGCTGCAGGCTGCCGCCGGGATTGTTGTTGACATATTCGCCGGTTGCGATGCAGAGTCTGAACCGCCCAGTTTCACAGTACAAGAGGTGCTGGAAGACCGCCTGTATAAATTGAACATACCCGTCCTTTACAATTTGTACTTCGGCCATACGGCGGACAAAGTCACACTTCCTATCGGAGTCATGGCGGTATTGGACAGCCAGGCCGGAGGACTGGAAATCATGGAAACGGCTATCAGTGATTGAACGAGGTAAACATGGATAAAGATACAGCGAAAAAAGCGGTCATGGCTGCCGTGGATGCCCTGGCCCCTGAACTTAAGGAAATCAGTCTCTTTTTGCATCAAAACCCCGAACTGGGGGGAAAAGAATATCAGGCAGCCGGGCTGCTTATGAAAGCAGCCCGGCGCCGTGGCTTTACCGTAACCCAAAATATCAGCGGCTATGAGACAGCCTTTATCGCCGCCAGTGGCAGCGGGGGGCCAAAAATTGCTTTTTTGGCGGAATATGATGCGTTACCGGAATTGGGGCATGCCTGCGGCCACAATCTCATTGCCGCTATGAGCTGGGGCGCGGCGGCCGCCTTTGCCGCCGTAGCCGGCGACCGGGCTGTCTCGCTGTTGATTGGCTGTCCGGCCGAGGAAACCAGCGGCGCCAAAGTGGCCATGGCGGCGGATGGTGTTTTTGACGGCTTAGCGGCGGCGCTGATTGTCCATCCTGCCGACACCAACTGCCTGGGAGGAACCTCCTACGCTACCCATCCCTTACAAGTAACCTTTGGTGGGCAATCGGCCCACGTAGCCGCTAAAACCAATAAAGGCATCAACGCGTTGGATGCCCTTGTCCTGTTTTATCAGGGGATCAAAACCCTGCGCCAGACCTTTACGCAGGAAACCATTCTGGCCGGAATCATCACGCAGGGAGGAACGGCGCCCAATATCGTACCGGATAAAGCCGAAGCCCGATTTACCGTCCGGGCCTTGTCCTCGGACTATTTGGAAGAAACCATGCTGCCGGCGATAAAACGCCTGGCCGCAGGAATCGCTCTGGCTACCGGCACTACCGTTGAAACCGTGCATTATGAACCGTTATTCAAGGAACTGCTGAATAACCGGCATCTTATGGGACTATTCAGGCAAAATATGAACCGGTTGGGTGAAACGGTTATAGAGCTTGCACCGGACGAAGCGGACGGATCCACTGATGTAGGCAACGTCAGCCACGCTGCTCCCACCATCCATCCCGACCTCGGTATCGGCCCTAGTCTTGCTGCCCATACGCCGGAGTTCGCCACGGCCGCAGGGTCGGACCATGCCCAGGAACGACTGCTGATAGGGGCCAAAGCCATGGCAATGACTGCGATTGATCTTCTGGACTAAAGTTAAAAATACCCTCGAATGAATCAATAAAAATGCGGCAAACTATTTTTCGGGAGGTGTTATAATGGGATTAAATCGTTTTCGTTGTAGACGCAAGTCCAATATGGACGAAATGATGGATTCGCCATTATTAAAAACAGTAGCAGTCGGAGCGTTAGTATATCTTGGTACTAAAGCTCTACGGCGCATCCTGGATTGAAAGCACCTCTTATGCCTGGGCTATCCGCCCGGGCATTTTTCTTTACATGTTATTTAGAAATAACCCGAAAAGTTATACTTTCGATTCCATGAAAAAAAATAATTGAGTGAATTTCAATTCCCGTTTTCCGCCATGCTAATAATGGAGGAGGTTGATAAGAATGCCCACGATAGCCGTTGTGTTCTCATCCCAAAAGCAAGCGGAAGGAGCTGCCAATGAATTGTCGGCCAGAGGAATCACCGAAGTTTCCGTTGATGCGTCTCAGAACAACAGACAGCCCGTATACGATGCGTCCAGTGTAGCCGGTATTCCCGTGTTTTCCCTCTCCCCCGCCGATATTACCGGTACGGTACCTGTATCCGGCTTTGTCCTGACTGCTACGGTTCCTGATGACCGCATGGACGAGGTAGACAGCATTATCAAACAGTACACGGATTAAAATCGGGAATATCTTTCTGTCAACTTTCCATACTAAACAATAACAAGGGAGGTGCAGATAACTTGGAAGACAGACTAACCAAAGGATTTACCGCCGGTATTATTGGCGGCATTACTATGAACATATGGGCCTGGATTGCCAGCTCCTTGAATTTAACCACTCTAACGATGGCAGAATGGGCCGGAATTATGATATACGGCCGTACGCCTCCGTTTAATTTTGGCGAAACTGTCTTTGCCCTTTTGGGGCAGGTGCTATTTTCCGGGGCCCTGGGAGTCGCCTTCAGCTATTTAGTCCCCCGGATTTCCAGCCGCAACCTGTTATTTAAAGGGTGGTTCTTTTCCATTATGACCTGGTTTGCCATTTATGCCGTTACCACGTTATTCAAGGTGGAAGGAACCCTTAACCTGCCGCTAAAAACAGTTATCGCCAATTTTACGGCGGCTACCATATTTGGTCTGGTGACGGCCGCCGCCTTAAAGACCTACACGGTAGAAACCGCCCCATCCGCCCGGATGTCCATGGCTCCTGCCATGAAACCCCTGGATACCGAAAAGGATGATGATGACCCGAATACGCTTTAATCTTTATACGGCAACCTGGAATACCCAGCCAGGTTGCTATTTTTATTAAGCTGCATTTCTCAATTTTTCAGCGAATAGCCTTAAATTCCAAGTTTATCTGGGAAATAACTTTTTCGACACATTCTTCCACCGTCAGTTTATCGGTTTCCAGAACAATATCCGGATGCTCCGGTTCCTGGTAAGCATCATCCAGTCCGGTAAACTGGTAAAGTTCCTTATGGCGGGCTTTTTGATACAACCCTTTGGGATCCCTTGTTTCACAAACCAAAAGAGGACATTTAACGTAGATTTCCACAAATTCCCCGGCAGTAAAAAGATTTCTCGCCAAAGTGCGGTCCTCAGAATAGGGCGAGATAAAGGCCACAAGCACGATCACGCCCGCATCGACAAATAATCTGGCAACTTCGGCAACCCGGCGGATATTTTCCTTGCGGTCATTCGCCGAGAATCCCAAATCTTGATTCAATCCCAAGCGAACATTATCCCCATCCAATACATAAACCTGGTATCCATCCCGGAATAAATGCTCCTCCAGGTTATGCGCGATAGTGCTTTTGCCGGCTCCGGACAATCCCGTGAGCCATAAAACCAACGAATGGTGCTGATTGCGGCCGCGGCGGTCCTCTTTCGTAACCGGACCCTGGGTGGGATACAACAGTTTACTGCGTTCCTGCCAAAAATCGCCGGTCTGGTATTTCTCAGCCGGCATGGTGATAACACCGCCGCCGGTGATTTGATAACCATCAACCAGGACAAACCGCCCCATAGCCGGATTTTCATCAAAAACATCAAATATAACCGGCTGATCGGTCATAATCAGGCCTTCGGCGATAAAACCGGCTGGAACGCACTCCGGTGGCACCTCACGCAAACTGCCCGTATCAATGACCCGGTTAAGGCTTTCCATCCAGGCTGCGGTTTCCTGGAATCCCACCTTCAGTTTGTAGCGCTGCCCGGGAACAAGAGGTTGCCGCCCCAGCCAGACAACCCGGGCATAAAAAGCCCGGCTAACCGAAGGGGAACTGTCCGGGGAAGTGATAACCATCCCCCGCTCGGCAAATAAAGGATCGGTAAACTCCAGGGCCGCGTTTTGGCCTGTCAGAATTTGCGTTACCCCGGTTTCCGGCCAGCGCTCAACCGATTTGACCGTTGTCTGCTCACGGGTCGGCCAAATCGTTATCGTCTGTCCCGCCGTCAGCGCGCCTGTTTCCACCCGTCCGGCCAGCAAGCGTCGTTTACCGGAACGGTAAATATCCTGGACCGGCATTCGCAACGGAAACTCCTTCCGGGCGGCCGGTTGAAACCGTTCCAGTTGTTCCAGCAAGGTGGGCCCCTGATACCATTTTATCCGTGCCGACCGGACAGCAATGTTATCGCCGGTATGAGCAGCCGCGGGAATAACATTCTGCGCCGCAAACCCGATGGAGGCAAGAAAGGCCTGATACTCTTGGGCTATGCTGCGAAAAATCCTCTCGTCCCAGCCGACAAGGTCCATTTTATTCACCACTACGGCCAGTTGCTTAACTCCCAGCAGAGTCAGCAGGTAGCCATGGCGCCGGGACTGTTCCTGCACTCCTTCGGCAGCGTCAATAACCAGGACAGCCGCTTCCGCCCGGCTGGCACCGCTAAGCATGTTTTTTAAAAATTCACGGTGTCCGGGAGCGTCGGCCAAGATAAAACGCCGGCCGGACGTAGTAAAACCGGTTTGGGTAAAATCAATGGTAATACCCTGTTCCTGCTCTTCTTCCAAGCCGTCAAGGAGGTAGGCAAACTCAAGATTCCGCCCTTGTTCCGCGGAACGGGCACGGGCAAAGTCCACCCGGTCGGCGGGGACCTGTCCCGTATCATATAATAAACGGCCAATTAAAGTCGACTTGCCGTGGTCGACGTGACCAAGAAATACAACTGTCATTTCCGGTAAGGATGTGACAATGCTTTCCATATTGACTCCTTTCCTGCTTTCCTACATATACCCTTTGGCTCGCAGCTTTTGCATGGCATAGGCATTTGCCTGATCCTGAGCACGGCCGGCGCGCTCCGACTGGCCAAGCGACTTTAGTTCGGCAATAATTTCTTTTACGGTGGCGGCCTCGGAATCAATAGGTGCCGTGCAGGGCCAGCACCCCAAGCTGCGGTACCGTTTGCCGTTGCGGGCAAAATAAAGGGTAACAACCGGTATTTTCTCCTGTTCGATATATTCCCAAATATCCACTTCCGTCCAGGCCAGCAATGGATGAACCCGTACATGGGAACCGGGCGGAAAATCGGTATTGTACTGATTCCAGATTTCCGGCGGTTGTTCTTTGTATTTCCACTCGAAGCCGGCGTTTCGCGCACTAAAAACCCTCTCCTTGGAACGGGATCGCTCCTCGTCCCGCCGTATCCCCAGCAGGATCACGTCAAAACCGTGCTCCTTTACAGTTTGACGCAAGGCCTCGGTCTTTAAGGCGGTACAACATTCAAGCCGGCCTTTTTCCGGTCCCATCCCCGCCTGCAAAGCAGCATCATTCCTGCCGATTATAAGCTGCAAACCCCATTCCCGGACCAAACGGTCCCGATGCTTGATCATCTCCGGTATTTTAAACGCCGTATCGATATGGACCAAAGGGATAGGCGACCGGCCTAAAAATGCTTTCCGGGCCAGCCATAAAAGTACCGTGGAATCTTTGCCGATTGACCATAACATGCCCGGTTTCGTGAATTTGGCATAAGCCTCACGAATAATGTAAACACTTTCTTCTTCCAGCCGGTTCAATCGATCGTCCATTTGCTCTCCTTTTTACTCTTTGTTCCAGTTGCTCCTCCTGCAACAAATACAATTTTATTCGAATGACAGAGGACTGCAAAAAGTGGATATAATACAATATATGAGTTACAAGCTGTCCAAGTGTATACTAAGAAAGACCGCCTAGAGCCTAGGGCGGTCTTTTGGTAATTGGAAATTTGTTTCCCGGCCTGTAAAACTTTAAAAAAACAACGGCAGGATTTCGTCCGGTCTGACAAACTTATGGCTGGCCTCTAAAGCCGGCGTTTTACTTCCCCACAATGCCAGGCCGAAATCAACCCCGGCGCTGCGGGCACACTGTAAATCATATTCCGTATCGCCGATATAAATCGAGCTTTGACGGTCCGCATTGGCAATTTCCAGAAACTTTAACACCGGTTCCGGCTCCGGCTTATGCTTGATTGTATCATCCGCACAGACAATAAAAAATAAATATTTCATCAGCCCAAACGGAGCAAAATCGGTTACCAGCTCAGCTTTCGTTTTGGAAGTTACAATACCGGTCTTCACGTCACGATAAGCCAGGTAGGCTAGCACTTTAGTCATTCCGCGAAATACGCCAACCGTGGCAGAAAAGTCCTTCATATAAGAATTCCATTTTTCACTCGCCTGGGGAATATCATAAATTCCCAGGCGGGGTAATGCCGCTGCTCCTGGAATGCCCAAAACAAAATGCAGTTCCTTCAAATCATAATACCTGCCATAATCGTCATTAAGCATCTTTTGTAAAGAACAAAGCACAGCCCGCTCGCTATCAATTAAGGTGCCGTCCACATCGAAAATTGCCGTCCTGTACATCGGCTCACTCCTTAAAAATCAAAATCAGTTTTCCTGGGCGACAATCAGTTTTATCCCCTGGCCTTCAATGATTTCCTGTAATTCCCCGCCTACCGGCTGATTCGTAATAATCATGCCGATTACCGAAAAGTCCAGTCCCTTGAAAGCGGAATAGCGGCCGAATTTCGTATGGTCGGCCAGAATAATCGCCTCCCCGGACCGTTTTACCAATTCCCGCTTGAAATACATGTCATCTTCGTCATAGTAATAAATTCCTTCATTTGTTATGCCGGCAGCACCAAGGAACACCTTGGAAAACCGGTAATCCTCCAGTTTTTTTAAGGTACCGCAGCCGGTTAGATGCCGTAACTTCCGGTTTATCATCCCGCCTAACAGATGCGTTTGAATCCCTTCTTTATCCAACAAGGCCCAGGCATTATCGAGCGAATGGGTAACAACGGTTAAGGACTGGACATTCAAATTGGGTATCATACAGCGGACTGTGGTGGAAACGTCCAGAAAAATCATCTCGTTCTCCCGGATATAAGAGGCCGCCCTTTTTCCAATATGCAATTTCCCTTCCGGCTCATTTTTCAGACGCAAAGCATACTCTTGCGTCTTCTGAATAAATTTGGCGAGGGCAATTCCTCCATGAGTTCGGACCACAGTCCCTTGTTCCGCCAATTTAACAATATCCCGGCGCGCCGTATCCCGGGAAACCTGGAACAAAGAACAAATATCGCTAACCGCCATGGACTCATGTTCTTCCAGATAATCCATAATTCGAAACAGTCTTTCCTCCTGATAAATAATACCTCACCTCCCTCCTTATTATAAGCAATTATAAGCATAATAACAATCGCATGTAAGTATTTTTATTAAATTTATAAGCACTTGCAATGCAAGAAGACCGCTAACGCGGTCTTTGGGTCCATAGCGCAGGGCTCAGAGCGCAGAAGAATCCGAACGCTACTCTTTTTGGCACCTCCAGGCAGAAGGATCGTCTTGTCAATAAAAATCCCCACGCTTTTAGTGTGGGGTTAATGAACAGCAGTCAATGTCCGGTAACATTTGGCTATCAATAAATTGCCGCAAAATATCATAGCCAACATGGACTACGGACTTTCCATCGGTACTTACTTCATAGTCCGCGGCTTCTTCGTATAAGCAATACCGCTTACTGAGCATACTCATAATTTCTTCAATTCCCTTGCCGTTTAATAATGGCCGGTCATGCTCCTGTTTCAGCCGATTGTAAATCGTCTCAGGGTCCGTTTTCATCCAAACAAGTTTCCCCCCCTTTTTTAGGTTGGACACGTTGACGCTGTTTAAAACGACCCCGCCGCCACAGGCAATCACAGCGTGTTTGGCAGCACTTACCTGTTTAATAATCTCCTGTTCCCGGTCCCGGAAATAAGCTTCCCCATACCTGTTAAAAACTACCTGCACCGACTGCCCCATTTGCTGTTCAATCATATGATCCACATCATAACAGGTAAAGCCGGTGACCTCGGCCAGATAGCGTCCAACCGTAGTTTTGCCGCTGCCGCTAAAGCCGATCAGCACGATGTTGTGCGAAAGAAATTGCCGGCAATGCCCTTGAAATTCATCGAATATCATAATCTTGTCCACCTTTCATTGCAGGCTTTTTTCTACCAGCGGCTGAAGATACCGGATGGTCTTTTCATAAAGTTCCTGCTCCGTTTTCCCCGGTAATACCGAATCGGTCCATATTTGATTGGCCGCCACCGCCTGATAAAACAACATTGGCAGCCCGTTAACAGTCATACAGCCGCGGCGCTTGGCCTCCGCCAGCAATTTTGTTTCAAAGGGATTATAAACGAGATCATAGACAATAGAAAACCGGCTCAAATACGGGGAATCTATGGGGGATACGCTGCGATTCGGCTCCATTCCAAGGGAAGTGGTATTAATCAGACAGTCATATCTTGCCTGTAATTGATGCCAGTCACTTATCACAGTGAGTAGTCCGGGAAAATTGCCGGACAATTCCCGTTGCAGGCTTTTCGCTTTTGCTTCTGTACGATTAATAACCGTAACGCTGCAATGATGCTGCAGCAGCTCGCAAAGAACAGCCCTGGCGGCACCGCCTGCACCAATTAACAGGACCTCTTTATGGGCCATTTCAATATTAAGTTTTTGAAACGCTTTCATAAAGCCGTAGCCGTCCGTATTATAGCCGGTTAATCGCCCGTTATCATTTTTCACGGTGTTCACTGCACCGCACAGCAGCGCTTTCGGCTCAATAACATCCAGGTAATCCATAATGGCCTGTTTATGAGGAATGGTAACATTAAAGCCCCGGAAATTTTCTTTTAAAACTGTAACGGCTTCTTTTAGGCTTTCCGGACGAACGGCAAGGGTAATGTATTTACTATTACACTGCTTGGCGGCAAAAATACTGTTCTGAATAACCGGTGAAATACTGTGGCTGACGGGATAACCCACCAGAGTATACAGTTTAGTTTGGCTGTTAATCGAAGTATCCACGTCGTTCCTCCTTGTAAATTTTCCTGCATCACAACAAGAAAAGAGAAGAGGCTTCCCATGTGAAACCTCTTCTCTACCCTAATTCTATTCATTTGGGCCCCGAGCCATCTATGATGCATATTTCATAGCGAGATTTCTCATATATTCGGTTTTTCCGGGAAAAGCAAAATAACCAACGCTAAAATAATAGCCTTGGTAATAAAAGCTAAACCAGAAATCTCTATGCCCTTGCAATGTTTTTCCCGTCCTGTCCATAATATCCTCCGCTATGAGCAAAGCCGTTATTACTATCTTTGTATAGTATAATATTACTAAATGTGTAAAGATGTCAAGATAAATTCTTAAATTTTCACGCAGCCTGTAAAGCCATTGCAACGTATTCAGGAAATTGCCTATTTTCTTCGCAAAGCATTATATAGTTTAGCCGATTCAGCCGCAATAAAATTGCTGGAGTACTCGTGATCCTGCGTCGCGGTATAAAAGCTGATAAGAATCGGGTCATGACCGTCCTGAACCACACCCACATCACAAAGCACATCATCCAGTTCGCCTACTTTATGAAAAACAGGCGTCAGCATATAACGGGGAATTTCATCGTTATAAATTGTATTGGCCAGTTCGTCCTTTAACTGCTCGCTTTTGTTTTTGTCCAGATATTTGTCTTTATAGATTTTCTCAAATACCTTGGCCATTTCATAAGCAGTTGTCACACTATGATACCGGTATTTATTAAAAGCTTCTTCACTATGGATTTGGGTCCGGTGAAGCCGGAAATCTTTCACAACCTGATTGAGGACCTCCGGGTGGGTAGAATCAAATTCGTTTAACAGTTCTTGGAATGAATTGTTGTCACTAACCGTCATCATTAAGGCAATGTCCTGGTCATATTGGCTGGCCTTAGCCGTTTCCGCCTGCGGATACAAATATTTATAAGTAGCTAAGGCGACAATTAATTTACTTGTTGAAGCCGTGGGAAAAACGTCATCCTGGTTAAACTGTATTGTCTTTCCGGTATCTAAGTTTTTGGCAAAAACCCCAACTTTGCCGTTAAATCCCTGTAAATCATTCTTTATCTCTTTCTCAAGGGAAGATGCCGCTAAGGCATTGGTCGTTACGACGGTTAACACAGTAAAAATCAACATAATCTTTTTAAACATTTAGTTACCCCTTAGGCCAAATTACGGAAAATAGATACATCTATGGTCCCGTTTACCAAAAGGATACTACGGGGTTGTGACAAAACTATGACATTGCCCCGCTATCTACACTCTTACCGGCCGGGGTTCAGGCTCCCTGATAAACAGGGTAAGGACAAAACCAATTGCCGGCAATAAAACCAATATATCAAATACCCAGGTTATTCCCCAAAGATCCGCAACCTGTCCCAAACCTAAAACACCCATGGTGCCAAGGCCGACACTAAAGCCGAGTGTAAATCCGGAAGCCATTCCCACGTTCTTGGGCATCATTTTTTGCGTCAACACTAAACTGCTGGTAGCCGTAGCCGACAGCAGAATATTGGCTAATGCCAAGATTACAAATACCCAAACGCCGCTGGCCGATAAAAACCAATACATTAAAAGGGCAATCGGCAGAATAGAGAAAAGCATGACCTGCTTGCTGCCAAATTTGTCGCTTAAAATTCCCCCGAACATCGTGCCGACGGCTCCGGCCGCCAGATAGACCGTGAGCAGGGAACTGGCGTAAACCTCACTGCCGCCTAAATAAGAAACATAATATAAAGGAACAAAGGTGCTGATCCCCGCCGTAACCGTTGCCCGGGTCAGAATCATTCCCAACAAAGCCAGCAAAGGCCAATTCACGCACTCCCTAAGGGTTCCCAAACTTCCCCGGCCTCTGATTTCAGGCCGTGGGATCTTGGCTATCTCATAAAACAAGGCAATACTAATTACAATGCTGGGTATAGTGTAAAGAAGAATTTGGCTGCTTTGCTTACCCCAAAGCAGGGCCGCCAGAAACAAAGATCCCAGCGCTACTCCGGCATAACCGCCCACCGAAAAGAGACTGACCGCTTTCCCCTTTTCCTTGCCGCCGATAAAGTTCACCGTCTTCGCCGCTTCCGGATGGAAAGCGGCATTCCCCAGGCCGCTGAGGGCAGTGCACACCATTACCAAGTAATAATTGGGCACCAATAACGAAGCCGCCAGAAAAACCCCGGTAATCAAACAGCCGGCCGGCATCAGCCAAAGGCGGTGTTTTTGGTCGCTCAGATAGCCAAACAGGGGCTGACTGACGGAAGAAGCCAAATTCTGCAGCAGCACAATGGCGCTGACTTCGGCATAAGACAGGCTAAACTTGGCTTTCAAAAAAGGCAGCGCCACGTACAGGGCCCCCGGCGACAAATCGGCAACCAGATGGCCGGCAGCGATCAGCCAGATTGCCCGGGGAACGTTTTTAAATAAATTTAGACTCACCAAACCCATTCACTCCTACAGCCGCCTAACGGATCAAAATTTGAAAGCCAGCCTGAAGCTGGCACAAAAATAAAATCAAATTATATTCAACCAGAATCCCGCGGCCTTTCTTTGTAGATTCATTATAATCCCGCCGGTAAGCAGAAGCAATTCCGGTTTTTCAGCGATTATACAGATTTATCCTTACGGCGCGCCGTTGTTTTAATAGGGACTAAAGGAAATCAAACCTTTTGTTTGTCATAACCGCCAAAGACCCGCTGATAGAGCCCCGCACTAATTAATTGCATTACCGCGGTCAGTGTTAATGGCAACGATAATTGACCGGCGTCAAATAAATAACCGGTGATTGTAGGTCCGACAGCGGAAGGCAACCGGTTGGACAGCGCATTGATGCTCGCTGCCAGTCCCCGCCGGGATTCACGGGTGAGGCTGACCGTCAAGGCGGACCGGTTGCCTTGGGTCCCGCGGCTAATGGAGTTCCGCATAATGTAAATCAAGGAAGCCAGCGTAAAACTCGGCACCCATGGCAGGATCAACATCAACAGGGAACCGGCTACTCTCATCCAGGACACGGACTTCACCATGCCGAACCGTTCTGCCAAAAAACCGTTAATAACAGCGAACATTCCTGTCAAAAAGAATCCTGCCGCCATCATTAATCCGATCTCTTGTGTGCTTACCTCAAACCGAAGACTAAACCAATACGCCATCATCGGCCCCGTAAGGCCAATGGCAAGTCCGTTCAGACTATTCACCAGCGCCAATTTAAGCAATGCCCAGTTTTCCTCATACCAGATGATATGCTCTTTCTCCGGATTGGCGCCGGGCTTTTTCTCCGGTCTTTGCTCAACCCCCGGCACAGAAACTTCCGCCGGTTCGTCCCGGTCTTGCATGCTTAGTAAAATGACTGTGCAGAGTAACGAAATCACGGCAATTAAAAAGAAAACCGGCCGGTAAGCCAATAGGGGAGACCCGGAATTATATAAGCCCGGCAGTCCCCCGATCACAGCACCCAAAGCCATCCCGGCAAAACCCACGGCAGTATTTAAACTAAAGATTTGACCGCGGCGGGATTGTTCTGCATAGCAGGACAGCCAGGCCTGTTCCGCCGGGCTGAACGGACCGGCGGCACCGCTTTGCCCGCGGCCGAATCCGGTAATAACAATTGCTAAAATAAGCACAAGCGTTTGCGTTGTAAAACAAAGCCAAAGGGCTGAAAAAAAGGTAATCAGCTCATATAAAACCAGAAACCGTTTCCGGCCAAACCGGTCGCTCAGTATTCCCACCAGCAGAATGAGCAGGGCGCCAAAAAGGCCGGCGGCCGACGTAACACTGCCAATTAAAGAACCGCTCCATTGGAGATCCTTCAAATACAGCGTCAGGTCCACTACCATCGCCCCTTGGCCGATGCTGCGCAATCCACGGATTGCAATCAATTTGGCGGCCGTATTGTGAATCATAAGTTTCATGAATTTTATAGCTCCATTAATAATTTATATACTTTCTTCCACATAAAGACCCCTTGGGTCCGTGCCCTATCTTTTTCCTATTACCAAATTCCTATTACCAATTACCGAAAAACCGCGTAGCGGTTTTTCTTATCAAGCTTCACACTCGGTCAGCCTTTTCAGCATCGCCCGGTAAACCCACAGGGCATTTAGCAGCAGCAAGGTGCTGGTAACAAAAAACACGTAATGAATCCCGTAGGCAGCCGCTATCTGCCCCCCCAGCACCGAACCGGAGAACATTCCTAAAAACTGGGCGGCCTGGTTATAACCAAAAGCCCGTCCGGCAACCTCATCCGGCGTGTTCCGTTTCAGCAGTGTGTTAATGGACGGCAGCAGGGCGGCTGTAACAATCCCCAGCAGTAACCGGAGGCCACCCAACTGCCAGGCGTTTTGCACCCAGGCCTGCGGAATGAATAGTAAACCGCCGGCAATCAGAGCTGTCAGAATTACCTTTTGCGGACCGATCCGGTCGGACAGCTTTCCCAGCCGGGGAGCAGCCAGCATGCTTGCGAATCCGGAGGCGGCGAAAACCGTGCCCGAAATCAGAGCGATATGCGCCGTGTTTCGTGACAACTGTCCAATGTAGACGGTAATGATCGGTTCTATGGAATACAAGGCCAATTGTAAAACGAACGTAGTGACAAACATGGCAACCAAGAGTCCGGGATTCGGCAGCAGCCGCCAGACCTCCTGAAAACCAAGCACCTTTCCCTGGGAAGCGGTGAAATCTTCCTTCACAAACAATAAAGATAACAGGAATGCGACCAGCAGTAATGCGCCGATTGATAAAAATACACTGCGAAAACCCATGGTTTCCGCCAAATAGCCTCCCAGCAGCGGCCCTAACAGCGTGCCGCCCACCGCTCCCGTTGCCAGCGTTCCCAACGCCCAGCCGGCCCGTTCCGTAGGCGTTTGCGTTGCAATCAGGGTAATTGAACCGGAGTAAAAACCGGAAATGGTTCCCTGCAAAAGACGCAGTCCCAATAATTGATAGACATTCTGAACGAAGCCCATGCTGCTGATAACGAGGCACATTCCCAAACTCGCTCTAAGCAGCATGGGTTTCCGCCCATACTTATCGGCCGCCCAGCCCCAAAGGGGCGAAACCGCCGCCATAACCAGCGTTGTAACCCCGAACGTGATACCGGCCCACTGTTCAATTTTCGCGGTATCGTGAATCCCCAGATGGGCTATATAGAGCGGCAAAATCGGCACAATCTGACTCAGCCCCAGGGATGTGACAAAAACACCGAACCAGCAAACAAACAAATTCCGTTTCCAAATTTCCATTTTAAATATCCCCACTTATCATTAACGTAAATTTCCAGTTCCAAGGCCCGCCCGAAAACCAGTCAGGCGCAGTCTAAAGACTCGATGCCCCGGATAAAAGTTTTAATTAACTGGGTATAACTCTCATCCCGGTCCACCGGAGCGGCAAACCAGCCGGCGGCTTCCAGCGCGACAAAGCCATGCATGATGCTGCGTAAACCCCGGACGGCGTGCCGGGTATCGTGGCCGCTGAAATTATACGGCTCGATGACAGCAGCAATGACCGCCATCAGGCTTTTTGTCGCCTTCCCCATGGCTGGGTCACCCCGGTCCGGTGTGGCCACAATTGCCCGGTACAGCCCCGGACGCCGATGGGCAAACTCCCGGTAGGCAACAGCTATGGCCATGACCGCATCCTTTTTGGCTTTGCCAATGGCTGCCGCGCCCATGCTGTTTTTCAACTGTTCTGTGCCCCAGATTGCCAAACCCCGCCTTAATTCGGGCAGTCCGTTTATATGATTGTATAAAGAAGGCTTGCGCACTCCCAGGTGTTCGGCAACCAGTGTCAGCGTAATATCTTCCAGTCCGCTCCGGTCGGCAATTTCCGCCGCCGCTTCGATAATCATTTGATAATTTAAGCCAATCCGTGACAAGTTATCACCGCTTTCCACCAAAAATAATGTGATGTGTTCAAAGTTATTCTTCCTTAAACCGGGAAACTAACAACATTAATTTTAAAACTAACGATATTAGTTTGTCAAGACAAAAAGACTGCTTAACGCGGTCTTTCGGCTCGTGGTGCAGGGCTCCGAGCGCTGGATAAGACGGGCATAACAAAAAAGCATCCCCCTGGGGAATGCTTTCGTAATTATAGTGGCAGCTTATTTTTCCACTTTTACCAAACCCTTAATTTGACCGCGCCAAACCCGGTATCCGGCATCACTCAGATGCAGACCGTCGCTGGTATAGCGGGCGGGCAGCCGGCCGTCGGGACCGCTAAAAGCGGGAACCAGGTTAATATAAGGATAATCATACTGCCGCGCCAACTGTTTAATATCCTTGTTCAGTTTCCGGATATTGTCATTCGTGCGCAGAAGGCGGGAAGGAAAGATGGTATCATTAAACGGCAGCACGCTCTGGATATAAACTTGAGTCTGCGGCAGTTCCGTCTGGAACCGGGTCAGAATACGGCGATAATTCGTTACGATATCAGGAAGCGAACGGCCAAAACAAAGGTCGTTCGTACCGATCATCAGAAAAATCTGGGACGGTTTCAAGGCAATGACTTCATCCAGCCGGTTCAGAACCCCTAATGTGGTATCGCCGCCAATGCCCCGGTTCTCTACCGGTGAATTAGGAAATAATGCCGACCAGTCCCCTTCATCAGTAATGCTGTCTCCCAAAAAAACGACCGGATGCGTTTCATGGGGGTCAACAGAAAAATACAGTTCCCGCAGACGGTAGTGTAAACTGAGATAAGGCGGGTCGTTCGGCTGCCGGATCATATCATTCGCCCATAAATATAATTTTTCCTCACTTTTCTGCGAGGCTGCGGTCAGGGTATGGTTCCAAGGCAGCGTAAATAATACAAAAGTAGCTAAAATAACTGGAAGCAAAATTTTTCTCATAAACTGCAACGTCTCCTAAATAAAAATTGATTATCTACTTTTGTTTATTTACGACAAATAACGTGGCTTTTCCTCCCTTATTGCAGGAATTCAAGCTTCTTACCAATTGTCACTTTCTCCGGGATAAGCGCTAAGAAACTTTGTGCCTATTCGGCCTGAAGCCCTTTTCGCGTCAGCGGCGAATTCTCAGCTTGCGGCCGTGTGGCCAGATATACGCCCGTAATAATAATAGAAGCGCCAATCAGTTTATAAAAGGAAAAGGATTCGCCTAACAGAAAGACGGACTGAATAATGGTAAAGACCGGAACCAAATTAATAAACATGGCCGCCCGGGCTGCGCCAATGTGTTGAATGGCAACCATCTGGAACAGGTAACCCAAAACAGAAGCAAACACGCTCATGTAGACAATCGACATCCAGCCGCCCAGGGTCGCAGACAACAAATAGGTTGCCGGGTTCTCCCACACCATGAAAGGAACGGCAAGAATGACGCAGATAAAAAAAGTATAGGCGGTTACCATAAAAGGAGTCAGTCCATATTCCTTCATATAACGCCGGCTAAGCAAAGAATAGACCGCCCAGCTGCAGACCGCCAAAAGCATCAGCAAATCGCCCCCGTTGAAACGAAAATCGCTAATCAGGCGCCAATCGGCATTGGTAATGACCAGAAAAACCCCGCAAAAAGACAGGATAACACCGGTAATTCGCCGTGGCGTTAGCTGTTCACTAAAAAATAAAGCAGCCAGCAAAGTGGTAACCATAGGGTTCATTGCGCCGATAAGGGAAGAATTAATCGCCGTAGTATATTGCAAGGCGGTAAAAAACAACGCGTGATAACAAAATGTGCCGACAAATCCCAGGATGATGAGCGGCCGCCACTGTTTGCCGCGCGGCAGCATATTTTCCGGCTCTCGAATGTATAAAATGGAAAAAATAAGCGGCAAGGCAAACAGAAACCGGAAAAAAGTAAGCGCAAAGGCAGGAAATTCCCGTACCGCTATTTTTCCGGTAATAAATGCACCTGACCAGAAAAGAGCAGTCAACACCATAAGCAAATTAATCCGTCTTTCAGACATTTACAGTCCCTCCTATTATGTTTGACCCTTGTATCCTGTTCTTGCCAATCCGGACGGCAGCATCTTTCGATTAAAAAAATCCTCCATCTGGGGCAGGATCCAGTGGTCAAGCTGTTCCCCCTGTTTCTCTACGAGCCGGTTCACCAGCACGTCATGCCAAACGTAATCTTCCAACAAATAAATATGTACCGCATCATCCGTATAAAAGGCATTCCCGTCCCGCTCAGCCGAGTGCCCGTATAACAGTTCACGGCGGTCAACAGAAAGGATGAACCAGTTTTCCGCCCGCAGCGTGGACATATATTCATTTAGGCGATGATTATACAGCCCTGCCAGGGGCCGGGAAACCTCGAAGGTAATGCCGCGCACCCGGCAGCCCTTTTCCACTGCCTCCTCCAGGTCCGGCAGCAGTTCATTGTACATGGGATTCCAAATGGAAAGCATGATTTGCTGCCGTGCCCGGCGAATCAAAATCCGGCAAAAAGCCAGAATGTTATCCCTGCCGCGCAGGGTCGAGATGTAATTATCCGGTTTGCCCCCCTGGCTTTCCAGAGATTTCAGTTCTTTCTCGGCGAAAGAAAAATCCGCCAGCCAGCTATTGCGCATTCTTTCAAGAAAAACGCTTGCCGGCAAACAGGTATATGTTTTTGCCCCCTCCGCACTTTCCTCCGTCATTACTATCCCTTGCTCAACCAGGGATTCCAGCGTGTCATAAATTCTGGCCCGGGGAATTCCGGATACTTTGCTGATATAGGACGCATTGGACGGCCCAATGCCAACCAATGCCTTATAGGCCTTTGCCTCATACTGGGTAAACCCGAATCGCTGCAGAATTTCACAAAGTTTCTCTTCCATTGCCAACGGCTCCTTTCTTACCCGGACAATTTTAAATCCCGCTAATGATACTACTGCAGTAGTATCATTAGCAGGATTATACCAGCAGACACCGTCCTTGTCAATATAAGGAAAGACCGCATTATCGGTCTTTTAGTTTATGGCAAGGTCTCATAACTTCGGGTTATCTGGTCACGATAACGATTCCGGACTCTGTCACCGTATAGCCCTTGCGCTTATCTTCTTCATGATTATAGCCGATTTCCGTACCGTCGGGAATTTTAATATTTTCATCAATAATTGCTTTATTAATCTTGACATACCGGCCTATTTCCACATTATCAAACAAAATTGAGTTTTCAACCAGACTATAGCTGTTTATTTTACAACGGGGTCCGAGAATGGACCGGCGTACCGTACTGCCGCTGATGATGCAGCCGCCGCAGATATAAGAATTGATGCTCTGTCCCCGCCGTCCTTCTTCATCAAAAACGGTTTTCGCCGGCGGCAGATTGCTCTGATTGGTAAAGATTGGCCATTTGTAATTATAGAGATTTAATTGGGGCACCACGTTTACAAGGTCCATATTCGCCTCATAATACGAATCAATGGTTCCCACATCCTTCCAATAGCCTCTTTCTCCCGGACGCATGCCGGGGACTAAATTGTCGACAAAATTGTAAGCAAAGACCCGGTCCCCCCGTTCAAGCATCATCGGAATTACGTGCTTGCCAAAATCAAGGTCGGCATGTCTCTTTTTACCTTCCTTTAATACTTCGATAAGCTTCCGGGTAGAAAAAATATAATTACCCATGGAAACAAAACAAGTATCCCGTTCAGGAATGGTTGCCGGTTCTTCCGGTTTTTCCTCAAAGGCGGTCACACGGCAATCTTCGTCGACGGAAAAAACACCAAAACGCTTTGCCTCCTCAACCGAAACTTCCAGCGCCGCCAGCGTGATATCCGCCTTGTTCAAAATGTGATAGCTTATCATCTGGCTGATATCCATTTTATAAATATGATCCCCGCCAAAGATCGCCACATAGTCCGCATCAGTGGCCTCGATGCAGTGCAAAAATTGATAGATTGCATCGGCAGTACCCCGAAACCATTCTTCGCCGGCATTGTTTGTTTCCGGCGAAATCGTGTCATAAAATTCCCCCATGCCGGTCCACTTGGCCCAGGAATCCTTGATGTGTTTATTTAACGAGTAGGCCCGGTATTGCGTCAGGACATAGACTCGCTTAATCCCGGAATTAAAAAGATTGCTTAATACGAAGTCGATTATTTTGTATTTCCCGCCAAACGAAACACAAGGTTTGGGCCGGTTTAAAGTAACCGGACTAAGCCGCTCCCCTTTGCCGCCTGCTAAAACCATAGCAACCGTATTTCTCGTGACATTTCCCATTTGGTACATAACCATCTTCCCCCTCCAATTAAAATCCAATCACTGCCGCTTTTCCTATTCCAATTAAAGATGCCTTACTGCCAAAACTGTTTCCTGATTCAGTCCCTATATATAAATTGGCTAAATTTTCAAACTTTTCCTGCTTTGTCCGCAAAAATTTTCACAAACAGTTAAGAAAAAAAGAGTGTCGAAATCCCTCAGGACTTCAACACTCTTTGCACTTCTTAATTGATTCTATTACCGCTGTACCCTGCCGGATCCGTCACCGGCCATCAGGGTTTTCACTTCACTAACGGTTACATGGTTATGGTCGCCTTCGATAGTGTGCTTCAGGCAGGAGGCCGCTACGGCAAATTCCAGGGCATCCTGCGCCGGGTAGCCGCTCAGCAGGGCGTAAATCAACCCGCCGCCGAAGGAATCGCCGCCGCCAACCCGGTCAACGATATGGACCGGATATTTCCTGGAAAAATGATAGGCGCCGTCTTTATACAGCATCGCCGCCCAGTTATTATCGGAAGCGGAAATGCTTTCCCTGAGCGTTATGGCCACGGCGCTGAAATCAAAACGGTCCGCAAGCTGCTTCGCCACCTGCCGGTATCCTTCGTGGCTTAATTTGCCGCCCGTAATATCCGTATCCGCCGCTTTTATGCCGAATACTTTTTCCGCGTCTTCTTCATTCGCGATACAGACATCTACATACGGCATAAACCCGTTCATGACCTTGCCCGCTTTTTCACTGGTCCAAAGGTTTTTCCGGAAATTGAGATCGCAGCTGACGGTCAGTCCCATCGCTTTCGCCGTCTTGCAGGCTTCCAGCGTGGCCGCCGCCACGTTGTCTCCCAGCGCCGGCGTTATGCCGGTAAAGTGAAACCATTTGGCACCGGCAAAAATCGTTTGCCAGTCAAAATCGGCCTTGTCTGCCTGCGATATGGCCGAATTGCTGCGGTCATAAACCACTTTGGACGGACGCTGTGACGCTCCCTTTTCACAAAAATAGATGCCCAGCCGCTCTCCGCCCCGTTCCATATAGCGGGTGTCCACGCCATAGCGGCGCATTTCGTTAATTGCCGCCTGGCCGATCGGATTGGCCGGCACTTTCGTGACAAAGGCGGCGTCGAGACCATAATTGGCCAGGGAAACGCAGACATTCGCCTCCCCGCCGCCATAAACCGCTTCGAAGGAATCGGCCTGTTCAAACCGCAAATAACCCCCCGGAGCCAACCGCATCATAATTTCACCAAAACATACTACTTGCGCCATTTTTATGTCCTCCCTTTATAGCCCCCGCGCCTGGCGGATCTTAGCAATAAACTGTTTGGCAATCTCCGTAATCGACTGATAGTCGCCCTTTTTCGCGCCGCCGGTCAAATTGCCGCCGGCGCCGACAGCCACACAGCCTGCTTTGATCCATTCACCCACGTTATCCAGGTTTACGCCCCCCGTCGGCATAAGAGGAGCCTGGGGCAAGGGCCCTTTTACCGCTTTAATAAAGGACGGACCGACCGTTTCCCCGGGAAATACCTTAATCACGTCGGCGCCGGCTTCCATGGCTTCGACAATTTCCCGGATGGTCATACATCCCGGCATAACCGGAACCTGATAGCGGTTGCACAGCTTTACCAGCTCCGCATTAAAGGCCGGGCTTACTACATACTGGGCCCCGGCCAGAATTGCCGTCCGGGCCGTTTCGGCATCAAGCACCGTGCCGGCGCCGATAAGGATCTCGCCGGAGGAATAGGTTTTGACTAAATCTTTAATTACCTCCACCGCTCCCGGTACGGTAAAGGTAATTTCAATACCGGCCACACCGCCGGCAATACAGGCATCGGCAATTTTGACGGCCTGTTCGGAGTTTTCCGCCCGCACTACGGCCACCAGACCGCATTCCATTATTTTTTGCAGCACTTGCAATTTCGGTATCATGTTGATTCCTCCCGGTATTCTTTATAGATATTTTTGCAAAGTTGTTCTCACTGCGCCGGGTCCGGCGATCATTTCCCGGAAATACCCTTCTATTTTTTCCCCCAGCCCAACACGGTAAAGATCCAAACCAAACAGGTCCGTATTGGCCAGAATCGCCCTTAAACGATCTTTTACCGTTCCGGTGTCACCCAGTTTGATGTCCGCTACCGAGGCTTGCAGGGTACTTAATAAAGGATCGGCGCTCAAATTCATTTCCCGGCCTTTATCATCCAGGCCCAGCAGGTAGCGGCACCAGCCGGCAATCACCAGCGGAATATAGGTAAGCGATTTCGCATCCAGATCCGGTCTTTCAGCGTAGGCCTTCAATGTCTCGCCAAACCGGATGCCCACCTTTTGCGAGGTATCCGTCGCGATCCGCTGCGGCGTATCCGGTATATACGGGTTGGGAAAACGCACATCAATGACTTCACGGATAAAGGCTGCCGGATTTAAAATCTGCGGATTCACGACTACGGGCATTCCCTCTTCGCCAACTTTTTCCACCAGCTTCTTCAGCTCTTGATCTTTCATTTCGTCGGCAATCAGGGTATATCCCAGCAAACAGCCGAAAACAGCCAGCGAAGTATGCAGCGGATTCAGGCAGGTACACACTTTCATCTTTTCAACCCGGTCCACAGTCTGCCGGTCGGTAAAAATCACACCGGCTTCCTCCAGCGGCATCCGGCCATTGGGGAAATGATCTTCAATTACCAGATACTGCGGTTTTTCCGCGTTAATAAATGGTGCAATAAAGGTATTTTTGCTGGTGCGAACAATTTCCGTGCTGTCAAAGCCGCTTGCCTGCAAGGCGTTTTTTACACTTTCCGCCGGCCGGGGCGTAATTTTATCAATCATGCTCCACGGGAAGGATACTTTCGCCGGATTATTGATATAAGCGGCAAAGGCTTCTTCCACCAGCCCTTTTTGAACCCACGCAGCGGCAATCGCCGCTACGGCGCTATACAGTTTATCGCCATTGTGGGAACAATTATCCATGCTGACAAAGGCGATAGGCAATTCGCCGTTTTTAAACCGCGTATAGGCAAACGACGCAATTTTCGCCATAACACTTTTCGGCTGCCGCGGGCCCTGGTCCATATCTTCCTGTACATCCGCCAAATAATCACCGGCCAGGTTCTTGAGATTATATCCCTTTTCCGTTATCGTAAAACTGGCCATCTGCAGGGAAGGACTGGCAAATATGGTTTGCAGCCGCTGCCAGTCATTTTGCCTGGCCGGGTCCCCCACCAGGCTCTCGCTGATACTGCCGACAATTTTCTTTTCCAGGCTGCCGTCCGTATTCATAATGGCCAGTAAGCTTAAATTATCATAAGGAGTATAGATTTTATCAATAATTTCATAATCGTAAGTCTCTACGGCAACAATTCCCGCAGCCGCTTTCCCCGCATTCAGAAGATTTTGCTGCAACACGGCGATGAAACCGCGAAAAATGTTGCCGGCGCCAAAATGAACCCATACCGGGTTTTCCCGGGACGAAGACATCATTTGTTCATAATCGAATTTCAGGGTCTCAATACCGGCTTGTTCCCACAACCTGCTATTCTTCATACTTTCCTTGTTTAAATTCATTTGCCCAAACCCTTTCTTTCATAATCTGATATTCATCCGGTCCAATTAGGAATAGAGTAAAATCATAGCAACACTATAATTCTACTCTATTCCACCAAATTATCCCTTTTTTATTTTCGTGTTAGGCTTTGACTCCCAGATAACTCTTGATGTTATTAAAACAGATCCCTTTTATTATATCACCCAAAAACACTAAATCAGGGTAAAAGCTGCCCCTTTCAACCCAGCCGCCGACAAGATTGCATAAAATCCGGCGGAAATATTCATGTCTGGGATAAGAAAGAAAACTCCGGGAATCCGTCAGCATGCCGACAAATCTTGAAAGCAGCCCTACATTAGCCAATGCTTTCATTTGGTCCAGCATACCGTCTTCATGATCATTAAACCACCAGGCCGAACCAAACTGAATCTTGCCCGGTATATCACTTTGGAAATTGCCCGTCATTGCCGCCAGCAGATAATTATCGCGGGGATTCAAACAATATAGAATTGTTTTGGGAAGAGAACCGGAACTGTCCAGCCCATCCAATAAATTAGCCAGCTCCTTGGCAAAGTTGGCATCAGCGATTGTGTCAAAGCCGGTATTGATGCCGATAGAGCGCAGCATTCCGGTATTGACATTCCGCAGGGCGCCAAAATGGATCTGCATGGCCCAGTTGCGTTTTGCATACTCTCCGCCTAAAAAGAGCAGCACCGCCGACCGGAATTTTATCTGTTCTTCCGCCGACAAAGATTCGTGAGCCAATCGTTTTTTAAATATATCACTGATTTCCTTTTCATTGCTTTTAAGATAACTATAGTCCGACAACGAATGATCGGACAGCCGGCAGCCTACCTGGTGAAAGTCATCGATTCTGGCCTTTAAGGCTTGCCGGTAATCGTCAAACGTTTGAATTTTAATACCGGTTATCGTTCCGAGCTGGCCTGCCCATTCTTCAAACCCTTTCTGGCTAATTTCCAATGCCCGGTCCGGCCGAAAGGTCGGCAACACCTTCACATCAAAGGTATCGTCGGCTTTCAGCCGCCGGTGATAATCTAACGTATCTATGGGATCGTCCGTTGTGCACAGAGCCTTCACATTGGAGCGTTTAATCAGATTTCTGGCCGAAAAACTTTCCTGTTGCAGCATGGCGTTACACTTTTCCCAGATTGTGTCCGCTGTGGACGGATTCAAAATATCCCGAATGCCAAAATAGTTTCTAAGTTCAAAATAGGTCCATTGAAACAAGGGATTTCCTACTGTATAGGGAACAGTTTCCGCCCACTTGCGAAATTTTTCCCGGTCGCTCTGCTTGCCGGTGATATATTCTTCGGCGACACCGTTGGCCCGCAACGCCCGCCATTTATAATGATCCCCGCTCAGCCAAATCTGGGTCATATTCTCGAATCTCTTATTTTCGGCGATTTCCTGAACCGGAAGATGGCAGTGGTAATCGAAAATCGGCATATCTTTTGCGTAATCAAAGAATAGTCTTCGTGCCGTTTCGGTCTCCAGTAGATAATCTTCACCCATAAACGCCAGCATAACCAATCATCTCCACTTTTATTTTACTGAACCCGCTTAAAAAGCGCATCTACGTTGTTGTGGCTGCGCGTTCTCACTCAACGTACGCCTGAGTACGCCCTTCGTTCGAATGCTCGCCGCGCCTAGTATCCACATCTTTTTAAGCAGGCTCTATTAAAAATATAGGGTTTAAATAAATAAACAGGGGGGCAGACTTTCGGATTCCCCCCCCCAACTCTTCCGGATGCGCTTATATCGGTTTTGTTTATGCCACTACTTCTTTTTTAGCGTCAGCCGGCGTTGCGTTGACAAAGAAAGCCACCGCCAAGGCGCCGATCATTGCCAGACCGGCCGCCAACACGAAGGCACTCGTAAATTTACCGGTGGTTTCTACCAGCCATCCCGTGATAGCTGGTCCAAAAATTCCCGACACGTTAGCCACTGCATGAATAAAACCACTGGTGCCGCCAACTTTTTCACTCGGTACAATGTCCTGGATAATAGCCCAATAGGTCGTAGCTTGCAAATACAGGAAGCAAATACCAATGGTCATCAGCGTTACCGCACCGGCAGCCGTGCTGGCAAAACCGGTAAAACCAACGCATAATGCCGCGAACATCAGACAGACTACCAGGACAATCTTCCGTGAATAAAGTAATTTTCCCGTTTTCCGGTAAATATAGTCGATAATAACACTGCCGGCAACTTGTCCAACCGCACCCGCTATCCACGGCAACATAGCGGCAAAGCCCATTTGAGCGATACTCAGGTGTCTCGCATCCACCAGATACGTTGGGAACCAGGTAAGGAAAAAGAAGAGCGTATAATTGTAACCGAACATTCCCACTAATAAAGCCCAAATCCGGCTTTGTTTTAAAACGGAGAGCAGGGAAACCTTAACCGGCGCAGCCGTTGTTTGCGGCCCGGTTACCAGATCGTTCCTGCCGGCGTGGATTTCCGCCACTTCTTCCGCCGATACCTGAGGATGCTGTTCCGGCTTATCGGCGCTTACCCGCCACCAGATCAGCGTCCAAATGATTCCGATTACGGCTAAAGCGAGAAAGGATGCCTGCCAGCCCCATTTCAACGAAATGAAGGCGACGATCGGCGCGGAAAGCGCACCGCCAACAGGAGCGCCGCCATTGCAGATGCCAACGGCGGTCGCCCGCTCTTTCAGGGGAATCCAGTTATTCGTTGTCTTATTGGTAGTAGAGGTAAGGGGGCCTTCCCCAAACCCAAAAATCAAACGGACGGTAAACAGGGACACAAAATTAAAGGTTCCTGCCGTCAGGCCGCAAAAGACCGACCAGACCGCCATAGCGTAACCCATAACCTTTTTGGGTCCCTTAATGTCGGAAAGATAACCGCCGACAAAATTAAAGAGAGCATAACCGATAAAAAAACTACTCAGAATTAAACCGGTTTCAAAGGGGTCTAAATGAAATTTTTTGTTCAATACAGGCAAGGCGACAGACATGGCTGACCGGTCAACATAGTTAATGGCATTGGCTAAAAATAGCATAAGTACAATATTCCATCTATACTTGCGAAACATTGATGACTCCCCCCAAATAATTATTCCCCTTAAACAAGTGATGCTTACGGCCGTTAAATACTATCTTCCTACCTTCTACCCTTATATTACCTCCTCTCTCATTCCGGCCGCCTTCCCGGCAGCAACCGTCCTTCTTATTTTACCGCCCTTCCTGTCGGCAGATTGCATCCCAAAGGCCCTGCAGGTAATTCGCTCCCAGCGCCCTGTCATACAATCCGTAGCCCGGACGGCCTGTTTCCCCCCAAATCATCCTGCCATGGTCAGGACGGATCGGACCGGTGAAACCAATATCATAAAAAGCTTTCATAATTTCATACATATCCTGGGAACCCTCAGCCGCCTTATGAGCTGTTTCATTGAATAAACCGGGTTTATGAATTTGAATATTTCTTACGTGACCAAAAGCCACCCGGCCGAGCTTGCCAAAATAACGAATGATTTCGGGCATGTTATTCTCGGGATTTGAGCCTAAAGAACCGGTGCAAAGGGTTAAGCCGTTGCTTGGACTGTCGACTAAATTGACGATCCGTTCCAGGTTCTTCTTGGAAGTCACAATTCTGGGAAGACCAAATATGGACCAGGGTGGATCATCCGGATGAATCGCCATCTTAATGCCGCATTCCTCGGCGGCCGGAATGATCCCCTGCAGGAAGTAGCGCAGGTTTTCAAACAGTCTTTCCTCATCAATATCCTTATATAACGCAAAAAGCCGCTGCAGTTCTTTCAGGCGCGATTTTTCCCAGCCCGGCAGTTCAAAGCCGTTTGAGCCTTTGTACATTTCTTCCACCAAAGTTTCCGGCGTCAGACCGCGCAAAACCGTTTCGTCAAACGACAGGGCATTCGATCCGTCACTGAGAACTTTAGCCAAATCCGTACGCAGCCAATCGAACACAGGCATAAAATTGTAGCAAACTACCTTAATCCCGGCCTTGCCTAAATGGCGCAGCGTTTTTACATAATTTTCAATATATTGATCCCGCGAAGGAAGCCCCAGTTTGATATCCTCATGCACATTGACACTTTCAATGGTTTCTAACAATAGCCCTTGTTCTTCGACCTCGCGTTTTAATTCCAGTATTTTTTCCAGGGGCCATACTTCACCAACCGGAACATCAAATAACGCACCGACAATTCCCCTCATTCCGGGAATCTGACGGATATACTGCAGCGGTATGGAATCATGCTGCTTACCATACCAACGGAACGACATTATCATGGTACCGCCTCCAATTAAATTAATAGAACTGTAAATTCTGCAGTTTTGCATACATCTTTTACACTAGTTATGCTACCATACTAGTATATTAGTGTCAATATTATATTTTCAAAAAATTTTTTATTGGGCGAATAAAAAAACAGCTGCCTCATAATTGAGAGAGGCAACTGTTTTTTCTCTTAAAACGCTACATCTTTACGGTTGGTTTAAAATAATGGGAATAATCGCTCATTAACTCCTTGATGTCAATTTTTACTTTGTTTAAGTGAAGCTCAATGGTCCGGCTTCCCAAGACTACATCCTTTTCCCGGATCGCCCGGACAAGATCCTGGTGTTGCTGCAACAGCAGGATTAAATCATGACCGCTGGTTACATTCAGCAATCTGACCCGGTTGTAATGGGTGTTCATTTGTTGAATCACCGACCAGACCCGTCCTTTCCGGCAGCCCGCGAAAATCGCGCTATGTAAGCTTTCATCCAGTTCATAGAATTTAACATAATTTTTTTCCTGCAGACATAGTTCCTGGAGTGTGACATAAGATTGCAGTTCAAATAATTTTTCCCGGGGAAAATCGGTACAGGCGAGAGCAATCACCGCCTTTTCCAGCGTTTCCCGCAAAAATCTGGCTTCTTCCACATTCTCTACTTCAATGAGAGAAACATAGGTTCCTTTTTGCGGCATAATATCAAGCAAATATTCTTGCGAGAGCTGAATAAACGCTTCCCGTACCGGAGTCCTGCTCACATTCAGCAGCACAGCGATTTCCTTTTCCGACAGGGCACTGCCGGGTAACAATTTTAAATTCATAATATTTATTTTTAAAAACCGGTACACATATTCGCGGGTCGACTCCTGCGGCAGCCGCTCTACCCTATAAACGTCCATCATAAACCCCAATCCTTATATTCAATACTACTTTTCGCAGTCCTTTGTCAGTCATAAATTCATCGGACGCGAAATGTAGTTCAATACTACTATACTAATGTACTAATGTGGCAGTGTCAACACTAACCCTTCCAGCAGTCATTCCTTCCCGCTTATGATTTATAATCCAGGGTTCCTGCGTATAGTTGATTCCTTTAAAATCATGGATAAACGCTTCCAGGGGAGTTAAATTATAAGTTCCGGTGGAAAAGCTGTCCATCGCCACGATGGCTCCTGTCCTTGCATCGTAAACCGTCTGACTTACGGTAATATAATATAAGTGCTGTTCCCGTTTTAATGAGGTGACGCTAAGTTCAGGCACCACCACCCAGTGATAACCGGCGGCAGCAGCCTTTCCCGGCCAGTCATCCGTATCCCCTTCGGGCGCCAGCGTACAACCGGGTAACTTCTCACGGTATTCATCCTGCAACGCTTCCTGCATATACCAGAACTCGGCCCGTAACGGCTCCGGGAGAGTATCTTTCAGGGGCGCAATATAAACTTTTTTGCCGCTGCCATGTTCCACAGCCACCGGCTCGGCTATCTCCACTCCCGCCTGGCGGGCTTCCCGGCGCTTGTCAAAATAATTCTTCAAGGCTAAGTCTACATATTCGGTTACCCTGTGAGGCTGATCGGCATAGTCCGGTAAAAACCAGCGTATTTCCCGGCCAAATTGCTTGTAGCCTCCAATCAGATCCTGCAGAACACCGGTTACGGGATCACCGGAAATAACAATTCGCGTCAAATTAAGGGTTGGGGCGAATTTTGCGGCAAATGCGGCATTGCCGACAGCCGGAGCCCCGAAGGTAATCACTTTAATTTGCGCCGGGTTTACACCCATACTGATCATTCCGGCTCCGGCCAGGGTAGCCGCGGCACCGCCCAGGCTGTGGCCGGTAAGATATATTTTACTGTCCTTGTCCTTCAAAAGAATGTCGGTCAGCAACCGGGGCGCAGGACCCGCACTTCGTGTTTTCGCCGCCAGCCCCTCGGCTACAAATTCGAAAAAGCCCCGGTGAACCTTCGGTTCGGTATCCGGTATGTTTTTCCTGGCGGCATTGGCCTTAAATGATTCTATACTGTTACCGTCAAAGTAAACCTTGCCTACTTGCAAGTCATAATTAATATCCGCCGCGTTTTCGGTTCCCACAAACGCAAGGATGTATGTAGTTCTCCCCTCGCTGTCGTCTCTTTTCGCCAGGAGAAACCGGGCGCCGTCATGCCCCTGCGTTTGGACATAACGGTCAATTTGCCAGCCGTTATGCTCAAGATAACGGCTGGCTATTTCGCCAATCCGGTCGCTATAGGCAGCCACACTGGCGGCAGCTGCAATCGATATATCATGGGCGCCTTCATAATCTTCCAATGCGCCGGCCCGGCTCACTGCCGGTATCGCCAAAATAACCACACACCATACCACAACCAGCAACCGTTTCACAATATCACACCCAGCATTTATTCAGAATTATATCCACGAATTCTTCATTTTCGACCTGTTTCTTTCTTTATTTTACATCGCCGTCTAGTTCTTTGTCTATTTAAGTATTAATCGGAAATATTTATCATCCAAATCAAATCAGGAATGCCACCGTTCTTCCACATGGCCAAACTTCCATATACTATAGGATATCGCCCAGGTGAATACAAACAAAGCAACCAATATATACCCTAACGATCCAAAGTCCAAATCCCGGATCCATTGCCAAATTCCGCCCGTTAAACCGAATTTTCCAATCATTACTTGCGTCAGCTCAATGATCCCGATAAATAAAGCCGCTACGACCGACAGACTGGTAATGGTAAGATTGTAATATACTTTACGCAGCGGTGTGCTAAAAGCCCAGTTATATGCAGTGGTCATGAAAATTCCGTCGGCCGTGTCCAAGAGGCTCATACCGGCGGCAAATAAAACAGGCAAAGCAATGATTCCGGTAATTTCAACATGGTTCTTAGCCGCCCCGGCGGATATCGCCAGCAGGGCAACCTCGCTGGCCGTATCAAATCCTAAGCCTAAAAGAAAACCAACCGGATAGACATGCCAGCTTTTATTAATAAATTTGAAAAAAGGATTTAAAAAACGGGCCATGAAACCTCTGTTATGAAGCAATTCCTCCAGCTTGTTATTATCATACAGGCTGTGCCGCATCCGGGAAAATACTTTATAGATATCGTGCAAAACAATTAAATTCAGCACACCGATCAAAATTAAAAACAAACCGGATACGGAGGTGCTGATCACGCCACCCGCATCTTTTATCTGCGGGAGGCTGGTTTGTACCCATTGGGCCGTAAAAGCAGTCGCTAGCGCCATCAGAAGCACAACCGTCGAATGCCCTAAAGAAAAGTAAAAACCAACACCCATCGGGTTCTTTTTCTGCTGTAATAATTTTCGTACCGTATTATCAATGGCGGCAATATGATCGGCATCAAAGGCATGCCGCAAACCCAGGGTATAAGCTAAAAAACCTAAGCCCAGGAGAGTTGGATGACTCCGCATAGAAAAAAGCAAACTTCCAAACCCGATAATGTGCAATATAACGAGATTAATACCATAACCCAGCCAGCTATATGTAGCAGTTTTACTAACCAAAATAACACTCCCCCGGTAATAAACATTACAAGAAAGACCTAAAGGGTCTTTAAGTGGAAGGAAAGTATTTTACTTTTCGGCTTTCTTAAGAAGAATGTGTTATTTTAGAAACAACCCGAAAAGTTATACTTTCTGATCCCATAAAAAAACCCCTGCGTTTTTCACACAGGGATAATTTTACAGGTCGAACCCCCTCCTCATCGCTCGTGAGTAAAACGGTGATTATCAGACAGGCAGTTCTTCTGACTTGGGTTCATAACAATTCCTGCGCCTTCCCAAAACCATAGTTTCAGTGACATAAATTGCAGGTTTGCTCCCCTTTACAGCGGCGGGACCGTGCTGGCTTCACACCAGTCTTCCCTATTAAGCCTTTCGGCACCTATCCTTCTATTTGCAATTGTCTTAACAAAATTCATGATAACTTGTCCTAAAAAAAATGTCAAACAAAATTACGGCTCAAACCCATAATCCCCGCTGCTCTAAAATGCGCCGCACTTCACCGGTGGTAATCCAGGTGCGCGGATCCTGCAAAGAATAGTATTTTTTCAGAAGCTTTTCCAAAATAGTGGTAATCGCAAAAAATTCTTTAGTTTTGGCTTTATGATAGGCTTCTACTATTAATTCTTCCATAACGTTCTCCTTCTTCCCTTAATTACATAGGTCCATTTTTATCATATCAGACCATTGTGAAGAAGCTATGAAGAACTTATAATAAACGGGATTTTTTTTATTCTTTCAATTCCTTTTTTATCTGCTGATACTCTTCTCTGGTAATTTCACCTTTGGCATACCGCGTTTGCAATATTTCCAGGGCGCCGTTTCTACCTTCCGTACGGTTTCCGTTACGGAAAACCGCCTTATACATCCAGACTACCGCCAGGATAACCAGAGCGGTAAAAGCAAGCTGAATGATCATGCCAAATCCCATTCCCAGCCAGGTCAACGGACCGCCGTAGCCGTAACTATATCCCATCATCATTTCGCTGACACCTCCTTTTGTTTCTATTGTAACCAATTCACCGGTAGAAATAATTCACTAATTTGACGCACCAGGTGTTGTTCAGCCGGTCGAAAGGATTGCTATTTTTTTTGATTTCATTTCATTTTTGGTTAAATATTCCAAAGGTGCACTCTGTTTCGTGTCGAATTTTTTAACAGATTGTTGTCAAAACTAACCAACACAACGGAAGGATGCTGTTGTTGTGCTAAAAAAACAATTTAATCCACGACTTAACATATTATTCTGCCTTATGCTGTTTGTCTTTATCTCACTGATAAGCCGTTTGACTTATTTGCAGATCCTTCACGGTGCCGAATACAAACGGAAAGCCGATAGAAACAGTATCCGCCTTATGCCGCTTGTTGCTCCCCGCGGTATTTTTTATGACCGCAACGGCGTGCCGCTGGTTACGAACCGGCCCGGGTTTTGCGTTTCCCTGTTTCCTATTTCCGGACCAATATCCGACGATGTCATCAATCGTCTGAGTGCTATTCTAAATATGAATCCGGCCGACATCCGGAAGAAAATCGAACAACATGGCAACTCACTTCAACCCATTCGGGTCAAAAACGATGTAGGTCCGGATATTGTCACTGAGATTGAAGAGCGGCGCAGTGATTTACCTGGCGTAATCATCGAAATCCAATCGGTCCGGAATTATATTTATAATGATTTAGGGGTTCACCTGTTCGGATATATTGGCGAAATCAGTGAAACAGAACTCCAAAAAATGAAAGCGGCAGGTTATAAAACCGGTGATATTATCGGAAAGTTCGGGCTGGAAAAAGTCTGGGATAAAGAAATCCGCGGTATTGACGGCGGAACCCAGGAGGAAGTTGACGTTACCGGTCATCCGGTGAAAATGCTGGCTAAAAAAGAACCGGTTATGGGCAATAGTCTGGTGCTGACCATTGATGCCAAAATCCAGGAAGCGGCCGAAAAAGCGGTGGATGACCGTCTGAATTATCTTCAGAAAAAATTGGGCAGGGTTAACGCCAAAGCGGCCGCCGTAGTAGTAATGAACCCCCAAACCGGTGAGATCCTGGCCATGGTAAGCCGCCCGGCCTTTAATCCGAATCTATTCAATGGCGGCATTTCTGAAAAAAACTGGCAGACAATCAGCCATAATCCCTTTGATCCAATGGAAAACCGGGCCATTGCCGGCGAGTATCCCCCCGGCTCCACCTTTAAAATAATAACCGGTACGGCGGCCCTTGAACTGGGAAAAGTAACACCGGAAGAAAAAATCTTCGATAGCGGTCACCACTGGCTTATCCCTAAAGGGAATGCCAATGGTGAAGCACTGGGCTGGATTGATTTCAAAACGGCTTTGGCTAAATCAGACAACGTATTTTTTTATGAGATGGGCAACCGCGTAGGAATCGATAATTTGGCAAACTACGCCCGGATGTACGGACTCGGAGTCCGCACGGGCATTAACCTGCCGGGAGAAGCTACCGGACTGGTCGCCAGCCGCGAGTATAAAGAAAAAGTCTATCACCAGCCCTGGTATCTCTCGGAAACCTTCGACGCCGCCATCGGCCAGGGATTCCAGCTGGAAACACCGCTGCAGATGGCTATGGTCATGAGTGAAGTAGCCAATGGCGGTCACCGTTACCGCCCCTATCTGGTAAGCAAAATTCTTGCGCCGGACGGCAAGGTAATCCGTACATTTGGACCGGAAGAGACCGGCAGCGTTCAAGTATCTCAACGCACTCTCGATATAATCCGGGATGGCCTGCATGAAGTGGCTTTGCCGGGAGGTACCGCCGGCGACGTATTTGACGGTTTTCCCATCTCCCTCGCCGCCAAAACGGGTACGGCGGAAAATCCGCACGGTCAGGACCATGGTTTATTTGTAGCTTACGCTCCTTTTGATAACCCAACCATTGTTGTAGCCGTTATTGTGGAACAGGGCGGTTTTGGCACGGATTCGGCGGCACCGATTGCCAAGAAGATTTTGGAAGCCGCTTTCCATATTCCGCCCAAAAAAGATGCCGCGAAAACAAAACTCTCAAACAGCACTGAGGTAAAAGACTAAGAAAACGATAATCTTATGAAAACTAAAATTAAATCGGCAAAAGGAGGCTGAGAATGTGTCTCAGCCTCCTTTTGCCGGATATTACGGTCTTTCATTAATTTTGTAACCAACCTCGAATTTGTCACAGACGCAGCCAGATGGCAATTGTCCTATTCAGCATATTCCCGTATTGCCCGCTGACTGTCACTCATATGTTTATATCGATCGTATAATTCAGCTTTCTTAGCATCGTTGAAATTATTTATATTGCTCAAATATCCGGTAATACGCCGGACTCTCATTATGGGTGATTTTTCAAATGCTTTCACAATCACTTCATTGCCGTCTAACCTCAGCACAACCCGGTTTAGCCTTTTGCCTTCAGCCTGCCAGCGTTCAATCTCTTCTTCGGCATACTGCCTGGCTTCTTCTTGCGACAAACCGCCCGCCGCTTCAACCAGTACACCATCAATCATCATCATTCATCATCCCTTCATTTGCATTTTGAGCCTTTTGTTAATTCTCCATAAAAGGATGATTTCCTTGCAAAATATACAATATATAGTGCAAGATTTACAAAACACAACAAAATATCGGAATATCAATCACCGCCATACTTTTTCAATACGTACCGGCGATACTCGGCAAGCGCCTTGCATCCTTCTTTGGCGGCATAATCCGATCCATTGGCATAGCCGGTAACATAACCGAACCAAAAAGCTAAAAGTAATAAAGGGATTCCCCAGACAACATACTCATTCATGGGCTTTTCCTCCCTATAAGCTTATCCAGGGCGGGTGCCGGCCACCCCGGCAATCATTGCTTTATATTGCCGCAAACCACCCCCAGACATGGTATATTCTCCGGCTTCGGCTTATTCTTGCAGCCATTTTTGTTGTATACGCAGTTCGTTTTACTTCCCATAATACAATTCATATTCTATCTCTCCGTTTCGTTGTATATATTCATAGTGTTCCCGTCTTCCATCCCCGGTAAAACTTGCTATTATAAATATTATAAGCTTGGTGGCTGAAAATAAGAAAAAACCGCTAACGCGGTTTTTTAAAAATTGGAATTTGAAAAAAGAACAACGGTCCATAAAAAAATATTATGTTATATCCCGGCATTGGAAAGAAGCGGATTGTTGTTATTTTCTAGTGCCGCAATTTGATCAAGCCGTTTTTGATGATGACCGCCCTGGAATTTCGCATTCAGCCATGTATCAATAATGGCTAAAGCGAGTCCTTCGCCGGTCACCCTGCCCCCCAGACAAATAATGTTGGAATTATTATGTTCTTTGGTAGCCCGGGCAGTAAAACAGTCGCCAACAACAGCCGCTCTTATACCATGAATTTTATTCGCGGCTATGGCTATGCCGACTCCCGTCCCGCAGCAAAGGATTCCTTCCGTACACTTCCCAGCTAGTATGCTATGGGCAACTGCCACCGCATATTGGGGATAATCCACGCTGGCTTCGGAATCCGTGCCAAAATCCTTGTATTCGATACCCAGCCCTTTTAGATGATTTTTTATGCTTTCTTTTAATTTATACCCACCATGATCCGCGCCTAGAGCAATCACGCCCACTCACTCCTTTGTAGCGTCTACAATCTCTGCCGCCGTTAACTTGTAATGCTCTAAAAGTTCACCCGCTTTTCCTGAGCGGCCGAAACAGTCCTTTAGCCCCAGCATTTTAATCTTTACAGGACATTCCTGGGATAAGACCTCGCACACCGCCGAACCTAAGCCGCCGATTATGCTATGCTCTTCCGCGGTTACAATTTTACCGCACTGTTTAGCCGCTTTGACAAGCAGCGCCCTATCAATCGGTTTAATGGTATGAATATTGATTACGGTGGCGGCGATGCCGTCCTTCTGCAGTTGTCCGGCCGCTTCCAAAGCCTTACTGACCATAATGCCCGTCGCAATGATGGCAACATCGGCGCCTTGCCGCAATACTTCTCCCTTTCCCAGCTCAAATTTGTAGTTGTCGTCATGGATTTGCGGCGTGGCCGCTCTCCCCAGGCGAATATATACCGGTCCGTAATACTCTGCGGCGGCTAAAACCGCCTGCCTGGCTTCGATGGCATCGACCGGATTCAGCACAACCATATTGGGAATGCTGCGCATAAGCGCCATGTCTTCGACCGCCTGGTGACTGCCGCCGTCTTCCCCCACCGTAACTCCCGCATGAGTGGCGGCAATTTTTACATTCAAACGCGGATAGGCCACGGAATTACGTACCTGCTCAAAAGCTCGCCCCGCGGCAAACATAGCAAATGTGCTGGCAAAAGGAATTTTGCCGCAGGCGGCCAAACCGGCGGCCGTTCCCATCATATCCTGTTCGGCGATTCCCATATCAAAAAACCGCTCCGGGCATACTTTCTTAAACTCAATTGTTTTGGTCGCTTTCGCTAAATCAGCGTCCAGAACCACAACATCCGGATTATGACTCAACTCAATTAAGGCCTGACCATAGGCTTCCCGTGTCGCAACACTCATGCTAACAAGCTCCTTTCCAGCTCGGCCATTGCCTGCCGCCGTTGTTCCTGATTGGGCGCAGAACCATGCCATCCCACCTGGTTTTCCATAAATGAGACGCCTTTGCCTTTTACCGTCTTGGCAATAATAGCAGTCGGTTTATTTTTAACCGTTTTGGCTTGCTCAACGGCCGCCGCAATTGCTTCCGGGTTATGGCCGTCAATCGCCAAAACCTGCCAGCCAAAGGCGGCAAATTTATCCGTAATAGGATTCACGTTCATAACCTCCTGATTGGTTCCGTCAATTTGGAGTCCATTGCAGTCGACAAACGCCGTCAAGTTATCCAATTTATAATGAGCCGCGGTCATGGCGGCTTCCCATATCTGCCCTTCCTGCAGTTCGCCGTCGCCAATCATCACATATACCCGATAAGCTTTGTGATCCAGCTTGCCCGCCAGTGCCATGCCATTGGCGGCTGACAAGCCTTGCCCTAAAGAGCCGGTGGACATATCAACCCCCGGGATTGCTTTCATATCCGGATGTCCTTGCAGATAGGAGTTTAGTTTTCGCAAACTCTTCAGATCTGCAACCGGAAAATAGCCGCGCTCCGCCAATACGGCATAGAGTCCCGGCGCTGCATGCCCTTTCGACAAAATAAACCGGTCCCGGTCTTCCCAACGGGGGTCATCAATGTGAAGATTCATTTTATCAAAATAGAGTACGGTCAACAGATCCACAATTGACAGGGAACCGCCGGGATGTCCCGATCCTGCCTCGGCTATCATGTCTATAATATTCATCCGGACCTTTATGGCAATTTGTTCAAGTTCCAACCTGGTCATTTAAATCACCTTCCTGCAATTCATTTCAAAAGTAATTGGTGAAATCAATATAAGCTATTTACCTTTTGGCCGCCAAGAATTTGAATCGCGCTGCTGGTGCCAATTCGCCCGGCACCGGCTTCGATCAGCTGACAGGCGTCTTCATAGCAGCGGATACCGCCGGCCGCTTTGATGCCAAGCTTATCACCAACAACAGATTTAAGAAATTTTACCTCTTCCACCGTTGCGCCTCCGCCGTTAAAACCGGTGGCGGTTTTAACAAAATCGGCTCCCGCTTCCATAATCAACGAACAGGCGGCAACTTTTTCTTCCCTGGTCAGCAGCGCCGTTTCAATAATCACTTTCGTAGTCAACCCCTGGGACGCCTTGACAACTTCGGCAATATCCCGCTCAACGGCCTGATATTCTTTCGATTTTAACGCCCCAAGATTGATGAGCATATCCACTTCCCCGGCGCCGTTGGCAATTGCCTCCGTTGTTTCCGCCACCTTTATTTTCGTCGTTGCCCCGCCGAGGGAAAATCCAATGGGAACCCCGACCTTTACCCCGGTTTCCTTTAATAATTGGCTGGCAAAGGAAACATAATACGGATTAACAAAGATTGTCTTAAATCCATATTGTATGGTTTCTTCGCAAAAAACCGCAATATCGGCTTTCGTAGCCGCCGGTCTTAACAAGGTATAATCCATTATTTTAATAAGCTTATCTTTCGTAATCATCATTGCTTTACTCCCTTGGGCCGCGCTAAAAATGACTGCCGGCTTACGCCAGTCTTACGAAAAGCGTAAGCCGGTAATCAATGCGGCAGAAATTCACCCTACCGTTTGTCCGCAAACTATGTTAATATTATTTATGCTTATACTTTTAATAGTTTTTCTTCTATGGGAGCCAGCACTACTTTAATGGCTTCCCCTTTTTTTATTGTCTCATAAGCTTTATCCCACTCAGTAATTGCAAACTGGTGAGATACCAAATTCTTAGCCTTTACCGAACCGGTATTCATGAGCTGCAGCGATGGCTCCCAGTCACTGGGTTTCTGGCTGCGGCACCCCATCACTTTAATTTCTTTTTGAATAATTTTCTCAAAGTCCGCCGCTACTTCTTGGGCCGGAAAAATCCCCACCTGTACGTATACTCCCTGTTTTCTTAAGAGCGAGAGCCCCATATTCAGAGAAGGCGGAGCGCCGGTGCATTCAAAAAGGATATCCGCGCCATATCCGTCGGTTAATTTCTGTACAAGCTGTTCGACACTTTGATTTTCGATATCCACGGCAAAATCAATGCCTAGTTCCAGAGCCTTATCCAAGCGCCCTTTATCCTTTGCCAATCCGGTAATAATCACTTTAGCACCGTAATGCTTGGCAATTTGCGCGGTAAACAGGCCAATCGGTCCGGGCCCGAGGACAACTGCCACATCCCCCGGCTTCACGTTACTTTTGGCCACGGCATGATGGGCACAAGCCACCGCCTCCGTCATGGCCGCCGAGATATAATCAACATTTTCCGGCAGCTTGTGGACACTTTCCCGCCGGGCAATAATATAATTGGTAAAGGCACCATCCTGCTGATTGCCCAACCCTTTGCGCTGGCTGCATAAATTATAATCCCCGGTTTGACAATACCGGCATTTGCCGCATACCGAAAAGGTAGTTTCCGAAGTCACCCGGTCGCCAACGGCGAACTCGGTGACATTGTCCCCAACTTCTACCACCTCGCCGGCAAATTCATGACCTAAAGTGACCGGCGCTTTGACATTGTATTTACCTTCGTAGGTATGTAAATCAGTACCGCAGACAGCGGCATATTTTACCCTGATTTTTACCTGTTCCGGCCCTACTTTGGGATTCTCCCTGTCGATCACGTCGAACCCGCCAGGGCCTTGTTTCGTTTTTACTAACGCCAACATTCCCCTGTCCTCCTGAAATTGTTGTTTATTTTGCTGAATATCATCAAGGGATAATCAGCATTTTATTGTACTCTTCCTTTCCTGACCCAATCATTGCAAAAGCTTGCTTAATTTCGCTAAGCGGATATCTATGGGAAATTAATTGTTTAAGGGCCAGTTTTCCTTTTTTGGCATATTCAACACTCATAGACCATTCTTTTCCCGGAAAAGGGGCCGAATAAGAATTAAAATAGCCTTTTACAGTTAATTCCTTGCGAAAAATCCCTTCAAAGGCATTTTCCTTTAAAAGCACATCCGAATGCGCGATACCAATATAAGCGACTTTCCCTTTCTTTTTAGTTATAAGCAGGCATTGCTCTTCCGTGATTTTGGACCCGGCGCATTCCATTGCGATATCAACACCCAAGTTATCGGTGATTTCCATTATGCTTTGGATTAAATCAGCCTTGCTTGGATTAATTAAATAATTGGCGCCTAAGTTTTTCGCAGTTTCCAATTTCCGGTCGGAAATATCAACGGCAATGATATGATTGACACCGACAATTTTTAGCCACTGAATCGTTAACTGGCCGATAATGCCGGCCCCCATCACAGCGACGGTATCTCCCAGCAGAGGTTCAATTCCTAATACGCCATGGGCAGCCACCGCCAGCGGTTCGATCATGGCAGCCTCTTCAAAGTCCATATCATAAATCTTAACTAAATTGGCTGCCGGCACTTTTATATATTCCGCAAAGGCGCCGTATGTTTTTGAACCTAACATTCCATAGTGATCACACATTGCATAAATGCCGGATTTGCAATAATAACATTGATTGCAGGGAATGAAGGGAGCTGCCGAAACCCGTTCATTTACTTCATGGGTCAGAACATTCCTGCCTTTTTCAACAATAACACCGGAAAACTCATGACCGGCAATGGCCGGCATGGGATATTTCCAATGCCTTAACATTCTTGGCGGGTCGGAACCGCAAATTCCGCATGCTTTTACTTTTACTATGACAGAATCGTCGTCACAAACCGGATCGTCAAAGTCGACATATCTTATATCACCGGTTTTGAATAAAACTCCAGCTTTCATTAAGCATCCATTCCTTTCACTATCAAGGCACAAAGTATAGGAAACGGCTTCACTAATTCGCTACCGGCTTTAGAATGTACCCGTAAATACCTGGAATACCTTGATTACCAGCCAATTCAAAAAGTTGCCGCCCAAATCCAGGCTGGAAATCATCGTGGTTCCCTTCGGCATGGTAAATTGAGCCATTCTGGCAATTTCGGTATGGAACGAGGCAATATTCGTTGCCATTAATAAGCCTAAGCCCATTACCACGGCGCCGGATATAACCGAATGAACAATATTGCCCCGGGTGGATCCCACTATAAAGGAAACGTAGAAACAAATCGTAGTTAAATCCCCAAAAGGCAAAACCTGGTTGCCGGGCAATATGACTGCCAGGAAAATCGTTATCGGAACTAAAACAAGGGCGGTTGCAATGACTGCCGGATGACCGACCGATACCGCCGCATCCAGGCCAATCGTCAGTTTTCTGTCTTTGCCGAAATTTTTCTTTTGTAAAAACTCTCTAACTGACTCAGAAACAGGAATTAATCCTTCCATTAAGATCTTAACCATCCGGGGCATTAAGAACATAACGCCGCCCATTGCAACCCCCAGTTGCAGCACTTTACCAATGTCATATCCGGCTAACAGGCCAATAATTGCCCCAAGAATTAATCCGATCATAATGGGTTCACCGAAAATACCAAACCGTTTCTGAATGGTTTCCGGATCCGCCTTTAAGCTTTTAATGCCAGGAATCATACCGATTACCTTTGCTATGGGAATGCCGATCAGACCGCAGGCTGCCGTGGAACCGGTCGGCAAGGATACCCCTTCCAGATCAAAGAAATCCTGTACCATGGGAGCCGTCCAATCGGCAATTTTAAGAACTGCAATTTCATACAAAATGCCGGCCATAATCGCCATGGCCCAACTGCCATGAGTTAGAGCAAATACGGTTGCGCCTGCTGCTGTAAAGTGCCAATAATTCCAGATATCAATATCAACTACATTGGTTGCTTTTAATAACAACAGGATCAGGTTTACCAGCATGGCAATCGGTATCATGATCGCTGCGATCGGGGAAGCCCAGCTAATTGCGGCCGCCGCCGGCCAGCCAACATCAAGAACATTTAAGTGAAAGCCGAATCGTTCTACCATTTGTTGAGCTGCGGCTCCCAAATTACTGGTAAGTAAGCCGACGACTAAATTAATGCCGACAAAACCGATACCGATGGTAAGACCCGATTTAAAAGCTTTCTTAAAGCCCTGGCCGAATATCATGCCGATTATGGTAATGGTAAGCGGCAGAATTACAGTTGGTCCCAGATTCAAAATATATTGGACGACATGTAATAACATAGCATTTCCCCCCATGTAATTTTTTTGGGCAAGCGCCAGAGTTTGTCCCGTTTATCCGTTTAGCGCATCAAGGATCGCCTGGTCAACTTTTTCCGTATTTAGGTTGGTCAAATAGTTCATGGCCTTAACTACGGGAATTTTATAGTTTCTTGATGCAATTGTGGTTGTTACCAGTAAATCGGCTCCCTCCTCATACCCTGCTACCTCCGCGATCTTACACTGGATCACTCTGGCGTTTATCCCGTGAGCCTTTATTAAATCCTCGACTCTTTGCGACACAACAGTTGATGTTGCTATACCCGTGCCGCAGGCGACCAATACCACTTTTTGCCGGTTCATTATATCACCTCCTCCCATAAAGTCTGCCGGTTTGTTATAAAGCGGCGTATTATTGTCCCATAATTGCTTATGAGATAATAAACTGAGAATCAATGCCCGGCGGATTTCATCCCGCTAAGTTTAATTTCCGGCTTATAATGTCTTTTATTTTTGCTTTCGATTTCTCGTTCGCTAAACAGTTTAAGGTTTCTCGCTCCTGAAAGATCTGTGTCAATTTTTGCAACAGTTCCAACTGCGTATGCGCGGTATTCATGGCCAGCATAAAAACCAGCTTTACCGGCACGGTGGCGGTTTCTTCCCCCATGATGCCAAAAGGAACTTCTTTTTTCAGAATACCGAAACAGATTGCCGCCTTCGCTACATGCTCAATATCAGTATGCGGTATGGCAACACCACAGCCTTCCGTCGGCAGGCCGGTGGCAAATTTCTGTTCCCGGGCGATAACAGCCGCGGCATAACTTTCTTTCACAAATCCCTTATCGTGCAAATTGGCTGCCATAAACTTCAGTACTTCCGCATAGCTGTCAACCTGTAAATCAATTAAAATCAATGTTTCATCAAAACTAATTTCACTCATTGAGTAGAACCCCCTTAAATTCTTGTTCTGACTGTGACTGCTTAAGTTTTAGCAAAATATTCTGATCTTTAAATTTGTTGTATAAATACCGCACCCCGTCTTTTCCATGTATATCTAAGGCTAATAGACATACAATGGATACTTTATTATTTCGGTCCCATAAAACCGGTTCTGCCATTTTGGCAATCACGACGGTCGGACGGTTCACATAACTACTATCCGCGTGCGGCAAAACAACCTCCTGATTGATAATAAAGCTCCCCATTCGTTCCCGCTTTAAAACCGCTTCATAATATCCCTTTTTCACATACCCTTCTTTGAGCAGCCGGTCGCAAATATTCTTTATTACGTCCTGCTTGTTTTTGCTCTGTAAATTCAGGGTAATCTGTGCTTCCCGCACTACTGCCGGAACCAAGCTGCTATTGACGGCACTGCTCCGGCTATCGCCCGAATACTCAAGTAACCGCAAGATACGTTCTTTACTGTTGTCATGATACAGATCATCTAAAGAAATATAGGGAATGCCGGGATATTGCGGATCGATGCTGCCAATAATAGCAACAATGTCATATTGATTACCCAAACTCTGGATTTGCTTATACATATCCAATTTCCCGATAACACCCATATTAATTAATTTGATGCCAATTAGTTGATTGCCAAATATTTTTTTCAGATAGCGGCTGCAATGCAGGGCAATCCCTTCCCCGGTCAGGCAAATGGTAATTATCGCCTGAGGCCGTTTTAAAATTCGCCGGTTGACGCGGCCTTTCTTGGAAATATAATTTAAATTTTCAATCGCACTTACTACATCACTTAATTTAGACCCCGGCAATATGCTGCGGCGAATGCCTTCAATAACCATCACCGTATCCACCCTTTCAATGGTTTCTATGGTGATGCCCGTACGTTCGCCGATAATTTCACCAAAGGTAAGGAGGGAGCCCATATCTACCAGCAGCAATACTCCTTTCCCTTCCTCAGCGGCTTCCGCCAACGTAATCAGTTGTTCCAAAACATCCGTCGGACTTTCCTCTAAAGCCATCGCCAAGGCTTGCCCGTGATTCACATTTAAAAGCTTATTGGAGATTTCCAGCATAGCGGCGCCGGCGTTGCCATGCGTCACTACCAGAACGCCAACCTTACCTTCATTCTCTTTCTTATTTCCCTGCAGATACAATGTAATATAGCCGACTTCATCATCCGGCAAATCAATACTCCATTGATTTTTCAGGTATTCTACCATCTCCACGGCCACAACATATTCATTCCGGAACTTTTCTTTTATCTCATCTAAATTCGGGTTAACAATTTCCCGGCCTTGATCTAAACGATTAAAAGTGGCATGTAAATGAATCGCCAGACAGTAAAATATGGATGTATCCAATTCACCTAACCGTTTCTCGGCTATCTTTAGGATTTCTTCAACGATTGCCGTAATTTCCGCCCCTACAACTTTAGCGATTTCTTCCCGGGAAATCGGTGCGCCATTATCTTTCACATGTTTTATGACGCTTTGCAATTTTCTTTCAATTTCACTGCCAAGAATCCGGTTAATTTCTTTGGTATTTAAGCCTTGCTTCTTATAAGTGACGTAAGACTTTTCAATATAACTATAAAATTCTTTCGGAAAACTGTAGATATCGTTATCAATTTCGTTCGCATCGAGATACCGGTCAGGGCGGAAGATAAAATCCTGCCAAATTAGGGCTTCCATTTCCTGACGTTTATGGGTTATCTTCATCAGCCCTTTTTTGACATGGATACTTAAGTCGGCCACTTCCACCTTGACATATTCGTCTTTGTCCATCACATAAGTAAGAAAACTTTTCGCACAAACCACCTGGATGTCGCTCTTTAACTGTCCGATATTGCCTAAACAGTCATATAATAACAGAGCCTTAAGAACATCGAGACGCACCTGAATCGGCGCATTCATCCGCGTAGACTCATAACCGAAAAACCGGGTGATCAAATTTAACCGTTCCCGCAACGGCCGTTTATTTAATGAAGGAAGTTCAATGATCATCGGTATACGGCGTTTAAATGTCGCTAAAAGGGTTGTTTCCGTATTTTCCGTAGTGGCGGCAATGAGCTGCACCTTTGCCATACGGACAAACTCCGATTCCCCCAGCCTTCTGAACTGGCCCTTATCAATTAACTGAAACAGCATCTCCTGACCCTCGGAGGTCAGCCGGTGTACCTCATCCAGAAACAGCACGCCTCCGTGAGCCTGTTCAATAAGACCTTTCCGTTCACCAACGGCGCCGGTATAAGCGCCTTTAACGTGACCGAATAAGTGAGACATCAACAGTTGCGCATTTTCAGCATAATCGGCACAGTTAAAAACGATAAACGGAGAATCGCTTTTCAAGCGACCGGTTTCCACCGCGAATTTATACATGGCTTCTGCCAATTCGCTTTTGCCGACTCCCGTTTCTCCCAGAATCAGACAATGCAAACCGTTGGGCGGATAAATCATCGCGGCTTTGGCTTGCTGAATAGGTACTTCCAGACTGCCCGTACTGCCAACCAGATTGGCAAAAGCCTGATAGGTTTCGCTTTCTCTTTCCGGCTGCCCTTCCGGCATGATTTCCCTGCCTTCGGCCCGGCTGTCTTCCCCCCGGCTGCTGCGTACCTCATCGAGATACTTGTCGAGTAAATAGCGGGAAAGGCCATAGCCTTTCTCCTTCATAATCTGCGATAGCTTACGGTAGGAGATGGTTGGCTGGGAATTCAATATTTCCTGGATCTCGGTACAAATATAGAGTTTTTTTCGTTCCCGTGAATCGGCAATGTTTAGTTCCTTTCTCAGTAAAGTAACGTACTCGCGGCTTACTGACATCCTCTCACTTAGCTCCATATCGGTATACGGTTCTTTCCGGCTCTCTAGCGAAATGATATCCTGGAGTTTGTTTTTCACAGTTAACCCTCCTGCCCATTATTATCGCAAGTCCTATGCCAAGTTTTTTTAAATTTTGGTAGTATTACAGTAAACCTCGCTCCCGGCTATTGTTTATTATCCCACCGTCCGGCATTGCTGTTGTTTATTGCTCCTCCTAACCATAAAAGGCCGTAGCGTCTGATATTCGTAAAATATAAGTTATATCCTCTAGATAAATTTACAATTTTCATAAAGGACTTACTATTTTCGTATTTTATTACATTTTTTGTCCCGCTCCGCCATTGAAAATTCACAATTTTTCGTCATCCAATTTTCATTAAAAAAAATAAACATAACCCGCAGCAATGTTACGGGTTATGTTTATCTCAAACGGCTCTGTCAGTTGTAAAAACTCGAATCCTTCATTTGCATAATTATAGCAAATTCAATTCATAAGTCTGTTCAATCAGAGTCTTTCCCCAGGTGTTATTTTCGTGTTCCGCCACTTTTCTAAACCCTGCTTTCCGATACATCGCAATCGCCGTCTTCTGATCTTCCGTAGTCTCGAGAAATACCCGCCCGACTCCTTTCTCCCGGCAGTATTGCAGGGCCTCACTCAGCAACCTGTTGCCAAGACCCCTGCCTCGAAATTGAGGATGCAGAATGAACCATCGCAACTGCGCCTTTGGGGACGAATGTCCGACGATTGCAACCGCACCAACTATTTCTCCGTTCGCTTCCGCCAGCCAGAGCCGGTCCTTATTCGGATTGTATGCAACAAGAAATTCATAGAAAGTCTTACAGACGTAGCCTTCGAATACACTGTTATAACCACATTCTTCGGCATAAATCCAGCCGTGCAGATAAATTAGCCAGCCTGCATCTCCCGGTTTCAGCTCCGACCGGATAATAACCGATTCTTCGGCAAGTACCGGCTTTGCCGCTAACGCCGTCTCAATGGTTTTCATCCCATTTATAAGCTCTTTTTGCTCTTCTGCCGCCAGCCGGCCGATCATTTGCGCAATTTGCCGGTCCGACAGCGCATCCAGTTTGGAAAGAGCCTTCTTTCCTTGCTCCGTCAAATAAAGATAATACAGCCGGCCGTCTTCCAGCGACTTTACCCGGTATATAAGGCTATGCGTCTCAAAGCGTTTTATCATTCGGCTTAAGTAGCCCGGATCCATCCTTAGTTCCTCAATCAGCTTGGTCGCAGTACAATTTCCGGTATGTCCAATTTCGTATAGTACGCGGGCTTCGGACAGCGAAAAATCACTGTCCGGCATATGTTGGTCCAAAAGACCGAGAATATTGGTATAAAACCGGTTAAATCGACGGATGCTTTGTATCAAAGGGGTAGCGGCAGAATCCATACGAATGCCTCCTCCGTTGCCATATTACTGTTATTATAATAAAATTACTTGACTCAGTCAACCACCTGTCTAAAAGAATGAGCTGCGGATTTTCTCCCCAGCTCATGCTGATTTCAAGCGGAAAATCGTTTAAACAAGTCTTTTTTGACACCGCAAACAGGACAATAATCCGGCGTCTCACCATCCCCGGTATAGCCGCAAACCGGACAGACATATACTTCTTTCAGTTTCATATCCTTACCGGTTTTCGCCGCATCCTGAGCGGTCTTGAACATTTTCGCGTGAATTTTCTCCGCCTCCAGGGCATAACGGAAGGAACGCTCCGCGCCGTTTTCCTGCTGAAACCGGGCTGTCTGCAAATATACCGGATACATTTGCTCAATTTCATGAACCTCTCCGTCGATGGCTCCCTGCAGATTCTCGGCCACGGAGCCGAAACCGAATACTGCGCCCGAAGTCACAGCCGCCCCGCCCGGCAGCTCGCCCAACTCCTTAAAATGATTGGCGGCATGAACCTGCTCGGCAAAAGCAATGGCGCGAAATAGCCGGGCAATATTGGGCATCCCCTGTTTTTCCGCGTGATCACCCCAAATCAGATACCGCATATGGGCCATCGATTCTCCGCCGTAAGCAGAACGCAAAAAATCAGCAGTCATGTCATTTTTAACGGGCATATTATCACTCCTTATATATCCATCATTTTATATTTATTATTATTTAACTTCAATTTGCAATTAGTTTTTCCTGCTGTTTTTGCCATCGATTAGCAAAAATTTTTTTCTCTAAGAATTTGATTGCTTTACACAGTTTCCCCGTTACTGGCAATTACCTTTTGATACCAGTAAAAACTGTCTTTCCGGCTTCTTTGCAGCGTTCCGCTCCCGTCGTCATCCTGGTCGACATAGATAAATCCATACCGCTTCGACATTTCGGAAGTAGAAAAACTAATCAAATCAATCGGCCCCCAAACCGTATAGCCGATCAGTTCCACGCCGTCGATAACGGCTTGTTTCATTTGCTGAATATGCTGCTTCAGATATTCAATCCGGTAATTGTCATGAATATTGCCGTCCTTTTCCACGGTATCAAAGGCTCCCAGACCGTTTTCCACAATAAAAAGCGCTTTTTCATACCTGTCATATAGCATATTCAACAAGGTGCGCAGACCGGTAGGATCAATTTGCCACCCCCAGTCGGACGCATTTAAATAGGGATTCTTTAATCCTGTAAAGAGATTTCCCGGTGATTGCTCGCCGGCCGTTTCAGGACGGGCGGAAACGGTGGACATATAATAACTTAGCGATATGAAATCAACAAGGTTTGCCTGCAAAAGGGCATCATCACCCGGCTCTTTTTCAATTACAATTCCATTTTCGGCAAATAATCTTGCCATGTAGGCGGGATAATGGCCCCGCGCCTGAACATCGGTAAAAAACAGCGTCTTTCTTTGATCCTGCAGCGCCGCCAGAACATCCTCCGGATGACAGCTGTTAGGATAATTAATCATACCTACCACCATGCAGCCAATTTTTCCGTCCGGAATGACCCGGTGGCAAATTTCCACCGCCTTGGCGCTGGCCACAAATTGGTGATGCGCCGCCTGGAACTGGGCTGCAAGCAGGTCTTTCTCCGCCACTTGATCCCGCAGAACTCCCGCACTAATAAAGGGACTCATTAAAATCGAGTTAATCTCATTGAACGTAATCCAATATTTGACCTTGTCCTGATAACGCCGGATGACCGTCCCGGCAAAGCGCGCAAAAAAGTCTACGACTTTACGGTTTGTCCAGCCGCCATAGACTTGAGAAAGGTGCAAGGGCATCTCATAATGCGATAAAGTGACAACAGGCTGCATGCCATTTTGGCTCAGCTCGGCAAAAAGTTTATCATAAAATAAAAGTCCGGCCTCATTGGGTTCCAGTTCGTCTCCCCGGGGAAAAATGCGGCTCCAGGCAATAGACACCCGCAGCGCAGTAAATCCAAGTTCCTTAAATAAAGCAATATCCTCCTTATACCGGTGATAAAAATCAATCCCGTAGCGTTTGGGATACAGCTTGTCATTCCGGTCCGCTACCGCCGTTGCTACTTCCCGGGAAGTAGGAAAGGGCAGTTTCAATTGCTTGCGTTCTTCCGGCGCTACCCGTTTCACTATATCGGTAATCGCCCAGCCTTTGCCGTCGACCTCAAAAGCGCCTTCCACCTGATTTGCCGCAACCGCGCCACCCCACAAAAAATTTTTTGGAAATTTTCTCATCATAACTGTATGCCTCTCCTTCCATTTATTTTACAATCGTCAATAGTAACTCGCCCGCTTGGGTGTTTTTTTCGTCCGCCGGAATTACATCCAGATAACAATCCGAATTGGTAATAATAACCGGTGTACTTAAATCATAACCTGCTTTCTCAATTTCTTCCATATTAAATTGCAGCAACAAGTCTCCTTGTTTAACGGCAGATCCCTGCTCCACCATAACGTCAAAAAACTGGCCCACAAGCTGGACCGTATTCAATCCCACGTGAATTAACACCTCGATGCCGTCTTCCGCAGTAATTCCAATGGCATGGCCCGTAGGGAATACCGTAGTAACAATTCCATTGACCGGCGAAAACAACTTGCCCTCTTTCGGAAAGATCGCAATCCCCTTGCCCAGCGCCCCGGAGGCAAAAACCTTATCCTTCACGTCCCTTAAAAGGAGCAGCCTTCCCGTAAGCGGACTGGCGATATTGCCTTTATTGAATAATACGTCCGGCCTGACGCCGGCAGCCGCTTCTGCGGCCGCAGCCTGTGCTTCTTTTTCATCCTTATAACCAAAGAAATAAGTTAAAACCGCAGCGAGTCCAAACGCCAGCGCAATCCCGCCGGCAAACATGCCAAATCCCTTGCCGAAAAATACGGGCAGGGTCATTAACCCGGGAATAGCAAAAGCCAAAGCGGCCGCACCGGAAAGTCCGGCCACACCGCCGCCGATGGCGCCGGCGATACTTCCTAAAATAAACGGTTTTTTATATCGCAGGGTGATTCCATAAATAGCCGGCTCGGTGATCCCAATAATGCCGGATAATGCGGCGGGACCGGCGATTTCCCTGACTTCCCGCTGCTTGGACTTCAGCCAAACCCCCAGCGCTGCTCCCGCTTGCGCAAACACGGCCGGTGTTATCAAAGTCGCAAACGTATCGGCGCCATATTGCGTTAAATTGTTGATCATGATCGGCACCAGCCCCCAATGCAAGCCAAAAATAACGAAGGTTTGCCAAAACGCTCCCATAAAGATACCGGCTAAAATAGGACTGCCTTCATAGATAAAAGAGTATCCGGCACCAATCCATTTACTTACATAGGTTCCAAAGGGACCAAAGACAATCAGGGTCAGCGGCACAATGACGACTAACAGGATCAAGGGAGTTAAAAAACGCCTGACACTGGCATGAATCCGCTGATTCAAGAGCGGCTCCAGTTTTGACAGGGCGTAAACGGCCAGAATAATGGGAACCACGGAAGTTGCATAATTTGTTAAAACCACCGGAATCCCCAGGAACGAAAGGGAAATCCCTTTATTCAACGCCGCAACCAGTCCCGGATACAGCAGGGTTCCTGCCACAATAACGGCTACGTAAGGGTCCGTATCAAACTTTCTGGCGGCTGTAAATGCCAAAACAAGCGGCAAAAAATAGAACAAGCTGTCTGCCGCGGCAAAGAGAATTTGATAGGTTCCCTCTGCTGGCGTTAACCAGTTCAGGGCTACCGCCACGGTCAAGAGCCCTTTCAGCATACCCGCGCCGGCCATGGCCCCCAGCAGCGGGGTAAAAATTCCCGAAATTAGGTCAATAGCCTGATTCAGCAAGCTGCCAGCCGGTTTGCCGGTATTTTTTCCTTCGCCGGTGAGGTCAAGCCTGGTCATTTTAGCAATCGCACGATAAACATCGCTGACTTCGTTGCCGATAACAATTTGAAATTGTCCGCCGCTTTCAACAACCTGCAGCACACCCGGCAGATTTTTAATCGCTTTTTTATCGGCGTCATTTCGGTTTTTTAGCTTAAATCGCAGGCGGGTGGCGCAATGTACAAGAGAGATCACGTTTTCTTCTCCTCCCACATTGCAGATAATGTTCGCAGCCAATTGAGAATAATCCATTTTCCGTCTCCTCTCCGGTTTTAAATAAAATAAAAACCTAAATTGAACCTCTGTAACAAGCAGGTAAAATTACCTGCCTGCAGGGTTATCAACTTAGGTTTTGCCTAAACATAGTAACAATCCCATTGCTATATAAAATTTACTCTTGCCGGTTCGTAACCCGCTGAATATGCAGGGTTAAATAGATCTTTTCGTCACAGGAAAGCCGGCGGTTATACGTTTGTTGTATATATAAAGCAATCTTGCCGCTGCATTGAAAGGCTTTGGCATATTTCGTCTTCACTTGCTCAAAGAAAAAATCGGCTTCCTCTTCGTATATTTTGCTATCCTTACGGGTTAAACGCAAGGCAAAAAAACGTAAATGGGTCAGAAACCGTTCATAGCTGACGGTTGTTTCATTCAATTCCATCTGATAATGATACTTTACAATATTCAGGATATGACTAATCATACCGGTAATTTCGGCCATCGGCTCCATACCTTTGCCCGGAAATTGGCTATTGACCAGGTGGATCGTAATAAACCCCGCTTCATCCTCCGGTAATTGGATTCCTGTTTCGGCCGCAATAATCTTCAGTGCTTTCAACCCGACTTTAAATTCCTCTTTGTAAAACTTTCTGATTTCCCAAAGCAAGGCATTTGGCAAATGAAAACCCTGCTTATGACGGCTAATGGCGAAGCTTAAATGATCCGTCAATGCGACATATAAATAATCATCCAATTTATTATTCAACGCCGTTTTGGCATAGGAAATAATTTTATCGGCAAGTCCCAAATACTGGTCGGACGTTTCCTTTAGTAAGTCGGCAATTTTTTCCGAAATCCCCTGCCGTTCCAAAACAAAAGTTTTTTCAATCCCGGCAGGATCAATCCAGTCACCGGTCTTTTTTTGAAAAGCAAGCCCGCGCCCCATTACTACCATTTCCATTTGCTTTTCATTCTCTGCCAGGACTACGTTATTATTAAATACTTTTTTTATTTCCATATTCTCTCGCCCAGCCGCAAATTATTATAATAAAAAACCTAAGCAATGCAAGAATAGCATAATGCTATTCTTACACAGATTAGGTTTTGCCTGCCAAACAGTAACAATCCTTGTTATATAAATGTCTTTAGAAGATATTTATATTTGACCATATTTTTTCATAATTGTCAAACATTATTATTAGTTATTCCTTTATGTCCTGGAAATTCTTTTCTTCTGCGGACTTTCTCCCCGGGTACAACGTTTTCATTTTGACGGTGACTTTTTCCACCACGACAAACAAAACGGGGATGAGGAAGATTCCCAGGGAAGTCGCGGTAAACATGCCGCCGACTACGGCCGTTCCCATCGAATTTCTGGCGCCGGCCCCGGCCCCGGTGGCGATAGCCAGCGGAAGGCAGCCGATAATAAATGCTAAAGACGTCATCAGAATTGGCCGCAGCCGGATTTTCGCCGCTTCAATGGCCGCCTGAACCGGATGCATTCCTTTATCCACCCTGACCTTGGCAAATTCGACAATTAAGATGGCGTTTTTGGCGGCCAGGCCGATCAGCATAACCAGGCCGATCTGCATATAAATACTGTTCTGCAGATTTCGTAGATACTGAAACAAAAAGGCGCCAAAGATTCCCGTCGGCACAGCCAGCAAAACGGCAAAGGGCACGCTCCAGCTCTCATAAAGCGCCGCTAAGCACAAAAAGGCAAAAGCAAAAGCCATACCAAATAAGATCGGCGCCTGATTGCCGGAAACCTTTTCCTCCCGGCTCTCACCGGCCCACTCATACGTGTAACCGCTGGGCAAGGTTTGCTTCGCCACTTCCTCCAGGGCGGTCATGGCTTGGCCGGAACTGTAGCCGGACGCCTGGCTGCCGCTGATTTGTATTGCCTGAAACCCGTTGTAGCGGCTAATGATCGGCGCACCTTTTTCCCGTTTGGGCTTTAATAAGGTGTTTAGCGGCACCATGGTACTATTGGAACTTTTCACAAACAGGTAGCGCAAGGCGTCGGCATCGTTGCGGTAGGGAGCTTGCGCCTGCACGATCACCTCGTAGGTCCGGCCGAATTTGTTAAAGTCGTTGACATGCAATCCCCCAAGAAAAGCCTGCAAAGCTGTAAATACGTCGTCCACGGCTACCCCCATTTTTTCGGCCTTGGCCCGGTCCACTTCAAATTCATACTCCGGCGTACTCACACTGAAATTGGAGGTAATGGACCCGATTTCCGGCCGCTTTTTCGCCGCCGCAACAAACTCTTGCGCTACCTTGTCCAGATCCTCCAGGCTGCCGCCGTTTTGGTCCTCCAGCATCAGCGTGAAACCGCCAACCCTTCCCATTCCCGGCAGGGAAGCCGGCTGAAAGGCAAGAACCGTCCCTTCCGGCAAATGCGCTCCCTCCATAAACGTTTGCGCGATTTCGCCATTCACCTTTAATTCCGGTTTTTCCCGCTGCGCCCACGGCGCAAGGGAAACAAACATGGTCCCGCTGTTCGATTTCGAACCCCCGCCTAATAAATCCATGCCGGAGATCGCCATAACGTTGGTGACTCCCGGCTGCGAACCGATCTTCTGGGTAAGTTCCTTCATAGTGTCCATTGTCCGGTTCAGGCTTGCCGCCTCCGGCAGAGTAACCGATGTAATATAATAGCCCTGATCTTCATCCGGCACAAAAGAGGACGGCACCAATTTATACAATCCACCGAGACAAATCAGCAAAACAGCCAATAGCGCCATACACAGGCGGGCCTTGCCAATCACTTTGGCCAGCCCGGCCCCATACCGCTCGACATTTCTCTCAAACCAGCAATTAAAGGCGGCAAAAAACCGGCCAATCAGTCCATTATGGGCTTCCGGGTCATAAGGTTTGAGCAGCAGCGTGCAAAGGGCCGGCGTAAGGGACAGTGCCACCACCGCCGACAGGGCCATGGAAATAGCAATGGTTATGGCAAATTGTTTATAGAGAATCCCCATCATCCCGCCAAAAAAAGCTACGGGAATAAAGACGGAAGCTAACACAAAGGCAATGGCCACGACCGGTCCGGACACCTCACCCATAGCCCGCTTAGTAGCGTCCAAAGGCGTCAGCCCGGAATACCGCATATGATGTTCCACCGCCTCAATTACCACAATGGCGTCGTCAACGACCAGTCCGATGGCCATTACCATAGCAAATAAAGTTAAGGTATTGATCGTAAAACCCAGTGCGCTGAACGCCCCAAAGGTGCCCAGCAAGGAAACCGGCACCGCCAGCATCGGAATCAGCGTGGCGCGCCAGCTCTGCAGGAAAAGGAATACCACAATGACCACCAGCAGCAGCGCTTCGGCAAAGGTTTTCACCACTTCCAGCATGGATTCGCGAATAAATTGGGTATTATCGACAACAATTTTGTATTGCAGATTAGCGGGAAAATTTTCCGCCGCCTGGGCCAGCACTTTTTTCACATTGCTGATGGTCTCCAGGATATTGGCGTCACTGGTCAGCTCAACGCCAAACCCCGCCGACCTATGGCCGTTCACCATCGTGCTATAGGTATAATCCTGACTGCCCAATTCCACCCGGGCAATGTCCCCCAGGTGAATTACCGACCCGTCCGATTTGGCTTTTATAATAATGTTTTTAAACTCTTGCGGCGTAGAGAGACGGCCTTTTACTTTGGCCGTATATTGAAACTGCTGGCTGGAATCCGCCGGCATTTGCCCCAGGGACCCCGCCGCTGCCTGGACATTTTGCGCTTCGATAGCATCGGTTACTTCCGTGGTCGAAACCCCCAGCTGCGCCATCTTTTCCGGCTGCAGCCAAATTCTCATGCTGTAGTCGGAACCGAATGCCATTACATCCCCGACCCCTTTAACCCGTTTAATGGCGTCGATAAGGTAAATCGTCCCGTAATTTTTTAAAAAGTTGACATCATAGGCGTCATTCGGTGACCAGAGATTAAAAACCAAACCCATAGCATCTGAATTTTTCCGGGTAGTAACACCTGCTGTCTGAACCGTACTGGGCAGCGACGCATTTACTTCCGCCACCCGGCTTTGGGTCTGAATCTCGGCAGTATTCGTGTCTATACCGGACTCAAACTGGACCTGGAGCGAATAGGACCCGGAATCAGTACTGTTGGAAGACATGGAGGTCATCCCTTCCACGCCGTTGACTTTATCCTCAATGACCTGGGCCACGGTTTTGTCAACCACATCGGAATTGGCCCCGGTATAAGCTGTACTGACGGTAACCGTAGGGGGGGCAATTTGCGGATATTGGGCTACAGGCAGGTTTACCGCCGCAGTTATACCGATTAGAGTAATCACAATAGATAAAACGATGGCAAAAACAGGGCGGTCAATAAAAAATTTAGCCATATAAGATCCCCCCTATTGTTTCGCCGGAGTCTGCAAATCATCCGGATTTATTATCGTTACATTTAACACCGTTCCCTGTTTCGCTTTGTCGATTCCTTCCACAACTACGCGGTCACCGGCGTTAAGACCTGCGGTTACGACTACCCACGCCGTCCCGATTTTGTCCCCAAGCTTTACGGGCCGGCTTTCCGCCTTATTCTCGGCGGTCACTACAGTAACAAAGGTGTCGTCCAAAATTTGCTTGACCGCTTTTTGCGGCACCAGCAAAGCATCCTTGAGCATCGGCCCCTGGGCGGTTATCTGCGCAAACATTCCCGGCAGCAGCATTTTTTGCGGATTATCAAACGAGGCTTTTAACGTAATGGTGCCGGTCGTGTCACTTATGCCTTTATCGATTTGCTCAATATGGCCCTGTAGAGGGTAGGCCGCTCCATTGCTCAGCGTAAGTTTAAGATTATCCCTGAAACTTGCTGGTAATGCGCCATTGCCCTGCTGCAGTAAATCCAAATATTCATTTTCACTCATACTAAACTGAACCCAAATCGGATCCAGGGAAGATACCGTGGCCAGGGTCGTCGACCCCGCCGCAGCATAAGCGCCGATGCTTAGGTCATTCACATCCATCCGGCCGTCCACGGGCGAACAGATTAAGGTATCCGCCTCATTCTCCTCGGCCTGCTGCAAATTGGCCCGGTATGTTTCCACACTGGCAGCGTCTTCTTCTTCCTGGGCCATTTCCGCATCCAGGGTTTGCTGGGAAACCCCTTGGATCGCCGCTAGCTGCTGGTATCGATCCACATCTTTCCGGACATTATTCAGCGTGGCCTCCGCCTGGTTTAAGCTGGCCCGGGCCGATAATATGGCCGACTTGTATTGCTTGTCATCAATGCGGAACAGGGGCTGTCCTTTATAAACAATATCGCCGCCCTTCACCATCTTGGCCACAATGTTGCCGGCTACTTTCGAGATAATTGCTACTTCATTTTTAGATTGGACTTCACCGACAAATTTATAGCTTTGGGCCGTATCCTGCTTGACTACCTGCATGGCTTTCACATCGACCGCCTGCGGCAGCGGACCCGTTTGCATTTTGGGCGCTAACCCTTTGTATACGGCTGCACTGCCGGCCAAAACAGCCAGGATGAGAATTCCCCAGTACAGCTTTTTGGAATGTTTTATATTCACTAACTCGTCCTCCCACTTATAAAAATGCATGTTCACAACACCATAAACGCCGTTATTTCACCGGGATTCCCATGGCCTGTTCCAGTTCCGCCCGGTAGGTGTTAAAGTCGTACAAGGCCTTAATCGCCGTTTTTTTCGCGGAATCCAGGGACAGTACCGCATCCCGCAGGTCCAGGTTGGTATCGACCCCGACTTTATACCGTTCTTTTTCAATCCTTAGATTTTCTTCCGCCTGATTCACCGAAACTTTGCTGGTCTCAATCCGTTTTTCCGCTTCGCCCATGCTCAGATAATACTGGCGGACATTTAGCAGGATTGAATCGCGTTCTTGCTTCGCCTGGTCCGATACCATGTCCACATTATGCTGCGCCTGTTTCACCTGGGAATCGGTCAGTCCGGTATCGAACAAATTAATAGATGTCGTCAGTTTGACCAGCCAGTTGCTGTTTTTGGCTCCGGGCAAATGGCTATCATACCAACCCTGCTCGGCCGTCAAATCGACGGTTGGCAAATAGCCGCTCTTGGCAACTTGGATAGCGTCTTTGGCGCTGGTGACTTTGGCTTCATACTGCGCAATTTCGGGCCGGTGCTCTTCGGCATATTGCAGACATTGCTCCAGGGTCAACGGATATTTTTCATATTTAAATTCATCTTTTAAAACCAGTTCGGTCCCATGGGACAGGCCAATAGCATTGTTCAGAGTAGCTACCGCATTATGATAACTATTTTGGGCCTGAATCAGCGTATCCTGGGCATCTGCCAAATCAACCTGGCTCGTCAGTACATCCGTTTTCGCCACCATGCCGATATCAAATTTCGCATTAACTAAGTCCAAATGTTCCTTATAGTTGTCTACGGTCGCCTGGTCCACCGCAGCTTCGTTGCGGTATTCCAACACGTTAAAGTAGTCGGTGATGACATCGAGCTTAAGCTGCTGCTTCGCCACAGCCACATCCAGGTCGGCTTCTTTGAGAGCAAGATTGGCCTCATCAATCTCACCTTCCAATTTTTTCCCGGAATAAATGGGAACACTGAGGGCTACGGTGTTGTCAAAATCGTTGGTATATGTATATGAGTCGGTACCGTACAGGACAGAAGGCGGCGTATTATAGCGTTCGTCGGTATGCGTGTAAGTTACGGAAACGCCCTTATTCTTCTCCGCTTCCTTCAGGGCCCAATACGATTTTTCTCTGGCCGAATTATAGTATTTAATGTTGTAATTATTTTTTAGGGCCAAAGCAATGCTCTCATCGAGCGATAACTCAACAGGGGCTGCAAGCACTACCGGAGTCAGTGCCGTTAACGCAATAATGGGTATAAGTATTGACACACAGCGTTGAATTTTGTTCATAAAAAAAGGACCTCCTAAAATTTCGGTTTCTTAATTATACAAACCGAACTTTACAAGTTTGTTACATTTCTATGTCAATTTGGCGCTATTTCCGACTCTCCACTGAATTGCCGGTTTTTCCGAAGTAAATCGCCAAAGCCGATCTGTTCAAAGCATAGGCCTTAAAGATTAATCCCTGATTAGACTCTGATTAGAATTTGGTTAAAAATGGAAAATATAGACATGGTGCTACTATCGCTAAATTATAAAAAAAAACAGCACAGAATAAATCTGTGCTGTCTAATCCGCTGGAGCGGGTGAAGGGAATCGAACCCTCGTAGCTAGCTTGGAAGGCTAGTGCTCTACCATTGAGCTACACCCGCGATATAAAGTTGGTGGCGGCGCAGGGATTTGAACCCCGGACACTGCGGGTATGAACCGCATGCTCTAGCCAACTGAGCTACGCCGCCGGATATCTAAATGAGATAATGGGGTGACTAGAGGGGTTCGAACCCTCGAATAACGGAGCCACAATCCGCCGTGTTACCACTTCACCATAGCCACCATAGTAGTTTGTTCCCTCAAAACTACCCAGAAGAAAGATGAGCAAAAAATGAAGTCAAGCCCTCGACCGATTAGTACCAGTCAGCTTCATCCCTTACAGGACTTCCACACCTGGCCTATCTACCTTATCATCTCTAAGGGGTCTTACTAGTCTACACTATGAGAGACCTCATCTTAAGGCTGGTTTCACGCTTAGATGCTTTCAGCGTTTATCCGTTCCGGACGTAGCTACCCAGCTGTACCCCTGGCGGGATAACTGGTACACCATTGGTCCGTCCACTCCGGTCCTCTCGTACTAGGAGCAGTTCCCTTCAAGTCTCTTACGCCCGCGATGGATAGGGACCGAACTGTCTCACGACGTTC
>NZ_UPPP01000107.1 GCF_900476375.1 Allolucifera butyrica | reverse complement strand
ACAAGTAGTGATAATGCGAAATTTGAACCAAGAGTTTCATTGAGCGAAGTAAACGGTTTGTCAGATACTGATGTAGTAAATCGGTTATTTATACTCTATTTAGATCATTTCAAGGAAAAATCCATATTTAATGGAGAAAAAATAGTAGCTTACAAAGATGTTAAGGCCCGAAAGGTGCCCCATGTAAATGGCTATGGCGATCTTTATAGTGTATCATATTCCGTACAAGAAACTTTTTGGGGTTCTTATTGGGAAGCAGGAAACGGGCATATTGCAGAAGATTCTTGGATATTAGGAAAATCCTTTGTGGTTGAACTCACCAAAGAAAATGGAGAAGCTAAGTTGAGAATAATAGGAACAGGCTTATAGAACGAAAAAGTCAGCGAATTTTATAATTTATTAAGGTGAGATATTGTTATGAATTATAATATTAATGATTTTTTAAATGAGATAAATATTGTAATTTATGAAGTGGAAGAAGAGCTTTTGGATCGCCAAAAAGGGGTTCCGGGAGAAGGTAGTATAAAACAGCTAGAAAGCATAAAAAGTGAATTAGAGAAAATAAGAAATCAAGCTCAAAATAACGTGCTGCCGCCAAAAGATAAGAGATATACTGCATTTTCAAGATGCGTAGTCGATGAATGGAATTTTAATTCAGTTCTTGGGGCTAAGCTATGTGATTTAGCGGAAAAGTACAAGAGTAAAATATAATAAAACCAAGGTCTATCCCCCGATTTGCGGGGGATTTTTTTATGTAAGAAAAGCCTGGCTCTAATGGCCAATCTTTATGCTGGTTTTCTTTTATAAGGGTCTCGTCGACAAAATGCCCGAAGGACAAAGCCGTTTTACCGTACACTAAGGATTGACGACTTTATTAGCGTCCTTTTCATTTTTAACAAAAGCTCCTGCATTAATCAGGTCAATTATAGTTTGGTATGCTTTTCTTGCTCCAACAGAATACATATCATTGGGGTATTGAGATGAACTAGCTTTCATTGCATACAACCAGTCCAGCAGTAATTGTGTATCCAAACTAAACCATCTCCTATCTGTATAGTTAAAGATAAAATTACTCATAATATACACTACATAGTCACTATGTGCAACCAATTACATTAATATAGTTTATCAAATACACTATAAATACAGTATATATATTGGAGGAAATACAATGGCCGAACCATATTTAAAATATAGAACCAGGTTCACCTCGTCGTTAAAAAATGAATTAGTAAAAGAATTTGATGAATTGGCAAAAGTAACTCGTATACCAAAAAGTAGATTACTTGACGAAGCGATTGAGGATTTACTTAAAAAACATAAAAAATCTTTAAAAGAGTGAGCAACTAGCCTCCAAACTACTGCATGGATCCGCATGCGAGATCCACAGCATGATAAAAATGTGGAAAGATTTACGCAAAAAAATACCTGCCTTTGGCAGGTTATTTATTTGTTAATTATCATACAACTTTCTGCAAAAAGGCAGGGGATTTTCATATTACAGCAGAAATAACCGAAATAAAATGATTTTGCGGGTGATATAAATTGAATACTTCAATTTTTGTAATGGTAATTATCTTATTGATTGTTGCAATTGCATCAATATTTATCTATCATATTCGAAAAAATAAAGACCTTATTACTCCTTATTTTTACTTGGCAATAGCAAAATTTTGGTTGTACTATTTCTTCTTGATGTTTGCGATTCTTTACCCCAGTACAAATAATTTATGGATTGGTTTACGTTTTTTAATCATACCCATTTGCGGTATTGAATGCATCCAGAACGGAATTCGAGTATATGAGTTGTATTTAGAGAGGAAGCAAAAGGGAGTATGGTAAAATCGCAAAAAGGCTTTTTGCTGATAGATGTTCTTATTGGAATGCTGATTCTTACTATTGCTCTTGTTAGTTTGGCATATGCCTATACACAATCTGTTAGGACATCTATGGGATCAAGAAATTACAATCAAGCCGTTTATTTGGCGCAAAAAACTCTTGAAGGGCTGAAAACTCAGGATGGAAGTAATGCTTTTTCACTTCCAGCATCAATTGCACCTATTACAAGTAATGGTGTTCAATATACCATTTCGCTTTCTGAAAATGGTGGTAGTATGTCTGAACCATTAGATGCTAATGTTATTCCTGTACAAGTTACAGTAAAATGGAGTGAACCTAGCTCCACAGTACAACGCTCGGTTAGTATTGAAAACTATTATTATTACAAGAAGCAATAGGCGGAATTGAGATGAATTTAAAAAATAGTAAGGGTTTTTCTCTAATTGAATTGCTTGTTGGTATGGCGCTGCTCTCGATTATTTTAGCCGGCATTGGTGAAATTCTTTCTTCATCAATAAGTGCCTATCAATATTCAATGGAACAGGGAACTAATGCGAATAATTTAAGGGATGTCCTTGCCCAAATCACGCATGAGATTCGTTATGCAACCAGTATTACAAATCCAGCATTTGTCGCTAGCTCGAAAAATACTGCAAATAGAATTGATTATACAATTGTAGTAAATGGTGTAACTGAAACTCATACCATCAGTGTCGGTACTGGTACGGATGCACATACATTGCTAATTAATCATAATAACGGCACAATACAGAGGTTTGCCATAAATAGAATTCCGTCTTCAGCATCAATAATATTTACCCGCGATGATACTAGCAAAAGGAAGATAACTGTCAGCCTAACTTTGCAAGACCAAGCGGCTCAGAATGCACCCGTAACAACAATGACAACTGATGTAGTAACATTACTTGATCTTCCTTAACTGTGAGGTGGCTTATTTGCTTAGAAACCAAAAAGGATTTGCGACTGTTTTGGCGGTTGGTGTAATGGTATTTCTCAGCCTCATGATTATGGCATTAATGCCAATGCTGACAGCGGCAATACACTTTAATTCAATAAATCGAGATGGTATAGAAGCGCAATATGCCGCTGAAGCAGGAGCAAAAAGAGCATTCGCGGGGTTTATGAATGCAGATACAGATTGGTCCTGGATAGGTCCTAATAATCCTCGACCATTTACTAATGCAACAAAAACGTATGAAGTTAGTATTCCTGGTATTACTAATGGGTCTGCGCCTGCTACTGGTAATTACACAATTACATCCGTAGGAAAAGTCGGGAACGAAACAAGAAAAGTCTTGGTAAATGTTACTTATACATCAGGTGGTGGCGGTGGCAGTAATGTATTCAAGTATGCAACTTTTTCAGTGGGGACTATGACTGTTAATCAGCCGCAAATAAATGGCGATATTGCATCAAATGGTAAAATTATTGTTAACAGTAGTACCCCAAATACTGTTAACGGTACAGCTTATTGCAATCAACACACTATTTATACACCCTCTGCTGTCAGTAGCGGTTTTCAATCGTTAACTGACAATGGCAATTTAGACGTTAATTCGTTAATGTTGTCGATGCCTAATATAACAGAAAGCGGAACAAATATTACATCCACTTGGGCAAATGGTGAATGGTACAATGGCACCTATACTCTATCTGATTCTGCTTACTATTATGATGGCAATTACGGGATGTATAGTTACAATTACAGTGTTTCCGAAGGGCAATCTGTGACAATTTATGTTAATGGGGATTTAAACTTAGGCAAGAATATTACCGGTGATAATATAACAATTTACAGTACGGGAAATATTACCTTTAATGGTGGTTCTATTGAAGGTTCTTCCAATGCAAATATAAAAATATACGCCCAAGGAACTATTACCCTTAATAGTGGTTCAAATATAATAGGTGGTAATGTTACAGTATTGGCAAATAATTCTGGGAAAGCATACAATGCTATTGCGTTTAATGGTGGGTCAATAAACAGTACTTTAGAAAATGCAGTATCCAAAGTATATGCTAATGGGAATTGCGCCCTTAATGATGTTTCTGTAATTAGTGGAAAGGGAACGGGAATGTTAATGGCTACTGGCGATGTAAGTTTAAATGGAGGTTCGGCACCGCAAACTGTAATTATTGCTGGGGGAAATGTTGCCGGCAATAGTGGTTCAAAAGTTGCCGGTATATATGCGGATGGTATACTAAATATGAATGGTGCAACGGTTAATTACAATTCTTCCGTGATACAGACCTTAGGTATAGGCGGGGGAGGGGCACCTACTTTTAACATAAATTCGTATAGCGACCATTAGGGAACATTAAAATATGTAAATTTTATTGCAAGATTTCGAGGTAGGGAGCTAATATCTTCATTGATTTTATAGTTGGGCTACATTTACCACGCTCCCAAAGTCTTACCGTTTTTTCATTGGTGCCGATTTTAGCGGCGAACTCCGATTTGGTCAACCTATGGATGAGTCGCGCTTTCCTGATGCGCTCGGCAAGAGTACTTTCCGGTAGCAGGTCGAAGCAACCTAAAAATGCGATAGTTTGTTTTAAAATTGGCGCTAACTTTCTAAGGGTCTCTATCTCAACAGTTTGAGCCCGGCCATTCTCAATTCGGCTGATAGTGCCTGTACAAAGACCGGTTCCATGGGCTACATCAACAATATCAAGACCAATTTCAAAGCGGGCCCAGCGGATTCTTTCTCCGGGTGTATTGCCGCAGTTTTCGTTTTCTGGCATTACTTTTTTATGTACGGTGAAAGTCATGGCAGTCGAGGTATTCTCTTCACGGTTGTCCGTGCGGTTTTTTAACTGACCCGGCCAAAGAGTGCACTTGCAGTCAGCAGGAAATCCGCCGCTATGCAAAAAAAATATCCGGGCCGTTATTGGACCGGATTGATATTCACGTTCATGTTCCCCGTCTGGAATACAGTGAAATGGTCAGCAATCAAACTGCCGAGTCGTCCGCGGTTATCCGCCGGCGGGTGGAAGAAGCACGGGCAATCCAATATCGCCGTTTGAGTTCGTATGGTCTTTATTGTAATTCCCAGATGGGTCACAAGCAGTTAAAAAGTATCTGCGCTATGACCCGTGATGCACAAGACCTGATGCGACAGGCTTTTACAAAGATGAATTTAAGTGCCAGAGGATATGACCGTATTGTCAAAGTAGCGCGAACTATTGCCGATCTTGCCGGAAGTGAAAAGATAAATGGACAACACATAGCGGAAGCAATTCATTTTCGTAATAATTTACGGGTAGTTTAAAAAAGATAATATATTGAGTTAGTTGTTGCTGGTCAGGCTGTTGCAACATGGGCTTCTGATACTGGGACTTGGGTTGCGAATGAGACGAGCAATGCGCGGGATTCTTTTGTTCTTTGGGGTAAAAGAGGTTCAAATAGTTTGGAATGATGAAAAAAATGCTTCTGGGCAGATGCTCCTGGTGGAGTGAGAAAGCCTGATCCAGATGAAATTCCGGGAGAAGAAGATTGCGTTATATGAACTTAAAGTGGTTGGAAGCTTGGTATAAGAACAATTGTAATGGCTCTTGGGAACACTCTTATGGCATAAGAATTGATACATTAGATAATCCAGGATGGGGAATCCGTATTGATTTGGTTGATACTGAACTTAAAAATAAATTCTTCGAGTCATTAAAAATTGAGCGGTCTAAGGATGACTGGGTTCATTGTAAAGTTAGTGACTATGTTTCCAAGGGGCAGGAGGAACAGAGAATCTCGAAGAAATATTAGAAATTTTTATGAACTGGGCTACTAATTAGATATAATAGTGTCAATCATAAAAATAAGCGAAGTATTCTCATAGCAGAAATTCATTAGTTGATGGATTTAAATTTTATGAAGAAGATGGAACTTGGTTTTGTTGTTTTTTGGAACGCGGGATAATTTTTGATGAAAAGATTTTTACTAATTATGATGAAGGACTAGAATATATTGTCAAAATGTTACTCAAATTATCGGGAACAGGAATATATACATAACCTAGAAATGGTGAAAGTGTTAGAAAGCAAGGGAGGGGCTAGCATTGGATAAATCAGAGCAATTTTGCGAGAATGAAAGATATTGTCCTGCCCTTAACAGAAAAATTAGTGATGGGTTATGCTGGGAATATTACTTTGCGGGTAGAGGTGGCCCGAAGGATACAATGGTAGAGCTGTCTAATTGGATTAGCAAAAGCAAAAAATACAAAGATATTGGAGCAGCATTTCACGAAATATGTGAAGCATGTAAATACGGCAAGCCAGTTGAAAATTGAGCCATTTTAGCCGGTTTAATTTTGAGCCACCGGTTGGAAAAATCGGCGAATAGGTGGTTCTACATTAATTCCAATTATTACGAAATAATATTACGAATTTTAGCATCCTTATAAAGAAAAACGCTCAGAACTTACAAAATATGCGAGGAGAGGGCTCCAATGGAAAATATCGCAACAGGGAAAAGCGTTTATGTGCTTGTCTTCGACGGTATGGCTGATTGGGAGCCGGTAATTGCCCTTTGTGAGATAAGAAGGCGAGCGAATCTTCTGGTCGTTACCGTCGGTTTCTCTAATGAACCGATTACGACCATGGATGGGCTGAAAGTATTGCCTGACATCACGTTGGATGAGCTTAACCCGGAAAAAGCAATGTTGGTGATCTTGCCTGGCGGCGAGATGTGGCAGAAGAAAAATCCGATATATAAAAAATATTTTGATGGTATTCAGTCGCTTGAGAATTTGCTGATAGAGTTTCATCGAAAAGGAGTGCCGATCGGGTCGCTTTGCGGTAGTACAATAATTATGGCCCGGGCCGGTTTGTTAAAAGGGGTAAAACATACTAGCAACGGACCGGGCTTCCTTGAACAATTTGTGCCGGATTATGCCGGCAAGTCCGACTATGTCGAAGTCTTCGCGGTTCGTGACGGAACAATTATAACAGCGGCGGGTTCAGGCTCGGTCAAGTTTGCCTAAAGGTTATTGAGCTTCTAGAAATCTATCCAGAATCGCAGAGGGAAGAATGGTATCAGGATTTCAGGTTTGGCAAGGGAAACTTCAGAGTATTGCCCAGGATATAATAGTTGGCCTTGTCGATAACTGATGGATTGATACATGATTGTTAGCCTGACGGAAGAGCAAGGGAAAGCTTTATCTATTGTAAAATAAAACTACCCAACATTTTTAAATAACATACAAAATTTAGCAGGATACTATGAAGAAAACGCCCATAACTTACATTTAGTAGGTTATGGGTATTGTTGCTTTTATAAGCATTCCAAGTGCCGGAATATGTGTCATTCTTTAATTACCGAACAAACACAGCTGCTAATATGTTATTTATTATGTGAATAAGAATTGGGGCCAGTATAGTTTTTTCTTGATCATAAACTAAGAGGCATATAAGGGAAAGGACAATATGCCATGAATTCGATAATTCCATATGTGCTGCATAAAAGACGACTGTCACAATGATATACGATAGCTCTTTACCATACTTTTTTAAATATCCGTATAAAAAACCTCTATAAAATAGTTCTTCAAATATAGGATAAAAGAAGGCTGATACTATAAATATAGTAGTATTAATATGGGTAAAATCTAATCTCCTTTTGAAAATAATTGTAGTTAATAAAAGTATAAAGAGACAGGACAATCTAAATGAATTAGATTTAAGTATTTGGCGAATTTTATTTATCCCATAATGAACGACAACGTAGATATTAGGAACTAATGTAGCTTTATTATAGTAATAAACTAAGATGATAGGTGTATATATTAGTCCCGATATAATGGCTGTCATGTCTACAGATAGATTGAATGGGATAAGCAAAGGCGCTTCTCCGAAATATAATAAAACAGCATATACAATGTCTAAGAATCGAAAACTTCGATGGTGCTGATAATATTCCAGCAAGTTATCCGTATCATTATTCAAAGCAAGAATATCGATAGTGTTATCATTTGTTTCATTAATTTTTCCTAGACAATATTTTTCCCAAGGTTCTAGCAAATCTTTAACCCTTGCAGCAGGCTTTAATTTTCTACAAACGGTAATCAGATTAATAGCTTCTTCGCACTTTTCTTGCATTACCACAATTCTCATTTTCCAGAAGTTGGCCGTAAAATCGGATTTATTTATTAGTAAGGCTTTAGCTAATAAATTATTTGATTCTGTATAATTTTGTGCCTTATAGCAAGCAATTGCGGAAAGCAAGAGTTTTCCAAAATTAACTGCTGGAATCATGGTATGTCCTCCTATGAATAAGAATATTAATTTAACTATATACGATTCCTGGAAATTTTCAACAGTAAATGCTAAGCCCCGTACCCAAAATACGAGGCTTAGCTACGTCTAAAAAGATATGTTAATGATACTATTATTGGAATATCTACAATTATTGTTTCCGTAATTAGTCATTGGATTGGTCACGATAAAATCTAGGCTAGAGGCTTCATTTCCATTAATAATTAAGGAAACATTCCAGGATCCATACATTTTTTTGTATTCGATCTGCGCCATTTTAATAAAGGACTCGAACCGATGACAGATACTATTTGCAGCAACTCTAAATTTTTTCTTGTGATGAAATAAAACTTGTGTCTTATACTTCCAAACGGTCTCTATTGTAAATTCTGAATTTGGTTCCAAGTTATCTAATATAACTAAGCTAACTATAAATGGATCTGCTAAAGTAAATTGAGTGGTTTTAGAAATGGGAACGCCACTCTTTGTAAAATTCTTGCAAAGAATAAAATTATAATTGGCCATCGACATTGCCACTATCTCCACTATCATCATATGTCATATCTGCAGGAATATAAATCGATCCATTTATGACTCCTTTATTTTTTAAGATTCCATCAACTATTATTGATTCTCCGTCTATAGTTCCTTCATTATAAATCTCTCCTGTATTTGCGAGAATTCCTTCAGTATTACCTGCTGATTTTATGCTTATGGTTCCGTAATTTTCAAGGGATCCACTATTAGTTAAAGACCCTGAATCAATACTAAAGGTTCCGGAATTTTCAATACTCCCATTGTTGATTAGTGATTTTGAATTAATATCTAGGTTTTTAGAATTATCAAGGTAACCATAGTTAATTAATGACCCAGAATCGGTATCTATGATTCCTGAATTTGCGATATATCCAAAATTAGTTAGTGATTCGGAAGATATAGTCAGAGTTCCGGAATTATCAAAATATCCGACTATGTGTAAAAGAGAATTATTATATAATTTGAGATTATCACCGTCAATATTTAAGTATTTTGAGGTGTGTTTAACTTGTGATAATGTCACCTTGTAGATTATCGCGATAAAATGTCACTATGAACAACGAGGTGCATTATCAATTGTCCCAAAAACAACTAAACAGGTACACCATATTGCAAAAGCTTGTTGACGGAGATTTTACCCTTGCACAGGCTGCATCTAGTCTAGGCTTAAGCAATCGCCAGGTAATCAGATTAAAGAAAGGATTTATCCAGGAAGGGCCTGCGGTTCTGATTCACAAGAACACGAATTGCAAGCCTGCTCATGCACTCGGTGACGAGCTCGCGGCTAAAATCATTTCTCTCAAACAGTCCGAGCTGTACCGGGATGCTAACTTCCTACACTTTCAGGAACTACTTTCACGTCACGAAA
>NZ_UPPP01000108.1 GCF_900476375.1 Allolucifera butyrica | reverse complement strand
TTATATTATTTTTTAGAATGTTTTCCTTATAGCTAGAGTATCACCGGCATTTTCCATACAAACAGCGTGACGTTTTGTCATGGTTAGAAAAAGTCCTCCGGTTGAGAATTATCAATTCCCTCGCCGGAGGTCTTTTTCTATTAGTTATAACGCTTTTTATTCTGTCCTTTGAAACGGGAAGTAAAGGTATTGCTCTATTGCCGCGCTACATCTCTTGTCGCAACGATGTCGACGCCAAGATTTAAAATATTACTGTAAATTACATCTCCTTGAGAAACAGGCGCCGCTACTTCTACCGCAGCTAAACAGCGAGCAACCGCCATTACTTTATCTTTCGGCAAGGCTGGTTTGGAAATGACGGGTAACAAATGGAGTTCACCGTTTGCAATTTTGACTGTTGTCGTTAAAGTTCGTTTGGGTGAAGTAATCTCTTCTCTGGCATAGTTTACGCCTCGTTGACAAGCAAAGCCAATTATATCCTGAATTTGCTCATTGGCGATAATAACTTTCCCTTCACAGCTCATCGGGCATACAATACAGTTGATCGCCCGTTCGGATTGACTCATTTTGCTATTCCTCCTTGATCTCAACAATCAATTCCTGCGTTGTTGGCGGAATTTTATGATAGGGTATTTCCATGACAATCATTTCGCCAGGCTTTACGACAGGTAGTTTACGCATGGCAATGACCTGATCACTCGCTTGTACAGTCAGGAGCATCTGTCGTTTGGGCTGTTTTACCCGCATGAATAATTTCAATGTTTCATTAGGGCCAGTAAGGTCTTTGCCTGTTTCCTGCGGGAAGATTTGCTGAGGCACTACGGTCCGTACTTCGCCGGCGGCTGTTACGCGAATGGGTTGCTTTGGTGCCAAAAGTTTGTCCTGAATGTAGAGCGCCGCATACTTACCGGCGAGTTCCCCCTCTTCCGACACGAAATCCACCAAATCATGGACATGAACCACATTGCCGGCAGCAAAAAAGCCGGGTAAACTGGTTTGCCGGTGCTGATCAACAATAGGGCCGGAAGTAGCCTGATCAATGCCAACTAAATCGCGGGATAGTTCATTTTCAGGAATGAGTCCGACCGAGAGCAAGAGACAGTCGCAATCAATATCAAATTCCGTGCCGGGAATAGGCTGCATTTTTTGATCTACACCGGCGCAGGTTACCCCGGTCACCCGGTCATGTCCATGTACGGCAGTAACAGTATGCGCCAGGTAGAGAGGAATGTCAAAATCTTGTAGGCACTGAACAACATTTCGGGTTAGACCATTGGAATAAGGCATGATTTCAAGAACAGCCTCCACTTTCGCTCCTTCCAGGGTTAAGCGCCGGGCCATAATCAAACCAATATCGCCGGAACCTAATATGACAATCTTTTTCCCCGGAATGTAACCTTCCATATTTGTCATTCTTTGTGCGGCGCCGGCAGTAAATATTCCAGCCGGCCGTTCGCCGGGGATCCGTATCGCGCCACGGGTTCGTTCACGGCAGCCCATAGCAAAAACCACGGCTTCTGCCTGAATTTCACACAATCCCTGTTTGGGGTTGACGGCAATAATTGTCTTATTACTTTTTATATTCAATACCATTGTATCCAACATAAATTTTACGTTTTTGTCTTGCTGAACCAGTTTGATATAACGGCCGGCATAACCAGGTCCAGTGAGTTCTTCTTTAAAGCGATGAAGACCAAAGCCATTATGAATACACTGCTGCAGGATACCGCCTAATTCGCGGTCCCGCTCAATAACCAGAATGCTTTTGGCTCCCTGTTCTGAGGCGCCGTGGGCTGCAGCAAGCCCGGCCGGGCCGCCACCGATAATAACAATATCGTAAGATAAATTAGTCATGGTCAGTCACCTCACAGTTGCCGGAAATTTTATCATAAAACAAATAAGATTCTGCTTTTTCTTTGCGAATATCTGCAATAGGCACGGAAAGTTCACGCGCCAGAATGGCCGTTATCTTCGGCCCGCAGAAACCGCCTTGACAACGTCCCATACCGGCACGGGTCCGCCGTTTTACGCCATCGACCGTTTTTGCCCCGCAGGGAGAATGAATGGCATCCAGAATTTCGCCTTCCGTGATGGTTTCACAGCGGCAAATGACGCGCCCATACAGGGAATTCTTACTGATAAGCACTTGTTTCTGTTCGTCCGTTAAGTCGCGAAAAACAACTTTGGCTTCATTTGTAGCTAGGAAGTTTGGCTTTGGTGTTAAAGCCAGACCACATTCTCTTAAAATGTTGACTACAAATTCCGCAATAGCCGGTGCAGAAGTGAGACCAGGCGACTGAATACCTGCGGCATGAATCAAGCCGGCAGTAACTTCTGAGGGACGAATGACAAAGTCTCCTTCATTGGCGGCGGCTCTTAAACCGGCAAACTCCGTAATAGAAGCATTGAGCGGCAATGCCGGCATAAGTCTTTTAGCGCCTATAATAACTTCATTTAAGCCAGCCGGTGTTGTTGCCAGGTCGTCCTTATCAGAAATATCCTGAGCATTAGGGCCAATAAAGATATTGCCATGCACCGTCGGGCAAAGTAAAATGCCTTTTGATTTTTTACTTGGTACTGGGAAAATGATGTTGCTTATTATAGAACCGGCATTTTTATCAAACAAAATATATTCACCTTTGCGCGGTGAAATGGTAAAACTATTGTCGTTTGCCAGGCCGGAAACATCGTCGGCGTAAAGACCTGCGGCATTAATGACAAATTGTGTGGCGATCATGCCTTGCGATGTTTTTACGCCCGTCACATGCCCGTCTGTAACTTCAATGCCCGTAACAGGACATTCCGTCAATACTTTCACACCGTTTTTTACGGCATTTTCGGCAAAAGCAATGGCTGCGCCGAAAGGAAGAAAAATGCCTGCGGAAGGCGCCCACAGGGCTCCTTTCACACCAGAAGACAGCTTCGGTTCCTTCGCCAGAACTTCTTCCCGGTTTAGAATAGCTAAGCCAGGCACGCCATTTGTCTTTCCCCGTTCAAAAAGTTCCTGAACAGTATTCATTTCATCATCGCTTGTTGCAACGACAAGCGAACCCGTCCATTTAATCTCAAGAGCAAGTTCATCCTTTAATTGATGATACATGGCATTGCCCCGTACATTGAGTCTTGCTTTTAGCGAACCTGGATGGGCATCAAATCCGGCATGAAGAATAGCGCTGTTTGCCTTGGTTGTACCCATGGCAATATCCGGCTCTTTTTCAAGCAATACAACGTCGAGTTGGTACTTCGATAACTCTCTGGCAATAGCGGTACCGACAATACCGCCGCCAATAACGGCGACATCCGATTTGAGGATTGTCATTTGTTTACACTCCCTATCCACTCCAGTGGGTTTATTAATGAGAATAAGCGCAAAAAAGAGAAGTCCAAATAAATGCCTAATTTATCAGGCATTTATTTGGACTTCTCTTTTGCTCTTGTCCACATATCCAATTATTTGATTCAACAAGGGTCTTATCGATTGCTACTAGTCACAAATTTTAACGTTCAGTCCATTTTTTCTATATTTATCAATGATATCAGGGGCAGCATTCTGATCTGTCAAGACAATATCCAAGTCTTTAGTATGACAAAAACTGGCGGCAGATACGTTTTCCAATTTGGAATAGTCTAAAAGTGCAATTCGTTTTTTCGCATGCTCCATCATTTTCTTTTTTAATTCTGCTTCGTATAGATTAAAATCGGTTAGACCTTCATTTAAAGTAAATCCGTGAGCAGACACGAATGCAAGGTCAGCATGAATATGGTTGAGCAGCTCGCATCCCAATAGGCCCTCAATGGAACCTGATTGTTTTGTTACTATGCCGCCGATTAGAACTACGGTAATATTGGGAGTTTCTTTAAGGGTCAACATGGTATATATTCCATTTGTGACAACCATAAGTTGCCGAAAATGCATAGAGTTTAAATTTCTTGCCAGAGTCAGACAAGTGGAACTCGCATCTAATAAAATACATTGATTATCCTTGATTAGTTGCAAAGCTTCTTTGCAAATAGCATTTTTTTGCATGCTGTTTAAGCTTTCGCGCCTATGGAAATTATAAGTGCTGTCCACTTGCGATTGTAGCAAAATTTCGTTGCAGGACGCTAAAACCGCTCCGCCGTGAACTTTACTTATATAGTGTTCCGCTTCCAACTTATTAAAATCACTTCTTATGGTTACCACGGAAACTTTTAATTCTTTTGCCAACTCCTCAGTGGTAGCGCGCTTTTTTTGCGATAAAATTTCCAATATTCGCTTATGTCTTTCTACAGGCAACATAACATTACTCCTTGTACTATGTGCTATAAAATCACGTTACGAAGGCGTTAGATATCAAGACGGTTGTCCATAAAAAACCTTTTCATGACACTTTCTTGATAGTTTTCTATCTCTATATCATTTTTAGATAAAACAATCCGCTCTAATATTTAAATATTAATACAAAAAGGAAAAGAAAACAATATAAATGTTAAATAAAAACAAATAAATATTTATATCATGATTTATTTTAGATATTTATTTCGTTACAGCAGGGTCTTATATGCGAAAGAAGTTTGGTTCGACAGGGCACTAAACAAGTTTCGAAAAAATAAATAATCACTTGAAGAAAATAAAAGAAAATGTTATATTAAAAAAAATAAAAGGCAAAAATAAAAAGCAAAAGGATGGACCAATATGAAAATTGCCATTGGCTGTGATGAAGCAGCGTATGATTTAAAGATGGAGTTAATCAACCATCTGAGGGAAAAAGGAATTGAAGTCAAGGATTTTGGTACAAAAGCAGGTGAAGTAGTTTTATATCCGGATATTGCGGTAATCGTCGCTGAAGCAGTTGCAAGAGGTGAGTATGAACGCGGAATCCTTGTGTGCGGCACAGGCATAGGAATGGCATTGTCGGCAAATAAAGTTCCGGGTATCCGTGCAGCGGTTTGTCATGACCCGTTTTCTACAGAACGTTCGCGAAAAAGTAATAATGCCCAGATTATGTGTATGGGCTCCCGGGTTATTGCGCCTCATTTAGCAAAGTATCTTCTGAATATATGGCTCAAGTGCGATTTTTCCGGTGGTAATTCAGCGCCGAAAGTTGCCCGTATTATGAAATATGAAGAAATGTATTTAAAAGGTGAACGCAAAATTTGATTTAGTAAGAAAAAAGCAAATTCCTTATTTTATATCATAGCATTAGGAGACTGAGAAAAACAAAGAAATCGAAAGTTTATTAAGGGAGGATTCCAATGAGGTTTTTTATTGACACTGCAAATCCAGAGGATATTCGTAAGGCAAATGATATAGGGGTCATTTGTGGCGTTACTACGAATCCGTCATTAATTGCTAAGGAAGGCCGCGATTTTAAAGAAGTAATTTCGGAAATTACTAAAATTATTGATGGTCCAATCAGCGGCGAAGTAGCGGCCACAACCGTAGACGCTCAGGAAATGATTACTGAAGGTAGGGAAATTGCCAAAATTCATCCTAATATGGTAGTAAAAATACCTATGACGCTTGAAGGATTAAAAGCCGTTAAGGTTTTGTCTTCTGAGCAAATCGAAACAAATGTTACATTGATATTCACTGCCAATCAGGCGCTGTTGGCTGCACGGGCCGGGGCTACATATGTTTCTCCGTTTTTAGGCCGCCTGGATGATATTTCCACAACAGGGGTAGCATTGATTGAAAAAATTGTGCAGATATTCCGCATTCATCAGATTAAAGCTCAAATCATTTGTGCAAGCGTGCGTAGTCCTATCCATGTAATGGATTGTGCTTGTGCCGGCGCTGATATCGCCACGGTACCATACAAGGTAATCGAACAAATGGTAACCCATCCGTTGACAAATCAGGGAATTGAAAAATTCCGGATAGATTACGAAAAGATATTTAACAAATAAAACGGGGGACGAGCATGGAACAAGAAAGAGTATCTGAATTGGAAAAAATAGCCAGTCATATTCGTATGGGAATCATAGGAAGTGTTTATCATGCCAAATCCGGTCATCCCGGTGGTTCCTTATCGATTGTAGAATTACTGACTTATTTATATTTTGCAGAAATGAAAATCGATATCAAAAATCCAAAATGGGCAGACCGTGACCGATTTGTTTTGTCAAAAGGACACGCAGCGCCCGCACTCTACGCAACTTTGGCCTGCAAAGGTTTTTTTTCGCAGGAAGAGCTTAAATACTTGCGCCATATTGGTTCCATGTTACAGGGGCATCCGGACATGAAAAAAATTCCCGGTGTTGATATGAGTACCGGGTCACTTGGACAGGGTATTTCGACTGCCTGCGGCATGGCACTTGCGGGAAAATTGCAAAAGAAAAACTATCGCTCATATACAATTATTGGCGATGGTGAATCCGAAGAAGGACAGGTATGGGAGGCTGCGATGTTCGCCGCGCATCAGAGCCTCGCTAACTTATGCGTTATTGTTGACTGCAACGGATTACAGATCGACGGACCGGTTTCAGAAGTTGGCGCACCGGAACCGCTTGACAAAAAATTTGAGGCTTTTGGTTTTCATGTATTGCACATTGATGCACATGATTTCACCCAAATTGCCAAAGCAGTTAATGCTGCCAAAAGAACAAAAAATTGCCCGACCGCCATTATTGCAAAATCGATTAAGGGGAAGGGCGTATCCTTTATGGAAAACCAAGTAAGCTGGCATGGCAAGGCTCCGAATCAAGAACAGTATGAGCAGGCGATACAAGAATTAAACGCTCATATGGAAAAACTTGAGAGAAAGGGTGAAAAGCATGACTGAAATAATTAAGAAAGCAACCCGTGTAAGTTATGGAGAAGCTTTAATCGAGCTTTTCCCAAAATATAAGAATCTTGTAGTTTTAGACGCCGATCTTGCCGAGGCCACAAAGACAGGGATTTTTAAAAAAGCATATCCTTCCCGCTTCATTGACTGCGGCATTGCGGAAGGCAATCTAATGGGGGTTGCAGCGGGTCTTGCCACTGCCGGCATGATTCCGTTCGCCAGTTCTTTCGCAATGTTCACAGCGGGCCGTGCCTTTGAACAGGTGCGAAATTCGATTGGCTATCCGCATCTTCCTGTAAAAATCGGTGCAACACATGCCGGTATTTCAGTGGGGGAAGACGGCGCAACTCATCAATGTAACGAAGATATTGCTCTCATGCGTTCGATTCCCGGCATGACGGTCATCAGTCCTGCCGATGATATTGAAGCGAAAGCAGCAGTAGAAGCGGCCATTCTTCATGACGGACCGGTTTACATGCGCTTTGGCCGCCTGGAATCGCCGGTTTTTAACAAGGCTGCCAGTTATCGCTTTGAGCTTGGAAAGGGTATTTGTATCAAAGATGGAACTGATGTAACAATCGTTGCAACAGGTATGATGGTTTACGAATCTTTACAGGCGGCTGCTCTGTTGGAAAGAGAAGGCATTCATGCGCGGGTTATTAATATCCATACCATAAAACCGCTGGACGAAGAACTGATTGCCCGGGCTGCAGAAGAAACCGGACTTCTAATTACGGTAGAGGAACATAGTATCATTGGTGGTCTTGGTGATGCCGTGTGCAGTGCGGTCTGTAAAATAAGACCTGTTCCGGTTGTTAAAATTGGCATTCAAGACCAGTTTGGACATTCTGGACCCGCAGTTAGTTTGCTAAAGGAATTTGGCTTATGCACAGACCATATCGTAGTTGTTACAAAGAAAGCGTTAGGCAGCGGAAATTCAAGGATCGATTGATAAAAGATCAGTCGAGCTCTAATCCATCTGATGTTTTATTACTACAAATTATTCAATCAAAAGTTGCTAAAAGTACTAGTTAGGCAACAAAAAACAAAGCCTTCCGACAAATCGCCGGAAGGCTTGAATTTACTGGAGCGGGCAACGAGATTCGAACTCGCGCCCACGGCTTGGGAATTGGAGTTTTATGTAATCTTAAATCTTTCTGATTTTAGAAAGTCAATAAAATTACGGTTTGCCGAATCCACCAATTCTGATTAGTCTATAGTTTCTATGGAGTAGTAAAACAAATTGGTCAGTGTATCGATTGCTCTTTTAGATACCCAACTTTCTCCGCATGTCCTAATAAATACAAAAAAGCATGTGCCGGAACTCGCATAATAGGTATTTGGGTCTTCCAATGTGATATTCCATAATCCTCCACCCGTTTTGTTATAACTAAAGCGGCTACAATTCCATCCTTCTTATTATTAGCCATTTCAACGATAGCATCTGTTTCCTTTATTTCAACATTTTCCCTATATTTGACCTCAGCAATAATCTTACCCGTAGGAAATTCAACAACGACGTCAATTTCTTTTTCGTTACCGCCGGACTTTCGATAATATCCGACCTTTGTACGATGTCTGTAATAAAATGCGACGAGATGTTTGTAAACTGAAGTTTCAACCATTATTCCCATTTCAACCGGGTCTAAAATTACATTATCAAGCATTAGCACAGCATTACGAATCGCTGCATCTGCAATATAAATTTTAGGCTTGGCTTTCAGTACCTTTTTCCCATCCAGGTTAACTTGACCGCTAATATAAATTAAGTTAGCCTTTTCTAAAAACTGCACATAGTTAGAAACCGTTGCAGTGGGTGTATTATCCAATTCTTTGCTCATAGCGGATAAATTTATTATGTTTGATGAGTGAAAACAAAGATATAGAAAAACCTTTTCTAATATCGCAGCATTACGAACATTAAACAAGGCTGGTATATCTCGTTTTAAAACTTTATCCACAACGTCTTCCCGTAACATCCGCTGCGCATAATAATCATCCTTAGTAAGAGCAAGCTCGGGAAACCCGCCAACTGTTAAATATCGGTGAAAATGTTTTTGTAAGGGTGCCAACTGATTCATTAAGGCATTTAATTCTATCTTCTCCAGATTGGAAAGTGCGGTAGGTTTTATGCTCACATCCAATTTCGGCAGATCACTAACTCCTGTTACTTCACAATACTCATAGAAGGATAATGTCGGTACATGAATAACCGTCCAGCGCCCAACCCCGCTGTCGCTAGCTCCTTGTTCCAGTGCCGGGTTTGCCGATCCGGTTGCCGCAATTCTCCACCCAGGGTGAGAATCATAAAATACCTTGAGCCACATTTCCCAATCTTGAGCATACTGAATTTCATCAAAAAATAAATAATACTGCTCATCAGCTGATACATTTCCTTGATAGATCGACATAAGTTCTTCCATACTACAGAACTTAAGCAAGGGATGATCAAACGATATATATAATATATTTTTCGCTGCTATTTTGTCTTTCAATAAAGTCTCAATGATTTGGAATAAAAGCGTGGTCTTGCCAACCCGCCTTGCTCCCGATAAAATAACATGACGCCGCAAATCGGTATGACGAAGCATTTTCATAGCTTCATAATAGGCAAACCGTTTCGCAGGCTTTGAATACTCTGTTGGTACTTCCCCGTCTCGCCACCAAGGATTATAGGCATAAAGA
>NZ_UPPP01000109.1 GCF_900476375.1 Allolucifera butyrica | reverse complement strand
TTAAGCGTTATCGATTTTCTACTGAGCTTCGTAATTATTTATGGCATCAGCCTGGTTTTGTATATATTTCCCCATCTGAACAAGCTGGGCCATGTCGATGAAAGCAAGCTGAAGGGCGGCCACTAATTCTTGTTCGTAACCTTATACTATAGGAGGAAAGTGCATGTTTGAACAAATCTCGTCGCTACTGTATTCGCTGGTCGAACAAACCGGCCTTGCCCAGCTTTGGTGGGGCAACGTGGTAATGATTATTGTCGGTGCCGTCCTGGTTTACCTTGCGCTGGCCCGCAAATACGAACCGTTTTTGCTATTAGGCATCGGCTTTGCCTGTATTGTTGCCAACGTTCCCGGTTCGGATCTGATAAAGCCCGGCGGATTATTTTATTATGCCTATAAGGGCGTGGAACTGGTAATTCTTCCGCCGCTTATCTTTTTCGGCGTCGGTGCGATGACCGACTTTGCACCCATGATCGCTAACCCCAGTTTGATGATACTCGGCGCGGCGGCTCATTTAGGTATTTTTGTCGCTATTATCGGTGCCAAAGCACTGGGCTTTACTCTGGCGGAGGCCGGTGCCATAGGGATTATTGGCGGCGCCGACGGCCCGATGGCCATCTTTGTGACGATGAAACTGGCACCCCATTTACTGCCGCAGATTGCTGTCGCCGCATACTCTTATATGGCGTTGATGCCTTTAATTCAGCCGCCAATCATGAGACTGTTAACAACCAAGGAAGAACGGCAAATTATGATGCAGCAAACCCGTCCGGTAAGCCGGCTGGAAAAAATCGTATTTCCCTTTGTTATCGCCATAATTGTAAACTTGCTGCTGCCGCCGGTGGCGCCGCTGATTACGATGCTGATGCTGGGTAATATGTTGCGGGAAGTACTGCTGGTAGAACGGCTGGCCAACACGGCAGCCAATGATTTAATGAACGTGATTACGATTACCTTAACGGTGGCCATTGGTTCCACCATGGTTGCGGATCAATTCCTGACAGTGAAAACACTGGAAATTATTGTCCTCGGTTTGATTGCGTTCATGTGCGGAACGGCTTCCGGCGTTATCGGGGCCAGAATAATCAATTGGTATACCGGTGGAAAGGTGAATCCGCTGGTGGGTTCCGCCGGGATTGCTTCCGTACCGATTGCCGCCCGTGTTTCCCACGTCGTTGGACTGCAGGAAAATCCATATAACTTCTTAATTATGCATGCCATGGGCCCCAATCTGGCCGGTGTATTCGGCACCGCTATTTCCGGCGGCATTATGCTGGCATTGCTGGGTGTAAAATAGTTTGTACAGGCCGTTGCCATATATCCATAGGGGAAGGGAAAGAGAATGATGTGGCTTATCTTATTAGCTATTGCTGTGGCTTTATTCTTCATTTTGCGGAAAAAGGAGGGGGAAGGAACTAGTATGCCGGTCTCCGCTGTACCCCAAATTTTGGAAGAAGATGAGCTTCTGGCGGTAATAAGTGCCGCCGTTGCACAATTTGAAGGCGATGGTGGTTTCGAGGTGCTATGCATCACGTGTTGTGGCCGCAACTGGACCCTTACTGGGCGTCAGGAGCTGTTGCATAACCATTTATAATAATGCACCTATTTTAATAAGAGACGGGGAGGGACCCAATTATGACGAATTATACGATTACTGTAAATGGTAAGGCTTATGAAGTCACTGTAGAAAAGAAAGCGGATATAGCCGTAACCGGAGCAGTTAAACTGACGGAGGCCGTACCGGCAGTTGCGCCTGTTCCGGCTTCTCCGGCCGCCCCGGTAACGACCGCCGCCTGTACCGGTGGCCGAGTGACCGCGCCCATGCCGGGAAAGATTGTTGCTGTCAAAGTAAATGTTGGCAGTAAAGTAAATAAGGGGCAGGAAGTCGTCATTGTGGAAGCGATGAAAATGCATAATCCTGTACTTGCCTCCAGTGATGGTGTAATTACGGAAATTTATGTCAAGGCTGGTGATCCGGTTCAAACAGGAGCGGTGCTTGTTTTAATCAGCTAGATGAATTTTATTGTCACTTAGAAAAACCAGAGTTGAATTTGTTGCGGGAAAAACGGATGATGCTTAGAAAAAGTGACCGGCAAATCAAGACCTATTGCTGGTGTGCTATGAAAAGCATCTTTCTTTTATATTGGACCAAGCATGCTGAAAAACCGGAGTTTTAGGCAGGAATAATTCGAACGAAGTTTTGCCCGGCCTGCGCCGAAGGTTCGGGTGGTATGCCGTATATTTTTTTGTTCCCGGTGAATAATGAAGAAGAATGAATAAATTTATGGGAACAGGGGAGTAGCCGGTCATGGAAATTAGCCCGTTTGAGTTTAAAAATAAGTTGATTAGTTTGGCGGAAGGTCACAAAAAAGCGACTCGGACGCTGCTCAACGCGGGACGGGGAAATCCCAACTGGGTGGCGGCGACCCCACGGGAAGCTTTTTTTGCGTTGGGCCAATTTGCCGTTCAGGAAAGCCGGCGAACCTGGAATGAACGGGACCTGGCGGGTCATCCCGAGCGGGAAGGGGTGGCCCTGCGGTTTGGCGCATTTATCCGGGACAATCAAACCGTTCCCGGAGTTCAACTGTTAAAAGACGTTGTTGATTACGGAATCCGGCATTACCGGTTCGAGCCGGACGAGTGGGTCTATGAACTGGTAGACGGCATCATGGGGGATAATTATCCCCAGCCGGACCGCATGCTCGTGCGAATTGAGCAGCTTGTGCATGACTTTTTGATCCGTGAGCTGGGGTTTCCGCCCGGGGCAGGCCATGTATTCGATTTATTCGCTGTCGAAGGGGCCACCGCGGCCATGAGCTATCTGTTCGATTCGTTAGCTGCCAATTATTTGCTGTTGCCTGGCGACAGGGTTGCCATGATGGTGCCGATCTTTGCGCCTTATATTGAAATTCCGGATCTAAAACGCTATGATTTTGAGATCGTCGAATTGAAAGCGACTGCCGTAGACCAAAAGGGAAAGCATATCTGGCAGTATCCGGACGCCGAAATCGCCAAGCTGGCCGATCCTTCGATTAAAGCGTTATTTTTAGTGAATCCCAGTAACCCTCCTTCGGTGGCCATCGAGCCGCAGTCGGTTAAACGATTAAAACAGATTGTGACGGAACAGAATCCGAATTTGATGCTCATATCGGACGATGTGTACGCAACCTTTGTGGACCAGTTTCGTTCGATGGCAGTCGATTTACCCTTCAATACCCTTGTTATTTATTCTTTTTCCAAGTATTTCGGAGTAACGGGCTGGCGGTTGGGGGTCGTGGCGCTGCCGCCCGACAATGTATTTGACCATTTGCTCCGGCAACTGCCGTCTGACCGGGCGGCCATCCTGAGGGAAAGATATTCGTCGTTATCGTCTGCGCCGGCAGAAATACGGTTTATTGACCGGATGGTAGCGGACAGCCGCCAGGTTGCATTAAATCATACAGCCGGACTGTCGACACCGCAGCAGGTGCAGATGTCGCTTTTTGCCGCTTTTGCCTTGCTGGACCGGGAAAATACATATAAGCGGCAGACCAAAGAGATTTGCCACCGCCGGATCAAATTGTTGTATGAAGGACTGGGACTGCCGCAGCCTAACCTCCCTTATGATGCCGATTATTATACGCAGTTCGACCTGGAAGAGTGGGCGAATTTTCACTATGGCAAAGAATTTACCGCCTATTTGCAGAAAAATTATACGGTCGAGGATATTTTATTCCGGTTAGCGGAAAATTCCGCCATTGTTTTACTCAATGGCGGTGGTTTTCATGGCCCGGCCTGGTCTGTACGGGTTTCACTGGCCAATCTGGATGATGCCGCCTATGCCAAGATCGGTCAGGAATTGCGAAGCGTATTGGCGGAGTATGTGGAAGAATGGAGAAGTTCAGCGGCCCGGCCGTAAAAAATAACTGGCAAAGGCTTCCGGCTTGAAATTATTGTTCCGGTTACGGTACAATAAATACAGATAGTAGATATTTAATGAAGCAGACTGGCGGCCGTTTGGTAAACTGGAGGAGCCAGGCAAGCTGCATGAATAAACCGACCACCCACAACGCAGCACAAAGGAGGACGGAGAGTGGGGATACATGGAAAATCGTTTTTGGCCGGCACCGTTTTTATGCTGGTGATTGCAGTCAGCGCGGGTTGGTTATGGGAAAATAACAAACTACCGGGACAGGCAACACCGGCGGCCCCGGTCAAAACAAGCGAGACTGCAATTCCGCCGGATGCGGTGAAAATTACTCCTTTGCCAACGCTGCGCATGATTGGGGGAACCGATGTTGCCTTTAAAGGAAAAGTGACGCTGCGGCAAGCCATTGCCGGCCGTTTTGCTAAGAATCTGGTAATTGTCAACTTCCAGGCCAAGGGAGATCATGCGGACAAGTCGATGATTCGAATCGTTTGGGAAAACGGTGAGGTGGAAACGATAGCCCCGGGCGTGACCAACCGCAAGTTTCCTCTGGGCAAGAATGCCGTAGAAATTTCGGTTATCGGCTATAGTATGCAGGAACGTCCGATTTTTCACGACCTGCCGCGCCCTGGATCCCTCACCTGGGAAATTCGTTATGAGCCCGTGGAATAGCAAAATAGCAACCGGTATTTGCCCTGAATTTTTCTGCGCCCTGAGCCGAGAGACCGCGTCAGCGGTCTTTCTTTAATTTTGTCCGTAATGGCTATGGACGTAACGTTATATCTTTGAATTGAATACCGGGGAAGGGACCGTTTATAATAAAGTTAACGGAATAGAAAGAATATTTCTGCAGGAATACCATTTCAATTGCGCTAAAACCATATAGGAGGTAAAAACGCATGGCAAGTACTCAACTGAATAACGCTCCGCTGCAAACCGGTGGTACCCAGGAAAAAATCCAGAGGTTTGGCCGGTTCTTAAGCGGCATGGTTATGCCGAATATCGGCGCTTTTATTGCTTGGGGATTGATTACGGCACTTTTTATTCCGACGGGCTGGGTACCCAACGCATACTTAAGTAAACTGGTAGGCCCGATGATTATTTATTTACTTCCTCTGTTGATCGGCTATACAGGCGGTAAACTGGTGGGAGGAACCCGGGGCGGTGTTCTGGGAGCGATTGCAACCATGGGTGTCGTCGTAGGCGTGAGTATTCCCATGTTTATGGGGGCCATGATTATGGGACCCCTGGGCGGATGGGTAATTAAGAAATTTGACGCGGCGGTGGAAGGGAAAATTCCGGCCGGATTTGAAATGCTGGTCAATAACTTTTCTGCCGGTATCATTGGCGCGTTGCTGGCGCTCTTGGCCTATACGGGCGTTGAACCGGTCGTGCTGGCGTTAAACAACATACTGAAAAGCGGTGTGGAATCCATCGTGGCGGCGGGACTGCTGCCGCTGGCATCCATCTTTATCGAGCCAGGCAAAATCCTGTTTTTGAATAACGCCATCAATCATGGCATATTAAGCCCGATCGGTGTGCAGCAAGCGAAAGAAGTCGGCAAGTCCATCTTCTTCCTGCTGGAACCGAACCCGGGTCCGGGCTTAGGCATTCTGTTAGCTTATTGGGTATTTTCCAAAGGAATGATCAAACAATCGGCGCCCGGCGCCATTATCATCCACTTCCTGGGTGGTATCCATGAAATTTACTTCCCCTATGTATTGATGAATCCGTTGTTGATTCTGGCGGTAATCGCAGGCGGCGCCAGCGGTGTCCTGACCTTTGTCACCTTCCATGCCGGTCTGGTGGCGACTCCGTCGCCGGGAAGCATTTTTGCCCTGATGGCCATGACGCCGAAAGGCGGTTATCTGGGTGTACTGGCGGGCGTGCTGGTATCTACGGTTGTTAGCTTCTTAGTTGCGTCCGTGTTTGTGAAACGGGCCAGCGCCAAAATGGACGATGAAGAACTGACGGATGCGCAGGAACGGGTCAAAGAACTCAAAGGAACTCCGGTAAAAGCAACGGTGAAGAAAAACGTCAGGAAAGTCGTATTTGCCTGTGACGCCGGCATGGGTTCGAGCGCCATGGGGGCGACTACCTTGCGGAACAAATTTAAAAAAGCCGGCCTGGACATCGAAGTAGTCAACTGCGCCATTGAAGACATTCCCGTCGATGCGGAAATTGTCATCACCCACGAAAGTCTTACCGAACGGGCCAGATCGATGGCGCCTAAGGCCGAGCATATTTCCATCAAAAATTTCGTCAACAGTCCGGAATATGATGCCCTGGTAAACCGGCTGTCCTAATAAAAAGGTAAATAAAGTAACAAACTGCAAAATGGGGTGCCGTTCACCCCATTTTGCCATCCATATGGGCAGGGAATAAACGGCGGAGACGTTTGACGTAAGCGGGGGGATGTTATGCAGGAAAAAATGAATGTTCGTGTTAAAAAAATCTTGCTTGCGATCTGCCGGGAGAATGACTATGTGACTCTTTCAACCATTGCTCAGGAGTTAGGAGTCAGCGCCAGAACCATCCTGCGGGAATTGGATGAAGTGGAAAGCTGGCTGGCCGCAAGAGGCTGCAGCCTGAGTAAAAAGACGGGTGCCGGCATTAAGGTCAGCGCAAACGCAGTTCAGCGGGAAGAAATGCTGGCTCTGTTAAGGGAAGAACAGGAAGAAATCATTTATTCGCCGCAGGAACGGCAAATGTTTATCATCAGTGAATTGCTGCAGAATCAGGAGCCCGTTAAACTTTACAATTTTGCTGCCATACTGAAGGTCACGGAAGGGACCATCAGCAATGATTTGGATAAAATTGAAAAGTGGTTTGCCGGCCATCAAATTACCCTGGTGCGTAAACCCGGACTGGGCGTTTATATTGAAGGCCGGGAAAGTAACATCAGGAAAGCGATGATCCGGTTTATTTACGAAAACATGGATGAAGAACAATTGTTACGCATGATCCGGAATTATATCAAAAACTCATCGTCCGACCCGAAAGACGGGATCGAAAATCGAAGCCGGAAACGGTTGTTGAATTTAATCGATAAAGAAGTGATCCGGCGGTTGGAAACCTCAATTCAGGCCGCCGAGCAGAAAATGGGCTATAAGCTGACCGATAATGCCTATGTGGGATTGATTGTTCATTTAGCCCTGGCGATTCAACGTATAAAAAAGAATGAGGAAATTACAATTGATAAAGAATTTCTGAACGAGTTGAAACGTCTGCCGGAATATACCGTTGCCGGCGATATGGCAGCGGTAATTGCGACCCAATTTGCCCTCCCGATTCCTGAAGATGAGATCGGTTATATCACCATGCATCTCAAAGGCTCCAGGAACCGTAGTGATACGTTTCAGTCAGCCGGCCAGCCGTTGGGAAATTTTGAACTGGTGAAACTGGCCAGGGAAATGATCAAAGTCGCAGAACAGACGACGGGCTATTCTTTAGCGGCCAATGAGAATTTATTAATTGGTCTGGTCAATCATTTGGGGCCGTCCATAAGCAGGCTAAAAATGAATTTGGATATTCGGAATCCGTTGTTGGATAAGATTAAAGCCTTTTATCCGGACTTGCTGGAAGTCAGCCGGACCTGTGCCGCCGTGGTAGAAAAGCAGTTGGGTGTTACCATGCCGGAATCGGAGATTGCCTATATTGCTATGCATTTGGGCGCGGCGATTGAAAACTGTGCGAAAATTGCCAAGCGGATTTACCGCTGTGCGATTGCCTGTGCCACGGGAATCGGCACGTCCCGGCTATTGGCGACCCGGATGGAAAAAGAATTTGACAATATTAAAATTGTCGATATCATTTCAACAATTTATATAGAAGAAAAATGGCTGGGGGAACAAAAAGTTGATTTCATTGTTTCCACGGTTGGCATTGAGAACTGCTCCCTACCGGTTGTTACGGTGAATCCGTTGTTATTTGAAGAAGACAAAATAAAAATAATTCAGCAGATGAAAATGACAAAAAAGCAAATTCCCGTTTCACCGGTTCGTAAAGAGAATCCAATGGCCTTGAAAGATAAATTAAATGCATTGAGCAGTTATAGCGAGGCCATTACCCGGATTCTGGACAATTTCTTTCTTAGGGAAGACCGGGATTCGCGAACCATGGAAGAAGTGATTGACAAAATCAGCAGGACTCTGGGTGAGGAAGCGAATCAGGCAAGGCTGGCCCAAGCCATTATGCGGCGGGAAGAAAAAGGCGGCACCTTTATTACCGGGCACGGAATGGTTTTATTGCATTGCCGGAGCGAGGCTGTAAAGACGATTCATTTTGGCGCCGTCAAGATTTTGAATTCCATCCGCGTAATCAACGGCAAAGGACAACCGGAAGACGTCAAGCTCGCTGTTATTATGCTGGCCCCGGAACACTGCGGCAAAATCGAAATGGAGACGCTCAGTCATTTGAGCCGGATGCTGATCGAACGGCCGGAGTTTTCCGGGTTATTAACAACCGGCAATTATGAAGAGGACTTCCGGGAAATCAGCCACATTATGGAAGAGTTATATAAAACCAAAAACCGTCAATTAATGGGGGATTAACAATGAGTAAGGAGAATTTTACGATGCAAATGCATTCAACCGGTGGTACCCAGGAAAAAATCCAGAGGTTTGGCCGGTTCTTAAGCGGCATGGTTATGCCGAATATCGGCGCTTTTATTGCTTGGGGATTGATTACGGCACTTTTTATTCCGACAGGCTGGGTACCCAACGCATACTTAAGTAAACTGGTAGGCCCGATGATTATTTATTTACTTCCTCTGTTGATCGGCTATACAGGCGGTAAACTGGTGGGAGGAACCCGGGGCGGTGTTCTGGGAGCGATTGCAACCATGGGTGTCGTCGTAGGCGTGAGTATTCCCATGTTTATGGGGGCCATGATTATGGGACCCCTGGGCGGATGGGTAATTAAGAAATTTGACGCGGCGGCGGAAGGGAAAATTCCGGCCGGATTTGAAATGCTGGTCAATAACTTTTCTGCCGGTATCATTGGCGCGTTGCTGGCGCTCTTGGCCTATACGGGCGTTGAACCGGTCGTGCTGGCGTTAAACAACATACTGAAAAGCGGTGTGGAATCCATCGTGGCGGCGGGACTGCTGCCGCTGGCATCCATCTTTATCGAGCCAGGCAAAATCCTGTTTTTGAATAACGCCATCAATCATGGCATATTAAGCCCGATCGGTGTGCAGCAAGCGAAAGAAGTCGGCAAGTCCATCTTCTTCCTGCTGGAACCGAACCCGGGTCCGGGCTTAGGCATTCTGTTAGCTTATTGGGTATTTTCCAAAGGAATGATCAAACAATCGGCGCCCGGCGCCATTATCATCCACTTCCTGGGTGGTATCCATGAAATTTACTTCCCCTATGTATTGATGAATCCGTTGTTGATTCTGGCGGTAA
>NZ_UPPP01000110.1 GCF_900476375.1 Allolucifera butyrica | reverse complement strand
CCGCTACAGGGATCGCCAGCGCGTCGAATTGAGGCTTGTTTTCCGCCATGCCCAGGTAGAAGGCATAGGGCATGCCTTTTTCTTTTAACGCCCGGATCGCCAGGGTCGGCGCCACATCAGCCACGCCCACCAGTTCCATGTCTTTTTGCCGGGCTACTCCGTCCGCCAATCGCTGGCCAATGACACCGTAGCCCACAACTCCTACTTTTACCATGTAAATTTCCTCCTCGATTGTTTTGTTATCTTATTTGTTTGCTGTCAGCAGTTTTTGGGTATGTTCAGCAACCCACTCCGGCGTTACATCCTGGTTTTGGGCTACGCCGGTTGCGAGAGCCGCTTTGGCTACCGCGGCCGCCACCCGGGGCGCCACATTCCGGTCGAAGGCATAGGGAATGATATAATCCGGGTTGAGTTCCGCCGCCGGGATGCAGCCGGCGATCGCCTCCGCCGCCGCAATTTTCATGGCTTCGTTGATCGTAGCGGCCCTCACGTCCAAAGCGCCCCGGAAGATCCCCGGGAAAGCCAGTACGTTGTTCACCTGGTTGGGGAAGTCCGATCGCCCCGTGCCGATGACTTTGGCGCCGCCTTGTTTGGCTTCTTCCGGATAGATTTCCGGTACCGGATTCGCCATGGCAAAGAGAATGGCATCCCGGTTCATGGTCGCTACCATTTCCGCCGTAACGGCCCCCGGCGCCGATACGCCGATAAATACGTCGGCTCCCTGGAGGGCGTCGGACAGCTTGCCGGTGAGCTGCCGCGGGTTGAACCGTTCGGCAATTTTCCTTTTGTCAGGGGTTAAATCCGGATTTTTGAGGGAAATAATGCCTTTACGGTCACAAAGAATGATATCGGTCGTGCCAAAGGATTGCAAAAGTTTGGCAATGGCCGTACCGGCGGCGCCGGCGCCGTTGAGGACGACTTTCAGATCGGCGAAGCGCTTATTGACGATTTTCAAGGCATTAATGAGTCCCGCCAGGGTTACCACGGCGGTCCCATGCTGGTCGTCGTGAAAAATGGGAATCCGGCAGATTTCCTTGAGTCTATCTTCCACGGCAAAGCATTCCGGGGCTTTGATGTCTTCGAGGTTGATACCCCCAAAGGTAGGCTCCATGAGTTTGACCGCTTCGACAATTTTGTCCACGTCTTTGGTATCCAAACAAATCGGGAAGGCATCCACCCCGGCGAAGGTCTTGAATAAGACGGCCTTGCCTTCCATAACCGGCATGCCGGCGCCGGCGCCGATGTCGCCAAGCCCCAGGACGGCCGTACCGTTGGTTACAACGGCAACCAGGTTGCCTTTGGCGGTATAGTCATAAATTTTGTCGTAATCCGCTTTGATCTCCAGGCATGGCTCGGCTACCCCCGGCGTGTACGCCAGGGTCAGGTCGTCTTTGTTCGCCACGGGAACTTTGCATTGCAATGCAATTTTTCCCTGATTGTCCTTATGCAGTTTTAAGGCCCGCTCCCGCAATTCCATTTGAACCTCTCCTTTTTATTTTTAATTTTAACCAGTCTTTGTCGATAATTAGGGAAATCTTCAAGCAACCATCTTACAAACGTTTGCAAAAACAGCAAAAATTTTTAATCTTTAATTAACAAACGTTTGCAAAAAGCTTTATTGTTCTTTCCCGGTAAATCCGGGATAATTCCCCATCTAATATTGCAACCGTGATCCACAGGATTCTCTCCTTATTAAGATCGGATCCACAAGTACATTTCTTCTTTTTTGCTTATTGCCTTTCATCATATTTATCAAAGTTTCGCAAGCCAATACGGCAATCTTTTCACGCGGCTGATGTACCGTCGTCAATAAGGGTTTGAAAAAATTCACGATTTCAATATCGTCATATCCTACGACGGCAATGTCTTCCGGTACTCGAACTTTCAATTCCTTAAGCGCTTCGATCGCCCCGAGGGCCATCATATCCGTCTGCGCAAACACGGCGCTGAATTTCTTCAGCTTGTCTTTAGTGTTCATAATAATATGATAACCGGATTGGAAAGAACGATCGCCATTGAAGAAGATATCAGGATTAAATGGAATTTCGTATGCATCCAGAGCCGCCTTGTAGCCGGCGGTCCGGTTGGCATACTCTTCGCCGCTCTCCCGGGCCGTAATACAGGCAATCTGCTTATGCCCATATCTAATGAGATGTTCTGTCGCTATATAACCACCCTTAAAATGGTCCGTGGCAAAAACATTATGTTCTTCCGAAAGCCGTGAATCATCCGGGCAGTGATGCAAGAATACAAAGGGAATTTTATTGCTCTGCATCAATTTTAGAGCATCCTTATCCAATTCATCCAAAGCGGGATTAACCAGGATCAGACCGTCCACCTTTCTGCTTTTTACCAATCGTTCAATATTACTGCTCGGACCGTTCACCCGGTTTCTGGGGAAAGCAATAATTAAATCAAGTTCTTCCCGTTCCAGGCTGCGCCGTATTTGGTTATGCAGGGAATTATAAAATAAATTTACGTCAAACACATCAATGTAGTAGCTTTCAGGATAAATAATACCGATTGTGCCTGTCTTTTTGGTACTTAGACTTCTTGCATTGGCGTTAAAAGCAAAACCTAACTCGCCGGCAATCGACTTTATTTTTTCTTTTGTCTCATCGGCCACCAGATCACTGTTATTTAAGCTTCTTGATACGGTTGAATAACTTACACCGGCAATTTTTGCTATATCTTTAATTGTAACGGCCATTTTATATCACCTTGCAAGATTCATTATTGTATATCATTTTCTGAAATATTCGCATTATCAGAATAACAAACGTTTGCAAAATTGTCAATCCATTTTATCTTTTGTGAAAAAGGTAATTTAAGCAGTGTTTTTTCATTTACTCATTGTTCATCCAAAACCAGGTTCTGGCTAGATTTCCCCACGAATATTCTCAAACAGAAGGGTAGGATTTTCTTCTTTGTCACAGAATATTTTTGTTATATCCCACTTTCCGCAGTCCTCTGTCACTCGACAATAACTCTCCCAAGAAAGACCCAAAAGGTCTTTAAGTGGGAGGAAAGTATTTTACTTTTCGGAAGTTTGAGAAGAAGACACATTATTTAGAAATAACCCGAAAAGTTATACTTTCTGATCCCCGGGAAAAGATAAACTTAGTGAATTTTAAGCGAAGTATAGGGTCATTATTACTTTGTGGCTATGGATTGGGAGAACATATTGCCGCCATAAGTTCAGAGTGCGAAATGTGGGTTAAGTTATTCAATTATGCGGTTTCGCGATTAGGAGGTTAAAACAAATGGATCATGATCTCAACCGCGTTAATCGAAACAGCCAGCCTGTATCTGTAACTGACAACAAACCCATCGGTGTGAGAGTAGCGGAACGGGAAGGAGTCTTTGTCAACGGCTTTATCTGCCAGCATTGCGGGCTCCACTTCAACTTATTTTCCTGGAAGGCCAACCGGCACCGTTCCGACAATACGTATTGTCCCGAATGCGGTAAAAAAGGTTCTTTCATTCATTACCGTAAGGCTTTAAGCAGCAAACAGACCCGGGACGAAAACTCAAAAGATGAAATATTCCGGCATGTCCCTTGGCCCGGCAGTCAGTTAATGAACGACTCGATCATATTCTCGCAGCATGATGAATGAGAAAAAAAACAGGCTTCTCGCCTGTTTTTTCTTTTTGGCCTATGTAGTTCCATTAATTCCGGTTAACGTGCAAGGTTTGAAAACCGTAATCCAATAGTTTTACCGCATCATCCCACCGCTGGTCATCGTTGAGCATAACGGCAATCAGCTGGACTCCGTTTCGCTTGGCGGCGGCAACCAGGCAATCGCCGGCATCATGTGTATAACCGGTTTTAACCCCATCCGCGCCCGGATACGTTTTTAACAACCGGTTGATATTTGTAACATGCATCGTCGGACGGTTAAGAAACTGAACGTCATATTCGGGAGTGGATACAATTTTGGCAAATAGCGGATTCTGCAGCGCATAAGCAGCGATTAGCGCAAGGTCATGCGCCGTTGTATAGTGGTTAATCGGATCAGGCAGCCCGTTTGGATTGGAGAAATGGGTACGAGTCGCTCCAATCTTAGCGGCATTGGCATTCATCATGTCCACAAACGCCGGAACGGAGCCCGCTACATTTTGAGCAATTGCCACAGCGGCATCATTTCCCGAGACCATCATCATCCCAAACATTACGTTTTGTAATGTCAACTGGTCACCGGCGTTGAGACCCAGACTTGAACCTTCGGTATTAGCGGCCTTAGAACTCACTGTGACTATGCCGTCCGGCTTTCCTGCTTCAATCGCGGTAATGAGCGTCATAATTTTGGTTGTACTGGCCGGATACATAATAGCATCCGGTTTTTTTCCAAACAGAATCTGCTTGGTGGCAGGCGCATACAGTATGGCGGCTTCCGCGCCTACCTGCGGCGGCAGCGGTAAAGGAGCCGCCCAAACAACATTGATCCAGGCAAAAAGTAGCAGAAAACATACGAACAGCATTCGACGATGCATCCTATAACCTCCATTTAGTCCTGTTTCAATTTACTATACAATGCAGCTTAGCAATCTGTCAAAAGGAATCATTGCCCATTTATGCAAGAAATAATTCTTTTTCAGCACTTAAATGCTTATGAATATGCCGGTACAAAACCCTTCAGAAAACACGGTAATATTCCACTATAGCAGATCCAACAAACACCAGGCCATGACGGCCTGTCGTTTAGATTGAATGATCGAATTTACCGCCGGGAGGATTTTCCTCCTTTCCCGCCTAGTAAAAAAAAGAACGGACTTAAAAACATTCTTACAACTTTAAGAAAGCTCATTGCTGCACCAAGGATGGCAAACAGCAAATAATAACCACTCGTACTTATGTCATAATGAAACCATTCTTTTAATCCCCCAAGAATAATATGGTCGAACTTGACGAAGGTAAATAAATAAGCAACAACTAAGCCCGAGATAAAACCGCCAATCATTACCCGTGAAATACCTCCGGCAATTCCCATCAGGAGATAGTATCCGTTTGGGCCAATATCAATTTTGAGCAGTTCCCTGACTCCCGCGATTACCGTATGGTCAATATGAAACCAGGTAAGAAGAAAAGCAACACCAACACCAATTATAAATCCTAAGATCAATTTTAATCACTCCTATTCTGTACAACTACTCTTAGTATATCTATTATTACCCGGCTAGTCCATCCGCCGGACCAGTCAATCCATTCACTATAACTTCTAAAATACACTATAAATGTGACAAAAATGTGAACACGTTGGAAACAGGAAAGACCGCTTAAGGCGGTCTTTCGGCAATTAGAAATTGGTAATTGGATTTTCTTTTAGTCGCCTTATTCTGAAACTAATTTATCCTCGTGAACCGTACCGTTTTGACAGTGAGCTACCGTTTTTCTAAGAGTATGCCAAAATTCCGGATCGGCATAAGCCATTTCCCATAACCCAATACCCCGTAAATTATATTTGAAAACCAAACTTATTTTGGCGGCCCAGCTCGTGGGATCCTGAAACCAGACAATATGCTGCCGGCCATTTTCCTGGTAGCTGAAACAGGGTTCCTGATTTTTCACACTCCAGTTTATATCTGCACCATACTTTTCAGCCAGGCCCGCTGCTTCGCGGAATGAAACCGTCCTGGCCCGCCTGTTTTTCTGTATGGGAATCTCCCAGTCCAAACCATAGAGCGGGATTCCCAGGACAATTTGCTGCGATGGAACCTGCGTTAACGCATTCTGAATTACCCTTTCCACCCAGGGGATCGAAGCAATGGGTCCGGGCTCCCCGCCTGCCCAATGTTCGTCATAAGTCATAATCATTAAGAAATTGTTGGTTTGGCCTAAAGCACGGTAATCTTCGCCTGACTTTTGTCCGGATGTCAGTGCCGCTACTGCAACCGATGCCAGGTAAGGTTCCGGTCTGGCCCAGGCCAAAAGTCGTTTAGTAAATTGACTGAAGAGATTACGGTCCTGCGGGGATATTGATTCCATGTCAAGATTCCAGCCGTCGTAACGGTATTGCCGGAGGAGCGTCAACAGGTTGTCAATCAGGTTCTTCTGAGCCGGCGGGCTGATTAGAATTTGATGAATCGTGGCGGTACTGAAACCCCCGGCAGTAATGTTCTGTGGTACTACCAAGGGCCTGATTCCCAAATCCAGCACTTCTTCCAGAAAATCCGGATCCGTAATACCGTGTAAATTGCCCTTCTCATCGACAGTATAATTTACTGTACCTAAATAGGTTATCCAGGGGAATGCATCCTTTAAATATTGATAACGAAGCCCTGACCTTTCGGTTCCTACATAATAAGCCAAAACTTCGGGAGTTGGTACAAAATCCGCTGTCATAACCTTCCTCCCTAAAAACTTCTTTTTATTAAAATATTCATAATCCTACGGAATAGTTCTATTCTCGCCAGTCACCGGCAGCGCCAAATATAGAAAAACACACCGGATGTACCAGATATATACAAATATATATATTATCTAATTAGCTAGCACTAAAATACAATATATCTCATATTATATAGCAATGTTTCACATGGGAGGAGTAGTAGAACATGATGCCATGGCTTATTATCCTGGGTTTTGCAGTTTCATCCAGTGTGGACAATTTTGGCGTGGGTATCTGTTACGGGATCCGGAATATCCGTGTTGGTATACTTTCCAATTTTCTAATCGCGGTCATTTGTTTGCTCTTTAGTGAAGCCGGTATCCTGTTCGGCAACTGGCTTTCCAGGGTTCTGCCCGGTATACTCCCTGTTCTGATCGGCGCCTTTTTATTGTTTATATTCGGTATTCGAATCATCTTATTAACAAGGCCCCATAAAAAACAAACCATTAATGAAAACGAACTACAAAACCGAAGTATTAAAGAGCTGCTGGAAAATCCCGAAATTGCCGACGTTGACAGTTCCGGCGAAATCGGGTTGGGAGAAGCATTCTTTCTCGGCATAGCCCTCTCGGCCAATGCACTAACCAATGGCCTGAGCGCAGGATTGCTCGGTCTGTCGCCGCATGCCATTTCCATAGCTGCTGCAATCGGCAGTTTTATAACAATTTGGGCCGGAGCTTCTCTGGGCCGCAAAGTGGCAGACGTCCGGATTGGTTCCTTCACTTTGGGCGAATTCAGCACCGTATTAAGCGGAATCATCCTTCTGGTGATTGCTACCCATACGCTTCTCAGTTGATGAACACCTGTTATAGAGCTAAAATTAACACTAATTTTCCAAGGAGTGCTTCCAAAGCAATAGCCCCTTTGTAAAAAACCAAGGGCCGTTGAACCGCTTATCAAATTTGGACAGCAAAAATAAAAAGCTTTGCGGTAATAAACCCGCAAAGCTTTAATTCTTCTGGTGGAGACGGTGGGATTCGAACCCATGACCTCTTGAATGCGAACCAAGCGCTCTCCCAACTGAGCTACGCCCCCATTTAGCTATATATCGCTATGGAACCTAGTCGGTACATTACCCCGGATAAGTCCAAGTTCTCTTCTGTAGGATATTATACAGCAAAAACCGCCGGTTTAGCAAGTGCCTATTTTTCATAATAAAATAACATTAACTTATCTTGTAAAAATGCGGTGTGTTGTGTCATCCTAACCGACCACCCATCTTTACACTATTACAATATTTTTTGTGGTAATTTTAAAAATTTTTACAGTCCCTCTAGTAAAATCACAGCAATATTGTATACTTATAATATACTCTTTTTCACATTCTCCCTTTTAATATGTTTTGGGTTTGCCTGTTTACCGCCCTTTTGGTATTATTATCAAGGCAACCATTTAGCGGCTTTGCCGCTATTTTTCTGCCCTAAAATAAAGACCCTGTACTCTGGCAGGAGGCCACTGAAAAAGTCCCTATGATGCTAAAAAAGGTATAGTCTCTCAATAAAACTGAAGAGGCTGTACCTTTTTTCCTGTATAATTAAGGTATCAAAGGGAGCAGGTGAGTCAAATGATACAACAACAACAAGCCATGGTTTTAAGTCCCTATATAGAGCTCTATAACTTGATTATTCCCAAGGATAATATGCTGCGACAAATCAGCGAACTTGTTGATTTCTCCTTTGTGTATGAGGAATTGAAAGAGCGCTATTGTCTGGATAATGGCAGAAATGCGATTGACCCGATTCGGATGTTTAAA
>NZ_UPPP01000111.1 GCF_900476375.1 Allolucifera butyrica | reverse complement strand
ATACTCCTCTTCAACTTGTCGGCCATACTCCTTCCGGAGAGCAACAGGGTCTCCCAAGTTCTCACGGAGTAACTGTGTGTAGCATGCCAAGACCTTCGATCCCGGGGCGCCAAACTTAACTTGCCTTTATCGCTAAGCCCAGTGTTGTCTTCTGCTCGTCCCATGCATCGACCATTCCCATTAGGAATTTCGGGATTCTACATCTTCAGCTTTCGCTTTCGGCCTACTACCTTTCCTACCTACGCTTAGACCTGGCGTTACCGCTTCAGTCCCAAGGCTGGATACCGGGTGGTTGGCTAGACCTTCCCAGACGGGATTCCCACCCGCTATACTCCGTGCGCTTCTTGGCGCACGGGACGGTTCCTTGACTCAGTTTATCTTTCAGGGACATAAGGGCAGGACTGTCCCACTGATTATCAAGAGAACGGGGTTCTCGATATTCCCCTGTCCCTATTAATCGCATTTCCTATTTTCTGAAGAACTATGCCCATTTCTCGTTTATCTTAAAATGCCTATAACACCCTTTATTTCCCATAAAAAAACAAAACTCCTGCCAAATTCTACATATTGGGGCAGAAGTTTATTAATGATAGAAAATCAAACTTTTTGGCCAATACCTGAATCCACTTATTTTTGTTGGATTGCTTTTCAACTGTCCTTGAATGGTTAATTCGATGCGTCACTATCTAATTTAAAGCAGTTCCACCGCCCTTAAAGTCATTCGTTGTCTCAAAATAATTGATCAGGTTTACTTCCTTAGGAGTAATTTTAAAGTTAATCTGCCATATTTCAATACCCCGCTCTATGCAGGATTGTACAACTTCCCTTACATAGTCGCTATGCTTGTGCTTTGCCGGAACTTTATAGCCTGGATTCTTATAAATAAAACAGTTTAACAGTATGGCTCGCTGATTTTGTTTCAAGCTTTCCGCAAGTTCACTAATATGCTTGACAAATCGCTCAAAGGAATTAAAATCGCCCATCTTCATTGTGGCAATATGGTCTTTTATCTCAACCTGAAGTTCTGTAAGAGGTGTTTTAACTTCGAGGTATGTATTACCAACAAGAAAGTCAAGTTTTGAATTGCCAAGTTTCTGCTCTCGCATAACGTTATTACCGTTTTCCACCATAGCAGAAAGCTGTCCGGTTTTTAAGAAATGCTCAACATACCTATTTACTGCGTTCTGATTAATGCCAATCCAAGATTTATTATCTTCTGATGGCAAATCAAGTGAAATGGCCTCTACTGTGTAGGACGTTTTTCTCTTAGTGTCATTACTTTGAGAAAGTAAACAGGGAATATTACGAAATACAATGTTCCCTATACGCCCTGTGGCTGGGCAATGACAGTCATACACTGTATCATCGATATCAACTTCCATAATGAACCGGTTTCTACGTTTACGAATAACCCCTTCGATAAGAGGTCTTTCAAATATAAATGGCTTTTTGTTTATTCCCATAAATAGGCACTCCTAAAAAATATTATCTTAGTGTAATTATTAATAAAAGCTGAATCCTGCATAATGCAGAAATCAGCTTTTATTCCCTTTTTACATTACTTCTGTCATATAAAGAATGGCCTTTTTATAACTTAATGCATACACCGTGCCCAGTGGCTACAAATTTTGGATTAATACTTTTGAGGTTATTTAGCAGTTTATCCTGCATTTCTTTATTTGGTATAAATTCAATGCCACAATTGGCAACCGCATCCTCCCAACTGCGTTCTATAACCTCTGCGTGATATTTTCCCATCTGAAACATCAAATCGCTGCTAAAAAAGATATTACGGTTAGTTTCTCTCAAAAGGAGACCTTCCCATAAATGCACCTCAGAAGGATATCCAATAAACTCAAAGTTGTAATCCTTTCCACTAAGTTTATCTCCTGGTTTTTTTATTAAGATATTGTGCATAATGCCAAAACCGAATAATTGTCTTGCAGTTACTTCTGAACATATCGTGGTTACCCCGGGAAATTCACTAACTAGCAGAAAAAGTCCGCCACACTCGTCCGCTTCAAAATGAGAAACAAAAATGTATTTTAGTTTTTTATCCCCCAGAAGCTCTTTAATTTGTGGAACCAATTTTTCCGCCTGTTGTATTGTACCTGTATGAATTAGAGCAGGCTCTGCAGATAGTAATAAATATTGATGAAGAGATAGGTTAATTGGTTCGATATAATTCGTAAACTGGTATAAATCATTATAAATTTTGGTCATATAAAATCCCCCTTTAATAAATTAAATTTGATAATTGAATTGATCAACCGGTTACGTCATTGACCAATATATATTTTTATTATAACCGAGGAACCTTGACATCTATGTGTCATAGTTTTATGATAGGATAAAACAAAAATTTAAGGTGATATATATTGAAACTAGGCAGATTAGTATCCATTATTATGCTACTGCTTGAACATAAAAAAATCAGCGCCGCTAAGCTTGCGGAAATGTTTGAAGTAACGCCTCGAACAATCTACAGAGATATAGAAACAATAAATTCGGCGGGTATTCCAATCATAACTTATCCCGGAGTTAATGGCGGCATTGGCATTATGGAGGAGTACAAGATAGAAAAAAAGCTATTTACTCTTTCAGATATCACCGCCTTATTAATAGGTCTTGGAAGTATTCACCCGACCATGTCCAGTGAAGATATCCTTAATACTATGGCAAAAGTGAAAGGCTTAGTTCCAGCGGAACAAATGAGAGCTATTGAATCAAAATCAAGTCAGATTGCCATTGACCATACTCCTTGGTTTGGCAATAAACACCCAAGCCTAAAGCTTGAGGAGATTAAAACTGCTATTAGCGAAAACCGCTTCCTATCTTTTGATTACTCTGACCGGCTTAGCCAGAAAAGCCAAAGAATAGTCGAACCCTATAGGTTAGTATTAAAGGATTCGAATTGGTATATGCAAGGATACTGTACTACCAGAAAGGATTTTCGGATTTTTAGACTTTCCCGTATTTCGTCACTTGAAATTCTTAAAGAGACCTTTCTTCCTAGGGAATTTAATTATAAATCGCAAGACTTTTCATTTAGAACAGGGCGTAAAGCTACTACAGTTAAACTTCTTATTGACGACTCAATAAGAGACTTGATGGTGGAATTTTGCGGGGAAAAAAACATTGAACCCTATGGAGATAATAAATTTATAGCTCACTGTCCATTTGTGGAAGATGAGTTTTGGTATACTATGCTGCTTCGCTTAGGTGATAAATGTGAATGCTTAGCACCAGAAAATATCCGTTCAGAAGTGATTCGCAGAATTGAAAACTTATTAGCTGTTTATAAAAAAAGCTGAAAAACCCCAAGAATCCTAGATTTTTAAGGTTTCTTGGGGTTCTGTTTTTCTTCGTCAAAGGGGACGGGGTTGTCGACACACAGTTGTCATTAACCCCCTTACGCTTTTTAAACTACACCTATCCTCCGAAGAACTAGACCATTTCCGTTTATCTAAAACACCTATAACAACCTTTATTTCCCAAAAAAAACAAAACTCCTGCCAAATTCTACATATTGAACAGAAGTTTATTATTCATTCGTAGTAATTATAGTTTCCAAATTTGGTCACTAGTTGTTACTAATATCCCACTATTTTTATAATCATTTATAATTTCATTAATTCCTTTGTTAGAAATGGTAGTTATTGCATCACTTAAAACGGTAGTCTTATAACCTCTCCTTACAGCAGCCCGGGCAGTTTCGTTTACACAAAGCGTTGCATCCAATCCAATTATGTATAATTCTTTAATATTCTTTTGATTTGTTATAAATTTTTCGAACCTGCCGTCTGAAGATGAAAAAGCATCTAATTTGTCTTTTAAAAATATATTGTCGTTTATCTTCTTTAGACGTGCATCTAGCTTTGATCCGGGTGTATCTTCCATTTTTGAATTCATTCGCGTATAGACAACTAATACACCATCATTATTTGCCGCTTCAATAATCTTATTTATCTTAGAAATAAACAAATCTGAACCGCTTTGATATAAAAAAGGCGGTTTTAATATTTTACCTGTGCTATCTTCTTGCACATCAATAACAAGCAAGGCTTTTTGATAATTTGATTTTGAAGCTGTAATGTTACTACAGCCAGATAACCACCAAATAGCTAGTAGGAATATAGTTAACCATTTAATAAATAAAAATCCCTTATCACGGAGGTTCATATCCATTCCTCTCCATTCAATTTATCCTAAACCACAAGTACTTAATTTTCAAGTTCTTCCTTGCTCAGACGATGGAAAATTTGTTATAGACGCAAGGCCAGTTATTGACCCTAATCCCATTGTTTCAACAGCCGTGCTAGGAACAATCACTAAAGCTCCTTTTTCTTTAACCCCTTCATAAAGAATGTTCATAGCTCTTAGGTGCAAAGCTACTGGGTTATGCTCATAAGATTTTGCTGCTTCGGCAAATTTAGCGGCTATTTCCGTTTCGGCTGTTCCTAAAATAACCCTAGCTTTACGTTCTCGTTCGGCTTGAGCTTCCCTTGACATAGCGTCCTGAAGACTCTTGGGAATGATTACGTCGCGAATTTCCACAGACTGTACCGATATTCCCCAAGGTTCAGTGCGATGGTCAATGATATTCCTCAATTCTGCATCAATAAATTCCCTACCGGCAAGCATTTCTGAAAGTTGTGTTCTACCTATAATATCCCTAAGAGCTGTTTGGGCTGCCCAAGCCACTGCATCCTTGTAATTTTCCACTTCCAATGCAGCTTTTTCTGCATCCCATACCATCCAGAAAAGTACGGCATCAACATCAACGGGGACCGTATCCTTAGTCAAGGTTTGTTCCGCTTTAAATGTAGTGGTGATTATTCTCTGGTCAATCCAACTAGACACAGTGTCTATTATTGGAATGACAAAGAACATTCCCGGGCCACATAATCTTTGAAATTTACCAAGACGTAAAATGACAGCCTTTTCCCACTGGCGGGAAATCTTCACTGAGGCTGAAACCAAAAAGGCAAGTAGAAAAAATAAAATGATAATAACTGGTAAGCCAAGGAAGATACCGATAAGGATACCTGATCCAAAGATAATGATAAATAAGGCTATGGAAATAGAAGTTACTCCTTGTGGGATTACACTGCCAAAATTTCTATCCATCGTTCGTCTTCACTCCTTTAACTTTTTTTCGAGAGCTTCGAGGAGTTCCGTGGAAGAAAATCCCAAAGCAGATACTTTTATAATTAAATCATCTAGTATTGCATTGAGATTACTCTCCCTGACTGTGGTATCAATTTCCGGCTGATCTTTTACGAAAGTTCCCCTACCTTGTCTTGTAGTTAATACCCCCTCCCTTTCCAACTCTAAATAAACCCGGGAAACCGTATTTGCATTTATCTTTAATTGCACAGCAAGTTGACGAACAGTAGGTAGTTGTGAGCCCGAGGAAATTTTACCAGTAGCTATGGCCAATTTTATTGCTTCTTTAAGCTGGATATAAATTGGGATACGACTATCAAAATTAATAGAAAAGGGCATTTTTAAGAATCCTCTTTCAACTATATTGTATTAATATATTAGTACAATAATTCAATTTTGTAAATAGTATTTTTTCTGAGATAGTGCTCCACCGCCTCATATAATAATAATTTTCCTAACGTACTATCGCTATCGGAAAGACTTTTTCAGTGGTTTCGGACCGTCCCTTTCTGTCTTTCTCAGATAAAGAATATGAGTTTAGATCCCCCTGGTCGCTATGCTTGGATGCTTGAAAACATCCGGCCGATTAAGCCAGTTTCAGCAAAGGGCCGGCAGGGGCTGTGGAATTGGGAGGAAAGTTAAATAAAAAAGGTACCGCTCATTGAGCGGTACTGATTTAAAATTCTTCTTCCTCTTCCTCTTCTTCAAAAGGAGAAAATCCCCCAAACTCAAACGGGAAAAATCTTGGCCTTTCAAAACGTTCGAAGCCACCAAACCTACCGAATCCTCTGCCTCTAAATCCAAAACGAGGAGGATCACCTACACCACACATTGGACATACTGGATATTTATGATATTCAAACTCATGTCCGCAATGATGGCAGACCTTAAGGACTTCATAGCAGCATTTTTCGTATACCCTATGTTTTGTAGTAAAAGTACCTACACACCGTCTTGTACATTCAGGCATGCAGTGATGGTGTGGATGATAACAATATTCCATTTTCATGCCTCCAATAATAAAATTTTTGTTCCCTTATATTGTATTTATGTATATCTATTAAGGTGACAGTTATAAAAACTTTTAAAATGGGAGGAACTAACCGTAAAACTCAAGGTATTTACAGTCAAATCAAAAGCCTGCCCGGTTTCAACAATGTTCGAGCAAATGCGGAAGAAGCACGGTCGAGTAGAAGCGCACCTCTCGGCACGCAACTGTACCTAAGCCGAAAAGATTTCGCCATCTCCTGTATTTCTACCATTTTGCTACAAAAGTAAAATGGTTCTCTGAACGAGTCGGGTCGAGTAGAAACGCGCCTTGCGACGCGCAACCCTCACAGAACCGGACTTGCCCTATTAAGGCATCCGGCTCTTCATAGCAGCATTTACTTACGTCTAGCCATAGATATTTACATAGATTCTCGCGTTAACTAGCGGGAATCTCTCCTCGAGTTTTGCAAATCCTTCCCAAGTCAGGCTGTTCTTTTGGCTTCTACGATTGAGCACTTCAAGTATCTTGCGCCGTATGCGGTATCCAAACGCATGAATTCCGTTGCTGTTGTCGGTCACCCCATAGTAGCGGTAGTGCCCAGCCAGCTTGGCATTTATCTGC
>NZ_UPPP01000113.1 GCF_900476375.1 Allolucifera butyrica | reverse complement strand
AAAGATAAAGCGGGAATGCAGAGGCGAAGCCTACCTAATTCGGTACGCTGACGACTTTGTGTGCTTCTTTCAACACCAAGATGATGCTGAAACTTTCTATGGGAAGTTGATAGAGCGATTACGGAAGTTCAACCTAGAGATAGCGGTAAAAAAGACAAAGATTATCGAATTCGGACGCTTCGCCGAGGAACGACGGAATAAACGAGGGGAAGGCAAGCCGGAGACATTCGACTTTCTCGGATTCACGCACTACTGTAGCAAAAGCCAGAACGGAAAGTTCCGCGTCAAGAGGACAACCAGCCGGAAGAAATTTAGAGCGAAGTTGAAATACTTTGCTGAATGGCTCTATCAAAATATGCACACTGAGATAGGAGACTTAATCAAGCAGATAAATGCCAAGCTGGCTGGGCACTACCGCTACTATGGGGTGACCGACAACAGCAACGGAATTCATGCGTTTGGATACCGCATACGGCGCAAGATACTTGAAGTGCTCAATCGTAGAAGCCAAAAGAACAGCCTGACTTGGGAAGGATTTGCAAAACTCGAGGAGAGATTCCCGCTAGTTAACGCGAGAATCTATGTAAATATCTATGGCTAGACGTAAGTAAATGCTGCTATGAAGAGCCGGATGCCTTAATAGGGCAAGTCCGGTTCTGTGAGGGTTGCGCGTCGCAAGGCGCGTTTCTACTCGACCTGACTCGTTCCTGACTCGTTCCATCGTCAAAGGTTACAGCCTTGCACGTGAAGCGGGAATAAGCTCCCAACCAGCTAAAACGTAAATTCTTTGGAAATGGATGAATCCCTCTGTTGGCACGGGTATAGAAAAATCTTCCCTGGGACAGGGTCATTCATATCCTTCTTCCTCATTATACATAAAAATGATTGTTCGGAGTTTTTCTGCCCCAGAATGGATAATCCTTCTGTACTATATCTTACAGGGGACGGGGTTAGCGACAACTGTGTGCCGACAACCCCGTCCCCTTGACAGTTTTAGGATCGTCAATTTAAGCACAGCTGTTATTTCCCATACCTAAGCCTAGATTCCAATCTTATATTTTCTCCGTGAAGACGCTTGCGACGTAAAGTCATCATCACTTTATATCCGTCCCAGATAACGCGATGTCTGGCATCCTGTTTTACTACCGATCAATCCGTTCCACTTTGTGTCCTAAAAATTCCTCCAGTCGCTTATCAGAATATTGGATATTGACGGTCTTATAGATATGCTGGTAGCCGCAGCCTAAAGGCCCCCTGGAAAATGGTTTATCCTTTAAATAATTCTGCTGAAATTCTCCCGAAAAACATTCGATGTATGCGTCGACGTATTCCATTGTAATTGGGTTCGGGCCATGGCTGCTATAAATATCTTTGATATCCTTTTCTAATCGTTTTATCTTTTTCCAGCTGTCCAGTGCCATGGAAAAGGGGGCGTTTCTATCAGATTCGAAAAAGTAAATGATGACGTAATCACAAATCATATCTCCTGAAAAAAGTCTCTTTTTTGCCCTATCCAGCAGCATGATATGCCCATAAGAATGCCCCGGTGTAAAAATTACCTCCAAAGTCTTGCCGCCCAAGTCAAACAGTTCTCCATCCTTAACAAAGTGTGGAGTAAGGACTCGGAGCAGGCTCTTTTCAGCGAATGTTTTGCTATCAAAACGTTCAACGGCTTCAGGGTTATTCTCTTTCAAAAATTCTATTCCCAACCCCGCCGCGAACTCCCTTTCAGGCTTTGTGTCAAACCCCATAATCTGACCGTAGTCCGGCTGGTACAGCCATACATCTCCAAAATATTCGCTTCCGTAGCTGTGGTCAGGATCGCCATGGGTCAATACCAGCATCACCGGCAAATCCGTTATACTTCTGATGATCGGCCTTATGTCCTCGAAGCCAAAACCGGCGTCAATTAATACCGCTTTTTTCTGCCCTAGGACAAGATAAAAATGCACAAGTCCAGCTTCAGTAATGACATATAAATCATCGTCCAGTTTTTTCACCTTACAGAAATCCGTTGATGTAATCATGACTATCACCTTTCTTAGAAAAATTACATTTAAATATTACTCCCGTTAATTTAACCCGCTTTTACAATACATACTTCTTTCATGGAAAAACACCCCTGTTATTGTATTTGCTTGACCTTTTTTCTGCTTCTTAGTATTATTTTAGTATGTAGAAAAAAACATTCAAGTACGATTTTTTGCTATACTAAGTATGTAAATAGATACTATAGGGAGAAGGGTTAACATGAAAGACGACGGTTTTGGTATATGCCCGGAGGCTACGGTGCAGACGTTACTTTCAGGAAAATGGACGTTGGCCATTTTAATTCGTTTATCAAGAAAAACCATGCGCTTTAATGAATTGCAAAGGGAACTTCCAAGCCTTACTCAGGCTACACTGACTAAGCAGCTTAGGACATTAGAGAAGAATAGATTGATAGTTAGGACTGTCTATAACCAGATACCACCTAAGGTCGAATATTCGTTAAGTGATATAGGAGAAAAGTTTAAGCCAGTTATACAAGCTATGAAGGCTTGGGGCGAGGAGTATATAATTCAGATGCCCCGTTTTTTTGACAAAGTAGAGGGACAATAAACCGGTCCCCGTATCCCTTTCTTGAAGGTGAATTCACTGCAGGCGATAGCCGAAATTGCAGATAGACATATTGATTATAGAAACCTTGCACTTGCGAAGATTGAACAAGCAATATTATCAGGAAGTCCAGCAGTAAAAAAACGAGCCGAAAAATTGGCAGAGTTATCAAAGAGGTGGTATAACAATGCGAATATCAATTAGACCAGCATGTACTACTGACAGTAAAGCCGTGACTGGAGGGCTTGGTCAGGTCGGGAACAGGTATTGGATAAAAAGCTTGATTTTCTATCATCAATAAACTTCTGCCCCAATATGTAGAATGAATTTGGCAGGAGTTTTGTTTTTTTATGGGAAATAAAGGTTGTTATAGGCGTTTTAAGATAAACAAACTGAGTCAAGGAACCGTCCCCTGACTCGTTCGAAACGGGGAAAGTGCCTTTTTTAATTCCCAGGCTATGAGTCATAGGTTCAGTGCGATTAAAACCCTCCGGTAGTTTTGAGTGAGGGCTTGGTTAGGTTGGGAATAGGTATTGGCAAAAAAACTTGATTTTCTATCATCAATAAACTTCTGCCCGAATATGTAGAATTTGGCAGGAGTTTTTGTTTTTTATGGGAAATGAAGGTTGTAATAGGAATTTTAGATAAACGGAAATACTCATAGTTTTTCGGAAAATAGGTATAGTTTTGAAAACGTAAGGGAGTGTAATCAAATTTGATATCAAGAACGTGGCATGGAATGGTGCCTTTAGCAATGAAAGCAGCTTTTGAAGTCTATGAATATGAAACTGGCATAAAAGATACTTTAGCAATAAAAGGAAATTGCGGGGCTTATTTAAAAGTTGTTGATCAAGGCGACTATGCCCATTTTTTTCTTTGTACTAAATGGGATTCTTGGGAAAGCATGGTTGATTATGCAGGCAATGAACCACAAATTGCAGTAACTTATCCAGAAGATGAAAGATATGGTCTTATTTCTGATCCAATTGTAATTATTCAAGAGGTTACTAATAGTAAGAATCCTTTTGTTCTGAGTTAAGTGCATAACCAGAACTTACGTTTTTTCGGATTACAATAAAAATGAATTTCTGCAAAGGCTCCAGTCAAAAAGGTTTTTTGAAAAAGTGAAATGCATATTTAGAGTAACTAATGCCGATGAACTAAAAAAAATGATGAAAATGATTCCAAAAGAAAGATATCAGGGATATTCATATTCCTTTGAAGGAATACCTTCAATTGGGTATCATATCTCCCCTGAAAGTATTGCGTCTCTTCCGTGATAGGCGATAGCGGCTAGAGTACATGCTATGTTGGCATGTAATAGAAGTATTAGTTTTTAGAAACTGTAATGGGACAATGAACCTGTCCCTGTGGTATTGGCTGAGAACCCTGTTCTCTTGATAATCAGTGGGACAATCCTGCTCTTATGTCCCTGAAAGACAAAACGAGTCAAGGAACCGTCCCCTGACTCGTTTCGAACAGGTGAAACTCAAATGGATTGAACCCGCAGAACTAAAGGTGAGTGGAGGTAAAAGAGTAGAATAAAATTTAGAGGAAAAAGTATTCCACCGCAGTTCATTGGGCGGGATAAGGCATAAATATTAAAACAAAGGAATCAGGGGGTACAAAATGATAACTGGTTTTGAGTTTCTTTTGCCGACCAAAATAAGATATGGCCTTGGCATGGTGAAGGTATTAGGAGAAGAGTTGAGGTTGTTAAAGGCAAAGAACGTAATGATTATAACTGATAAAGGTCTCGTTAAAGCCGGACTGGTAAGTAAGATCACCGAACTTGTCCAAAAGGAAGGGCTATCTTATATTATTTATGACGAAATTGAGGCAAATCCCAAAGATTACAATGTGGAATTGGCAGCAGAAACCGCCAGAAAGCACTCAGTGGATACGGTCGTCGCTTTTGGTGGTGGCAGTCCGATTGATGCGGCCAAGGCGGTGGTTGTTTTAACTAAACAAGGCGGAAAAGTCAGAGACTATCAAGGTAAGGGCAAAATCAAAGAGGATTGCATTTCTCTTATAACGATACCGACGACAGCCGGGACCGGCAGTGAAGTGACATTCTCTTCTGTTATTACCGACACCAGGGAAAAATTTAAATTTACAATTAAAAGCCCAGCCATTGCTGCAAAAGTATCGATTATCGACCCCGAACTTACACTGACAGTTCCGCCCCTGGTCACCGCAGCCACCGGAATCGACGCATTGACTCATGCCATAGAAGGATACACCGCTAATTGCACTGAACCGATAGCCGAAGCGCTGGGTTTATACGCTATCGAATATATAGCGCAAAATATCGCCGAAGCAGTAAAGAACGGAGCTAATATTGAGGCAAGGGATAAAATGATGATGGGAAGTCTGCTGGCTGGATTATCATTCAGTCACTCTGATGTAGCTTCGGTACATTGCATGGCTGAAGCGCTGGGAAGCTTGTACGATGCCCCGCATGGGATGTGTAATGCAATATTGCTGCCCTACGTTATGGAATATAACTTGCCGTCTGCAGAATTTAAATATGCGCGGGTTGCCAGGGCCATGGGGGTGGATGAGACGGAAGACAGTAAAGCGGCACTCGAGGGAATAAAGTATATAAAAAATTTATCAAAGGAAATCGGATTGCCAGGCATAACATCATTGAATATCAACAGGGAAGACTTTGAACACCTGGCCGAAATGTCGGTAAAAAATGGCTCAAACGCAAGTAATCCAAGAAAGATAACAAAAGATGATTATTTTATGTTATTCAATAAAGCATATAATGATAATTACCAATGAGGAAGATGAAACTCTTCGGGAGAGCCCTACCACTGGTAGGGTTACGGCTGTTGTTAAACTGAGACTATCCCCAATTCTGTGTAAACCTTCTGCATATTCCGGCGAATCCGGCGATATCCGTTCTTTGTAAAATTATGTAAGTTGAGCTTTATGACATTGGTCTGCCGTCCCCCTGGCACTACATATCATAATAAACTTCTGCCTTAATCCCTAGAATTTGGCAGGAGTTTTGTTTTTTATGGGAAATAAAGGTTGTTATAGGCGTTTTAGATAAAAGGAAATGGTCATAGTTTTTCGGAAAATAGGTATAGTTTAAAAAGCGTAAAAGGGTGTCACAAACCCTGTCCTCTGGCACCTGCGTCCTTAAAGGACAAACTGAGTCGAGGAACCGTCCCGTGCGCCAAGAAGCGCACGGAGTATAGCGGGTGGGAATCCCGTCTGGGAAGGTCTAGCCAACCACCCGGTATCCAGCCTTGGGACTGAAGCGGTAACGCCAGGTCTAAGCGTAGGTAGGAAAGGTAGTAGGCCGAAAGCGAAAGCTGAAGATGTAGAATCCCGAAATTCCTAATGGGAATGGTCGATGCATGGGACGAGCAGAAGACAACACTGGGCTTAGCGATAAAGGCAAGTTAAGTTTGGCGCCCCGGGATCGAAGGTCTTGGCATGCTACACACAGTTACTCCGTGAGAACTTGGGAGACCCTGTTGCTCTCC
>NZ_UPPP01000115.1 GCF_900476375.1 Allolucifera butyrica | reverse complement strand
AAAGAAAGGGGGTATACCCTTGAGTGACAGCAATCAAAATACGGGCAAGGTAATTCAGGTTATCGGGCCTGTGGTAGATATTGAGTTTCACCCGGAACATCTGCCGGCGATCTATAACGCCATTCATATTGACGGGGAAACGAGCGGGGTAAAAATTCATCTGACCGTGGAAGTGATGCAGCATCTGGGGGACAACACCGTTCGCTGCGTGGCCATGTCTTCCACCGACGGGTTGACCCGGGGTATGCAGTGCATTGATACGGGAGCGTCGATTAAGATTCCTGTAGGCAAAAATACATTGGGACGGGTGTTTAACGTTCTTGGTGATACGGTAGACAACAATCCGGAAAAAGTGGAGGCCGAGGATTACTGGCCGATTCACCGTCCGGCCCCTTCCTTCGAAGACCAGGAAACAGCGACGCAAATCCTGGAAACGGGCATCAAAGTGGTAGACCTCATTGCCCCGTATGCCCGGGGTGGTAAAATCGGCCTGTTCGGCGGTGCGGGCGTAGGGAAAACGGTATTGATTATGGAACTGATCCGCAATATCGCGACCGAGCACGGCGGCTATTCCGTGTTCTCCGGCGTAGGCGAGAGGACGCGGGAAGGCAACGATTTGTGGTCGGAAATGAAAGAATCGGGCGTTATTGAAAAAACGGCTCTGGTATACGGCCAGATGAATGAACCGCCGGGAGCGAGAATGCGGGTTGGACTGACAGGACTGACTATGGCGGAATACTTCCGTGATGTGGGCGGGCAGGACGTATTGCTCTTTATTGACAACATCTTCCGGTTTATTCAGGCCGGTTCGGAAGTGTCGGCCCTGTTAGGCCGGATGCCGTCGGCGGTAGGGTATCAGCCGACGCTGGCCACCGACGTGGGGGCTTTGCAGGAACGGATTACATCGACGAAAAAGGGTTCTATTACCTCGGTACAGGCGGTCTATGTACCGGCCGACGACCTGACGGACCCGGCGCCGGCGGCAACGTTCGCCCATCTGGACGCCACGACGGTACTGTCGCGGCAAATTGCCGAGCTGGGGATTTATCCGGCGGTGGACCCGCTGGATTCCACCTCACGGATTATGGACCCGCACGTTTTGGGTGAAGAGCATTATCAGGTGGCGCGAAGCGTACAGGAAGTCCTGCAGCGGTATAAAGAACTGCAGGATATCATTGCCATACTGGGGATGGAAGAACTGTCCGACGAAGACAAACTGACCGTATCGAGGGCGCGTAAGATTCAGCGGTTCCTGAGTCAGCCGTTCTTTGTGGCCGAGACCTTTACGGGCACGCCGGGCAAGTATGTGCCGCTGAAAGAGACCATTCGTGGCTTTAAGGAAATTGTGGAAGGCAAGCATGACGAGATACCGGAATCGGCCTTCTTTATGGCGGGAACAATCGACGAAGTGGTGGAAAAGGCACAGAAAATGAAGGGGGAATAACAGTTGGCCAAGACAATACGGCTGGACATCGTGACCCCTGAACGAATCGTATATTCGGACAATGTCAACATGGTGATTGCCCGGGCGACGGACGGGGACCTGGGGATTCTGCCCGGGCACGTGCCGCTGATAGCGGGTTTAAGCATTTGGCCGCTGCGGATTTTAAAGGACGAAGGCGAGACGGAAGTGTCGGTCTGCAGTGGATTTATTGAAGTGCAGCCGGAAAAGGTGACTGTTCTCGCCGGCTGTGCCGAATTGCCGGAAGAGATTAATGTGGAGCGGGCGGAAGAGGCTAAGGAAAGAGCCGAGAGCCGCTTGAAAAGCGCTGACGGAATTGACACTGTCCGGGCCGAAGCCGCTTTGCGCCGGGCTGTTGTCCGGTTAAAGGTAGCGGAATTTAAAAACAAAATGTAGATAAGCAGTAAAAAAAACAAGACTGGGAGTTCCCGGTCTTGTTTTTTTTTATATGACAAGACGATCCTTGTGTCTTTTCCCGTGCCCTGAGCCCTGCGCCACGAGCCGAAAGACCGCACAGCGGTTTCTCTTTTAAAAAAAACTGTAATATATCTCCAAGCAGCTAAATATATTGACATAAGAAACGCAATAAAAAAGGGGGGAAGGCAGAAAGCCGGTTTTGTGGCCTACTTACGCTTTGTAGTTAAACCAATTTTTCAATGGTTAAGCCTGGGAATGGCGGTCATCTGCAGCGGGGCTTATCTTACCGGATATGGGACAATTATTACCGGTCTTGTACTGGGATTTATAGCCGGACTATTTTACTTTTTATTACTGTATTATCAAATTGAAAAATACACCGGCGCTGTGAATCCGGCTGCAGCAGGTTATCTGCGCTGGGGCTGGTGGATAAGAATGGGAATCTTGCTGGTATTATGGGGGGCGTTGGGAGAATCAAGAGTAGATAGGCTGGCAGCCATAGTCGGTTTTTTTTCTTTGCCGGTCAGCTGGTCTATCTATGCAGTCCTGATTTGTATTGATCAGATCAAGGCGTCCCATAAATTAAAAGGATAAGGAGGAGAGATATGGGCCACGGCGGAGGAAATGACATGGGAGCACACAAGCTGGCACATTTGGCCGGTCTTACTTTCAATATGGATACGCTTTATATGACCTGGCTGGCGATGGCAATTGTCATTCTGATTGCGATAATAGCAACCAGAAAACTGGAACTGGTACCCCGGGGCTGGCAGAATCTTTTGGAATTGGCGGTAACCGCTATTTTGGACCAGATTGAAGCTACCATGGGGTCCAGGGGTAAAAAATTAGCGCCCCTGATCATTACCCTGTTTTTATTTTTACTGATTGCCAACTGGCTGGGTCTGATTCCGGGACTTTCGTCACCCACCAACGACATTAATACCACATTGGGGCTCGCTTTGATGATCGTGGTTCTGGTGCATATTCTGGGCGTGAAAAACAGAGGGGCAGGCAACTATGTGAAGCATTTTTTCCAACCATACATTCCGTTTGTGTTCATTAATTTGATTGAAGAACTGGCCAAGCCGATCACATTGTCTTTCCGTCTGTTCGGCAACATATTGGCCGGCGAGATTTTAATTGTTGTGTTAAGTATTCTTGTTCCGGTATGGATGCCAATTCCTAATATTTTGTGGTTGGGGTTTAGTGTTTTCGTTGGTCTGGTTCAGGCATTTATTTTTACTATGTTGTCTATGTCGTATTTAGCTGGGGTAACAAAAGACGATTATCACTAAATGTAGGATGAATCAGAGATTAAGGAGAAGGAGGGAGTTTCAATGGAACACGCTATTATGGTTGCGGCTTCTGTAATCGGAGCCGGTCTTGCCATTGGTCTGGCCGCTGTCGGCGCAGGGATCGGTGACGGTTCGGTTACGGCCAAAGCGGTTGAGGGTATGGCGAGACAACCGGAAGCAAAGGGGACGATCCTGGTGAACATGTTTATTTCAGTAGGTTTGATCGAGTCTATTCCTATTATTGCCGCCGTTATAGCCATTGTATTAGTATTTGCCAATCCATTCTTACAGTAAACTGTGCTTAAAAGCGGCTGGCAGGATTTCCTGCCAGCGCTTCTAACGCCGGAGAGGAGGGATACTCGTTGGTCGAATTAAACGCGACGTTATTAGCGCAAATCATAAATTTTCTCATTCTGATGGCCATTTTGGTAAAAGTAGCCTATAAACCACTGATGAAAACCCTGGCGGAAAGGCAGGAAAAAATAGCCGGCAGTCTGGAAGCGGCGGAAAAAGACCGGGCGGAGGCGAAAAAACTGTTGCTGGAATACCAGCAGCAAATGGCAGAGGCCCGGATGCAAGCCCAGGAGATTGTCGACAAGGCAACCAAAGTAGCCGGGCAGAACAAGGAGGAAATTCTGGCGGAAGCGCGGACGGAACACGTCCGGATGCTGAAAGCGGCTCAGGAGGAAATCCAGCGGGAAAAAGAGGAGGCATTAGTCGAACTGAAAGATGAAGTGGTTTCCCTGGCACTGACGGCCGCTGCCCAAATTGTCGGTCAGAACCTGGATGCGGCAATAAATAGACAACTAGTCCAGAATTTTATTGATCAACTGGATGCCAATAAATTGAATTCCTATCCCAACTAATTTAAGTAGACTTAAAGATTTGCGATATAAATCTTTATTTAGAAATAGAGTGACCCACATTTCGCACCCTGAACTTATAGCGACAATATTTTTCCCAGTTTATAGCCGCAAAGTAATAATGAGTTTATATTTTTGTTAGCATTCACTCAGTTTATCTTTGCCTGGAGAATTATTGTCGAGTGACAGAGGACTGCGAAAAATGGGATTGAATAGTCAAAGGCCGGAATAAGGGTCTTTGGAAAATGGGTGGTAAGCATGCAAATGAACCAGTTGGCGGACAAATACGCCCAGGCCATCTATGAACTGGCAGTGGAAAATAATAAGCTGGAATCCGTAGGAAAGGAATTGGCCGCAGTGGGCAGCACCATTGAGGGACAGGAAGAATTGGCAACGCTTTTGTATCACCCGCGGGTCCCGGCGGAGGCTAAAAAAGAAGTGCTCCGGCAAATATTCCAGAGCGAACTGACTGATTTTGTCTATAAATTTTTGCTGCTGCTGGTGGATAAACGGCGGGAAACCGCATTGCCGGATATACTGAAGGAATATAATCAACTCGCCAATCAGGCCCGCAACATTGCCGAGGCGGAGGTCACCACCGCCCTGCCGCTGACGCCGGAGGAAGAAGAGGCGCTGGCGAAAAAACTGAGCACGGTGACAGGCAAACAAGTGATATTAAAAACCAACATAAACAAGAGCATCATCGGCGGAGTGATCGTGCGAATGGGGGACAAACTGATAGACGGCAGCGTGGCCCGGCAAATGCAGATGCTGAAAACGGCGCTGATGAATATGGAAGTGACAAAGATTGGGGTGACGAACGAGATATGAAAATGAGGCCAGAAGAAATAACCTCGATAATCAAACAGCAAATCGAGCGTTACCAGGTAGACCTCAATGTGGACGACGTAGGCACCGTAATCGAAGTCGGTGACGGCATCGCGCG
>NZ_UPPP01000120.1 GCF_900476375.1 Allolucifera butyrica | reverse complement strand
TCGCGCCCATCAGGATTACGGACGGTTTATAGGTTTTGATGAGGTCCGTCAGAGTAATGGTGTACGCGTCGGTGTTGTAATGGCTGAATTCCGGGCCTTCCACCAAATAGACTTTATCGGCCCCGTTGGCAAAGACTTCTTTTGCCAGCCCTGCCACCTGTTCCCCGATGATCACGCCGGCCAGTTCCTGCCCCAGCGCATCCGCCAGCAGCCTTCCCTGGCCCAGAAGTTCATGCGCTACATTGCGGGCCTGTCCGCCCACTTGTTCCACATACACCCAGACGCCCTTGTATTCCGCCTTATCCATGGCCACGTTCTTTTCTTCCGTTTCCCGGACAATCGCCCCGACGGGACAGACATCGATACACGCGCCGCAGGCCGTACAGGCCTCGGTGATAAACGCCTTGTCCTCCCGCATTTCGATGGCGCCGAACGGACAGGTGCCCACACAGGCGCCGCAGCCAATACATTCCGCTTTTTTTACTACAACAGCCATTTATTTTTCCCCTCCCATTAGATAATCTTTGCTTCCGTCAGTTTGCGCGCCAGTAAGGCAGCGGCTTCCCGCGGCGTCTCGGCCTCAATCATTTCCCCCTGCACACGCTGCTTGGGGGTGAAAATACGCCGTACCTGGGTCGGGGACCCCTTTAAGCCGATGAGTCCCGGTTCCACCTCGACATCGGTGGCGGTCCATACCGGAATTTCCTTGCGATTGGCTTTCATAGTATTTCTTACGGTCGGAAACCGTGGTTCGTTAATGGACTTAACAACACTTAGCAAAACCGGCAGGGAGGTTTCAATGACTTCATAGCCTTCTTCCTGTTCCCGTTCCACCCGGACAACCCCGTCGTTCACTTCCACCTTGGCTACATAGGTTACCTGCGCAATGCCGAGATGTTCGGCAATTTCCGGCCCGACCTGGGCGGTATCACCGTCAATGGCCTGTTTGCCGCAGAAGATGACATCCACGTTGCCCATTTTTTTAATGCCGGCAGCCAGGGTATGGCTGGTAGCCAATGTATCGGCCCCGCCAAAAGCCCGGTCGCTCAGCAGAATGGCTTCATCCACCCCCATGGCCAGACATTCCTTCAGAGCATCTTTTGCCTGCGGCGGTCCCATGGAAAGGACCGTTACTTTGCCGCCATGTTTTTCCTTCAACTGCAAGGCCGCTTCGACCGCGTTCTTGTCAAAGGGATTGACAATGCTGGGTACCCCCTGGCGCACCAGCGTGTTTGTCTCAGGGTCAATTTTCACTTCCGTGGTGTCGGGTACTTGCTTAACACATACAACGATTTCCATTCTACACCCCTCTTTTCATTCTATGAACGATTTAACAAATTCTATGTGTTCTTCCATCATCCGGCGCGCTCCCGGGGCATCGTGGCCGCAAATTGCCTGATAAATCCGCTGATGCTGCTCCAGCAGCCGGTTTATATTCTCCGGTTCCCGGCTGATACTCAGGCGCATCATCCGAATATGCCGTTCCAGGACATCGGATATGGCCACGAATAAATGATATAACAAAATATTGCCGCTTGCCTTGGCTACGGCAAAATGAAAATCCCGGTCCACTTCCCCGCTGAATACCTGATCCATCGTGTTCTGCTCAAAATCCCGGATACACCGCGTCATCTCCGCCAGTTCCTCCGGCCGGGCATTTTGCGCCGCTAAATAAGAGCACTCCGCCTCCAGCATTTTCCGCACCCCGATCAACTGGGGCTGCACGTTTTCTTCCAGCATAAATAACATCGACAGCGGTTCCATAATATTGTGCTTCAGCGGGTCCGAACACACGAAGATGCCGTCGCCGTGGCGGCTCTCCACAATGCCGATGATTTCCAATGCGCTCACCGCCTCCCGGATCGCTGTCCGGCTTACTCCCAACAGCGCCGAGAGCTCCCGCTCCGTCGGCAATTTGTCCCCTTTTTTCAGGCGGCCTTCATAAATCATTTGTTTTACCTGCTGGATGACACACTGGTACAACTTCTTCGGCTTAATTGACACAAAATTCACTGGTTAACTCTCCTCATCAGCCATCCCTTGTGTGCCCTGCCACCCTGCAGGCAATTCCGCCTGCTTCTTTAGTCCACGGCGATTACTTTACCGGGATTCATAATCAGGTTCGGGTCCAGCGCCTTTTTAATCGCTTTCATCATATCCAGTTCCACCGGATTGGC
>NZ_UPPP01000121.1 GCF_900476375.1 Allolucifera butyrica | reverse complement strand
ATGTCTGTCCCGTCGGGGCGATTGTCCGGGAAACGGAAGAAAAGAACGTGGCCATGGATAAGGCGGAATACAAGGGCGTCTGGGTGTATGTGGAACAAGTGGGCGGACAGGCCCGCAATGTAGCGCATGAACTTCTGGGCCAGGGAAGGCTGCTGGCGGATGCGCTGGGGCAGGAACTGGCCGGCGTGATCATCGGGGAACAGGTGGCAGGGCTGGCAAAAGAAGTCTTTGCCAACGGGGCCGATAAAGTCTATTTGGTGGAAGGCCCGGAATTCAGCCATTACAACACCGACGCGTACACCATTACTCTGACGGACCTCATCAAAACCTATAAACCGTCCGTAATCCTGATGGGCGCGACCAACGACGGACGGGACCTGGGGCCCCGGGTGGCGGCCCGGGTAGGAACGGGCCTGACGGCGGATTGCACCAATCTGGGCATTGACGAGCCAACAGGCCTGGTGGCCTGGACCCGGCCGGCCTTCGGGGGCAATATTATGGCGACCATCCTGTGCCCGGAACACCGGCCGCAAATGGGGACGGTACGGCCGAAAGTATTCAAGAAACCGGAACCGGATTTCTCGCGCGCGGGAGAAGTGGTGCGGGTGACGAGCAAAGTCAAAGCGGCGGACCTGCGCACGAAATTGGTGGACCTCATTCAGGTATGTACGGCATCCTGCAACCTGGAAGAAGCGGAGATCATTGTATCCGGCGGACGGGGCCTGTGCAAGCCGGAGAATTTTGCCCTGATCGAAGAACTGGCGGAGGCGCTGGGCGGAGCGGTCGGAGCTTCGCGGGCGGCGGTTGACGCAGGCTGGAAGCCGGCGCTGCATCAGGTCGGCCAGACGGGCAAAACGGTGGGACCCAAAGTGTACTTTGCCTGCGGTATCTCCGGGGCCATTCAGCATCTGGCCGGGATGTCGTCGTCGGATATTATCGTGGCCATCAACAAAGACCCGGACGCGCCGATTTTCAAAGTGGCCAATTACGGCATTGTCGGCGATGTCCTGGAAGTGTTGCCGGCTTTGACCGCCGGGTTTAAAAAACTTAAGGGATAATCTATAAGAAAAGCTCAACTACAGTGGTGATATGCTCCCCTTGTGGTAGACAGTTGAAATAAAAAAACTGTTTACCATAAGGAGGAGCGTATTTTTATGGGTCGAAAGTTTTCAGTTTCTTATGAAGAACGTATCGATGCAATTGAAAAGTATTTGCGGCATGAGAATTCATTAACACATCTGGCAAAGCAATTAAAAGTTAGCTATTGGGCTGTTAAGCGGTGGTTAATAACGTATCAGTCTTTGGGGCCAGAAGGATTAATAGAAACATCAAAAAACATGCACTACTCGCCGACGTTGAAAGAAGCAGCTGTAATGGATTATTTGGCTGGTACCGGTTCTTACAGAAATCTTTGCAAAAAATACGGGATTAAATCAACCTGTCAACTGCAAGACTGGGTTTCAAAGTATAATGGTCATGAGGAGTTAAAATCTTCTGGAACGGGAGGAGCCCCCA
>NZ_UPPP01000122.1 GCF_900476375.1 Allolucifera butyrica | reverse complement strand
TAGAATATCTCTCGTTATAATCAATTATAAAGGCATTCGGGAAATGTATGGTTCTAAAGTTTTGATCAGCGGTATTTACTTGAACAGTTACATCCCTATAAGCATCTGCATTCTGGGCAGTAACCAATGACCATTTTAGTAATTTTGAAGTTTCTTTATCGGACGCATCTAGCATATTGTTATGAGTAAGTTTCCCTGTTACAAACAATGTACCTGCAACACTAGATGACTTAGCCATTGAGTCGTTAGGTGTACTTACTCCAATGTTCGCAGAAGTAATAATGTCTTCACCTAAGTTAATTTCAGTGTCTTTTCCTTTAACAGCCAATGTAAATCCCATTATGAATCCTCCCATAACTTTTTCAATTTAATTTGTTAGCTAATGTTTCAAAAACAACTTTCCTATTACTTCATAAATTCCCATATTCCTCCTTTGTTTTAAATAAATGGGATAAAAGTCTCTAAAATAAGTTCAATTTATAGGACCAAAATTCTATATATGGAAAATTTTTCTTTTTAAGCTTACAACAAATTTATGACAAAAAAGTGACAAATAAAAATCCGGCAGCCGAAGCCACCGGAAGTGGTTTTAAATCACTTATGTTTCTTGTGAAAAAAATGCCGAGAAATCATATCAAATATTTCACCAACAATAAACCATGCTATAAAAAATATAATATACTGCATACCTTCAAAAGTAATACCATAATTCAAATAAATCTTATCTTCAATTATTGTAGTTAATATAAAAGCCACGAATCCCTGGCAAAGCCCTCTTACCTGAAATAACCATTTTATATGTTTTAACTTTAATAGTCGAATCATCAGCTCTTATTCCTCACAATTAAAACTTAGAGTGGAACTTCATTACCACTACTACCACCGCCATTCGCTCCAGGATCGTAAGTACCTGGGTCTAAATAATGCAACTTAGTTACTATGTTGTCAATAGCGCCTGAAAAATGACCCTTTTTCGCGTTCGAAAATTGACCCCTCTGGTAGTCATTAGGTATCGAAGGTGACTGTTAACGAATCACCTCCCTCTGGCTTTATGTCCTGGCTCCTTTTAAGGAGTCCTGCTCGCTGCTTTTCTTTTAGACGATAAGATTCACCCTTGATATTGATGACAGTGCTATGATGTAATAGCCGGTCGAGAATCGCAGTGGCAATGATAGTATCGCCGAATACTTCACCCCATTGTCCTATTCCACGGTTACTTGTAAGGATAATCGATCCCCGTTCATATCGACGCGAAATCAGCTGAAACAATAGGTGTGCTCCATTGACATCAACTGGGACATAACCAATTTCGTC
>NZ_UPPP01000125.1 GCF_900476375.1 Allolucifera butyrica | reverse complement strand
TACAATGGGCTTAAACAGAGGGAAGCGAAGCCGCGAGGTGAAGCAAACCCCACAAAGGAGCTCTCAGTTCGGATCGCAGGCTGCAACTCGCCTGCGTGAAGTCGGAATCGCTAGTAATCGCAGATCAGCATGCTGCGGTGAATACGTTCCCGGGCCTTGTACACACCGCCCGTCACACCACGAGAGTCTGCAACACCCGAAGCCGGTGAGGTAACCGAAAGGAGCCAGCCGTCGAAGGTGGGGCCGATGATTGGGGTGAAGTCGTAACAAGGTAGCCGTATCGGAAGGTGCGGCTGGATCACCTCCTTTCTAAGGAGACAGGAGGAATCGCAGGATTCCTCAAATCCTAGGTCGGACACATTTGGCAAATACTTACATTGTTTGGTTTTGAGGGAATACCAAAACATACCTGTTGAAAATAGTAAATGGGCATGCTAAAATTGATATTCCTGGTGCTGATACAATTTAGTTCAGCACCGATACTATGTGGGGGTATAGCTCAGCTGGGAGAGCGCTTGAATGGCATTCAAGAGGTCAGCGGTTCGATCCCGCTTATCTCCACCATGTTCTTTGAAAACTGCACAGAAGAAAGAAGAAGATACCCTCTCGATAAGAGAGAGTAAACTTAACGAGCAAAGAGAAGGCGCAGGGCTCAGGGCGCAAAGCGCAGGGAGGAGACTTCCGGTGCCCCAAGACCTATGAGTCCAAACCAGAGGTTGGCTAGAAGATGTCAGCTGCTAGGCGGCAGGAGCATGCGAACGGAGTCGTACTGGTAAGTACGTCGAAGAGAGCACGCGCAGTGCCAACAACGCAGATGGCGGCTTATAGACAACCGGGTATAGCGCACAAAGAAGTCAAGTTACCAAGGGCATACGGTGGATGCCTAGGCGCCAAGAGCCGAAGAAGGACGGGGTAAGCTCCGAAAAGCCAGGGGGAGCCGCAAGCAGGCAATAATCCCTGGATCTCCGAATGGGGGAACCCGGCGGTGGTAATGCACCGTCACCTATTGCAAAATAGGAGGGCACCCGGGGAACTGAAACATCTAAGTACCCGGAGGAAAAGAAATCAAACGAGATTCCCGAAGTAGCGGCGAGCGAACAGGGAAGAAGC
>NZ_UPPP01000127.1 GCF_900476375.1 Allolucifera butyrica | reverse complement strand
GGTCATGATGGGGGCTCCTCCCGTTCCAGAAGATTTTAACTCCTCATGACCATTATACTTTGAAACCCAGTCTTGCAGTTGACAGGTTGATTTAATCCCGTATTTTTTGCAAAGATTTCTGTAAGAACAGTACCAGCCAAATAATCCATTACAGCTGCTTCTTTCAACGTCGGCGAGTAGTGCATGTTTTTTGATGTTTCTATTAATCCTTCTGGCCCCAAAGACTGATACGTTATTAACCACCGCTTAACAGCCCAATAGCTAACTTTTAATTGCTTTGCCAGATGTGTTAATGAATTCTCATGCCGCAAATACTTTTCAATTGCATCGATACGTTCTTCATAAGAAACTGAAAACTTTCGACCCATAAAAATACGCTCCTCCTTATGGTAAACAGTTTTTTTATTTCAACTGTCTACCACAAGGGGAGCATATCAAGGTGGTTGTTTTTAGTTTCTTTGTTTACATTTGTATGCCCAGCGCCTTGCCGACCTGGTCCAGCTGGGATGTCATCCATTGCAGGTAATTCTCTCCCGTCGGTTCCGTTTCGGTTACTTTGACGACCGGAATGCCGTTTGCCTCAGCCAGCTTTACGATGTTGTCCACGGTCTTACTGTCCGTTTGCGTGTTATATACAAACAGCTTAATTTTTTTCTCTTTTATATCCTTTTGGACATTGGCGAAATCGGCGGCAGCGGGATCATTTCCTTCCTCTACGGCTTTGGCAAATTCCGGATTGTTCACTTTCAAGTTCAGAGCAGCCGCCATATAGTCAAAAACCGGTTCCGACACATCAACGCTCACCGGGGCGGACTGCCTGATTTTCGCCACTTTCACCGTCAGGGGTGCTAACGACGCGATATAAGCCGCGGCCCGCTTCTGGTACTCCGGCCCATGAGCCGGGTCCAATTTAGTGAAATTCGCGGCCAGGGTCTGCGCCAATTTGGGCATTGTGGCCGGATCATACCAGACATGGGGATTATCTCCGGCGGCCTTGCCCAATAAATCACTGCCGACAGCCACGATTTCCTTGTTTTTGGCCGAAGAATCCGCTTTCAGCAGCTTAGCCATCCAGTCATCATAGCCAATCCCGTTGTACACAACCACTTGTGCGTCCGCCACCGCTTTCGAAGCCTCCACAGTGGGTTCATAGTCGTGCGGGTCCTGTCCCGGATTGGTTAGAATGGAAGTTACCGCTACCTGATCCCCGCCGACGGCCTGCGCGACTTCACCATAAAAATTTTCCGCCGTCACTACTTTGATTTTAGACTTTTGACTAACCGCAGGATTGCTTGCCGAGCCGGGCTGTTTCAGCAGGCTGCAGCCGGCCAGTAAAATTGCCGCCGTCACCGCAAAAGCAATCCCCGCTATCCATTTCGAACCCTTCGTTCTCATTGTTTTCCCTCCAAGCACTAATATAAAACGCTTAATTTGGCAGTACCGCCGCCTGCTTGCTGGCAAGCCTGCGCTCGTGCCAAACATTCCAGCCTAAGGTAATAAAGTACAGGCTACCTTCTACCACCGTAATAAAGAAGCTAACCGGAGCATTGGTATAAAATCCAAGGATTAGTCCTGCCCATACCCCTGCCAGCGCCATCAGCGACGATATCAGAATCATCCGCGCGACGGACTGCGTCAGATGCTGCGCAATCGCGGCCGGGATGGTCATTAACGTAAAAACGAGGAGAGCTCCCACGATCTGTACCGCTTCGGCCGTAGCAACCGAAAGCAGCAGCAAAAAGCCAATCGAAATAACATGGACCGGCAGTCCGGCGGCCTGAGCGCCCACCGGGTCAAACGAGTCAAAGGTAAGCATTTTATACCCCAGAACAAGCACGCCTAAGACAACCAGCGATAAAAAGGCGATTTTGACCACATCGAGAGCGCTGATGCCTAAGATGGTTCCAAACAACAGCGCGGTAACCGCAGTCGATTGTTTGCTGGAAAGAGATAAAAATAACAAACCGAGCCCTAAAAAGATGCTCAAAACGACGCTGATCACGATATCCTTCCGGAACAGTTTCACTCCCAGCCGCCCGATAACCAGCGCCGCAGTCACCGTAAAAAGCAGCATTCCATCTAGCGGGTCCATTCCCATGTACATGGCAAACGCCGCTCCGGAAAAACCAATGTGGGAAAAAGTATGCGCGATAAACGGTAATCCCCGTGCAATTACATAGACGCCAATAATGCCGCACATGATGGCGACAAAGGTTCCCGCGAGAAAGGCGTGTTGCATAAAATCATAATGAAACATCGGCCAACACCCCCTGTTCCGGATTGTCGTGGCAGCAGATGGAAGTTTTCAAATTATCGGCGACAGCCGTCGATACGATAATCTTGGAACCGACCTTCAAAACCTCTACCGGCGCCCCGTATAACCGGGTTAACACATTGGCCTGCAATACTTGCTGCACCGTACCCAAAGCGTACTGCCCTTTAGTTATGTACAGGATACGGTGCGCATATTTGGCAATCAGATTCACATCATGGCTTACCAGCAAAACCGTGATGCCCAGCTTCTGATTTATACTATGGACAACGGCTGCCAAATTCTCCTGGGCTCCGGGGTCCAGATTGGACGTAGGCTCATCCAACAATAAAATTTGCGGATTTCTCACTAAAGCCTGGGCAATAAACAGACGCTGCCTTTCTCCCCCCGATAACTTGCCAATGGCTTTATCGGCGAATCGTTCCGAGTCGGTCACCCGCATTGCTTCCTCTACGTTCCGCCGGTCCTGTCCGGTTAGCCACGGACGAAACCGGTGCGGCAGGCCAAAACTCACAAAATCCCAAGCCCGCAGCGGGGTTGTTTCATCAATTTGCCGGGACTGCGGTGCATATCCCACCAATGACGAGCCGGCCGCTTTCCGGTCCGTACCGGGAAAGGTGATCGTTCCGCCCGCAACCGGAACCAGACCCAGAAGAGCCTTGAGCAACGTCGTTTTTCCCGCTCCGTTCGGTCCGATAATACCGACAAATTCTCCTGATTTTATTGTCAGCGAAAAGTCCCGTAAAATCCACTTCCCGCCGAGATGTATATTTAACCCTTCAATAACAATACCGGATCCCATTTCTTTCCTCCTATATTCATTGCCGCCTGCAAGACTGCCGTCAGCCGGCCGGCGGCCGCTTAGCAATTCCGGTCCTAGCGGGCTGCCGCTCTGCACTTGGGACAATAGCCGTAAATTTCGAGCGAATGCCCCACAATTTTAAAACCGGGACCCGCCGATTTCTGGATTTCACTGTCGTCGATAGGGCAATAATTTAAACAATTCGCCTCACCGCAGCCAAGACAGACCAGATGATGATGGTGTTTATCGTGGGCAAGTTCAAAGACTTTCAAGTCTTTTCCCGGCACACTGATCTGGTTGATCACGCCCATACTGATCAGCAGGTTCAGATTGCGATACACCGTATCCAATCCCACGTCGGGATCCTTTTGGTGAATATGGTCCAAAATTTCCTGGGCCGTGGGAAATTTGTCAAAACTTGCCAGCACTTGGATGATGGCCCGCCGTTGCGGAGTGATTTTACAACCTCTGTCGCGCAGCATCTGAATGATCTTTTCAGTCATTTGCGGTACACTCCTAATTAATAATATTATTAACTATTTTAATATATTCATTCCACTTTCGCAAGGGAATTGAAAAAAACAAAAAACCACTGACATTATTTTCAACTCGGATTATACCCGATATTCATTGATAATCACTAGCTTCTATGTTAATATGATAAAATATCGCAAGAATGGAGGTAATAAATGCGAAACTATAAAAACATTGTTTTCCTTTTGCTCCTCGTTCTGTGTACAAGCATTATCGTTCCTTTACCTGCCTATGCTTCCACCTCATTGGGCAGTTCGGGCCAGGCGGGATTTCTGGATACACTGGTAGGATTGCTGGCGAATCTGTTTCACATTGATTTAAACCAGACCAATCCTCTGACGCAAATACTTTCTCCCCGTACCACCGGCGTACTGCCGCCCGGACAAAAAGATGTGCTGGGTTTTTACGCGGAATGGTCGGCTGACGATATGGCTTCCTATAACGACCTGCAGCAGCACATTCATTCCCTCGGGGCGATTGCTCCGTTCTGGGCTACCCTGCATGGCGACGGCTCGGTAACAAACCGGGGCGGCAGGGATCATGCCTCTGTAATTAAGTATGCCCATAACAACCATGTAACCGCCCTGCTGCTGGTTAACAATGCGAAACAGAATGATCCTGATTCCGGTATCCACGCGGTGTTAACGAATCCGTCCCTGCGCAAGACAGCCATTGCTAATCTTGAAGCCTATATCAAAAAATATAATCTGGACGGAATCAATATCGACTTTGAGCAAGTGCCGCAAACCGACCGTGACAGCCTGACCGCCTTTATGCGCGAATTGTCGGCGCGTCTGAAGCCGCAGGGCTACCTGGTTACGATCGACGTTTTCCCCAAGCATAATGAGGAAAACGATGTCGCGAATGCCTATGACTATGCTCAGCTTGCGAAATATGCGGACCGGATTATGCTTATGACCTATGACTACCATGCGGGCTGGAACGGAGCCGGACCGATCGCCGGCGTTCATGCCGTCGAAACAGACCTAAAATACGCCTTGAAATTTATTCCTAAAAACAAAGTGTATTTGGGCATCGCCGGCTACGGGTACGACTGGTCCAATAACGGCGTGGAAAGTGTTGAATATAGCGCCGTCCAGAAACTGATCAGCCGCTACGGACCCAATGTCCAATGGGATGACTCCTCGGAATCGCCTCATTTCAGTTATACCGGTTCCGACGGAGTATACCACCGGGTATGGTATGAAAACAAAGAAAGTATCAAATACAAACTTGATTTAGTGAATAAGTATGATATTGCCGGCATCGCTGTCTGGAAACTCGGCGATGAAGATCCGGCGGCCTGGCAGGTAATTAAAGATACCCTAAAACGGTAAGCTTGTAAGGGGGCAATAAAAAATTGCCCCCCCATTTTTCGTGGGATCAGTAGTCTAACTGTGAAAAGTAGAAGTAAGGGAGAAACCGTATGCGCAAAAAATATATAGTTTTAATACTATTCTTCGCTACCACCCTATTGCTGTTTTACAGCAAACTAGGGCCTCAGCTGGTTTCAAAGGACGCCTCAATGAATGATTACCAAAAAGCAACCGTATTGTCCGCCAAAACGCTGCAAATTTTGGACCAATACGGGCAACGCAAGGAACAGAAAGTAAAGCTGCGGTTAACGGATGGACCTGAGACCGGCAAAACCGTTGAAATTACGAATAATTCTTCGGTGAACGGAATTGATTTTGATTATGCTTTAGCTCCCGGCGATAAGGTTCTTGTATTCGCTGACCACAGGGGAGCCCTGACAACCTACTACTTCTACGATTTTGACCGTCTGCCCTATTTTTTGTTTTTATTGGGAATTTTTGTATTTGGACTGCTATTTTGGGGACGAATCGTCGGTCTTAAGTCGATCATCGCCCTTGGAATTTCTTTGTTCTTTCTCTGGCATTTCTTTTCTGTCGCCTTAGTACCCACTAACAATATCTATTTTATATCTTTGCTCTTTTGCGCTGCCGCCAGTCTGTTTGTTTTACTGACCGTTGGCGGGAATACTGATAAAACTTGGGCTGCACTGGCCGGAACGTGGGGCGGTTTAGCTTTCGCCGGTCTCTTATCTTACTTCTCAATTCAATGGATGCATTTGTCCGGTCTCGGCAATGAACCGGCTTTTTCACTCAAAGCGAGTATCGCTCCTCAACTGGATCTGCATGGAGTATTATTCGCCAGCATGATCATCGCCTCTTTGGGCGCGATCATGGATGTAACAGTATCCATAGCTTCCGCTCAATTCGAATTGTACCAGTCTTCGCCTGAAATCACCTGGCGGGAACTGTACCGGGCAGGAATGAATGTGGGTAAGGATATTATGGGAGCCATGTCCAATACACTCGTCTTAGCTTACGTTGGCAGTTCACTGCCTTTACTCTTACTCATTGTGGCGGAAAAACAGCAGCTTGCGCATATACTGAATACATCGGTAGTTATTACGGAACTCACCCGGGCTATTGTCGGCAGTATCGGATTAATTGGCTCGGTGCCGCTAACTGCCATCACCATGTCCGTGATTTGCTGCCGGAAAAGAAACCAGTTATAAGGCCGGAATTCCCTTTTTCAGCCGAGACTTAGTTTTAACCGTCCAAATATTAATGAACAGCTAAAATGAATAGGCATATAATTCATTGTCACCGCATAGTATTATTTATCCAGCAAATTTAAGGAGGATATCTATGCCGTTTGACAGTAAAGGAAAACAGTATTTATCTTTTGAGACGGACAAGAATAAATATCTGTATTATCCGAAAGAGGGAACCCTGGTCATCAACGATAAAAATACCCATAGCGAGGTCGCTATCAGCAGTCATGAATTAAGTAAAGCCATAGACTGCCCGGCCATCCGGATGGCGATCAGCAATATTACTTATTTGAGCGCGGCCATGCGGGCCAACGAATAAAAGGAATTAAAAACCGCTTTCAAGCCGCAAGGCAAGGAAGCGGTTTTTTTAATTCAATTCTGCCGGTTCTCCGGTTTCTGCTTTATTTCCGGCGAAATTTCTGGCATACTGGACGCAGGATTAAAAAACGGGAGGTAATGTTTTTGAAGTGCACCGTTGTAGTTGATAATTCCGTGCCGATTTCAACGCGCCGTCCTTTCCGGGGTGAGCACGGCTTTTCCCTGTTAATCGAAGTGGCTTCGGCCAAAATTCTTTTGGATACCGGACAGTCGGAGATTGTGCTGCATAATCTAAAGCTGCTTGGCGTTCAGCCAAATGACCTGGATGCCATTGCTCTAAGTCATGGGCATTATGACCATACAGGCGGCTTGGCTTTTCTTTTGCAGCACCGGCATAAACCCATCCCCGTGTATGCCCATCCGGACATCTTTCAAAACCACCATTCCGTTAACGAAGGGAAGCGGCGGTATATCGGCATTCCCCACACCCAAGAAGAGTTAAGCGAACTCGGCGCGCAATGGAACCTGACGGCGGCTCCCCGGGAAATCGTCCCCGGGCTGATGTTCAGCGGACAAATTCCCCGCCGGACTGACTACGAAACAGGTGACGCGAAACTGGTTATTGCGGCGGAAGCAGGCTGTGATTGTCAGGATCCAATCCTCGATGACGCCGCATTATACTATTCTTGCCGGGACGGCTTGGCGGTTATTGGCGGCTGTGCTCATTCAGGGCTGGTTAATACCGTCGAATACGGGTTGAAACTGACTGCCAACACTCAGTTGGCAGGGTGGATCGGCGGTACCCACCTGGGTCCGGCACCAAAACCGCAGCAAGCTAAAACCTTATGCCGGCTGGCAGAATACGCTCCGCGCCTGGTGGCGGCAAGCCACTGCACCGGCTTTGCGATGATGGCCGAACTGCAAAGGCGTTTTGGCGAACGCTTTATTCCCGGTTTCATCGGCCAGGTTATCCAAGTAGATTAAACGTCCCCGCCCGCCGTGGCATTGGCGCGTTTTAAATAGTTGAACCCATCCTCGGCATAGTAAGAGCTTCTAACCAGCGGACCGCTTGCTATGTATTGAAACCCCATCGTTTGGGCTATTTCCTCATATTTTTTAAATTGACCGGGGTGTATGTACTCCACTACCTCATAGTGCTCCCTGGAGGGCTGCAGATACTGTCCGATGGTGATGATGTCACAGCCAACGTTCCGCAAAGCAGTTAACAGCGCAATCACGTCTTCCTCTTTCTCGCCAAGACCAACCATAAACCCGGATTTTGTAAACAAATTGCCATTTCGTTCTTTAACTCTTGCCAGCAATTCCAGAGAACGCTCAAAAACAGCCATGGGCCGCACCGCGTTATAAAGTCCGGGCACGGTCTCCACATTGTGATTTATAATATCTGGGTTAGCGTCCACTACTGCTTTTAACGCCACATAATCCCCCTGAAAATCAGGAATCAGCACTTCAATCGTAACGTCCGGACAAAGATGCCTAATTTCAAATATAGTGCTTGCAAAATGCCCGGCTCCGCCGTCGGGAAGATCATCCCTGGTTACCGAGGTAATCACGGTATGTCTTAAATTCATTTCCCGCACAGCTCTGGCAATATTCAGCGGTTCTTCGGGATTCAACTCTTCCGGCGCCGCTTTGGCCACCTTGCAGAAGCGGCAGTTTCGCGTACAGTTTTTGCCCATAATCAGAAACGTAGCCGTGCCCCGGGTAAAACATTCCCCTTTGTTGGGACAGCCCGCTTCATTGCAAACCGTATTCAGCGAGTATTTCGCCAAGACACCGTTCACAGGGCCTGCTCCCGCTGCGACCCTCAAATTTCTCTTTAACCAGTCCGGCTTCCTTATGTATGTCATTCTAAGCGGTTCCCCTCCGTTTAAATTAATACCTCCAGCATATTTTCCAAAGTGACGTTTTTAATATGCTCATCCATAGTAAAGTCTTGTAGTGCCGTATATAAAACCGCATAATTGTATTCCAATCCTTTCAGGGCTGCCTCTAGCTGGGAAACTCCTTTTTCACTGAAAAAATCGCCGTATATTCTTACATCTTGAATTCTCCCTTTATAAACTTCCAAATAAGCCTGTACAATTCCTCCCGCAAATCTCTTTTCCCTTTTCAGATTAAATTGAGGACTGGTGCCAAAATTCCACTGCCAGGTCGCATATTTTGCTTCGGTTATGCGGTCAATTTCCCGCCAGTCTTCGTCCGTAATCGAATACCGTTCGGCGTTTTCCGTATTGCTCAAAACCTCATTAAAGAGATATTCTCTAAATTCGTCAATACTCATTGGAAACGCCAGAAAGTCGCTAATATTGACTACCCGGCTTTTAACCGATTTAATTCCTTTGCTGTCGAGTTTTATGTCGTTGACGGTCAGAGCATTCGCCAGCTCGGATACATCGGCGGCAAAAAGCAGCGTGCCATGGTGAAGCACTTTATTCTTATATTTACACTGCGCATTGCCGGAGAACTTTTTCCCCTCAATCGTCAAATCATTACGGCCGGAAAGCTCAGCCTGAATGCCAAGCTTTTTCAGAGCCGCCAGAATGGGCGCCGTGAATTTGTTAAAATCGGCAAAATTCTCATCTGCCCGGCAGCTGATAAAAGTGAAATTGAAATTGCCCGCATCGTTAAAAACGGCACCGCCGCCGGTGATTCTCCTCACAACAGGAATGGCATGTTCTTTTACATAGTTCAGATTGATTTCATTGTAGGCGTTCTGATTGCGGCCAATTAAAATACATTTTTCATTTTTCCACAGCATAAAACAGTCCTCATTCAATGTGCTCATAAGAAATTCTTCTATGGCATGATTTCTATAGGGATTTGTATTGTTATGCTCGACAAAAATCATAAGGGTCCTCCATCCCGCTCACTCTATTTCTCTTTCTTGTTTCCATATTAAGAATTTTACTTATACCTCTCCATTCCTGCATAGCAGACCCAATTACTGCACTAATTTACTATGATTCTTTAGATTAACCATACCTTTAATAGGACGAACAAAAAATGCGACTGCCAGGGAGCCTAGAAGAGCCAAAGAGCCCGCCAGTACAAAAGCGCTGGTGAAAGCTCCCGTCGATTGCACAATAAATCCGGTAACAGTTGGCCCAATCACTCCCGACAGGTTGGCCAGAAAGTGAACAAAGCCGCTCACCCCGCCAACATTTTCGCTGCGGACGGTATCCTGAATCAGCGCCCAATAAGTCGAACCGGTTAAGTACAGTGTAAAAATTGCGATTGCCATCAAACCAACTGCCCACTCCACTGATTGAACAAAACCGGTCAATGCAATACATACCGCGGTAGCGCCTAACCCGGTTACCAATATAAGTTTACGGGAAAACATTAGATTTCCCGTCTTTTTAAATATAAAATCAGAAATAAAACCGCCTGCTGCCAGGCCAATAAAACCGGTAATCCATGGCAGCACAGTCACAATACTCATTTTAGCAATGCTTAGCCCCTTAGCCATAATAAGGTAACTTGGGAACCAGGTTAAGAAGAAGAACAAATTGTAATTATAGGCAAAAAATGCTAAGGCTGTCAGCAATACCGTAGGTTGTCTTAAAAAATAACTCAGTGGTAATTTATCCACCCCGGTACCGGACATAATTTGAACTTGGCCTTGCTTGATTTCTTCCCGTTCTTCCTGCGAAACGCCCGGATCTTCCCGGGGTAAATCTCTGGCTATATGCCACCAGAAGACCGACCATACAAGTCCGACGAGCGCCATAACGATAAAAGCTGCTTTCCAGCTATAATAAAAGGCGATCACTCCCACGACCGGTCCTGCTACGGCAGCGCCCAGCGGAGTGCCGGCGCTGGCAACTCCCATTGCGCTGGAACGTTCCCTAGCCGGAAACCAATTACTTACGGTCTTGCTGGTAGTGGATGAAATCGGCCCCTCACCGATCCCAAAGCACACGCGAATGATGAGCAGGGAAGTAAAATTGAAGGCGGCTGCTGTCAGTCCGCAAAAAACAGACCAAATCGTCATAAAACCGGTAAAAATTTTCCTGGGCCCGCAGATGTCGGAGAGATAGCCGCCAACAAAGTTAAATAATGCATATCCCAGGAAAAAACTGCTGAATAGTATGCCTAATTCCACCGGAGTCAGCTGAAACTCTTTGGTAATAAAAGGAGCTGCCACGGAAAACGCGGTCCGGTCCATGTAATTTATAAAACTGGCCAGAAAAATCAGCATAATGATTTGCCACCGGCGTCTACGGAACATATAATAACCTCCTTTTTCATAACCCATCTATCCCCCTGTAGATAAGAATCCCGTTAAAACCTCAAAACAATTTTACATACCTCTGCCGGGTTCGTATCGATTAATTCAAAGGCTGTCTGCACTTCATGAAATTTAAAAGTATGAGAAATCACTTGCTCCGGCTCTACCAGTCCTTTCACAAACCACTCCGTCACTTGCGGAAATTTATGATTATTCAACCGGGTCCCGATAATCTCCAGTTCCCGGCTCATAATATCAACCTGGGGGATTTTAACCGGCGGTTCGGTGCTAAAACCCAGCACAACCACTCTCCCCGCTGCCGAAGCAATCCGATGAATACAGGTTTCAAGAACATTTGCATTTCCAGTGGCTTCCAAGATCAGACTGGCTCCGTTCTGGTCGGTAAACGTCATTATTTCTTGTACCAGATCCCTTCTTTCCGCATGAATAACAAGGTCGGCACCCATTTTCCCTGCCTTATCCAATCTGGTTTCAATGATATCCATGATGGCAACCTTCGCTCCGGCCATCTTAACTGCTTGTAAAAGGATCAATCCAATCGGACCTGCGCCGCAAATCAGCACCGTATCCTCCGCCGTCAGACGCCCCCGGTCAATTACCTGCGCTGCAATCGTATACGGTTCGACCAGCGCTGCCACTTCCCAGGAAATATTCCCGGGCAATTTATAGGTGTTTGCCGCGGCTACCGCAACATACTCCTGATAACCGCCATCCCGGTGCACACCCAATACATTCAAATTCCGACAGACATTATGCCGGCCAATGCGGCAGGGATAACACCGGCCGCAAGAAATAACCGGATCAACAACAACCCGGTCGCCAGCCATTAAGCCGGTAACTTGTGAGCCAATCTTTACAATTTCCCCGGCAAATTCGTGTCCGGCCACTCTGGGGTACGTAGCGAAAACATTTTTACCGTGATAAATATGAACATCGGAGCCACAGATTCCGGCAGCCTTTACTTTGACTAACACTTCATTTTCTTTCAAATCGGGAATTGGCCGCTCCTTAATCCCGATTTTCCCTGGCTCAAATATCTCGATTGCTTTCATTGTCTCTACACTCCCCTTCAAGGAATTCTAGTAATCCTACCATACCAGTATGCAGTACCATTATATTCCTCCTATTTCAAAAAATTCATTATAATACAAATAAGGGACAAATGCCCTTAATGGCATTTGTCCCCTAAAACTTCTCCATGCGCGTCCGCTTCATAAGGCTATTTTCCGGCTAAACAATATGCGCTTCCACCGGATTAAAAACCAATTTTATTGTATCAGCAACATTTATCTTACCAGCTGCATAATGGCGCGGCACTCTGGCATATAACATTTGCCCCCCAAATTCAACCAAAATTTGATAGGTTCCCAGGCCCGGCACAACCCGCTCTACCAATCCCACAATCTCCACCCATGGCTCCTCTTGCCGCAAGGTCCGTTCCTCGCGAAGATAAAGAGCGTCGCTGGGCAGACAGCAGGCGGAAACGGGCCCGCTCACTTCGCCGTGATATAAAAACCGGATTCCGTTGGCTAATTTTATAAACCGGTCCTGCCCTTCCTGTTCGACACAGCAGGGAATAATATTATCTACCCCCGCCAGTCTGGCTGTTTGCTCATTAACCGGCCGGCGCATCACAGCTTCCGGTTTGTCATCCTGAACGATGCTGCCGTTGAACATGACGATCGCCCGGCCGGCGAAGTGCAGCACGTCCGCAAAATTATGACTGACCAATAGCACCGCAATTTCTCTGGCTTCCGCTACTTGCCGGATTTCCTCAATCATCTTCAGCCGGGTGGCTGCATCCAGCGCGGCAAACGGTTCGTCCAGGAGCAAAAGTTCCGGTTCCGTTACTAAAGCACGGGCAATGCAAACCCGCTGCGCTTCCCCTCCTGACAGAGACCGGGCCTGACGGGCCGCCAAATGGCTGCAATGAAAATCGGTTAACGTTTTTTCCGCCAATCTTGCCGCCTCATCCGGCGCAAGCCCCCGGAACTTCAGCGGATAGGCGACATTAGCCAACACCGTCTCCTTTAATAGCAGCGTTTCCTGAAACACCATGGAACAGCGGCGGCGCAGCCCGACTTTATCCTGCTGTAATACATCGTCGCCGAATAAACGAATTTCTCCCTGATATGGATGGAGAAGGTTGACCGTCTGCAATAACGTACTTTTGCCGGCGCCATTGGGGCCTACCACCGCCGCCAGTTCTCCGCGCGCAAGAGAAAACCGTTCAATATTCAATATGTTTTTGCGGGTTTCCCGGTCAACCCTAACCCCTCGCATTTCCAGTATCAGTTCATTCATGCCCTACCACTCTTTCCACCATGCTGCAGATAAGTTAATAATACCACAATCCCGTATGCGAGAATCAACAAAATAAAACTGAGGGCCAGAGCCATATCATAGTTTCCCTTGCTCACTTCCAACACGGTTGCTGTTGTCAGCACTCTTGTCTGATCCTTAACGTTACCGCCCACCATCATGGATGCGCCCACTTCCGAGATAATCCGGCCAAAACCGGCTATAACGGCGGCCATCAAGCCCAAACGCGCCTCTTTAATCAGCAGCCAGCTTGCCTGCCGGGAAGTCGCCCCCAGTGAGATCAATTGCCAGTGCAGTTTCGGATTAACACTGAGAATGGCGGCAAAGCTCAAACCGGCCACAATGGGGGCGGCGATAATCGCTTGCGCAATGATCATCGCCGCCGGTGTATACATTAAATGCAGATCCCCCAACGGACCGTAACGCCATAAAAATAAACTGACAACCAAGCCGACCACCACCGGCGGCAAACCCATACTGAAATTGACCAGACTGCTAAAAACACGCTTGCTGCCAAGCTCTTTCAATGCCAGCCACAAACCAAAGGGCACGCCAAGAACCACACTGACGACGGTAGCGATTCCGGACACTTCCAGTGTCAGCGCCGCTACCGCCAACACTTCCCGGTCGCCACTAAGCAGCAGGTGAAATGCCTGGCTCATCCCCTGAATGATCGTATCCATAAAATCCCTCTACAGTCCGAAATCCTTGTCCGTTTTGCTGCCATCGGCAAAAAATAACGGTTGTCCGAACTTATCTTTACCAAATGCGGCAATCATGGACTGCCCTTCCGCCGACAGTAAAAAGTCACCAAACGCTTTCGCTCCGGCATGATTTACTTTCGAAAATTTTTCCGGATTAACTTCCATAACATGGTAAATATTAAGTAATTTCGTATCGCCTTCCACCAGGATCTGCAGGGTAAGATTTTTCTTCTGTGCTAGGTATGTCGCCCGGTCGGTCAGGGTATACCCCTGCTTCTCGTCGGCGATTTTCAGGGTCTGACCCATTCCGGCGCCGGCTTCCTGATACCAGGCGCCGGACGGCTTAATGTTAACTTTCTTCCATAGGCTCTTTTCCATCTTATCGGTTCCCGAATCATCGCCGCGGGATACAAATAGCGCCTTATTTTGAGCAATCGCAGTCATGGCTTCCGCAATGCCCTTTCCCCGGATATGAGCCGGATCACTGCCCGGGCCCACCACGATAAAGTCATTATGCATTACCAGCCGGCGGTTAATAGCGGCCCCGCTTTCCATCACCTTTTTTTCCGCCGCCGGTGCGTGAACCAGGAGGACATCGGCCTCCCCCTTTTCTCCCATAGCTAGTGCCTGGCCAGTGCCGACCGCAATCGTTTTGACAATATAGCCCGTTTTCTTCTCAAAAGCCGGAATCAGCACACCCAGTAAACCACTGTCCTGCGTACTGGTTGTTGTTGCCAATATCAAATCTTTGTTTGCCGGCGCCTGCTCCGCAGCAGTTCCCTGTTTATCCGGATTCGCACCGCAGCCAGTGTAAAAAACAGCCACTAAAACAATCAGCCAAACCATCAAAAATTTGCGCATCCTAATCCTCCTGCTCATTTTAGATTGATTATTTCAAAAAGGTTCAGTTCCGTATCGAAATATAATAACTGGCTGTCTAAAATCTCGCCAATCCCCGTCAAAATCTTGACGACTTCCTGCGCCTGAATCGCCGCTGCCAAGGCAGGTGTAACGGCGGGATTCCCCAGTACCGTCTCAATGCCCCGGTCCGAACCGGGAGTCATTTTATAAATTGTTTCCAGACCACGGCGGCCAGGCAGCAAGGTAGTAATCTGACCGGTAAATCCGGCAATCGCTCCATGGACTAGGGGAATCTCCAGCGCCTGCGCAGTTCTGCTCAGCAGGAGCCGGCTGCTGATATTGTCCAGCGCGTCAACAACCACATCCATACCGGCCAGCAAATCCACAGCATTCACTTCATCCAGCATTGCCGGCACCGCATCGACGGTAACATCCGAATTCACTTCGGCAATCCGCCGGGCGGCAGCCTGGGCCTTATTCATACCCAGATTTCTTTCCGTAGCTAAGAGCTGCCGGTTAAGATTGTGCACCGCAAAACTGTCGCCGTCGATTATACGCAAATAGCCCACGCCTTGCCGGGCCAGCAGTTCAATAAGGTTCCCCCCCAGGCCGCCGGCGCCGGCAATTGCCACTTTCGCATTAAGCAAGCGCAGTTGTCCGTCAATCCCAATGGTGCCGATATTTCTTTGGTACCGTTCCGGTATCCGGCCGGCTGCGAACTGCTGCAAAGTCTCAGACCGTCCCATCTAGCCACCGCCTACCGGCGGAAACAAGCCTACCCGGTCGCCATCGCGAAGAATATGCTCAACCGTGGTATTGACGCCGTTGACCATGAGCATATGAACCTCGGCTGCGGCAACATGAATTGCCGCAAGCAAATCCGCCACGGTTCTTCCCGCCGGCAAATCTGTGGAAAATACGCCTGCGGCGGACTCAGCCGGGGCATATCGCCGCAAGGTAGCGTACAACCGCACCTCGACTCGCATCCTATTCACCTCTTGTTCCGCATTCATTCAATCTCAGATTAGGTCCGGCGGCAATTAATTTACCCGCATTGCTCAGATCATAGCCACCCAGGGATTCCACTTCCGAACGGAATTCCTCCGACAGCAAAACATCCATAATCTGATACAGCCGTTCATCCTCCCCGGTAAAATTAAGAATCAAATCGTACTGTTCCGGCGATACAGGGATAAAATCCAATCCCAGCGCCTGGGCCGCTGCCTGAACTCCCAGTCCCGCATCAGCCGCACCTGCTAATACCGAAGCCGCTACCGCCATATGGGTTCCTACTTCTTTTTCATAACCGGCTATTTGCTCCGGCCGGATCCCCAACTTTCGCAATTGATAATCCAGTAACATCCGGGTACCCGAACCGCGCTGCCTGTTAATAAAGGAAACATCGTCCCGCGTTAGATCACTCAGGCCGGTTATGACCTTCGGGTTTCCCGGCATAACCATGAGCCCTTGCAGCCGCATCGCCAAGTGAATCAGCCGCCAGTTGCCATCCGGCAGAAACTTTTCCACATACGGTGTATTATACAGTCCGGTATCCGCCTCCAGCAAATGCACCCCGGCAAGGTGCGCCTCGTTATTGCGTATGGCCATGATCCCTCCCATACTGCCGACATTGGCGCACGATAACGAGACATTTTCCATCCGGCGCCGCAGGAAAACTCCTAATAATTCCAGCGCTAAGTCGTGGCTGCCGACTGCCAAAAGCGTATTTGCCGGCTTTCCTTTACGAAGCAGCACCACCGGAACCGCCGTTCCGGCACTTAAGCCGGAACTGATTGCCGCAATCGAAATACTTCCCTGGGCTTTCGTCAACGACGAAATGAGTCCCGCCCCGCGGCTCAGAGGCGCCGCCACCATTTTACCCTGAACATTGCCGAGCGATACCCGGATATACTCCTCTACCCCAACCGTTGAGGGCACTTGTTTTACTAAACTGGCCTCCACCGTAGCCGCTTCCGGCCGGGGCAGTTTCTGGCGGGCGAATAGAATGTCCCTGACAAAAAGTTCCGCTGTCAGCATTGCCGCTACCGGGTATCCCGGCAGACCGATCACCGGTTTTCCCTGGCACACAGCCATAACAACCGGTTTGCCCGGTTTAATCGCCACACCGTGCACAAAAACTTCCCCCAGTTCGGACAGAACATCCACAGTGTAGTCATCCCGGCCGGCCGATGTGCCTGCATTAATAATAACCATATCATTCCCCTGCAGGCTGGCCAAAATCGCCTGCTTAATCGCCTGACGGTCATCCTTGACAATGGCCGAGCGGACCGCTTCCCCGCGCCACTCCTGTATCGCCGCTGCCAGCATATGCGAATTTACATCCAGAATCGTTCCCGGCTTTAATTCTCCCCGGCTGGCAACCAGTTCGTCCCCGGTTGGAATGATAGTTACTTTCGGTCTTTGGACAACTTCCACGTCCTCGATTCCCGCCGCCAACAACGCCGCAATATCTACCGGTGCAATTTCATGATGTTCGGGAATAACCATTTCATTGGCAACAATATCCTCGCCGATAATACGCACATGCTGCCATGGCGCAGCAGCCGCAATAATTTCCGCCATATTGCCGCGGATGTGCACATCTTCAATCATTACCACTGCGTTCGTCCCGTCCGGCAGCACATCGCCCGTATCAACCATATAACAGCAGCCGGAACCAAAGGTCTTGGCCGGCGGCAACAGGGTCAGACATTTGGGGTCCGTTTCCTGGGCGCCGAACGTGTCTTGCGCCCAAACGGCAATCCCGTCCATCGCTGCGCCATTATAATGCGGTACAGACTGTTTCGCATAAACCGAACGAGCCGTTACCCGTCCCAGTGACGCCTGTACCGGCACCACCTCCGCAGGAGGGTTGTGAAAAAAACCATTTTCCATAAGTTTTTGCCGCCACAACTTCTGGACTTCACTACGCTCCACACAATTAAGATAGGCCTTATTACTGCGCAGAATTTTCACCCCCTTTACTTTTCTTCTTTCAGCAGCAGCACTTCCGCTGTTTCTCCCTCATACAGGCCGCTTTTATCCGCCGGAATATGCAGCATGCCGTCGGCCTGAGCCATTAGATTAATCAATCCCGATTTACCCAGGACTGGATCGGCCACATATTCTCCCTGCCGCTTCCATAGCCGCACATTAATAAAATCATCCCGTCCGGGAGTGGAAGCTACGTTACGGGAAAGACAGGCCGGAACAAGGAACCGGCCGTCCGGCTGTTTTTGCCCCAAAAGTTTACGGACTGCCAGTTTGACCAGTTGCTCACAAACAGTCATTGCCGCGACCGGATGTCCCGGCAGCCCGAATACCGGTACTTTGTCCACCATGCCGAAGATAGTCGGCTTGCCCGGCTTAATGGCGATCCCATGAATTAAGATTCCCGGCGCACCCAGCGCCTCAATGGCCTTAACCGTATAATCCCGGGCCCCTACCGAACTTCCGCCGGAAATAATCACCAGTTCAAATTTGGCTGTTGCCTCTGACAAAATTGTAAAAAATTCTTCATAACTGTCCCGTACGATTCCCAGGCGTTTCACTACACAGCCCGCTGCCGACATCAAGGCTTCCAGTGCATAGGAATTCACATCCCGTATCTGTCCGAATTTCGGGGACTCCTGAATATCTACCAATTCGTCACCCGTAGAAATAATAGCAACTTTAACTTTCTTACGCACTAGAACGCGGGTACAGCCGCAGGCCGCCAGCACGCCGACGTATTGCGGCGTGATTTTTTGTCCTTCCTTTACAATAACACTGCCGGCTTGAATGTCCTCTCCCCGGGTAACCACATTTTCTCCCGGAGCAACCATTTTTAAAGCTAACAAGGTATTGGCATCCGGCTGTTCCACATATTCCAGCATCACCACCGCATCCGCACCGGCGGGCAGCATACCTCCTGTGGGAATTGCCACTGCCTGGCCCGGAAGCAATTCCTGTACAGACGGTGCTCCCATGACCACTTCGCCGGCAATCGCAAAAAGCGAGGGGGCGCTTTCATTGGCGCCAAACGAATCGGCGCTGCGTACGGCAAATCCGTCTACAGTTGAACGGCTAAAAGGCGGTAAGTCTTCCTGCGAAATAATATCGGCAGCCGCGGTCCTGCCCAAAGCATCCGGCAAACACACGGATTCATCCCCGGCAGTGATTCCGTCAAGGCGGCCGGCAATCAGGTCCCGCGCCTCATTAAGCGGCACGCACTGAAAAAATTCCATAGCTGCTCCTTCACCTCCATGTCATCGGCAAATGCCTTACCATTAACTTGGCCTGGTTGAAATTCCTCCAGCCAGGCCGGTTATTAATTGCCCATATTAATATACTCTTCCGTTGTCTTATTCCAACCATACCGGGCATTGCACATTTCCACAATTCCTGCCAGTGCGTCGGGATTCTCCAGTACCGCGGCAACGGCAAACCGGCACAAGCCCGCAGCGTTAATCAAAGCTGCCGCAGCCGGGTCCTCATCACCGGCGCCTGTCTTCTTAACAGCAGCAGCCCATTTTACACCAAACACCTTGCCGGCGGCTTCGCCGCCGGCGCCGAGAATCCGTCCGAGCGGCGTTGCTTTTCCCATTTCGTGGATTAGCCGGATTGCCGCCTGACTATTGCCGGATTGGGCAATACCGGCCTCTATGGCCACTCTTAACGCGTCGCCCATCTCGACAGTATCCACACCATAGTCGTTACACAGCCGGTTCATCAGGACAATGTCGTCCAGATTATCTATTTCCAGACTTGTCCCCAGGGACCGGCGGCTTGCTTTTTTCAATCCGCCTGCTGCCACTTCGTCCGGCTTAGCAGGGTAACCCTGGGGGCAACGGATCATACATCCCGCCGAACACAGCCGGTCCGGCCTGTCCCCATTATACCCGGCCAAAGTCTGGCCGGCGGCAGAACGCGCCTGCAGCACCCTGATCAGTTTCTGCGCTCCGGCCCGGAAAGCGGCTTCGTCGGCAAAAGACACGCCCGGCGCACCGCTGTCGTCAACGACAATGGCTTTGAGTCCCTTGCTGCCCATAACGGCGCCTAAGCCGCCCCGGCCAGCCTGGCGGTCGGGACTGCCGTCCCGGCCGGTAAAGCCGATACAGGCGGAGGCCATTTTATTTTCTCCCGCCGGGCCAATACAGCCAATCGCCGCAGCCGGACCGGAAATGCCTTGCAGTCTGGCAACCGCAGCAGAAATGGTCAGCCCTTTTAATTCCGGCATTGTTTCGATCAATAAACCGTTCGCCGAAACCCGTATAACATAGGCCGTATCTTCCGGCGGCAACCCTTCGACAATAATGCCCCGAATCCCCAGCCGTCCAAGCTTGGTACCCATTTCTCCGCCGGCGTTGCTTTCCTTCACCATACCGGTTAACGGACTCTTGGCGCTTACGGACAGTCTGCCGGCATTCGGCGCTCCCGTACCGGCTAATAAGCCGGTAGCGAGGGCCAGCTTATTTTCCCCCCCCAGGGGATGAGTATTGGGATTCACCGCCTCGGCTACAATCCGTAAGCTAAGTCCGCGGCCACCCAGCCCCTGATATTGTACGCATTGCTCTTTAGTTACCGCTAAGGCAGCCATATCTACCCGGTAGAACACCCAATCCCCCCTCTTCTTTTCATTTCTAACATCGCAACTATTATGCCAAATCATACTTTTCAGAAAAAACGCCGTTCCACGACAATTACAGCAGGACATTCCAGATAATATATGTAGCAAAACCGTCACACTTATGTTCTTATGTATTACATAAATGTGACATTCCTGCTGTTCTCCCCCCTTAGCCATGAACTGGCCGAAGCTTGCAAATAAATAACATACAGCCTATTTTTATTGAAGAGCTGAATTTATTTTGATACCCTATACATAGAATCTTGCAATATAACAGGCCGTCAAACTATATCAGGGGGGAGAACCCAATGGAAAAACCATATAAAGAGTTGAACATCGGAAATTTTGCAGTGAGAGAAAAAGTTCGGATTGCCAAAAATGGTTATGTTAAGTTACCTGTATCTTCCAATGTGGAACAAGAGGCTTTATTTATCCAGACAGAAAATGGTTATTCGCTGATACCACTAATACCGGATGTAAAAAGAGTATACATCGAGGTCACTACAAAATGTAATTTTAACTGCGTAACCTGTATTCGCAGTTCCTGGCAGGACAAACCGGCCCACATGGAGCAGGAGACCTTTGAACACATTCTGCATAATCTCAAAGAACTGCCGGCCCTGGAATCGGTTCACTTTGGCGGTTTTGGCGAGCCCTTGATGCACCCCCGGATTTTTGACATGCTAAAAGCAGTGAAAGAACTTGGCTTAAAGGTAGAAATTATTACTAACGGATCGTACTTACGACAAGAAGTCATTGAAAAATTGATCGACCTGGAGCTGGATGTTCTTTTTACTTCTTTGGACAGTTCCGAAGAGAAAGAATATAACGAAATCCGTCAGGGAGCCGACTTTCAGGACGTTTTTCACAACGTTACGAATTTACAGGCTTTGAAGCGGGAGCGTAAGAGCGCAAAACCGGAATTAGGAATCGAATTCGTAGCCATGAAAAAAAATTACGCCCGCTTGCCCCAGTTGATCCGCATGGCCTGGGACCTCAATGCCAATCAGGTCATCGTAACCAATCTGCTGCCCTACCATGAGTCCATGAAAGACGAAATCGTCTACGACACGGACGATACCGGCTGCCTGTTCGGCCAGGAATCGCTGCTTACGTCCGTCCGGGCTCATATGTCCAATATGAAATTACGGACCGAACGTCATTGTAAATTTGTAAATGACAAGGCCTTGTGCATCAATTACCAGGGCAATATCAGTCCGTGCTATGCTTTGATGCATACCTACCAGTGCTATATCTATGGAAGAAAGAAGCAAATGTATCCTTGTTACCTGGGCAATGTCAACGAAAAAAAGCTGCAAGAAATATGGACGGATTCCGGTTACGTCAATTTCCGGCTGAATGTTGGCAATTATCATTTTCCGTCCTGTACAGACTGCAAGTCTCTGGACGGCTGTAATTATACGGAAAGCAACGAAATGGACTGCTGGGCCAACAGCCCGTCCTGCGCGGAATGCCTTTGGGCCAGACGGATGATCGCTTGTCCTTAATAGCAATGAGCGAGTTTTCCTTGTTTTCCGCGATTTACTCCTTACGGTTTTTAGCGTAAAATCCCAGGACAATCCGGTACGGACCGGGACACCCCGGCGGCACAAACGCAACCCGGTCCCCCGGTTGAATCAAATAATCGACGGACTGGGCCACACCATTTACAAAAACGATTTCAATTTCCGTCTCTGGAATCTCCAATCTTTTTGCCAATTCGCGGCCAGAAGTCGGCTTTTCCAGCTCTAGCCGCAGCGGAATGGGCCAGTTTCGTTCTCTAAAGATTTCATTTAACTGAAGAAACCCTCGCACCTCAATAAATTTACCGTTTTCTTCGGGCATCTTGCATCCCTCCCCGCATTTAGTTTAAATACCCGCTACGGCCCGAAAAACCGCTGTGCGATATTTCAACCCATAGTACAGGACTCAGGGCGCGGGAAAACACGGCTCGTAATCCCCCTGAATCCTTGAGCTGTAAGAAATAGCCTTTACTGGGAAGAATAAACCGGGCTTTCGCCCGGTTTATTTGGCGCGCGTTCTTCCAGGGAATCCTTTCCGGCTAAAAATTAAACACTTCGTCGATTTCCTCGGGGGTGAAATCCCAAACTAAATTATGCGGCGGCAACGGTTCATATTCAAAGAATTCGGGCAGGCGGTCGTGAGCGTTGTTGAAACCGGCCGCCGTATTGAAGGCCCGCTCAATTTTAAGAACTGATTTACCGAGATTGGTAACATCATCCGCGGCCAATGCTAAATCGTATTGCGCATTGATCATGTCAATAAGCGCCTGGAAGCCTTCCGGAATGTCCAGGATCGCAAAGGCGATGAAAAGGCAGCAGCCGGTGCTGTCGACTGCGGCAGTGGCAATTTGCAGGTTCCTGGAAAGTTCCACCTGTCCTTCTTTTTTATGCGGATCCACATAACCCCCAACCTTCAGGATATTGGTAGCGATACAATAACCGGAAGTGTGATCGGCTCCCATCGGGGTTGTGGCGTAAGTCAGGCCGATTCCTTTCACCGGACGCGGATCATAGGCGGGAATTGCCTGGTCTTTGACAACAGGCGTCCGGAACAAACCGCAAACCTTGCCGACGACGGCAGTGCCGCTGCCAAGGATCCGGCCCAGTGGCGTAGGAACGGCAATTTGCTTGACCGCATCTAATGCCGCTTGGCCATCCCCCCAGGGAAGCAGCCCGCCTTCCATGGCAGTTGCTATGGCAACGGATGTTTCGATGCTGTCTATTCCGATATCATCCATTTCCCGGTCAATCAGAGCAATTTTATCCAGGTCTTTGATACAGGCATCGGCGCCAAGACCCCAGACGGTCTCATATTCAAAGCCGCTCGTAACATATTTGCCTTTCTTATCGGGAAACCACTGGGAGCAGCGGATGACACAGCCGGCATGACACCCGTGGGAAACTTTTCCCTCGCCGCCGCGCGCGGTAATCGTGGCATTCATCGTTTCACCGCCGACGTCGTTAGCCCAATCCGCCCGGCCGGCAGTAAAATTTCTGGTTGGCAGGGCGCCGGCTTCGTTCAAAATATTGACCAGTACGTCGGTTCCATATGCCGGCAATGCCTGACCGGTAACCGGATGATTCAGGAGCGCCTTGGCGAAAACCTTGGCCGCTTCCCGGAATTTCTCAGGATGAGCAATGGTGACACCGGGCGCCCCGGTATCGTCGATAACGAGGGCTTTGACTTTTTTAGAAGCCATGACTGCGCCCAGTCCGCCGCGGCCGGCGCTGCGAATGTTGCCTTCGGGGTCCTTAAAGGAAATGTTGGCGGCCGGCAGACGGTGTTCGCCTGCCGGCCCGGCGAGGGCAATCCCCACTTTGGCACCGTATTTTGTGCTTAAGACTTCAATTGCCTTATAATTGCCGCAGCCGTCGATAATTTCAGCCGGCGCCTCATCAATGCTAACGCCGTTCATGTCGATTTTCAGCACATAAAACGTGTCTTCCGTTGCCATTTCTTCGATGACGAGAGCCTTGATGCCCATTCTGGCCATCTTCTGGGAAAACGTTCCTCCCGAGTTGCTTTCCTTGATCGTACCGGTCAGCGGACTCTTGCCGCCCACAGAAATACGGCCTGAGTTCGCGGCGCTGGTACCGGTGAGAAAACCGGGAGCAAAGATTAACTTATTGTTTTTGCCCAAAGGATGACAAGTAGGCTTCACCTCATCCGCGACAAAGCTGGAAGTAAGCGCGCGGCCTGCTAACCCCGAATACTTCTCAGGAACTTCGCCGGTCGTAACCGTCTTGGTCTTCATGTTTACCCGGATAAACTTACTCATAACAACCCTCCTAAATATTAATGATTGACAACAAAAAAGAGGCGCTAAAAAATTACTTTTTTAGTACCTCTTCCTTTGCGCAATGGCAGGCACGGTAATTGCTCACCGTACCCTGACGTTTATTACCTCCCCGTGGGATGATAATAAATCGGAAGTAATATTCGGTTCTAAATAGTCAATGACCGGGTCTGGTCATCCTGACCATTTTTCACCTCCCTTCGCGTAATTTGACGTCTTACAAGGTACCCATTTCCAGACCGCAACAAGGGTTTAATTTTAATATTCGCAATTTTTGTGCCAATTTTGTAAGCCGGAAAAATCGCCACCTAAAAAGGATCCGGCAATTTCCCTTTATGAAAAGGTGTATCAATCATGTCACGATTGTGTACTTTCATTGAGCAAAAAGATTACACTTGGGATTCCTTCTTATATAGTTATAGTCCCGGTCTTGCGGCCGGGACTAGCGTTTTATCCCGGAAAGGAACACTATTGGCCGGTAATCGCATTGATCCGCCCGGCTAGGTCCTGGCTGTCAGGATCATTTCCGGCGGGAGTCATAATCAGCTGTTTGCCGATGTAAACCGCGCCGTCGTCTCCGACATAGGCGGCGCCCAGAGCGTTCTCATGGTACACCCTGGCCAGGTTGCCTGCGACAAGATAGGCTCTCTCTGCGGCCAGCCGGCCATAAGCCTTGTCCGGCGTTACCACATCCCGGCCGTCAATTTGAACGGTCGTATCATTTTTAACCGTAACATGCCCGTTGCTGTAATCGGTAAGCCGCTTGGCAAAATTGTGAATCCGGTCGGATGTCCGCGGATGATTGTTCGGACTAAGCACCCGGCTTAGCCCTTCATGCCACAATTCGCCGACCAGGGAACGAAGCTTGACCATAGCCGCCGCTCCGCCGCCGGGGTTGTAGCCGGCGGCAACGGCATTGTCAAACCCCGCATTATCCGCATTCCATTCTTCTTTCATAGTAATGACTTCGTTGGCGACATAATTGTTGGCCGCCACTCCCAGCGCTTCACTGGTCAGATTGGGATTATTCTGCAAGTACAGATCGACCACCATGTTAAGTCCCAGAATCTGTTTCGTACCCTCCACAGGGTCCCGGTGTTCGCCGTGCCCCATTTCGTGGCCAAGAACCGCCGCTAATTCATCCTCGTTTAATGACTCGACTGCGCCCTTATTCACTGCAATAACCCGACCCAGAGTACAGAAGGCGTTAAAATCCTTGTCGGGAGTTATGTATACAGCATAATGATTTTTGATCAATCCGTTGGTCATTAAACGGTGCGCCACATTTCCCACATATTCATTCATCTGCTTATCTTCATACACACCGGTCTGATGCTCGGTTTGCTTCAGCACACCGGCTTGATCATGGTCATTCAGGTTGTTTAATTGTCCGTTAATATACACATACGCTATAGCGCCATAGAGCAGCGTTTCTCCCCAACTGGCCGCCTCCGCTTTAACGCTGCCGGCCAGGGCCGGTACCGTCAGCATAAAAGAAACCAGACCAAGAACCAGTAACTTTTTTAATGGCCGGATTCGCAATCGTCTCACCTCCGCCAAGGCTGGATGCAATTCGCTAATCTGGGCTCCTCCCATGCGGCAAATATGCTTATGTGTATTATTTCGCTAAGACACAATATTTCACCTTCCTGGGGGCTGGTTTAAAACCTCTTCCATCTTTTTCAAGACTGCCAGCACATTGTCCCGCTGGGTTCCCAAATTCACGCGGATATAGCCTTCCCCATCCCTGACAAAGTGAGCCCCATTTTCAACCAGCGCGCCGGCCCTGGACGCCAAAACCCTGGTAACCTCGCCTGAACTAAGTCCGGTTCTCCTGATATCGACCCAGGCCAGATAGGAGGCTTCCATTTCCATCACTTGCAGTTGGGGAATCTTCGCTGCGATATAGGAAGCAAACAGTTCATAATTTTCCCGGATATAGGCGGCCGCTTCGTCAAGCCAGGGACGGCACCGGTCATATGCGGCAATGAGGCCGATAATGCCGAAAACATTGGGGGACGTAACGGAATTCTGCTCCAGTTTTTGCCGCAGGCGGGTTCTTAGCTTCTCATCCGGAATAATGGAGTAAGACGTCTTTAAGCCGCCTAAATTAAATCCTTTATTCGGCGAGGTTAACAGGATCAGATTGCTATGCGCTTCTTTTAACATTAGGGCCGAATGAAATTTCCCCTGGTGGATGTGTTCCCCATGGACTTCATCGGCAACTAAAATCGTGTCATGCTCCCGGCAGAGCCGGGCGACCGTTTTCATTTCCTCGAAACTCCAGATTCGCCCCGAGGGATTGTGGGGCGAACAAAACAAATATAATTGGGGCTTGTATTGCTCTAACTGGGCTTTTAAAGCGGTAAAGTTGATGGTATACCGGCCTTCCCGCAGTTGCAAGCTGTTATAGATCCGCTTTACCCCCTGCCGTCTGGCCGCGCTGTCAAAAGGCTCGTAAACGGGCGTATTCATCAGCACGCAGTCTTCCGGGCCGCAAAAAGCCTGGATCACATAGTGGAGTGTAGACACCGTGCCGTAGGACAGCGTGATCCACTCCTTTTCCACCGTCGCCCCGTGCCTGTCGCCTTGCCAGCGCATCACCGCCTCATAAAACTCGTCGTAGCAATAGGTATACCCCAAAGCGCCCCGTCCAATCGCCGCCCGCAGCGCCTGCTCCAGCTCCGGCGGCATTTTAAAATCCATATCGGCAATCCACATGGGGATGAAGCCTTCCGGCACCTTGCCAAAATTTTTTTCGATTATTTTCCGGTCCCATTTACGGGCTCTTTCCCTGACCCGGTCGGGACATTCATCAAAATTGTACATTCGCTCTCCCCCTATATTACAATGAGGTCTCTGGAACTGCGAGTCAGCGGCCGGCAACCGCCGCGGGTAATCAAAACATCCTCTTCAATTCTTACTCCGCCCACTTGGGGAAGATAAATCCCCGGCTCGATGGTAATTACCATGCCTTCTTCCAGCCGCTGCGCATTCCCCGGTGCAACCGCCGGATACTCATGGACTTGAATTCCCAGGCCGTGGCCCAAATTATGGCCGAAATAATCTCCGTAGCCGTTTTCCCGGATCAGATTGCGGGCGAATGAGTCCAATTCCCCCAGAGTCAGGCCGGGTTTGGCCCGTTCCATCGCGGCTTCGCCCGCCGCTTTTACCGCCGCATAAACCCGGACCAGTTCTTCCGGGCACCTCCCTACGGCCAGGGTACGGGTGATATCTGAGCAGTAGTGCTGATAGATTACCCCAAAATCCAGGGTGACGAGTTCTCCTTTTTGGATGATTTTGTCGGTGGCTTTCCCATGAGGCAGCGCGCCCCGTACACCGGAAGCCACAATACTGTCAAAAGCGTCTTTTTGGCCGCCTTGTTCCTTCAGAAACCGCACCAGTTCATTCTCTACCGTTTTTTCACTCATACCGGCTTCGATATAGCCGAGAATGTGCCGAAACGCCGCATCGGCCATGGTACAGGCCGTCTGAATGGTTTCGATTTCCGCCGTCTCTTTGATGCTGCGGATTTTCGCCAGGTCCAGGGAGTAAAAACGGCAGCGGATCCTCTCTTGCAGCGAACGATATGCGTCATAAGAAAGTTCCCGGCCTTCAAAACCGATCTGCTTTAATCCTTCCGCTGCCACAACCGAATTCAACCGCTCTGCCAGTGTGTTGGGACCGCCCAGCAGTTCCACCTGAAACAACTTATTGTTCTGCTGTACTTCCTCATAGTAGCGGCCATCAACCAGCATATACTGATTCGCTTTGGTTATCAGGAGATAGCCGGAACTGCTGAACAGCCCTCCCAGATAAAATTTATTATGAGGACTGTTCACTAAAACGGCATCGGTCTCCTTATCCAGAAACCGCTGCCGTACCGCTTCGATTCGCTTGCTCAACTTCATAATTTCCTCCATATAAGAGCGGAGAACCGACCTCAGTCAGTTCTCCACTTTCTGTCTATTCATTTACCACGAGTTGGCCCTCTTTGATCAGTTTATTGCGATAGAGGACATTGATCACGGCAATGAAGACCGAGCCAATGATTAACCCTAAGATATAAGGGATAATGCCTTTGACTAACGGCCAGGCCCAGATGGCCGATTCCGGGAACCACTGCACGGCCCCCATTGCAATCGCGGAGATGGCGCCGACAATTGCCCCCATTACATACAGAGGAATGCAAAAAGCCGGTTTTTCCAGGGCAAACGGAATCGCTCCTTCGGAAATCCCCATAAATGCTAAGAAAATGGCCGTTTTTCCCACCTGATCGAATTGCTTGTCATAGACGCTCCGGCCCACTAACTTTTTATCGATTAACGTGCTTAAACCTAAACCAAAGGAAGGAATGACGATGGCCAGGCAGCGCGCCGTAATGGGAAGAACTTGTTCCGTCGTAAATCCAAGGGCGACAAAACCGGCGGCTTTATTGACCGGTCCGCCCAAGTCAAAGGCGGTAGCCGCCGCCAATACCAACGCATAGGCATATTGCCCGGAACTGCCCGCGGCCTGCAGCAAACTCCGGATTAACGTATTGATCCAGCCGCCGAAAGGAGTAATAATGAAGACCATTAAAACCAGGCAGGCCAGGGCTGAAATCAGCGGAATCAAAAAGGTTACTTTAAAAGCCAGCCAATTATGCGGCAAGTTGATCTTTTGATTTAACCACTTCACGAAATAGCCAATGATAAAGGCGATGAGGATCGCGCCTAAAAATCCCGAAGCCACGGGCGCTTTATTCGCCCACTTGCCGTCTACCAGCGTTAACACCGCAACCGGTTTGGTCGCGATATAGCCGCCGATAAACCCTGCCGCCAGCGCGGTCTTGCCGCCGATCGAATTAGCCGTGAAAGCGGCAAAAACAGGAATGGCAAACCCGAACAGGGTGAAGCCGAAAATTTCCATCACGCTGGCCATTTGCAGCATTAGAAAGCTGCCGCCGGTATATTTTCCCGAATTGATGGCATCCACGATGGAGGTGGAAGGATTGATATTAAGAATTCCATAAGGAATAATCTGGGAAATGGCGCCAATCAAGCCGCCCATAATGAGCATCGGGATCATATAAGAAATCCCGGTCATAATATGTTTGCTGAATTCGGTCCAGCCGGAGGTTTTGGCCGGCATGTTTTCCTTTGCATTGCCAACACTGGTGCTGCCGCCTGCCGAAGCTGCCCCGATGACTTTTTTCTGAATCGCCATAGTATACCTCCCCATTCCTCTTCTTGTATCTTTCATTTCAATGCGCTATGATTAGAAGTGAACTGATTTTTCTTTACTCCTTTAATCTTTGCCTTAGATTAAGGAGCTTTTTTTATTGGGCCAGGTCTGCTTCAATCTCCCGGATTACATCCTCGGGTGTTTTTATCATTTCCGGCAAGCCGACCTCGTACACTTCCCGGCCTTCGAACCGCTCCATTCCCAGCGGCGTTACCGCAATGGCATGAATGATGATGTCCGCCTCCCGGATATCGGCCGCCGTTAATTCATTTTTAATGCCGTCGGCGCCCTGGGTTTCCACCTTGACATCGTAGCCCATTTCCCGGGCTGTTTTGCCGATTGCCTCTGCCGCCATAAACGTGTGGGCCAATCCCATCGGACAGGCGCATAAGGCAATCAATTTTTTTTTTGCCATTTCATCGCTCCTCTTTTGGCTAAGTTAGCTGTATAAAGCCTGCTCCACCAGGAAAAAGATCTCTTCCTCGCTGCCGGAGGTCACCAGGATTTTTTTAAACACCCCGTCAATCAGCTTCCTGGCAAGGCTGGCGAGCAGTTCCAGATGGGCATTCCCCCCTTGTTCATTCCGGCTTAAGATGCCGATAATCACCCTGACTCCTTCTTCCCCGCCGTCCCCCCAGGCAACTTCCCGCCGCGGTTTAAGCACCAATACAGCCGGTTTTAGAATATGCTCAGACTTGGTATGAGGTATGGCAATTCCGCCGCCCAAATTGGTGGCGAATTCGTTTTCCCGCTTTACCAGTCCTTCATAAACGCCCTGCGCTTCCTTGCCGATCCCCAGTTCCAGGGCCAGTTGGGCAATATAGCGCAAATAGGCGTCTTTATCCTTCAGGTCTAAATTTAGTTTGATATGTTCTTTGGCAAAGAGTTCACTCATTGGCTGCGGCCCCTCACTTTACATCGAATAATTCCATCAGCTTGTCGAAACTGAAGTTTTTTATCACCCGGACAACCTCCCCCGGGTCTTTGATAAAATGATACAAATATTTGAACATGGGAAAGTAATAGCTGTCTTGCCGGTTGAAACAGACCAGAAAGATCAATTGCACCTCTTCCTTCTTCCAAAGGATCGGTTTGTCCAACACTCCCACACCAATTACCGACTGATAAGCTCCTTCCAGAATCGTATGCGGAATCGCCACCAGATTGCCGATATCTGTCGAGGACATCGTTTCCCGCTCCAGCACCATGGCGATTACGTGCTCATCAATTAGCCCCTTGGCCTGCATTGCCCGGCCAAGGCTTTCGATGGCCTGGACCGGCGTTGCCGCGCTAAGCCGGAAAAACGCTTCTGGCTTAAAAGTTTCCCGGAAGATTTTGCTTTTCTCTTCCCGTTCCTGAAAAGCCTGGTGAAATTTCTCGACAAAATCGTCGGAAAAAACATTCTCGATATACAGCACCGGGACTTTGAAATCGTTCCGGTCCAGTTTCACTGTCGACACGATAAAATCCATATCGGCCTGTAAGGCGATATCCAGGTACCGTACGGGATAGGTTCCCACAATGGTAAGATTGCTGATGCGCTGTTTCAGCTTTTCCGCCAGCAATTGGGATGTGCCAATCCCATAGTGGCAGATAATGCAGACCTTCTTGCCGCCGGTGCCCCGCCGCCGCTCAAAAGCGGCGCCGAAATGCATGGTGATAAAGCCGATCTCGTCTTCATCCAAAAGGACCTGAAATTTTTCGTTTAGCTTTTTCGCCACCATCGCCGCCAGATTGGTTTCCAGGGGAAATCTCGTTTTGATTTGGGTTAGCAACGGATTTCTGGCGCTAATTCCCGCTTTAAACCGGTTCATAAAAATCTTCAAATGCATGACCAGGGCGTTAATAAACGTGGCATCCCCGCTAAAATCAATCCCCGTCACCAGCCGGATCTCGGCCAGGGCTTCCTCAACCAGCCTGCTTACCTTGTCCCGGGCGTCGGCGGTGAGTTTTCTTCTGGTGTTATAGTCATAAATGATTACGCCGCTGCTGGCGGATACATACAGCGCCTCCTTCTCATCCAGAGGCAGGGCCAGCTTGGCGGCGATTTTCTTCATGACCGCCCGGATAAAAGTATAGTTGTGCAGCCGGTAGCTCTCTTTAAACGGCCTCCGGCCAATACTGCGGTTTTGCCTGACCCTGGCAACCGCGACCAGAATCCGCGTCAGCAACAGGTTGAAATCCTTGTCGGCCAGAATGATGTTGTCTTCCTTCAGCGCTGCCGTAAGGATGGCTTCCATTTCTTGAACTTCCGGCCGGGAAAGCGAATCCAGCCTGATTTCCAGGAAATTATTTTCATCACTTTGGATGGCGTAATGCAAAATCAGCTCTCTGATTTTCAATTCTTCGCCCACGATTTGACTGCCGTGAAAGGGTTTGGAGACAATCCGCAAATCATATTGCCGCAAAATGCGCTTCACCGGAACAAGCAGCTTATTGGTGCTGGGGATGCTCAAATTCAGGATATCGCTTAATTCCTCCGCTGTTACATAATCCCGGTTTAAAAAAGCGCATAGTATTTTGGTAATCCGGCCTTCGCTGGAATCGTCGATTTGGAACCCCGCCAGGCACTTTTCCGCCGCTTCGCGAATCCGGCGCAGTTCCCTAACCGGTCCCTTCAGCTTGTAACCGATTCCCTTGGCGGAGGAAATCTCCACACCGGACTGCTGCAAAAAGTAATTCAAATCCTGGATATACCGTTTGACCGTTCTTACGGACACCTCGATCTGCCTGCTTAATTCTTCCGCGGTCACATACTCGTTTTTGGCGGCAAGCGATTGAATAATCATCGAATGTTTTTTACTGATCATCCCTTCACCATCCTACAGTACCATTGTAAACCGTTTCCCGGTTCATGTATTTATCCGGAATGTCTTGTTAAGTGCCATCGAGTTGCTTAGAGGTTGCCAAGTGTCCATAACGCCTCCGCGTAAATGCCGATTGCCTTAACAAACGCGTCCTCGCTGCCATACTCGCCGGCCTGGTGCGCATTGCCGGCGGACCCGTCGGGAAACTCGCCGCCGAAGATAACGGAATTTTCCATCTCCGCCGCGTACGTGCCCGCACTGGTGACCCGGACCGGACTTGCGGTGTCCCCGGTGTGTTTTATATAAATTCCGTGCAGTGTCCGCACCAGCAGCGAATCCGGCTCCATGTAATGAGGCCTTTTATTACCGATGGTTTTCACTTCATAGCCCGCCAGACCGTGCTGCTGAAAATAGGCGCCAACCTTATCCCGGATTTCTTCCAGGGTTACATTCTCCGGATACCTTATACTGAGAGTTGCGCGAAACCGACCTCCTTCCAGCCGGAGTACGGTCGTAACCAGAGTCATGCTCCCGCAGCGACCTTGGGCCGTCAGGCCGAAGATCCTCCCGTCCCGGCTGCCGCCGTTCAACAGGGGCGCCAGGTCTTCCAGCCATTTTTCTTTTAACACCTGCGGCAACAGGGTAAACACCTTTTCCAGGGGGTTATTGGCGTTTTCCGGCTTGGAAGAATGCCCGCCAAGTCCCGTCAGTTTAAACCCGGCAACCCGTCCTTCCTCCCGGACCGCTTCCCAGGTGAGATTTTCCGCCGCCAAAAAAGGTTCCAGCGTCTCTTTCGCAACCCAACAATTTTTCACGACTACCGAGTCCGGAATCGTATTGTGCACTTCGCCGCCGGCAATATACAGCGCAGGATTCGCTACCGGTCCGGTGATCTGGAGCACCACGCCGCCTTTTTCGCCGTGGATCACCGGAAACTTGGCATCCGGCGTAAAGCCGTACGCCGGTTTCGGCTCCCGCCGGAAATAATGCCGGATACACTGAAAACCGCTCTCTTCATTGCCGCCGGCAACGACCCGGATTCGCCGCTTTAGCGGCAGCGCCTTGTCCCGGATCAGTTTCAGGGCCAGAAAGACGGCCAGCAGCGGTCCTTTATCATCGATGACTCCCCGGCCAGTCAGCCGGTCCCCGGATTTCACCAGCCGGAAAGGGCCGCTTTGCCATCCCTCCCCGGCGGGCACCACATCACAATGGCCAAAGGCATAGACGTATTCCTGCCCCGTTCCGTATTCGGCGTGAACGGCGTAACCGTCTACCGATTTAGCAGCAAAGCCTGCTTCCCGCCCCAGATTCTCAAACCACCCTAACGCCTGGGCCACCCCGGCACCAAAGGGCATTTCCGCCGTAACTGTTTCCTTATCATACACGGACGGAATCCGGACCCATTGCTCCAGCAATATTACCAATTCCTGCCTGTATTTCTCCGCCGTGGCGGCAAAGTTGATCATTGCTTTTCTCCTCCCCGTATTTAAGATATATTTTCCGCTCCCCCCAAAACCGGTTCCCAGTCATTGGAAAAAACTGCTTCATTGATATCATAATTTTATTCCGTGCCGCTGACAAGCTAAAAACAAAAACACTTCCCCCGCCGGAACCAATGGGTTGTAACCCGGCAAGGAAAGCGCAACTCAAGTTTCTTGCATAATTCGATAAAATTTATCAATTCCTGCTTTAGGCAAAAAAATATCTGCAGCCCGCCGAACGTTTCGGCTCAAAGCGCAGACGCGGTAAGTTGGCTTAATTTATGTTTGTATAGCTTAATTTTCTCATCCAGATTTTGCAGATTGTTTTCCCACTTAGCTTTTTCTTCCAACACGGCAATTTTGTGTTTCTCCAGTATTTCCAGCCTCCGGCTTATTGTGGAGTCGCCCTGATACCTTAAAAGAGCGTATTCTCTAATGTCTTTAATGGACATTCCCGTATCTTTCAGCCTCTTTATAAATCGAATCCAATCGATATCTTCGGAAGTATAATACCTTCTTCCTGCTGAATCACGGTTTACAATTAATAATTGTTCTTTTTCGTAGTATCGTAACGTAGGAGAACTCAAGTTCGTTATACTGGAAAACTGTCCTATGGAATATCTCATTTTATTTTCCCTCTTGACTTAAAGTTAACTTTAAGAACTACAATTCAATTATAGCAAATTAGGAGGTTGAAAACAATGAACTTAACTCGTTTCGAAAAAGGCTTAAAAAAATTATCCGAAGTAGATGGCAATGCCGGGGAAAATGTCATAGCGGCTCTCAATGATATTGCGCCGGATTTAGGAAAATATATTGTCGAGTTTGCTTTTGGCGACATATATTGCCGTGAAAACTTAAATTTACAGGAACGGGAGATGATAACCTTATCCAGTCTAATGACATTGGGGGGCTGTGAAACTCAGTTGGAAGTGCATATAAATGGCGCATTGAATGTAGGAATTACACCTAAGAAGATCATCGAAATTTTTATTCAATGCATTCCTTATACCGGCTTTCCAAGAGTCTTAAATGCTGTCGGGGTTGCCAAGCGGGTTTTTCAATTGCGAAAAGCGGGATAGGGAACTGTCGGGGGACGGGATGAGTGACAACCATTCTAATAGTAAATTCCTTATTGTCAACAACTCCGTCCCCTGGACACTCTACCCTGGACACTCTACTTATTGTCAACAACCCCGTCCCTTGTAAGATAGAGTTGAGAAGGATGGTCGTAAGAAAATAGAAAAGTCCGAACATTCCAGTTCGTGTATAATGAAATGGAAGGATATGAATGTCCATTTCCAAAGCATTTACGCTTTAGCTGGTTGGGACCTTTATTCCCGCTTTACGAGCAAGGATGTGCCTAATACTTCCGCCTCTCTTATGCCCAGTAAATATTCTCAGCCTTATTTCGATAAACCCTTCGGGTATCTATGATCAATGCCGCACATCGGCGTATTAAATCGTAATCAAACATGTCATGATTCGTTGCAAGTATAATGCAATCATAGCTCGTCAAATTTTCTGATGTTAGTTCGACACTGCTCAAACTAAGTTTAAGTTTACGAGTTTCCGGGAAAACAGGAATAAATGGGTCGCTATAGTCGATTTTGGCACCTTTTTTTATTAGCTTATCTATTATAAAAATACTCGGAGATTCTCTTGTATCGTCAATATTCTTTTTGTACGACAATCCCAGCACTAATATTTTTGAGCCATTTACTGATTTTCCTTTTTCATTTAACGCATCTGCTACTTTCCCAATAACCCAATCGGGCATTGAGGTGTTTATCTCGCCGGCTAATTCGATAAAACGTGTATTCAGTTCATATTGTCTTGCCTTCCATGTTAGGTAAAAGGGATCTATCGGAATACAATGTCCGCCAAGACCTGGTCCAGGATAATAGGGTGTAAATCCGAATGGTTTTGTCGAAGCAGCATCAATTACCTCGTATATATCTATACCCATAGCGTCGGCAACAATCTTCAACTCGTTGACTAACCCGATGTTTACAGCTCTGTGAATGTTTTCAAGTAATTTGGTCATCTCTGCTGTTCGAGTACTTGATACAGGAACCACCCGAACAGTGGCTGCACTATAAAGAGCAATTCCGACTTCCAAACAATGCTTAGTTATTCCACCACAAACTTTAGGGATACTTCCAGTGGTAAAATATGTATTTCCAGGATCCTCTCTCTCCGGGGAATAAACGAGAAACAAATCCTCCCCTATCTTAAGATTTGTCAAACTTATTCGCGGCAGGAGTTCTTCCTCAGTCGTTCCCGGATAAGTTGTGCTTTCTAAGCTAATGATTTGTCCGCGTCTCAATTGTGGCACAATGGCATCGATGGTTGCAATCACGAACCCCAAATTGGGTTCTCTATGAGAATTAAGCGGAGTTGGTACACATATTATTATAGCGTCTACCTCAGAGATACGATTGTAATCATTAGTTACGTCTAACCGGTCTAACGAATTATTAATCCTTTCATCAGGAATATGTTTAATGTAACTTAGTCCTGATTTTAATTTTGCAGTCTTTTCGTAATCAATGTCAAATCCAAGCACATCAAATCCAATTTCTGCAAACCGGAGCATCAAAGGTAATCCAACATAACCTAATCCTACTATACCTATAACAGCTTGCTTAGAATGAATTTTATGTATAAGCTTATCTTTCATTTTTATACACATACCTTTCGCTTCACTCAGGCACAAAAAGTTGTGAAAATGTTGCCTGAGCTTTATTATTTAGTTAACCTAATGTACTTTCCCGACCATGAAATCGTCAGGATATACAACTGGGAAATTCAAGGTTTCTATCAGTACGTCTAGGGTGTGTGACTTATGTGCACGATCCCATTGCTTGTTCACACGAAGCGGTGCGCGAATACGGCATCAAGCTTACCGCATGGGGGGATCTGCCGAAGGGCGCGGACGCCGTTATCGCGGCAGTATCGCATAAGTCATACCTGACTGTGGGTTTTTCCGGACTGCAGGCGCTGCTGCGTCCTGACGGGCTTTTCGTTGACGTCAAATTCGCCTATGGCGCCGCAGGCAGCCTTTTGGCAGCAGAAATTTCACGAGTCAGCCATCCCGACCGCGCCGCGCTCATCAATCCCCAGAAAGAAATCCATGACAGAACATAAAGCGAGAGCATTGAATAAGGCGCCGCCCAGCGCCAACCAAACAATTTATTATAACGAACGTAATATATCGTCGCCGGAACAATTGAACTGAACAAGCCCCCGATTGTGAGCATAAGAAACGTAAAAAGAGGGTGAGAAAACAATTGAATAAATACGTTCAGTTTCAGTGTCTCACCTACTGTTAACTGAAACAATTGCATAAAACTGAACATGCGGATCCATCCGCTACCGCTGTCACCGTGCCGGAATCGCTGCAGGACAATGGTCGCCAGGACTAGGCTCTCGCGCACGTTACTGCGCGCCCATCGTAAAAGCATGCGCTGCAGCCCTCTTAGCGTGACAGGAACTTTCGTCAACACAACAGCGTCCCTCTGGTAAACAACGCGGAACCCGTTTTTCAGGACGATGTTAGTCATCGCTCTGTCTTCGCCGATTGTCGCGGCAATACCCATAAAGGTTTGATCGGCCCAAGCTGTTAAATGCGGGTTTACCGTCGACACCCGGTACGCGGACAAGGCGCCGGGGGTGCAGAACACGCCGCCATACACACTTTGTCCGGCACGGATGAAATCGAAGCTGGTCGTAAAGAAAACATCCATCATCTTGGGAATGGCGCCATCGCCAAGATTGAGGATTTTCACATTGCCAGCCACTGCTCCCACGCGAAAATCAGTGACAATGGGGCTGACAAGATGGCGCAGAGTGTGTGGAACCACTTCGGAATCAGAATCAATCGTCACATATACCGCGCTGTCTGTGGCATGAACAAATCCAGCCATAAGAGCGTGGCGTTTCCCCTTGTTTTTTGTCTGTCGCAGCGTATAGAGCTGTGAAGGATATTCGCCCTGAGCCTTACACATCCAATGCCAGGTATCATCCAAGGAACCGTCGTCCACGCAAATCACGCGCATCTTGTCGGAAGGGTAATCGCTGTTCATTACCGAACGCACGGTGTGCAAAATCTGGCGCCCTTCGTTATATGCCGGAATGACGACTGTCACCACGGGCAGATCCTCGTCTTTCACTGGTGCGTAGACTTTATAACGGCACGCCATCCATATGCGCCAGGCAATCACGGCAACCCCCGAAAAAATCAACACCGCCCCCACTGCAAGGCCATATGCGCCAGAATCATGCAAAATTCGCTCCACTGCCCGGTCGACAGTTTTTGAGCAAAGCATTGCCACGGCGATGATCACGTCAATCGACAAAATCCACAAGTACAGATAATCGGACTGGCTTTGAAGAAATATCTTTTTCTGCATTTTATCACCTTGCTTCCAGTTTTCGCTACAATTGGAATATTCTTTTGTAAAAGAGTAACAGAGAAAAATGAAAGTATGATGAAAATGGAAAAAATTAATCGGGCAGGCATACTCATTCCGGGATAAATTTAAAAGACACAGAAGAGGAGGATGACTTCCCTCCCTTCTGTGTCTTGACATCCCTGTAACTTCCAAATTATTTCCGGGGCAGCTTTACAACAAATTTACTTCCCTTACCTAATTCGCTGTCCACGTAAATCTCTCCCCGATGAGCCTCGACAATCCAGCGTGCTATGGACAATCCCAGGCCAGAGCCTTCGATATTCCGCGATCGTGCTACGTCAACCCGAAAGAATCGCTGAAAAATTTGCTGCTGAAATTCAGGCTCAATGCCCGGCCCGGTGTCCTCTACAATAATTTTGACGTAAGGCATTTTACCGCCTGCGTAGCTTTCTTCAATCCGCACCAGCACCTGGCTGTCCTGATAACTGTACTTTATAGCGTTGTCGAGCAATATGTAGATAAGTTGATGAATACGTTCCGGGTCGGCGTTTAACTCCAGCGGCTTGGATGCATCGAGCCGGACGCTGACGCCCATGGCCGCCGCTTTTGGTTCCAGAGACCGAATGACCTGGTCAGCTATGGATTGAAGGAAAAACCCTTCTTTGCACAGAGCGACTTCTTCGGTATCTGTCCTTGCCAGTGTCAATAAATCATTGACAATATTTTTCAACCGAAAAAATTCTTCTTTTGCCTCATCAATAATTTGCCGGGAAAAGGGCGACAAAACATTGTCCTTGTCCATTTGTACGGCCTCCATTGAGGTCAGTAGCACACTTAGGGGATTTCTCAGTTCATGCGATGCGTCGGCGACAAACTGTTTCTGCCTGTCAATTGACCGTCCAATTGGAATAATGACCCTGCCAGCCAAGAAGTAGCCGAGTATGGCGGTAAAAATCAAGAATAGCAAAGTAACTACCATGATAGTAATAATGCTCTGAAATAATACCCGGGCATAGCCGGTGACGTCGCGGCCGACATAAACCGTTCCCAGCAGATTTCCGTTCCGGTACACTTTTCGCATCGCCAACATTAGTGTTGCTTTATCACCGCTCGGCAAAGAAACTGTTACAACTTTCGTTTCCCGGGACGGATCCCAGTTTATGAATTGGGCGCGGGTCGCCTTGCGCAAAACCGGGACGGGAAGATCGGCCTTAATCAGTCGGCCATTACCGTCCAAAACCAGATAAAAAACATCTCCGCTAACATCGTAATCACTTTGGATAGAAATCTCACGGGGACCGTCATTACCATATTGTTTCAGCAGCGCCTCCTGCTGTTCCCTGGCAATGTGGACGGCCATGATCTTTATTTCGTCCACTTCTTTTTGATAGATAGTCCAAATGAGGCCTGAACAAAAAATAGAGACAAATACGGCGAGAAAAATGCCAAAGACGATAACATATAAAATCGTCAGTCTTTTACGAATCTCGGCAAGCATCTTTACCCTCCATTTTATAGCCTACGCTGCGTATATTGTGAATGAGCTGAGCCTCGCCGGGAAGGTCTACCTTCTTTCGCAGCAAACGAACCAAAGCTTCGAGATTGTTGGAAGAGACATCATTTTCCAAGCCCCAGATGCGGTCCATAATGACGTCCTTGGGCAGAATCTGACCGCAGTTATGCATAAGCAATTCCAAAAGCTGAAATTCCCGGTTCGTCAATTGTATGCTCCTGTTGCCCCGTCTGGCTATCTTTGTCCAGCTGTTCAGCTCAAGGTCTTTGACGGTGATCTTCTCTTCTTTGTAAGGGACATTGCTTCTTCTGGCCACTGAACGAATTCTGGCCATCAACACTCTAAACTCAAAAGGCTTAACAATGTAATCATCGGCTCCGGAAGCCAGGCCAACCTCCAAGTCGTCTACAGTATCCTTGGCTGTAAGCATTAGTATTCCACCCGAGTAATGTTCCTGCCTCAGTTCACGGCACACCTGCAGTCCGGATTTTTCCGGCATCATCCAATCAAGAATAATTACATCGTATGCATCCTTTTTCGTAAGCTCCAAGGCATCATCGCCGGATTGAACCCAGTCAATACTCATGTCATGCCGTTTCAGCATTTGATAAACAAGGTTTCCCAGACGCTTGTCATCTTCGGCCATTAATACCCGCATTGCATTACCCCATTTCCCGTGATATTTTATAGGATCTCTATGTAGTTTTTTTACTTTAGACTAACACCCGCGGGTGAAGGACCATTGTTCTATGAATAGTTCGAGGTTATATTCTTTTCCCCTGGATTTTATCGGCATTTTTTAGAGCCTCCTCTATACCGGTCAATTTTTTTAGCGTTGAAATGTAATCAGGACTGACCCACTGCCTACAATAATTAGAGCAAAAATAAATGAAAATCAGCTGAAACTTATTCCAAAAATTACCCATAAAAGACAAAACTCCTGCCAAATCCATACATATTGGAGCAGAAGTTTATTATTTCTGACCTAATATTTTACTAGATAAATACAGGTCGCTCAGCTAGTCGACCGGCATCCAAACAAAAGCAGCCTTGACAATGATTCTAAATTGTCAAGGCTGCTCATAGCCCTATTTTTAAATTCTACTGCTTCCGGTAAAAGAAATGTTCCTGTTCAAAATATTAAATATTTCAGTAGATGGATTTGTAAATGGCTAATATATCATCTACAGTTACGTCACGCGGATTACCCGGTGTGCAGGCATCAGCCAAAGCATATTTAGCCAAAAATTCAAAATCTTTTTCTTTTACGCCCAGTTTACTTAGGCGGCGCGGAATCTTGACGTCGTCGGCCAATTTCTGAACGGCTGCAATACAAACCCGGCAGTATTCGTCCCGGCTCATATCGTCTACGCCTTCTACCCCCATAGCACGCGCTACTTCGCGATACCGTTCGCCCGTTGCCGGTGCATTAAAATTCAATACCGGGGCCAGGAGAACTGCGCAGGCCACGCCGTGGGGAATGTCATAGAACGCGCTTAGCGGATGAGCCATGGAATGGACGATACCGAGGCCGACGTTAGAAAAGCCCATGCCGGCAATGTACTGGCCAATAGCCATTTCTTCGCGAGCCTTCAAATCGCCTTCTACAGATTTGCGCAGCCATTTGCTGATGATTGCAATGGCTTTCAGATGCATCATATCGGTCAATTCCCAAGCGCCCTTGGTGATATAGCCTTCGATGGCATGTACCAAGGCATCCATACCGGTGGAAGCACACAGGCCTTTCGGCATGGATGCGCACATATCCGGATCAACGATGGCGACAATGGGGATATCGTGGGGATCGGCACAAACGAATTTGCGGTTCTTTTCTCTATCGGTGATAACATAATTGATGGTAACTTCTGCGGCCGTGCCGCTCGTCGTAGATACAGCGATGACCGGCATGCCTTTGCGTTTTGTCGGCGAAGCGCCTTCCAAACTGCGAACATCGGCAAATTCCGGATTCGTCATAATGATGGAAATAGCCTTGGATGTGTCGATAGATGAGCCGCCGCCAATGGCGACGAGGACATCGGCGCCCTGCTCCTTACAGAAGGCCACCCCTTCCTGGACATTTTCAATAGTCGGGTTGGCTTTGATGTGATCGTAAACGGCATAGTCGATATTGGCAGCATCGAACAGTTCCGTCACGTTAGCAACTACCTTAAATTTGATTAAATCCGGGTCCGTAGCGACCATGACCTTTTTCAAGCCCCGCTTCTTAATTTCATTGACAATTTCACGAATAGCCCCTTTACCGAAATAAGATGTTTCATTTAAGATAATACGATTCGCCATTTTACCCTCCATTACTTAAGATACTTCATTTGCCTTTTCAGCTTATTTACGCCATAAATCATGGGCGATTTCAATTAATGACTGTTTTACTTCCTCAGTTAACGCGGTTAACGGTTCCTTGCAGTTTTCCTGCATAGGTTTATTTAATTCTTTCATCGCCCATTTCATAACCGGATTGAACGGCGTATATACTTCATAAAACTTCATGCGCCTGTCAATTTCCCGCTGCATGCTTTTTATCTTCTGCAAATCTTCCTGCCGCAATGCTTCGGCTACATTATGGCAAAGTTCCGGATATACGTTTGATAAAGCTCCGATACAACCGTTACCACCGGAAATAACCGCTGGAATGCAATTGTTGTCGTAACCGGTAAATACCTGAAAATCAGGGTATTTCGTCTTAATTTCCTGAATGTATTTTTGCGTATGACGCAATACGGGATGGGTGTCTTTCACGCCGGCGAAATTTTTATGTTTAGCCAGAAGCCGCAAAATGGTATCGGCCGATACATCATAGCCGGTACGATCGGCGTAATTGTATAAGAAAATATTACCGTGAATCTGACTCATAACATCATCATAATAATTAAATACGTCTTCCTGATTGCAGGCACTGTAATAAGGACCGACAATAATAACCGCATCCGCCCCGGCATTAATGGCAACATTGGAAAGGCTAACGGTTTCGGATTTAGCCATCCGCCCCGTACCGGCTAACACGATGCCTTTATGATTGATATGCTTCACCGCATCGGTAATCATAGCCTGAATTTCTTGATAGGTAAAAGCATAAAATTCACCGGCGCTGCCGCCGACTAACACCCCGTCAATACCGGCACCAAGAATCTGATCGTATAAAGCATGCATTTCTTCATAATTTACTGTTCCATCTTCATTTACGGAGGTTAAAATTGGACAAATATATTCACAATTCATTTGCTTCTCCTTTTCCCACAAATAATGGCATAAATCCACCTTCTAATTTTTATTGAGGTCATATACAAGTTTCATATCAGCCCACCACTCAGACTTAAAAGCGCCTGCTATGCGCATCTGGCATGGATCGGTTTCCTGCCACCATCTCTGAGTTTCAGGGTCCTGCGCCATCTTCGCCATATCGTACTCGAAATCGTCGCCGCAGTACTCCATAATAGAAAAGAGCAAATCATCGCGGTTAAAAATCTGATATTTAGTGATACCGCATTCTCTTATTTTCTTATTTATGCCGGAGAACGGATTGGCATGCAGCTTTTTATAGTACTCTGCCTTTTCAGGACGAAGCCGGATCACATTGGCAAAAGTCTGAGGCTTATTGATTTTATAAAGCTTCCTGGCACTTTTACTGAAAAAGTCCGCATCATCGCCAAAGTATTCCCTTACTGCCTTCAAATGTTCATCAAAGGACGAGTACAGCTCAACAACCGGGAAGTTTGAAGCATAAATCAGTTTGGAATGATCAAATTCGCCGGTCAGAAAGTCAAGCAGATTTTTTACAAAAACCTTGTTTTCTGTAGCAAATCCGGAAACCTTGCAGTATACATTAGGCAATTCGGCAAGTTTTTTCATTGCCCGCTTATAATCTGCCGTCAACTCCGTTACATTACCGCAGTGATTGATTACAACCTTGGTCTGAGGAACCCGGGAAACTGCATTATACATATCCTGGAGTTCTTCTACCCGGTTGCAGCTCTCAAAAATCATATCCTTATCCGCCAGAACTTCAAGCCCTTCCATAAAACTGTCTTCCAAGCATCTACCATGAGGCGACGTTTCAATATGAAGCGGCTCTCTAACACCGGCAATCTTTAGGGGAAGACGCATGTGAGCGCATAAATGCGGTACCCGCATAATTCTCGCCAAAATCGTAGAATTATGCAGATTAAAAATATACTCATCCTCTTTAACAGCATTATCACAGTCAACCTCTACATAAACACCGCCCTTAAAATCGAGGTCATATTTACCGTAAGCTTTGCATAAATCATCCACGCTAAAGCTTCTTTTAATGCCGGCGCAGAAATCCAGCCAGGGGAGATTCAATACGTCCAAATCCCAAATGTGAAAGTGACTGTCAACTACTTCTAGCATTGATTATCTCCTTTTCAACTCTACTGGCCTTTAAATCCATACCGCATTCCGTTTTACAGCCTTTAAATCCATACCACGCAACAAATAAGAAGCAAGGTAAGAGAAGCAGGTAACCGGCAGCCGTACCAAATTTATCGGCAATATGGCCCATGAAGAAGGGCATAATAGCCCCACCAACGATGCTCATAATAATGATACTGGAAGCTGTTTTAACAAGATTCTCAGGAATTCTTACAACACTTAAAGCAAAAATTGTCGGGAAGCTAATAGACATAAAGAAGAAGGATGCGATCAGCAAAAATATACTTAAGCTACCGGTTGTAACGTTCAAAAAGATCATGAGAATCGCATTGATTACAGAATATACGCCAAGAATTTTACCGGCACTGAATTTTTTCATTAAAGGAGTGGTTACAATTCTTCCGACCATGAATGCGACTAATGCAATACCGAAGAAATAAGCGGCTTTGCTATCTGAAAGTTCCTGCCAGTGTTCAACACTGTAATTAATAAAAAACGCGCCGGCCCCGACCTGGGCAGCTATATATAAAAACTGTGCCAGTGCGCCGAGTTTAAAATGCTTATAGCTAAAAAGCTGGCTATATGACCCATTACCTTCCGCAGAATTTTCGCCGTCTGAAACTTCAGCCCCTTCAGGCATTTTAGTTACCAGGAATAATACGAGCATACATAAAACAATTGCAGCAATGCCGACATAAACCATCTGAACATTATGCATATTCCTGGCGATATCATCACTCTTGGCGATAGAAAGAAACAAGCTGCCGCCGATGATTGGCCCCAGAAACTGACCAACGCCGTTAAAACTTTGGGCAACATTGATACGAAATGCTGCGCCTTCATCACGGCCAAGCTTGGTGATGTACGGGTTGGCATTTGTCTCCAGGCTGCCAAGACCGCAGGCAATAACAAAAAATGCCCCTAAAAACATAGTAAAACTGTGCGTATTGCTTGCCGGAACGATAAGAAAGGCCCCCACTGCATACAGGAAAAGCCCCATGATAATTCCGCCTTTAAAACCAAACCGTTTAGCTATCAGTGAAGCAGGTGTAGCGATTACAAAATATCCGCCAAAGTAAGCTGCCTGCAACAGACCGGATGTTGCTTTTGTAATGCCCAACTGATTTTGAAAGTTTTTGTTCATAACGTCAATCAAACCATAGCTGAGGCCCCAAAGAAAGAACAGTACCGTAACCAAACAAGCAGCTATCTTAATATTTTTACTGCTAACATTGTCACCCATTTTTCTCCCTCCGTTCTTAGCTTAACGCCCTGTCAAGATGAACATAACCACCATCCACAAATACCCATTGAGCCGTGGTGTGCGATGAAAGCGGGGAAAGCAGGAATACTGCCATATCAGCAATCTCTTCAATCGATGTAAAACGATGTTCAAAGGGAATTTTGTCCGCAATGACTTTTTTTCTTGCTTCCGGATCGTCAAAGGATTTAATCCAGTTTGCGTATAGCGGAGTCCAGCATTCGCTGACTACAATCGCATTGCTTCTTACATGATCCTTGGCTAAAGCAGCGGCCCACTCGCGTGTCAGACCCAGAATCGCCCCCTTTGCAGCCGCATATGCGCTGGTCTTGCCCTGTCCGGTAAGAGCTGTCTTGGAAGAAATATTCAAAATGGTCCCCCTGCTATCTTTAAGATACGGAACTGCAGAATGAACCAGTGCATAGTAATGTGTCAGATTTCCATGAAGGCTCTTTTCAAAGTCCCGCCAGGAAGATGTCTCCAGATCCATATTGTCATTTGCGCCGGCGTTATTTACTATACCGTAAATAGACCCCCTCCGTTTTGCCACGTCGTCGACAATGGGCTGAATTTTATCAGTTTCGTTAAGATCAACCTGAATAAATTCATAATCTTTTGCCAATTTTTCCAGCTTTTCTTTGAATTCAGGTAAAATTGCCGAACGGGACAGCACAATAGGAATCGCCCCTTCTCTTGCCAGAGCCAGTGTAATACCGCTTCCTATCCCTTTGCCGCCACCTGTTACAAAAACAACCTTTTCCTTTAATTGCAAGTCCATGTCACCCGACCTCCTTCTAAAATCTATTAAACAGTGGTAGCAAGCCGCCAAATTGAAAAATCATTCTGTCTGTTTATCTCAGCCTTTGTAAGTTTCCCATTGCTTACCGCAACAATAAAGTCCAGGATCTCCTCTCCCACTTCTTGAATGTTCTTCGTACCTTCTATCACGGTACCTGCATTTAAGTCTACGGAATCATTCATACTGTTAAATACAGCCGAGTTCGACGCCAGCTTTATCGTCGGCGTAACAGCACTTCCGGTCGGGGTTCCACGTCCGGTTGTAAACACGCAGATATTACATCCACCGGCAACCATGCCGCTTAGCTGTTCAATATCATTGCCCGGTGTATTCATAAAGGTAAGGCCTTTATCGATGATCTGCTTAGCGTATTCCCTCACTGCCACAACAGGCTGATTGCCTGCTTTGTAGATACAGCCCAGCGATTTTTCCTCAATACTGCTTAAGCCGCCTTCAATATTCCCCGGGCTGGGATTGGCACCGCGTATATCGGCATGAGATTTTATTACTGTATCTTCAAAGCCCTTAATTGTGCTGAGAATTGCCTCTTTCACAGCATCATTTATAGCTCTGCCGGCCAGAATGTGTTCCGCACCGATCAGTTCTGTTGTTTCCGCCAGTATTACGCTGCCACCATGCTGAATAATCATATCGGAGGCCGCGCCAAGACTTGGGTTTGCGCTAAGACCTGAAAAACTATCGCTCCCCCCGCACTCGGTGCCAAGCACTACATCGGCCAGGGAACCTTCGCTTTTCTGCACTTTTAGTGCCTCCGCAAGCATTTTCTTGACTATTTGCACTCCTTTTTCAATACTCTTGCCGGTTCCCCCGGTCTCCTGAATCGTAAAATACGCAACCTCTTTATACGGCGCTCTTTCCTTGATTTCTTCCGCAACTGCTTTAGCCTGAACAACTTCACAGCCAAGACCTACCACCAAAACACCGTATACATTCGGGTTGGCTCCGGTTCCTACGATGACATCCTGCGTTTGTCTTGCATCATAGCTTAGCTCACTACATCCGTGCTGGTGAATAACATAAACGACGTCTGTTTCATCATTTCTTGCTTGGTCACTGTACGTTACTGCATTGGCTATACTTTCAACCACTTTATTGGCACAATGTACGCTGGGAATCACCAGAATGCGATTTCTAAATCCAAAGCTTCCGTCACATCGCCTATACCCCATAAGTTTGTATGTTTTATCACTCTGAGCAACCGTAGTTTTACTATAAACGTCCTGGCTAATCTCTCTTACACCACTGTCCGTATCCCCTCTGCCGCGTTCCCCTTCCATGTTATGTATATGCACCCATTCCCCGGCTTTTATATCACAGCTTGCAATACCAATGTGGGAAGCATATTTAATAATGGACTCGCCTTTTTTAATGTCCGCAGTTGCAAATTTGTGGCCTTGGCAAATATCTTGAAGAACAGTTACGCCAAGAGCAGCATCCCCTTTTTTAAGAGGTTCCAGAGCTGTTGCAACATTATCAAGTTCGCTTACGTGAATTGCATTCATTTAACCATCTCCTCCTCCCTTAAAATTTGTTCGTATATACTAACGATGTTTGTATATACTTACCATATTGAAGTCTAGCAAATTTATTACAAATTGTCAAGAATTTAATGAAAAGTTGAAAAACAATTAAATAACTTAACGTAAATGAAATACCTCGAATCACTAGGCTATTTTCACAGCCTAGTGATTCGAGGTATTTGTCTGTGGCATCCTATGAAAAAAGTGCACCTCCGAATGTGAGGTGCACTTCAAGCGTCGCTTTTTACTATTCATTATTTTCAGTCGGAAAACAGCTTTACTTCCATTGGCAGCAGCGCAAATTCCTTTTCAATTAATTCGGCATGAAATTTCAAAACATCTAAGATTTTTTCAGTCTTTTCCGGCGTAGACCGAAATATAGGAAGACTAACGCTGATAGATGCCAGAACTTTGTCAGAAATTTTGATAGGAACAGCCAGACACTCTATGTCAATATTCGTTTCGCCGATTTCATGAGCATATCCATTATCCCTTACTGTCTCAAGCTGCTGTAAAAGAGTTTTTAAATCGGGTATAGTTCTTGCCGTATATTTTATAAATTCGCCTGGATAAAGTTTAGCTGTCTCATCATTGCTTAACCCGCTAAGAAGACATTTGCCGAGAGCCGTTGCATATGCGGCAATCGTTTTTCCGGCAGACGATTCAATCCGTATTGCCTGATTCGGTTCTGTTTTCTCCACATAGAGTACATCGCCTCCGTCCAATATGCCAAGCTGGCATATTTCGTCGCAAGCGGCTACAATTTCTCGCATGTGTGGCTTAAGAATATCCAAATAATTCAAGGAATGGACGTAAGCATATCCCAGTTTAAAACAGTTTTTACCAATTGCAATCCGTGAACCGAGATTCTGGAGAAATCCTTCATGTAAAAGTGTCATAACTATAGGGTACAACGTACCCTTGGCAATGCCGGTACGTCTCGAAATTTCAGCAAGAGTAAGCCCATCTATACTGTTGTATACAGCCTCAAAAATGTCTAAGACTCTAAGAGTTGGATTATGTAATTTAATTCTATCCATATATGCATTATATCTAATTAAATATTCATTGTAAAGTTTGTGGTACTAAGTGCCAGGAGGACGTAGCTGTCAACACACAGACGCCATTAACCTCGTACCCTTGACAGTTTCCTTTCATATTTTTTGCGGATAACCAGATTCACTAAATTGCAGCTTAGTACCCGCCGGATATGTTATTCCGTTTACTGTTAAATTATCAGCGATTGTTCCTGTGGAGACCTGCCCCTCAGGACCGAAAAATACTTGAGTACCAGATTTAAATTTTAGGAAGCCGGCTTTTTCGCCCTTCGGTAGATAATTTCGCCAACCAAGGGGGCGAAAGTCAGTGTCTTCTGTTATGGTTCCTGATTTAACATTTCCATGTTCATCAAACTCGATATATGTAGCATACTTAAATGTTACATAGGGTTCATTGTTATCCCAAATACTAAATTCAGCATCTTCGCCGATTTGACCGGATACTACATCACCCTGAACATTAAACACTATTTGGCACGTATCGCCTTTAAAATGTATGCATTCTGGTCGGTGTTCGGTTCCCCAGCCAGTAAAAGCAAAAAATCCATTTGATGCTGGCCGTAAATCTTCATAGTTCTTTAACGTCCCAGATATTACTTCACCCTGACCGTTTAGCGTTACTGATGTTCCTTCCTTAAATTTCAAAGAACCGGCAATCCAACCTTGAGGATGTAAAAAAGTATCCCGTTCTAGTACCTTTGTAGTATTTGCCCAGGCCGTTGAACATAATGAAAAACTGAGGATAATGACTATTAAAATAATTTTTCTCATAATAGCCTCCTTGTAGTAAAGTATTTTCTCTTATTCAACTACTACAAATTCCATTTTACTCCTGCAAACTATAATAGTTTTCAAAAAAGTTAGAAAAGAACAAAGAGTGTCGAGTGTCAAGGAGTGTCAAGGGGGAGTGTCAAGGGGACGGGGTTGTCGACACGCAAATGTCACATTAATCCCGTTCCCTCTGTATGGGCCAAAAGACATACCCGGAGTTATCAAAAAAACGGGCGGTGTCTGCCAAGATGTACACAGTAGATTCCCGTTACAGAACATGAACCGAATAACAGCCTGATTCATATTATGAAATGTAGAGTTACCAGGAGAAAAACCAGCTATACATTATACAGATTCCTTCTGGCCAGCTCTAGCAATTGGAGGTGGTCTATTCCATGAATATCTCTTCTACAGACTTGGCATCAAGGCTTCAAGGCACTTATGCCGATTTAGTAAGTACAGGGCTAACGGATGTTCAACACGACAATTACTATTTTCTTACTGCCAATCGCGGTGACCCAGAGCTGCTAAAAATAGCAAACTGGGATATTCAGTCCATCCGTCGCGATTTTCCCGCACTACAGCAAATGATAAACGGCCGACCGCTCATCTGGCTGGATAATGCGGCGACAACCCACAAGCCGCAATGTGTAATCACGGCGGTATCTGATTTTTACGCTAAAGACAATTCGAATGTCCATCGTGGAGCACATACTTTAGCTAAACGCGCCACCGACGCCTATGAAGGAGCACGGGAAAAAATCCGGCGCTTTATAGGTGCGGACTCCGCTGAGGAAATCATTTTCGTCCGGGGAGCTACGGAAGCCATCAACCTTGTCGCCCAAAGCTACGGACGCATGGTGGTCCGGCCGGGCGACGAGATTATTCTCAGCAATCTTGAACATCATGCGAACATTGTGCCCTGGCAGCAGTTGTGTGAGGAAAAAGGCGCCTTGCTAAAGGTAATTCCGCTGAACGATTGCGGCGAAATCATCCTGGATGAGTATGCGAAGCTGCTGAGTTCTAAAACCCGTCTGGTAGCAATTTCCCATGTATCCAACTCTCTGGGAACGGTTGTCCCAATCAAGGTTATGATTGACATGGCCCACACTCTGGGCGTACCGGTGCTCGTCGATGGTGCACAGGGTATTCCGCACTTTAAAGTTGACGTCAGTAATCTCAATGCAGACTTTTACGCTTTTTCCGGTCACAAGATGTTTGGCCCTACAGGCCTTGGCGTCTTATATGCAAAAAAATCGTTGCTGGAATCCATGCCGCCGTGGCAAGGGGGCGGCAATATGATCAAAACAGTTACTTTTGAACATACCACATATAACTCGCTGCCAAATAAATTCGAGGCCGGTACCGGTCATATTGCCGGCGCCGTCGGACTGGGGGCTGCCGCCGATTATCTTACCCGTCTCGGTTCCAAGCCAATCGAAATATACGAACAAAAGCTGATGGTATATGGCTGCAATGCGCTAAGCACCATTCCCCGTTTACGCCAGGTTGGCACCGCCGCCCAAAAGGCCGGAGTCTTGTCTTTTGTGATTCCGGGCGTCTCCTCGGAAGGGCTCGCCGAATATCTTGACCGTCAGGGAATTGCTGTGCGGGTAGGGCACCATTGCGCCCAACCGTCACTGCGCCATTTTGGCCTGGATAGCACGATCCGGCCATCGCTGGCTTTATATAATACCTTTGCCGAAATCGACCAGCTGGTTTTAGCGGTCGAAAAATTCTTGTATAACGGAGGTTTGAAGAATGGATAATGATTTTCTAGGAAGCCATAACAGCGTGACTACTCAGGCTGCAAGAAATCTGGCAACTACTACAAAATCCCTGCTTATGATGGAGGAAATTACTCCCCGTTGGCTTCTGCAGTTTCTCCCCTGGGTGAATGTCACTGCAGGAACCTATCGGGTCAATCGCATTAAGGTTCTGTTTAAGGAGACGGGAAAAGTCGGTATCAACGAGCAGGACGGCCAGTTCTTCGTCGAACCCGGTCAATTACGGCGGATTTCACTGTTTTACGCGGCGACCGATGAAGAACTATCCCTGCTCGCTGATAGTTTTATTATCGAACAATATCAAAAAGATCAAGTCATCGTCAACGAGGGGGATTCGGCAAACAAGCTACACATTATCGCCAAAGGTGTTGTAGAGGCAACTACTTTTGGCGAGCGTGGGCAGAAACTGCAGATAGGTATATTATCCAGCGGTGATTACTTTTCCGAATTTGCCTTGTTAGAGAACAAACCCTATAGCGCCACCATCACCGCTTTATCGGCCGGCAGCATGTTAACCCTGGACCGGGAAAGAATTGACACCCTGTTCAGTAACCGTCCGGAATTGAGAAAATGTCTGGAACAAAATCGCCAGGGTAGCAGCGAATGGAATAAAACGAACGAGCATGGCGAACACAAAATAAGCATCCAGGCGGGACACGAAGGCGAATGTGAGCTTCCGGAAACCTTTGTAGACTATGTAGAGCAGCCGCGGGAATACCCCCTAAGCCTCGTTCAGACTGTGATCAAAGTCCACACCCGCGTCACCGACCTGTTTAATGACCCGATCAACCAATTAGAAGAACAGGTACGGCTAACCATTGAAGCAATGAAAGAAAAGCAGGAATGGGAACTCCTTCATAATAAAGAATTCGGCCTGCTTCACTCAGTAGCCCCGTCAATGCGCTTACAGCCACGCTACGGTCCGCCGACACCGGACGATATGGATGAACTCCTGGCGCGGATTTGGAAAAAGCCCGCTATATTCCTGGCACACCCCAAAGCCATAGCTGCCTTCGGCCGCGAATGTACCAGACGGGGCGTTCCTCCCGTTACAGTGAATATACATGGATCGCCCTTTTTGACCTGGCGTGGCGTTCCTATTGTACCTTGCAATAAAATGCTGGTAAATGGAAAATCAAAGTGTCAATGCAATGCCGGAACGACCAATATATTGTTAATGAGGCTGGGAGAAAAGGAACAAGGGGTCATCGGCTTACACCAATTAGGTATACCCGATGAAATCATGCCCAGTTTATCAATGCGCTTGATGGGTATTGATAATAAAGCACTCGCTTCCTATCTATTTACCCTATACTTCTCTACTGCAGTTTTGACAGATGACGCACTTGCCTGCCTCGAAAATGTGGAAGTAGGATTTTACCACAACTACTCCATATAATCCTTGGCGCATAAGGCTATGTAACCCTTTTGCAGAATACCCTTTACTTCGGTAGAGGGCATTTTGCTTTTTATTCTACTCTCACTTCGGCGAGAGATATTTTTTGTGAGCTACCGCGTCCCCAAATCCTCATCACTTTTCCGTCCTCTTTCTGCATAAATTTAACAAATTACTTGATAACTACTCCATTTGTACTCTTCAGTCCTTGCTGTCAGGTTTGCTCGCTAGTAACATTTCCATCTCAGTTTACATAGGATACTATCAGATAACCAGGCTGAAATACGGTAGGGAGTCTATATATCCCCTATAAAATCATTTCTAGCAAACTAAAAAATGGTTAGAACTATGAGTATCATATACGGGGCATCTGCCAACCCTGTCGATACGATTCTCGTGAAGAACCTGCAGCCGCAATCCATAATAGGAGATGATAATGGGAATGGAAAAAGCGAGAATACCATCACACACATCCACAAAAAATTCAAGCTCACAAGTATGGAGCTTTGTTTCGGCCCCTAACTTACATCCCATGAAGGTTATTATTAATGTGAATAGACCAGGAACCGCTTCCGGCTTACTATTCGTTGCACCATATACTTCGTATGAGGCAACTATGATTGGGCAAACAGGCGCACTGATCATGGATCAGACTGGTAACCCAGTTTGGTTTAGACCGCTTGATAGTATATTTAAACAAAATATGGACTTTAGGCTGCAATCCTACAAAGGAAAACCCGTTCTTACCATGTGGCAAGGAACGATATCGGGAACTCAGTCTGCAAATCCTAATCTTCCAGCAGGAGACCCTGAACCAGGTGCTTATTACCTGATCCTGAATCAGAATTATAAACTTATAAAAAAGCTTACTGCCCAAAAAGGATTCACTGCTGATGTGCACGAGTTTACTATTACAAATCGGAATACTGCTTTGTTTACCGCTGTAAAACAAGTACCGGCAGACCTAACACCTTATGGAGGTCCTGCAGATGGGTATTTTGATAATTATTCCATTCAAGAAGTCGATCTCCAAACAGATCAGCTTCTTTTCTTCTGGAATGTGCTTACTCATGTTGACCCGGCCGGCTCAATGTTGCCTGCATCATCTGCAACAAGCTCTAATAATATTTGGGACTGCTTCCACGTAAATTCAGTTGAAGAGGGGCCAAATAATACTCTCCTAATCAGCATGCGTAACATGTGGGCCATTTATAACATTGATAAAGAAACGGGAAATATAATTTGGCAGCTTGGTGGCAAGCAAAGTGATTTTACTTTTGGTCCAAACGCAACATTTTCTTGGCAACATGATGCACGACATAGACCGGGAAATAAGATAAGTTTGTTCGATGATGCTTGTTGTGCTTCTTCAAGCTCCCCGCCTGAGGGTCCAGCGCATGGTTTAATTCTTCAGCTCGATTTTCGAAACATGACTGCCGATGTCGATCGAACATATTATCATAATCCAAATCTAATTGTTGAAAGTCAAGGAAATGTCCAAAAACTATCTAATGGAAATCAGTTTGTTGGCTGGGGACAGAACCCATATCTTTCTGAGTTTGGAAATGCCGGTAATACTAAGAAAAATCCATCATTAAATTTTCTATATGATATGCGATTTCCTAATCAAAACATGTCTTATAGAGCGTTTAAAAATAAATGGGTAGGTTTGCCGTGTTATCCACCCAGTATTGCTGTAAATCAAACATGTGAAGACGCGGCGATTGTTTATGCTTCATGGAATGGTTCCACTGAAACTGTCGCCTGGCAAGTGCTAGCGGGGCCATGGCCTAATAGGTTGTCAGTGGTTGTGAATAGCACCCCTCGTACCGGATTTGAGACAGATATTGATGTTAATTCAGCTGGTCCATATTTTCAGGTAAATGCATTGAATTCATCCGGCCAAATTATTGGTATATCCCGGATTGCTCATGCGGATGAGTGGCAGTATTAAAACAAGAGGTACATTTTTTTGTCCCGATACGGAATTATGTATTCCATTTGAAGGAATATGCAGTGAGAATAGTTCAAATTGAAATGAATGACTAGGTGACGGGGTGAGTGACAACTATCTAATAGTAAATTCCTTGTTGTCAACAACCCCGTCCCCTGTAAGACAATGCCCGTGACAATGCTCCCGTGACACCCGGTTAACAATGAAACAACCTAGACTATCGTAGTAGTGCTAGTAGTAGTAGCCATCGTTGAAGTAGTAGTCGCAGTAGTGGCTGTCGTCGTAGTAGTAGTTGTTGCGTTAGGACTGACAATAGGAGGAAGATAGGCAAAAAAGTTGGTTGCTATCTGTTGAATATCTCGCGGTAGTCCTAAATTTGCAAAATTATTTAATGCCGCAGACTGCAAAGCCTGTAAAAGACTCGGATCGATTACAACAGTAGGTGTCGCAGGGGTAGCAACAGTAACAGTGGGGCCCGGCGCAATAGATGTATTGGGAGTAAGTGGAGTGCTCGGTTGCAAAGGCGCAGTTGGGGTGATTGGTGTCGTCGTATTAGCAACAACGACATTTGAGGCATTAGTCGGGTTCATCAAAAAAGCTAAATTATTATAAACAAAAATCTCCAATTCATCATGAAAATCAGGAGTCACTGGCATTTAGACCACTTCCCGGAGTAAGAAATTCTACTTACAGGATATGCATCGATCTACCATTTTGGTTTTATATTTTGGAAATCTTCTATCTACTATTCAATGACAGAAGCCATAGAAAAGTACTGAATGCCGGATAATATGAACTATAACCTAAATATATCCGCCTGTCAGCGGGTATTTTTTACAAAAAGTAAGCCCTCACTAACGTGAGGACTATATAAATAATAACATTCAGGAAATGAGAACCTATTAACATATTAGGAAGCTGAAGGAAAACTCCCCTAATTATTGATAAACTCTGACATAATCTACGTACATACTACATGGAAAATCAGCTATATTGGGTGTTGCCGGACCGGTAAATGTTCCGCTTATCGCCAAATTTAATAGAATAAACCATTTCTGATTCCGGAATTCCTCCTGATTGGAAGCGGAAATATCCTGTGTTTTGATTAAATTACCGTCCAAATAATATTTAATCGTCGTCGAGTTCCATTCCATACCGTATACGTGATATCCAGATACATCGACGCCAGTCGTCCAAGTCGGATTGTCACTAACGTTGGAACTTGAATAAGGATAGGTTCCGGTCCGTGTATCCCAAAACAGATTGCTGCATATTTGGCTATCCGAGTTCTTATGTTCCATAATGTCAATCTCGCCGCAGCTGGGCCAGTTGGTTGGCAACGTATCGTAGCCTCCTGCTGCTCCGTTAACCGTGGTATCACAAGAATCTCCCATCAGCCAGAAAGCCGGCCAAGTTGCGTTGACAGTCGGTAATTTGATGCGTGCTTCGACTCTGGCATATTGCCAGGATTGCAATCCTTTCGTTGTGATTCTGCCGGAAAACTGATACCAGTCGCGTGAGGCAAATACATAGGGATCACTGAGATATTCTGCTGTAATCACTAAATTATCGTTGCTTACGGAAACGTTGGATTGGCGATACCACTCCCATTCGCCATTTCCCCATCCATCAAAGCCACCGGCGCCGTTATTATAGCCATTTCCCAGTTGATAGTTCCAGTTGCTGCGGTTTAACGAAGAGCCCTGGAATTCATCGGACCAGACTAATGTATTATACATATATCCGGAAGAGCCGCCGCCGAACGTAAATGTTACCGTATCGCTGTCATACTGTACACCGTTAGTATTATAAGTAAAACTATAGGTAATGTTTGTGCCGGCGACTAGGTTGGAAACATTATATTCCCATTGGGCAGTATTGGCATTATAGCTGGTATAGACATTTTGCTGCGCCTCACCAGTAATCGAATAATGTACAATTACGTAATCGGCGCTCCAGCCGCCGGGTTTGAACCAAAAGGTTATTGAAGAGGAACCTGTCACGATAACACCAGAGGTAAATACGGGATTAGACATTGATTTCACTACCTTTCAATTTTTCTATGTTTCAAGACCGAAAAAAACATTCACCATCAGCATTTTTATGCTTCACCAAAACAAAAAATGACCGCGAAAGTATTCACAATTTCAATTGCAAAGTGTGCCACCTGTATAAGTATTGGTGGACAGCTTTTAAACCTCGTGTTTCCGAAATGATGTCGCCCGATTGAACTTTTGTCATAAATAAAATATAATGAAAATCGATTGATGAGGTGATGCCATGAAGATCAATATTGAAAATCATGTAGGTTATTTAATCCAGCAGATTTCCCATTTATTAGAGCAGCTATATAATAAGAATTTATTAAACGAAGACTTATCCATCTCCCATGCGAGGGTAATTTATCTTCTATATCAAAATGATGGCATGACCCAGTCTGAACTTCAGCAAGATTTGCTAATCAAAGCTTCTTCTCTTACAAAATTAATTGACGTTTTAGTAGAAAAGGGCCTGGTAAAAAGGGAAACTTGTCAGGAAGACGCCCGCAGCAGGCGAATTTATTTAACTGATGCGGGAAGGAAAAAGGAAGAAAACTTACATGAAATCAGAGAAAAAACCGAGGCCTATTTACTAAGCACCCTATCTGATAATGAGCGTAAAGACCTTATCTGCATGTTAAAATTACTGAAAAACAAAATAGTCTAAAATTTTGCCTATTTATTTAGTTTCCAAACTAAATAAATTTCGTGTTATAATCATTTTGTACTATAGAAACCGTATCTGAGGTGAATTTTATGAATTCTATAAATCAAGGGGTTACAGCACCAGCCATTATGGCTCGCAACCGTTTATGGATAGCGGCCATTTTAGGCTGTCTGGCCGGGATGGGGCCACTATGCACGGATTTATATTTACCGGCATTGCCGCAAATTGCAATTAACTTGAATGCAAGTGCATCGTTAGTACAATTCAGTTTGACGGCAACACTTTTAGGTATCGCAATCGGGCAAATTTTTATTGGGCCGAATAGCGATATTAACGGTAGAAAGAGGCCATTGGTAATATCTTTACTCGTTTTTATTATTGTCTCTTTCCTGTGTTCCTTGGCCTCTTCCATTTGGGAACTTATTATTTTTCGCTTCGTCCAGGGACTTGCGGGTTCCGGCGGAATCGTATTATCCAGGGCGATCGCGTGTGACCTATATTCCGGGCCAGAATTAACAAAGTTTTTTTCATTATTAATGCTGATTAATGGAATTGCGCCTATTTTTTCACCGGTGATCGGCGGCCAAATTCTTGCGTTAAGCAACTGGCAGGGAATTTTCTCTTTGCTAGGTTTATTTAGTATAATATTAACTCTGGCAGTGATTTTGGGCATGAAAGAAAGTTTGCCCGAAGAACGCCGCACGGCGGGAAGTTTGAATGCAACCTTCACTATGTTTCACCAGCTCTTTGACGATAAGAGTTTTGTCGGGTACACGCTAGTACAGGGTTTTATTATCGCCGGCCTGTTTGCCTATATTGCCGGCTCCCCCTTTGTCCTGCAGACAATTTATGGCTTATCGGCGGCAACTTTTAGCTTTTGCTTTGCAGTTAATGGATTTGGAATTATGCTATTTGCCCAATTAACAGGATATTTTACAGGTAAGTTTACCGAAAAACAAATACTTGTTTTCGGACTCACCCTGGCATTCCTATGCAGTATGCTTTTACTGGCAATGAGCCTAATTAAGGCACCCATCTTTTTCATCTTGATACCGCTATTTATCATCGTATCGTGTATTGGAATCACTACAACAGCCAGCTTTTCGCTTGCTATTCGGCGCCAGCCGCACTTAGCCGGCAGCGCATCCGGCTTACTTGGTGTCGTATCCTTTATTTTCGGAGCCCTGGCGTCTCCTCTTGTGGGTTTGGGCAACGGAACAACAGCAATCCCCATGGCAATCGTAATAACCATTGCCAATTTATCAGCCCACATTAGTTATTTTAAATTAGCCAAAACAGAATAAGAACAAACATCAATAGCCTTTGCCAAATCATTGACAAAGGTTATTTTCATTACAGGAAAAAATTATTTTAGCGTAGTATACAGCTAATAATACTAAAATTCGGGGGTGAATCTCATGCCAAAAAAGGATTCTATCTGGGGAGTCGGTCCCCAAATTGCCATTAGCACTCTAATCTATCTTGTTCTCATGTTATATATAGATAAAATCATCCATAACCTTACTATTATCTCTGAAGAATTCTCCATACTCCATTTTCTAAGCGGAATATTAATTATCACCGGATTCGTGATTTGGTTCATAGCTGTTCGTACAATATTTACGATGTATAAGTTAGATTACCTCTATCGGGATGGATTCTACGCATTCTGCCGCCACCCGCTCTACGCAGACTTCATTGTTATTTTAGTTCCCGGCTTTTGCTTATTATCTAATTCCTGGCTTGTTCTTACAACCCCGTTTTTTATGTATCTTGCTTTTAGATACTTTATTAAGAAGGAAGAACAGCATCTCATTGAGCAATTTGGGGAAGCGTATATACAGTATAAGCAAGAAGTCAACGCGATCATTCCCAAAATTCATTTAAACATTCGAGGCTAATTAAAAAGGCAGGACAAAAATGCTTACATCGTATGAAATCTTCTAATTTCCAGGCAAAAACAAGCAGAATGTCTTTTAGCAGACAATATGTCTGTCATTGATGATTCACAAATATTGGAAACCCTCCTATACTTAAAAGAGTTACATTAACCATATCTTTTTTTAGCATAGGAGGGTAAATTTATGGATTTTAAATTTAGAAAAGACTATGTACAAGATTATGTCGCACCCTACGGCCAGGAAATTATGTATGGCAAAATTGCTTTGGAAGAGCATTATGAATCTCCTGACTGGGATGCCACCGGTGATCCGCAGAATGAAACAACCCGCGATAAAGAAGATTATTTTGAGGCAGTGAAAGCCCGCTTACATTCTGCTGAACGGCGTATTAGCGACATGGAAAGAAACGGCGTCGAAATGTTTATTATGTCTTTGACCCAACCAGGGGTGCAGGAAGTTCTTAATACCAAGGAAGCAGTCAAAATAGCTCACAACATGAACCTTTGGGTTTATGAAAACTATGTACAAAAATACCCCAAACGTTTTAATGCTTTTGCCGCTGTAGCCATGCAGGATCCTGCGTCAGCTTGCAAAGAACTTGAGTTCTGTGTAAAAGAACTAGGCTTTGTGGGAGCTCTTATCAATGGTTATACAATGAAAGACGACAAAAATAATGTCGAATACCTGGATGAACCGCAGAATTTTTGTTTTTGGAAAAAGATGGCCGAATTGAATGTTCCGTTATATCTGCATCCCCGTGACCCGGCTCCCAGCCAGCAGAGAGCTTACGAAGGCTATCCGGGCCTGCTGGGCTCAGCTTGGGGCTTTGGTGCCGAAACCTCGCTGCATGCCATACGCATCTTATGCAGCGGCATTTTTGATGAATTGCCTACGGCCAAGCTAATATTAGGACATTTGGGTGAGGGCCTTCCTTTTGGACTTTCCCGCCTTCAGCACCGTCTTAACAACCAAAAACCATGCGGTTCTCATAAGAAGCCGTTGACCGACTACTTTGAAAATAATGTTTGGATAACGACCAGCGGACACTTCCACACCCGCGCTTTTTTGAATACCCTTTTAGAATGTGACAATAATAAAGTAATGTTCTCCTCTGACACTCCCTACGAAAGTCTTGATGAAGCGGCTACTTGGTTTGACAATGTTCCGCTAAGTTACACAGAGCGGGTAAAAATTGGCCGGCAAAACGCTATTGATCTTCTAAATCTGAAAAATATTTAGATAGAAGCGCTCTATGTTATAATTAAGCTAAATCAATCGTTTTTCTGGCGGGGTGACTTGTAGCTATGGCCGACCGAAGAAAAGACAGAAGCAATACATATCTTGTCCAAGCGCTTGTCAGGCTGATGGAAAATCAAGATATCCAATCCATCACCATTCAGAACCTCGTTGATGAAGCGGAAATTGCCAGAAGTACTTTCTATTCTTTGTACGAGGATAAACAGCAATTTCTTGACAAAATTATAGAAGATATGTTTTCCCGTTTGCGGAGCGAAACCATGCCTGAAAAACCCTCAAAATCCGGTTTTCATGAAAAGGACAGATACAAATATTATGTCAAGCACTTTCTGTATATAGCTCAAAATGCAAATTTTTTCCGGGTTATGCTGAGCAACCATGGCTTGTCCTGTTTTCGTAAAAAAATGGAAGACAGTGCCAGGATAACGTATGCTGAAATTTTTAGTGACATTGATGAGACCAGACTGCCTATCCCCAAAGATTGCCTAATCCAATATCTTATTTCCGCTCATATGGGCATTACTTTTAAATGGCTGGAAGATAACATGAAATACAGTCCGTTTTATATGGCCGAAATGATAAGCCTTTTAACCTGCGAGGGAATTCTCCGTTCTTTATATCTTGACAATATGGTAAATTTGCCGAAATAGCTCCCACATTCCGCACCATTTTATGGCGACAATATTTCGAAGGCGTACACTCAAAATCATTATTTTTTCTGTTACAGAAGATAATTTCCACCACCTGCCATACAGAATCTTCTTCTTCTTACAAAGGACTGTGGTCCTGTTACCCCTTCTCCGGTGGGCGTCGCAATAGTAGGTGCATTTGTTCCAGTGCCGCCGATACCAAATGCTGACATTGTTCCACCATTTTGAACAAAAATAGTTGTATTTATAACTTTTCCAAAAGCAGTTACTCTGTTGATATCATTTGACCAAATCGAAGCGGAATGCTTACAATCATGCTCTGCAGCAACGGCTCTTTCCATTGCTGCCTGGAAGTCTTTGCAACGTACAATAGGGATAATAGGCATCAGCTGCTCTGTATGAACTAAAGGATCATCGTTCTGTGCTTCAAAAACAGCGATCCTAGGATCGCTATCAATCTTAATACCTGCTGCCTTTAAGATCACATTGGCGTGCTTACCAACATATTTTTTATTCGCAGTATAGTTACCATTTGCTGATTTTACAACACAAATACTCGTTAACTTTTTCCCTTCTTCTTCACTTGCGCGATAAGCACCTACCGCTTCTAACTCTTTCATAAAGTTATCAAATATATCATCTACTACAAATATTTCTTTTTCTGCTATGCAAAGCAGATTATTATCAAAAGAGGATGACCGGTAGATTCCCGCTGCCGCTTTTACTAAATCTACCGTTTCATCAACGATTGATGGCGGATTACCCGCACCGGCCGCAATAACCTTCTTACCTGATCTCATCAGCGTCTTAACCATTGCAGGTCCACCTGTTCCTACTAATAAGTTCACTGACGGATATGCCATGATTTCATCCAGTGAATCTAAACTGGGCTCAGCCAGCATAGTAAGCAAATTAACAGGTCCACCTGCTTCCGTAATGGCTTTGTTTACTAAATGTGCTGTCATGGCTGAAGTTTTCTTAGCCGCAGGATGAGCGTTAAAAACAACTGCATTTCCGGCTGCAACATTCGCAATACCATTTCCTGTAACTGTAGCGGCAGGATTTGTTACCGGTGTTACAGCACCTACAACGCCAAATGGCGCATAATATTCTACTGTAAGTCCCTTATCAGAAGCATACATGTTTTGTGGAATCGCCTCTGTACCTTGAGATAGCATAGCTACACCTGTATTTTTTGCTATTTTATCTTCAACTCGGCCATAACCTGTCTCATCAAGTTCCATCTGAGAAAGCATTTCTGTGTTCGCTATAATATTCTTACGGATACTGGCTATAAAACGATTTCTGTCTTCCAGTGTATATTTGAGCACTAGCTCCTTTTGGGCAGCCGTAGCTGCTGCGCACGCTTCTGTTGCTGTTTCAAATATTCCTAACGGTTCTAACTGTTTCATAAGTTTTCCCTCCTGTTTTTAACAGACAAGGACAAAGGGACGGTTATTTTGTCTCAACAAGAAAAATAGTGCGATTACTAACTAAATAGGATATTACAAGGTCAGACGACAGAACCGTCCCCCGGTCTATGTAAGTGATTCAACAATCGTTGCGACGCCTTGGCCGCCGCCGATACATAAAGTAGCCAAACCGAGCTGGGCTTTTCTTTGTTTCATGGTGTACAGCAGTGTTACCAGAATCCGCGCGCCGCTGGCGCCTACGGGATGACCCAGCGCAACAGCCCCGCCATGGATATTTACTTTTTCCTTGCTAAACCCGAGTTCCCTGCCTACTGCCAGAAATTGTGCCGCAAAGGCTTCATTTGCCTCAATCAGATCCATATCGTTTATAGAAAGCCCGGCTTTGACTAATGCCTCACGCGTGGCCGGCACCGGTCCCATCCCCATAATATTGGGGTCAACTCCCCCGGAGGCATAAGCACGAATGCGAGCCATTGGTTTAACGCCAAGTTCTTTCGCTTTTTCGGCCGACATTAAAATCAAAGCAGCGGCAGCGTCATTGATGCCGGAAGAGTTACCGGCAGTAACCGTTCCGCCTTGCTTGAAGGCAGGCTTCAGTTTGGCTAATTCCGTCAAGGTAGTATCGGCGCGGGGATGCTCGTCGGTATCAACAATTTTTTCGCCATTTTTAGTTTTTATGCTAAGCGGCAGAATTTCTTGCTTGAAAGCACCGGTTGCAATTGCTTTAACAGCTTTTGTCTGTGATTCAAAAGCCAGCTGATCCTGTTCTTCACGTGTTATTCCATATTTTGCCGCAATATTTTCGGCGGTCATACCCATGTGACAGTCGCCGAATGGGCACCATAATCCATCATGCAGCAATGTGTCAAGTACTTTACTATGCCCCATACGATAGCCCCACCGGGCTTTGCTTTCCAGAAGGTAGGGAGCATTGGTCATACTTTCCATACCACCGGCGACAATAATATCGGCATCTCCCGCTCTAATCGCCTGCGCTGCAAGGTTAACCGTCTTTAGTCCTGAACCGCACAATTTATTAACAGTAAATGACGGTACTTTGACAGGTACTCCTGCCTTAATTGCCGACTGCCGGGCCGGATTGGGTCCTTGTCCGGCTTGCAAAACCGTGCCGAAAATGACTTCGTTAACATTTTCCCCTTTAATCCCGGCTCGGGATATCGCTTCTTTGATTACCGCCGCCCCCAAATCAACTGCGGAAAAAGGCGCCAATGCACCGTTAAACCTACCGATTGCAGTACGTACTGCGCTTGCTATAACTACTTCTCTCATTTCGAACCTCCAATGATTTATAAAATATTTTGCATGGGTATTAAATTGTCGCTAATAATCAAATCAGGTTCTGTTTTGTCTAACACCGTTTTAATAGTAACCCCGGGAGCAATTTCTTCCAGAACAAGCCCCTCCCGGGTCACGCGAAAAACGCCGAGTTCGGTAACGATTAAATCAACAACCCCTTTACCGGTAAGCGGTAAATTGCATTTTTTTAAAATTTTAGGAGAGCCGTCTTTGGCACAATGTTCCATGGCAACAATAACTTTCTTTACACCTGCTACCAAATCCATAGCTCCCCCCATGCCAGGCACCATCTTCCCCGGAACCATCCAGTTGGCCAAATTACCCATCTGGTCTGTCTGCAGGGCACCCAGCACGGAGACATCCACATGTCCACCGCGAACAAGCGCAAAAGACATTGCACTGTCAAACATAACCCCGCCGGGAATAATACCGCAGGGTTGACCGCCGGCATCCACCAGATTGGAATCAATCCTTTTGCCAATAGCGCCTAACCCGATAAAACCATTTTCCGAGTGCAGCAAAATATCTATATTCTCAGGCAGATAATTTACCACCAGGGTCGGTAGACCGACTCCCAGGTTCACAACGTCACCGTCTTTTAGTTCCCAAGCGACCCGTTTGGCAATCCTTTCTTTGGCGTTCATAGATTAGTAGGCCTCCTTCTGCAACACAATCTTATCTACTAACACACCCGCCGTCATTACTTCGTCCGGGGCAATTTCGCCAACTTCAACCACTTCATCCACTTCAGCAATGACTGTATCTGCCGCCATTGCCATTAAAGGATTAAAGTTGCGCGCGGTTTTATCATAAATTAGATTTCCCGCCTTATCTGCCTTTTTGGCTCTGATCAAAGCTATATCCGCCTGCAATGGTTTTTCCAAAAGATATTCCTTACCATCAACACAAATTTTCTGTTTATTTTCTTCTACAACAGTCCCCACCCCGGTCGGAGTAAGCACACCGCCTAACCCGGCGCCGCCGCAGCGAATCCGTTCCGCCAGTGTTCCCTGTGGTACCAGTTCAACCTCTAATTCCTTAGCAAACATTTGCTTCCCTGTTTCCGGATTGGTGCCAATGTGGGAGGTAATGACCTTTTTTACCTGCTGGTTAACAATAAGCTGTCCCACCCCTCTGTCTGGGGCGGCGGTATCATTGGCAATTAAAGTAATATTCTTAATTTCTTTGTCTATAATGGCCCTAACTAGCCTTTCCGGTGTGCCTACCGCGGCAAAACCTCCCACCATTATTGTCATGCCGTCTTTAAAATACTCAGCTGCCTGCTGAATATTCGCTTGTTTCTTTATCATAGCTAACCTCCCGTATTTTTTCTTCCGCCAGGTAGTCATAAACCGGTTTCACCGGCGCCAATGTCAAGTCTGTCAGAATATGAGAGGCGGCAACGACTTCTAATACAGGCAAGTCCGCCAGCGGCGCAAGGGCATGAGCGAATAACTGCAGGCGCCCGGGACCATTCCAGGCTTCGTGGATAGTAATATCCGTAATCTGGGTGCGAACCAGTTCACAGATTCTAGGTTCACCATTGTACCCACTCATTATTTTTATCATAAAAATTGGCCGGCTAATTTCACCGAAAGCTTTTGTTTTGTCAATTGGAAAATACTTATAACCCATTGTTGCGGTAGCTACCCGCAGCGAACCATAATCAAGAGTGCCCACTAACGTATCATTATCCACATATAATCGGGGCGCTCCCAATAGCTTGGGATAAGCGCTAATTTCCCGCCCCACTGCGATGGCGGGATAGTTATCCAGATACATTACATGCAGATAGTCGCCTTCCTCTCCGTTAAACCGCACGGGTATAACCTGACCGCATTCGGTGTAACATCCCAAACCGGTCGCATCCGGCATACGCATCATCTCAAATCGCACCAATGGCTCCATGATTTCCAGCGGTTCCGGAGTCATCCGGCGCAAAGCCGACGGGTCCGTACGATAAAGGATATTTAGATATTCCCGGTTATGAAATCTATAGGTAGTGGTAGGAAAAGCGGGAACGGTAAGAGGGATTGTGTTATGCTTCAAAATCTCACTTTTCAACATATAAATCATCCTTTCGCTATAGAAATATTACATGTAATATTTTGATATTTATTTTACTGTAATCCGGTAAAGAAATAATCGCCTACATAAAAAGCACTCAGGGTGATTTTTTTAACCCTGAGTGCTTTTTATGCCCCCTTTTAGGTGTTTTCCAGAATTTTATCGGTGATCTGCAGGCATTCTTTTAAATTTTTTACGTCCATCTTGCTGTAAATATTTCTAATATGACTTTTTATAGTATTCGGAGACAGTGACATCTTCGCAGGAAGTTTAGATATTGGCTCTCCTAATTTCAACCTATATAACACTTCGATTTCCCTTGGGGTTAAGCTGAAACGGTTATTTAACGTCAATGCGCCAAAAAATATTAATTTATTCCTGGGTATTTTATAACCCTGTTTTAATAAAGTAGCAATAAAATCACTAATTAGTCCAATTATAATTTTACAGTAATTAATTCTTTCACTAATTTTTTCACTAAATTTCAAAGAAATAGCGGCAATTCCTGCTAATTCCTCTTCAATCTGTATTGGGGCGGCAAGACAAATCCATTCTTTCAATGCTTCGCAATGGTGCTGTTGTGTGTTAAAGACTGATATTTTTCTTGACTCTACTGCTGTTACTACCGCATTGAGTCCACAACTTTCATAACTCATGGAAGTTCCCAATTTAAATCCATTTTCGAAAAACCACTGAACAATGTCTATATCTCCGACTATGTTGATAATATACCCATCCCTGTCACATAAAAATAAAACTTTTTCATGGATGGTAAAACTTTCAAAGACTTTTTTAAAAATAGCTTGACTGCTATTTATAATCATCTCATTTTCCCGAAGCAAACGATCCAGTTTATCCTCTATCAGGCAAACCTTAGGATAACTATTTGAACTTGCTTTCGTCACTCCTGCTGTTTCCTTAACATACCCCAACGATGACGAATGAAATGATACCATCGGAAATCGACCCCTTTAATTTGACATCTATTATAAGTAAAATACCAGGATCTTTTTTAATCAAACAATCCCGGATATTGGATAATTCTAGAAAAACATGTAATTTCCTGCCAATAATGGAATTTATGTGGTCATTGCCTGTCGAAATAAGACAAAAAAGAGAAAATTCATAGCCAAAAAGCCGAAATTTCCCTTTTCCAGACAAGCAAAAATTGTGCGCGCAGATAAATTAAAGGCTCAACTTGCAGATTGCAACTGCTTGTTGAACCTTTTGCTTAGTCAACACAAAACACTAAAGCAAATTTCTTCCTTCAACATCTAAAATTATTTTTAATCCAGGCTTGCCGGTTTTTTTTGATCAATTCCTCGCATACCTTACATTCGTCACTTACTATCCGTTTCCAACCACGCTTTGGATACCTTGGCACAGCATAGGAAGCAGGTTTCATAGCAGTGTTTTCTAAAATCGCTAGGTATTCTTTCGGTACTCCCTGCTTCTTCGCCCCTTGAATAATAATATTCAAATACTCTTGACTTGGAAGCGCGGGTTCACCCAGAATTGATTTCTTATATATTATCGCGTCCTGAATTTTATTATCAATATCTATGACTTCAACCGGATAATGAAAATAATTGCCTGCCCCGTCTATTCTGGTATCCTCACACTCATCCAATTGCTCACATTCGGAAAATCTCAGTGCATACAACACCCCCCACACGTCCGCCCTCGCATCCTTAATTACAGTTTCCACCGCCCCGTCCCAAATCGCTGAATACCCATAAAATCCGACGCGATATCCCGCCAGGCGAACAACACCGATACATCTGGGATTAACCTCTTTCTGACGTAATACCTCAATATTCATATTTACTCCGTAAGCAAAATAATGCCGGAAATCCCTTTTCACAAAAAACACCTCCATTCACAATCTGTAGTCCAGCCATTGTGAAATATATGAAAATGAGATATGATTAGTAGATAAGATATGATTTTAAAAAGAAGGACTATTATATAAATATTACATAAATCTATTTGCAATGGTTGGAAGAAATAGGGAGGCATCATGGCCGATACTACTCTGCGTACACCTGAAGAAGTCGCAAAAATATTGAAAATTTCGCGTTTTACTGTTTATGAATTAATTAAACGCGGCGAATTGCCTGCATACCGGATCGGTCGCAGCATGCGAATCGAAGCAGCGGATCTTGAGAAATACAAGCAGCAATCCAAGCAGGGTGTTGCTTCCGCGACGGTAATACCAGCCCCTGAAAAAAACACCTTGCCATTAACAGGACTTATACTGTGCGGCCAAGATACTATTCTCGATGTTCTGGCCAGTCATTTGGAAGCCCGTTTAAATAGCAACCGGGTTCTGCGACGTTATATTGGCAGTATCGGTGGTCTAATCGCCTTATATAATGAATCGGTAAATGTTGCTACCGCCCATTTGTGGGACGGTGACAGCGGTGAATACAACATTCCCTATGTACGAAGATATCTGCCTGGCAGAAAAGCGTTGGTTGTAAATCTTGTATACCGAATCGAAGGTTTTTATGTAGCCCCCGGTAATCCTAAAGGTATTGCCGACTGGCCTGACCTGACCCGCCCGGATATCTCCTTTGTCAACCGGGAACCCGGCGCCGGAGCCAGAGTTCTGTTAGATGAAAAGCTTCGCCAGCTCGACATTGATTCCAGCCTAATTTCCGGCTATGACCGGAAAGAAATGAGCCATTTAGCTGTAGCCAGTTGTGTAGCGCGCGGAGACGCCGACGTAGGTATCGGTACTGAGAAGGCTGCCATGCAGGTCGAAAATGTTGAGTTCATACCTTTGCAAAAAGAACGCTATGACCTTGTTATGCTGCGTCAAAATTTTATTAAACCTGAATTTGAGGTACTTATGTCTATTCTGCGTTCAGCTGAATTTCGGCGGGAAGTCGACGGCATGGGCGGTTACGATACCTCCCGCATGGGCGAAATAATAGCCGAAGTTTAATCTCAAAGATATTCCCCGCTCTTGTGCTTTTTCGCGAAAGCCAGGCAGCGGGGCTTTTTCTGTCCGTCTTCCCGGTCTCTATATCACCGGACAAATAAACAGTTCCTCAAAGAACTCGCATTTACCCCGGCAAATATCCGACACAGCGCAATTGTCCGGACAATTTTTTAAAACCTTTTGCCGGTATTTTTGAAATTCATTCTCCCATATATCTGCGAAATTATATTGCCGCAAGCTAAATTTGTAGGACCGTTCATTGCAAAAGGAGCATGGCGACACATCTAGCCGTTCGTCAATATATACCGAAAAAAAACCGCATTCACAGCTATCTAAAAGCTCAAAATTTACTTTTGTTTTTCGAAATAACAGCGGTACAAAGCATGCATCAAAACCAAATTGCAGCTTCGTCCCAGGATTCTCGACTAACGCGAGAAAACGCCGCAGTCGATCGTCCGGCTTCAAGCAATCAGCAACGTTCGCCTTTCCAAACGGCTTATAAGTAAGAAAAATAATGGAATTAAACCGGTTCAAAGGGTTATCCTGATACCCTTCCAGCAGGTTGGCCGCGGCATCAACGGTTGAATCCGAAACTACAAAATGAATATTAACCTTTATCCCTTCATCTGCCAGTTCAGTTCCTATTTCGTTTAACCGCTCCCACGTCATATCCCGGCGGTAAGGATCATAGGATACCGCCACTGCTCCACAATATCTGCCGGTAGCCTGAATAATTTCCGGCGTGAAGAAAAAGCCGCTGGTAGTGTAATTGGGAATAATATTATACTCTTTTCGGGTAAGCCGTAAGATCTCCGTAATTTGTGGATGCAAAAGCGGTTCTCCGCCGCCAAGGGCCACTTGAAACACCGGTCCGTACCGTTTACTGGTAAGCTGTTCAAGGATAAAGGAATAATCCTCCAATGAAATAAAAGTTCCGTCAGGACTGCTCGCGCGATAGCAATATTTACACTGTTTCGTACAATAATTTGAAATAGAAATATCAGCTAATTCCGGCCAGGGAGCGCATACTGGGTTTTTATGCAAGGACTCCCCCCACCGGAAAGTGATTCCCGTATTTGGGTCGCCAACAAAATTATAATCTTCCGTATGTCTTCTAAAATCCCCCATGATTATTCCGCTCTCAACTTCCCGCAAAGCGGTGTTCCACCGATAACCTTTAGTTCGCTAATTTTTCCCCGGTGCAATAAAGAATAAATCATCGCCCACAGTTCCTCCTCGCTAAAACCGCTAAAATCCTCCTGATTTAGATCAGGAATCTTCCATTCGTAAAATAAACCTCCGTCTTTAAAATATCTTCCTAATATCTCCTTAATTTGTTTGGGGCGGGAAGTCACCAGCATACTGTAAATGTTTTCCCCATTGGCGCTAAATTCTGTACCGTTTTCTTCCATCTGTTCCCGAATAAAATTGATTAACCGGGCCTTGCCGGTGTTCACGGACAACTCGGCCATCCTCTCAGCCATATCCTTTTTCATCGTTAATAAAAAGCTTACACTGCTGCTATTGCTGACAAAATCAGCTCTAATCTTCATTATTTTGTCGCCTCCCGCACTATATTGGGGTTTTGATAATCTTTCTCTGCAAACAGATTAACTCCGTAGTCTGCCAACCAACTTGCCGGTAAAATTCCAGTGCCGGTGTATTACTGCGGTCGGCTAATAAGTCCAGGCGTTTCGCTCCTTTGCTAACAGCCCACATTTCAATAGCCTGCAGAAGTTGCTTTCCTACGCCTTTAGAACGGTATCTTTCGGCCACCACCAAATCTTCAACCAGCGCCTTCATTCCCCCGGCCGCGGTAGAAACAAGCAATTGGGCCGTACACATCCCGATAATTTCCTGTTCCACTTCCGCAACCAAAAGACATCCTCGCGTATTATCCTTCAATATCAGTTCTAACCCGCGGCGTTGTTGTTCCGCATCAAAGACAAAATCAGTTTCAATCGTAAATAATACTCTTAGTAAATCCGTCAACTTATCAATATCAGGCAAGGCTCCTGTTCTAATCACAAAATTCTTATTCATGCTAATCGCGCCTTCATTCCATCATCCCAACGGACTGTCCGGCCGGCCGAAAAACAGGCTTCGGCCACAGCATTGGTTAAAACCGGCAACCATTCCATCCGAATGTCTGTATCGTAGCCATACAAGCCCTCCACTGACCGGACAACTTGTTCCAGGGCCGCATTTCCCGCCCGCTCCCCGATACCGCCTACAGTTACACTGACCAGCGGCACACCGGCCTGCACAGCCGCCACCGTATTGGCGACAGCCAGGCCAAAATCATTGTGCAAGTGAATTTCAATCGGCAATGAACACTTTTTTACCAGATGCCGCATGCGGTTGTAGGTTGCCACCGGGTCCAGACAGCCAACCGTGTCGGCATAACGAATCCGTTCCACCCCCAGCCTGGCCGCAGTATCAGTCACTCGTAAAAAAAAATCTTCATCGGCCCGGGAAGCATCTTCAGCCCCGACTGACACTCTGCAGCCAAAACTGCGGGCGTACTCTACCGAATCGGCAAGCTGCTTTAACACCCATTCTCTCGATTTTCGCAGCTTATCATTAATGTGCAAATCCGATACCGGCACCGAAATATGAATAAATGAAAATCCGCATTGCACCGAGGTTAAGACATCTTGCTTAACTGCCCGGTTCCAGGCAATCACCTGCGCTTTTAAACCTAAATCAAGTATCGCCTTCAATGCCTCCTGTTCTTCCGGCCCATTCGCCGGTATTCCAGATTCAATCGCAAAGACACCTGCCGCATCCAGGGCTTGCGCAATCGCAACCTTTTCCGCCGGCCAAAACACCAACCCGGCTTGCTGTTCCCCATCCCGCAAAGTAGTATCAACGATATCGACTCTCATAGCGCTACCTCCCGTATTACTGCCCGTAGCTGGGCGTCGGAAACCGGCGCCTTTTGATTAAGCGCCAGCCTGCGGACCTTTGCTAAAATCTCTGGCACATCGGCTTGATTCGCATCAATATTCAATTGTTTCAGTTTAAGATTTATCGAAGCCCGTCCCGAATGCCGGCCAATAACAATCTTCCGCGCTAACCCAACCGACTCCGGGCTGAAAGGTTCGTAAAGCTTACTATTCTTTACTATACCGTCAACATGAATACCGGATTCATGCGCAAAAATATGATCACCGATAACCGCTTTTGTCAGCGAGCAGGTATATCCGGCATAATCCATCACGTCCCTGCACCAGGAAGCCAAGTTATCCGGCACTTTCACCGGCATTGCCAGCAAGTGCTTCATAGCCATAAGAACTTCTTCAAAGGCCGGGTAGCCGCCAACACTGCCGATCGACACGCCAACACTCTGCACACCGGCCATAATCGCGCTTAAAACATTCCCGGTCGCCATACCTTTGGTATTATGGCCATTGTATTCGAGCATACAGGAGCTATTTTCCCGCCAAAACACCAGCCATTGATAAGTGTTCAGCGAATCCAGCCGGCTTTCTGCATCATCAACAATATAACTGCGTAAATTATATTCTTCGGCCAGCTTCCGAAAAATTGCCATGTCTCCCCCATAACAATCCAATCCGTTTATGATACAAACACTCGTTTCCATACCATGTTTAAGCGCGGTTTCCACAGCCGCCGCTAAAGACGGTATTTCCCGCAAGCCGGTAAAATCAAGACAGATCTTGATCCTGCCGCAGCCAAGAGCCTTTGCGGCCTTAATCTTATCAAGATCGGGCTTAACACCAATCCGGACATCACTCAAATTAATGTCCGTGTACTCTGGACTACTCAGTAAAGCATCAAGGGGAATATCAAAAATGACCTGCGCCATATGGGCTATTTTTTGTTTAATATCGTTTAATTCCGTTACGCTTAAACAACGCCTGCCTAATACATGACCCAGCGTTTGATCAATAAACATAACATTGGAAGCCTTCATTGCGTCCCCCTTCTTCCATTCACTCAATTCGCAACCCCGCTTCATACAACTACCCCCTTGGAAAATCCAAACCGTTCAGACTAAATTGCTTTTTCCCCGTCTAAATATTTACAGACTTTTCCATTTCTAAACCGGTAGGATTGATCATCCGCTAAAAGTCCAATCGCGTCGGCCCGGCACTGCTGGCAGTGGCGCATCTGCTTAATATCAACTTGGCAGATGTCACGCAGGGTATTAAGTTCCTTCATACTGGTTTGCGGTAAATGCTGGAACGCGCTGCCCGGCGCCGGTATCAGCGGCATAATGTTAGTCATAACCGCCCCCAGTCTTTTAACCTTCTTTACGACTTCCATAATATGACTGCCATTTAAATTTTTGATCATTACAATATTGACCTTAACCAAAACGCCCTTACCGGCTAAATATTTAATTCCTTCCAATTGGTTCTTGATCAATTGTTCCGCCGCTTGTTCCCTATAGTAAACCTTTCCCTGATAGCTTATATGATGATAAATATTAGCCCCGATGGCTGGATTGAGGCAATTTACCGTTACCGTGACATGCTTAAAGCCCAAATCAATTATTTCCGGCGCGTAGTGTGGCAGCAGCAAACCATTCGTAGATAAACAAAAAATAATATCCGGCGACTTTTTCTTTATAGCCGTTACACTTTCTTTTACCGCTTTCCAATTTGCTAACGCATCCCCGGGCCCGGCAATACCGACAACACTCAAATTAGGTATTGCCTTTTTTACTTGCAAAAATTTGTCGCAAGCCATCCCTGGAGTCAGCACTTCACTGGTTACCCCTGGCCGGCTCTCATTCACGCAATCAAATTTACGGTTACAATAATTGCAGCTGATATTACAATCCGGGGCCACCGGAATATGCATCCTGGCAAAGCTATGCTGTGCCGTACAAGAATAACATGGATGCTTTGCCGTCATATCGGCCAGCGCTGTTGATACATTTTGCATAAATCCTCCCCCTTTCTCCAAAACTTTCTGAAGCCGCCGGCTATTGTCTGCAAATTAAACTTTATCCTTTAAATACACTGCTCCCAATTAATCATCCTGGAGCGAAGACCCATCTCCCAGTCGTTCCCTATTTTCTCCATAATATTAAGCATTCCCTCGTAGCCAAAATAAGCTCTATCAAGATATACATCTCTATTGGTGGGATTGATTACATCAAACGCCAGCTTAATGCCTAATTCCTCAGCCATATACTTTTCCCAAGCCGACCCGACAACCGCGTCAACCTCAATCCCGCTTAACGCCTGTTTGATTTGATACCCATCCGCAGCAAAAACTACCCGTGGTGAAATTCCCATAGCATTCAATTCCTGCGCTAATAGCTTTCTGGCTTTCTCCGCCCCCGACCGGATCAGTAATAACTCTGGAATCATTTCCAGTTCTTCATAAAGCATTCGGATGAGACCGATTCCAAGAGTAGCGTCCGCCGATACGGCAACCTTGCAGTTTCGATAACGCGGGATAATCATCAATGCCCGCCGCCGGAGAACATCAATTACCATCTCTTCGCCCTGTTTTATCATCTGCTCCGCTTTATCTTCCGCGTCAAAATAGGTACCCAATGCCCTCAACCACCGGGCAGTATTTTTTAGACCTATCGGCAAAGGAATATTGTCAAGAATCAACGGTATGCCATGAATTTCCTGCATTTTTTTTGCAAACTCCGTTCCCACATCATGGCTTAAAAGAATATTGGCCGAAGCCATACCGGCCTTTTCCAATTCCTCAAACGAGGTGTTATGCGGAATTACGGCTTGTACAGCAATCCCAAAAACCCGTAAAACATCAGTCACCCAATTTAAATCGGCCCGCCAGCTGGGATTTAAATTGGCTTGCGGGGCAATAAGATTAACACGGTCCGAGGCTTTGAGCGGCGTTTTATGGATGAACGGCAGTAAGGCCGCCAGCCCCAAAGCCGCCCCGTCGTAACTTGTACCATGAAAGCCTCCCGCCATAACCGGTATAAGTTTAATCTTTATTTCCGGCTGCAATGCTTGACAAATCCCTTCTATGTCTTCGCCAATAATATCTGCAGCGCACGTTCCGACAACAAACATTACTTTACTTTGAAAAGTTTGATCTGCTTCTTTTATTAGCGATTTTAATTTTTCCGATGCCCCCATAACAATATCCGACTCAAACAGACGGGTACAACCTATTTTTCGCCGGGTAAAATCCACTTCGTGAATATCATATGCATTGGCCACCGTAGCCGCGCATCCTTGGGGAGAATGAATGATAATACTCGCTTCATTGATTCCGGCTATGATGCTGGCCACCCCTTCCAGCGCGCACCCTAAAACCGGATCTTTGCTATGGTTGCAATCTTCAAAGGTTAGCTCATCGAACATCTGCCTTTCCCCCTTTGGGCATAAACTGTGCAGTCCGGTAAGTCCTGCGCCAACTTATTCGTTAACGACTGAGCCGATGCCAATCCACCGGCGTTCTCCGGAAAAACCATCCGTTTTGTCATCCAGCTACGTGGCCTTGATGCATAATCAAGGGCCGTCTTAATACATTTAGCAACCTTTAATGCGCCGCGATAGCCAAACCGCGGACGATTTAGTATAGCGTTTAAATCTACCAGAGGAATCTGGGGAAAACTGAGTGAAGACCCAAAATACACAGTTGCCTGCGGATCAAAACCGCCTAAATAATTCAGCAATTCCTCCTCGGTTTGGCGCATAGACTCATACTTGCCAAAAGCCAACGTCCCCTTGGTAATTAAGATCTTCGGATCCAGTCCCGTTTCCAGCAGATAATCGATACTGGTTTTTCTGGCTTCCGTACTCCAGGGATGGAAGTTAAAAATTACCGGCCGCATTGCAAAATCCCGTTCCAGCATATGGACAATGGCCAACGCCTTAACTGCATCATGCCCTTCAACAATTGCCAGCTTGCCTGCCAAATGTTTTTTCGTTTCTTCCAATTCAGCCTTAATCGAATTGTATTCCTCTTGAATAAGAGCCTCCGCTTCTTTCTCCCGCTTCAGATGAATCGCCGCTCCCCTAAGCCAATTTTCTGTGGCGCTGATTCCATAGGGAAGAATTGTAGAATTTAAAGGCGTCCCGAAGGTTTGAAGCATTTCTGTGCCAATGGCATAACCGATATCAAGACATAGCGCGCAATTAACCGCTGCGCTGGGAGCCCGCTTAAGCTCGGCAAGTGAGCAATTACCGGCAATTACACTGTTAATTCTTGCTCCCATTCCTTCGATCAGTCTTATAAGTTCCTTGACATCGGTATCTACTTCTGTCCTTTCCGGTCCCATTTTGCCGCCTACAATATTGACAGTGTCTGCCAGTTCCGCCCTGCTCTCAGGCGTAGGCGGGTCCATTAAATCAGCGATCTGCCGAAAAACCAGGTCAAAGCCGCTGCGGTATTCTCCGGCAAACCCCTCGCAATGAATCGGCATTATTTCTGCGGAAATTTCATTCCGTACCTTCTCTACGACTGCATCGACATTATCGCCGATGATTCCGGTAGCACAACTCGTAGCCACGAAAATGACATCGGGACAATATTTTTTATCCACTTCCAGAATAGCGCCTTTCAATTCATTTTCTCCGCCATAGATGACATTTTTTTCTGTCATGTTGGTAGTGATAACCGGTTCATACATTGAACCACTATTCCGGCAATTAGTCAGTTTATAGGCCTGCTTGACGCCATAGGCGCAACCGCTTGGTCCATGAGTAATCACAATAGCATTTTTGATACCACTTACTATTTTCATTGCCGTCCAAAATTTACAGGGACGGGTGTGACTTCCCTGTAAGGCAGTTTTAATTTTCCCTTCTTTGGCTAAACGGTAAAGTTCACTCAAATGCCCGTAAAATTCAACGTAATCGCCCATTTTTTCCAATCCTACCATACGTTTAATACCCAATCCCGCTCATGTTTGTGCTCCATATCGGTGAAAAAAGTATTCGCCACCGTTTCCGCCAGCCAAAGCGCGCCACTATAGCCAATTACCGGATGGCGGTACATTCCCGCCCGGTCAAAAGTGGGAAAACCAACTCGAACCATAGGAATATTATTATCGATAGCGACGTATCTCCCTTTGGAGTGCCCCATAATCAAGTCCAATTCAATTGTTTTGTCCTTGATCCGGCGCTCAAGCTCCCATAAATCGGCATTCCAAATCACTTCTATATCGAAATCGACTTGTTGTTCCAAAAGAGTAATGCGCGGATCCTTCCCGTATGCCGGATTATCATCCCCTAACAACAGAAGAACAGGCTTCAACTCAACTTCTAAGCAAAATTGCGCCAGCCCCAGCACCAAATCAGGGTTACCGTAAATTGCCACCTTTTTGTCCGCAAAGAACATGTGCGCCAAGTCGGCCATAGCGTCAATGGCTTTGCCGCGCTCCCTGACAAGCGACTCCGGAATCGGTTTGCCCGTAAGTTTGCTAATATTTTTCAAGAGAATATCCGTATTTTTAATGCCAATCGGCGTTGCATCGACAACAGCCGGAACGCCGTATTTATTTTGCAGCCACTCCGCGGTGCTTCCCCCTTCATATCGACATAAAGCAATCGTGCCAAGTCCGTTAGCGGTATCAATAATATCTTCAATTGTTGTATTGCCAAAGGTGGCTATCGACTTGTCCGGCATTGTGGGAGAATCGAAATTTTCCGTATCCATCAGGATATTGCCAGAAACCTGCATTTCATCCAGAATGTGCTTAATTTCCGCTATATCACCGGGATTTACCCACCCGGTCAAAATATTTAACTTGCCGTTTGGTTCACCTTTTTTTGCCAAGTTTGAAACGAATGCTTGTATCGCAGTATTGTAACCGCTGACGTGGCTGCCGTTATAACTTGGCGTATGAACCGGAACCAAAATAAACTCACGGCCGGGAAACTCTTTCTGCAAGTGCTTTTTTATTTTTCTAATCACGCCTTCAATATCGTCACCGATTGTTTCGGTTGAACAAGTGGTAATAACCGGTATAATTCTCAGGTGGGGATAACGCTGCATCAGTGTATCAACCGCTTCTTCAACTCGTTTTACGGCCCCAAATACCGCAGCGTCTTCATGCACCGAGGAGGAAGCAATATCAAAGTTCTCTTTGAAATGTTGGGCAAACAGCAACCGTACAAACATGCTGCAACCTTGCCCGCCATGCACTAAGGGAATACAATCTTTAATGCCAATGCCGGCGAATTGCGCACCGCACGGCTGACAATTATAGATCGGATTAATGATGCCGGTACGTTCTTTTTGTGTAACTACCACAGGCATATTGTCACCTCTTCCAACTATTTTGATAGTAATATTTTTTCACCGGTTTAAAGCGGTAAGGATTCAATAATTAGATACATTTAATTCCGCATTCATCGACTTAGTTACCGCAATTTCAGTAATTCTCGCTTTAACCCCTTCGATCAGCTCATTTACTTGTGTTTTGTTCAGTTCTTGCAGCCAGGGGAATTTATCTTTAATTTCAGCCACAAGAATCCTGGCATCGGCATAAAAACATTTTTCCTGCGCACTCTCCATCACTGGCTTTTCTTCATTTAGCAATGCCTCGACCTTGCCAAAGACGCCATTAATATTTTCCATCCTGTCCCAGGTCCGGGAAAAAAATTGCCATAAACACCGTTCCTGAATAAATGTAACCAGCGCCTCCACCTTTTCTTTCACTTTCCTCAAGCCTCCCTTATATCTTCCTTCGCCAACTGCATCAGAGGCGAATAAATGGCGTTATACATATCCCTTGCCATATTCACAAAACCCTCAAAACCCATATAGGGACCATTATGATACGCATGCCCGTTAATATAAGGAATGTGCAATTTTTTCACTAAATCACCAACCCGCGGCCCCGTAAAAATGATATCCGGCTGCATCATCTCAATTACTTCGAAAAACTCCAGTTCATTGCCGTCATCAATATAAACCGTACCGACTTGCCCTCTGGCAATTACTTTCTCAAAGTCTTCCTGATGGCCAAATTTGGACGACATGGCTACCACCTGTACGCCTAAGTCGTCTTCTACCGCCTTTGTCCAGTGCCACAAACGCGGTCCACCGGTCCAAATACACATTTTCTTGCCCTGGAGACGTTCCTTGTACCAATCTAATTTTGGCTTCCAGCGGCTGGTTTCTTCGGCAATAATTGCTTCCGCCTTATCCTCCAGCCCGAAGAATGCCCCAATCTTCCGAAGGCCCTCAGCCATATAATCAAAACCCCAGGAGTCAATATCCAGCCGGGGAATACCATATCTTTTCTTCAACTCATTAGCGATATACCCAGCCGATCTGGCGCAATTTACAACATTCAGCTGCGCTCTATGCATACCCCTCAGTTCGTCATACGTTGCGTTTCCGGTAAAGTGGGCGATAATCTGAATACCCATTTTATGCAGATATTTTTCCAGAACGTAGGTATCACCCTGGATGTTATAATCGCCAATGAAGTTTATGGTATAGGGGTTGTTGATCTCAGGCTCAAACGTTCCCACCTTCTCATTGACCCAGCCAATGTTTAACACATGATGCCCCTTCGATTGGCTGACTCCGGCAAAACCGGGACATTCTACCACAAAAATGTCAACATCCCCCAGTTCCTTTTCAACCTCTTTGGCCACCGCCTTCGGATCGTCCCCAATCAGAGCCGTAGCGCAAGTAGTATAGATAAACATTCTCTTGATATGCGGCATTTCGGCAAACGCTTCTTTGATACTCTTCTTTAACTGTTTTTCGCCGCCAAAAACAATGTGCTTTTCTTTTAAATTGGTTGACCACACATATTTTAGCTGGAAATTGTCGTTATCACTGGGATATCTTTTGGTATGCCAGGTGTCATACGCGCATCCTACCGGGCCATGAATCATTTGAATACAGTCTTTGATCACACCGCCGATCACCAATTTGGCGCCGCAATAACTACAACCTCTTTCCGACAACGACCCCGGTATTGTCGGCACATTAGAACTGGGCAGATACTGCGTTGTATCTTCACCCGGGGCTTTTATGTAACAGTGTTTTTCCCGTTCCGGAATCGTCTTATCGCATTCGAACAACTTTAATGGCATATTTATAACCTCCTATCTCCTTCACAATATAGCTTGTTCTCCTTCTTCCCCAGTTCGAACCCGCACAGCATTTTCAACAGGGCATATGAAGATTCTGCCATCCCCGATTTGGTTTGTCCGGTTCACTCCTACAAGGGTTTTTACGACTGCATCCACATCCTTGCTTTGTACCACTACTATAATTAAACGCTTCGGAATATATTTCATTCCGCTGGTCTTTCCCTGAGCAATCAACTCTGGAGCAACGCAAAATCCGCATTCTCCCGCAATTCCCCGCTGTTTCCCCCGTCCCAGTACGGCAGCCGCCGTCATCCCCGGATAACCGATACGCTCCAGCGCAACCTTTGTCGCATTTATCTTATTAGGCCTAATAATCGCAACTACTTCTTTCACTTTGTTACCTCCCGCCTATAACCACAATAAACTCATAGATTCTATTCACCAGCAAGTATTTTAAATCATAAGCCCACCTGATTCGTTCTGATTGTCACAGCTTTTTCCACCGGGCTGATAAATATCTTGCCATCGCCGAAGTTGCCGGTAAATGCCTTTTCATTTACAATTTTTATGACCTCATCCACAGTTTCATCTTCGACAACCATCATAAACATGACCTTAGGAATTTCATCATAATGAAGGTTGCCTACGATAATGCCTTTTTGCTTGCCCCGCCCAACAACATTCATCTTGGTCAAAGCATAATAACCGGCAACTTCCAATCCATCTGCGACATCTTCCGCCTTTTCCGGCCTGACCATAGCACGAATCATTTTCATAACTTCTCCCCCTTTATGTTAGTCCATAAGGCCATACTTAACGACCATTGTTTCTAACTCATCCATACTCATCGGTTTAGGAATGACAAACATATCATTTTCAATAATCTTCCGGGCTAATTCTGAATACTCTTTGGCTTGATTACACTCAGAATCATATTCAATGACTGATTTTTTATTAAACTCCGCTTTTTGAACAATGTTGTCCCTTGGTACAAAGTGAATCATTTGTGTTCCTAATGCGGTGCAAAATTCTTCCATAAGTTCCATTTCATTATCTACCTTGCGGCTGTTGCAAATAATCCCGCCCAGCCTGACTCCACTCTGGTCGGCATATTTGAGCATGCCGCGTGAAATATTATTGGCTGCATAGATAGCCATCATTTCCCCCGATGCCACAATATATACCTCCTGTGCTTTTCCTTCCCGGATTGGCATCGCAAAACCGCCACAAACCACATCACCTAAAACATCGTAATAAACGAAATCAAGATCGTCTGTATACGCACCCATTTCTTCCATCAAATTAATGGCAGTAATTACTCCCCGGCCGGCACAGCCGACACCCGGCTCAGGACCACCGGATTCAACGCAGCGAATTCCTCCGAAACCGGTTTTTACCACCTTATCAATAGAAATTGCTTCCTCGCCCTCTTCCCGCAGCGTATCCATCAATGTTTCTTGCGGCTTGCCGCCTAAAACCAAGCGAGTCGAGTCCGCTTTTGGGTCACACCCATGAATAAAAACTTTCTTATCATAAAAATGAGCCATTGCCGACGCTGTGTTCTGCTGGGTAGTCGATTTTCCGATACCGCCTTTTCCATAAAACGCAATTTTTCTTGTCATCTGTAAAACCCCTTTCATAATTTAGTAAGCATTATCTATCAAACACTTCATAAACCTGGGAAGAATCACCCCCTAAAAAAAATAAGACGCCATCCCCCAGGGACAGGCGTCTTTGCCATGTATTCATTTTCAACAGCCTTTTCATGCAACAACATCAAACTAAAACTCTCCGTCAGTGTATTTCATTTTAAATCAAATTAAAATCAACAAATTAATTAGTTTTAGTTGTTCTAGTTGTTTTAGTTGGATTGATTATATCATGACACAAAAGACCACGCAATAGCCCGAAAAATAATCACAAAATTAAAATTATTTCCCTTTAACCCTTATAATTACTATACTTTTAAATTCTTTTCAAAAAGTTTTTCATCTGTATGCAAATCTAACCGTCCATTGTTTACCTATTAAAATTCTTATCTTCGCATAACTCATTATTAAAACGCACAAATATAATACTATAGATCTCAAAAAGATAAGATAGATTTGTTTGTTTTAATCAGTTTAAGTTTGAAAATACCTTGTCTCAAATCAAAATAGGATATATAATAAAAACAATCTAAGCGGATTACACAATGAAGTGCCGGCGGAATATTCCGACCGGCTCTTTTTTTCAGGAGGCGATTCCGTGGTAACTCTAAATACTTTTCCATCCGAAAATCCATTGCATCCCTGCAGCGGGTTACGTTTTCTCCTGCTGAAAGATGCGCCTTCAATGCTTCAAAATAATTACAAAACCTCACCTGAAACATCCCCTTTCCCGCCAGCAAGGGTATCATCAATTCACCGGCAACTAACCGCCCTTTGTCTTCACAATCCGTATTGGAATGATTTTCGCATCGTAAACCATTTCCAAAAACGCGGTATAAAAATGACTTTGAACGATTTGGAACAATTAAAAAAAGAATGCAATCTGGATAATCCGGACACGATCTGCAACACTCTTGTACGTTTGTCTACCCATGGCGGTTTGAAGTTAAACTCACGCCAAGTCAGCTATATAGAACGAGTCAATCCGGAATTTCGCGACCAGGATTTAGCCCCTGCCCGACTGGGGGAATTGTTAGTATACGGCAGATTATTCGGGCGCGGTCTTGGTGTCTTCGGGCGGGTATATCTCCATGTATTTGCCGACATGTACACCGGCCATATATTTGGTAGATTGAGTCAAGACAAACGGGTTTCTGCCGGTTTGTCCCTCTTGACTTCAACTGTGATTCCCAGCTATCAATCACGAAATTACGCAATAGATACAATTTTACATTCAACTCAGAATGACAATGATATCGATGAAATCAACAGTCTAAAAAGCTCTTTCGCCTTTTCCGCTCAAAGTCTCCAATGGCTCTCAACCCGCCGGAATTTCGGCGTTTTGGAGAAACTCGAACGCTATCTGGTACAAAACAGCTTCTTCGAAAACCCGCCGGCGCTTTTTAAAAATTTACAGTCCCGCCTTGAACGGCGGATTGCAAAATACAACGCTTCTAACCGCTGGTTTGCCAGACGGATTATTTATTAATTGGCAAGACCCAAAGGGTCTTTAACGTGGAAGGAAAGTATTTTTCTTTTCGGTTTTGCATAAATCCAAATTTAAAACGGGGGACGATAAAATGGAATCTTTTAATGAATTCAATGAATTCGACGAGGTAGAAACCGCTGCTCGAATCTTGACAGAGCTATATAAAATCAAGCTCGACCAACTTCGCAACAACCGCACCGATCCTGGAAAAGTTACTTTACTTAAAAGCGAGATGGCCACTATGCGCCACGAACACAAAATGATCAACCGGCCTGAAGTATTAACCAAAATAAATACCATTTACGCATCAGAAGTAAAAAAGTACTTAAGAAAATAGTACTCTCCAGTCAATTTATATCTCAAAAAACTTCTCTCCGCTCAATGCAGCTATGCAATGAGCGTTTTATTTTTTGAATTATTTCTGCGCAAATAAATTCAGCTTATTTAATATAAAAATGGGAAAGTGTGCAATTCTCAAACGCAACGATCAACAATAACTAATTTACTCAACTAAAATTAACAATTTTTATATTTATAATTAGTTTTAGTTGATTCAGTTTAAGGGTTGTGCTATTATTATATCAATAAGGCAAAGGTGCTTATTTATAGACACCTTTGCCTTATTGATTCTAAATAATAAAAAATGGGAGGTTAAAAGACTATGAGCGCAGTAATGGCAACAATAATGGTGCTTGCAGAACTGGGAGGTGCATTAATTTTTCTCAAAACAAAGGATACTTTCAGAAGAATATTTTTATCATGTTTAGGACTTGGTTTCGCCTATGCAATTGTATTTTCAGATATTATTCCTGATGCAACAGAACATTACTCAGAAATTTCGCCTGTATTTTGGGTTTGCATATTAAGTGGTATGTTCTGTGCATACGGAATAGAAAAGTATGGAAAATATGCAGGTAAGTATACGGCATTTTTAGGCTTTAGCTTTCATAATTTTTGTGAAGGTGTAGTTTTAACAACGGCAACCTTGCTTTCACCTATTTTAATGTTAGGATTGATTCTACATAAATTACCTGAAGGTATGGTTTCAGTTTCTTTCCTGGAAGGGATGAAAGATAAAACGAAAGTTTTGGCAGTATTTCTTAGCGCCTTATTAATACCAATTGGCGCACTTCTTCCTATACCGGAGAACGTTGCCCAGCCTATTACAGCTTTTGCCGCAGGAGTAATCCTTTCTATTGTGTCTATTTCAATGAAAATAATCATTTCAGAAAGTGTTGAATTCTCCAGGATTAAGATTAGTACGGCAATGGTTATTGGGGCAATTATCGGCGGAGCATCTTGTCTAATTGTTTAGTTTTTATTATCAATCTCACTTTTGGCAGTTCTCTGTCGCGAGATAGCCTTTATAGGGCCATCTCGCTTTTTTATTTCATAATGTGATAAATCATACCAAATCACAAATTGAAGACTCCTGCCAATTTGCAGGAGTCTTAATGATTGGATAAAAAACGATACCGTCTAACCGAAGATTACACACTATAATTTCTTTTACCCGTCTCATCGGTTTCTTTTGCGTCAAGTCCTATAACAAATACTGCAACAAAGGCAATCACCATGCTTATAGCAGTTCCAATCATGAGTCCAATAAATCCGGAATCTATTCCGTTTGGACTAATGAAACCGGGTGTTCCCTGAATACCTGAACCAGCAAAATTATATAGTTTGGATCCTGAAAATCCGGCAACTGCAGCGCCTATTCCCGATGCTACCATAGTTGATATAAATAGTTTCTTTCTAGGTATTAGGACACCGTACAGAGACGGTTCGTTTATTCCGAGAAAACTGGATAACAGTGCAGGTATAGCTATATTTCTCAATTGGACGTTATTTGTCTTTATTATAACCGCCAAAACTGTAGCACAGGTTGCAAACCCGCCTGAATATATTAGAGGGTTAATCACATCATAATGAAGTGTTGATAAGTTGTTAATAATCAAAGGAATAATGCCCCAATGTAAACCGCACATAACAATGAGACTCCAAAACGTGCCGATGAAAAGACCTGCTATACCGGGATTTAATGATATCAAGCCATTGGCAATCACGCCAAGAATATCCCCTATAAAATAAGATACCGGAGCAATAATAAGTAATGCTAAAGGAGCGGAAATAATAAGAGTTAAAAACGGAACTGCAAATGTTTTAACGACATCAGGTAGTATTTTAGTCAGAACCTTTTCTATTTTTGAGGCTACATAAACTGTTAAAATAATAGGAATAAGGGTTGATGCGTAATTCATCATCATAACGGGTATTTTTAGAAAAGTTGTATTAACCGATGATTGAAAAAAGGTTCCATTAAAGACGGTAAATAATGGTTTTCCGGATGACAAAGCCGTCAAGGACGGATAAACTAATATTCCGCCCAATGTCATACCCATTACTTCTTTTAACTTAAACTTTTTGGCAGCCGTGTATCCTAAAATTATAGGCAAAAAATAGAATAAACTATCACCAATTGCGTTTAAAATTACATATGTCCCATCCTTATCTGTAAGAACTTTTGTCAATAAAAGAATTGTATTAAGACCTTTTATAATACCGCTGGCGGCTAAAAGTCCTAAGATAGGAGACATTACACCCATAATAACATCCAAAAATGCTGCAAATAATCCCCTTTTTTCTTCATTAACCTGTACAGGAACTTCCTTGGCAAATCCCCCCACCGCTACAACATCCTTATAAACCGCTTCAACATGAGTGCCGATCACAACCTGATATTGCCCGCCGCTTTGAATAACTTCCACAACTCCATCCAGCTTATTTAAGGCTTCTTTGTTTGCCTTACTTTCATTCTTCAACTTAAAACGCAAGCGGGTAATACAATGAATCAAACTAATAACATTTTCTTTGCCGCCAACATTTTTCAAAATGTCATCTGCCAATTTTTCATACTTCATAGATATTCCTCCCCTAAACTCAGATAAAAATAAATTTTAAAAATATTTTTGCGTTCATATTCATTCATAAGTATTTAGATAATAAGACGCTTGAATCAATTTACTAATTATTTTTTCCGGTTCTCCTTTTGGGATTCGGCTGTTAATCGTCTCAAATGATAGTCCATACTCCTCTTCCGGCATAAAATACTGATAATATCCATTTGTATACCCAAGAACTAATCCGAGAGTTGAACATGCCTTCTTTAGTTCCATTCCAAATTTTGAGCCAAGTTCTCCGGGAAATACAAATAACTGCAGTTTACCGATATTAATTACTTGAAATTTTACATCCAGATGAAACCTGTTACTATTTAAATTCTTTAAGCAATCATCAATTACCAAACCTAACATTCTTTTCTTTTCACAATTTGTCTCAATTTCATATTTAACTTTTGCCTCTTGCAAAGAGACTTTTGCCGCTTCATGAACCTTTTCCATATTGTGGTGTATCGTATGATAGATAGATTGATATTTAATATTTCCTAACTCAATATTGAAATTAGTTTCAATATTGCCAATTCTTTCCGCCAAAGCTGTTGATACCCGTTCTAACTCTTTAAAATCGTTTCCTTGCCGTTCATTACGGTTGCTACAGTCACCGGCTGCTCCGACAATCATTGCTGGATAAAATCCAAACTCAGTAAATAACTTTTTGCTAACTTCCCCCGCGAGTTCACTTGTCAATAAATCGTTGTCCGGACTGATTACGGTTGAATGAACCGCCCAATTTACAATACCAGCGAAAGATTTGTTATTCTCATCATAAAATTTAACTACAATGACTTCATTATCGGCGGGTTGTCCTGGATGATTTCGATTTCCATAATATCCCAAGATAGTTTCTTTACCATATTTAACGGTTGCTTCCACCATGTTTTCTTGACAAACTTTATAACTATCTATAATTGTTTTAATCAAAAAATCATAGTATTCTTGGTCAAATTTCCCAGTATACCAACTACGGTGATACGACACAACCGACGAATGATTATGTGTTGCACTAAGTAAAACAAGATCTCTTTCAATTCCATACTTATTTTGTAATAATGTTTTTACATCTTCAGCCATTTCTGCTTCAAATTCTATAAAATCAGCTGAAAATAAAAAGACATTTTTTCCATTCCATTCAAATAACAATGAATTGCAATAAATATCATCATGAATTCCTTTGGCTGGATATTCACGATTTTTGCTACGATATCCAATCAGATAGAATTCTTTTTTAGGTGAGAGACAAAATCTCGCCTTTCCTACTTTCATATAAATACCTCCTCTGAATTTACAGGTTAAAGCATCCTCACTCATATCTCCCGGCCCGCCGAAGAAGGAAGGCATCCGCTTCTTTCGGCGGACCGGAAGCTTGTCCTTTTGTATTCCAATTCCGTTCTATGGCACCAATTCCACCTATTGCATTAGGAAAAAAATGCAGTTAGCTCTAATACCACAGAGGTATCCCCGTTTAATTGCGATGAGGATAAATCAGAGCGCAAACTTTTATCCTTAACCCACGCTCTGGCCAAAGTCACATCCGTTGAAAGGCCCTCACGAATTACATATTCATAACGCGCGCTTAATACATTCACATTATCCCCCACTCTGTATGGATTCGGCATTGTTCCTCCCAAATACCCCACGGGATTTTCCAATCCGTAGGGTGCACATCCTGCATCATTTGAACCGTATACTATGCTCCAGCCTGACGCTCCTGCTTTATGGAAATCACACAAGCCCATAACTTTAGGAAATACCGCCGGACGATGAGAATCGTTCCAATGTATAAGCCCTATTGCATAACCGACAGGATGCGTCTTTAAGCCACCAGTTGGATTGGTAAGCGTGTCATAGGTGCCTTCCGCCAACAGATGCACACCGTCTCCCAGGTTCCAGTCCCAGGAGGAATCAATCCCTCTTTGCCTTTCAAATCCGGCGCCGGCTAAGGCATTAAACATGCTCCCGTCCGAAGAATTATATTGCGACGCGCTATTCCACCACGCCCCCAATTTCGTATTCAGATTTGAAGATAAAGCGTAGGCGGCTTCCAGTGTTGTCATTTGATTGGGATGGTTTTCATCATTAGCAGGAGCAACCACTCCCGTCCATAACTTCCAGCCTGTTTGCCCTATTTTTTTATTAAACTCAATCCCGTCACAACTGCCATCTGAATACATGGGGCCGCCTATCCCAATCACTTGTCCGCTCATGCGTCCGAAGCGGACGCTGTCCATGCCCCAAAGATCTTTAGCGCTAAACCATCCCTGACTAAGGGTAAAATTAGTCCCCTGCGGAAAACCTAGGCTATAATTCGTTTCTCCTGCTGTAATAAATGATTCTACTTCTGAGTACATAAAAAGTTTATCATCAGGGGTTCCACCGATAAAGCGAACACGAAATACTTGGCCGTATTTTTCACTTCCCCCCAATTTATACTCCGAATTTGTATTAGAAATCGCACTCTCGATAATCTGTCCTTCCACATGGGTTTTCAGCTTATCCTCAATTTTATCCATACGCTTGTCCATATGAATTTTTAAATTATCAATTTCGGTACTAAATTCTTGCGATAATTTTAAAATAAGCTGCTGGTTAACCGCATCCGCCTTATCCAGTTTGTCAATGGCCCTTGACACCAATACTGCCATCTCATACCGGGTCATTGGCTTATCACCAATAAATTGTGAATTATACCCTTCAATTAATCCTGCATCGGCAAGTTTTTTTAACGCAGAATAAGCCCAGTGAGATATTGGCACATCGTTAAAAGTTATCTTTTTCTCAATTTCCTGCTGAACCGGCTGCTGGCTGGCGGCAAACACAGGTGAACTCCATACAGAAACACTGTAGATGGTTATTGTTGATAGTATTACCGCGGACATGTGGCTAACAACCTTTTTGTTTATCCGTCTCATATAGCAAACATCTCTCCTTACCGCAATTTGTATTAAACCCAGGTGTGCTCTGCAGAGGCTATTATGAGCTACTATTACTTGCGCAGGCTTATATTGCACAAAGTAACTGGTACCAGTAGCTATCAACAATAAGACATAAATAAAGGGAGAATCCATTTATTAATAATAGTAATATTCAGTCATTTATTTTTAAAAAATATATATTAAAAAGGCCAGTTACGTAATCAAGCCTTTTCAGCATATTGTTACAGCGTTGGCCAATGCAATACGAAAAAGGGTTTAACTTTAAATTTCGGCAATTCGTGTTGATAGAAATAGGGTAGATAAACTTCAAACATAACCATTCCGGAGTAAAATGTATAAAAATACTACAATTTCTGAAAAAGCTCCAGCGCCTTATCACGTAATAATTCCGCAGCGCCGGCGGCAAACGGAGAATTCATGGCCTCATAGGTGACGCGGCGATAAGCAGCTTCATCGGCCATATATTTTACCGAACCGTTAACTAATGTGAAAACAATTGTGTAAGGAAACAACGAGCGTTCTTTGATCTCTAGGAAAGTACGGCAGCAAAGCTCAGGCTGCACTCCCAGCAATACGACATTTCCAAGCTTCATTACCTCCAGGAAAATCTCGCATTCACCGGCCGGAATGTATTCATACTGCGTTGCCGGGCGGATATCACGGATACTTTGCGGCATTTTCTGTCCCGGGCATTTAAACACCCACTTTTGCAAGCGCAATACATCCTCAGGAATTGAACACTCTATTTTTTGAGCGGTTAGCACAACCGCAGCGCCAAGGCGCTTCCCTTGTAAAACTGCGAGTAAAAATCCCTGCTCATGAATATCCTGCTCACGAAGACAGCCCGTTTTATCGGGTTCCATATATCTCGCCTTATAAGCGGGAGCCTGATCTCCAGCGGCACCCACACAAAAAAGCGCTGTAACACTGCTGTCATATTCCTGCTCTACATAGCGGCAGGCTACACCTGCCAGATCCGCGGAAACCAAGCGGCCTCCATCGGCCATGATTGACCCATCCATAACCGAAGACTGTACGCCATAACTGAAAAGAAAAGCAATCGGCCTGCCATCCGCTTTTTCGAAACGAAGAACAGTTACGGATTTATCCGAAAGACCGCTCTCATTGTTCCCCAACCACCAGCCTTGAGCAGTGGGAATATCCCGGTTAACATTGACCGAGCAATGGCCGGTGCCAATACCAAAGCGAGCGTCGGTTAAGCCAGAAGCCGCCTGAAAGGCCGCTTCACGCAACGCTTCCCTGATTGCCTGCCGCAGCAGAACATTCTTACGGCGGTCGGTTTCCGTCTTAAGCGAATGCTCATGACGAATATGAGGCGCTGAAAAAGTATGGGTAGCACAAATCCAAACATTTTCCGGCGGTAAGCCCGCCTCAACACCTACCAGTTTTTGCAGAAAACCGATTTCTTCTGTCGGCAACGAGGTCAGTTCCAGCGACACAATGGCTGCTTTAGCTTCCTTATGCAGCAGCAATACCCGGGTACAAAGCTCGTCGTGTATACCATTGAATCCCTCTACGGGAAAAAGCTCCGCGGGCAGCCTGATAACGGCCCGTCCTGCGCCGGCACGAAAGGTATGCATTCCCATATTAAGTGTTCTCCTTCCCGGTGTTACTTGTCTAATTTATAAATATCCTTGGCATTTTCACCAAGTATGAGATCCTTTTCCTTCTCACTAATAGCTAAATTTTTTATAAAATCCGGGCCGGTTAACATCCATTGCCGTCTTACAGGGTAGGATGTACCAAATATAACATGATCTGCCCCCAGTATTTTTATCGCGCATTCCAGTTGCAAATCACCCCATGGTTCTGCATGAGACATTTCAAAAAAAATATTGTTCTTTAAATATCCCCTCATCTTTTCTGTATCAACCTTAAATCTGTCAACTTCTTCGTTTTTCTTTGCCTTTTGGGGAAACATAAGATTCATAAATGAAAAAAAGGCTCCCCCAAGCATAGAATGTATAAATTTAATATGGGGAAATTCCTCAAACATCCCGCTGAAAATTTCGCGCCCCACAGCAATAGCCTGGTCTGCACACCGACCATAGGACCGGCGTAAATTGTTGTAATCATATACAAAATTATGCTGCACGGGTACAGGTGTATGATGTATATAAGCTGGTAATTCTAATTCGTTCAATTTCTTAAAAAAAGGTTTAAATGCCTCATTGTCAAGATATTGGTCACCGTAATGAGCAGAAAGCTGCACCCCAGTCATTCCAAGTTCATATACGCATCTTTCCAGTTCGTAAATGCATTCTTGCGTGCCCCATGGAGGCACAACCGCAAGAGCGTTAAATCTACCCTTGCCCAGCCTCACGTGCTCAGCCATGCCGTCATTAAATTTCTTACACAGTTCCAAACTCATCCATTCCTGACAGCCAGGGATTTTTAAAACAGCCTTATCTATCCCAGCTTCATCCATATCCTGCAGTTGTGTTTCCATTTCATACTGATTTTCAACATAATTCAGATTCTGATAGCCTTTTGGTTTTTCAATAACAATTTGTCTCTTGCCTGTTTCCGATATGTTCTGTTCGTATGCATAAACTCCATACTCACAAGAAGTACGAATGAATTTTTCTAGCAAAGAACGGTCAGTAAACAAATTCTTAGGCATCCAATACATATTTGCATCAATAATCATTTCAATCCTCCAAAAGTAAATTCTTAACATTTCTTTTAATACAAATTGTATTTTATTAATGATTGACAATCAATTCCAATTCCAATATAATTTATTCCGTATCGGAATAAATTATATTGAATGGAGGCTTTTATGGAGATTGACTATATTAAAGAATTTGTTGTCCTTGCAGAAAAAGGTAATTTTTTGGAAGCTGCCGACTGTCTTTTTATATCTCAATCCTCACTTTCCAAACATATTAAGGCTATTGAAAAAGAACTTGCCGCTCCTTTATTTAACCGTACCACAAGAAAGGTAGCCCTTAGTGAATTCGGACAACTGTTTCTACCCTACGCTAAACAAATTGTTTCTATTCAAAACGAATATGCAGCCGCTTTTTTCAACAAACTTGAAAATACCAGGAAAACGCTTACCATAGGATCCATACCCTCCATGGCACAATATAATATCACCGATGTGCTGGCAAGATTTAAGAAAAGCTATCCCACCTGCACGCTAAATGTAATTCAAAGCGGATCAACTAAATTAGAAAATATGCTTCGCCAAAGTAAATATGAACTTGCATTTGTTCGCCAAGTGAACGATATTGCTGATGAATTTGTTAAAATTCCTTATACGGTTGATATACTCGCCGCAATTTTTCCTGCCAAGCATCCTTTGGCAAAATGTAAAACAGTATCACTGGAGCAATTAAAAGAGGAAGATTTTCTGCTATTGCCCGAACGGACAAGGCCGTATAATCTTTGCCATAATGCCTGCGAACAGCATGGCTTCCAACCCAGGGTAGCTTTCACTGATCACAATTTAGGAAATCTAATTGATCTGGTTGTCAGAGAAATGGGAGTGGCTTTACTTATGAAAAAGCTGGCCATTTATTTCTCCAATCCTAATATTGCAATTGTAGACATCGCGCCAAATATTTCTACGCAAATAAGTCTTTGCTACAAGAAAAATGCAGAATTGTCGGATGCGGCAAAGCATTTTTTAACTTGTGTCAGACCAGTATAACCATTTATCTATTTTTCTTCCGGTAACAAAAGGGGTTGCCTCAAAATAGGTTTTTCAACCTGTTTGAGACAACCCTTTTTCTATTTGCTAATCAAAAAGTTTGCCTTCCGCATCGCCATTCCTGAATTGCCCAGCCTTAAATAATAATTGCCACATCAAACTGTTATTGGAAATTTTGTAACAAAATTGTAACATCATTATTTTATAATTAGTAATTGGAAAAATAAGGGTAAAATCAAGTATGGATTCTTGCCTAAAAACTTATTATAGGGAGGCTAAAAAATGAAAATTCAAAAATGGTTTACCTCTATTCTGGTATTAACTTTCCTCACCATGCCGTTGGCTAGCGTATCCGCAAGCTCCGGTACAACCGATGAATACAGCCTGGTGTTCGATACCGCTAAATACACTATGAAAACTTTAACATTAAACGGCAAAAGCATTACCTACCGTGCCTATGAAAATATCGTCTATGTGAAGTATCCTGTAGACACCAATTATGAGATCATGAACATCTATGTCCCTGAGGAATATTATGAAGACAAGTCCATCGGCAATTACAACGCGAAAACGGCTCCCATCTTTTTGCCGAACACAGTCGGTGGTTATATGCCCGGAGCCCCCGGGAGCCCTGGACAAGACCAGAATGGCAGTCCAAATGCCGCGTTGGTTGCCTTGTCAAAAGGTTATGTAGTGGCAGAACCCGGCGCGCGCGGCCGTACTACCCAGGATAAAAATAGCCTGTACACCGGCAAGGCGCCTGCCTGCATCGTGGACCTGAAGGCCGCCGTCCGCTACCTGCGCTATAACCAAAAACGCATACCCGGCGACACCGAAAAAATCATCTCCAACGGCACCAGCGCCGGCGGCGCGCTTTCCGCGCTGCTCGGCGCCAGCGGCAACAATAAGGATTATGAGCCTTATCTAAAAGCAATCGGCGCGGCCGATGCGCGTGACGACATCTTTGCCGTCTCCAGCTACTGCCCCATCACTAATCTGGATAATGCGGACATGGCCTATGAGTGGCTGTTCAACGGTATAAATGGTTACAGTAGAATGATGGCTCCGGGCCCACTGCCGCCGGACCGGCTTAGTCCTCCTGTGAACCAAGGCATGCCGGCGGCTCCGCCTAAATTGCCGGAAGTCAAAGGTACAATGACAGCGGACCAGATTAAGGTCTCTGACGAATTAAAAGCCTTGTTCCCCGCCTACCTGAATGATCTGGGGCTTAAGAAGAGCGACGGAACGGCGTTAACATTAGACGCAAACGGCGACGGCCCCTTTAAAGACTACGTCAAATCCTTCGTGGTCGCATCCGCGCAAAAAGCTCTGGATCACGGTACGGATCTGTCGGGACTGACTTGGATTACGATAAAAGACAGAATCGTAACCGACATTGACTTCGACAAATACCTCAACTACGCCACCAGAATGAAATCCGCTCCCGCCTTTGATGCTTTAGACTTAAGCAACCCCGAGAACAGTCTGTTCGGTACTGCGACCGTCAACGCCCAGCATTTTACCCAATTTAGCAAGGACCATAGCACGGTGGGCGGCTCCCTTGCCGCCGCATCCATCGTGAAGCTACTGAATCCTATGAATTACATCGGCACAAAAGGAACCACCACCGCTCAGCACTGGCGAATCCGCCACGGCGCTGTTGACAAAGACACCGCTCTCGCCATTCCCGTCATCCTGGCTACTAAGCTGGAAAACAAGGGCTTCGATGTTGACTTTGCGGTGCCCTGGGGACAAGGACACGGTGGAGATTATGACCTGAATGAACTTTTTGTCTGGATTGACAAGGTCTGCGCTCCTCACCAAGAGACCAAACCCGTTCAGTGAACTAGCCGCCAAAGTCAGTCCTCACGAAACGGAATGGAATGGATAAAAGACCGCAGGGGTCAAATTTGACTCTTGCGGCCTTTTTTAGGAGGGTACAAAACGACTTAAATCAACTCTCTGCTTTTCTACGGAAAAACAGGGACAAAGCGAGACCAATCAGTGCTAAAACAGCAACCAATGTATATGAAAAATTTATTCCGCTGTTTAGTGATTCCATTGCCGTGGCATTGTTTACCAGACATAGTTTCTGCTTGTATTCCATAATACCCACAAATATTGATGAACCCATCGCCGAACCAATCAACATCATCGTGTTCATAATTGCCGTACCATGTGAATAATATTCTTGCGGCAGTTGATTTAAAGTGTTCGTTTGGCTGGGAGTGAGTAAAGACGCTAACCCAATAATTACACAGCAATAAAAAACAATCGGTAAAATAATATTTGTTGAAGTTGTCATGCAGGAAATGGAGAAATTGGCAACCGCCATAATGCCAAAGCCTGCCGGAACAATTACTCTTGGTCCAAAGCGGTCATATAATTTGCCAAATACCGGTGGCAATAACGCGCCAATAATTCCTCCCGGCAGTACCGCCAGCCCTGCTTCAAAGGTGGTAAGCCCTAAAATATTTTCGGTAAACATAGGCATTAAAACAAAATTAGCAAACAGAACCATGTAAGTTATGGTAATTAGAGCAATTCCTAACGAAAACATAGGGTAAGAAAACGCACGTACATTTAGCAACGGATTTGATATTTTTAATTGGCGCAGCGTAAATGCAATAATGGAAGCAATTCCAATCAGTAAAAAAACAACTCCCCCGGCTGTATCGGTAGAAAACACATTATTTAATCCATAGATAGCACCGCCAAACCCGATTGTAGACAAAATAAGCGATGTTATATCCAATTTGATTTTAACCGTTTCCGTTATATTCTTTAAATAAAACCAGCCAATCATTATTGAAATAATCGTTAGGGGAATTAACAGAATAAATATCCATCGCCAGTTAAGTGCTTGAATTACCAATCCCCCGTAAGTTGGTCCAATAGCAGGGGCAAATAAAACGATTAATAATGCTGCTCCCATGGCGGACCCGCGTTTTTCCGGAGGATTCAGCACCATAATAGTATTCATCATAAGAGGAAGCAAGACACCGGTACCTACCGCTTGAATCAGCCTGCCGGTAAGCAATAGCCAAAAGTTGGAGGCTGAAGCAGCAAAAATAGTGCCAATTAGAAACACGGTCATAGCAGAGAGAAAGAGTTGCCGGGTAGTAATTCGCTGAATCAAAAATGCTGTAACGGGAACAAAGGTCCCCATGATAAGCATAAAGCCGGCTGTAAGCCATTGAATTGTGTTGGCTGAGACAGAAAAAACAGTCATCAAATCGGATAGGGCTACATTGATTATGGTCTCGTTGAGCAAGCCAAGAAATGTGCCTATTTTTAACGTGGTCATTATCATAGAAACATTTGTATTTTCCATAAAAACTATTCCTCCTTATTTTATGTTAGTTATTATAACTAACATAATGCTGAAAAAATTTTAAGTTTTTATCCCCTTGGCAAATAATTCAATTGCTGTTTTGAGATATTGCTCATCGGAAATACCAACCATTTCGTGTCCACATATTTTAAAAAAGAAATAGCCAAAATTAATCGCCATAAACGCCAAAGCTAACGACTCCGTATCACCTTCCCCGATTTGCTTTTTATCCTGCATCGCACCAAAATAAGTTTTCAAAAAAGACTTAAATTGTGGCGGTCCTTGACGGATAAATTGACTAACTTCCGGAATCGTTTTTTCTTCCCGTAAAGTAATTAAGAAAGCTAACTGATTGTCGGCCATAATTTTTTGGTAAGTTTCGCTAATTAATAACAAGTCCGTTTCTAAATCCCAGCAAATTTTATCTTCAAATACTTCTTTTAAAGGAGGTATGTAGGATATTTTTTTTATAACCGCTTCTAAAACTTGCTTTTTGGAAGAAAAGTGGCGAAATACTGTCATTTCACTGACATTAGCCCGACAGGCGATATTCTTCATGGTCACCGGATGAAACCCTTTTTCCTGAAATAATTCACTGGCTGCTAATATAATTCTGTCGGCAGTAACCAATGCGTCATCCGTCATGGTATCCCCCTTTTGTTAGTTATTATAACTAACAGTGTAGCATCTGCCAATCTACTAGTCAAGAAATGAATATTTGATAGCAGGAGTATATATTGGGCTATAGAAACTTAGTTACTAAATCTAATTAATAAGTATTCGTCCCGTCTTATCTTATAAGGAGGAGTAATTATGGATTCTCTACTGAATATAGCATTAGAAATGTTCAAGGTCCTTTTAGGGATACTGGCATTCATTATTTTCTCCCTGATTTCCTTGTATATCTGGGATACGGGAAATAGCGGCAAGAAGGAAAAATTAATACGGACCGGTGTAGTAGCTCTCGCAAAGGTTGATAATCTGGAACCAATGGGAGGAAATGACAGTCCCTTTTTTTATAAAGTTTGGGTCACCGCTTACCCGGAAAATTTACCCCCTGTTCAGCTTGCAATCATCCAAAACTTTTCCGCTATTTCACTTCCGCAGGAAGGTACGCAGGCAATTGTTGCCTATCATCCGGATAAAACAGGAAAACTGGATAAAAACCGTAAATTATCACATTCATCCCAGGCGATTATTTTAACTAAAGATGATACAGATATGTTAAAAGTTATTGCGGATAGCAATACACCGCAAGGCAATGAATTGAAACGGCTGCTTGCCTACTATTGGGAACATTAGCTCAAATACGCGGTGACAGTTTTCTTGTCTTACAAGGTCAGTTGCCATTCAATTCCGGGCAGGAACCGGCCGACAGTGCCGGCCTTGTTGAACAGTGGCGTATTAAGACTAAGCACTGGGGCCGTCTCCGTTGTGCCATATCCTTCAAAAATGCGAATGCCAAACTTCTCCTGCCAGATCTGCCTTACCTCTTCCTTTAGCTTTTCACCGCCGGCCAGCACAAACCGCAAACTGTAAAAATCATAATAGTTGGCGACTTTGGCGTAGCCGTGAAGAAAAGTGGGGGGCCCCAGCAGCAAGGTTATATTCCGGTCGCAAATAATTTCCGGAATGATTTTGTAGTGCAGCGGCGTCGGATAGCTGTCATAGATTTGTTATATATCTCCTGTATAATTTAGGAATATGAGGAAAATATTTCATTCAAATAGAGAGGTATTTATGAACAAAAACCATATGAAAAGAAAAATTAGTATAGTCATTACAGTGCTGCTTTGGGTTCAAATGTTTTTTTCCATGCAGGCCTTTGCTGCTTGGAACGATTGGCATTCCGGTTATGCAACCTATACCAGCTCCGGCTATTCCGGCGGGGCAGCTCTTTTGGACCCCATTGCCTCTACCATGCAAATTACCGCTTTAAATCCCACGGATTATAACAGTTTGGGCGTAAACGCAGCCTTAGCCGGCGCATACCTGGAAGTTAAAAGTCCGAAAGGAAGCACCCTTGTTTACGTGACCGATTTGTACCCCGAAGGTGCCGCCGGAGCGTTGGACCTCTGTCCTACATCCTTTGCCAAAATTGGCGACATGTCCGCAGGAAAAATCAATGTTCAGTGGCATGTGGTAAAAGCACCGGTCAAGGGAAATTTCTCCTACCGCATCAAGGAAGGCAGCAGTCAGTGGTGGGCCGCCATCCAGGTTCGAAATCACAAATATCCGGTGCTAAAAATGGAATACTACAGCAATGGAAAATGGATCAATATGGAGAAAATGCAATGGAACCATTTTGTCGGCACCAATATGGGGACAAGTCCCCTTAAAGTAAGAATCACCGATATTCGCGGCAAGGTTGTCACGGATACACTGCCGGCACTTCCGGCCAATGGCGTTTCGTCAGCCTATATTATTCCAGGCAATATACAACTGCCCGACTGAATTTTAGTCAAGTGGAGCTGTATAAAATAAAACCTATTACCCGCCCTCGGCGGGTATTTCTTTCAAAAAAACAGGTTTCTCCCAGTGGATGCAGTAACATATCTGCTTCTTTATTGTTACAGAATTGTAATAACCGGAATAATAAGGGCAACATCCAAGGCTCATCTGCCTTTGTAATTCAGACTCGGGCTGTTCCAATGTCACATAAAATCCGACTTCGGCTATTCTCTCACTACTGCAAATCAGGGCAAGGGAATTTCCCAGGCCGAACATAACATAACACCTAAAAAAACAACAGCCATAACCTTTAAACAGGTTCTAGGCTGTTGACGGTTATTTGAATTTTTTGGACGATATCCATTAGTGCGGCTGCTGCATTGAGAACGTGTAAGGTCAAACGGAAAAAGCTATATTTTAAAAATTGCCACGGCTGACTGAAGATCGGCTGCTGTATGCGCCAAGGATTGGCTTGATGAGGCAATTTCCTGCATAGAAGCGGACTGTTCTTCCATCGCCGCTGAAACGCTTTGCGCCTCGGCATCATTTTCTTTGGCAGCTTTGTCGACATTTTGTACGGAAAATACAAGCTTCTCGCTTCCTGCCACAATTTGATCAATCGATTCGATTATGCCTTGAATCTGTACGGATAGGTTTTCCACAGTATCCGCTATGGCTTTAAATGTATCACCCGCCGATTCAACAACTCCAATACCAGTCTTAACACCATTGGTACTATTACGGGTAACGACAATAGCCTGATTCATATCAGACTCATTTTTTTGAATCAAACCGGCAATTTTCTGAGTGGCCTGGTTAGACTCTTCCGCCAGCTTTCGTACTTCCTCGGCAACGACCGCAAAGCCCCGGCCCGCTTCTCCAGCCCTGGCAGCTTCGATAGCGGCATTAAGAGCTAAAAGGTTTGTCTGCCCGGCTATGGCAGAAATCAGTGTAACAATTTCTCCAATCTCGCGGGATCCCTGAGCTAAATTGCCAATCGCCTTTTGAACCGTTTCGGACCCTTCGCCAATATTTCTCATATGTTCTCTGGCCTTGTCAATAGCCTTTTGCCCCTGAAAGGTTGACTCCGATGTATCCGCAGCAATATCCGTTATCTGCTTTCCTATCGCTGCGATTTGCTCAATGTTAGCCGACATTTGCTCCACAATAGCCGCCATACTATCTATGGCATTTGTCTGCAGATCCGACCCCTCAGCGATATGAGTAATGGACCCTGCGACTTGATTCGTGACGTCAGCAGACTGTTGCGCGCTCGCAGTCAATTCTTCGCTTGAGGCTGCAACGGTTTCCGCTTTCAATTGTACTTTAGCAACCAGATGGCGCAATTTATCGGCCATTTGCGTAAAAGCTCCTGCCAATTGTCCGATTTCATCCTTTGAATTAATGTCCAATTCCCGCCGTTGCAGATCGCCATTGGCCAATATTAAGACTTCATCACGAAGTTTTATTATCGGCTGCGCAAATTTTTTACTGATGTATACCACAAATAGCCCGGCTAAGAATATGCCGGCCAAGGCCACTGTGAATAAAAATTTCGTCATTGTTCCTACTTCACGGAAAACCTCTGTTTCCGGAGCTGAAACCATTAATACCCATTGTTGGCCGCCAGGCAGTTTAATTGGCGTCAATACACTTAATGTGGATATGTTGTCGATAGAGGTATGAACGCCATGAACCTGCTTCTTGGTATCGTTTACAGATTTGAACAGTGCGATCAGACGGTCGTCCAGTTCAGCAGCTCCCAGCTTCAGGCCGGAATCGATTTTCTTTTCCCGTAAATTTAATTTTCCTACAACCTCGGGCCGGGGATAGGCCAGGACGACACCGGAAGCATCGACGATAGCGCCATATCCATCCTCTTTAAATTTGATCTGTTTGACAAGACCGTTGAGGCTTGCCAGAGAGGCAGTACCATTAAGAACGCCAATAAGTTTACCGTTCTCTACGATCGGTACCGCAATAACTATGCTTGCCTTACCGGTTCCCTTCGCAATGATGGGCTCAGAAATCACTGGCTGTTTGTCCTTAATTACCTTCTGGAAATAATCGCGGTCGGCCAGATTAATAACCGTGCCGTCATAACGGATGGTAGTTCCGTCCGGATAAACGAAGTTGACCGCGTCAAATTTTTTACCGCGGACGCGAGCTTCAGCCAGGGCCGAAATTAGCAACTGGCGTTCACTGTTTGGGCGGATAGCCTGGTTGTTGATTACGCCCTGCAAATATGTGACCATCTCATAAACGGATGCTTGCACTCGATTTGCATAATCAGTACCGATCGCCGCGGAAGTTTCATCAACACTGGCCGTAAGTGCCTGCCTGGCAAAGTAGTAGCTAAACCCGGCCAAACATCCAAGTGAAATCACCATAAGCGTCAGGACAATGGCCAAAAGACGTGTACGAATACTTTTCAAGTAGATTCCCCCAGTATCTTGTGCTCCAAAAATACCAGCAATAAAAGTAGTTCAAATTTGTAAGAACCTAATTTGAATCGGGTTGCATGGAAATCTCCAGTTTGTTTGATTCGGAACATTTAGTTTTTGGTCCGAAGAAGCCGACAGTCAATGCCCCGATAAACCAGGTAGCAGCGATAAAATAAAATACACTTCTGTAGCCATGCGTACTATAAAGATAAGCTATAATTATTGGGCCTAAAGCGTTTGACAAACGCCCCGCACCGTATGATAAACCAGTTCCAATTGACCGCACCTTTGTATCGTACAACTCGGGGGAATAGGCGTACCCTAAAGCGGTATAGCCCCGTTCAAACAAATTCACAATAAATCCAAACAGAACAATCATTATAGGATTAAATGTTAAACCATACAGCAGTCCACTTGCTCCGATTATTGCACCAAAAATAGCCAGGCACCATTTACGTTCAAACCTGTCGGTAACCATTGACGCAATATATGGACCGAGAGGAGCTCCAACCGTAGTTAAAGCAATATAGAAAATTGATTTTCCTGCACTAAATCCTTCTTTTGCCAAAAGCGCCGGAGCCCAGCTTGAATATCCAAAAAAACCTATCGTTTCTGTAACCCAAACGACAGTAAGCAAAAGAGTGGTACCTAAATATTTTCGTTGAAATAAAACTGCAATTGGTGTCTTATCTATCTTAACTTCAGGTACTGCTAAAGGAGGGACCGGAAGAGCGCCCTTTTCGCGGCGAACCTCATTCTCAATTCTACATAAAATATCATCCGCCTTATCATACTGCTCCCGACTCTCATACCAGCGAGGAGATTCAAATATGCGCCTGCTAAATAATAAATATAAAAAACCCAACAAACCCCAGATGAACACCAATCTCCATGCCCAGGGAGCTAAAGGAACTACCGCGCTTGCAATCAAATTAGTGACCGGTGTGCCACAGATGCCTATAACCATAGCATATGCCTGATACTTGCCGCGAAGTTTCGCAGGAAACATTTCGTTAACATATATTACGGCAATGACCGTCATCGCGGCCAATCCCGCCGACCCCACTATACGACAAAGTCCCAAAGTCCAAATATCCCAGGCAAAACCACTCAAAACTGAAATTATTGTAAACATCATAACCGTTATTGTTAAGGCTTTCTTGCGTCCATAAAAGTCTGCAAGCCAGCCGCCAATTGCCGAACCTACAGCCATGGCCAAAAAAGAGAAAGACGTTACATATGCTACCGTGTTTACTGAAACACCCCAAATATTCATTAATTTTGGTACTATGATGGCAAATCGATTGAGATCAGCAAATTCAAAAAAGTAAGCTATTGCTACAGCAAATAATATATTTTTATGTAAGGAAGCAATCGGTAATCGGTCCAATCGGTTAGCCGCATTAGAATGTTGCATACGAGTAATCACCCTTTCAATTATCTGCCAGAATTTTGCACAAAAATTACCATTTTTAAAATTATTCGCACATCGGCTGGCATAGGTAGACTGAATATAAACATTTCCAGCAAAAGTCATTCATGGATAAGTCGCTTATAATCGCAGTAAAAATAACCTAGGAACTATAAGTTTAGAGACCTCCTTTTATTGGGATATTGTTCTTTTGTCCATTTGCTCAGGAGGTCTCTTTTGAGTTTGACTACTATGCGCGGCTTTTAACCCAGACTATTTTTCATTCTAAAATTTCACGTCTAATTCTGCTTTCCAAATCACATTGTCGTTAGCATTATTAGACGCTATTGTATCATCAACAGTCATCCTTTGTATGAAAAACGTTGTTGTTGGTGAAAAGGCATACGTTATTTGGGCGTCAGTCACATTTTCCGGATCATTGGTATTGGAGCCTGCTGCTCCTTCCAGCATAGCGTACCGGTTAAATATAGCATTTTTTTGAGCGGATATATATCGGTATGACACATTCCACTGCCCTTTTTTCTTTAATACTTGATCTCCATATACAATCTTTGCAGCATTAAAACGTCCCTGGCTATCTGCACTATTGTTGGCATATTCATAGGATAGCCCTACCTTAGGAGCTACAAGAAAACCAACATTGGCAAACGTATAGTTTAGTAAATCAACACCAGCCGTATTATTTCTAAAATCAGCATGCCCTACTGTATAATTAATATCGTTAATCTTACCATTTAAAATTTCCGAAGCTATGTCAACATTATTAAAAGCGGTAGCCGATTTGTTGCCCCAGCCAGTAAATCCGGTAAGTGTTGCTCCCTTGTAGAAACTACCATACTGCACTGTAAGTGCTGCATCCTTTCCTAAATGATCCAGATTAAATTTTGCTTTACCGCCGCCATAACTGAAGAAAGTGCTATCTACAATAATGTTCATTGGATCAATTATTAATGCCTGTTCACCTAAGGACAATGCCATATTACTTCCTGCTTTGGCAGTGTAATAATATCTGTCAATTTGATTGTCGTAAGTATTATTGGTACCATTGGCAGTCATATGGTTATCACCGCCAACATTAGTCCACGAGTCATTAAAAAGGTTATTTTTATTAGGAGCTTTGGTAACAAAACGAAAGCCAATATAAGAATCTGCATCAACGTTGATTTTACCATTCAACCTTAATCGTATTTGGTTGGTAACTGAGCTGGACGTACCAGATTTAAGATAATCCACATCCCTATATCTCGCACTGAACACGCCGGAAAATGATACTTTGTCTTGCGTTTTCTCAAGTTTACTTATACGTTTATCATGCTCCAGCAATTTACTATAAATATCATTGTACTCTGCTTTCAACGCATTAATAAGCAGCTTTTGGTCAGCATTCGCTTTATCATACCTTGTCATCGCGTTAAAGACCATCTGCGCCATTTCATATCGGCTAACCGGCTTGTCCCCCGCAAAAGTATCCTTACTAACTCCTGTAATGATACCAGCTTCGGTTAATTGCTTTACTGCTTGATAGGCCCAATGGGATGGTGGAACATCAGCATATATACCTGCAGCATAAACATTAACGGTAAAACAGAACAACAACAACAAGCTCAAAAATACAAGCGTCACTCTTTTCATACCGAATTCCCCCACTCAGAATATATAGATTACCATAACAATCCTGTGATTAGGAATTACCTTTTTACAATCAGAACCTGAAAGTTCTCTGATAATGCTTCACAGTTGGAAGCAGTTACACCAGTTCCCCACCAACATAAGGATAAAACCGGCTAAAGGACTCCGCATATTTGTATTCACTATTTCCAGAGCATCTGCGGGCATGATTGCCTCTCATTTTGGCTCTGTCTGCATAATAAGCAATCAAGTGTTTCTGCGCCTTAAAACACTGCATCGCTGCCTCTTTTTGCTGATAGGTCTCGGTAATGTCAATAATTACATCCGGCTTAAAATCGCAAATCTCGGTCTGATGCGGTTCAAATCCGAAAATACGGGCTTGCTTAGCCGTAGGATATCCCTCTATTTTTACTCCATTTGATATAGATAAGACACTAGCTTCCCATACGAATTTAGATACATTTTCGTGGTCAGGATTAAATGCGTCTTTCGGACCATGGGTAATAATGTAATGCGGCCTTACTTCTCTGATTTTCTTCACCATGCGTTCCATATGTTCTCGAGTGAATTCCAACTTATAGTCTTCAAGATCCCAAAACTCTACGTTTTTGATATTAAGCTGCATTAAGGCTTGCTCAACTTCGGCGTGCCTTGCTTTTTTGACACTTTCCATAGTCTGGCCTTCCTGCTTCCACAAATCATTTGATTCACCCCGGACACCATAACTAAGAATCACCAGAGAAACGTTAGCCCCATTTTTTATATATTTAGCCATTGTTCCTCCCGACCGCCAAACAAAATCAGCCGCATGAGCACTAACAACAAGCAAGTTTACATTTGTATCAATCATATTGATTCCCCCGTTATTGTTTACTAATCTTCAATCAATTGAGCAGGATTTTCGACAAACATCTTTTTTACGTCTTTATCGGTAAAACCATTGGCCAATAAATTGGCGGCGAACAGTTCCAGCCCCTCATCAGGATACAGTCCGTGGGGCTGTCCCAAGTCTGTAGAAATCACACAGTTTTCAACCCCCACATACCTGATTTCGGCATATACCTCTTCCCAAGAAGTCTTGCCTGTCTGCGGTGTAGTAAAACAGTGCTCCATGTAAGCTCCCCATTCAGCTAATTCCTTTTGTTCCCCTTTAGATAATCTAGTCGAAGGAAAGTCAGGATGAGTAACAATTATTTTTTGCACCTTATGCTCCTTAGCTGCTTTTACGAGAGCAAAAACCTCCTGCTTGCCGAGATGTCCTGTAGCCAAAATAAGGTTGTAATGAGCTATGACATCCAAAATAGCCAAAACACTGGACTTCAATTGCCCATTGTCTAAAATGCCGATGCTTGGCTGAGTCCGTCCTTGTGCTATCATTTCCATCTGCAAAGCGGCCCAATAAGGCATTTTTTCCGGTTTATGAATTTTAAAATGCTCCTGCTCATTAGCGGCATCTACTGTGGGCATCCATACTAACTTAGCTCCATCTCTGGCTGCCATTTCTACGGCTGCCCAATTCAATCCGCCTACAGCATTGTTTAGACTAATCGTGCCGACTGCACTTACATCAGGATATAGTTTGTTGATCAGCTTGGCCCTGGCAGCAGTACTATTATAATGAGATTTAATAGCATACCCTTTCATCCCGAACTTTTTCACTCTCTCAGCTAAATCAAGATCATCCAGCTTACGCGGCATAACATCAGGACCTGAGTGAACATGTAAATCATACGCACCTTGCAACAAATTTCTTATATCGACTTTCATCGTTCTTCCCCCGCTTTATCATTAATTGATGAACTCGCAGCCTTTTTCTTTAAGAGCCTTGTCAACCCAAGAACGATTCCAGGTACCATTCTTAATAGCTTCTTTCGTAACTGTCTCCTGCGCCGCTTTTTCTTCCGCTCTTTTTAGGATAGCCGGAGCATCATTGGGATCGATAACGATAACACTGTCGGCATCCCCTACCAGAATATCACCGGGTTTTACAACAACTCCGCCGCATGTGATCGTAACGTTAATTTCACCGGGTCCATCCTTGTATGGTCCCTTTGGCGTTATCCCAGCCGTATACACTGGTATACTCATTGACCTGAGGGCTGTTACATCGCGAATAGCGCCATCAATAATGAATCCGCTGACCCCGCGTTGCTGCGCCCAGCTTATCATTAATTCTCCGATCAGCGAGTTAGTTAAATCACCTTGACCATCAACTACGATAATATCGCCAGGAGCAGCCATATCAATAGCCTTATGCAAAAGCAAATTATCCCCAGGCCGTGTTTTTACTGTAAAGGCTGTACCAAGCAAAAGAATGCTGTTGATTGGTCTAATTCTTGCATCCAAACAATAATTCCGGTTCATCACATCCCCGATATTTGCAACTGGTATACCGCGAAACTTTTCGATTAATTCCTTTTTTGGCCGTTTAATGGCTGTAACAATTCGAAACCCAACATTGGACATTATTATAACCCCTTCCTGCTCCCGATTATTATCATACAATATTGTTGAACAATATTGTATGATAATAATGTACTCCTTTTTACAATTTGAGTCAATAAGATTTTTCAGAATAGCATAAAAAATACTTCCGAGTTTTCTCAGAAGTATTTTTTATCCATTCACAACTTAAAATCTAATATTTTTTCCGGTCAAGAAAGATAGTAATAATTACGCTCTATTACTTCTCTTACAGAGGAAATATGGATTTTCACAACTTCCTCTGCTTTTTTTTCGTCATGCTGGCGCAAAGCTTCATAAATGTCGAAATGCTCTTTAAGAGACATTTCGATTCTGCCCGGAAGCAGTATCGTACGGAACTGATAACGAATAAGCTGCGTGCGAATCATATTAATGATTTCTACTGCTTGCTTATTGGGAGCTGAGTTATACATGATACCGTGAAATTCTTTATTTTTTGCGGAGTATTTATCAAATTCGTTGTTAATGAGGAACCCCTTCATTTGCTCCAGCACATCTTTCATTTTATCCAAATCATTATTGCTAATATTGCAAGCCGCACTCCTGGCAATCAATCCTTCTAAAACTTCCCGGATTTCCAAATAATTAACAATCTCCTCCAGTGTAAATGCCTTAATTGTTGCTCCTTTGTTATCTTCTACAACGATAAGATTCTCCTGCTCCAATTTTAGCAGCGCTTTTTTAATTGTATTGCGACTAACTCCAATCATTTCAGTAAGTTGAACTTCCGTCAACTTCTGAGAAGGTTTGAATATACCTGACAATATTTTTTCTTTGATATATTGGTATGCCATATCGGTTTGTCTGCTCATAAATGATACTCCTATCAACGTATTAGCAGGCGACAATTGTTGAACAATATTGCCACCTGCTAAAAATATACACTGATAGAAGTTGCATGTCAATGCGATTTATCAAGCCGGTGATCCGCCCCCATGAGCGAATTGTTTGCTAAAAGCTGGTTGATTTTGCAAAATAATCTTGACGGGTTCCACTCAGGCAAAAAGGAAAAGTCACGGCATTAACTAATATTCAAAAGGAAATGACTTACAAGGAGATGTATGATTATGGAAAACAGCATAAAATATGTTCATACCAATATCATCGCGAAAGACTGGAAGAGGTTAGCCAATTTTTATATCGATGTTTTTCAATGCACGCCGGTTTATCCTGAAAGGAATCTTAAGGGAGAGTGGCTTGATAAACTAACTAAGATAAATAATGTTAACATTAAAGGAATTCATCTTAGTTTACCAGGATATGAAAATGGGCCTACGTTGGAAATCTTTGGGTATGAACCAAATAATCTGACTGGCAACAAACCAATAATCAACCGTCAAGGTCTGGGACATTTAGCTTTCCACGTTGATTCTGTCAAAGATGTATTAGAAAAATTAGTCACTAATGGTGGAGAGCAACTGGGAGAATTAGTAATTCAGGATTACGGAACGCTGGGAATACTGACGGTGGTTTACACCCGTGATCCGGAAGGGAACATTATCGAACTACAGAATTGGGCAAAATAACAAAACTCCTGCCAAACTGTTATTTTGAGGCAGAAGCTTGTTAGGAAAAACTTATTGTTGCAAATAAGCGCGTGCTTTTTCCCGCAACTGGGGTAATTGTACATATAGGTTTATGCCCGGGCAAAGCGTTGCGTTTAAATCACGATGTCCAAGCAGGCTGGTATTATCCGGGCGGATATTATAAATATGGCTTAAAGCTGCCACCAGCATAGCTGCTCTTTCAACCTGCACCGCCGTAGGCATGGAGTCTTCAAAATTACCATCCAGCACAATGCCAATAGAAGATTCATTATATTTGTAAGTATGGGCGCCTACCGTATCTCTCGGCCGTCCCCGCTCAATCATACCATTTTTATGAATTACATAATGATAGCCAATACCTGACCACCCATTCGCCAGGTGCATGCGATGAATTTCCGCCGCCGATATATCGACATCGCCCATTCCAACATGATGAATCACAATTAAACTAGTTGAAGCCCGGGTTTCAAGAGGGCCAAACGCCAAGTTGGTCTCCTGAATTCCCAAATTTTTTTCTTTCATTGCGGTAGGCCCGCTAAAACTTCCCACATCAATCCGCAGCCAGTACCTTCCCGGATGAAGCAGAGACGGAATCAGCGCGTACCTCATTTCCGGCACTGCGTTTGGGTTCTTAAAAACAAGCCGTATAGAAGAATCTTGTTGATTGGCAGCTTTCACTTCAACCCGTTTAATATAAGGATTGGTATAGTTTATTTGTCCGGTTAAATCAACAGGACGGCAGTTCTTTAGCAAAAACACAAATTCGCAGGATGTTTGGCTTTGAACAATCTCACAATCACTAGAAATCATCAATTCTAACCAGAAATAGTTTTGACTAGAACCGGCCGGATTTTTAAAACCGCTGTAGATTTTGAGCAGCTTAGTCAATTCTTCGCCGGCCGCAGCACTATATGCACTCAGTAAATTTTGTCCAAGCCAAATTGCCGAACAAGCTCCTAGGGTGCTTTGTAAAAATTCTCTCCTGTTCATACTATCCATTGCCACCGACTTTTTATTTTATTTCATTTTGTAAGTTCGATACTGGCTATCAATCTCCTTTCTTGTCCAATTGGCAAATCATGGCAATCGGAATAAAGAACGCAGTGACGGTTCTCCCGTCTCGCAGGTTGTACCAAAAACAAAAACAGCCTATCCTTCTGAAGTGCCTTCGCAAAACCATTTACCTGGCAACACTTGCTGCCGCCAAGAAATGGTTTAGGCCGCTCAGAAACGGGACAGACTGTACACTCACTTACACTTATTCCTCAATAAAGTCCACCAATTCTTTGTTGAACTTTTCCCGTTCGTCATAGAATAATCCATGACCACTATACTTGAATGGAACAAGCCGGGAATTGCAAATTCCCTCATGTTGCGCTTCGGCCAATGGAAACAAACATACTTTGTCGTGGATGCCATGAAGAATTAATGTGGGAACGCCGATTTCGCCAAGATCGGAAAATAGGCGTTCTTCATCTAACCAGGTAACTGCAACTGCCGCAGTGGACCACCCCGCAGCTTGCAGCCCCATTTGAAAAAACCAGTCTGATAAAGGTTCGGTTACGTGCTGAAAAAAGAACATGTCGCCAAATCCCTTTAACATCTTAGGTCTGTCTGTTTCGGTGTCTTGTATAATTTTTACTACGTCTTCTCTCTTTAATCCATATGGGAAACAGGGACGTTGTATAAGACTTGGAGCCGCAGCGGCAAACAGTGCAAGCTTGGATACTCCATAACCGTTATGGCGGGCCATGTACCGGACTGCGATGGCTCCCCCTGTTGAATGACCGCCAAGAGTAATATCGTCTAAATTAAGCGACTCGATTACACAGCGAATGTCGTCTGACATTGTATCGTAGTCGTATCCATTCCAAGGCTTATCTGAATTACCAAACCCTCTGCAGTCAATTCCAATACACCGATATCCCATCTTAGGAAGCTTATTAAACTGATATTCAAACATCTTATGGTTTGCGGGCCAGCCATGGATGAACAAGATTGTCTTACAGCCGTCCGGGTTAAGGTCCTCAACGTAAATTTTTACGTCCGGCTCAACTTTGATATAAAATCCCACCCGGAATTCTCCCCCCTTCATTACATTCTACATAATATATTATGCTTTGGGTCGATAATGGTGCCCAACTAAGAACAAGCTAGAACAGGAAAGAACCAGCCGGTTCGCCAATCTCAGTATGGTCGTACTTTTAATGGGGCTATTATGAATTGGAGGCACCTAGTCCCCAACACAACAAAGCTCTTCAGGCAACCCTGAAGAACTTTGTTGTGTTGTTATGCATAAATCTTACTCTTTTAAATAAGAACAACAATAATCCGATACTTCTTTGGCAACAATTTTAAAATTGGAGTGTGCTGGAATCTCAAAAGTTTGCCCCGTCTCAACGGTAAGCCATTCTTCACTATCAGGCAGCAAAACTTCCAATTTACCAGCCAAAAGTTCCATATGTTCCTTATCCGATGTTGCAAATTCATATTGCCCCGGCAAAATGATTCCCAGCGTCTTTTTTTCTCCGCCGGCAAATAAAATAGTACGGCTTGTCACTTTACCATTAAAATAAACGTTCGCTTTTTTTAATACGGAAACATTTGCAAACTTATCCATTTTAAACCTTCTTTCCGAACTTCAATTATCGGAATGTTTTTACGTTAGATTCAAGTATTGGGTTAATTTTCTGCGAGATATCCCGGCTTCGGCCGATTCCGTTCCTTAAAGCGGTTAAGAATGATTCGCCTGATTTTAAACTATTTATTATTGCTTCCGTAACTCCTCCTTTTGTTATCATTTTTGAAATATATTCTGTTTTTTCACTTTCTGCATTAAAAAGTGGTAAAACTCCTTTTGCCCATTCGTAAATATCTAAAAACGCAGGGTAGTCTTTTCCTATTTCATTGATTGCCTCTTTAATTGCAAATTCATTATCTTCCAGCAACAATGCCGCAGGTAAACATACGCCAGCCGTAAAAATATCTATCTCACTTTCATTTGAGATTTCAAAAAATTGAAGCTTTATTTTTTGAAAAATATAACTTACTAATTCATTATAAGGATATACGGTTGCAATTCCTTTTTCGGCAACGATCGTATCCGGCCCGCTTACCATCATTCGAAAAATTTGGGTATTAAATATTTTTTTTAATATTTCAGTAGACAATCCGGCTAAACAGGAAACAACAAGCGTATTCTTCATCAATTCCATTGCTTGAAAACTTTCAACATCCTGAGGTTTTACCGCCAGAAAAACAATATCCGTTTCACTAAAGATTTTTTCATTTTCTGAAAGGCATACAGTAAGTCCCAATTTTTCTATTTTCTCAAAGGTGGCTGGGTTGCCTTTATACGAAATATAAATATCTTCTTTAACGAATCCGTGGTTAATCAAAGACCTCGAAATAGCTTGTCCCAGATGTCCAAATCCGGCTATTCCTATTTTAACGTTCCTTTTCATGCCTTCACGGCCTCCTAACGGGTCCGAATAAGATAGGACAGCATTTCATTGTTCTCACACAAACTGTTGAATCTTTCTTTACCGATAATATCAATTAAAACATTTCCCCATATATCATGTTTTATATATTCCTTAGCAACAAGAATAATACTGGGGGTTGTTGTCCAGACGCCTTCCGCTTTCCCGTTTTCCCCCATCTCACAAATCACTACTTCTTTGGAGTCTCCAATTATTATATTTAGCCGGTTTCCCAGTCTCGCCTGTGACGATACTCCACAGCTATCCAGATTAATATAGTAATTACTTTCTATTGATGAATTTCCAAATATCCCCGCAACAACTGTAACCCCACGCTTTTTCGCCTGTGCTATCGCATCACTTACCAGAATTTCCTCTTCCGGCCAAACGGATAGTAAAAGAGATACGCTTGCATTCTGAATAAGACCGATTGTTTTTTCGGCAAATGTTTCATATCCCGAGAAATTATGTGTTACATCAATATCTGGTAATGGTTCTGTTTTTTTCAATTGTCCTTCTAAATCTTGTATCATTAAGGTAAATTCCTGCTTCAATTTGGCTAAAAGGGTATCCGCCGGAACTGGATAATACTTACCACTTTCCGTCGTACTCTCCACGATAGCGCCCTTGATCCTAAGCCGGTTTATCGTATCATAAATTTTCGCAGATGGAATTTTGCCTATTTTACTAATTTCATAGCCATTAATAGGATATTTTCGGATTAAGGCATAATATGCTTTTGCTTCATAAGAAGAAAAGCCCAGTTGTTCTAACTTCAAAATAATATCATTCACTTCGTCACCTCCTTGTTATCCTATCTTAATTCTAAAATTACACTATGGCAATAACTACCAGGGTATGGTATATAAATTTATTTTTTGCTCCAAAAAAAAGCCGCGGTAACGGGGTTCACTTACCTAATAGCCCATTTGAGGAACTCTAGGAACAATCATCGTCGTCGAAGAACAGCAATAAAATGATTATCATAATAACCCACCAGTCCCCGCTGTTATCGCGGCCAGAGTCAGAGTCCATAGGAATTCCTCCTTCGAAAATAATAACCCTATATATCTTATGTTAAATAGCAAATGCCGGTTACTATTACATACCCCCCCAAAAATTGCGGTACATGGAAGGATTATGTTTGAATAGTAACCGGTAGCTGGAACCCGGCAATAACAATGCCCATAACCTACTAAGATGTAAGTTATGGGCGTTTTCGCCATAAATTTTTTCTTTAATTACTATAGGAGCTTGGGCAAAGCAGTGGTGAACAGTCACCACATCCTTATAGATTACATAAAATGTAACAAATAAATATTCAAAAGGAGGGCTTTTTACGAATTCCAATAATCATAGGCAACCTGTGTCTAGCAGCGATGTAAGCGCCAGTTCAGACGAGTTTAACGAAGCTTTAAATGGAGTAATTGCTGCAATTGCTATATTAGTCTGCGCTATCATACTGCTTTTAAATGGTTTATTTAGATTAAGACAGCAAAATGAGCGTAGAATGTTCAGGCTTTTTCTAGGCTGCTTATCGGAAATGCCTGAAATGGAGACTGTTCAGGAGCTAGAGACGGTAGAAGAACAGGAATTAGAAACTGCAGAGGAATTAGAAGTTGAGCAGATACCTATTATTAAGCTCTTATAAACAATTCTATTGCCAGAGTACTTCATAGCATTATTATTCTCGGGGGTGTCTCAAAAGAGGCACCCCTCACATTTTCCAAGATTTGCTTTATAACATACAACAAATACTGCTCAACTACGGTTTCGCAACATAGATCCCAGAATTTTCCCTGCCCTGTAAGCTTGCTGTTGCGCTTGTTCTTGAGCCATAAAGTGTGGCGGGAAATCCTTATCTTCGATGTTGTCGAGAAAACCATGGACTCTGACGACGCGGCCAACACCACAATCATGACCATAGCCACAAGTATAGCACTGACTATATCCTTCGACCCGTACCGATTCAACAACAGCCATTTTGTTTCGCAGCATGAAATCTTCGATTTGCGGTTTTACAAAATCTTCCCCTTCATACCCGGCACTTACGATCAGTCCCAGTTTGCCGGCCAGACTAAAGACTTCCTTGTGACGAAAAGAAAAGGTTCTTTCCCAACAGACATGCCCCATGGCATTCATTTTGTTAAAATAGTTTGGCGCCCCAAAAACAATCGCATCGGCATTGAGCATTTTCTCCCCTATTTCGTTCCAGTCGTCTTGCAGTTTGCACCGATTATCCGACGCGCAAAGTGTACAGCCAATACATCCGTTGATTCGTTTTCCAGCAAGAGAAACATAGTCGTATTCCAATCCGGTAGCCATTAAAACCGCTTTCACTGCTTCACTCGTTACTCCATTAGCCCTACCGCTCGCGCTAATACCTAAAATCATATTTTCCAGCTCCCTTTTGCGTACTTTCTTCTTGTACCTACCAGTCGGTACAATGACTTAATAAAAAGATTTTTCTGGAAAAAGCTATAATTGATAGGAAACTATGCTTCACAAAGTCCGATAAAATTCGGCCGCCACTAGGTATACTAGACAGAAAGAACGGTCTTTCCTGCTTTCAACAACTGTGTCAACGGATGTCCCATCCCCTTTACTTCGATACCAAGGTCCTCCAGAATCTTCGTTGCCCCAAACATATTGGCACATGCCACGCAGGCTACCACATCAACTCCTGCGTCTATCATTTGCCGGATACGCCCCTGCAGTTCCTCATCCCGTGCCAAAAGTTTCGTAGAGGCCCCCCAGATAATCAGGGTGACGTCCTCCCACCAACCTTTTAGTTTGGCGTTAAGTGTGTACATAAAGACCATGCTTAAGGCAGTCTCGCGGTCCCCGGTGGTCCAAAGTACATACAGCTCGTTAGAATCCCCCGGTTGAACTTCTTGATTCATGATTACTCCTCCTTGTTATACCGAAATATAAACCGCCAACCCATTCAATGCCGCTGATTTTGTACAAAACTCCTGATCAAAAACTTTATCTGAGCGGTAATATTGACCAGAACATTTAAATCCTGCTTGCTTTTCATCAATAAAATGCCGCCTTCGATCATTGCTACAATGCCTTGAGCCATTTTGTTTATCTCTTCCGGGTCTGCCTGAACCGGCAATATCATCTCGCTGAGCACCGGCTTAAGTTTGCTCACCCAAATTTCAAAGACTGTCTCCAACTTCCGGCGAAAAGCTTCGTCATGCTCACTCATTTCAACCGCAAGATTACCAAATACGCAGCCACATTTGGCCTGGTTGAGCCGCTGTTGTTCAATTACCCAGTCAAGCATCTCATTAATCTTGGTTTCGGGGTCTTTCCCTGAACTCAGGATGTTTTCCATGAGCCGCTGATTCCAGCTCTCGAAACGATAATTAAGAACAGCCAATCCGAGTTCATGTTTGGAGCTAAAATAGTGGTAAAATTGGCCCTTGCCAATCTGAGCAGCCTCTAATATATCGGCCAGTTTAGTATTTTCATAACCCTTCGAATGCATTAAGGCTGCCGCTGCTGCTACGATCTCCCGACGTTTATCTGTCAATTGAATCCCCTCTCTGTACCTACCGGTTGGTACAAAATTATTGTATTGCATTATTCCTTTACTGTCAAGTGCTGCCTGGGTTCCCCTAACGTTTATTTGCACATCTTATTTCAAATATCGGATTAACTAAATCTAGAAATAAGGCAGCAAGAAGCAATTCAAAATTGGCAAGGAAGTATTCCAAACTGGAATACTTCCTTGCCGGTACTAACTACAGGAATACTGCCTAACATAACGAACCTTTAGTTAAATGCTCATCCAAAACGGCTTGCCGATTTTTTTCGAAATACTGGAAAGGAGCTCATTATTGCATGGACATCGAACAATTAAGGTATTTTTTGGCAGTCTCCCGCTACCGCAATATGACACTGGCAGCAGAGCATCTTTATATTTCGCAATCCTCCTTATCGAAACATATTGTCCAATTAGAAGAAGAAGTTGGTTTGAAACTTTTTGACAGAAACGAGCGCACATTGCGCCTGAATTCTGCAGGCCACGAGTTTTTCAGCTTTGCCGAAGAGCTCGTCGCCAAGCACGGCGTGATGATGCGTAAAATGCAGCAATACCGGCAGCCCGACGAAGGACATCTGACCCTGGGTTCGATCCCGATTATGAGTCAGTATGATATTCATCGTGCCATTGCCGCTTTCGCCAAACAATACCCGGACATCACGATTCAGACTTTCGAAGAAAAAGGCGACCATATCGTAAAAATGCTTGACGAAGAACTGCTTGACCTGGCTGTTGTGCGGACAGTAACCTTACCCAGCAACGCGTATAAAGTAATACCCCTTGCCGATGACGAATTGGTATTCGTCACAAATACCAATCATCCCTTAGCCCACAAAAAGCCGCTTCCTCTCAGGGAAGCGGCAGAAGAATCCTTTATCCTGCTGGATTCAGGGCCGGGGCTATACGACCTATGTTTATCCGCTTGCGCCAAAGCAGGATTTTCGCCTACAATCCGGTATCAGCACACGCGCATCGAATCTATCATCGGCTTTGTCGCGGAAAACATCGGTGTATCCCTGCTAATGAAAAAGGTAATCAGTTTTTTCCAGCATCCCGACATCGTCTGGCTGGAATTGGAGGAGCCTGCAACCAGCACGCTTGCGCTCGTCTTCCCGCATGGGAAAAAACTTTCACCCAGCGCGAATTTGTTCCGCAATTTTCTTATAAAGTGGTTTAAGAAGTAATCTGAAATACGCGCTGTGTTAGGTCCATCGCTGAAACCCCGCCGTTTCAATTTGAAATACATCGGTAATTTTCCCCACAACGTGCCGGGTCATGTCGTCAATGCTGGCCGGCTTGTTGTAATAAGTCAGCATGGGCGGCAAGATCCTGACCCCCAGCCGCGCCAAAGTGAGCAGATTGGCAAGATGGATCGGGCTGAGTGGCGATTCCCGCGCCACCAGAACTAGGTTGCGTCCCTCCTTGAGGGTAACATCGGCGGCCCGCAACAGCAGGTTCTGCGAAAAACCGTTCGCGATGCCGGAGACCGTTTTCATGCTGCAGGGTACGACGACCATTCCCTCTGTCCAGAACGTTCCGCTGGCTATGCCGGCACCTATGTCATCCAGCGCATAGCACTTCGTAGCCAGCGCCTCTATTTCCGTTACAGAAAGCGGTGTTTCCTGCTCAATCGTTTGTTGCGCGCCCTTTGTGATGACCAGATGAGTTTCCCAATCCGGTCTTTTTTGCATTTCCTGCAGCAAGGCAACCGCTATGGGAATCCCGCTCGCCCCGCTCATGCCAATGACCAGCCGTTTAACAGAGTTCTTTTCTCCGTGCAGGTAGACCCCCTCCTTCCTCTACTTTGTTTTACCGGGCAATGAAAGTGGCCCACAGATACGAAATCGGCATCGCCACAAACAAAGCCGGGATCATGTTGGCGATCGGGAAGGATTTTACCCCGCTGATGCGAAAGCCCGTTGCCAGCATCAAAATTCCGCCAACCGCCGTAAAATCGGCGATCATTTTTGCATCCGTCATCGGTAAAATCAGGGATGCGCTAAAATACAGGGCAAGCAGCACGATAAATTGCGGCACACAGATTGTCATGACCATATAGCCAAGTGCCGTAGCAAAAATCCCCCCGGTAAAAAAGTCAAGAAAGGACTTGGTCAGCAAGATTGAAGAATTACCGGTCATACCTTCGTTTAAAGCTCCGAAAATACCGGTTCCGCTAGCGCAAAACAAAACCAAAATGCCGACAAACTTCTCCATGAATTCCTGTTGGTTTTGAATATTGCCGCCACTTTTAAAAATCCTTTTCAGCGGCTTTTGCACGGCATGAGCACAAATTTCGATTCCCTTTTCCAGCCGAATCAGTTCTCCGATGGCACTGCCGACAATCAAGGCCAAAATCACAGGCGGCAGCATATGCATTTTCACAATCATCGCGACGCCCATTGCCATTGATGCTATGCCGAAAGTCAACGGCAGTGCCGTCCGCAATCTTTCCGGAACTGAGTCGCCCAGAAAGGCGCCCAGAAAACCGCCAAGTAAGACAGATGTACTATTAACAATAACACCGACCGGTAATTTTACCATTTATTCAACCACCTTTGGAAACAATGTTGGAGCAAACCGGGCAGGATCAACCTCCATAAACTTTGCCCGCTGGAATTTTTCTTTTAGATGATACGGAACCGTGCAGTCAAAGATTACTTTGCACGACAAACCCCGGTCACGCAGCGCCGGGTTGTATTCCGGTGTTTGCGACGGATCCAGGGGATGACAACGGATCCCCGGAATGAAAACCGTGTCAATGTCGCCTTGATAACGTGTGTTAAGCGCCCATAATACGTCATTGCTATCAAATGGATCGACATCTTCATCAACCAAAATTACGTGTTTCAACTCGGAAAAAGCCGAGAATGCCAGCAATGCCGCTTGCCGTTGCCGTCCTTCATCACTGGGTACGCTTTTTTTAAACTGCAGCACCGCCATGTATTTGCCGCCACCGGCAGCATGAGCGTAGACATTCAGTAACCGCCCGGGCATTGCTCGTTCCACCATGCCGAGAATGCTGGCCTCCGTCGGAATTCCCGCCATACTGACATGCTCTTCACTGGGGCCGATACAGGTCTGCAGGATTGGATTCCGGCGATGCGTCACCGCCTTTACCTTTATTACATGAATTGCCGGTGCGGCCGGTCCTGTGTACCCTGGAAATTCGGGCATAGCCTTGCCGCTATTTGTGTTTTCATCTTCACGCATTCTCGTGTTGGGCAATAACTCGCCTTCGATGATATATTCCGCATTAGCAATTGCTTTTTCGTCGATCGTCAGACAAGAAACAAGCTCAACCGGTTTACTGCGAATCGCGCCTGCAATGCTCAGTTCATTAAATCCCTGCGGTGTTGTCGGCGCCTCAAAACCAGCACCGACTGCAATAGCAGGATCTACACCAATACTGATGGAAATGGGCAGCGGCTGCCCTTTCTTTTCCGCCTTATCAAAGAAGGCGCCAATATGGCGTGCGCCTGGCGTAATCCACATCGACAACGTATCTTTGCCTTGCACACACAAACGATGAATCGTTACATCCGATTCGTGCGTTTCCGGATCCGAAGCGTAACACAGGCCGAATGTGATGTATGGGCCGGCGTCTTCCGGCGTATTGGTCGGCGCCGGGACCAGCTTGCGAAGATCAAAATCCGCATCGGTGGCAAAACGCTTAATCTCTTGGCAGACCGCCTCCTGCTGCGGAATGACGACCGGCGGGATTGCTTTCGCCACCGCTTCCTGCAGCAAAAAGCCAAGCCGTTTTGGCTGCGTGCCCAACATAAGGGCAACCCGCTCCCGACTGGCCAGAACGCCGATTACCACTTTGGCGTCAGGATGACCTTTTACCCGGTTAAACATCATTGCCGGTCCAATCTGAGTCGGCCGTTGTACGGTTCCGCCGGCACCGACGTAACGGTAGACTCCTGACAGTTCAGCCTGGGGGTCCACTAATTCATTGGTTTCAATGTACTGTCCGGGATTATTTCTCAACAATTCAAGCGCAGAACGTAAATCGGCCACTTGCACATCTTTTGGGGATTGCATACTATACCTCCTTTTCATTACGGTCCCATTATAACAATTGGATAATTGTCAGAACAATTCAGAATCAGAATCATTCGATTCCTAATAAGAATACGTATCTACCTGGTCCTGATAGGAGCGGAACCGTTTCATGGAGGCAACAAGCCTCTGACCTGATAAAAATAAAATGCAGCCAGACCCGAGATGGGCGGCTGCATTTTATTTTTTGGTTCATTCAAGGCTGCGTTAAATTTTTGTGCAGTAAGTTAATTGTTGGCAACAAACTTAGCATAATCACCATTTCTTTCAGCCGCTGTTATAGACCAAAAGTCATTGGCAATCTTGGTTTCTTGAACGTTACCATTATCGAAAGCTGCTTCAAATTTGAAATAGTCACCGTTTTTTTCTGCTGCAGTCACATCGGAACAGCCAGTGTCTTGTCTGAAGCTTGGGACCGGCGCCTCAAATTTATAGTAATCGCCAGCTCTTTGAGCCGCTGTCACATTCCAAGAATAATTTGAAGTAGTTTCCACATTGGGACTGTCGGCAAAAACCTCTCCCATCAAAGTGATGAGAGCAAGACATACCAACAAAGAGATTACCGTTTTTTTCATTTTACATCCTCCTTTCCAACAGAATTGATAATGACCATGATCATTTAAGTGCGCGCACACCTATATCATATTGCATGTTAGTTGCAAATACAACCATTTTAAAAATGATTTTTTCTTTACTATATTGAGAATTTTCTATATAATTTCCAATATAGTTTCAAATGAAACTTCTTGGATAACCTATGATAGTCTTAGAATTTTAAGCCACAAAGAATCATTTAGACTGTTTTCAAAGTTAACAAATTAGTATGGAGGTAGTTATTTTGCCAAAAGAAAGATTAGGAAAGCATATTTCTTTGATTTATAGATATAGTCAAATATTTTTTAATTCAGAATTAAAAAAATACAATTTAGGTAGCGGTCAATATATTTTTCTGGTTACTTTATTTGAAAATAACGGCATCAGTCAGGAGCAACTGGCAAATATCGTAAAAATCGATAAGACTACAACGGCTAGAGCTGTTGCAAAGCTAGTAAACGAAGATTATGTTATTAGAAAGATAAGTGAAGACGATAAACGGGCTTATAATTTATATACTACCGGTAAGGCGGAATCTATTAAAAATATTTTGTTTGAGGTTTTAGATTCATGGAATAAAATAATGTTAGATAATCTTGACCGCGAAGAAAGGGAAATCCTTTTAAATTTGATTGAAAGAATTGGAGCCAGCATTCTTAGACAGACAAATCAAATTGAACCAAATAATACTAAATAGATTTCTCTTATGCCAGCTATAAACAGCAGACTGCGAAAAGTGATTCTAAATAGAATTTAGCCATTCGTCCTATTTCGCCGAAACTTGAAATAGGATAGCATTAGTTTTCTATTGATGCCCAGATGCACCAATCCGGCTCCAATAAAGAGAAATCCAGCCCATCCATGCGCTTTTTCCGGATAAAACGGCTTTTCTTTCCTGGCCATTGTATATTTATCACCATTGTTATCTATCATTTGCTGCTGAACTATTTGCGGTTTGGCCTTGTGGGCAACAACCATCTGTACACCTGATACAGATACAATAATGAATGCGATTGCCAATATAATCGATGTAATTTTTCTCATAATAATCACCCTGTTTTAAACCTCTATTTATTTGCCTGCAATACTCCATCATATGATTCCTGTTTATTATGATTAGCATTTTTTTCTTTGACTGTCAGATAGGCAACAAAAGCAAAGATAATAACTATTAATATAAAACTTACAAGGCCGCGGTCTATAGCAAGGCCTCCAATTTTAGCAGGCATTGAAAGCCAGTCGGTAAAGGAAGCACCTAGCGGGCGCGTTATTATATAGGCGAACCAGAAGGAAAAAATCGCGTTCATTTTAAACCATCGATATCCTATAGCCGGAATAGCAATTAAGATAGCAAATATGATTCCGGATAAAAGGAATCCCCAATGCAGTACAAATGCAGTAAAATCCCCCAATGCCGTACCAAGTGCAAATGTATCTATTACAGTTAACCAATAAAAAAATTCACGCCGAGGAGTGCGGATGTTGTGAAAAGATAGCGTTTTCTCCACCCCATACCATACAATAAAAATAATAACTTGTGCTATTATAAAACCTGACGATGAAACAATGAGGGGAATTCCTAATCTCCTAGATAAAATGTCTGCAAACATTGTACCAAATATGCTAACCATGACAACAGCCAACCAGTAAATCCATGGTACATAGCGGCGTACTTTAAACTGCAATCCTAATGCAACTGCAAGACCAAAACCCGCAATCGTTGTTGCAAGTGGAAGTGTTAGCATATCCGCTGAAAAATCAGCGAATACCTCTCCCATACCAGTGGTTAACACTTTGATAATCCAAAATATTAGTGTAACTTCCGGCACCTTGATTAAGGTCTGTTTTACTGTAGCTGATAGATTTTTATTCATGCTGTTTCCTCCAAAATTATTTATCATTTTCTTTTCACAGCATAGACCCTAAAGATTAATTCCTGGTTAGACTAAAATTAGAATTTGGTTAAAAATTACAAGTAGTGGTAAGCTAATTATAGGACTTAATTGGATAAAGGAGGAATTACGATGAATAACCCTTTGGACGAATTAAAGAAACGGCTGGCGGAGATTAGTGACTTAACGGCGGCAAGTGCCGTCTTATCCTGGGATCAGATGACGCTGATGCCGTCAGGGGGCGCAGCGGCGCGGGCCAGGCAATTGGCGACGATGCAAAGGCTGGCCCATGAGAAGGCGATTGATCCGGAAATCGGCAGGCTGTTGGAAGCGCTTCAGCCATTGGCTGATACATTGCCGCAAGACTCTGACGACGCCAGTTTAATCCGGGTTGCCACCCGGGATTATGAGCGGGAAAGTAAGATTCCGCCAAGCTTTACGGCCGAGTTTTCAGAACATGCGTCCCATACCTATGAGAAATGGGCCCAGGCACGGAGCGAGCATAATTTTAAAATCGTGGAGCCGTTTCTTGCTAAAACACTGGATTATAGTCGGCAACGGGCTAACTTTTATCCCGGGTACGAGCACATCGCCGATCCATTAATCGACGCGATGGATGAAGGACTAAAAGTCTCGGTCATCCGTCCCTTGTTTGACGAACTCCGGCAAGAGTTGATCCCACTCGTGCAACGTATTACCAGTCTTCCTCCCGCCGACGACTCCTGCTTGAAGCAACAATTTTCAGAGGCGGAGCAACTACAGTTCGGACTCGGAGTAGCAAAGGCTTTAGGATACGATTTTGAAAGAGGCCGCGAGGATAAAAGTCCGCATCCTTTTACAACCTCTTTTTCCATCCAGGATGTCCGCATAACAACCCGGGTTAAGGAAAACGAACTGAATGAAGCACTCTTCAGTACAATTCATGAAACCGGGCATGCCTTATATGAACAGGGCATCAACCCGGAGTTGGAGGCGACTCCCCTGGCGGCAGGAACGGCAATGGGCATCCATGAAAGCCAATCCAGACTGTGGGAGAACCTGGTAGGCAGAAGCCGCCAATTCTGGGAACATTTCTTTCCGGAATTGCAGAAGGTTTTTCCGGAACAATTGGGCAAGGTTTCCTTGGACACATTTTACCGGGCCATCAATAAGGTACAACGTTCTCTCATTCGGACCGATGCTGATGAAGTGACTTATAATCTGCATGTGATGATCCGTTTTGACCTGGAACTTAGTATGCTGGAAGGAAAACTGGCTGTTGCCGATCTTCCCGAAGCCTGGAATGAAAGATACCGGCAGGATTTAGGCATAACGCCTCCGGACGATTCCAGGGGCGTTCTCCAGGATATGCACTGGTATAGCGGAACAATCGGCGGATATTTTCAGAGTTATACGATTGGCAACGTATTAAGCGCCCAATTTTTCGAAGCGGCCCTGGCGGCCCATCCGGAAATTCCCGGGGAAATTGCGGCAGGCCGCTTTGAAACGCTGCATCAGTGGCTAACGAAAAATATCTACCAATATGGCCGGGAGTTGCAGGGGATGGAGATTGTCAGGCGGGTTACCGGCAAACCGATGACTATCGTACCGTATATCCGGTACTTAAAGAAAAAATACGGTGAGTTATATCGGCTTTAATTTATGCGTCTATTTCCGGCCTAAATCAGGCCTTCCCGGCAATAGGACTGTGACAAAAGGGGAGTCGAGAAAATTTCTCGACTCCCCTTTTGAATTTAGTTCTAAAAATACGCGATTAAAATTCAGATTATGTAATATCTACCTGTTTTTAGGAATTACAATTTGTATATGGTGTATTCCACCTTTTTTGAAACCATAGCCATTCTTCAGGATGTTGCCGAATTACATCTTCGATGACCTTAGTCATCTGTAAGGTGCTTTCGCTAAGATCCTGATCCGGATTATCGCACTGTCCATAAACAAGCGGCGGTTGAATCACTATGTGATGTTTTCCCCTGGAAGAATGAAAAATAAAACCGGGCACAACTACAGCTTCAAATTTTTCAGCAAAAAAAGCCGGCCCAATGGGTGTTGAAGCTTCTTTTCCTAAAAAATTTACAAATAAGCCATTGGGGCCACCGTCTTGATCAGCCAGAAAACCCAAAACCTTTCCCTTTTTTAACGCTCTGGCCGCTTTAATTATTTCATTGGTACCACGATAAAAAATTGTATTTCCCTTCATTTCCCGGTACTCTTTCAAAAAACGGTTATATTGGTCATTCGGCTGAGGCTGGGCAATCGCAGTTACAGGAAACCCAGCTAATGATAAGGCAACGGCTAACCATTCCCAGTTACCAATATGGGCTGTAAGAAAAACGACCCCCCGGCCTGACTCTATAGCTTGTTGCAGATTTTCCAATCCCTCAATTGAAATATACCGGCTAAAATTTTCTCGCGTTAGTTTTGGTATATACAATATTTCTATGAACGTTTGTCCTAAATTATAACATACCCGTTTAACAACCTCTTTTGCTTCTTCATAAGATATTTCCAAGCCATTCATAGCTTGATTAATGCCACGATTCCGCTGGCGTACAGCCACCAAATAAAACAGATAGCCTAAACTCCGGCCAATACGAAAAACCAAAGAATGCGGCAGCAAACATATACCGGCACTCAGAATCTTTAATAAATAATACCTGAAATTAGTAAGCATCCATGCCTCCTCTTATGTATTGCAACATCTTGTATTTTAAATTCCCTGTAACATAAAGGCTCTTATTTCCTTATACTTCATAATATCCCATATTCCTCCTCTACTCTAAATATAAATATGTAGGATAACAGTCCCTTAAGCATTCAAAAAAAACCGGCAGCCGAAGGTACAGCGACGGTTTTCTCGTCTTAACATTGTTTTTGTTTTATTTTAGTGGTTCCATTTCACCACCATCAGCAAAATGATGCGTTTCTCCCTTCAGCCAACGATTCTCAATCAGTTTGTTGCAAAGCTATATCTGACTGTGCATTACAGATGGAGAATCCAGCAGTCAACAAAATAATTAACCCCATAACTCCTATCCGGTATAACTTTTGATTCATAAGTCAATGCCCTCCTTAAAAACTCGTCTTTTATTAGTTGTTTATATTATATTCTTTAAATTTTTCGGTTCTGTTACAACTTCCTAACATAATTAACACAGTCGCCTCGCCTTGGCTTCATTGCTTACCACAGCCCTCTGCCGCCCCTTCCCTCGCCAGTTTAAAGCCTCCTCCCCGTAAGTATATAGGTCACAATACCTCCCCTTAAAATTCAAAGCCTCAACCCTGCATTCTACAAGGATTGAGGCTTTGTGATAGTTCTATAAAGAAAAGATTGTTAGCGTTGTATTAGACTACAATTTTAATATCCCCTTAGTTCCCAATTTTTTATTTCATTTTCAGATACTCATTCCATAGTTTCTGAAAAGCAGTGAGAGACCTTCTGATCATTTCCCCATCGACACAATAGGATAACCGGACATATCCGGGACAGCCAAAGCTATCTCCGGGAACCATAAGCAAATCATATTTTTTCCCCATTTCACAAAAAGCAGCGGCATCCGGTTCCAATGCCTTTAAAAACAGGTAGAATGCTCCTTGCGGCTTTACACACCGATAACCAATTGTCCGTAATCCATCATACAAAAGGTCCCTGTTTCTCTTATACGTTTCAATATCCGAAGTCTGTCCGATACAGCGGCCAACCACCTTCTGGAACAGACTGGGAGCGCAAACATATCCCATTACCCGCCCGGCTCCACAGACTGCAGCGTAGACTTTACCGCTTTCTTCCATTTCATCCGGTACCAGAATATACCCAATCCGTTCTCCCGGCAGTGACAACGACTTACTAAAGGAATAACAAACAACCGTATTCGCATAATACTTTGTTAAATACGGCACATCGAGTCCGTCATAGACAATTTCCCGATAGGGTTCATCCGAAATTAAAACAATCGGACGGCCATTTTCTTTTGATTTTTTATTAAGCAGCTTACATAATGCCGTGATTGTTTCCACCGAATAGACCGCTCCGGATGGATTATTTGGAGAATTAATAATTACTGCCTTGGTACGGGCTGTAATCATTTCTGCCAATTTTTCCATATGAATCTGAAAATGCTGCATATCTGGCGGAACAATTATCACTTTTCCGCCTGCCGCTTCCGCAAATAGACGATATTCAGGGAAAAAAGGCGCAATAACGATGACTTCATCATCTTCTTTTTCGATAATTGCTCTTAAACATATGGTCAATGATGCAGCCGCGCCACAGGTCATATAGAAATTATCTTTATGAAAATTTGTCTGATAGGTTTGGTTTAAATAATTGGCAATGGCCGCTCTGACTCCGGCATCCCCCTGGGCGGACGTATACCCATGAACGGCAATAGCAGGCTCATTTTTTAACAGGTCAATCAAAGCATCTTCCACAGCCTGCGGTGGTGGAAGGGCCGGATTGCCAAGACTAAAGTCATATACATTTTCCTTACCGACAATTTCTGCCCGCATCTTTCCGTACTCAAACAATTCACGGATAGCTGAACGGTTACTGCCTAATTGATACATTTTTTCTGAAACCATTTTCACTTCCTCTTTCTGCTGTCCTAAGCGTTTACTGGCCGGTTTCGTCTTTATAACAAACTTTATTTCCCATAAAAAACAAAACTCCTGCCAATTTGGGGCAGAAATTTCTTGGCATCTGCTTGCCACAACTGCCAATTATAATATATAGCAATTTACTGTGAATTATTTTAAACTAATTATATGAATAAAAAAGAAACGTCAATGGTTTCGATGCAAATTAATGGAATGGAGTGATTGTCTCTTGGCAAAAATTTTACTAGCCGATGACGAAGAAGAGATTCAAAGGATTGTAAGCTGGTATTTAGAATCGGAAGGATTTCAGGTTCTCGTGGCCCAAGATGGCCATAGCGCCCTGGAGTTAGAAGAGATGCATCAGCCTGACCTTTTAATTCTTGACATTATGATGCCCGGTATGTCGGGCTGGGAAGTTGCCCGGGCTATTACCCGCACTGTGCCAATCATTTTTCTTACTGCCCTTGATCACGAAAATGATAAGATTACCGGTTTTAACTTAGGTGCGGATGACTATATTACCAAACCCTTCAGTCCGCGAGAATTGCTGGCGCGAGTAAAGGTGGTTCTGCGTCGGAATGGCAAACTGCCGCTTAAGAGTGACATACTGCATTTCCCTGCTTTGTCCATCGATCCCGGAACACAAAGCATCCGGGTAAATGAAGAACGGGTCGATTTATCGGCAAAAGAATTTGCCTTGCTGCTTTTTTTAGCCCGTCATCCCCAGGATATTTTCACCCGGGAGCAGCTTTTGGTCAATATATGGGGCTATGATTTTGACGGGGATGAGCGCACTGTCGACACCACCGTGAAAAGAATCCGCCAGAAGATGGGCAGCACCAGAAATTATCTGCGCACGATTCGCGACTCCGGCTACAAATTCGAGGTGAATTCATGATAATCCGGCGCCGCTCCATCTTTTTCCGACTTCTGGTCAGCCATCTTTTGGTGATCCTGCTGTTAGCGCTGGCATTTAGTGTGTTACAAATTTACGTAATATATAACGGGAATGGCCCCCTTGTCCTTCGCAAACGGGTAACGGAGATCGCAGATTATTTGGCATCGCGGGCAGATACGAAACCAATTTTAGATTTGCAAACCTGGCAGTTGTTAGGTAAGGAAACCAATGCAACATTATGGATGACGGACACAGAGGGCAGTGTGATTGGCGGCACTCCCCCGGAAGGCTGGTCTGCCAATCATTCTCTTGCACCGCCAACAACGGACAGTACATTTACCCGTTCATTTATTATGGCGGTGCCTACTAAAGTCTCAGGCAAGCCTGCCGTCTTGTATGCTTATCAAGATAGCCATTTTAGAATCCTTTTCGGCAGAACGTTTTTTTTGATTCCCTTCCTGATCGGTGTCCTTATAGCCATACTATTAGGATTTCTCTCATCGAGTAATCTGACAAAATCGATAACGAATATCGCTACGGCTGCTTCCCGTTTTTCCTCCGGTAACCGTGACAGCCGGACAACAACTACAGGGGATGATGAGCTGGGCGATCTGGGGCGAAATTTCAATGCCATGGCGGACTCCATAACCCGCACCGAAAAAACGCGGCGGGAATTTTACGCCAATGCTTCCCATGAGCTCAAAACGCCATTAAGTTGTATGCAAGCAACAACGGAAGCCTTAATCGACGGAATCGCCAAAACTCCGGAAGATTACCGGAAGCACCTCCGGAATATACATTCAGAAATACTGCGCATGACACGGATGATTCGAGATTTATTAGATTTGGAGCAGCTTGAGGCCGGCAGTATGAATATACGCCGGGACCGTGTGGATATTCGCGCTCTGCTTTCTCAACAGGCCGATAAAATTCACGATTTACTGAAAACCAAAAACCTATCCCTTGTATTAAGTCTAAAAGCCGATCATTGTTTTATATGGGGCGACCCGGACCGGCTGACTCAAGTTTTTGACAATCTTTTAAGTAATGCCATTCGCCATTCGCCGCAAGGTTCCCGTATTAGCATCGTCCTGGCTAACGATAATACTAAATTAAAAATCTCCGTATCTGATCAGGGTGAAGGAGTGTCCGAGAGTGAATTGCCCCTTATCTGGGAACGCTTCTATCGCACAGATAAATCACGTACCAGGGCATCCGGCGGCAGCGGTTTGGGTTTATCAATAACCCGCAGCCTGGTAGAAGCAATGGGTGGCGCTATTTCCGTCAGCAGCACCAAAAAACAGGGCACAACCTTTACAATCGAATTTCCTATCGCCTAACGGCAAAAGTCTACTTTCTGTGTATCGTGATTACATCACCAATTTTAATGGCCGGAACGTCCTTGTTTTCGACATATAAACTGCCGCCCAACCCTTCCTTTTCACCGGTAAATCGCAAGGTTATATGCCCTAGTTGCTGCAAATTCGTTTGTACTTCATCACCGACATAAGAAATGGTATATTCCCGACCGGCAATAACCAGTATGTCATTTTCTCTGATGATACCGGCAACCTTATTTTCACCATGCAAAATGCAATAGTCAGCCAATTCTTCCGGGGCATTTTCTTTAAAAAGGATGATCATTTTATCCGCTATAAAGGCTGCGGCCGATTCACCGATGCTGGTCACGGTAGTATTATAAATCACCTGCATCTAAACTGCCTCCCCGATTACCCTTTAATTTTAAAAGCAATGAAAGTATAGATTTATACCTTTCATTGCTTTTTTACGTTGAGGCTGCTTAAAAAGCGCGTCTACGTTGTTGCGGCTGCGCGTTCTCACTCAACGTACGCCTGAGTACGCCTTCGTTCGAATGCTCGCCGCGCCTAGTATCCGCATCTTTTCAAGCAGCCTCACGTTATTTAGAATAGAGGCCAAAGCTTGCTAACCAGGCAATGGCTACTGTTGTCGGACCGGTTATAAATCTTGAATACAGTACTGAAGGAACTCCGACTTCTACTGTCTCAGCTTCCGCTTCCGCCAATCCCAAACCAACCGGAATGAAGTCACAGGCGGCCTGAGAGTTAATGGCAAAAAGCGCCGGCAGGGCTAGTTGCGGTGGAATGCTGCCCTTGCCGATTTCCACACCGACCAGTACCCCGATTACTTGAGCAATCACGGCGCCTGGTCCTAAAAAAGGTGACAGAAAGGGAAATGAACAAATTGCTGATAAGAGCAACAAGCCTTGAATCGAGCCTGCCAAAGGAGTTAATAATTTGGCAAAGGCGTCGCCGATGCCGGAGCCTAAAACAACGCCGATGAGCATGCATACAAAGGCCATGAAAGGCAATATCGTTTTTATAATGGTATTAATCGTGTCGCGGCCGGCTTGATAAAAGGTCCCGGTGATTGAACCCATTGCTTTGCCGACTGCAGCCATGAACCCCGCGGTCGTCTGTTCACTGATTTTTTTGCCCGTATCATAAGTGCGCGGTTTCACCCTTGTTTCTTCTTGCCCTTTCGCAGTAGATTCCATTTGCCCTTCATACAACTGTACATTAGCTTCTTTTACATCGGATACGTAAATATCAGCTTTGATATGTTCGGCTAAAGGACCGCTAGGACCTGCGGGCGTTAAATTAACAGTGGGGATTCTCTTTTGCGGATATATGCCGCAGCGCAAGGTTCCGCCGCAATCAATGACAACACAAGCAATTTCAGGATCCGGCACCTTGGTTTTAAAGCCGTCGACCAAAGTACAGCCGCTCAATTCGGCAATTCTGACCGCAATCGGGGAAATCACACCGCCGGTTATATTTACGACCTTGTTTTTAACATCATCGGGAATAATTACTAAGGGTCCGCCAAATCCGCCTTTGCCTGCATGGATAATAACTGATTGGTAATTAGCCATTTTTTCTCCTCCTATGCACTAATGTTCGATTGAACGGCAATAATCTTGGCCTTTAATTTAATACCCTGCTGTCTTTCCACATAGGCGGTGGTATAGTCCGTTACCCAGCCTCTAATAAAGTTGGTAACAACACCCACCAGAAAATACCGGACCGCCAAATCCACGGTCGACAAGCCTAACTTAGTTATGCCGGCGGCGATACCAAGGAATACAAACAATTCGCCAGGATTTACGTGGGGAAATAAACCGTTTAGGGTATGGCAGGAAAACGATCCGGCAGCATAATAACTGGGCTTGTATTTTTCCGGCATAAATTTACCTAAAGACAAGGTCATGGGATTACAGAAAAAGAAAGTTCCAACAACAGGCAAAATGAGATATCTGGAAATCGGGTTGCCTGCACACAGATGGGCCAGCTTTTCAATCCTCTCCTGACCGACAAACCGGATTAATGCATTCATCGCTACCAGCAAGGTGATTAACGTTGGCACGATCCCCGTCAGCATACCGACAAAAACTTTGCCGCCTTCATTAAACATTCCTATAAAGCCTTTTGCCAATAAAATTAAAGAATCCATACAACTACCCTCTTTCTAAAAATTTTGTAATAATCCCCCGTCACACCGGTGCATTTTCTGTCTTTAAGATCTCTACCTCCATTTCCCCGGTAGTTTGAATAAATGCTTTATAGTTTTCTACAGCATTTATTACTGCTTTAGCCGTTTGCTTATCCATTTCCGCCCAATCACCACCAGTTATTTCCATTAAATTTAGATTATTGAAAATAGTAAAGGGCTTAAGACGGGCGAAAATTGAAATCCCTGCCATCTTTTCGCCCTTGATAATATTGCAATTTGGGTCGATGCAAAATAATACCACTACCCCGGCCATGAACCGCCCTTTTGACTTTCCGGCTACCACCCTGCCGTCCTGCCTTAACAGGCGAAAACGCTGATTAAAGTGCTTTACTTGCCACAATCCTAGTAACGTTTGTAATATCCAGACCCCTGCCGCCACGAAAACAAACCACATTATGCCGGCCCTCCCGTTCTATAGTATACTTACCCTTTAGTGCATGACCTGTCCGCCGGTGATATTTACCGATTGGCCTGTCAAGTAAGAGGCTTTCTCGGAAGCATAAAAAGTGACTACGTTAGCCACATCCTCAAAGGTACAGCCCCGCTTCAACGGCACTTTATCAATATAATGCTGTTTTACCGCAGCTTCCGGTATTCCCAGTTTCACTGCATATTGAGGCACTAAGCTTTCAAACATGTCCGAATCTAAGAGATTCCCTAACATCATGGAATTGACCCTGATGTTGTGTTCCGCCAGATCCAAGGCCAGACTTTGCGTCAGCCCCACAGCCCCAAACTTGGACGCTGAGTAGCCGCTGTTATGTTTACTGCCAACCTTACCGGATTTGGAATTTATGACGATGATGGAACCTTTAATATTTTTTTCAATCATTACCCTGGCTGCCTCACGGGCACATAAGAAATAACCGTTCAGGTTGACATCCACCATCCAATTAAAGCTCTTCAGTTCAAATTCGGTAATCTTATTGCTTTTAGCCACGCCGGCATTATAGATTAATACATCGATCCGGCTGAATTGCTCTACTACAGCTTGGACCATGGCTTTTACTTCATCTTCCGAACATGCATTTACTTTTACGGCAAAACCTTTGCCGCCGTTCGCGTTAATTTCGTTGGCAACCTTTTGGGCATTTTCATATATCAGATCCGTAACAGCTACTATATATCCTTCCTTAGCCATATGCTTACTTAGAAATTTTCCCAAGCTTCTACCCCCGCCAACGACTAATGCAACTTTAGACATAACGATTCCCTCCGTAATTTAATATTCTTGTATAATTGTAAAGAGCCATGTGGCAAGCGCAATCCGTGCTTAGCCCATGGCTCTTACATAATGACAATGTAATTTCTCTTCACATTTCTCTTCAGCAACTTTTTCTATTTTAATAAGGAAGCTTTCCTTACTTCCCTTAATCAGTACTTCTTGATACGTAAAAAGGTTATAAATTTTATCCCCCGGCTGCAAAGTTTTCTTTACATTTTTACTCATTGCATACCTCTCCTCTTAAACCATGGCAATTTTGAGTATAAATCAGGTGCTTAGCCCATGGCCCTTACACGAAAAGGCAACCCATCCTAACCTTTGCTATCAAAGTCAAGCAATCGTTTAGCCGTTTGTTCATCAGATATTAGTACATTAATAAATTTACCCTTTAATGCTCCGTAGATGGCCGGCACCTTCTCGGGCGAAGCTGCAATGCCAACGGAATATTTGACTTTTTTTAATTTTTCCAGGTCAATGGCGATAGTCCGGTCTTTTAATTCTGTATCGACAACGTTGCCATGAATATCGTAGAATCGGGAACAAATATCGCCTACTACTCCGGCATCATTAAGCTGCTCAATATATTCCCTGCCGACACTCCCTGTCCAAACCAGGTTTGAGGACTGTACGGGCACGCCGATTCCTACTACGGCAATACTAATTTCATCCCACATTTTGACAATTTTGCGGCAATTCATATCCTGCATAATGGCCGCTCTTATTACCGCAGAACCGGTAATAGCCGGCGCATACAAATAGTGGCTTTGCGCTTTAAAGGCCTGCCCAATCTTATATATAATCGTGTTAACATGAAACTCACTGTCTAAATTCTCCGGGCCGCCTACCAGGGGAATCATCTCGGCCTTTACCTCATTCCATTTTTCCAGGGAAGCAAACCTTGCTAATGCCCCGATTGTCGACCCCCAGGCAAAACCAACAATATCCCCGTCGCTAATAATCCGGTTTAAAAGCTTAATTCCGGCCTTCCCCAGGTTATTTTTTACTTCGTCTAACTTTGAAGCTGACGGCACGATATATACTTCTTTAAGGCCAAACTTCTTTTCCAGGGCTGTTTCCAGGCTGCTGCCCAGGTCATCCACAACGGTAAATTGCACTACCCCGGATAATACAGCTTTTTTTAGGTATTTGCTGACAGTAGTCCGATTAATGCCAAGCCGATTCCCAATTTCATTTTGATTCATATTTTCTATGTAATACATATGCGCAACTTTTATCAGCATCCGTCTATCCGTAGTTATCATCTTTGACCTTCCGTCATTAAATTTTAACCCTTAGTTATCTCACTGTCACATTTGTGACTACTAGTAACTTTTGTTATCTTGTATTTATGATAATATACTTTTTCAATAAATGCAATAACAAATTTCTAAATAGTATAAACATTTTATATCCACTTTTGGCACCCCCAACTTATGAGACAATATTTCTCCCAAATTACAGCCAAAGTATTTCGTAATTCACTAAGTTTATCTTTGCCGGGAGAATTATTGTTGAATGACAAAGGACTGCGAAAAGATGCTTATAACTACTGTGTTCTCCAAAAATTCAAAACCTCAACCCTGCAGTTCGGGGGTTGAGGCCTTGTCATACGGTGAAAAAGTTTTGTTAGAGCCTTTCTATATGGACTACCATTTAATGATCCCCTTAGTCTCCAATAGGGCATTGGCAACTAATTCACACGCCATTACGTATTCGTCCGGAATAGCCGCTGAATTTGTGATACCAAAATTTACAGAAGCTTTAAACCCAAACCGGTGGTAATAACCGGGATCACCGACAAGGAACACCGAGTTATAACCCAGTTCTCTGGCCAAGCGAAACCCTTCATTAATTAATCGAGAGCCGATCCCCTTATTCCGGTATGCTAAAGCAACTGAAAGAGGTGCCAATAAAAGTGTTGCAGCTCTTGCATCCCCGTTAACGATATAAGTAGTAGTGAACATAATATGACCGATTAAATTCTCATGTTCCTCGGCTACTAAAGCGAGCTGCGAAATATAACCACTCCCGTTGCGTAATTCATTGACAAAATCTTGTTCCTTGCCGTTCGTAACTTTAGCCGTTTCAAAAGCGGTTTTAACCAGGTCATATATTGCTGTAAAATCCTTGGCGTTTTCCTGCCTGATAATTATATTCATCCTATACCTCCTGCATTAGTTAACGTAACTAACATCCGGGAGGCTATACCTTTATTAGATTGTATATACCTCCCGGTTTGATACCGACTCTAATGCGCCAGATATAAACATACGAACATCTCCTTTCGTTATCCAATGGCTTTATGCCAAATGCTTACTTTCGTTTCTGGGCAGCAAGCCAATCCATTAATTTAACCTGCTGTCCGTTGATTTCTTCGGCGCATTGATCGTTGTAAACATAAATCCAGGACCAGTGTCCATTATATTCATACGGCGAGCCGTCTGCATTTTTATAAAGTCCTGTCATGTCATGAACATTATCAAAGAAGCTGAAATGAACGTCCTTGGCACCGGCGTCCTGAAGACGTTTAAAAGTTGGTACTACATAATCAGCCGGGGGTAATATCGTATCCGTTTTGGCGGCAATAAACCAGATCGGGCTATTTTTTAAGGCTTCAATATCAGCATCGCTGATCAAGGAGTCACGAAGACCTTCACAGGTTGGAAAGGCTGCCGCAAAATAATTCGGATAATCCCGGATCATGACCATCGTCATATAACCGCCATTGGAGTCACCGCCAATATAAATACGGCTTGCATCAATGTTTTTATGACTTGCTACATAGTTTTCAATCAAACCCATGAGCGATTTTTCATAAATAGAGGTACCATCCGCCATACCGGTGAAGCCATGCATCCAGTAAGTCGGCGCCTGCGGTACAAGCACATAGGCCCCGCCGAAATGAGATTGTAAGCCCGGGGCACTAAACATATCCGCTTTATTGGCTGAAATGGGAATCGACGGATTGTCACTGCCGCCTTCCCCCATGCCATGCAGCCAAATAATCAGCGGATGTCTTTTATTATCCTTCGGGGCAAAACTTGCATAAGGAAGGGAAACACCTGCATAACTCCCATGACTAAACGTAAAATTATCTACGATTGGACGAATATTACCGGCAGATTTATCAATGACAAGATCTTCAATATTTCCGTTAATCGTTTTAATCGGTTTTACCTGCGTAATTGTATAATCGGAGCGAACCCAATTATTAAAATAAGTGTTCATATCGAAATTAAGCGCCGCTCCCAGTGTAACGGTAGGACCAACCTTCATTTCAATAACAGCATAGTGTCCTGCTTTTGCTGCATTACCATCCTTATCCGCAACATAAACATCTGTAATCTCACGGTACCCTTCCAGTTCAGTCTGTGCCAGAGGCGTCGAACCCTCCGCAAGCTTGCGTTTCACATATACCCTGAAAGTATCCTTAGTTATCGCTCCGGCCTTAAGGTCCCGGCCGAGGTCTACGATAACTCTTGGAATTGCCGCCCCCCAGTCATATACTTCCGTGACTGTGCGGTAAGACGGCTCCGCAGCTTGTGCAAGGACCATGCCTGTCAGGAAAAACATCATAATTACCACCATACTAAAAATTTTTATAAGCTTTCTCCGTATGTCCATTTTGTCCCTCCTCAGATTCCCGTGATGTTAACCTATTGAAATAGTATGAAGTTTCGTTACAATTTAAACATACTAAATTTCCAGTTAACTGCAAGAAATTGAGGTTTTACAATTTAAAGCCGCGGCGGCAGGGCCGTTGAAAGACCGGACTTGTTTCTCATTATCTGACCGGCTTAGCTTGCAGCTCTTCTATGTGAGCACGGGTCTTCCTGGCTAAAGTCTGGTCATCCATGAACGGTAATGCTTTTTGATAAAATTGAACTGCTTTTTCCGTTTGATGTAACCGTTCGTAAATGATAGCGGCATTAAAGTATGCATTGACCGCCTTAGGATTCAATTCAGCCGCTTTCCTGTAGTCGGCCAGGGCCCTGTCCGTCTGTTCCAGCGCATCGAAATTATTTCCCCGATTGATATAGGCATCCCATGCCTTGGGACTCATTGCAATGATTTTGTTATAATCAGCAATCGCCTGCTCATATTCCGCCTGGCTTTGTTCCACTAAAGCCCGGTTAAAATACATTGTAATGGTCTTTTCCTTTTCATCCCTGGCATGAAGATAATCGCGAATGGCATTCTCCGCCTCAAATTGCCCATCCTGGTCCGAAAAGCCGGTAAAACCAACATGTTGCCCATTCTGTAATACAAGAACAATCCGGTGCGTGCCTCGGCTGTACTCGATGGTCGAATCCTTTACCTGATCCAGCGGCAGATTGATCGAGGTACGGCCGCTCCAAAAATTTCGTTCATTAATGGTAACCGTATTCGCAGATTGGTTAAAGAGCAAATAAGAATCGCTCAAAAGAAACCAGGCAATTATAATCCAAATTCCACTCCCAAGAAGCCCGCCGATCGAGAACTTAGGCGAGCGAGATTTTATGGTCATCCATAATAAAGGCAAGAAAGACAAAATACCGATCAATGCAAAAAATCCTCCCAACCAATAGTAAGGCGGAGAAATTACTTTTAGGCAGCCATCCCCTAACTTGATTACCTGGAATGCCGAATTAAAATCGAACATAAAAACGTAGCGCCAAAACCCATTCGATGGCGCGGCCTCCTTTTATTAGCTTCACGAACAAACGAGGTTATCGTTCCGTTTGTTAAAGAAAAGACACATATATTTTTCGTTTTGCAAGAGTATTCTCCTTTAAATCCCGGTCCACAGTAGACAATTATCTACACTCAACATAATATATATTAAAGACTCCTATTTCCTTGTACGATGCCGGACGGCATGTTGCCGGCAAATCAGTTTCCGTTTGTTGAATCTATTATAGTGGAGAGATTTTTTATGCCAACTACCGCCGAAATTAATCAAAAATACTTTCGGCCTTCTTGTCTGCCTGCTATAAACAGTAGAGGCTTTCCAGTAAATTTCTTTGAACCATATACTGGCAAAAAATACAATGAAATTGTTGTTCCCGGTTCGCTTCTGTCAAATCCGACAGATATGATCATCAACTTTTTCAGCCTTTTAAGAGAAGCAAACAATTTTCCCGGATTACCGCCTGTTGGCTGTGGTTCTATTGGGCTGGGAGCAACCCCTTTACCGGTCGCTTACCATTTTTTCTCCTCATTCTATCAAGCTAAGCATTCCTACAATGACTTTAGCAATTTATTTAAGAATGTTGCGCATATAAATTTAATTAAATTGTTACAGTTAGTTCACCATAATAATTACTACCGCTATTTTATTGAAATCGAAACGATCCAGAGTATTAAAAAAGGTGTCACCTGCTTTGTTTATTATTATGGTTTTGTTACAGTCGAAGGAGAAAATGGGGTATTCAAAATTTCAGACATGACCCTTACCGGAGAAGACTTTCTATGTGCTGCCTATCACGGTTGGAGTCACAACGCGGAAGAATCGGTCGCAATCCGATATGCCTGGTGCAATTTGATCAAAAAACAGTCCCCTGCGGAACAAACCGGTTTTATAAAAAACATTTACTTTCTAGGCACGGATGGCGCTGATTACCTTATACAATTTATAACACTAACCAATGGAACCGATATTGAAATTGCCCAATTTAGAAGAGAGCCAAACCAAGTTTGGACGCCGATTCATATCGATCCAACCAAGTGCCTCCCAAGCAATCAAAAAAATACTTAAGGGCTTATTAATTATTATTTTGAGCCAAAAATCAATTTATGGCCTAATAAATTTCTATTTACCATAAAAAATAAAACTCCTGCCAAATAATACAAGATTTGGCAGGAGCCCCTACTGTTGGTTCGCTTTTTCCGAGCTGCGTCATATAGCTCTTCATCTAGCATTAGACAAAAAACTCTTATTATCATATTGGCCGAGATATTCCTGGCCTATTTTTTGAAAGACTTCTAACCCTCTCAGAAACTTCCAGCCCAGTTCGGTAAGAAAGTACTCAACTTTTAAAGGATATCCTCCGTAAGTTATTTTCTCAACAATTCCACACTCAATTAATTCACTCAGATGCTGTATAAGCATCTTCTGATTTATACCTTGAATATCTTTATTCAGGGTAGAAAGTTGCTGCTTTCCTAAGCGAAGTCTCCAGATTATAATTGGCTTCCATTTCCCGGAAATCATGTCAAGTGTTACTTCTAATGGACAAGTAAATTCACTTCGTATTTTCACTATTGTCCTCCTAATTGATTTCTATCCTGCAATGAAGGCAATAATTCATTTATTATAAACCGCTTTTAAAGTATATTGAGCTATGACATGTCCATCCATCGCTTTATAAAGCTCATTTACGTAAAACCCATTATCTAAATCCAGTGAGATATCTAACGCGAATACATGTATTTCATAGCTGTGCGATTTATCGGGAGGAGTCGGACCGCCATATCTTGCGGCTTCGTACCTATCTAATGGTTGCGGCAGTAAGCTGCTGGACCAGCTATTTGTACCTTGAATAAAATCTTTTCTGCTTATGCTGGCATTTTCCGCTACTGAATCTTTAGTTAAGTTGGCGACAGACCAATGCAGCCAGGAACATCCTACTACCGGAATTGCATCCTTATCTTCCATAATTACAGCAAATGTTTTAGTTTCTCGCGGATATTCCTTAATGGTTAAGGGCAATGAATAGGTTGGCATGTCTTTTAAAAATTGCGTCCCATACGTTCCATATTTTTTATCAATGATCCCATCAACAATACCACTACTAATAACAATCATATTTTCCCGACTCCTTCTTCTGTTTTAATCTGGTTTCCTGATGTGATTAACCAAGTTATAAATAGTGAAAATAAAGCAATCACGTGCTTCTTTATGCATTTAGTATAAAACAGATCAAAAATAGAGACAATTACTTACTTTTCTGTGGGTATACAGGATTGTCATTATTTGTTGTAGAATATAATTACAATAAAATAAGTCTAATTATCACCATAAATTTGACAGTAACGGAGTAATCATTGTGTTTTTATAAATAAATTAGGAGGGAAAATATGTTTAAAGAAATGAGACGGCAAGATAGAGAGCTTGCCCCGGAAGAAACGGCAGAAATCTTGACCAACGGAGTCTATGGCGTTTTGTCCCTGAATGGCCAAAACAGTGGAAACCATGCCTATGGCGTGCCTGTAAATTATGTATATAACGGCAATTGCCTTTATATCCACTGTGCTATGGAAGGGGAAAAGTTAGCCCGTATACATAACAATAACAAGGTTTCCTTTTGCGTTGTAGGAAAAGCCAATATACTGCCGGAAAAGTTCAGCACCCAATATTCAAGCGTCATTGCTTATGGCCAAGCCCATGCAGCCGGTGAAGAGGAAAGGGTTAACGCCTTGTTGGCCTTCATTGATAAATATTCCGCCGACTTTAAGGAAAAGGGTATAGAATATGTTGCTAAAGCCCAGCAAAAAACCCAAGTGGTGAGAATAGACATCGAGCACGTCACCGGAAAATCCAGAAAAGCATAACTTGCGTTATAAAAGGCTTCCAGTTGGAAGCCTTTTAACATCTTAGCGTATGGCATGAATATGAAAAATAGCTAAATGCAAAAACTATTGCTGTCGAAGAAAGGGTAGAATAGCACCAAAATAGCTATAATAATTAGAATCCATCGGACCCCGTTACAACCGGGACCATAACCACAAGCAGCAAAACTCATGAGAATTCCTCCTCAGAAAATAATACCCTTTATATCTTATGTTAAATAAAGAATGACGGTTCCATTGCGTAAGAAAAACCGCTGCCGCAATTTTTCGGCTCGTGGCGCAGGGCTCAGGGCGCGAAGAAAGCCCGTCTAAAGATTTTGGCGGTAACCAGGCAGAAACATCGTCTTGTCATAAGCGGAGGTTAAGTGGTAACGGCGAAGCGTTGATAAGGCGATGCTTCTGCCGTTAAGGCTATAAACTTATACTTTACAATAGAAATAAGAAAAACCGCTGACGCGGTCTTTCAGTAATTGGGTTTCTTTTCAGTAACTGGCACGCAGCGAATCGACATACTTCCTATATTGGCGAAACTGCTCGGCTTGTCCGTTATTGGGAGAATCATAATGGTTAAAGCTAAAGCTTGTAAACTTAGTAACATATTTACTTTCGGCATGGATTTGACGAATAATCCGGCCAATGGGCGCCGGCGCAAAGCCTGGCGTAAATGTTTCCAGGTCCGACCATAGCTGTGTCTCCGGTCGAACTTCCCTAATTTTCGCCCTCAAAACAGCCAGCCATTTTCCGATTGTGGACACCGAAGCATGGCCGGAACCAATTCCATCCTGAAGAGCAATCACATCAATGGGAGCCACTTTCAAGATATTGCCCCACATATCGGCATATTTAAGTACATTCTGCCCTTCGTTCTGATTAAAATAAGGGGCAATCATCACCGGCTTGGCTGTGGTGGTATGGACCGTTTCGGTAATTTCCTTATAGGCCTTGGCCATTCTTTTTTGTTTTTCTCTATTCTGGAAATGTATGTTGTCAACCTCCATAGGCAGATAAAAACCGGCAATTGTGTTGGCATAGGTCTTACCATATCGCTGCCATAATTCTTGAACAACCTTTTTATTCAGGCTGACTTCATTGGTCAGCCATTTTTCATCATTTGCATAATGCTTATCCCAATCCTCATTCCAATTCAGTCCAAGCCAGACTTTCAGGCCCTTTTTTTTCGCTTCTTTTAAAGAAATTCCCACCAGATCGCGGGAAGAAACCCGGGAAAATCCGGAAAGGGAAGTTGGATAGTATGCTTGTTTCTTCTTGCTGTCTACTGTCCATTGCCATATGACATGATTCATTCTAACTTCTTTCATCGCATCATACTCGGCCGAAAAGTCGGTATCCGTCCAGTTAATTACAAGGTCGGGCTGAAAAAAGCTTCCGTTTAATAACTGAGTCCCGGCAGTGTTGCTTTTTATGAGCTCTTGCGCCGGATCGATTGCCAAAACGGCTCTATTTGATAAGATAAAGATTATTATGGCGCTGGCTAAAAATCTACATAGGAACTTATCAGGCCGGATTTTCATGGTCTGTAGTTCTCCCTCTAAGGTCTTGAACCATATATTGACAAAATTAAATCTGCTGTTGATTATCAAACTTTCACAACATATATTCTGTACATACCCCCAAAATGCCTGCCAAACATCCCGTTCCAATATCCGCCACTGCCAAACAGTCAGGACGCAAAGGAACGGCTGCCACCGTTCTGCCTGCCGTCATTTAATACATTCATTCAAGTAGCAAATACGGTTGCGCCCTTGCTTTTTACCCAAATACATCGCTGCGTCAGAGTTTCGCATTAAGCTGGTGATGTCGTCTCCATCTTCCGGGAACAGGCTGATCCCTATACTCGCAGAAATTTTTACAGTATGGGAATTGATACAAAACGGCCTCCGGCTTTCTTCTAAAATACGGGAAGCTACCTTAATGGCATCATCATTGGTCTTAAGGTTGGGTAAAATCAAGACAAATTCATCTCCACCCAGCCGGGAGACGGTATCACCCTCTCTAACGCATGACAGTAGGCGGTCGGCAACTTCTTTCAGCAAAATATCGCCGCCTTCATGGCCAAATGTATCATTTACATTTTTGAAATTATCCAGATCTAAATATATAACGGCAATTTTTTCCCTGTTATGTTTGGCTTGGTCAATAGCTAATGATAAACGGTCTTCAAACAGGCGGCGATTAGGAAGACTTGTTAGGGAATCGTGGTATGCGTAATATCGGGCTTTCTCGATATTGGACTTTTGCTCCGTGATATCCGCAAACACCAGGGCGCAACAATTTGTCTGCGGGCTGTAGGCTGATATTTCAAACCATTTGTGGAAAAGGGCTGAATAATATTCAAATGTTTCGCGCGTTCTGCTGCTGCAAATGCGGTTCATGAACTGAATCCAATTCAGTTCCGTGTTTTCCGGCTTAAAAATTGACTCGCTGATTTTTACGCCGACAAGTTCATCATGGTTCAGACCGGTGAGTTTTTCTAAGCTGCTGTTTACGTCCATTACCTGGTAATCGATGATGGCGCCGGCTTCATCTTCCAATCCCCGGAAGTAAATAAATCCGTTATTTAAATGATTGAAGAGGGCTCGATACTTTGCCTCGCTTGCCTGCCGGGCGCTTTCCAGTTTTTTACGGTCCGTAATATCAACGATAACCCCGACTAATCCCGCTACTTGGCCATTCAGGTCGAAATAAGGCGCTTTATTGAATATAACATCCCGTATTTCACCGGATTTATTTTTCACCTGATATTCATACACCTGGACTTTGGGGTCGGTAAATAACGCAGTATCCATCTCATGATACTTCTCGGCAAATTTTTGCGGCGAAATATTATATACCGTTTTACCAATGATTTCCTTTTTATCTATGCCGAGAAATTCAGCAAATGCTTTGTTGCAAAACTGGTAACTACCGCTGCTATCCTTATAAAATATTGGATTAGGCATGGTATCAAGCATACTCTGTACTATTTTCAATATTTCCAAATTCTGGGGTTTGCGTGTCTCAAAACCGGCAAAAAGCTTCTTCATGCCTTCAGATCCTTTCCGGAAGTTTGTGCAGTTGCAGGAAGCGATTAGCCGAAGCCGCGGAAAACCAAATCAAAGCAAAGACACAGCGCGAGACACGGTAGCGATTCCCTCATTCATAGTTGTCGGTATAGCTTATTTTACTTTATTGATATCCACATTTCCACCAAGACACCACAGGCTGATGTTATTTACTCCCCGCCCGGCAGCGATGGACATCCAAAACTTCAATGTTTTCGCATCAGCATACCATACTTGGTGGGAAATACCTAAAGCATCTTTATAATGAAAGACCAGGCATTGACTGGCTTCATCCCTGCTGGCTTTGGCGCCATAGGTCGTTGCCAGTTTTTTGGCCTCCACCTCCGTCAACAACCTTTTTTCCCCATTGCTGCTCCACTCGCAACCGCCGGTGGCAAAGGCCGCTGATTTTTCACCCGGTAAAGCTTCCATTTGAGTTAATGTTTTTAAGATAAATTCTTTATTGGCCTTGGGGCCGGGACCACTATGCAATCCATAAAGGTTATAGAACATAACCACATACTCCGGTCCCCGGGGAAGCCCGGCAGCGGAAAATGGCGTACTTGGTTCCAATACAACTCGTAATTTTAAATGATGTTGCAACGCTTTTCCATAAAGTTTTTCAATAAATCGCACGAAGGACTGGCCAATTTTTTTATTTTGCCATATTCTTTCATAATCAATTTCTATGCCATCATAGCCACCCTGCAAAGTCAGTTTTAGGATTTCATCAATATGTTTCTCCATCGATGCATCATTGGAAAACAACCGGCGAAGAACATCGGTATCTTTCAGTACAGACGTTCCGTCAGGATTCTCTTTATCATTGACGAAAGTAAGGTAGGTTTCATATCTTTCCTTTTTCCTTCTCAGTTCTTCTCTTTTGTCGCCAAGCTCTTTCGGTATAAAAACATGGTCATTTTTATCAAAATAAGCGCCGAAATAGGAAAGTTTATCTAATTCATTTCCTATTTTCCGCAAATCGTTTTCGCCTGCCTCCAAATCCCAATAAACCAGCCAGGTCGATACTTTGGCTGGTTCTTTGGCAACTGCGTGGCCAGCAAATTCATTATTATAATTACAACCCGTAAGGATCACCAAAAGAGACGTAATGACTATTGCCGCTTGAGAAAATTTACAGAACATGCTGCGCACACACCTGACTCCTTTACTGATTATAAATTTGCAACAGACCAGTTTATTAAGGCATCCCATAGTTGCTTCATTTTAAACTTGACGGCATCCAAACCTTGCAGCCGGCTGTCAAATAATATCTTTTCCTGTTCGGCCCCTGTATTTTCAGTGATAATAAGCTTTTGAAACACACCGTCATATACGTCGTCCGCCAAATTTCTTTGACTCCAGCCATAACCGCCCCAAGCCGATTCCAGATAAACAGAACCCGGCTGCCCATTTGCGACCTGCAAATCTTTTACGGCATCTTTTCCGTCTATCCGAATGCTGATCCTATCTCCCTTAAGAGACAATGACAACATGCGGTCGCCTTTCGCGTGAACACTAAGGTCAGGTACATATTCCTTCGCACCTCCCACCACGGATGAAACCGGTTCCATTTTTTTCGCTTCCAGCCGTTTGGCATAAATCTTTGCTTTTTCCGCCGAATTGGCATATCTGGCGAAAGTCTCCAATTCCCGGGCCTCTGCCGCTTTTTTATCTTCGGGAACAGATACCGGTTCCTTGCCGTCAAGTCGGTCCAAGTTTAATTTAAATAATTCTTTTTCGACGCCGCCCGCTTTTTCGGCAACATATAGAATATTGTTAAAAATAGCTACGGACAAAAACCGGTTCAAGGTTTCATCTGCTCGCAGATATATTTTCTGCAGCCCAAGCTTATTTCCTCTTAGTCTTACAGAAAGTTTCAGGTCTTTAAAATCATTGCTGTTCTTTAGACGCACTAACCCCCGGTCTTTGGGCAAAGAAGTCAAAATCATCGTATCATCCTGAATTTCTAATGCTCCTTTACGCGTTTCCCAGTCTCTTTGTCTGTTTAAATCCCCTTTTACAAAATCCAGATTTTGATTAATATCGTATTTTATGCGCATTAACAAGTGATTCGTAGACCAATAAGCCTGCGGCTGCATCCTTGTTAAATCATAAATACTGCTGTTTCGCCGGTTGAAACAAAAGCCTTCCCGGTTGAAATTCATTTTAAACAAGGTTTTAATCCAGTATTCATTTACGGCGCTTACCTTGTCATTATTGCCAAAGCTTCCGGTATTGGAGTGCATTAAAATATACATTTGAGGAACGTACCCAATCGACTTGGTATAAATATCCCGCATAGCTTCATAATCATAACTGATCCGTTTCTTCATCTGGTCGGTGCTTTCTTTGGGAATCCCGTACTTGTCCCGGATATAATCCATCAAATAGTGGTTGTACTTACGTCCCAGATACGGGGCGACACTGGAGAATTCCAGTGGGCTTAATTCTCCCAGGTAATTGTCATAACGGTCAAATACATTAATAAACGCCAGCCGGTAACCGTTGGTGCCCATTTCCCAAAAAGTCGTTTTTTGCAATTCTTTTAGCTCATCCGGCTTTAAAAATTTCATATCTTTTTCCGCAAACTTTTCCGGATAAGTCAGCATTGTCGCTTTATAATTCAAGTCCTCCAAAATCTTTTGGGCAAAAATAGCAGAATCCCTTCTGCCGTCTTCAAAAATTAAAAACAATGATTTTTCCGGCAGTTCTTTGCCTGACTGATAGTAATTTAAAATATCTTGCTGGGTAATGGTTACATACCCCAAATTTTTTAGCGCCTGCAATTGTTCCCGCAACCGGGCCTCACCAATTAAAGTTTGATTTCCGGTTCTGTCTACCCCGAAATAAGCCAGGGCGATGAATCCTTTATCCCCCGAGAATCGTGTATTCTGCGGCGTATAAGGTGTATACCTCTTTAAGGTAAAAAGCGCGGTAATACAAATCGCAGCGATCGCCAGCAGAATAACAATTTGTATCACTACCCGGATCCACTTTTTTCTGTCTTTGCGGGCCGTAAATTTTTCATTTCCTATCGTCATCGTCTTATGCCCTCTCGCTCTTTCCGCGGTTCTTTTTTAACCGCTCCGCAATATCCGCCGGCGTCATGCGGGTTCCCCAGGTCGATTTCCAGAAGGTGAACCAGGCAATCGGCATTTGCCATAAAAGCACGGCTTCATAGTATAAACAGAACCATAAGCCGAAAACCCAGGTTGAGCTTTTTCTCAGCAGCAATTGGGCCATACTCATGAGTAATGCCATTAAAAAAAGACCCAGGAGAAAGGTAAGCGGAAACACCCTGTGCGCAAGGGGAATATAAATCATATTATAAATAACGATGACCGGCGCTAAAAGCGGGACAAGCACCCCCATATAAAAAGATAATGCCATAAACGGTTCTTTCCGCCACATAAATCCGGCCGCAGCCAGAGACTCCCTGAGCCATGAGCGTTTCCAGCGCATCTGTTGTTTTAAAAATACACTATATTTGTTTGGCACAATGGTATTGCAGATTGCAGTATCCTGATACCCGGTGCGATTTTCCTTTAATATTAAATTCGTCATGCTCCGGTCATCGCCAAACGTGGCTTTTTCTCCCAAAAACGTTTGGTTTAGCCATGCATCCATATGTTGAATAACCAGATCTTTCCGGTAGCAAGAAAGCGGGCCGGACAAACAGGTGACTGCATCAAAATAGCTTTCCGCCGCTTTCATAATACGAAAGGCAATATAATACCTTACCGCCTGCATTTTCGTAAGCGAATTGGTGTAGGTGTTGGCAACGTCGGTTCTGCCGGAAACCCCCCCCATTTTTGTATCTCTAAACGGTTGAACAACGTTACGGATAGCGAATGGGTCTAAAAAACTGTCCGAGTCAACAAACACAATTAATTCATGCCGGGCCATTAAAGCGCCTTTCGCCAAAGCTTCCCGCTTGCCGGCGTTTTTTTCCTGTTGAATATAATGAAGCCTGGTTGCGAGATCATAGCGGGTTTCTTTGCTTTTCAGCTCTTCTATAATTTCTTTTATTTTTTCCAGCGACCGGTCGTTAGAATAATCGTCAACGACAACTACCTCCAGTTTATCCATTGGGTAGTCTTGATTAATACAGCCTAAAATCGTTCTTTGGATCCATTGTTCCTCATTGAAACAGGGAATAACAATCGTAACCCCCGGTGTAAAGTCTTTATCAATAGGAACGGGGCGATAAAAAGAGGCAAACAGATATCTGGAAAGTAAAAAGGTAGCCGCAATAATACTGTACATATACAAAATTTTATTAAATTTGAAATAGAGCACACTTTCCGCCCGCATTAAAATGATACCGGCAGTAATAAAGAATAAGAACACCGCGGCGGCCGACAACATATACCCATTCTTCTTTTTGGTTGCATACTGCGCCAGGGTTTCGGCAAATTCTACCCCGCAAAAGGTTTTCCCCTCTTCGTTTTGAGCAAAGCGGACATATTTCGCGGCAATATCAACTTTCATCTCATATCCTTCCGGCATCGTGCCGGGTATTATGGTAAATTTCAACCGGATTTTCGAGGCTTGACCTAAATCCTGAGCAATTTCCGGAGAAACTTGCAGCAGCATACCCGTAGATGATATATCAACCCCTTTAGCGAGACACTTTACTTTTTTGTCGGCAGTAGTATATTGGATGGAAACAGCATAATCAACCACATACCGTCGGCCCATTGCTTCCGTTTCTATAAGATTGGCGATATTGTCAGGCGCCCCATTTCCCGTTACGCGGCGCCGGTCTATATTGGTACGCGTTCCTTCGTTGTCGGGCGCTTTGGACAACAACCTGCGGTCAGGTTTAGAAACAAGTAAAATATCCTCTTTTTCTTTTATTTCTTGCTGCAATAACTTTTTCACCGGTACCTCCCCGCCATTTTACACTGAACAAAACCACGTTCATGACATTATTGCCACTTTATTGCCTGGTACAGCTATTACTATTCAGTGCTTTTATTTATTTGCCAGTAATCATTTATTTGCGCATAGCCATCCGTTAAGTAATCCGACAATCTGCCGACTTTAAACTTGGAAGGATCCGAATCCGCCTTGGCTTCATTGGCCGTCAGCAATATATCCAAAGCGGTTGCCGTGTATACTTCCGGATCCCCCATATGCATAACCAGAATCGCGCCTTTTCTTAATTCGCCGCTTGGAGTATATAATATGTCTCCCATTCTTTTTACAATTTGCGAGACGCTTTTGGCTTTATAATCATACGTTTCACTGCCGCCGACAATATATTGATAACCCGTTGTAAGCAGCGCCTCCAACCCCATCTTACTGATTGCCATCTGGGGCGGACGGAAAAATCTGGTCAACGCGGGTTTTCCGCCGATAGTTACATCGCCTGTAACATCCAGCAATTTTTGATAGGCTGCAGCAAGCTCTCTTACATATTCTTTCTTATCTTGCGTACCGGCTTGCTTGCCTGTGTTCGGGTCCCGAACTACCATTGGCTTATGTAAATCAGAATGACAGCCAATGTTATTCCCCTCAACTGCAATTGTTCGCAACAGATTTGGGTTATTCAACACATTGTGCGTGAGAATAAAGAAAGTTGCCGGTACATTATGCTTGCGCAATACATATAATATTTTATTGATTGCCGCATCCGAACCCCAGTCGTCAAAGGTTAGGAAAATAACCTTGTCTTTGGTGTGTACGAATCCGGTATGGTCGAGGCGGCGGACTTCCCGTTTCGAGAATCCAAGCATACGGTCATCGTAACTAACATCCTCGTTCCCGATATAGCGTTTTGAAGCTTCAGACAAAAAATGGTGTTCATCAATCTGCAGCTCACTTTCCTCAATTCGTAAAGGGGCCGGGATATTTACCGGGTCTACCGGATATTGATAAACAAATTCCGGATTATTAAGAATTGCCCCCACCGGTTTAATCACATACTGTGAATCATTGGCCGGATTGTTCGCAGGATTATCAAAGGAGGTTGCATACGCAATGTTATCTATCTTCCGCTGTTTGATTGCTTCGATTAAATTGCCAACCAGTTGGTCGTTCGTATAAAAATCCATTCTAAAGTATAAAATATCTCCGCGGGCTAAGGAAATTATCGAATTGCGGAAAATTTCCGTTATGACCTGATCTGCGGAAGTGTAATCTTTATCTTTGCTTTGAACAATATTGATGGATTGGCCAATCAAATTGCACCCGGCAGCAAAAACGGCCTCCTTGGTAGCATCCGATATGGCCCCCCAGGGTTGTTTTACCAGGTCGGCAGTTACGCCAAACTGCTCTTGCAACCCCTTGCGGCAACGCAATATCGCCTTGAAAGTCTCATCAAAGTTTGCCCTTCCTTTTGGTGTTATGGTAATACCGATTTCATGCCCGTTCTCAATAATTTCCCTTATTGTTTCGGGTTCCTTTTTCATTTCTGTTTCCGTCACAAAAAATGTTGCCTTAATACCAAGGTCGTTCAATTTACCCAATACATCGTTTACTACCGTTTTATTGGATAATCCGCCAAAAGTATAGGCAAGCGCCGGCTCCGTGGTTGGAATGAACCTGATTTCATTGGCCTTAGCCATAAGCTCCGCCGCATACGCCGTCCGGCAACTAAATAACGCTCTGACTTGCTGTTGGATAAAAAGCGCCGTTTTTGCCAGCAGTGAAAAATTCGCTTTTACCTTCTCTGTCCGGCTTTGCAGGAAGTTGATTTTATCCTGGCTAAAAGTTGCAAAATCTTCTACATAGTCCGTGGTATAATTCGCCTTTTGCAGCGCAATACAAACTCTTTCTATCGCGTCGGCAATCTCTTTGTTTCCCAATTCTGTCGCTTTTGGCAGTTCCTTTAAACCCGGCTGTTTGTCTACGGCCGGTCTTAAATCGGTTTTTCCCGATTCATTGGGAATCGGCTCCGGACCGGTTTCCAGCTTTATGGAAACAATACTTCCCGGTCTGATTTTGCTGACAAAATCATCGGCTGCTTGCAAAGAATTTATTTTTTTCCCGTCAAAAAAAACATCGGTTTTTACAACACTGTTAAAACCGCAGGCTTTAGCCACTCGCAGCAACGAATCCGTATATTTTGTATTATTGCATTTTAACAAATTCGGGCCTTGGTCGGTAAGAACTTTGATGATTTTTTGTGAATAACAAAAATCCTTAATTAATCTTTCCACCGGCAAATTTTCCATCTTCGCCCTGCCGGAGAGCGTATAGTTTTCTATATTCTGTCCTGCGCTCCGGATATTGGCAACGGTTTGCGGGTCTTCGGCGGCTTGCATACCGTCAACAAAAAATGTTGCCTTAACATTATATTTTTTTAATAAGTCCAAAATCTGCTGCATAGTAGTCCGGTCCGTTAATCCGTCAAAAGTTAGGGCAATCTGGCGCCGGCTGCGGTCACCATGTAAAATGACGATTGCTTTTGCTTGATTCTCTTTCATCCGCTCCTGCGCTTGCATTATGTCCGCATCAGCATTATATGCATCCTGCAAGCCGGTAATATTGCTGTGATAATCGCCGTTTGTCCGCGTCGTAAAAAAGGGTTTGAAGAGAAACACTCCCGCTAGGCCAATAGCTATAAATATGAAAAGTACTATTACGATTACTCTTTTTTTCACCTATGTCACCTCTTATCGTTAAAGACTCCAGTAGGAATATCCTTTTGCTTCAAGCTCTTTGCGTAAAAATAGATTCCGTATGTCAATTATGATCTGTTGGGTTTGATGGCTGCGCCGTTTGAACATACGCTCTAAATCGGCGGAACCTAAATTTTCAAATTGCCGGTGTGCTACTAAGAACGCCAGGCAATCCGCATTGCTGATATCTTTTATGTCGACCAGATCCATAGCGAAATTCTTTTTGAATTCTGCTTTATCAGCGACAGGATCTACCACTTTCACTTGAATTCCATAGGAGATAAGGTGTTTACAAACATCCATGGCCTTTGAATTACGCATATCCGGACAATTCTCTTTAAAGGTTATTCCCATGATAAAAATATTGGCTTTCTTTACGTTTATATCCGATTGAATCATCCTTTTTATCATAGTTTCAGCAACAAAAATCCCCATATTGTCATTGATTTTTCTGCCGGCGGCAATAATCTGCGAATGATACCCCAGCAGTTCCGCCTGATAAATAAAGTAATACGGGTCGACACCAATACAATGCCCCCCTACCAATCCCGGGTAAAATCCCAAGGCATTCCATTTGGTGTTCATGGCGTCGATTACATCTTTGGTATTAATTTCCATGCGGTCATAAACCATGGCCAATTCGTTCATAAAGGCAATGTTAATATCTCTTTGAGCATTTTCCGCTAACTTAGCCGCTTCGGCCACTTTAATACTGGGTGCTTTATAAACACCCGCCTCAATAATTAGCTCGTAAACAGCCGCAACGGTGTCCAGGGTCTCTTCATCCATACCCGAAACGATTTTCCGGATATTTTCCAGTTTATGCACCCGGTCCCCCGGATTCACCCGTTCCGGCGAATAACCGATTTTGAAATCTTTACCGCATACCAGGCCTGATTCTTTTTCTAAAATGGGTACGCAAATATCTTCGGTTACACCGGGATACACCGTCGATTCGAAAACAACAATACTGTCTCTCGCTAAATTTCTTCCTATTATTTGACTGGCATTGACAACAGGCGTCAAATTCGGTGTTTTATCTCCATTGACCGGCGTTGGAACAGCGACAATGATAAATTTAGCTTCTTTTAACCGTGTCGGGTCCGTGGTAAATTCCAATGCCGTACTCTGTATTTTTTCATTACCGATTTCATGGGTTGGATCCATTCCCCTTTTGTAAGTGTTGATTTTTTCTTCATTAATATCAAAACCCAATGTCTTAACTTTCTTAGCAAAAGCAACAGCAACCGGCAAGCCTACATATCCCAGGCCCACAACTGCTAAAAAATCTATTTTCTCCCGTATCCGCTCGAAAACTTCCATCTGCTTTCCACTCCGCTTGCTTCATATTTTAAAAATAATAAGTTAAATCGCTCCACCAAGTTTTGCCGATATCTCCTGAAATCTTATCTTTTAAATTATAATATGCCAGGCCGCCTACCAAATTTTCTTTAAATGTGTAGTGCGTTCCGACTCCATAGCCTTTAAAACCTTGCATTAAACTGCCGAGACCATTCATGTCAGGGTCAATATATGTCCCCAGGGGTTGATTGTAATATTTGGCAAATAAATCATATGTACCCGGGCGCCAGGTTTTTAAATCACCATAGTTAAAACTAAAGACGGAACCTCTATTGTTTCCTTGGCTGTCCTTCAGGGTGGAACCCAAAACCATTGCCCCAATACTAAAATTGCTGAAATTGTAGTTCCCGCCAAGAGTCCAGATTGTATTGTTCACACCGCTCTCTTGCCGGTAATGATAAATGCCGCCTTCCAAATTGTAGTCAAAATCGTCATACCGCGCCGTCGCTATCGACATTCTTTTCGTATCGGCGTCTCCTCCGTCGTCGGTGTTTCCATAACTTAATGTGTATTTTACCGGGCCTCCCCAATCAGTTCTAATGCCCCGGAACCCGCTGTTATATATATTTCCTTCGGCCATCAGATAACCAAAAGAACCTACCGTGACCTTTGCCTCGCCTACTTTTCCCGTTACATTTAAGCGCGCCCCGTAATTATCCTCGTCGCGTACTAAATTCTTTTCCCGTTCCAACTCGCCGTTGACCTGCCAATTCTTGCCAAGGGCAGTATCAAAACCAAGACGGATACTAACTCCGGATGAATTCCGGTTCCATTGCCCGGAACCGCTATGCGACGCAAAACCATAATCAACTTCCCCGTTTATATTGACCTTATGATCCAAATGCTTGCTTCGATCACCCACTTGCATTAAATCACCGACAAGGTTCTGATAAGTTTCCGGGGTAACATCACTGCGATTTGCGTTTGCTTTTTCAACAGTTCCAGTGTTGTTCGCCCTGGCCGTTGCTTTGCGTTCAATAGCGGCATTATTCTGCAGAAGCGTTCCACTATATCCATTCCCTGTTGTTTCCGGTGCCGGGAACATGGTACCGGTGCCGCTCGCCGTAATACTGGTTTGGTTGGCGCCGGTGCTTGCCTCGGTATTGGTTATAATTTTTGTGGTCAGTTGCGCAGCTTCATAGGCAAATTCTCTTTTTGCTTTATCAATAGTCAAGTTTTGGTCATTAAGTATTGGCGCTGTCAGCCTTGCCATCTCGTAAGCAAATTCCGCTCTTTGACTGCTGGGGACAAGCGGCATAATCCTTGCTGTGCCTTGGGCAATGGCATAAGAAAACTCAACTTTAAAACTCTTACTGTCTGTTGTTGAAGAGGATACGATTTGGCTGGTAAGCCGGGCCATTTCATAAGCGAATTCAGCTTTAAATTTTTTGCTTCCGGACACAACGGCCTGTTCATTCGAAGCATATGCCACATTTCCCAGCACATTGCCGCAAACCGGGTTCCCTGCCGATATCCCGAGGACCGCTGCCATGGCAAAAAGCAATATTGAGGATTTTTTCAATGAATAAGTCACCTCGCTAGTGGAATAATGCATTGGGGCTTATTTATAAAAAAACAAAAACCGCCAGGTTGCTTTTGCAACCTGGCGGTCATATACCTAATACGTACTTAGACCCATAGTTTTGCGTCCTTATCTTTCAATAAGTTTGCCCTTTTATTACCTATTTGATTTTCAAGTTGTGCTAACTTCTACATGGACTTGCGTTTCTACTTTTAATAGTTTAACAAAATATATCATAGTATGGTACTCTCCAAAAGTATAGGGAACAAATGTTTTTTATTTATTCATCCGGGTTGGTTAAGCCGGACTGGACCGCGTAAGCGATGGCCTGGGCACGATTCTGCAAATGCAACCGTACTAAGATTTCGTTCATATGATATTTAATGGTTGTCTCGCTGATATAGAGCAATTCAGCTACTTGTCTATATGTCATGCCGCGGGCGATATAGGTCAGAACCTCCTTTTGCCGTGCCGTCAGTGATTCTTTTGCGCTTTCCCCTTTGGTAAGGACACAATTCGGCATCCGCCTTTCGTTTAATTCCGGCAAAATAACTTCTCCTGTTGCCACTCGTGACAGCAAGGCCAAGAATTCCTCCGCTTCCAGGTTCTTAAGCAAAAAACCGGCGGCTCCATTCTTCTTCGCTTCCAGCAACAGTTGGTCGTCGGCGTTCATTGTCAGAATAACAACCTTAACTGAGGGAAATTCCGTCTTAATAAGACGGGTAGCTTGCAGGCCGTCACAGCCAGGCAGTTGAATATCCATCAGAACCATATCGGGCCGGTGTTCTCTCACCGCCGCAACCGCCGCCGTTCCGTCACAGACTGTACCTACCACCGTAATTCCGCCGGCTTCCATCAGATTCTTCAAACCGCTTGCAAATAGACGATGATCATCGACAATTAAAACTTTCATATTGCCACCCTCCTTGCTGAATTTCGACCTACGGAAGAAGAATCTCGACCGTTATCACCGTTCCCTGTCCTGGCCCCGACCGTATCCTGCAAATGCCGCCAATTTCAGCCGTCCGTTCTCTGAGAATTTCAAGACCAAATTTAGCCGGTTTTCTATAGCTGCTTGTATTGAATCCCCGGCCGTTATCCTGAATCGTAACAGTCAGACAGGACCCGGCAAAAGAAAAGGCTACTTCGGCCCGACTGGCACCGGAATGTTTTCTGGTGTTAGACAACGCTTCCTGGATAATCCGCAGCAATTGCACTTCGTCCTCCGGTGAAACCCATTGGGAAGGCAAAGACTTCGGTCCTCTGTAGACTACGGCAATCCCGGACATATTCTGGAACTGATTCAACCAATACTGCAAGGTTTCAAAAAAATCCCGCCCCGCTTTAGCAGTCTTAAGGCCGGCGATGGATTCCCTCACGTCCGTAAAAGCGGCATCGGCGGCATTCTTCAATTGCTCCAGCTTTTCCAACGCTTCTGTCAATCGATTTCTTGCCAACAGCAATTCAATGGCTTGCGTTTGTGTTTTAACATAGCAGGGAAATTGTCCCTGAACATCATGCAACTCCCTTCCCAGACGTTCCCGTTCAGCTAAAATGGACAATGTCTTTTCGGTTTTTAACAATTTTGCCTGGTCCTGTTTTTGCCGGGTAATAGTCTTAAGAATAATTACTTTTCCCAACAACTGCCCCCCTGTTTGTAAAGAAGTCGTACTCAGTTGATAATAACGGATTCCCCCGGGAAGCTCCCGGACTATTTCCGCCGTCCCCAGGCTGTGATCACCGCAAACTTCATTCAGTGCCGGCCAGGCGGCGGCCAGTTCTGAGAATCTGCCGCCGACCGAAACCGGCAGCCCGGTTAACTCTGTCTTAGCGGCCGGATTTATATCCGCAATATAGCCATATTCATCTACGACCAGCAACCCGTCAATCATGTTCCGCACGGCAGTTTCCTGGGCCAGAGGCAAAACACTGTAAACATGCCACCGGTAAAAACCCCAGGTTACAAGTAATCCTGACACTAAAAAACCCAGCGGCAGCGGTGCGAATGCTTGGCTCCCCGGGATGTGAGTCCAAAAAGTACCAACCAGCGAAAATAGGCCGGATATGGTAAACCATAAAGCCTGCTTCCGGCGCAAGCCGGCGGTTACAAGCACCCAGCGAACACTAAAGGCCATGGTGATAGCACATAATAAATAACTGCTGATCCACATTGCCCAGGCAGCGGTTCCTGCAACCACCTTTAACGTCCTATCCTCCAGCCAGGCATCCCGCAAAAAAAAGTTTGACATAATGCCTACCCATAGACCGCCAATCATTGCCAGAAAGCCATATTTCACTATGGGAGAAATTTTTCTTTGCTGGTTGCTGATATTCAAAACAAATACCAGCCAAAAATAAGGGGTAAGAACCGCTGCCATTTGATTCAATTTAAACCAAAACAATTTATCCGCCAAGGTGATGCTGACGCTGGTAAGAACCTGAAACAACAGCCAGAAGAACTTGCAGGCATGGATATACACTTGCTGTTTCGCGCCCGGAATTTTCCGGAATTGCCAGGTATATGTCGCAAGAGATATCAGAACGCCGATAACAAATAAGTAAAACCATATACTTTGGATTGGCTGATAAAACTTAATTGGCATGGTCAGTTCATTCCCTTAGTTTGATTACCGCAAAGATATTGTTTTTTTGATAACCCTGCTGCAACTTGTCCTTCTAACAGCTATTAACCGGTTCCTATTGTTCTGAAGATCGTTACATCCTCTTAATTTCTAATTTATTTATAATAATTCTTATTTCCCAAAAAATACAAAATTCCTGCCGATTCAAATACAATTTGACATAAGTCTGTTTAAAAGGAAAAAGGAAGCCTAATAGCTTCCTTTTTCTTATCGTACTTTATTTTTGTATGCCTCTTTAGCTGCTAACGGGAGTTGGGGAAATGTCCCTAACTTTGTTAATTCGTTTGCGATTTTACACTAACAACGCGATACACAAATGCGGCAATCAAGGCAATAAATACGCCCAGGCCGAGCCAGTCCGCCGTGGGGGCGAAGTCCTTGCCTACGAGTATCAGCGGTGAATCACTGCCACCGCTGGTGACTGAAAATACGATGATAATGGCAATGATAACCCCCATTAAACTTTCACCAACAATCAGTCCGGACGCAAACAGTACTCCATGGCGGTTGCAATTTTCCACATCTTGTTCAACGTTTTTCGGGTCCCGCTCGATTGCCCGGTTACGCAGATACCGGTATACAAAATAACTCATGACAGCCCCTATGACCAGCGGCATTTCCAAAGTAGGCGGCAAGTAAATTCCCATGCCGACAGCTAACGGCGGCAGGCAGTATTTGGCCGAGTTCTTTTTTAACAGTAAATCAATAACAATGATCACGATTCCGACTCCCACGCCGAAGAGAATATAATTCCAGTCCAAGTTATGACTAAAAATTCCCTGGGCGATCGTAGTCATCAATGTTGCCTGCGGTGCCGACAAAGCCTGACTTGCGTCCATTCCGGCGCGTGGCATAGCTCCGATAAAACCATAGGCTTCATATAATAAATTCAATACCGGTGCAATCGCAAAAGCGCCAACAATGCAGCCCAGCAATAAGGCCACCTGCTGCTTCCACGGGGTTGCACCAACGAGATAGCCGGTTTTTAAATCTTGCAGATTATCGTTCGAAATAGCGGCAATGCTGACGATAACACTCGTCATAAAAATAGCTAACGCAATGGCAAATTTAACTCCTATTGCCGTGTTAAAAAGACTGACCGCAGTACCGATTCCCAATACGACAAGGGAGGATATAATAATTCCCAGAATGCCGATCCCTGAAATCGGGCTGGCCGATGTACCGATTAATCCGGCCATATAGCCACACGCAGCCGCTACAAAGAATCCCATGCAAACAGCAATGATAACACCGACAATGACAAAAATCCAGGTGGTACCAGCCGACAGATTAGCATTGGCAACAAAGGAATAAAAGGTTCCCAATAAACCGATAACAATTACACTGAAAACAGTGGCCGTGGTTTTAGGCGACAAATCGGTATCCATCCGGTGCAAATTTTTTCCCGTTTCCGAACGCCGCATGGCTTGTACCGAAATGCGCATACCATCGATGATCGGTTTTACTAACATGATCAGCGTCCAAATGGCAGCAATGCCAATCGTTCCTGCGCCGATAAGCCGCACCTTTTGCGCCCACATGGCGGATGCAAACGCACTGGCACTCTGTCCGGCTGCCGGCGACGACAAGGAAGTAAGATATGGCACAAATACGCCCCATGATAAAATAGTACCCACTAACATTGCTATACCACTGGCAATCCCAATCAAATAGCCGGCTCCCAATAAAGCGGAAGAAAAGCCGAGAGGCAGCTGGGAAGTAATACTGCCGAAGGTGAACCAATAGTGTACTTCCGATGAGATAACTTGAAAACCATTCGCAAACAAACTGATAATAGCCGAAACAATACCGCCGGCCATAATATCTTTTACGCCATTCTCTTTGGCTCCCTCCGTGCTACCGCTGCCAACTTTCAAAATTTCCGCGGCTGCCAGTCCCTCAGGATAAGGCAGATCACTATTGACAATCATCGCACGGCGCAAGGGGATCGTGAACAGCACGCCGAGGCTGCCGCCCAAAGCGCAAATCAGCAAAGTCTGCCAGAAGGCAAATCCCTGCCAATACCCCATCATCAGTAGGCCGGGAATAATAAAGATAACTGCCGAAAGAGTTCCTGCCGCCGATGCCTGGGTTTGAACCATATTATTTTCCAAAACATTGGAGTCTTTAAACATCTTTAAAATTGCCATAGAAATAACTGCTGCAGGAATGGATGATGAAAACGTGAGCCCTACTTTTAAACCCAAATAAACATTGGACGCCGTAAAAATGATCGTAATTAACATTCCCAGCAGCATTCCCCGAAGCGTAAGTTCGGGCACATGCAGTTCATTACTCATAAAATCCACTTGTTTCATATGCATACTCCTCATCTCACTAAGTTTTTGCCAATCCGGATTTTGGCCTCACTTTGCTGTCTTCAAACCTAAGTCTGAGGAAACCTTAACCGATTCATCATTCCCCCCTTTTTCTATAATCGGATAAAAAAACACGCTCCGCCACTTCACCAGAGCACTCCCGCTAAGTAACTACTATATTTTTATAAGCACAATTAAAATTCCTTTTTCTCTGATTGAAATAAAAACTCTTCCAATTTTACACTTTTTTTAAGTTTTTAAAATCATCGTGCAAATTTTCCAACCATCGTCTTTTAAGAGAAGACATCTTTTTGAATATAATTTTCAACTCTAACTAGACTGTTTCATTCACTCTTCAAAAAAGCCTTTTATTATAAGGTTATTTGAAAGTCATGAAAACATAAAACAATCGCAGCCGATTCTTAATGTTTTCCCGGAAAGCACATTTGTATTTAATAAATTTTCTAAAAAAACACCCTATATATTACTCGCCATCAACTTTAGATTTTCATCATTATAGCCGTGACACATTTTCCCTTATAATCAACTAGCTTTAACTTAATTAAGCCAGTCCACCAGCCTCAATTATCCTTTCCAAAATAATGGCAGCTATTGTTGGATCTGCTAACAAAGCGTATCTGCAAAAAAAAGGCTATTTCAACTAGTTGCAGTTGAAATAGCCTTTCTTTTTATCCAATCCGGTTTTTATTTTATAACCATCATTTCAGTCGCTTTTACGAGGGCAGTAACCTTATCCCCGGGTTTCAAATCCAAGTCTTCTACAGAATCCGTCGTGATAGCCGCTACAAGCTCGGTACCTTTATAGTCCATAACAATCTTAGCCATAACTGTACCTTTAACAACTTCTTTCACAGTAGCCTCCAGCTTATTTCTGCCGCTAATTTTCAATCGAATCACTCCTTATTAAGATTATGTAGTTACTAATAAAGTATCACGAATCTTACCAAATAACAACAAATTTGTTGTCAGTTTTCATCAATCAAACCATGCGCACCACGATTTTGTGAAGAATATCCACCGTAGTCCCCATATAACCGGCGGCTTCCTGTATCTTATTGTAAACTTCGCGAAATTTCATAACCCGGACCATGTCGGTATTTTCGAAAATAACTGTCGAACCGTGGCGGTAGCTATTCTCCACATCAGTTTGACAGCGGCGTATATCCCCGATCATCTTCCCGGCTTCTAAAGGATCCGACTTCAGTAACCCCACCGCAATATGAAACTTTTGCGTTCCTTCCTCCAGATTGAGAACCATATCGCAGATGGCATCATCCGTATTGATTTCATAGACAATCATAAGTTCCATAATCGCCTTGGCGCTTTCGATGATCCGGTCCATCGACACCGACAAAGAATAAATATCCTGCCGGTCAAAAGGCGTAACGAACGCATCGATCAAACGGGCTTCCATTTCCAGACGGACATCATCCGCTTCGCGGGTTAACGACCGGAGCGCATAGGCGTTTTCCGGCCCTGGATTTTGCAGCCAGCTCCGAAAGGTGCTAATTCCCGCCGCGGTCTTTTTGGCTTGTTCAGTAATCATATCATAAAAATTGTATTTAGGTGGAAATAGATGATCCCAAAAGTTTAACTGGGGCATAACCTTTAACCTCCCAATATAGGATGCAGGAATAAATACGATATTGACGCCATGAGCGCCGCTGCCGGAATCGTAACAACCCAGGCGATCAGGATATCTTGTCCCATACGCCAGTTGACCATCCGGTATTCTTCAGCCCCACCCACTCCGGTAACGCTTCCCACCACCACATGGGTAGTGGATACGGGAGCCCCCAGCATGGTAGCAATCACAACGGAACCACCGGCGGCGACCTGCGATACCAGGCTGTGCAACGGACGAACATCGTATATTCCCCGCCCGACGGTCCGCATGATTCTCCAACCCCCGGATAGCATACCGGCAGACATCAACAATCCGACGCTGATGCGTACCCACAGGGGCAGTCCGGCGGGGGACATCTGGGCAGCAACCAGGACGGCACCGATCAATCCAATCGTTTTCTGGCTATCGTTGCCGCCATGCCCAAAAGCCAGCAAAGCCGCCATCAGCCATTGGAATCTTTTTAGTTTCCGGTTCATAGTGGAAAACCGGGCCCTGCGCAGCAAGACCAGGCTTATTTTTTGCAGTCCATACCCCGCAATAAATCCGGCCAAAGGCGAAACTAAAAGAGAAACAACCACTTTCAAAAAGCCGGACAATTGATGAGGCGGCGCCAGTAATTCATTCCACCCCCAAACAATATGCCCGGCACCATATGCGGCCCAGATAGCGCCGACCAGTCCGCCCACTAAAGCGTGGGTCGAACTGGAAGGAAGACCGAAATTCCAGGTAACAACATTCCAAATCACGGCCCCCAGAAGAGCAGCCAGAATGACTGGTAAAACATGCAGGTCCGTCGGCAGTTTGCCAATGCTGGTTATGGTATTGGCTACAGCATGTCCGCTAAATAAGGCTCCCAGCAGCTCAAAGACTGCAGCCAATGATACTGCCTGAACCGGTGTCGCCGCCCCGCAGGAAATGAAGGTTGCAACGACTGAGCTGGCGTCGTGAAGGCCATTGGTCAGAGTAAAGCCGAAAGCCAGCAGCAAGACCGCCAGAAACAAGATGGTGAGGATATCAATTGCCAAGAATCATCAGCCTTTCCGGATGAAAGTTGCATTACTCCTACCCTAGTATCGTACGAAACATTATAAATATTCTTCCTGATACGAGATATAAAATCCTTCACAAAACGCCGGTTTGTTTTGAATTCTGTAAAAATCCTGTAACAATTTTGTAACAATCGGCCCCTATAATTCAAATAATTAGGAAATTAATAAAAGGAGGCTAAACACAAAACTTTATTTTGCTACTAAGAAGTAAATTAATCCAGGGACGGATAAAATTTACAGGGACGTGTATAAAAAGGATGTTTTACTTGAAAGTACTATTAGTAGAAGACGAACGTAAATTGACTGAAGCGTTGTCCCATTTATTGAAAAAAAGCGGTTACGTTGTGGATACCGCCAGTGACGGTGAAACCGGGACCGAAATGGCAGCCGCCGGAATTTATGATGTCATTGTTCTTGATCGTATGCTGCCCCGGCGGGATGGTCTTTCCCTGCTGCAAGAAATTCGCAGTATGGGAATTGATACCCCGGTTTTGATGCTAACGGCAAGAGATACCCCCAAAGACCGGGTAGACGGACTGAATGCCGGTGCCGATGATTATCTGGTCAAACCTTTTTTCATTGATGAATTATTGGCAAGAATACGGGTTCTTACAAGGCGAAAAACGAAAGAGCTGATTGGCGATCATCTTAAAGCTGCCGGGCTCAGTCTCGACCCATTACGCTGCCAGGTAAAAAAAGGCACGGAAACGTTTCAGCTCACAACAACGGAATCATCACTTTTAGAAATGTTAATGCGTAATTCCGGTAAGGTTGTTACTAAAGAGCGTATTCTGGAAAAAATTTGGGGCTATAATGCAGAGCTTGACAACGTTAATTTATATATTTATTATTTGCGTAAAAAATTACAAATCTCTAATATTAAAACGGTGCGCGGAATCGGTTATTATCTGGAGAAGGATACTAATGTTTCATAGAACCGTCTCATTATATCTGCATTAAATAGCTGGCCGGCGGTAATCATAAATCCGGGAGGGATCACTATGACAAAACAGTACCGGTCAATGCAGGAATTGGACGCATCGCTTCCCGATAAACATGAGGTTGCCGAAGAGCTCGGCATCCCATTGGACAAAGGGCATAACGAAGACCTGACGACCAGCGAAGTGGGAAAAATCGGCGGTAAAATTGGCGGGCAAAAAGTCAAGAAGCTGATTGAAATGGCGGAAGCCCAGATGTCGGGTAGCAACGATACGGAATAAATGCAGGTCTGCAATCACTGCAAAAACCGCTTTCGAGCCACAAAGGCAGGAAAGCGGTTTTACCATTTTACTGCTGTTTATACTGTGGTTCCTGCTGTTCAAGGTATGTTTGCCTTCCCTTTAAGGTTGTAACTGCGTTATCCAGCGTCTTGGCCAATTGCTCAAAGGTTTGTTTTGCTTGCGGATCCTGGGTTTCTAAGGAAAATGTCTTCATAGTGGCTGCAGCATTTTGAACGGTCGCAATGGCCTGCGTCATCTGGGTCCCTACGGTCATTTTTTTCACCTCCTTTAAGATCCCATTTGCTCATCCTCTAGGCTTAAATAACAACGCGGATAAAAAGCCAAATATGACTGCTGCCGTAATACCGGCGCTGGTAATTTTAAAAATGCCTGTCAAAACTCCGACAAGGCCGTCTTTTTGCGCCTCCTGGAGAGCGCCCTTTACTAATTGATTACCGAAGCTGCTTATCGGCACGGAAGCTCCCGCCCCGGCAAACTTTACTAAATTGTCATACAGGCCGAACCCCCCTAAGACAGCTCCGGTTACTACCAGTATCACCATCGTATGGGCCGGGGTTAATTTCAGACCGTCCATAAGAAGCTGCCCAATCACACAGATCGTTCCCCCGACAATAAACGCCAAAATAAACTTTTCCAAACCAAAGCCTCCCTTTCACATTTCTAATGCAACAGCATGCGCTATGCACGGTATACTTTCTTTTTGCTGATAGGACATCGGGGAAAGCAGCGCGCCCGTTCCGATAACCAATATACGGTTCAATTCGCCTTTTCGCATGCGGTTTAAGAGATGTCCAAAGGTAGCTGTGGCAACGCAAGCGCACCCGCTGCCGCCGGCAAAAGCAGGCTGATTTTCCTTATACATTAGAATACCGCAGTCGGTCAATTTTTCCGTCGGGATGGTAACACCATGTTTAGTAAGCAAATCTCCGGCGATACGGTGACCTACCCTGCTTAAATCGCCTGTCGCAATAAGGTCGTAATGGGAGGCGGGCAGGCCTAAATCCCGGAAGTGAGCTTCCATCGTATCGACTGCCGCCGGCGCCATTGCCGCCCCGAGGTTAAATGGGTCGGAAAGCCCCATATCGATTACCCGGCCAATGGTAGACGCCACAACCCGGGGCCCTTCCCCCTGCCGGGCAACCACTGCCGCGCCCGCTCCCGTAACAGTCCATTGCGCCGTCGGCGGTTTCTGCGCGCCATATTCCGTAGGATACCTATATTGTTTTTCCGCCGCGGCATTGTGGCTGGATGTACCGACAAGCGCATTTTGGGCAAACTGGCTGTCCACAAGTAGCGCGGCTAAAGAAAGGCCCTCTATGGCGCTGGAACAGGCTCCATAGATTCCTAAAAAAGGGACGGCCAGTGTACGGGCTGAAAAGCTGCTGGGTATAATCTGGTTAATTAAATCACCGCTGAAGTAAAACTGAATATCCTCTTTTTTCATGCCGGCCTTTTTAATCGCGGTCTCGCAAGCTTGTTCCAAAAACTTTTTTTCCGCTTGTTCATAACTGTCCTGTCCCAGCCATAGATCATCGTGTAACAGGTCAAAATCCTTTGCTAAATTTCCCTGAGCCTCGAAAGGCCCCCCGATCGCTGCCGAACTAATGATTACAGGTTTTGATGCAAAAACCCATGTCTGATGACCTTGTAGCATTTACATTCCACCTAACGACTTAATGATTACGCTGATCAATGCAATAATAAATGCGGCAAAAACGCCAAATACAATAACCGGTCCGGCGATCTTAAACATATTGCCGCCGACGCCCAGAACCAATCCCTCACTTTTATGCTCCAGGGAAGCGGATGTGATCGTATTGGCGAACCCTGTCACCGGAACGGCGGTCCCGGCCCCGCCCCATTGCGCAATATGATCATATATTCCCAGGCTGGTAAGCAGCGAGGAAAGCAAGATCAGTACTGCAACCGTAGGGTCTCCTGCTGTTTTTTCAGTAAAGTGGAAGTAAGTTATAAAAAACCACTGGATTCCCTGACCGATGGTGCAGATTACACCACCCGCAAGAAAAGCCCGGATACAGTTAAGTGCGATGGGGCGTTTCGGTTCCCGGGCATGGGCAAAATCCTGGTACTGTTGCTGCACGGGAGTAAGCCTCTTTCTTTTTGTGCTCGACACGTATCGTCACCTTTCTATCGTAATAAATATGGTTCAAGCTTTTGAAGCAGCTGTTTTACTGTTTCTGCATGCTGAAAATACATTTTCCCGGCTGTTTCATTCTGGGTCTCCAGTGCAAAAGTTTGAAGGTCGGCCTGAATTTTTTCGAAGTTGGCATACAGCATTTCCTTTACCTTAGGCTGTGGTACCGCGACCGAATCATCAAAAAGGTCCAGATATAAATCACCCGACGAATTAACCTGGCCAATAAAAACATTATCCAGCGACACTCCCGTATTTTCCAGTTGGATACCCAGCCACTCTTTGTTAAGTCCTAAGGAGGACAGGGATTCATTTAAAATATTGCCGTCCAGAATCACGGTCTGGGGCTCGGCCTGCGGCTCCACCTTAATTCCCAAATCCGAAGCCGATACAGGCATTTTGCCGGATTTGGCCAGTACACTAATGTCACCGGTATGTTCCATGACCGCAAATTCCACATCAGCCAAATTAAACGCATTGTGGGACCGCAGTGTGCTCAGAAGTTCTTCACCCGTTGTCCCTGTCTGGAGAAGATTCTCCTCCATAATTTTGCCATGCTTAATTAACACCGTTTCTTTCCCCAAAACAAGGTCATGAACCCATTTACTTTTAACCGATAAATAATCCAGGGCGATTGGCAGCAACACCCAAATGCCAAGCGCAAGCATTCCCAGGACTAAATTAGGGATTAATTTTAGCGACATCAGCGCCGCAATTACGGCAATTACCAAGTAATTTACAAGCCGGAAAGGCGTCATCCGGGCAATATTTCTTTTTCCCATTAACCGGATTACAATGAACGACACTAGGAATAAAGAAACTGAACTAAGTAATACTTGTATCCATGCCTGCATCTTTCCGTCTCCTAACTAATTTCCTTTGTATTGAGGTTCCTGATATTCCAATTCCTGTGCTCTTCGCTCAAGATCGTCTATAATTGTGCCGGTAACCGCTAATGCCTCCTTATAAATTCCCCTGGTTTCCTCATCTCTCGTCTGAAGCGCATATAATCGCAGTGTGCCCTGATTTCCTTTCAAGGTGGCCAAGGTTTGTTTCACCTGAGACGCAACAGTCATGTGCATTACCTCCGTTTATACAAACTCTTACCGGTCTGTCTTTTTACAATGACCAGGCATAATTAGGTATTATCCTGATTATCATTGGTAGTTTTACTAACGGTTAATTGCCCCTTTGAATCAATGCCTGCATAAGTCACTTGTGACACATCGTTTATGTCTTGGGCGGCAAGCTGTTTTTCCAGCCAGTCCCAGGAAAGACTATGTTTTCGTAAGTTATCCTCAATGACTTCTCCGTCCATGATCAACTCAACCGGAAAAGCCGGATCAGACAAATGAATATTAAAATCGGACTTAGTTAACGGCTGATAGTCCGATTTTTTAATAACGCTTAGCTCACCGGAGGTCTCGACAATAGCAAACTGTACCTCCGCAAGATCAAGAACGTCCTTCTCCCGTAACTTCCCATACAGTTCGTCTACATCGAGACGCATTCCCCGCATGTTTTCCGTTAAAATATGGCCGTCTTTAACCACAATGGTTGGTGAGCCTTCAATCACTTTTCTTAATGGACGGCTTTTTATGGTAAGGTAAGAAACGAAATAGGTAAGAAGTACAAATAGAATTAGATCGTAGAAATGGCTCCAGACTTTGTCCGGTTCCGATGAGGCTACCGTTCCGGCGATTGAACCAATCGTAATGCCGCCAATATATTCATAAACCGTCAGTTGCCCGACCTGAGTTTTGCCCAAAATCCGGGTAAAAATGAGCAAACTTAAAAAGACCAAACCGGTCTGCCAGGTATCTCTTACAATTTCCTGCCACTCCATTAGGATTCATCGCCTCCCAATTTTTCACAAATGAAGATTTTTATACAAAGCCAAAACGTCAACGACTTTATTAGTGTTGTTGATTTTAAAAAAAGATATACTCATAATATAAAAGTATCTTTGCTTTACCATAATTTTTCTTGGAACGACAATCGCTTTCGCGGCTCCCGGGCCCAACCTTTTCGGCCCCGGAATGCAAAAATAAAAAGCCGGGATATGAATCCCGACTCTAAAAATGGGTCTCGTTGCTCGATGCCTCTCGCCTTGCAAACACAAAAAATATATTAAACACCCGCAAAGTTAAAACCAGATACACTATTTCCCGGAAATATTGTCACCATAAATTCAGGGGTGCGGAATGTGAGATTTATACGAAACAGTTTCTAAAATAAAAAAGCCCGCCGCCAAAAGGCAGCCGACCGATCCTGTCATCTTTCATAGAAAGATATGGCACAATCATTTTCTTAGAGGTCATTCTTTAGTGCGGTAAAACAGGATAACTTACAATTCCATGGAAATTGGCAAACCATACAAAAGCCGAAACGGCCAGCATAACTAAAGTATAGCCACCAAACGCTAAAAGTTTTTCACCAAATGTCATTTCTCCCTTGCTCCTTTCTGCACTAAACGCTTTTTTCACCCTAAATATATTCCTATTGATAATCATTGTCAATTTAAAAGAGTATTCTAGTAAAATATACAATTAGTTAAAT
>NZ_UPPP01000129.1 GCF_900476375.1 Allolucifera butyrica | reverse complement strand
GCGGGCCATAGGCATGAGCTAAGCGCCGGAAAAGCGGGCCTATAGCTCAGCTGGTTAGAGCGCACGCCTGATAAGCGTGAGGTCAGTGGTTCAAGTCCACTTAGGCCCACCATTTACTGCAAAACATGAGACCGATTAGAGGCCTTCCCAACTGCCTGACGCGGATGGGGAAGATTCTAAGCGGTCGAATTATAGTGGGGGCGTAGCTCAGCTGGGAGAGCACCTGCCTTGCAAGCAGGGGGTCAGGAGTTCGATTCTCCTCGTCTCCACCATTATTTATTCAGTGACGATTGCTGTGGGGATCCACCTGTTTCCATGCCGAACACAGTCGTTAAGCCCACAAACGCCGAAGGTACTTGGCTGGAAACGGCCTGGGAGATTAGGAAGTCGCTGATTTTGGAAGTGAAAATGCTATAATTTGCTTATTGCAGACAATAAATAAGTATGATAGTATTCATCTTCCGAGGTTCCTTGAAAACTGCACAGAAGAAAGAAGAAGATACCCTCTCGATAAAGAGAGAGTAAACTTAACGAGCAAAACGAAGCGCAGGGCTCACAGCACAGGGCGCAGGAGGGAACTCCTAAGTCAAAACTATGAGTACAGCCCGGAGGTTGGCTAGAAGGTGCCAGATGCTAGGCGGCAGGAGCATGCGAACGGAGTCGTACTGGTAAGTACGTCGAAGAGAGCACGCGCAGTGCCAACAACGCAGATGGCGGCTTATAGACAACCGGGTATAGCGCACAAAGAAGTCAAGTTACC
>NZ_UPPP01000130.1 GCF_900476375.1 Allolucifera butyrica | reverse complement strand
ACTCGCCTGCGTGAAGTCGGAATCGCTAGTAATCGCAGATCAGCATGCTGCGGTGAATACGTTCCCGGGCCTTGTACACACCGCCCGTCACACCACGAGAGTCTGCAACACCCGAAGCCGGTGAGGTAACTTGAAAGAGAGCCAGCCGTCGAAGGTGGGGCCGATGATTGGGGTGAAGTCGTAACAAGGTAGCCGTATCGGAAGGTGCGGCTGGATCACCTCCTTTCTAAGGAGACAGGAAAGGCCGGCGCATAGCGCAGGGCCGATCTAATTCCTAGGTCGGACACATTTGGCAGATACGAGACGGAGCTTAAGCGCTCGCAGTCGTATCCACTTACATTGTTTGGTTTTGAGGGAACAGCCCTCAAGGTTCCTTGAAAACTGCACAGAAGAAAGAAGAAGATACCCTCTCGATAAAGAGAGAGTAAACTTAACGAGCAAAACGAAGCGCAGGGCTCACAGCACAGGGCGCAGGAGGGAACTCCTAAGTCAAAACTATGAGTACAGCCCGGAGGTTGGCTAGAAGGTGCCAGATGCTAGGCGGCAGGAGCATGCGAACGGAGTCGTACTGGTAAGTACGTCGAAGAGAGCACGCGCAGTGCCAACAACGCAGATGGCGGCTTATAGACAACCGGGTATAGCGCAAAAGAAGTCAAGTTACC
>NZ_UPPP01000131.1 GCF_900476375.1 Allolucifera butyrica | reverse complement strand
GAAATCTATCTCGTATATACGGAATTTCGCTCGGCCATCAGTCAACAGCCGGTTACGGTGAAACTGCTGCCGGTGGAAGAAAGCGGACAGCAGGGCGGGGAAGCCGGGAAAGGGCGGCAGGAATATATTTTCGAACCGTCCGCAGGAGAAGTGCTGGGTCTGTTATTGCCCAAATACCTGGAGACGGTAATCTACGGTGCGCTGCTGCAAGCGTCGGCCAGTGAACTGGGAGCGCGGATGACGGCCATGGGGTCGGCAACGGACAATGCCCAGGAGCTCATTTCCAAATTGGTATTGAACTACAACAAAGTGCGGCAGGCGACCATTACCCGGGAAATTTCGGAAATCGTGGGCGGTGCCGAAGCACTGAAATAAGAGAGGGCTCCAAGCGCAGGGCCCAGGGCGCGAGAGGCGGAGTATAAGCTCCGCCAGCCAAGAGCCCTGCGACTAACATGCTGCAAGGTATGGGTATGAGACGCAGAGCCTGGGCTAGAAACCAAACCCATCCCCCAAGAGCCCTGTGCCCTGAGCCAAGAGCCTATAAT
>NZ_UPPP01000132.1 GCF_900476375.1 Allolucifera butyrica | reverse complement strand
TCAGTTCCATAATCAATACCGTTTTCCCTACGCCCGCACCGCCGAACAGGCCGATTTTACCACCCCGGGCATACGGGGCAATGAGGTCTACCACTTTGATGCCCGTTTCCAGGATTTGCGTCGCTGTTTCCTGGTCTTCGAAGGAAGGGGCCGGACGGTGAATCGGCCAGTAATCCTCGGCCTCCACTTTTTCCGGATTGTTGTCTACCGTATCACCAAGAACGTTAAACACCCGTCCCAACGTATTTTTGCCTACAGGAATCTTAATCGACGCTCCCGTATCAATGCACTGCATACCCCGGGTCAACCCGTCGGTGGAAGACATGGCCACGCAGCGAACGGTGTTGTCCCCCAGATGCTGCATCACTTCCACGGTCAGATGAATTTTTACCCCGCTCGTTTCCCCGTCAATATGAATGGCGTTATAGATCGCCGGCAGATGTTCCGGGTGAAACTCAATATCTACCACAGGCCCGATAACCTGAATTACCTTGCCCGTATTTTGATTGCTGTCGCTCAAGGGTATACACTCCTTTCTTG
>NZ_UPPP01000134.1 GCF_900476375.1 Allolucifera butyrica | reverse complement strand
GGAGAGCAACAGGGTCTCCCAAGTTCTCACGGAGTAACTGTGTGTAGCATGCCAAGACCTTCGATCCCGGGGCGCCAAACTTAACTTGCCTTTATCGCTAAGCCCAGTGTTGTCTTCTGCTCGTCCCATGCATCGACCATTCCCATTAGGAATTTCGGGATTCTACATCTTCAGCTTTCGCTTTCGGCCTACTACCTTTCCTACCTACGCTTAGACCTGGCGTTACCGCTTCAGTCCCAAGGCTGGATACCGGGTGGTTGGCTAGACCTTCCCAGACGGGATTCCCACCCGCTATACTCCGTGCGCTTCTTGGCGCACGGGACGGTTCTCTGACTCGACGCACTCTTTGTACTATATTTCTTTCTATCCCCAATATATTCGCTATTTGTCTCACAGATAAATTTGATCTGATTTTCACTTTTGTTATTAACTTATTGCGCAGTTTTGTGCCATTCCACGCTTTATTTTTTCCAACCTTTTATTCCTGCTACTTAAATACTCATTTATGAAATTTATTGCTTCTGCTAATATAATAAAATTTGCTTCATTAAGTTGTCTGCTTTGTTTGGCATCCACTTTACTCTCACAAAATGAGTCAGAGAACCGTCCCCCGACTCATATTGTTGTGACAAAAAGTATTTGAATTATCTGAGTCGAAGAACCTACTCCTATCTCTGCTGAATAGCAGAATCGTCCTGCCCCCTGCTGTCAACATCCCCGACTTAATGGTACCTCTTAAAACATTTCTGTTATATCAATCCATCTTACCATTTTCGACAAATACTCACCGTCCATAAAGGCTTCGAACAGTTGCCTCACAGTTTCTGCTTGTAGTACTTGGGTAGACTCAACCTGAACAGATGAACCAGATATTATTATAGCTCTTTTCTCACCAGTTCGAGAGGAAAAGTATTCCGCTTTCCAATGCTTGAACGTTCCATCTAGAGCTATTTCCCTAACTTCTACAGTAAACTCACTAGGACCGCCACCAACCTGTATATAATTTCCACTAGCGTCTTCTAAAACCGAATATGAATTTCTTACGCCGTTCAAGTTCGATAAACCAACAAATACATTCTGCTTGGTAGGATTTGCAATTCTATGTCCGTTTTCGGATTCGAAAACCATTAGCTCCCTCCTTCGTGTTAAGTCAAGTTTGAGATTTTCCTTATTGCTTGTTCTATTATCGCCTGAGACGGCCTACCTTTTTCCCATCTTTCAAGTACATTTACTGCAGCACCATGATTTCCCTGTAGACAATAGGCTGCGGACATTCGCCACCTATAACTATTTCCCGCCAGAGTCAAACGGGAGTCTTCACTTTCGTAGCCCTTGACGAGTCCATTGATCGTTGAGAATTCATCCCAGAATGGAAATGCATATTCCCTAATGCAACTACAAATTAAATTGCTTAGTGCGAAAATATCCGTTGTGTTTGTCAATGGCCATTCGAGAAATTCCCTTTGGGGCTTTAAATTGCCAATATTAGCCGCTGCACTAGGCCAACCTTTCCTAAGCTTTTCTCCGCTTAAATCTGCAACTAGAACCTCTAATGCCTCATACCGAAATCCCGGGCATACTTGAACGTATCCTGCATCCTGACCACGAATCTGTCTAAGTTGAACATTTAGTTCTTGTTCACACTTTTCAATCTTCCGTTTGAATCCTCTTTTTTTTCTAAGAACAAAACCGTGGGGTTCGAGAATAGCGCTGAGACCTTCAGATACTAACTTATCTGCAGTTTCTTCAATTGTTGGCATTACCCTTAATCAACTCCTGACTTATTCTACTTTTATAACTTTTACAGTGTCAATCTTTTGAACACCAATATCTTTTGCTTTGTTTCCGGTTGTAGGTAATCCACCGCTGTTTATAAGTTCATTATCTATCGCGCTTTGCTGTGCTGTACGGGTTGCGGTTCCGCTTTTTACTTCTATACCTACTATTGTACCATCAGGTGCTCTTGTTACAATATCGTACCGTCTTAAAGTTCCATCTGCGCTTCTTACTGAGATTTCGGTTCCTAATATTTCATAGCCTTGATAGTCCCATTTCTCATATCCCTGCCCTTAAAATGAAAACAGAGGTGAACGGAGATTGTCCGCTACCTCTATTTTTGTATAAGCCGTTTAGTTAGTAATTCTTACATCCTAAATACTTAGCTTCCCATTTTCCTTGTTTTTCAACGGGACATACTTGAGAGACTTTGTCATAATTATAATCAATTTTCATTTTACCTGTACTATCTAAAATAAAAGTTAGATTTGTCCAAGGCTCTTGTCCCTGTCTTTTAAACTCTTCCCTTAATTTGCTAAAACAATTATATAATCTGGTTTCCCGCTCATCATATTGTTTTTGATTAATATTAAATTTATCTGTAATATCGAGACTATATATTGGATTATTGCTTCCCTTAGGATAATAATAGAAAAGTACTTGTCTATATCCATCTCCAAATTCAGCATATAACAATACTTTATCCCAATCTTCTGGGATAATATCGACTAAAGCACTTGCTATCGTCGGGTATAGCTGTTCCATACCTTTAGTTTCCAATATCTTTCCCTCCATTAATTTGTTAATCGTCTGGAATATCTCTTACCATCAATTGTATAATCAATTTTAAATTCGGATGGCCTTGCTGAATTTTCTTCATATATTGGACTAATTTTTACATTTACTGTTTTTCCCTCCGCTAAGGCATTCTTCCAAGTATTTTCCAAAGTTTTATATTCGCTTCGATTTAGTGTAGAATCCATTGGTACCAAATTATCAATTTCTCCAGAACCTTTAAAAATACTTGCAATTAAATGTCCGCCATCGTCAGTAGGTAACCTATCGTCTCCACCAACTGTTCTTTGTGCGTACGGATTCCGTTTTGCTGTACCTTGTTCTAAGTTAGCTTCAACAGACGATATCCTTCCTCAGTTGTATACTCCACGTTTGGTTTTAGAGCCTTTCTTCCATCTACCTTGGTAAACTGCTCCCCGCTCTCAACTTTTTGAACAGCATTACCCGACCCCTCAGTATTCGCACCGCTACTCGAGAAAATCCTACTAAAATCATTCGAGAAATTATAGGCACTGTTCGTTGCGACGCCTCCGCTATAAGCCGTTACAGCACCAAATCCAACGGCACCCAGTCCAGAGGGTGATGTAACAATCGTTGCCCCTGCTCCGCCTATGGTTCCCAAAGTACCGCCTATAAGCGAAAATACCGTCACCTAACGTCTTGCCAGCGTCATACGGAGTTCAGGCTTGAGTTATTGAGATTGACTTAAATCGTTTTTATAAGTCAATTATTTTAATAATTCAAGCCTGACCCCATACTCACTCCTGTTAGGACGGCTATAAAACAAATGGCAGGACGTCGAACTTAGTTCATTCGTTGCCCTGCCATTTGTTTCGATTTTGTTTTACACTTTTAACAAAGTTAATTTGTTAACTGTTTTCTGCTTGAATTTGCTGGAACCACTCCATAGCAATGTCATCAGCGGTTTTTACCGGATCATTAGCATATTGCAATTCATATTTGTAAGTTGCTTTCAAACTATTTTTTTGCACATCATAAACTAATTTCATTTCCGTAGGCATTTCCCTACCGTATTCTTTGCATATTTCTATAATTTTTCCAATATTGCCGTTCAGGATTTTTATAACGCCCCGTTGCCTTTCAATGGATACATCATACTTTTCTGAACTAAGCACAGCGTCATTCAATTTGTGTCGTTCTACTATTCTTCCATTGATTTTGTAGTAGTAATCACTTGATATAATGTCACTCTCAAACGAACAATAAATAAAAATTTTATCTGCTCTGTTTTTTACATATTCAAGACATATTGACACCATATCAGCTTGTAATTCACTAAAACAGTCTTCAAAAGATTTGTTCATTTATATAATTTCCTCCTAATTCAAGATACTTTTCTCATAAAACTTCCCATCAATTTCATATTGTACATTAAATTTTGATGGCCGCAAACTGCTTCCTTCATAATTTACTTCAACATTGACTTTTACCTGTTTTCCTTCCTCAATAGCTTTAGCCCATTGGTTTTCGATCTTCTTATATTCACTTAAATTAACATTTGAAGATTGCGAGACCAAATTATCCAATTCTGGCGATCCACCGAATCTATCCCCCGCCAGGTGTCCTGCGTGGTCACCATCAAGTTTTCCCGGTGTATTGGGATTATGATCTAGGCGCTCTGTTCTGTCTGTTAACTGTAAATTATCAGTTTCAAACTTACTTATTCTTCCCATTTCATCGGTTTGGTATGAATAACCGTATTCTCCCGACTGATATTTTATATTTGGTTTCAATGTGCCAGAATTATTGAATGGATTGGTTTCTAAATTGGTAGCACCCGACCCTTGAGTAGTACTACTATTCGTGTTCTGCTGCGATGTCTGATTGTTATCTCCCGATTGGGCATACATTATATTTGGATTTTGATACGTTCCTACTAGCGGTACCGATGTAAAAGTATAGGATGAACTGGATCCAGCAGGTGCAAGCGACGGTCCCATAGGAGGACCACTGTAACCATCCATTAAACCTTGCATTGTACCGTTCGCTATTGACGAAATATATTTGGGTGGTGCAAATGTATACATTAAATTATTTTGGTAGTTGAATCCTTGTATAAAATCCTCACTATGGTTATTTATATCTTGTCTAGTTGAAAATGCTGATAAAGGGTTCAGAGCAAATATTCTACCCTGATTATAATCAGATATGCCAAAAATATTCTGTCCCGTTGCAGGTTGCGTTGTAGTTGCGTTTCCGCTATTATCCGAAGCTTTAGGTACATTATAAACGGGATAATCTTTACCGTCTATACGCACTGTAGCAGTTCCATCCGGATAATGTCCGACAATTGCTGCCCCTTCTTGACTATATGCATAATCTCCTCTATTAAGCGAATTAGCAACCGGATTTCCATTCGAATCCAATAACTGTCCGCTTGAATCCCATGTTCCTCCTTGATTAAGTACACTAGTTGTTCTCTCTGTAGGAGTTTGATTTTTTATCCCTGAGCTTGGATTAAAATTATCTTGTGTATCACTACGGCGGCCTTGACTATAATCATAATGATCCAAGAATGATGGGATATATACTCCATTACTGTTTTCCAAACGATCCCGATAATAATTTGCAAAATCATACCCTTGATAATAACCGGTTATTTCATTCAAGGTAAGATTTAATCCGCCTTTGGTGTCTGCTGTATCATAATGTAACTGATCTAAAAGCGGCTGTTCAATTGCTTCATCCCTTGTAAAATAGTGATCTTCATTATACTGGCTTAGGGCTGCATAAAATGCATAAATCTCTCTTCTTTTTTCCTTATCATTCCCTGCCGCCGCTAATGCTTTAGCCATATCTTGTTGTTGATAATGATCTAACCAGTTATTCTTTGTAGCACTTGCCGCCACACTAGCGCCTGTTTGAGCATTCCCCCCTGCCAGCTTCGACGCAGCAGCCCCAATGGCAGCACTGGCTAGTTGATGAAGACCCGGGTCTTTGATCTTGGCTAATTCATTCTGTACCGCTTCATTTAAGCCTGCACTGGTCGCTCCGGAAGCAAAGCTGCCGCCGCCAAGGCTGGACATGATTCCCCCAGCTACTGCATGCAGCAGGATTTTATTGGCTCCGCCGTCATGCCATGAATCCGCCCTTGCCATCGCTTCATCATATGCTTTTGTATTGCCGGCTTTTTTAGCCTTATCCGCATCCTCCAGTGCTTTTTTGTATTGCGCCAGAGCCAAATCCCCAATTGCCTTATAGGCTTCCTGCCCAAATACTTTGGTTAATTCCTGTTTCTCCTGAACGGTTTTCTTGTCAAAAATCTTACCCAATGCGTTCAAGGAATCCGTAGTATTACGATTTAGATTACTTAAATCCGTATTCCCTGACCGTACTTCAATTGTACCTTGGGAAATACCGGATTTCGTAGTACTGCTCGCACTACCGGTAACAGGTGTGCTGATATCCGGTGAAGCAGATAGGCTCTTTTCGCTCACAAAAGTCTGTTTGCCATTTGCGTCCTTACCATCTTTGATAGTCGTCGTCGTATCAACATTGATTCCCGTACTGCTCGCGCTGTAATCCGCCTTATTGTTAATATCCGAATAGGTCAGCGTATCCGTACTCAGCTTATTCTTATCCGGTGTAGCTTCGCTAGAGATCACCGCGCCTTTCAGGTCGGTATTCTTTCCTACTTGGATATCGAAGCCGCCTTTTCCTGCATAGATACCGCTTTGTTGGGTGACACTCTGGTAATTCGAGTCGGTTTTGCCTTTACTTGCCGAAATGGTGCTTGGCATACCGATGCCGAGGGTGCCGCCCGCCGAATTGCTGCGTTCCGTATAGGTATCGGTATCCTGCTGGCTGGCAAGGTTGAGGTTGCCGCCTACGTTCACTTTAACGGTATCGCCCTTCGCCTGCGACCCGGTTATGTTGGTGTCGTTGCCGGAGTTGATGGTCAGGGTATTGCTGGCCGTGACCTGGGTTCCGGTATGGGTCGTGCCATTTTCCTTCGCGTTATCGCTGGCTTTGCTGCCTTGGACGAAGAAACCCGGACCGCTGGGACTGAGTTTTACGCCGATGCCTGAGGAACTGCTGTTTTCGGTGGTATTGTTCTGACTGACATTGTCCGCCGACTGCAGGTTAACGTCCTTGGCGGCGTTCAGAGTAATATTCTCACCGGTCAGGGTAGAACCTATTACATTGAGATTGCCGTCGGTGGCTTTACCGGACACATCCTTCGCACCGCTGCCGGTCGCGGTAATAGTAATGTCCTTATCCGAGGTCAGGGTGCTGCCCTGGGCGGTCGCCGCCTGGCTGGCTGTTACCGATTTCGTGCTGCTGCTGCCGAGGCTGACGGTTACACTCAGTCCTCCCGTAACGGCTTTGACGCCGTTTTGCTGAATGGCTTGCAGGCCCGGTTTGGCGTCTTCCACCGCCTTATATTCATACAGTGCTTTGAGACGGCTGTCCTGTACGTCCCGGCTCCGGCTCACATCGCTCGCCCCGCTGGTGAGAGCGTCAATCGTCGAGTTGCCCACGGAAACGGACAGGCCGCTTTGCTTGAATTCGTAAGTCTGCTGGATTTGGGAAGTATTCTGCGCCGCGTCAATGGTGACGTTTTGTCCGGTCAGGTGAATTCCCTGCGCCCCGATAATATCGGAGCCGGTAATATGGGTGTCCTGACCGGAGGTAATATTAACCTGGCCGTTGGTCGAACCCACGGTACTGCCGATTTGAGTTACGGTCTGGCCGGTGGTATCCAGCTTTTGGCTCCGGCTGCCGATGGTAAAGCCGAAACCGCCGCCAAAGATACCGGAGGTTTTGGTGTAGCTATAGCTCTCCGTTTGTCCCGTTTCCTGGGCGGTGGTGATGTTGACGTTGTTTTGGGCCGTCAAATTCACGTCGCCGGTGCCAACTATATTGCTGCCCTTAACGGTCAGATCCTTGCCGGATTCTATATTTACCTTGTCTCCCGAGATGGTACTGCCCTTGACCTGGTTATCCAGGGCATAGTTGCGGGTTTCCGTCGTTTTGGTGGAGAGGAATCCCTCGTCGACTTTCCGCGTTTCGGTTAAGGATTCGTGCTTTTCACTGACATCCTGGACGGTGATGGCCTGATCCGCCGCTACGTTTACCGTACCGTTCTGGCTGGTAAGATTGCTGCCGACCATGGTCACGTTGCCCCGGTTGGCATTGTCCACACCGGGTTTGCCCAGATTGACCGCCGCCACGGTGACGTTGCCGCCGCCTTGCAGAGTGCTGCCGATGACGGTCTCGTCATCGTTGCGCTGGTGGAAGTAGTCGCCGTGTGCTGCGTTGCCGGTCTGCACGTCCTGCAGGGTATGGTCTTTCACGGCCGCAAGATTGATATTGCCGCCGGCGGCCAGGGTCAGATCCGTACCGGCCTTGACCTGGGCGCCGCTTAAGGTGGCGTCCTTTTGGGCGACCAGCGTCGCGCTGCCGCCGGCCTGGAGGCTACTGGTGATATTCTTGGTCGTATCATAGGTATAGTATCCGGTCGCAATCCGTTCGTTGGCCGCCTGACTGCCTACTTGCAAGTTCTGCCCGGCATTTAGTACAAGGTCCTGCCCGGCCGTCAGATTCGCGCCGGTAACCTTAATATCACGTCCCGCCTGGACAGTGAGACTGCCCTGGGCCGAGATATTCGCCTGCTGATTCACCAAGGTAGTAGACAAATTGCCGAAGTTCACGCCGGAAACAACCGTTTCGTTAGTAATATCCCTCCCGGCGGTCAAAGCGACCTGGGTTCCGGTAATGGTCCCGCTTTGGTTGGCAATATCCTGCCCGGCTGTGATTTGGGCCAGATTGCCGCCGTCGATCGTGCCGCCACGGTTGACAACATTCGCGGCGCTGACCTGCAGACTGTTATCCGCCTTGATCATCCCCATATTGGTCAAATCGCCGCTGGCTACAATTTGGATGTCCTTGGCTGCGATGAGGGAACCGTCGGCTTTTAGATCGCCGCTCTGGGTATGGGCTAAGTAGACAACGGGAACCAGCACTTTTTGTCCCTGTACTTCCTTTTCCACCAGCCAAACCATATCGGTGGTAAGCTGGGACATTTGCTGGGATGTCAGGGCAACGCCGACCTGAAGATTAAATTGTTGCGCATAGTTTACGCCGTTCTCCATCAGCGCCTTATATTCCGTGTCCATGGAAGAATAGCCGCCCAGATACATCCGCCCGGTCAACTGGGTGATTTGATCCCGCACCAGTTTTTCCTCATAGAAGCCGTCGCCAAGCCGCTTTTGCGCAGTCGCCGGGTCGAGCATCAGCCGCTGCAGCATGTAATCGCTGGACATAAAAGTAGCCTGGTTAGTGAATTGAGAATTAGTTTCGATTAAATAATGGCTGGCCGGATCGGAGCTGACTGTATACAAGCCGTTATGGGGCACTTCCAGGGACGGATCGCCGGCGCGGTTCACCGGATCGACGCTAGTACTGGTTCCGACCTGGCCGGCGTTTAACGTCGCCGCCGTACTGCCGACAGGCGCATTCGGCGGCTGAACCGAAATGTTGTCGATGGTGACCGCCTTGCCGGTAATGCTTTGGTTGGCGCTGAATACCGCATCCCAGCCGGGAATGGCCTGTGAGGTCTGGTTATAGTAAGATTTGGTTCTGGTTACGTCCCGCCAGTCATGGGCAATACAATGCCCCAAAATACGACGTGAACAATATTCCTCACTATAGGTCTGGTAATCGGTTCCGGAGTCGGTAACCGTTTTGGTATTTCCATAACTGACATTCCGGAGAGCATTTACGTCAAAATCAATGGAGCCGCCGGCGGTAATGGTGCTGGCATCATTGGTGATTGTGCCCTTTAGGACCATGTTCTTTCCGGCCAAAATCTGCGCCGCCCCACTGTCCGCTGCGGCTACGGTCTGCTCCGTCGTTTCGGTATAAGTCCGGCTTGCTTTGTAGTAACCGGACCAGGGCGTGATGGGTACCGTAAAATTCTGCGAAGTGATTTGCTGCTGCAGGGCAAACTGCTGTCGCTGATTGGTTATCTGTTTCGAGTATATATTTATATCGCCGTCGGCCTGCAAGGTGGCCGACTGGTTGAGAACACTGTCCGTCAGGTCCGGCTGACCGTTGGCAGCCTGACTGCCGCTGCCGGCAATGGTCAAATTGCCCCGGCTGTAGATGGTTGCGCTGCTTTGGTTGGTCACCGCGCTCCGGCCGTACAGGTTGATATCGCCCGTTGCCGCAATTGTAGCATTCGTACCTTGATTTACAATCTGACCGGCCTGTACCGTAATCGCGCCGCCGATTACCGAACCGTTATTAGTTACGGTTTGGCCGGTAAGGGAAATGGTATTCCCCTGCATACTGCCATTGTTCACAACATTGCCGGCAGTGGAAACATTCAGCGCATTTCCTGCGGCAGCGCTCGCATGGATGTCATTCGTAACCTGGCTGCCGGTCAGATTTGCCGTCTGGCCGGCCGTAATGCCGCCCGCATTCGTCACCGCTCCAGCCGTGGCAAGAGTAAAATTGCCATTGGCGTGCAGCAGACCGCCTGCGCCATTGGTAAAATCATTGTCCGGGTTAATAACCAGGTCTTTTCCGGCGCTGACCGTGCCGCCGGTGTTGTCCATATTCCGCACCTGCGGAATATGAATAACCCCGTTGCTTTCGATGCTGCCGCCGTTATTGTTTAAGTCGGCGTTAATTTGTATTTCTAAGGGTCCGGTTCCGGTATGAATAATCTGGCCCTGGGTATTGGTTACGGTACCGCTTTGCAGGGTCAAAGAAGATCCGTTGGTGCCAAGGTAACCGCCGGTGTTGTCAATAACGCCGGCGGCCGTCAAACCGGTAGCATCCGTGCCGGTTTGTTTCAGCACACCGCCCTTGTTACTGATTTGATTCGCGGCAATTGTCAGTTGACCGGCCGTAATCCGGCCGGCGTTGCCGCTGGCATCCCTGTCGTTTGTTACGGTGCCGGCGGCATTTACCGTCAAAGCGCCAATAACCTGCATGTTGCCGCCGGTGTGGTTCACGTCGCCACCGGTGGCGGTGACTGTGGCAGTCCCCTTCGCATAGGTGGTAGCGCCGCTAAGGTCGGCCGCTGTCCCGGTTACGGCAAGATTGCCGCCGGCCAGGTTCTTACCATTGGCGGCGACTGCATCCGTGGCAGTCACTGTAAGATTGCCGCTGTTGCCCACCGTGCCGTCGCCGTTGATTCCGGCGCCCAAGGTCCCGGTCGCAGAGGAGGACAGGGTGTGCGCCGTGATGGCGGTATTTTGGGCGGCTGCCAGGACACCGGAGTTGGTCAGCGTTCCGGCGGTATTCAGGTTCGTATTGCCCTGAGCGTAAAGGATTCCCTGATTGTTCAGGCGGCTATTGCTGCCGGTTGCCGACAGGTTCAGGTTATGGCCGGCTTGCATCTGGCCGCCGGCGCCGTTTGTTAAGTCACCACTAAGGGTTATATTGAGATCCTGCCCGGCGCCGATCCCACCGCCGCTGTTATCCATGGTTTGGGCCTGAATATTGGCTTGCCCGTTGCTGCTGATCAGGCCGGTGACATTTTGCAAGCCACTGGTTTGCAGGGTTAAAGCACCCGTGCCGGCATGCTGGATTTGTCCCTGGTTATTGGTTACGGAACCGGCCTGGAGCAAAAAGGAGGACCCATTGCTCGCGATAACGCCGCCGGTATTATCGAGGATATTCACCGCCGTAAGGCCGGTCATATCCGAGCCGGTTTGCCGAATACTGCCGCCTTTGTTGGAGAGATTGCCCGCCGCAATCGTTACTTTACCGGCGATGATTTGTCCGGCGTTGCCGTTCCCGTCCCGGTCGTTCGTTACCGTGCCGGCGGCATTCACCGCTAAAGCGCCGCCGCTTTGGAGATACCCGCCGGTATTGTTCAGGTCACCGGTTGTCGCAGTGAAGATCGCCGAACCGCCGGCGTAGGTGGTGGCGCCGCTAAGGTCGACGGTCGACCCGCTTGCCGTAAGAGTTCCCGCCGCCAGGTTTTTACCATTGGCATGAACTGCGTCGGTGGCGGCAATGCTAAGATCCCCGCTGCCGCCCACAGTGCCGTCGCCCTGGATTCCGGCGCCCAGCGTACCGGTGGAAGCTACACTTTGCGCCGCAATCGCCGTGTTGTTTTGGGCCGCCAGCACACCGCTGTTGTTTATGTCAAGGGCGGTTACATTCGTATTTCCCGCAGCATAGGTAACGCCTTGCTGGGTTACGCTGTCGTTGGCGGTAATCTGTATATTTCCGGCAGCGGAATTGCTGCCGCTTAGCACAATTTTCCCTTCCTGATTCAGCGTCAGATCCCCGCTATGGGCTGAAAGTGTCCCTGCACTGTTGACGCCGACCCCGGCCTCAGTGCCGACCAGTTTAATTTTATCGGCATACATACCGCCTAAAGCCGCTACATCCAGCGATACTTTCGGTGTCTCCCCGGAACCGGCGATTTTCTGGGTGGAAAGGTCGGTATGACTTACTTGATTAGCACCTGTGACTACATTCAGTTCATGGCCCCATACGCCGGCGTTTACCGCAACCGCCCGGCTGATAATGTCCGCCCGGTCGGTCGTGCTGGCATCCATGCCCGCGCCTTGAATCGCGATCTGCCCACCCGTTACGCGGAAAGCATCGAGACTGCCGCTGCCGCCGAAAACCGGCGTACCGGTGGTCAAAATTGCCCGGCTGGTGTTGATAAAACCAAAGCCGTTGCCGATGATGCCGTTCCGGTTGGCGATGATGACCTCGGCCCTTGGCCCGGCTACTTCAAGATATCCCCGGAGCTGGCTGGTATTCGCGCCGGTCACCTCATTTAAAATAATGCGGGCGCCGTTGCCAACTATGTAAGAATTCCCGTTTACATAGCCCGCCAGTTGCGTTTTGGTCACACCCGCTGAATTATTCAGAATCAGTCCGCCCGGATCTACGTCAAATTGAAGATAGCGGTTGTGCGATACGCCAGCGCTGGACGGCGAAGCAATAAGCACAACCGGCAAGCCGTTGGCCGTGGTATCAATCTTCGGCTTATTCTGACCCGGCGCGTTGGGGTCCGCTACAACCTGGGCTGCAGCCAGGGCCGGCTGCGTAATAAACAGAATTAACAAGACCCAGCTAATAAACTTCTTACTCCACTTCCCGTACTTATACTTCACACTACTTCCTCCTCGAAACAATGGCTATTCCCCATTAAAAAACGCTTTTGGTTTTTAAATTTGATAAACGAATTGAAAGCCGTAGGTCGGGTTGGCGGCAACAAATCCGTCGGGCTGGCGCAACGGCCAGCCGACAAATAGGTCGTAGTGGCTGTTTTGGGTGCCGCCCCGCACTCCCAGCACCGCCCCGGTCAAAATCCGGCCAAGCAGGTTTTGGTCTAACGCTCCGTTGCCGTATACTTCCCCGTAATCCAGGCCGGCATAGGCTTCCAGTCCGGAAGAATTGACCGGAATACTCAGTTCATTGCGCAAATACCAGCCGCTGTCGGCGGATAGGGTCTCTTCGCCGTCAAACCCGCGTACCGTGTACCGGTTGCCGATGCTGATATAATCAGTGCCCCAAAGCAAATCACGGGTATATTGTCCGTGAAAGGACAGGCTGTACCGTCCCTGGGCGCTGCCGAAGTGAACCGGTGTGGTCAGATTGACGTCCAGCAGCCACATATTGTAACGGGTGGTCTGCAAGCCCGGCGTTTCCGGGTCGGACTGGGCGCCGAACCAGGGAACCCCCCGTTTGTTGTCAAGCTCAAAATCCAACGTGGTTTGGCCGAAATAATGCCGGTGCGACAGGCCGATTTTAAACGCCGTAGTATCATAGCGCTGGTTTTCGAGTTCAACATCTTCGACAAAGCTGCGGATGTGTCCCTTACTAATTGCCAATTCTAAGTTGGTTTTGCTGACCTGGTCGCGGTCGAGCAGTTGGGTAAGATGAAATTCCATACTGTCGTTTTCCCCGGAAAGATGGGTAGGCTGGGCGGTTGCTACGGTCTGGTGATAGTGGTAGCGGCTACTGGTAAAGCTGAAGGTACTATTCTGATACGGGAAGGAATAATAAACGCTGTCGCCGCGAGTGCCGTGCAAGTCGCCGTCCCGGTCGCCGTCGCCGCTTTTCGTGAAGTTGAACAAATCATTCAGACCAAGCAGGTTGTCCATCGCCAGGGTTTCCGACATCTGGATCTTACCGGTTTCGGTCTGGCCGGAGTCGTCGATTGAAAAAACGAACCGATATGGTTTACCCCGTTTTACATTAATAACAACGTCACTTTCTCCCGGCTGTTTGCCCGGCACCAGTTGCATAGTGACATCTTGTGAGGGAACGCGTTTCATTTGCTCCAGGCCCTGTTCGAGATTGCGCAAATTCAAAATATCGCCCGGATGAGCCGGAAAGGCGTTTTGCCAGTTGCCCCATACGTTTGGGTCGGCAAAGCGGATATGGCCGACCCTGCCCGGAATCAGTATCAGTTTTAAAGTGCCGCCGCTAAGATTTTGTTCGGGTACAACGATGCGAGTGGTGATATAACCCCGGTCAATAAAGGCGTTGGTAAGGCGCTTAACAATAAGGTTAATGCCCTGTATGCCGATTTTGCGCCCCTTATACCGGTTGAGCATCGTTTGCGCCCAAGGGAAGCAGTCTGCGCCGTCACCGGTAAGCTGCAGTGTGTTGACCACAAAGCTGGGGCTTTCTTCCGGCAGGGAGGTATCTTCGGACCCTTTCGTCCCCTGCTGTAAGAAGATGTCCTTTTGTTGCCGGCGTTGCTGCTGTTCCTGAGCCTGTTGCCGGGACCGGCGATTTTGCTCTTCCGTATCGGCGGGGGATGGCGCAGCATAAGAAAGCGGCAGGTTTATCTGCAAGAGCAGCAAAAGCGCTAAAACGCCTTTCCACAACCGCCGGGACCGTTTTGGTTCCTGTGTCTGAATCACAATGTTTTCTCCTTCACAAATAGAAATAAAAAAAATATCATATCATTAAATTCTAAAAATGCAACTATTATTTAACATATAATTATCACTTGATTAATTTTAATTTCATTTTTTATTTAGATGTATTATATACCATATTAAGTAATCTTTCTTGAGACCTTAGACTTAATTGCATTAGGACCAAAGTCCCGGCAGAAGCGTTCTTTAAGCCAACTCACCCCATTTTATATTTGAATTTCATTTGATTTTATCTTTATCACGAATTGTGTTGAATTTCTACAGACATTGTCCAAAAAGGCGTTTTTCTTGTTCATAAAGCCGATTCGTTACATTGAAACGGATTGAAAGATATCTTTCCGTCGCAACAAAAAAACCGTCTCAAAGTTGAGACGGTCAGGTTATCGGCAAAACTCAAGATTGCCGCACTCCACGTCGTTGCGTTCGCAATGACACCGTTACGTAGTCTGTCATTGCGAACGCAGTGAAGCAATCTCACTCACTTTCATTCTTGTCGGTGCACCCGAGGGCTACATGGGACATCTCGCGATGACATCCCTGTTTAGGCAGCAGAGCGACATATTCTTAACCGGATGCTAATATCGCATCAACAAGATGGAACAAGGTAGTCCTGGCAGGAACCCCATATAAAGGTCTCCCATTAACAAGAAAAACCGGGACACCGTCAAAATGAAACTTCCCGGCTTCCGCTAAGTCCGCCGCGACGATATTTTTGATATCCGCCGAAGAAATATCCCGTTGTAATTCGGCTGGATCCGCTCCGTCAACCAGGGCCACGGCCTTAAGAAACGGCTCGCCTTCCTTTAATTCATCCTGTTTGCTGAATACGGAATCCAAAAATGCCAACGCTTTATCAGGATCTTGTTTGACCATGGCCTCGAAATAAAGCGCCGCCAATATGGCCTGACGGTGGGAAGGCAGCGGATTATTTTTTACAATTACCCGCACCCGGTCGCCGTAGGCTGCGATAGTATCTTTCATGAGCCTGGCTCCCTCTGCACAGTAGGGACATTGAAGATCCGTGTATTCTACAATGGTTACAGGCGCTTTCGGGTTACCGATCAGCAAGCGGCCTGGTTCAATAGCAGGCTGAAAGATCCGCCGTTGACCGGTATATTCTCCCGCAGGTTGGGAATTGGGCCGAACGGCCTGAGCCGGCCGGTTCCGGAGCCCTTCCTTTAATAACAAAAGAATTTCCGGTCCGGAATGTTCCTGCTCGGCCAAAGTCAGTGCGGTCTGATTTTCCCTGTCGGCGATTCTTGCATCGGCGCCGTTTTCCAATAGTAACCGGACCAGGGCTTCATTTTTCTTACTGACAGCCCACATCAGGGCCGTCCGGCCCAAACTGTCCTGGGCATTTATGTTGGCCCTGTATTCTAAAAGCATTTTAACGGCTCCGGTGTTCCCTCTCTGAACCGAAGCGATCAGAGGCGTAATGCTGTTTTTATTGGATAAATCAGGATTTGCTTTGGCATTTAACAGTATATGCAGCATATTATTGTCCGTTTTTCGCGCCGCAATGAGTAACGGAGTATTGTCCCAGGCATCCGGTACGTTTAGGTCCGCACCCCAGGCTATCAGTTCTTCGGTTAATAGAAGATTCCCATTTTCAACCGCAATAATCAGGGGAGTTTTTTCCCTCTCGTCCCGCTGGTTGACGTCAGCTCCCGCTTGAAGCAGGATTTGTATTTTCGCCATATCACCTTTTTGCACCGCATCAATAAAATTGCCGGAACCCGCTCCGTTTGCCGCCGTCAATTCCATTGTCATAAACAGTGTAAACACTAGCATTATCCGGGCCAACAGCCTAATTTTCATTGTTCGTTCTATTTCCCTTCTTGGTGTTGAGGCTTACCATTTTTTATTCGCAGGTAAGTTACATCCATTTTATTCCTAAAGCCGACACGCGTCAACGAAGTATAAAAAAAACCGCATATGCGGTTAAAAATCATTGCAGTGGCACTTTAACAAAAATTATCGTCCCTTTTCCCGGTTCCGATTTAATACTGATTTCCCCATTCAGGCCTTCAATCCGTTCACTGATTCCCATAAGCCCGAAATGCTCTCCGTTTTTTTCCTCCCGTCCCGTGTCAAAACCCTGACCGTTATCTTCCACAATCACCAGAATCACGTTATGCCGGAACTCAATCCGCACACTGACCAGGGTTGCCTTGGCATGTTTCACTACGTTGCTCAGCGCCTCCTGAATAATCCGGAATAACCCGATTTCCAAGTAGGAATCCAGCCGTTTCTCATGGCCCAGAACTTTGAAATCGGTAAACATACCGGCCTGTTCCTTAATCGTATCCAGGATCCGCCGGACCGTAGGCACCAGCCCCAGATCATCCAGGGCCATGGGCCGCAAATCAAAAATAATCTTGCGGACTTCTTTTAAACAGGACCGCACTTGTTCCTGCAAATCTTTGATTTCCCGCTTCGCCCGTTCCATATCGGTGTCAATCAGCCGTTCACACACTTCGGACCGAAAAACAATATTTGCCATGGCCTGGGCAGGACCGTCATGAATTTCCCGGGCCACCCGCCGCCGTTCCTCTTCCTGGGCGCGGATAATCCGGGAACCGAACACTTGCTTTTGCTGCAGTGATTCAATCTGAGTTACAACCGATCCCATCTGATTGCCCAAATACCCTAATACGGCTCCCACGTGGGATACCAGACCCTCGGCCTTATCCACCGTATTCTTCAATGAACGCAGCCGGATCTCCAGGTCATCCCGCTGCCGCCGCAGGGTTATTTCCTGTTGCCGGGCCACGGCCAACTGCATTTGAATTTGGCTGGCTTCTTCATAAGCCTCCTTAATATCTTCCTCGGAATAAACCCGGAAATTGCGGCTTACCTCCATAAGTCGCAGCCGTGCCCGCCGTTCTTTTTTCTCCAGCTCGTCCACCTGAAAAATAATATTTATCGTTTCCTGCTTGACTCGCTCCACATCTCGCTTTACATTTTCCATCTCCTGGCGGGCCGCCTCATAAATATCGAAGATCTGGTTTTTTCCTTTTTCCACGGCTTCCATGGTCTGTTTTACAATTGTATCAAGCATTTTAACATCAAAATTTTTCATAGGACCACCTTCACTGTTTCCTTTCCCCCGTGAGCCGGCTGCTAGAGAGTCAAGCAAATAAACGCTTTATTTTATTCACCATTCCCTTCGTTTCCTCCTGCCCCTTCCATTCACCACCGGTAACAATTTTCAGCAATTGATAAATACTTTGGGAAACCGGCGCCTCCGGATGGCCAATGACAAAAGGAACTCCCCGGTTAACGGCAGACATAACAATTTTGCCGTCACTGGGCACGGTGGCCGCAAATTTACAGTGCAGGCTTTCTTCCACTTCCCAGATTTCCATACCACCTTCCGAATTAGCCCGGTTGAGTACTAACTTTAGTTTATCACCGGCATAATCCAATGATTCCAGAATTTCCAGGCATAATTTGACGTTCTTGGTTGTAGGCAGATCCAGAGCCGATACTACCAAAATGTGGTCCGACTCGTCCAATACGGATAGCATTACTTCATTAAATACAGGCGGCGTATCCACGACAACATAATCAAACCGCCCTTTCATAACCGTCAGAATCGCCGTCAAATGGCTGCCGGTAATTGTCTCGGCCTGCTCCGGGCGCAAGGGAGCAGGCAGTACCTTGACCTGATCACTGTACGCCGTCATATAGCGTTCCATCAACTGCGGCTCAAGATTGTCCACGTCCTTTACCAAATCGGCAATCGTCGCCAGTGGTAAAATATTTAAGAACAGCGCCACATCACCGAACTGCAGATCCGCATCCACCACTCCCACCGAAGCCCCTGTCTTGCCAGCCAAAGCGACGGCGAGGTTGGTGGCGATGGTTGTTTTGCCCACACCGCCTTTACTGCTGCACACCGTTATAATTTCGCCCTGCCTGGATACGGACTGCGGCTCCAATACTTTCTTCCGTTTTTGCTCATTCTGATACACAAGCTGAATGGCCTGCAAAAGTTCATCGCCGGTAAATGGCTTGATAAGATAATTCTTCGCCCCCGCCATCATGGCCCGGCGCAGATATTCCTGCTCCCCCTGCACACTCATCATAATAATGCTGATGTTCGGCATCTCCGTAGCCAATATTTCCGTCGCCGTAATCCCGTCCATGCCCGGCATATTAATATCCATTAAAATCACGTCCGGTTCCGTTTCCCTGGCCTGGGCAATGGCCTCTTCCGCCGTGCCGGCCTGTCCCGCCACCATTATTTTGTCGTGAAACTGCATCAGCTTGACAATATTTTCTCTTGTCAGGGCAACATCATCCGCGATGAGTATCTTGATTTTGTCCGCCACTTTTCGTCCCTCCCCACGGATCAGCGGTCAAAGAATCCTTCATTTTCTGCGTTGCCTGCGGCACGTAAGTCGCCGGGTCAATGATCGTCGGCGTCAGCAAAATCAGGAGTTCTGTTTCATTGCGATCAAAAGAAGTGCTTCTAAATAATTGGCCCAATATGGGTAAATCACCCAACAGCGGTACTTTATACATATCTTTGGTCATATCGCTGGCGATCAGGCCTCCAATTGCCATGGTCTGCCCGGAAGACAACGCGATGGCGGTCTCCGCCTTGCGCATCTTAATCGGCGGAATCGATAAATCTTTGGAAATGGGTATTTTATATGGTGAGTTCCAGTCCATGGAGCTGACTTCCGCCGTAACTTTGCTATGAATCAGTCCTTCGGCATTCACTTCCGGCTCAATATTCAGCTTAATCCCGTAATCTTTCCATTCTACGGTAATTTGGCCGTTCTGGTCGCTGACAGGTACGGGGATTTGCCCGCCCACCATAATGCTGGCTTTATCGCCGCTGAGAGTCACTATGTTAGGCTGGGAAAGCACTCTAGCCAAACTATCCTTAATCAAGGCATTGAGCTGAGCGTTAATATCACTGTAAGTGCCTAATCCTCCTAATACATTGCCGCTGACAACGCTGTTGGCCGCACTCTGCCCCAGGAAAAAACCGCCCGGCGAAAAAGCTTCGCTGCTTGTACCGCCATTGCCCCATTGAATCCCCAGATTTTTAATTTTTTCCCGGTTAATTTCAATAATTTTCGCTTCAATTTTTATCTGGGTCGGTCGGGTCAGTTCCAGCAGATTTACGACTTTATCAGCATAAGCTCCCGCCACTTTTTCAGCCCTGGCTTTTTGATACTGGTCGTTGACCGTTCCCTCCAGGATTACAGTCTTACCGATCTTGCTAACCCGGATATCAGGATAACCCAGGATATTTTTAATTTCGTTGGCCAGCGGCACATCATCGGGCGATACTTCCACCAGGTAACTGAACCGCGTGCCGTCCGCCCACACATGCAGCGTCGTAACCCCGTTGCCTTTACCGATCAAAAGGACTTCCGAACTCGACACGACCATAACGTCGGCAATATCCGGGTTGGCAATCGCCACGCGTTCCACGCCGGCAAAATTCAACACCCGGGACTGATTCAACGCCACTACGAGTTTACCCTCCGCCGCGGCAGCCGGGCTAATCAGTATATTCAAAATCAAAACCAGTCCCAGGATAACGGCAAAGCAGTACTTGTTCATACTCTTTCCTTCTTTCTAGACTGAAAATAAACTTCTTCATCCTCTTAAGCGCGTTCCTGAAACCGTATACTGACCTTAATTTATTGTCACTGTTTCCACTTTTGTACCGCGAATCATTTGAATGCCATGCCCGTCCGGCAAAGCTTTTCCTGCCGGCGGAGCCGGTTCCGCCTTGGGAGCGGGTTTATCCGGTGTCTTGCTCGGCCCGGGCAGTGAGAAATTTCCGACCAAATCGCGGGGGGTCACCGTATTGGCAATCACGATGCCGGTACTGGGTATAAAGGGGCGCAACGCCAAACGGATCTTTCCTTTTTCATCCATCAGGGCCAGTTGAGCCGCTTGCTCCGGTGTAACTGCGAGAGTCACCGTGGAAGTTTTGCCGGCATCCTTTTTATCCCGGCCGGCATTGGCCACATTGGCCGGGGAAGCCTGCGCATCATGGTTAGTTGCCAGTACCAATATATCCTGGAGAATCATTTTCGTGACATTTTCTCCGGCAATAGACTGATCAAATGTTGCCAGCACATCTACGTAATCTCCCGGCTTGACGAATCCGGCTACGCCGGTTACTTCCGTCACTGCCACCGTAACCGCCCGCTCGTCGGAGGGAATCATACCGGTAAAGTCGGCCGGTTTGCCGGCTATTACCAGGCGGCGCTCCGTAATCTGCTCTCCGGCCATAATTTGCTCCCGTGCTACAACGCCGACCACTTTGGCAAGCTCATGAACGGCATTGGGCTCCACAAACTGTTCCGGTACCCGGACTTCTTTTACCATGCCGGCCTGAATCCGGGTCCGCGGTGGAATGTCGGCCCGGGCCACAACAACGCTCACCTCTTTTTGCTGCGGAACCGTTGAGACCGTTTTTAAATAGTGGTATACCAGTACGGATGTTGCCAAACTTAAAAGCAACGCCATTCCCAATAGTCCTTTATTTGACAGCTTCGCCAAAATGATCCCTCCCGTTGCGATTAAGGCTTACTTTAATTGTAAACTACCGGGACAATAATCTCATCAGACTGCAGCCTTAAATTCGTATGCCTGAAGTCTTGTTTTTTTCAGGACCAAAGCCCTAGGAAAATTATTTCAGCTCGGGCGCAGGGCTCAGGGCGCCAAAGAACCCGTCCAAAGGCAATGATAGCCTTTTTGCCTTCCAGGCAGAAGGATCCTTTTGTCCCAGTAAAGACAAAATAAAAAAGACGCCACAAAGCGTCTTTTTTCGAAGCCCTTAGCCGGCAGTAGCCAGTTCCATTTCCACTGTCTGAAATTGTATTTCTTCCCATACGACAACCGGTGTCTTGGCAAAACCGTTAAATACGGTTGCCGATGCCGAGGTATACGCCCCGCAGTTGGGAACCAGAATCACATCATTCAGTTCCAGCGGCACCGTCATCTTATCTTTGAAAATAATATCCAGCGAATCGCAGCTGGGACCGGCAAACGTGGCTGGAATGAGCATGCCGGACTTGAAGGTTTCCAGTTCAAAATCCCAGTGGTCGAAAATAACCCCGGAAAATGTCCCATATACACCATCATCCAAGAAGTACCATTGTTGATTATTGCGCTGCTGGATACCGATGACCCGGGTGATCAGGTTGACAGCCGTTCCGCAGATAAAGCGGCCCGGCTCAGCCCATATCTCCGTTGCAGGAAACCATTGGCTAAGACCTGCCGCGATGGAATCCAGCATCGCCACAATATCCGTATTTTCGTGGATGGCCGGAATCGGAAACCCGCCGCCAATATCCAAAATCCGCAAATCAAATCCTTCGGCCGCGGCCGCATCAAATATCTGGCGGCATAACTTAAGCGCGTCGAGATAGGCTTTAGCGCTGATCGACTGACTGCCAACATGAAAACACAGTCCGGCTACCTGAAGGCCTTGCTCTCTGGCAAGACGCAACAGCGGCAGGGCATCTTCGGGATGAGCCCCAAATTTCTTATTTAGGTCGACAAGAGCCTGCGGATTGTCTACCCGCACCCGGAGAAGTACGGAACCGCCGGGTACCGCCTGCGCCATTTTATAAACTTCACTCTCGCTGTCGAAAGTAAACTTGTGAACCCCCAATTCCCGGGCCACCCGCAATCCCGCAGGCGTTTTTACCGGATTGGCATACACCATGGAATCCGTCTCAATACCCAGCGAAGTCAACGCCTGCATTTCGCCGTCCGAGGCCACATCAAAACAGGACCCCATGCTATGGAGCGTTTTGATAATATTCTCGTCCGGATTGGCTTTTACCGCGTAATATATCTTAACGCCGGGCAGATGTTCCAGCAAGAAAGTATAGTTTTGCCGGATCTGTTCCACGGACAACACCAAAAGCGGCGTGCCAAATTTTTCCGCCAGCGAGGCAACTGCATTTTCCGTCAATCGAAAAAAGGTTTTCATATCCATCTCCTATCCTTTGCCTGTCTCGTTAAAAGCACGATATAAGTTTATCACAATCAGCCCAGAGTGCAATAAAAAAATACAGGAAACAGAAAAAAACTTGTCAAGCCGCCGGATGGTTAAGTTTAGCGATCAGGCAGGATTTTAGAAGTAACGGTCAGAACTTATACAAAATTGACAACAGAGCCCACATTTTGCACCCTGAACTTATACGAAAAGTGGGATAGAAAGGATGATCTGCCATGCTGCGTGGCGTACGAGGCGCAACCACCGTAGAAACCAATAATCAGCAGGAAATTATGACAAACACAGCCGAGCTGTTGGCAGCTCTGGTAACTGCAAATAAAATCCGCACCGAGGAGATCGGCGCGGTCATTTTCAGCTCAACTCCCGACCTGAATGCCGCCTTTCCGGCGGCTGCGGCCCGGAAGCTTGGCTGGTCCAGCGTTCCCCTCTTCGGCACCCAGGAAATTGAGAATCCGTCCGGGGTAGCCCGTTGCATCCGGGTGCTTATACTTTGGAACTGCGAAAAAAGCCAGCAGGACATTCAACATCTCTATCTGTACGGAGCGGCAGTCTTACGGCCGGATATGGCTCAGGAAACACTTTGATCAAAAAATATTTTCTTTTCCCTAACATACATTCAGCACCGTCATTGTATATATAAGTAGGTTCCCCCCCGCACCAGCCACTGTCGGAAAAACAACGACTACACGGAGTGAGCGTCTTGACCGTTCTGTATGTTCCTAAACGGCGTCTTGTTTTTGGCTTGCTGCCGGTTTTGCTGCTGGGGCTGTTTGCTGCCTATTCTACCCTTGCCAGCCAGCCGCTGTCCGGCAAACTGATTCTGGTTGATGCCGGGCATGGCGGTGTCGATTCGGGCGCCAATCAGTCCGGCATTCAGGAAAAGAACATCAATCTTGCCTTTGCACTCGCCTTGAAAGAAGCCCTGCAGCGGCAGGGAGCAAACGTCGTATTATCGCGCGACCAGGACATGGAGCTGAGCGGACAATGTGATAATCCCCGCGTCAAGGGACGTTACCGCCGGGATCTGGCAGCCCGTCTGGAAATGGTAACCGAATCGGCTGCCGATCTTTTCATCAGCATTCATGCCAATGCCAGTCCCGACACCCGGCGGCAGGGCGTGGATACGTATTATAATCCCAAGTCGGCCTCCGGCAAAGCCCTGGCTCATTCGATCCAGGAAGAACTTAAGAAGGTAACGGTTGCCTCGGAAAAAGAAGCTCCCGGCAATTATTTCGTTCTTCGCCGGAATACCGTGCCGGCTGCTTTAATTGAAGTCGGCTATATCACGCATGCGGCGGAACGAAATCTCCTGCAATCCCCGGAATACCGCGCCCGGCTGGTTGAAGCCATTGTTAAAGGGATCTGCAGTTTTTACCAATCTTTATAAACCTCCCTCCCCAAAAGAGGCTGACCTAAATATAGTAGGCCAGCCCCTTTTTTCTTATTTATTCCGTTTCTGCTTCATCCTGCTCCATGGATACCACATCAGCCAGGAGTTGCCCGGCATCCTCTGCCGGCAGTTCCTGCACAGTCCTGAGTCTTCTTTCAATGGTGCGTGTCTTGCGTGCAGCCAGATCGATTGAATTACTGGCGGCCTGCAGTTTTTTATGAGTCTGGTCCAGTAGTGTGCCGAACTTGCCGAATTCCGTTTTCACGGCCCCTAACAATGTCCAAACCTCGGAACTGCGCTTCTCCACCGCCAGCGTCCGGAATCCCATCTGCAAGCTGCTCAAAAAAGCAGCCAGCGTAGTCGGCCCCGACACTACCACTTTATAATCCCGCAACAACGTGTCATATAGACCGGGGCGGCGAAGCACTTCCGCGTACAAGCCCTCGATAGGCAGAAATAAAAGGCCAAATTCGGTAGTTGCCGGCGGACTGATATACTTTTCCGCAATCGACCTGGCTTCCTGTTTAATCCGGGTCTCCAGCGCCCTGGCTGCTTCTTCCGCCAAAACCGGGTTCGCCTGCTCCTGCGCGTCCAGCAACCGTTGATAGTCCTCCTGTGGAAACTTAGCATCCACCGGCAGCCAGACGCAAGTTCCCTCCTGATCCCGGCCGGGAAGCTTTACGGCGAATTCCACCCGGTCGTTACTGCCCGGCTTAGTAGTAATATTCTCGGCATACTGGTCCGGGGTCAAAATTTGTTCCAGCAACCCTTTGAGATGAACTTCCCCCCAAATGCCCCGCACTTTCACATTGGTCAGCACCCGCTTGAGGTCTCCTACTCCCGAAGCCAGCGTCTGCATCTCGCCCAGCCCTTTGTGTACCTGCTCCAAACGGTCACTCACCAGTTTAAACGATTCGCCCAGACGTTTTTCCAAAGTAGCGTGCAGTTTTTCATCCACCGTCGCCCGCATTTCTTCCAGCTTCCGGCCATTGTCCTCCTGCAGCGCTTTTAGTTGGCTCCCCATGGACTCCCGCATTTTTTCCAATTTCTCCTCATTCAACCGCGTTAAAGCCTGTAACTGGGCGGCAAATGCTTCCAACTGCTTTAACTGGGTGCTGCTATTTTCGAACAAACGCCGCAGTACCGCCTCATTCATCTGATTGAGGGTAGTATGAACTTCTTCCCGTAACGTTTTAACCGTCGTCTGAACTTCAGAACGCAATAAAGAATTCTGTTCCAACAACAGCCGTTCCAGCCGTTCCTGGTTTCTTTCCAGTTGGCCAAATTCTCGTCTGACGTCACAGCGCCGAAGGATAACAAATAGTATTCCGGTAATAACAATTATGAATCCTAAAAGCAACAATAACAGATACTCCACAAGAAACCTCCTGACGAATCCCTAATTTACTTTACCTATTCTTCAAACCATACGCATTTTCCTATAAGAAAGACCCAATGGGTCTTTAAATGGAAGGAAAGTACCCACAAAAAAACTTCTGCCCAACCGATGGCGGCAGAAGTCTGTCGGCTAAAATCTATAATTGGCTCCCAGATAAATTCCCTGGGAAATCTGGCCGGCGCCGTCCCCGGAACTGTTGGCAGACAACGGCGTACTGCTGCTATCATGGGAAAGCTGCTGATAATAATACCCCAGATCGACATGAATGTCACGAATATAATAGGTCACTCCGGTCCTATACTCCAGGTTATCGCCGGTAAAACCGACTTTGGCATAGGCTGCCACGTGGTCGCTAATGCGGTTCTGACCGATAACGCCCACCTCCAGCTTATTGATTGCCCCATTATCGGCTGCCGCCGGTTCCGCGACCACCCAGGAACCGCTGAAGCGTTTTACGCCGGCAAAGGCGGCCCAATTTTCATCCACCCTCTTTTGAATATGAACATCCAAGGTATTCCCATTCGTAGGATAGATAACCGGCCTTATCAATCCGGGTCCCACATATATGGCATAATTGTCGGGCATCCCATATGTAAAAGCATACCGGCCGTCGTATTCTCCTGCCGTATAGGATGCACCCGGCGGGGCCGGCGGCGACGGCTCATTTTGGAACCAAACCCGGCCGTAATCAACACTGATCTGCTCGTCTTTTACTCCGACCTGAGGCGCTGCATAGCTAATTTGGAACAAGAGCAGCAGCACCACTGCACCTGTCACCGCTTTTTTCACCGTAAATTACCTCCAAATGAAGCCGGTTAAAAGGAACGAACAATTTCTTAGGGGAGAAAAAAGTTACGGAACTACCTTTGTTTACATAAAGCATTATTCCACGCCGGCAAGACCAACTCCTCTTTGGTAAATATAACTATACCGCCAGATACCAAAAAAACAGCGGATAAATGACGGTCAAAAACAATGCTGTTAATAAGATGAAAGCAGCCATTGCAATATTTACATTTAGATGATGAATTTTAGCGGTCACTACCGAATTGATCGCCGGCGGCGTACTCGCTAACACCAATGCCGTATATAGAACTGTAGTATCTTTGATAATTGGCCGGGCCAGGGCATAAATGATAACCGGTGTCACCACAAATTTAATCGGAATGAGGTCTAAAATTCCCCGGTAATATTTACGCATCTCACTGAAATTAATGGCATATCCCACAGGGATTAACTGGGTCCAGGCACTAATATGCACCAGTGGATCAAAAGCGGCTCCCAGGACAGCCGGCCGGGGCCAGCCGAGAAACAAAAGTGTCAGTCCGGCCGCCAGCCCCACCACCGGCAGTTGGTTCCGGTTCCAGACAATGGCGGCCAGCGACAGTTTCAGACTGCCTTCTTTTTGTTCTTTCATGTAACAATACTGGGCCAGAGGAAAGCAGAAGGCGAATACGACCACATTAAAAAACATAGTCATCAGCTGGGTATAAGCATAGCCGGTTTCCCCAAACAAAAAAAACGCGCACAATCCTCCCAGCGTCCCCATATTGGACAGCATGGCCGACAGCAAATAGCTTCCCCGGTCAAGCTCACTGCCGTATTTCCGCCGGGATGTGCGATAGGCAATGATTCCTGGTATAATACTGACGCCGACTCCTAGGACAGGCAGCCAAACTAACTGCCAGTCCGGTTTAAGAACCCAAAAGCTCAGAAGGGCAAGAACCGGGGTAATCAGCAGAATGTTCACGGTAATCATGCGGTCAAATACCTGTTCGTGAAACCAGTGACGGCGGCGGCAACAATAACCGAGCAGTAACGGCACAAGCAAGTCAAAAGCAAAATACAATATTTTTATTTTTACATCCATAAGCCGAACTTCCTATCCGCTACCCGGCCGGAGCGGCCGGATCTTTCTATAATATAACTATCAGTATAACAGCAAAAGTGAATTTCGGCTACCGGAAATCCGCGGGACGCGGCATCTCTGTCATCCCGGAACCATAGGCCCGATGGTCCCGGCCGGAAAGGAGGCGCGGCAAACCGGACAGACCAGGTCCTCCCCATAGTTCCATATCAGCCTGAAATTATGCCTGCATTCCGGACAAGTAAATTCTACTTTCACGTTAACACCTCTTTTAATTATATAAGCGAAAAACCACGTAAATTGATAAAAACGGGAGATTATTTGAGTTTGTCACAGGCACCACCCTTTCACGCCGATTGCTTGCCGGCAGTATAAACGATTATCATTGTTATTATCGTTATCATTATTAATGTTAATAACAATATAAGGAAGTGTTGGCAATGAATCAGGATACCGACCACCGTACCTGGATGAAAATTATCCTCGCCTTGTATATCTTGAAAATTTTGCAGGCCGAAGGTCCCATGCACGGCAATAAACTGGCCGAGGAAGTGAAGCGCCGCAGCCTGTCGACTATTATCCCCAATCCCAATGCCTTGTATCCGCTGCTGCGGATTCTGGAAGAGCGCGGCTATATTACCGGTCATTGGGAGCATCCCAGCAAACGCAGCAAACGGGCTTACAGTATAACCGAAGCGGGAATCGAACATATTCCATCCTTACAGGAACGTGTCACGAATCGTTTCAACCAGGTCCAACATACTATGAATATTTTACGCAAAGACTTGCTAGAAGCTGACGGAGGCGAACCAGAATGAGTGAAACCAAACCTAAATTATCTAAAAAAGCCACATTTTTGATCATTTCCTTGGTCCTGCTTGTTTTTATAGCCGGCGGCATCTGGTGGTGGTACCGGGCCAGCCGTATCGTCTCCACCGACGACGCCCGGGTAAAGGGTACCATTGTGGCAATTAGTCCCAAAGAAATGGGCCGGATGGCAAAAGTATTCGTTAAGGAAGGCGATCCGGTTAAGGCCGGTCAGATTCTGGCCCAACTGGAGAAAAGCGATTATGAAGTCCAGTTGGAAAATGCCAAGGCAGCACTGGCAGCCGCCAAGGCCAATCTTGCTAAATTGAAAGCCGGCAACCGTCCGCAGGAAATCGGGCAAGCTCAGGCTTCCGTCACCCAAATGAAAGCGGATTACGAAAATGCGCAAAAAAATTATGAACGGGGTCTGGCTCTCTACCGGGATGGCGCCATCTCCAGCCAGCAGCGGGACAGTCTGGCGACGGCCCTGTCCGTAGCCAAAGCGCAATATGACTCCGCCCGCCAGTCCTACAGCCTGTCCGTGGAGGGACCCCGGACGGAAGATATCAGTGCCGCCGAAGCGCAGGTCGAACAGGCCGAAGCCGCTGTAAAAAACGACCAGTTGCAGTTGGATAATACGGACATTAAAGCGCCGGTAGATGGCGTGATTGGTCTAAAATCAGTGGAAGAAGGCGAAATTGTCGTTGCCGGCCAGCCTATATTCAGCCTTGCCAATCTGTCCGACGTCTGGGTGGAGGCCGATATTGAAGAAACCTATGTCGGCAAAGTCAAAGCCGGCCAGCCGGTGGATTTCACTGTCGACGCCTATCCCGGCAAAACATTTAAAGGCAAAGTGCTGGAAGTGGGGCCGGCGACGGGATCCGAATACGCTTTGCTTCCCGCCGACAACGCTGCCGGCAATTTCACCAAAGTAACCCAGCGTCTGCCGGTTAAAATTATAGCTTCGCCGGAAGAAAATGGCGTGCTGAAACCCGGCATGTCTGTTATCGTTGAGATTCACATTCGCTAACCGAGCCTGGTATCCACATCTTTTTAAGCAGGCTCTATCATGAAGTAAGCAAGAAATGGATGATAAACGATGTTAAAAAAGTATGCCGTCTTATGCGCGGTCTGTCTAGGCACTGTATTGAGCGCCTATGTCAGCAGCAGTGTAAATATCGCGCTGCCAAATATCATGGCTTCCTTAAATTTTAATATGGATTCCGTCGTGTGGGTCTCCCTAAGCTATATGCTGCCCTACGGTTCCACCCTGCCCCTGACCGGCAAACTGGGCGACCAATTAGGCGTAAAAACCATGTACCTGTCCGGAATGGTGGTTTTCACCATTGCTTCCATTCTGTGCGGTATGGCTACCAGTTCTACCGCCATGCTGATCTTCCGGGTCATTCAGGGATTGGGCGCGGGTATGCTGCTGCCAAACGCCATGACAATCGTGGCCCGTACTTTCGAACCGCATGAGCGGGGCCAGGCGCTCGGTTTCTGGAGCGCTATGGCTGCCGGCGGCAGCGCTTTAGGGCCAACAGTCGGCGGTTATTTTATTGAAATGTTCAATTGGCAGTCCATTTTCTTTTCCATTATACCGGTCGCTATTTTAAGCATTTTATTTGCTTTTCTCGTAATCCCCTCCTTTGAACGCAATTCGGAGGCGCAAGTCGATTATCTCGGGGCAGTTCTTCTGACTACCAGCATTGCCGCCATGTTGATCGCTTTAAACCAGGGACAAAAAGAAGGCTGGACCTCCCTTTATATTACGTTGTTATTTTACTTGTCCTTTGCCTCGTTTATCTTTTTTCTGGTAGCCGAACTGCGCGTTGACCACCCTATGGTTGACCTTACCCTGTTTAAAAATTTAAATTTTACCGCCGCCAATGTTGTTGGTTTTATCACATTTGTCGCCATGTATGGCTGTTTGTTTCTACTGCCCTTTTTTCTCAAGTCCATTCTGAATTACAATTCCATTACGGCAGGTCTCATGCTCCTCCCTTATACAATTACGATGGTGCTGTTCGCCCCCATCGGCGGCTGGATTTCAGACCGCATCGGCTCCCGGATTCCAGCTTTTCTGGGAATTTGCCTGATTACCCTGTCGCTTTATTCCTTTCAGTCAATCACCGCCGATTTTGGCCCTTATGACTTCTTCTACCGCCTGGTAGTATTTGGCATCGGACTGGGATTTACCATGTCACCCCTGACGAACTGCGCCATTGCTTCTTTACCGCATGATAAAGTCGGCGTTGGTTCGGGCGTATTTAACCTGGCCAAGATTATCGGCGGCAGCGTCGGCGCCGTTCTGGTAGAAACTTTGTTGAGCAACCGGGAAGTCTTTCATCGCTATATTACGGTGGAACATATCAATGCCGCCGTAAAATCACCGCAGGAAATCTTTCATCTGCTACAGACTTTATGGAGCAATCAGGGGATGGATCTGGCTGATATCAGCGAAGCCACGCATGGCTGGGTAACCGGGCAGGGCTTTCTTCCCTCCCAGTACGCCGCCTTTAAACTGGTTTTGGCCAAATTGGTTGAGAAACACGTTACCGTGCTATCGTTTCAGGATGTATTTCACGCCATGGCCCTTCTCAGTTTCTGCGGCGGTCTAATGGCTCTGTTGATTAAAACCCGGCCTGCTGCTCTCAACCGTAAATAAACCGGAGTGGTCTCAGCAGGAGACTGCTCCCACTCCAGCCATCCTACATACCTATACGTTTCATGCCGTAACGCCGGCCCGCCGGGTTATTTGCCATGCCTGCCGGCGTTACTTCCAGCAGGCGGTAAACCGCCTGAATTACAGTTATTGGCTGAACGGAGCTCATACAATGCATGGTATTCTTGGGACAGCGCCGTTTATGACAAAGGGAACAGGGCAGTCTGGCCGACAACCGGACATGTTTATTTCCCTCCGGCCCATAGACTGCCGGATCGGTCGGACCGAATACGGCTACCGTGGGGATGCCAAGTGCCGCGGCCATATGCAGCGGGCCTGTGTCGCCGCTGACAACAACAGCGGCTCGTTCGAGCAGCGCCGCCATTTCCAACAGGCCGGTCCGGCCCGTTGCATTGATTAGCGCAACACCGGCCTGAGCCGCAATCATCCGGCTCAAGGCAAACTCCTGCTTACCGCCGCATAGAACCACTCTAAGATCGCCGGCTAACGCCCGGGCTACCGCTGCAAAGTATGGCACCGGCCAATTTTTGGACGGCCAGGTTGTTCCCGGAATGAGAATAACCACCTTATCCTGACGCAGCACGCCCTCCTGACGCAAGAACTGTCCGGCAAACCGTCTGGCCGCCTCCGGCACAATCAAGGTCATTGGGCGTTTTACGCCGGAAATGCCAAGGGCAGCCAACACTCCCAAATACTTATCGATAATATGACCTCCCCGCGGCGCCGCCGTTTCCGTCATAAAGTACGGATTTCCTTCTCCCGCCGTGCTCAGGCCAATTTTACGCCGTGCTTTTACGGTCCGGGTGATCAAACCGGTAAGCAATAAACCGTGAATATCAAGTACAATATCAAATTGCCGGGATGCCAGCTTTCTTTTCAGCCCCTGCCATACCCTCCAGGCTCTGGGGAGATTGCCGCGGCGCAAGGCGGCGTCAAAATGCTCCCGCGGCCAGACAATCATCTCGTCAATTGCCGGGTTATGTTGTAAAAGAGGGGCGCAAACCTCACCGACCAGCCAGGTAATATGGCAATCCGGCCAAGCCGCTTTTAACGAACTGGCTACGGGCGTCGCATGTATCACATCGCCAATGGAACTCAAACGAATGATCAATATGCGCTTCATGCTCCATGCTTCATCCTCCCCTTGTCACTTTTGGACCCTTTATTTATGGAGCATGCTCGCCTTTTTGATTCTTTATACATAGAAGACCGCTAACGCGGTCTTTCGGCTCATAGCGCAAGGCTCAGGAGAAACCTGCAAACAGCTTACATATTGTGATACAATAGTACTAGTAGAAAAAATGGAGGTATCAATCATGAGAAAATTTGCTCCGTGGATTTTAGCTGTTATCTTTTCCATTCTGACGGTAACCGCTGCCGTTAGCCCCGTATCCGCCGCCAGTCCGGCCCCGGAAAAAGTGCCCCTCAACGTAAAAGTCACCATCGACCAGCCTAACGTTTTCTGGAACTATACCTTTTTAACCAAAAACACGGACTTAGGCAAACCGGCCGTTGTTAAGCTAACCTGGAGCACCAGCAATATAGACCGGAAAGAAAACAGCGAAATCATTGTCGCCAAGGGAAAAATAGGAGGTCAAACGTCCATTCCCGCTGATAAAGATGCCTTGGTCAATATTCAGGTTTCCGTATTCGACAAGGATGATATTAAACTGGGAACCATCAGCCTGCAGGTACGCAATAACGGACAAACAGAAAACATAGGGATCGCGCCGCCTGATTTTACCGAGCCTAAAATGATCTGGGGCACTTTCAATTAGCAGGAAAGACCGCTACGCGGTCTTTTTTTATCTTACCAAACCCATAAATTCTTCCGGTTTATCCAGTGGCCGGAAGCCATACTGCGCGTAGAGTTCCTGCGCATCCCGCGTCACCAGTAAAAAACGGCCGACTTCGCTGAACGCAGGATGCTGCATAATGGTTTCCACCAGCCATTTGCCGAGTCCCCGGCCTCGAAAAGGAGGCAGAATAAATACATCGGCCAAATAGGCAACCCGGGTCAGATCGGAAATCATCCGGGCAAAACCCACTTGCCGGCCCCTTTCTCCACCGGTAAAATTCCCGGTATATACCCCAAAACAAAAAACAGAGTTTTCAATGCTTTTATGCACCGTTTCCGGCTTAATCCCTTTGGCCCAGTAGGATTCCTCGCTCAGGAAACGGTGAATCACCGTTTCATCCAAAAGTCTTTTATCGGTTGATATCATAAAACCGTCCCGGTGCCATATAGTGGGAATTAGCATGCTCTCCTCCTCCTGGCGTTTTCTCGCCGTTCCAGCCCGAAAATTCAACTTCTTATAAATCCAGTTTAGGAGTGATTGGACAAACTGTCAACAAATGGATAACAAATAATCCCGGCCAGCCGCCGGAAATTTTGATTCCTTGTTGGCAGGAAGTCCCATTTCGATGTCAAACTAACAAGAAAGTAGTGCAAACGGAAAATAGAAGGAGGAATCTTCAGTGTACCTGGCAACCTATGAATACGACAATCGTCAAACAATCGGCCTTTTGGCCGAAAACCAAAAGCATATCATCCCGTTGAACGCTGCCGAACAGTATTATCTTGGCCAAAACACGCTGCCGGCTGCCATGCTGGATTTGATCCGTCAGGGAGATGCCGCTTTCGACACGGTGCGTTCCATCGCCGGTAAATTTACGGCCCGGAAACAGCCTTCTCTTTTATTGCCGGTCGACAGTGTCCGGCTCAAAGCGCCGATTCCCCGGCCGGCCAAAAATATTTTTTGCGTTGGTAAAAATTATGCCGAACACGCCATGGAATTTGACAAAACAAAAGACCCCGCTGCCGCCATTCCCCAATACCCCGTTATTTTTACCAAGCCGCCGACAACCGTAACCGGTCCGGATGATCCCGTTTCCAGTCACAGTGGTGTAACCGGTGCGCTGGACTATGAAGTAGAACTGGCGGTCATTATTGGCAAGCAAGGCTGTTCGATTGCGCAGGAAAATGCCATGGATCACGTTTTTGGCTTCACCATTCTGAATGACGTAACGGCCCGGGATTTGCAAAGCCGTCATCTGCAATGGTTTCTCGGTAAGAGCCTGGATACGTTCGCCCCCATGGGGCCTTATCTGGTTCATAAAAGCGCTGTAGCCGACCCGGGCTGCCTGGACGTCTGCTGCAAAATCAATGGGGAAATCCGGCAGCAGGCCAACACCCGCTCTTTTATTTTTGATATTCCCACCTTAATCAGCACGATTTCCGCCGGTATCACCCTGGAACCGGGCGATATTATCTCCACCGGCACTCCTGCCGGTGTGGGGGCAGGGTTTATACCGCCAAAATTTTTACAGCCGGGCGATCTGATGGAGTGCTCTATTTCCGGTTTAGGAACACTGCGCAATAAAATCGTATGAGAAAAACCGTAATAAAATCCCCCGCTCCGCGGCATAAACCCCGGAGCGGGGGATTCCTTTTTTTCCAGTTTGCACGGAACGGCGGGTTTTATCAATCCGAATCCGAATCGCCCCGGCGGTCTTTATCCCGGGGTTTCAGCAAAGCAGGGCGCAGAAATTTTTGCGGCATAGGCAGGCGCAGGATCACATCTTTAAGCGCTTTGTAGTTAAAAGGAACGAGCGGCCATAAATAAGGATAATCGAAAGACTTAGTCGTCAGCAGCAGAATCAGAATCAAGGCGAATCCGGCCAGCAAACCCGGTATTTTGAAAAACGTAACCAGCACTAACAGACCCATCCGGAGCAAACTTATCGCATAGGAAAGTTCAACGCTCGGTGTCGCGAAGCCTCCGACCGCGGCAATGGCCGTATAAAAAATGACTTCATTGCCGAACAGACCCACTTTGGTGGCAAATTCCCCCAGCATAAAAGAACCGATGAATCCAAGGGCCGTGGACTGGGCCGTCGGCACATGAATGGTAGCCATGCGGACTAATTCTACCCCCAATTCAGCCAGAATAAATTGAATCCCCATAGGTATGACGCCGGGATTGCGCGGTCCAAGAAAAGCAATGGCCTCCGGCAAAAAATGGTGTTGCAGGATCAATGCCAGCCATAGGGGCGGCAGCAACAGGGATATCATTATGCCGAAAAAGCGAATCAGGCGAAGATAGGACCCGACCAGTGCATTCTGGTGATACTCCTCCACATGCTGCACATGGTGCCAAAAGGTAGTCGGTAAAATCATCACATTGGGCGTGGTATCAATAACAAGGCAGACATGTCCTTCCAAAAGATGAACGGCAACCACGTCGGGCCTTTCCGTATAACGGGTGCGCGGCAGCGGATTCCATCGGCTGCCGCGGGCGATAAATTCTTCGATGGCCCTTTCCGCCATTGGCACGCCGTCAATATTAATTTCGTTGAGGCGGCTCTTTACCGTCTCGACTAGCTTAGGATCCACAATATCCCGGATATAGCCAACCGCTACATCGGTCTGGGACCGTATACCCACTTTGACAATCTCAAACCGCAGGTTTGGATCGCGCAGACGCCGCCGAACCAAGGTAGTATTAAACGGCAGGGTCTCCACGAAAGAATCACGGGAGCCCCGGGTAACCTTTTCTATCTCGGATTCTTCCGGCGCCCGTACTGGATAAGCCCTCGCATCAAAAACCAGTACCTGATCTTCTTTATCGATAAAAAGAATGAGTTCGCCCGACAGCATGCTTATAAGCGCATCATGTAGATTATCAACCATTGTAACCTGGGAATGGGTGGCGCGGGAATAAAAGATTTTCTGCAGGGCATTCACCGTCAGCTCTTCCTGCTTAAATACCATCATATCCTGAAATACGTTAGTAAGTAATACATCGTTGGTCATGCCGTTGATGGAAAAAGATGCCGCCCGCCGGTTTCCCAGCTTGTATTCCCGGAAAATAATGTCAAATGATTCCCCAACTCCAAGAAGGTCTTTCAGATAGTTGACATTCTTGTCAAGATCCTTGTCAATCTTCATGTCCTTATATTCTTCAAATGCTTCCTTCATCCGTTACATCACTTCCCTTTCATATCCGGAATAGAACTGCTGCAATGTCCAGCCATAGTAAGTTTTTCCGCAGGATTTACCTTCTATGCACAAGAAAAACCTGCGCGGTTTTTCGGTTCAAGGCGCAGGGCTCATGGCGCGGAAAAAACCGCCAGAAAGCGCTTTTCTACTAACATTGATAACATAGAAAAAACAAGGGGCATCCGGTTAATCACCCGCATACCCCTTGTCACGAATCCATTGATTCTATTTTCCTGCCGCCGGACTAGGCCATACTTTTGGCAACCAGGTTGCCAACGACCATTTTCAATACTTCCGATGTGCCTACGCCAATACTCAGCAACCGGGCATCCCGGGCGTAGCGTTCTACCGTATTATGCCTCATATAGCCGTGGCCGCCAAAGATCTGCTGCGCCTTATGGCAAACTTCCGCGGCAACATCCGCCACAAACAGCTTGGCCATGGAAGATTCCAGGGAGTAGTCCTCCCCGCTGTCCCGTTTGCCGGCCGCACCGGCAACCATCAACCGGGCTGCTTCGGTCTTTATATACATGTCGGCAATCATTTCCTGTATCGCATATAATGCACTCAAGGATTTGCCGAAAGCCAACCGCTGGTTGGCGTAGCGCACCGCCGCCTCCAGGGCGGCCTCGGCAATTCCCAGCCCCATTGAAGCCATGCCGAGACGGCCTCCCGTCAAACCGTACATAGCTGCCTTAAATCCTTCATTTTCTTTGCCGACCAGTTGTTCCGCCGTGACCGGACAATCCTGAAACAGCAGACTGGTCGTCACCGAACTGCGACACCCCATTTTTTCCGCCGCCGGACCGATCTGAAATCCAGGGGTCCCCTTTTCGATGATAAACAGGCTAATTCCTTTACCGCCGGCCGCTGGGTCCGTTTTAAAGGCCACAAAATAAAGGTCCGCCAATCCGCCGTTGGTGCAAAAATATTTAGTTCCCCTCAAAAGCCAGCCATCACCGTTCCGGACCGCAATCGCCGTAATGGCGGCGGCATCAGAGCCGGCCTGCGGTTCACTGATAGTATAAGCAGCTATTTTATCCCCCCTGAGCATAGCCGGCAAATATTTCTGTTTTTGCATTTCCGAACCAAATCGCAGCAAAGTATCCACTGCCATCCAATGAACATGGAAGGTCAACGCCACCCCGGCGCTTACTTTGGCAATTTCCCGCATTACCTGCTGGGCCGTAACGGACGAATAGCCGCCGCCGCCCCACTCAACCGGATAGGGCAAACCGAAAAATCCTGCCGCCGCCATTGGCGCAACAAGTTCTGCCGGAAAGCGGCTTTCTTTATCCAACGCTCCGGCTAACGGTTCCAAACAGGCTGCACAAAAATCTCTTGCCTTTTTTACAATGTCCGTATCCCGCTTCTCCCGACAATCCATACTACACCTCCGGGAACCTTATAATTTCATTTCGCCGAAGTTTGCGGCGACGCTAAAATCCGCTTGCGTGCAGGCCTTAATATCGGCCAGAGTAACCCCCGGGGCATGTTCCTTTAGTATCAGTCCCTGAGTGCCCACATCAAATACCGCCTTGTCGGTAATAATCGTCTTTACGCAGCCTTTGCCGGTAAGCGGCAGGGAACAGCGTTTGAGTACTTTGGATTCCCCGTTTCTATCAGTATGCATGAGACAGGCGATGACCGTCTTCGTGCCATAACACAAATCCATGGCGCCGCCGATGCCCGGCCACCATTTCCCGTTGCGTTTTACCGCCCAGTTGGCGATATTGCCCAGTTGATCTACTTCCAGGGCGCCGAGAATGGTTACGTCCAATACGCCTTTGCGCATAGCTCCCAGAGAGGTGGCCAAATCCATAATCGCCGCACCGGCAACCAGAGTAACCGGCTCGGAGCCGGCGTTCGTCATATCGGCTTTCGCATCGGCGGGACGCGGTCTGGGCCCAACGCCAAAAACCCCATTTTCGGCATGAAACATGACGTTTACCCCTACCGGCAAATAATTAGACGCCTGCGTCGGCATGCCAAAACCCAAGTTCACCAACTGACCGTCTTTTAATTCTTGCGCCGCCCGTTTTGCTATAAGAACTCTCGGATCCATACCTTTTCCCCTCCTGATATTATTTTTCCGGCACCAGCTTGCCCGTCTTCAACCAATGCCGGCGATAAATTTCATCATGTTCCGTGAGACTAAGTCCCTTTACCACCGCTTGCACAAAAGGCGCCGCTGTTCCCACCCGTTCCGGCGGAATCGTCCCGACCGGCACAATCTCTTCCACTTCGGCGATGGTATACTCACAGGCCATGGCTACCATAGGATTGCAATTCATGCTGGTGTGACGGTATTCCAGATTGCCAGACTCGTCGGCCCGCCAGGCCTTTACCAGACCGAAAGGAGCGGTCAGGGCCGGCTCGACGAAACATTTCATACCATTTACTTCAATGACCTGCTTAGGTTCCGGCAAATCGGCAAACAATCCCGGCTCATCCAATATGCCCACGCCGACCGGTACAAGAACGCCGCCCAATCCCATAGCACCGGCCCGCACCTTTTCAATCCAGGTACCCATGGGGTAAAACTGCTCTACTTTTAACCGGCCTTTTAAATATTCATCGGTTGATTCCTGGGTAGTTCCGACATGGGACGAAATCAGTTCCTTAACCAGTCCGTTCTTGTACAGCATAGCCCTGCCAAAACCACTCAATCCCGGTTCATTGGTTATTAACGTAATGTCCGAAATAGTATGCTTAATAAGCCATTCGATACAGCAAGTCGGTTCGCCCGCACCAACAAACCCCCCCATCATGATTACCGCGCCGGTTTGGGGAATCACTTCCAGCGCTGCGTCAAGCGATTTAATCTTGTTTCCGAATTTGGACACTGCCTTTCCCTCCTTGTAGTTTTACATTCCCTAACCAATGCTGGTGTATGCACTTTTATAAACAAGCAATAAGTATGCCAATAAGAAAGACCGTTGCGCGGTCTTTCGGCTCGGGACGCAGGGCTCAGGGCGCGGGAAAATCCGTCTGGAAATCATTTTGGACGCCATTCCCGGCAGAGGGATCATCTTGTCATAAGCGGAGGTTAAGTGGTAACGGCGGAGCGTTGATAAAGCGATTCTTCTGCCGTTACCGGCTATTTTGTCACAAGAAAGACCTAATGGGTCTTTAAGTGGAAGGAAAGTATTTTACGAAAAATTATACTTTCCGATCCCATAAAAAAGTCTCCGGTTTAATACCGGAGACAATAAGTGTCCATTTTAGCTACACCTGTAGGCAATCGCTACACTTATATCACTACATTCATGCGCTTTAGTTTTTTATACAGAACGGACCGTTGCATGTTCAGCAAGCGCGCCGCCCCTGCCTTATTCCCGTTGGTTTGTTGAAGCGCCCGGAGGATTAACTCTTTTTCCGTTTCCTCGACTTTTTGACGGAATCGCCCGCCTGCCTCCGGTTCGTTCGCCTCTAAAGGAATATCCGTATCCTGGCGCCACGGGCCGCCGGGAATTTTACTTACGTCAATTATAGCATCCTCGCTCCAGTTGACGGCCTGCTCCAATATGTTCTCCAATTCCCTGACATTCCCCGGCCAGTTATAACCCGTAAGCAGCGCCATAGATTCTTCCGTAACACCCCGGGCGTCGGAACCGATTTTCTCATTAATCCGGCTAATCAGGGTCTGAACCAAAAAAGGTAAATCTTCCAGTCTTTCCCGTAAGGGCGGCAATTTAATTTCCAATACATTCAAACGGTAATACAAGTCTTCCCGGAACTTCTTCTCTTTTACCAATTGCTTCAGATCCGTGTTGGTCGCTGCCATAACCCGGACATCCAGTTTGTTCGGAGCCGTGGCCCCAATTCGCCAAACTTCCCGTTCCTGCAATACCCGCAAAAGTTTAACCTGCATGTATAACGGCATATCGCCAATTTCGTCCAGTAAAACGGTACCGCCGTTAGCCAGTTCAAATTTACCGGGTTTCCCGCCCTTTTTAGCACCTGTAAAAGCACCGTCCACATAGCCGAACAACTCCGATTCCAACAGATTTTCCGGAATTGCGCCACAATTGACACTGATAAACGGTGCCTCCCGCCGGACGGAACGGGTATGAATGGCTTGCGCAATGATCTCTTTACCGGTACCGCTTTCGCCGGTAATCAGGAGGGTCGAACTCGTGCGGGACGCCCGGCGGGCCAGTTTTTTCACATATAGCATCGGTGGCGTTTCCCCGATAATATCCCGGCAGGTACATAACTTCTGCGGGGATTGAACTGTTTTCGCCGTGTGGGATAACTTATGTACAATTTCCTTGGCAATCGTTTGATCGGGAAACAAGGTCTTAACCATAGCCCCGACAATTGTATTGCCTGTTTTTAACGGAAACCGGGCCACTAAAAATTCCTTGCCGTTTAGCCGCAGGGTCTCGCCCCAGATCGAATATCCCTGGCTCACTGTATCCAATAACCGGCAGCCGGGAATTATATCCCATACTTTTTTCCCCACCAGATTTTCCTGACGGGATTGCAGCACCTCGGCAAAAAAACGGTTCAAAAAAATGACCGTTCCCGTTTCATCAATCGCCAGAATTCCCTCAAACGGATTCTCAACAATCCCGTTAAGCCTGGTATCGGCAAAAATCCCGGTCGGTTCCGGACAAACCCCAGTCATGAAGCACCTCTCCCTGTGAGAAAAACCGCTAACGCGGTTTTTCGGTAATTGGTCCTGCATCTGCTACCATTCTTCTCTGCCATGTCGCAAAACATACACTTTGACCGGTTTAATGCCAAAGTGATCCGCCTCTCGGACTGTCGATTTGGCAACATCAATCCGGTTTCCCTTGATTGCTCCGCCGACATCTTCGGCTACGGCATACGCGCCATGCCCGTCAGGATAGCGGATGAAGACACGGGAACCCAGGGGAATTACCCGCGGGTCAACGGCAATCACGCCGGGACGGACCCTAGTACCCATATACGTTTTATTGCCCCACTGATCGTTGTCATGCCTGCCCGGGGCATAGGCAGTTGCCGTAATATTCAGCACTTTTTTAACATCCTCCGGCCTGTGAGCCGGTTCCTGCCGCTGAGACGGTTCCTGCCGGCGCGGCCCAGCTGAAGCGGTACCGGCCGCCGGCGGCTGAGGTGATTTTTCGCTAACGAGATCCGGATTCGGCTGTATCAGCGGACTCGTGGCCGGTGTTTGTCCGGCCGGCGCCTGGGCCGTGGTATTTGCGGCGTCGCCGTTGCCGTTGCCATTACCGTTGACATTGATATAAGGCGAACCGGAGATTCCCGGTACCAGAGCCGCCGATAAAATAGCGGCACCGGCAAGAGCGGCGGCAAGATGTTTATATTTTCTTTTAATTCCTTTATGGCGGCACATATGTTTCATTTCGACGCCTCCCTTGGTCAGATGTCACTTATAGTCTTTGCCAAACTATCCGTGTCATGCTTACCAAATTCTGCATCTACTTTGTCAAATAGTTTTGCCCATTCTCCAATGCCGTATTTGCCAGATCAATGCGTGTATTGGACTCCTGCAGGGCCAGACGGGCGGCATTATAATGCTGCGAATCCTTATCCCCGGTAATCATTTGCTGGCTTTCATGATTCGCAATCCGGCGATAATTAATGACCTGAACGCTCTCCGTTACCGCCAGGCGCACTTCATCCTGAACCGCAACGGACAGAGAATCGACCGCCGGTAAACGGTAAAGCGCATTTTGTAACTCTTCCAGGTCCCGGTCCAGTTCCTGCATACGTTTTCCCGCTGTGACCCGGTCCAGCTCCCCTGTGTCCAGCTTCTCAAACACTTCCTTACTGGCCGTCAGATTGTCCGCCACTTTCCGGCAGTTACCGGTATACGCCGTCTTCCATCCCTGCCATTGGTCCGGATTAGCGGCCGCCATTGCGTAATCCGTATATAAAAACACGACTATTCCCGCAACCAGCATCAACAATGTTCTTTTCATTTTTAGTCTCCTTGTTTCTTCGCTAACCCGGCAATTTTTTTCGCCGGGTGATATCGAAAATTCCACACGCCCCTTGAATTCTCCTCTTATTGTTATATAATGTAAACATTATCTTTTATTTTCGTGTCAAAGGAGTCTTGCTTATGCAGTATCGGTCCAACCTTCTCCTGCTGCTGGCGGCCGCAATCTGGGGATTGGCGTTTGTGGCTCAACGGGTCGGCATGGAGCATGTCGGTCCCTTCACTTTCAACGGGGTCCGGTTCGCCTTAGGCGGTTTTTCGCTAATTCCGCTTCTCCTTTACAGCAACCGGCAGCTTTCTGAAAACAAGGATACCGGACGCAGCTTTTGGAACGGGGCCCAAGCCGGCGTACTGGCGGGTACCGTCTTGTTTATCGCCGCTTCGCTGCAGCAAATCGGCCTGATTTACACAACTGCCGGCAAGGCCGCCTTTATTACCAGCCTGTATATTGTACTCGTCCCTATTGCCGGTATCTTCCTGTTGAACCAGCGTATTTCGGTCTCAACCTGGAGCGGCTGCGCCCTGGCTCTGCTCGGCTTATATTTTTTAAGCGTAAAAGAACAGTTTTCCATTGCTTACGGCGATTTTCTGGAGCTGGCCGGCGCCTTGTTCTGGACGGCACATATCCTGCTCATTGACCGGTTTGCCCGCCGCATGGATGCTTTAAAGCTGGCTTTTTTTCAATTTATTACCTGTTCGTTCCTTAGTCTGGCAACGGCTTTATGGTTTGAAACAATAACGCCCGGCAGTCTTTGGCAAGCCGGACTGCCGATTTTTTACGGCGGTGTCTTTTCGGTGGGCATTGCTTATACCCTGCAGATTATCGGCCAAAAAAATTCCGCTCCCTCGCATGCGGCCATTTTACTCAGCATGGAGACCGTTTTCGCGGCCCTTGGCGGATTTATGCTGCTGGATGAGCGGTTAGGCGCCAAAGAATTGCTGGGCTGCGCATTCATATTTGCGGGAATGCTTCTTTCCCAGTTAAACGGCCTCCGGTCACTCAGACAAAAAACAGCAACAACCTGACTATTAGTCAGGTTGTTTTTTCTTGATATAAATAATAATCACGGATTACCGTCAAGTCGGCAGTAAATTCAAAGATCAGAGGAACTCCCGTCGGTATTTCAAAATCTACAATGTCTTCTTTGCTGATCTGTTTGATATGCTTAGCCAAAGCCCGCAGACTGTTACCATGGGCAACAATAAGCACCTGCTTACCTTGCCGGATCCACGGCGCGACCTGTTCTTGCCAATAAGGCAGGACCCGCATTTCAGTATCTCTTAATGATTCGGCCGCCGGCAGGACGCTGGGCGGAACCTGGGCATAACGCAAGTCCCGTCCGGGAAAACGGGGATCATCGGTTGCCAGCGGCGGCGGCGCTACATCATAACTCCGGCGCCATACCTTTACCTGTTCTTCTCCGTATTTTCGGGCGGTATCCGTTTTATTCAGCCCTTGCAAAGCACCGTAATGGCGCTCATTGAGCTTCCACGATTTATGCTCCGGAATCCAAAGCTGATCCATCTCCCCCAGCACAAGGTGCAGCGTTTTTATCGCTCGCTGTAAATAAGAAGTAAAGGCGAGATCACAATGATAACCGGCCTGTTTCAGAGCAGCGCCTGCCTTCTTTGCTTCCGCCCGGCCCTCCTCGGTAAGATCAACGTCCGTCCAGCCGGTAAATTGGTTGGTTTTATTCCACTCACTCTGTCCGTGCCGGATAAAAACCGCTTTATAACAATTGTCCTTTTTCATGTCGTCCCTCCCATCTCCTCACCCCTTAGCGGTCTGAATATCAAATCATTTCGACAAATAAATTTATATACCTGTCATTATTTACAAATTATAATTTTCCCAAATACTTTCTGATCCCATGAAAAGAATGAATTTATTTGTCGCATTATGCAGGAAAACGGTAACAATATCAGAATATAAGTGACAAGTCCCTTTATAAGACCGCCGGGATGGTCTTTGGTAGGAAACCCGGTGTCTTTAAGCTTTGGAAAGTAGGTTGCTAGAAAACCGGTCCCCGGTTACTAACACTAAATAGAGGACGGTGTAAATCATGGCGAAAGAAAAAGACGGAATTTTGCTGGAAACAGGCACCAATGAATTTGAAATTGTTGAATTCATCGTAGGCGCAGTTCATTATGGCATTAATGTGGCTAAAGTAAGAGAAATTATCAAGCCAATCCCCATTACCAAACTGCCTGGGTTGCCGGCGCATGTGGAAGGAGTCATTGAACTGCGCGGCCGGGTTATCCCGCTGGTCAATTTAGGCAGCCGCCTGTCGGCTGCTGCTTTTGATGAAAAGGAAAAATACATCATTGTTTGTGAGTTTAATCAAACATATATTAGTTTCCTGGTTAACACGGTTTTACGCATCCACCGTATTTCCTGGGAGCGCATGGAATCCGTGCCGTCGGCGGCCGCTACGGAAATTGCCACCGGTCTGATTAAAATGGATGATAAATTGATTGTGCTGCTGGACTTTGAACAGCTGCTCGCAGAAATCAACCCGGAAATTTCCCAAAAACTGAACTTCACGCAAAAATCCAGTGAAACGGCAGCCCAAAAGCGCGCAACAAAGAATATTGTTGTCGCCGAGGATTCAAAGATGCTGCGGGATTTGCTGTCCCATACGCTGCGTAATTCCGGCTATACGAATCTTACAGTGCATGAAAATGGCAAAACGGCTTGGGATGCACTGGAAAACTATGCCCGGCAGCCCGGCCCGGTTGAACAATATGTGAACCTTGTCATTACAGATATTGAGATGCCCCAAATGGACGGCCATCATTTATTAAAACGGATCAAAGAACATGAAAAACTCCAGGTTCTGCCGGTTTTTATCTTCTCTTCCTTAATCAACGAAGAAATGCGCCGCAAAGGCGAAGGCCTCGGTGCCGCCGTGCAAGTAACAAAACCGGAAATTGCTCTGTTAATTGATGAAATTGACAAATACATTTTATAATTCACAGTATCATTCCTTGATTCCGCCGGCTTATGCCAACGGAATCATTTTTTATATCTGGAATCGTCAAACCGTAATCTTCCGCCCGGCAATATACCGTTCCGCAATATCGGCGGCATTGCCCGTATAAATAAACTGCTGCAGTCTTTCTAACAGGGAGCGGCCCCGGGCATGCTCCGCCCGGTCGTCAACGATCAAGGCATCGAACGAATAACCGGGTTCAAAACTACCCACGGCGCCAAAAAAGCGGCCGCCTCCTTTGGTTGCCATATAGAACGCCTCACTAAGCGTCAGCGGTTTGCATTCCGGCTGCATGACATAATATAACTTAGATAGCTGAATCGCGCTTACTATGGTTGCCGGCATAAATAAAGACTGCCCTGCGCCGATATCGGTGCCGAGTCCCACCGGAACTCCCGCCGCCAGCATCTTACGGACAGGCATGATGCCGCTGGCCAGGTTTAAATTGGAATCGGGACAGTGCACAGCCATGACCTGAGCCATTTTCATATGTTGAACCGCCTCTGCCGTTAAATAGATGCAATGAGCCATTACGGTAGGCGTCTGCCCGAACAACTGAAACGAATCATAGACCTTATGATACTCTGCCTGGGCCGGAAATAATTCAGCCACCCATCTGACCTCAGCCTGATTTTCCGACAAATGCGACTGCACCGGTAAATTATATCTGACTGCCAGCGCGCCCAGTCCGCGCAAAAGTTTTTCCGTGCTCGTCGGGGCAAACCGCGGCGTAATAACCGGTTTTACCAGGGGATGGTCCTGCCAGCGCCGGATGATTTCCTCCGTGTCCCGCAGCGACTGTTCCGTCTCTTCCCTCAAATCATCGGGGCAGTTCCGGTCCATATTGACTTTACCTACATAAGCGCCGATTCCCTTCCGGGCCAGAATATTAAATAACAATTCACTGCTCTCTTTATGGATTGTGGCAAAAACTACTACCCGGGTAGTGCCCTGCCTGACAATTTCCGCCGCAAAAGCCTGATAAGCCGCCGCCGCATAATCCCTAGCGGCAAAACGGGCTTCTTCTTTAAAAGTGTATTCATTCAGCCACTCCAACAGCTGCAGGTCCAACCCCAGCCCGCGCTGATTAAACTGGGAAGCATGCGTGTGCAAATCGACAAAACCGGGGATGATCAGCCGGTCCCCATAATCTTCAACCCTGCAGGCCGCATATTCCGCCGGCAAAGACCGGCAAATCTCCCGCACAACACCCCTCTCCACAATCAGGTAGCTTTCCTGATGCAGAGTAAACCCTTCCGGACCGGGAGTAAAAACAATATTTCCTTTCACAGCAAAGACATCCTTGTTCATAAAGCACTCTCCCCATTTCGGTAAAATATCTGCCGGACAAATCAATCTTAGCCGGGACAACAGATAACTTTGAATTCATTCGCCATAAGGAAGAAAATTCCTATCCTACCAGACAAATTCCATTCTGTCCCAATTAGTTTGAGCCAATCATCGCTGCGCTATAATAGTTTTCCTGCTTGGGGGATACAATAAGAAAAACCGCCAATGCGGTTTTTCGGCTCATGGCACAGAGCTCAAAGCGGTTTTTCGCCCATAGAACCGGGCAGGCTCAGGAACAAACCGGTACAGGAGGATTGGCAATGGAACAGACCGAATTGACAGCCGCAGAATCAGGCAGTCTTTGGAACAACTATCTCAACACTAATATAGCGGTATGCATGATGCACCATTTCTTACTACATATTGATGACGTTGAAATACGCTCCGTCGTCGAAGCCGCTTACCAGCTCGGCGAAAATCTTGTCACCGCCGTCGGCAAGCTGCTTACCGCCGACAAGATTCCTCTTCCCACGGGGTATTCCGTGCACCAGGACGTCAATACCCGCGCACCGCGCCTTTATCTGGATTCCTTTTATCTCGCCTATATCAAAAATATGACCCGGATCGGCTTATCTGGATATAGTTCAGCCTTTGCCGCCGCCAGCCGTTCCAACGTGCGCAATTTTTATCATGACTGCATCAAAGCGTCCGCTCTTTTGGATGAAAAAATAACAGCCGTCCAGTTAGCCAAAGGGCTTACAGTCTGTACACCCCATTTGCCAACCGCCCGGATCGGCGAGACCGTCCAAAGCATGGATTTCCTGGGCAGTCTGTTCGGTAAACAGCGCCCCCTGCTGGCCACAGAAATCGACACTTTGTTTTTAAATTTTCAGACCAACAGTGTGGGCAAAGCCTTACTCATGGGTTTCAGCCAGACTGCAGCAACCGACGGCGTGCGGTCCTTAGCCGTCCGGGGTACGGAAATCGCGCATAAGCATATTCAGCTTTTTGCCAAACTGCTCACGTCGGAAGACCTGCCCGCTCCGTTACGCCAGGAGGCTGCGGTCACCGATAATACCATTCCCCCTTATTCCGACCGGCTGATGCTGCATCATCTCCTGCTGCTGATAGCCTACGGCCTGGGAAATTACGGCCTGGCCCTGGCGTTCAGCATGCGGGCCGACCTTGTCACGCTATATACCCGTCTTGGCCTGGAAGTCAGTCAGTATTTGGAAGACGGTATGTACCGGTTTATTAAAAATAACTGGCTGGAATGGCCTCCCCATGCCATTGACCACAAAGCTCTGGCGGAGCATGAGATCCGGCTGTGACTTCGGGGTCAAGAAAAAGGCCGGCAAAATATTGCCGGCCATAGAGGTGGTGGGTATTTAAATTGGATTAATTGATAATGTAGTCCGGGGAAAACTCCAGGCTGTAAAACCATTCAGCATACAGTTCCTCGGGGAAGTCATCGTTTGCGCCAAACAATCCGGGGTTGGAATCGTTAAGAAAACGTTCATTCATCTTGACAGCCCCCTTTGTCACAAAGATTTGAAAATGCAAAAAACCTACGCAGTTTAAATGCGTAGGCCCCATTGCCAACAACTTTATATAAATAATATAACAACTAAAAAGCCCTTTGTCAATATACAGTCACTTATTTTTTTCCCTGAACCAGTCCATAACAAAAGCAGTCCAGGCCCAGTTAATATCCTGCGATGGCTGGCAGTGCACCACTTTGACGTTCTATCAAACGAAAAACCATCTTGCCTAAGCCAATCTCTACCGCCGCTCTGCCGGTGGAGATTGGCTTAAAGTTTCATTTTATGGACCCTCATCATTAATGTCAAGCCGGTTTAACAACGAATCACGTCAACGCCCATGTAGGGCCGCAATACTTCCGGCACAATAACAGAGCCGTCCGCTTGCTGGTAGTTTTCTAAAATAGCGGCTACCGTCCGTCCGATCGCCACCCCGGAACCATTCAGGGTATGCACGAACTCCGGTTTTGCTTTCGGCTCACGCCGGAACTTAATATCAGCGCGGCGGGCCTGGAAATCTTCAAAATTGGAACAGGAAGAAATTTCGCGATATTTATTAAAACTGGGCAGCCATACTTCCAGGTCATAGGTCTTAGCCGAAGAAAATCCCATGTCGCCGCTGCACAGCAGTACGACCCGGTACGGCAGTCCCAGCAGTTGCAGGACCCGTTCCGCATTGTTCGTTAGTTTTTCCAATTCATTATAGGACTCTTCCGGTAAAGAGAATTTTACCAATTCCACCTTGTTAAACTGGTGCTGCCGGATCAATCCCCGGGTATCCCGGCCGGCCGCCCCCGCTTCCGCACGAAAACAGGCGCTGTACGCCGTGTAATAAAGCGGCAGGTCCTTAGCATCCAAAATCTCCTGCCGATGCAGATTAGTCACCGGTACTTCCGCGGTAGGAATCAAATAATAATCCAGTCCTTCCAGCTTGAACATATCCTGGGCAAATTTGGGCAGTTGGCCCGTACCGGTCATACTGTCCTTATTGGCAATAAACGGCGGAAAAAATTCGGTATAACCATGCTGCCCCGTATGCAAATCCAGCATGAAGTTAATCAACGACCGTTCCAAACGGGCTCCCAGGCCCCGGTAAAAGGTAAAGCGGGCACCGGTTACCTTGCCCCCCCGTTCAAAATCCAATATGCCCAGCTTTTCGCCGATATCCCAGTGAGGCAGCGGTTCTTTGTCAAAAGAGCGCGGCGTTCCCCAACGCCGTACTTCCAGATTGTCATTTTCATCCTTACCTACGGGTACGGATGCGTGCGGCACGTTGGGAATGGTCATAATGATGCCGTTTAAAGCGCTTTCCACTTCTTTCACCCGGGTATCCAGCACACTGATGCGGTCGCCGACTCCCCGCATTTCTGCAACCAAATCGTCCGCATTCTGACCGGCTCTTTTCATTTTACTGATTTCCTGCGAAACGGAATTTCGCCGGCTCTTCAGGGTTTCCGTTTCCGCCAATAACTCCCGCCGCTCCTTTTCCAGCGCCATAAATTCATCCAGACTCATGGCGGCGCCCCGGTTCGTCAGCGCCTCCTGGACCTTATCCGGATTACTGCGCACAAACTTCATATCCAGCATATTCCCAGCCCCCTATTAAACTGTTAGCCTATTTACAATCTATATTTTTAACCACAAAAGACACAATAAAAACTCTCAGCCCCGGCAACATCCGGAGGAGAGCAAGCGCTATCCAGGGTGTACTACTATTCTATATTAGAATATTATATATTATTCACCAAAAATTGTAAAGTTGATAAGGCGATTCTTCTGCCGTTAACGGCTATCCTTTAGAACGGTTGGCGCTCTTTAAAAACGCCAACACCGTTTGTCTGCATCCCTGGTTAGAAGCAGACAAGCGGTGTTGGTTTATTTTCTGTATTCCGGTTAAAATCCGGCTTCACCGGCGATGACAACGACAGCGATCCGGTTTTTAAAACGCATCCCATTATGGATAATACCTGTATAGTTGCACATACTGGCCGGCAAATTGCAATTTTCACACTTTCCAGTCAGAGTACAAGGTGTCCGGTGACCATTCCGTTTCGCATTCAATGGCGCTATCTTCTTAATTCGCCGAAAAGCCGCTTCCATATCCTCTACCATTTTGTTTACGCCGGCGACGATGATTACTTTCTCCGGGCCGAAAATCATAGCCGCCACCCGGTTTCCTGAACAATCGGTACATACAATCTCCCCCTTACTGGTGATTGCATTGGCGCCGGTTAAAAAATAATCCGCCGCTAACGCCTCTTTATAATACTTTATATGCTGCGCCGGGGTACAGTCCCGATACCGGTCAATTAACCGGTATTTTCCCGTTCGCAAATGAGACAGGATATCCATTTGCTCCAGAGTAACAGAACCGCCAAGTCCTATGGACACGTTCTCCGGGATCAGTTCCAGCACCTGATCCCGGGCCGCCGCCAGATTTGCGGCGTAGTACGTGTCAAACCCTTTATGGGACAAGACTTCCATCATCCTGGCTGCTATTTCATCATACCGTTCTTTTTTTTCACTGTTCACGCTAACACCTTCATAATTCACTGGCCCTAAAATTTTTCGTTTTTTTAAATTTAAGCCAATTTTGATAGCCAACCGGATTGTTGCCCCATAGATTTTCATAATCCCAGCCTGTCAGACTTTCCACGATACTACGTGTTTTCCCATCGACGGCCTGTTTCGAACCACCGCTTTTGAGACGGGCAATTTCACTTTTTAATATGGCATGAGTCTCATCGGTGATTTTAAATTGAAAAGAGGAAACGATGCCCAGCAGCAGGAACAAAAGGGGAACGATTACCAATACCGCCACAATCGCTGTTAAGGCTTCCGGCGGCTGCCGTGTCACCCCCGATGTAAAATGAAATTCCTGTAATATTACGCCGACTAAAAAAATGGCCAGGGCTTGCGACGCTTTCCGCAAAAAACTCATAAACCCGGCAAAAACTCCTTCTCTTCTGGTGCCGGATATGATTTCATCCACGTCGGGAACAAAGGTATAATTATTCCAGGGAATAAAATTAATTCCACCCCTGCCCAGTCCGGCCACCGCAGAAACAGCGTATAATGCCAGCATACTTCCCATACCGGCTCCATAGATCAGCCAGTAGCCGAAAATACTGACCATAAACAATAACGTCACAACCCGGAACGAAGTCCCCGGACTGAGTTTGATTGTTACATAGGCAGCGATACCGACCCCTAAAATCTGAAACAGATACATGGCCGAAATCAAATTCGAGGCGGCCACCGCATTCTGGAAAAGAGCAAAAACAACAAAATAGGTAAACACGGCATTAAACGTGTCCTGAGCCAGATAGCCCCCGAGATACATGCCCAGATGCGCCCGGAACGTCCGGATCCGGAGGGTTGTAATTAAATCAATATAGATCTTTTGCACATTTTGCCAAAAACTTAATTTACCTTTCGGCAGCTTCGCCTCCGCCGCTTCCACTTCCGCCAGGGACCGTTCCCAGGTAAATAAGTAGACAAGCGCCAATACCACCATGAATATTGCCGTAAAAATAGCACCGGCATACAAAAAGGAAGCTGACGATTCCTTACCCAGGGCGTTGATAAACCGTCCCGGCAGATAAGCGGCCACAAAGGCGGAAAACTGAGCACAATACATTCTGGCGCTGGTAAGCTTGGCCCGGATCGTAAAGTCCGATGTCATTTCCGCCGCCAGGGTGTCGTAAGGAATCAAAACCATGGTATAGACAATTTCAAAGCCAATATAGGTCAGGAGATAATACAAATAAGAAAAACCGCTCACCCAAATGAACGAATAGACGACAACCAAGGGAATGCCCAGCAGCAGAAAGAATTTTCTCCGGCCGAACCGGCGGCCTAAAGAAGTCTTATGAAAATTGTCGGTAATAAAGCCCATAGTCGGACTGGCTACCGCATCCACGACCCGGGCCAGCGCAAAAATGGAACTGGCTGCAATCAGCGACAAGCCGCAAAAGGTAGTATAAAAATACAACAACCACGCGCTCGTTAACGCAAACGCCCCGGCGCCGATAAAATCGTTTATGCCATAGGAAAAGTAATTTATAAATTTCAATTCCCTATTTCTCACGCTCATGCAAACTCACCCAGCCTCTCTCATTTTGTATTCTCACGGTCAACCCGGTAAAAGCCAGCCTAAATAAAGCGGTATAAAAATTCCGTTAAGCACAATATGGCCAGCGATTGCCCATAAGGCATAGAGGTAAGCGGAATCTCTTTATATTCCTGAAGACTATTAAAAACAGGCGTCCCGAATGATACACTTTTGAGCTCGCCGTCAACGCCGATATGCTCCATAATGCCCTGCACCGCCCGCAGGGCCACCGCTTCATATTTCTTACCAACATAGCGTTTCCGTACGGCCTTTAAAATTCCGTAGGCAAACCCCGCGGTGGCCGAGGCCTCCAGGTAGGACCCGGCATCATCCAGAATGGTATGCCATAACCCGCCGCTATCCTGACAGTCCGCCAGGGCTGCGATCTGATTCTGTAAAATATCCAGCAGGAACCCGCTTACCGCTTCGTCCCGTCCGGCTGCCAGCAGTTCGACAAAATCGGGAATTGCAACTGTTATCCAGCAATTTCCCCGAGCCCATAAAGCATTGGCAAAATTATGCCGTCCGGCAAACGTCCAGCCATGAAACCAAAGACCGGTTTTCTTGTCCGTCAAATATTTGCTATGCAGCAAGAATTGCTTTTTCGCTTCCTCTATGTACCCGGGCCGGCCAAGAGCCTTACCGGCTTTGGCCAGCGGCAAAACGCTCATCATTAAGGTATCGTCCCAAAGCTGCTGTTTGTTTTCGCTGTTATACACGATATGCTGAAAGCCGTTCTCTTCGGTTCGCGGCAATTCATGCATCAGCCAGTCCATCCATTGCTCCAGATATGGCAAATAGGCTTTGTTGCCTGTATTTTCGTATAAATAAGCCAGCGTTAGAAACGGAGCAACCGTATTAATGTTCTTGGTTGTCGTTCCTTCCGCAAACCGGTTATGAAACCATTCCCGGATAATCCGCAGCGCTTTCTCACTTTGCGTTAATTCATAATATTTATAGATTCCGTATAAGCCGATGCCGTGCGTCCATTCCCAGCCGCTCCAGCCTTTGGTATCAATAATCCTTCCATCATCCAGTTTCAAAAGAAATTGTCCTGTTTCGTCTTTAATATTAATCAGATTATCCATAAGCAAATTTAATTTCCGGAGAACTTCTTGTCTTTCCAAGCCTGCTGCCTGATTTGGCATGAATGGATTCCTCCCCTTCTCCCCGCATTTTCGTCGTCCCGGGATTCCCGCCCGGACCGAGTTGCAATTTTACTGTTTAAAAAGTTATCAATATTGCAAAAATTAAAGCGATGCTTTAATCACCCCCTGACGTTTATTTTTTTTACTTTACCGGTTCTCACTTCCCTCAAAATATAGTAAAATCAGCTTGTACAGCCATGGGGAAAAACCGCTGATGCGGTCTTTCAGTTTATAATTTCCTATTTGGAAATCGTATTTATTATTTGGAAATTTCATTTGTATTATATATTATTTTGCCAAACTATTCAATTGCAAATAGTGTGTAATTTCTAAAAAATATATAAAAAGGAAGGGTAACTCTATGGACGAAAAAAAACAGCCCTATGGGACTGTTCTGATTAAAGCATCACTGATTCTCGATTTTTTAGCGAATTGTAACGAACCGCAGCCGTTAAACGCCATTGCCAGGGAAACCGGTCTAACCAATTCTACGGCTTTAAAAATTTTAGAAACCCTGCTTCAGATCGGCTACGTGAAAAAGGACCGGGACAAGAAGTTCAGCATTGGCACTTCCCTGATCCACTATTCCCATAAGGCCATTAATGATTTGGAAATCAAAGACATTGCTCAGCCTTACCTGGAAGAACTGCAGCAAATAAGCGGCGAAACGGTTCATTTAGGAATTCAGGATAAAGACAACGTAATTTACATTACCAAAATTGAGAGCACAAAAGCCGTCTGCACATACTCCACAATCGGCAAAAATCTTCCCATGTATTGCTCCTCCATGGGAAAATCCATATTGGCGGCCCGCTCCGATGAATACCTTGCGGGTTACCTGCAGCGAAATCCGCTGCACCCGTTTACCAGGAATACCATTACCAGAGAACAGGACTTCCGGCGGGAAATTGCCAAAGTCAGAGAACAGGGCTATGCGATCGATAACTGTGAACATGAAGAAGAAGTGATTTGTATCGGCACGGCGTTAACCAAAGGAGGAAAAATCCATGGCGCAATCAGCATAGGCATTCCCGAATACCGGGCAACCGCCCCGGTACGGCAGGAGATTATTGCCGCCGTGCTGCAATGCAAACAAAAGACACTGCAGCATCTGGAATGAGAAAGACCGCTGACGCGGTCTTTCAATTTAAAAACTGCTTTGCCGGATTTTCAATTTTGTCGCCACCACCACTTTTTTAGGAATATTTCTGCCATTAAAACTTTCTACCAATAAGTCCACCGCCGTTTCCCCCATGAGCTCCGTATATACTTTTACCGTACTCAGGGGCGGTGAAAAATAACGGCAAATGCTGATATCATTAAAGCCAACAATATTAACCCGGCCGGGAACGGGAATTTCGGCCTCATTCAACGCATTCAGACAGCCAATGGCCATAGAATCGTTGCCGACAAAAAAAGCCGTGGGCAGTTGGTCGCCATGATCATCAATGGCCTTCTTCATTAACTCGTACCCGTCCGTCACGGTAAACCGCCCGCTATAGATATAGTCCTCCCGCAAAAGTTCCTTTTCCTTCATATAAGCCTTAAAGGTAGACCGCCTTCCGTCATAGGCCGACGCTTTATTACCGCCAATATAGCCGATCTCTTTATGGCCCTTTGCCAAAAAATAATCAATCACCTTACGCGTGGCCCGTGCATGATCAATGACAACATAATCGAAATGATCCTCATCATGAACTAAGCAATCGACAAATACCATGTTGGGCGTAATGTCTTTAAAGCAAGCAATTTCCTCTTCGCTATAGACCCCCAGTAAAATAATTCCCTGTATATTCTCCTTGGTAAGCTCCGTAATACTATTGCGGAAAAACTTTACAATCCCCAGGCTAAGCTGGTCACAGCGCCGCTCGATACCCAGCCGGATAGACATATAGTATAAATCATTCAGCTCTTCCTCCTGGGTACGCCAATTAATCAGCGCAATTTTGGAAACTGCCGTCTTACGGGCCGTGCGTTTTTCATAGGCCAGCTCTTCCGCAATCTCAAAGACTTTCTTTTTCGTTTCCTCACTGACCGACAGGGTTGAATCATAATTTAACACTCTGGAAACCGTCGCAGTCGAAACCCCTGCTTTCTCTGCTATGTCTTTAATTGTCGCCATCTTTCTATCTCCTGTTCCTTCCCCCCGGAACGATTTTAGCTGCCAGCGGCACAGTTTGAACCGTAATTTCATCGGGCTGCAAAAAATCATTTTCTCCCTTTACTGTAATAACTCCCGGCTGCCGGGCCGACCGCACATACACGGCCGCCTGCCCTCCCTCAAGCACCAGGGGATTTTCTCCCACCAGACTCCCTGCGCCTTCCAGGAAAAGACGAATTGCAAAATTAGCCAATGACAAGGGCTGATCCTTTTCATCAACCGCCTGCACTACAATCCGGGTCATATCACTCCCGTCGGCGGTGAGTTCACTGTGGTCGGAAAGCAGACGGATACGATACGGATCCCCCTCCAGCTTCAGGCTCTGCTCGGCAACGATTCTGCCGGCTAAATACCCAACAGCCCGGATTTCCGTATCAGAATCAGGCGGCCAGGGCAATACCTTTTTAAAAGTAAAAGGCGGATGCGGCAAATTCGGATAAACAACCCGGTCCGGATTCCGGATGCCTAAGGATTCCCCGTTAACAAAGAGTTCCACCTGGTCGCAGTTGCTGTAAACCGGAATCACGTCCTCGCCGTCTTCTTTAAAGGAGGGAACCAGCCGTCTGGCGATAAATAGGGTAATCCCATACTTTATATCCCGCTGGCTTTGATAAAAGTAGGCGGCATACTTGGGAATCCGGAAGATATCCATCACGCCGTGATAGCAAATATGGTCACCGGCGCCAAAGTTGACATGCGTGTTATAGTCAAAAGCGCACCAGCCGGACGCTCCGGCTAATTCGGGAATCCCATAGGCAACATTTTGAATCAGAGCATGCTTTGCCGCATGCTCCAGCAAACGGCTGTCATTGTCATATCGGCGGGTCGGAAACATATGCCCCATATACTCCGTCACGACAGACGGCTTATAGTTAGGCAAATGCAGCTTTCCTGCCAGATTCTGCAGAAAATCATTAAAGCCGTATACATCTTCCAAAAACTCGCTTCTTTCCAAATAGCGGGTCCCAATCGTCGGCCTGGTCGGATCCAGGCTGTGGGCCAACGCATTGGTTGCCGCATAAAAATCGTGGTCGTCCAGCGACTCGTTAATCCGTACTCCCCAGAGAAAAATAGACGGATGATTGCAATCCCGCCGGATCATTCCTGCCAAGTGATCTTTGGCGATTTCCTGCCAGGCTTTATCGCCGATATGCTGCCAGCCCGGCAGTTCCTCCAGCACCAGCAGGCCGATTTCGTCGCACCGGTCTAAAAAAGACGGATCTTGAGGGTAATGGGACGTCCGGACATAGTTCACTCCCAGTTCATATTTTAATATTTCCGCGTCCTTGCGCTGCAGCCGGTTCCCCATGGCCTGCCCGACATAGGGAAACATCTGGTGCCGGTTTAAGCCCCGCAGCTTCAGGGGCTGATTGTTCAGATAGAATTTCCCGTCTTCCCGGAACTCAATTTGCCGCACGCCAAATATCTGCTCATATTGATCCACATCCCGTCCGTCAATCAAAAGCGTAAGTACGGCTTTATACAAATGCGGTTCATCAATTTCCCACAGTTGAATCCCCTGAAAAAGATCAAACCGGACAGCCGCGACCGTGACAGTCTCCGGGCTCAGCCGTACCTCACCCGAGACCAGTTCGGCAACCCATTCATCCTGATAGACAACAGTTGCTTTGAGCCGGGCTACCTGGCCAGCCTGCGTCTGATTTCTTACTTCCATACGGATATCGACCGCTACGCCGGTTTCATCAATTTGCGGCGTCGTAATACAGGCCGTTTCGATCGCAACGGGATGAACAATCCGCAGGTAGACATCACGGTAAATACCGCCGAAAAGCATATAATCGACAACATATCCTTCCGGCGGAATATCCGGCCTGCGGGTAGAATCCAGCCGGACTGCCAGGACATTGTCGTCCTCGAACAAAAGATAGTCCGTTATATCAAACGAAAACGGCAGATAGCCCCCTTTGTTTTCCCCCAGAAAGTGTCCGTTAATATAAACCCGGGCAACGCTCATAGCCCCGTCAAAATCCACCCATACTCTTTTGCCGCGCCAACCGGCGTCAGCGGTAAAATTGCGCCGGTACCAGGAAACAAACTGATAATCCTGTTCCTTAAAATAGTGATGCGGCAGTTCAATATTTGTGTGCGGCAAATGGACTTCCTCAAAAAGTTGCACATCCAGACCCGGTTGTTCTCCCCCGGCAATATCCCCGGCAATAAACAGCCAGTCTGTATTAAAATTCAGAACTTCTCTGGACATCCGATCGCTCAACTCCTTATAATCCCACTTTTCGCAATCCTCTGTCATTCGACAATAGTCGCTATAAGTTCAGGGTGCGAAATGTGGGTATATTCTTGCCCGGCCAAAAATCTGAACCCGGCAGTTATCCTTTCACGGCGCCGCCATAGATTCCGGATACGAAATATTTTTGGAAAAACAGAAAGATTAGAAACACCGGCAACACACCGATCGCTGCTCCCGCCAGTACTTCCCCGTATTGTATAACCTGCCCCGGCTGAACCAGCATAGACAAAAACAACGGCAGGGTCATCTTCGCCTGATCCTGAAGAATAATCAGCGGCCACATAAAATTCCCCCATTGTTGAATAAAGCTCAGTATCGCTAAGGCCGCCAGCGCCGGATACACCGTAGGCAGTACGATCCGGTGAAAAATACTGAGTTCACTGCAGCCATCAATACGGGCCGCCTCTAACAGTTCGGCAGGAACATTCATCATATTCTGACGCATAAAAAATACGCCGAAAGAGTTAGCCAGCGAAGGGATAATAACTGCCTTCAGTTCATTCTGCCAGCCCAGCGCCGTCATCATTTTAAATAAAGGAATCATAATCACCTGCTGCGGCAGCATCATGGTCACCAGAATGAGAAAGAATAAAGCCTCTTTATACCGGAACCGGAATTTGGCAAAAGCATAGCCGGTCAAAGCCGATAAATACCCTGTCAAAACCGTAAAGGTGACAGCCACAAACAGACTATTGCCAAATGTCGTCCAAACAGGGCCTTTTTCTTGCAAGTGAGACAAATTGGTAACGAGGCCGCCACCGGGCCAAAGATGCGGCGGTAATTGGAAAATCTGGGAATCATTCAAGGTAGCCGCAATAAATAACCAGTAAAAAGGATAGGCCGAAACCACCAACCCGCTTGCCAATAACAGATACGTAAACCAGTTGCTTTTTTGCCGCCGGGAATGCTTCACTAAAATTCACCGCCTTGGGACATGCGAATTTGACAATAGCTTAAAATCGCTATAATCGCGGTCAACACATAAGCTGCCGCCGAAGCATAGCCAAAATGAAAACTTTGAAAGGCATACTGATAAATATACATAACCGGAGTTTCCGTCGCATTATTCGGGCCGCCGTTAGTCAGGAGAAAGGGCTCCGTAAACAGTTGCAGCGTGCCGATAATTGACATGATGGCACAAAATAAAAAAATGGGTTTTAGCAGCGGCAACGTAATCCGGAACAATTTATCGGCTGCCGACGCACCGTCAATATCGGCCGCTTCGTACATACTCGCCGGAATTGTCTGTAAGCCGGCCAAGAGGATGATAGCGTTATATCCAGTCCAACGCCACGTAATCGCGACAATGATAGTGGCTTTAGCCCAGAAGCTGTCTTGCAGCCAATGGATTCCCGGTACATGAAACAGGTGCAGGATAAAATTCAATACCCCGAACTGCTCATTAAATAACAGCGAAAAAACAATGGAGTAAGTAACCAGGTCAATTAATACGGGCATAAAAATCGCCAAACGGAATATACCTCTGCCCTTAATATTTTCCTGATTGACGGCAGCCGCCAGCAAAAAGGCCAGGAATAACATCAGCGGGACCTGTACCAGTAAAATCACGGTAGTATTCCACAAAGAATGCCAAAACAGGGAATCGGTCAATACATTTTTAAAATTCTCCAGACCGATCCAGGTAGAAGTACTTCCCTCCGCCGCCGTAAATGATAAATATAACGAATTGAAAATGGGATAAATCATGAACAGGAAAAAAATCAGAAAAAAAGGAGCAATCAACAGATAAGGCGTCGACCGTTTGCGCACAGTACTGCCTCCCCTCTTAAACAGCAGGGCCAGTGTCGCCCGGCGCAACACCGCCCTGCCGCCTGTTTTCTTTATTTCACGGCTAAGCCTGTCTTTTTGGCTATTTCCTGTGCTGCATCGCTTGTCGCCTGCTCAATGCTTTGGCCGGCAATCACCGCGGCCTGCATGTCGGCAAGCGGTTTCGACGCATCAAGCATAATGGGCCCGCGATGCATAGGCGGAATTTTTTCCGTCAGTTTGGCAAAAAACGAATACAGGGGCCTTCCAAAATAGTCATTCTGTTTCTTAAAGGCGGCACTCTCATAAAAAGGTTCATAGGAAGGGAACAATCCGTACTGCAACATTACCGTCTGCCCCGCATCGGTGGCCAGGCAATATTCAATAAATTTCCAGGCCGCATCGGGATTCCGGGACTGTTTGGTAATCGCCAAAACCGAGCCGCCCAAGTTCGCCTGATTATTGCCGCCTTTCGTGAATGCCGGCAGCGGCATAACACTCCATTTCCCTTTTTGGTCGGCCATGCTGTTCATCAATGTCCCCGCATACCATACAGGATAAATAACGGCAGCGACTTTATTGTTCTTCAGTGCCGTGATCCGTCCGTTCCAGTCTTTAATATCAATGGCAATTCCTGCGCCGGTAATTTTTTTGACCATCGCCAGCGCCTGTTTGGATTGTTCCGACCCAATATCAATCTTCCCGTCAACTGACGTATAATTTCCGCCCAGTTCGCTGAAGAATTGTTCATAGAGGTCAAAATCATCGGCATAAGCAGTCATGGCTACATTGCCGCCAAAACGGGCCTTTATTTTCTGACCGGACGCAATAAAATCATCCCAGGTTTCGATTTTAGACGGCTCAATGCCTGCCTGTTGAAATAAATCCTGCCGATAGTATACCGCCGCCGGGCCCAAATCCCAGGGCATAGCATATACCTTGCCGTCAAAAGTCACCGGTTCCCAGGCGGCGGCGACAAACTTACTCTTCAATCCGGCCACCTTGTCCGTGATATCCACAAATTCGCCGGGAAACTTTTTCATGAAAGCGGGAAAATCCCGGTTTTGCGTTTGAATAATATCCGGCACGTCACTGCCGGAAGCCAATTTAGGCATAATCTTGGTATAGTTGTTATCTACATACTGAACTTCCACCTTAATATGGGGATACTTTTTTTGAAATCCGGCAATCTCCGCCTTTAAGGAATCCGCCGCATCATTCCAGGCCGCGACTTTGATTGTTACCGGCTGCGAACCGCTCTTGCCACCGGAAGAAGGCGTCCCGCCACAAGCCGCTATGAGAACCGCTACCCCCAGCAAAACCACCAGTGCCACCATTAACTTTTTACTCAAAGCAATCCCCTCCCATTTTCATTTGGATTCTTCTTCTTAAAGTAAGCAGCAATCCCATTTTTCGCAGTCCTGTCATTCGATAATAATTCTCCTGAGCAAAATAAACTTTGTGAATTTTAAATGTAATAATAGGTCATGATTTACTTTGCAGCTATAATTGGGGAGAAATATTGTCGCCATAAGTTCAGCGTGCGAAATGTGGGAATAATTACGATGATTTTTCTGAATAATCCATATTTTTCCTTTTTCACTATAGCAAATCCAATATTTGGTTGTCAATGGCATTTAGTAAATCAGATCTAATATTTTAGTTAAAAACGAGAAAGACCGCTTAAAGCGGTCTTTCAGCTAAATTATAGATTGCCTGTTCGGTCTCCGGGTCAAAAACGTGCATATGGTTCATGTCCAAAGTCAGTGATACCTGCTCGCCGATCTTGTACGAACTGCGCGCCGGCACCCGGCCCACTAGAATCTTTCCCGCCAAATTAAGATGAAGAATGGTTTCCGCCCCCAGTAATTCGATAACCTCAACTTTGGCCTTGATTAAAGACTGGGGGAAGGTTTCCAGCATCAGCACTTCATCATGAATATGTTCCGGCCGGATACCAAAGATAATGGTTTTATCCCGGTACTTTTCCAGGGGGCGGACCATACCGCCCGGCACTTCCACCTTAAAGCCCGCGCCCGCAATATACCATCTTTCCGATTCCACCTTAACAGCCGCTGTTATAAAATTCATAGCCGGATTGCCGATAAAACCGGCGACAAACAAATTCTGCGGTTTCTTATACAAATTCATCGGCGTGTCCACCTGTTGAATCACACCGTCTTTCATAACAACAATCCGGTCTCCCATGGTCATGGCTTCGGTCTGGTCATGGGTTACATATATGGTTGTCGTTTTTAGCCGCCGGTGCAGCCTCGTTATTTCAGACCGCATTGTTACCCTCAGTTTGGCATCTAAGTTGGATAAGGGTTCATCCATCAAAAATACCGCCGGCTCCCGCACAATGGCCCGGCCCATGGCCACCCGCTGGCGCTGTCCGCCCGATAAGGCTTTCGGTTTCCGGTCAAGCAACTGTTCAATCTGCAAAATTTGAGCTGCTTCCCGTACCCGCCGGTCAATTTCAGTTTTAGCAACTTTTTTTAGTTTAAGGCTAAATGCCATATTTTCATATACATTCATATGCGGATACAAAGCGTAATTTTGAAAAACCATGGCGATATTCCTGTCTTTCGGTGCCAGATGATTCACCATCTTATCGCCAATGTAAATTTCGCCCGCGCTGATTTCCTCCAAACCGGCGATCATTCTCAACGTAGTTGATTTGCCGCAGCCGGAGGGACCTACGAATACCACAATTTCCTGGTCATTGATTTCCAAATTAAAATTTTTCACGACCTGAACCGCTCCATACTGCTTGCCTACGCCTTGTAAAAATACTTTTGCCATACCGCCTCTCCTCCCGGATAATGTATCTATCAAAGGCTGCTTTGTCTAATTTTCAGTTTCGTCGCGATAATAACCTTTTTAGCGATATTCCGGTCTCTAAATCTCTCTACCAATAAATCGACTGCCGTTTCCCCCATCAGCTCGGTATACACTTTTACGGTGCTCAAGGCCGGGTACGTATAGCGGGAAATACTGATATCATTGATTCCGATAATGCTTACCTTCTCCGGCACAGGGATGCGGGCTTCATTCAATGCGTTCAAACAGCCAATCGCCATGGAGTCGTTAGCCACGAAAAAAGCCGCCGGCAGCTGCTCGCCGTGCTCTTTAACCGCTCTTTTCATTAATTCATAGCCATCACTTACCAAAAGATTTCCCGTATAAATATACTCCTCATTTAACAGGCCCTTTTCTTTTAAACAGGACCGGAAGGTTGTTTCCCTTATGTCTGAGGCTTCTCCAATATAGCCAATGCGGCTTACGTCCTTTTCTAAAAAATAACCAATCACTTTGCGGGTGGCTCCGGCAAGGTCAATCCCCACATAATCAAAAGCATCCTCGTCGCATACCACCGAATCGACAAATACGATATTAGACGTTATATCTTTAAAATAAGCGATCTCTTCCTTACTATAAATTCCGATTACAATCATTCCCTGAATATTCTCTTTCGAAAGTTCGGTTATGCCGTTTTTGAAGTATCTGACAATCCCCATCTTGAGCTGGTCGCAGCGTTTCTCCACTCCCAGCCGGATTGACATATAGTACAGGTCATTTAGTTCCTCTTCTTCGGTCCGCCAGTTGATCAGCGCAATTTTTGCCGTCCGCACTTTGCGGTCTGCCCGTTTTTCATAAGACAGTTCTTCGGCAGTTTCGAAGACTTTTTTTTTGGTTTCATCACTGACCGAAAGTGTCGAGTCATAATTTAATACTCTTGAAACAGTCGCAGTAGATACGCCCGCTTTATCTGCTATATCTTTAATTGTTGCCACTTTCATCTACCTTCCTGGTTTTGTATTCTTTACGAAGGACATTTCCGGTTCATTGTTTGTTTCGATCTTATAGTTAATTTCCGTAAAGAAGAGTATATCCCTTTATTCCTATCATCGATCATCCTAATTAGGCAGGGCGCAGGACCTACGCGACACTCCGCTTTATCCTGCCGGAATTCATAAGCATCCCGGCAGAATAAAAGAGGAGCCGCCGGCATTACCTTTTACTCGGCGTACAATTCCACATCGTCCAGTGTACCCCAGTTGCCGGCGTTGGCATCATTATCAAAGCCAACCGTACATTGGCCGTTGGTCACGCTAATATCTTTTATTACGTACTGATGCCAGTGGTTCCAGCCATCATCCGTAATCCTGGCAGTCAATTTTTCGCCGCCATAATCACTGGCGAATAACTGCAGGCTCTTCTCGCCGCCACCGCCTTGCGCCCAGGCCGTTAATACATATTTGCCGTTTTTAAGACCCGTAACCGTCTGGGACGCCGTAAAATGAAATGCTTTGTCGGCCCAATAATGCAGGGCACTTTTACCGCTATGGACATCGCCGCTGCTTTGAACGGTATTCACCGCACCGGCATCGCCTTGGACCGTCCATTCCGCCAAGCCACCGGTCTCAAACCCGGGATTCTTCACCAAATTCACTTGATCCACAACGTTTATAGCGGCAACCGCATCCCCATTGGCGCCTTCGACCGAACCATGCAACGTATACTCTCCCGGCGCATCAAAGCCTGCCACGTTAGTATCGTCCCATTTGACGGCAACCGGTTTTATACTGTCATCACTATAAACGGCATTCACGAACTTCGGCAATTCAGGCGCTTGCCCAACTTTTACCTTAAGGTTAACCGGATACAGCGATTTGATCACGGACTGCTCCGGTACTCCGGATTCCGATACCCGCCGGAATACATCCAGGGAGGGCAGCACATTCCCTTTAAAATCAAACATCGCCTGATTGTCCCAGCCGTCGCCTTCCCCGGTTTTCCAGCCGGCTCCCTCGACGGGTATCCAGTCCGGTTCCCAATAGAAAATACCCAGTCCCCTGCCGTTCGGCACCTGTGCTACCGCCGCCATGACATCTCTGACAGCGGTAGCCTGTCCCTGTACGCTGCCTCTGTAACCGCCCACGAATTCCTCATTCGGTCCGAAAAGATTTTTCTCTTTGTCCGCGTCTTTCAGGGTAAACCCATACGCGGTTTCGGCAACCACCACATCCTTATTATAACGGGCGCTGATATCATTCATATTGGCTTTGAGCTGAGCCAATGTACCGTGCCAGTAAGGATAATAGGAAAGCCCGATTACGTCAAAATCGGTTACTTGCTGATGATGAATCAATTCGTCAAAAAAGCTGCGGTACAGCGCATTATCCCCGCCATTGGCCAGATGGATCATTATCTTTACGGTTTTGGCAGGATCATTATCGCGCACCGCTTTAATCCCCTGCTCTAAAAGACCGGCCAATCCCGCGTAACCACCGGCGCCGGCGCCGAAAAGCTGCCCGTCGGGCCACAGCATGCCGTTACTTATTTCGTTGCCGATCTGAACCATATCCGGCATAGTGCCTTGTTTTTTCATATCCTGTATCACTTTGCCGGTAAAAGCGTAAACATCCTGCTGCAATCTGGCGCCGCTGTCCCTGGCCCAGGCCGCCGGTTTGTTCTGTTTACTGGGATCGGCCCAGAAGTCACTGTAATGAAAATCAAGCAGCACCTTTAAACCAAGGGTCTTGGCCCTGGCCGCCAGTTCCAGCGTTCTGGCCTCGTCGTTATTTCCGCCGCCGGCCCCGTTAGGATTGTTCCAGATTCTCAGCCGGACCCAATTCACGCCATGGTCTTTTAAAATCTGCAGACAATCCTTCTCCAACCCCTGATCGTAAAACTTGCCGCCGCTAATCTCAATCTGCTTCAGCATGGAGACATCGGCTCCCTTGATAAAATCAGGGCTGATGCCGCTGACCGGATTGACCCGGATGCTTTGACCGGCAGCGTTGGCGCTTGCCGGCAAAAAAGCGGTGAATCCCACGGTCAATATAAACGCCAATATTGGTATCCACCTTTTAGTTTTCACGCTTCTCACCCCGCATGTTTATTCTTAAATAAGGATACCTTCCCTGCTTTTAGCAAGCCCGGGCGTAATCAAAGCTGCGCCGTCATAATGCAATACCCGAAAAACGGTGCAAGAAGCAGAACCTTTGTCATTCCTGACGTGCGCACGAAAATGGCCTGCTTCCCGCCTGTACCGGCAAATTGGGCCCTCCAAAAAGGTAATTTGCCTTCAGGCAACGAAATATAAATTTTCGGGGGTTGTACCTTGCGCGTTTTTACGTTGAGCCTGACCGCTTCACCGGTTTATACGCGCCGGGGAACAATCCCTTTTCTCTTTTGACTTTGTCTCATCATCATTTCTCCTAAAAGCTGAAATTGAGGCTGATATTATACGTATCTTTGTAATCACTAAAGCCGGCGGCGTTGCTGTCATACGGTTTGAGCTTGTAATAGTTGACATCCAGATTCGTCTGCTTGGCGAGCATATAGGAAACTCCCAGCCCCCAGCCCTTTTCGCCATCATTGCCCAGGCCGTCGCCGCCGGCAACGTTCAGGATATGGCCCCAGGCGGTGGAATCAACGGCCCAGTTGCCTAATTTCATGTAATCCAGATAGATCTGGTAGGTCCCCTCTTTCTGCCAATCTTGATTGCCATAAGTCAGACGGCTCCACCAGCCATTCCTCTGGGCGTTGTCGGGCAATCCCGACGCGCTGTTTCTAACGCCTTCCGCCAGCAGTTTCAAATTATCCTGTAATTGAGTGCTAAAACCATAAGCGGTTTGATCCAGCTTATAAGGAGCTTTCCAGGTATTGTTATGATAGTCGTCATGATTGAGACTCAACGTATTATTATTATCACTTGTTTTCAGGTGACCCAAAGTGATATTCGTCTTACTGCTGACATTCACAACTACATTGGCCAGGAAAGCGTCCATTGCATAGTTGCTCCAGTTCTCGGCGCCAAGGTCGCCATAGCCGGCGGACAAGACTACCTTATCAAACTTATAGGTAGTATAGATCCCGTCGACCGGATTGTCATTCCAAATAATCCCTTGCCCAATCGAAACAGGGATACGGCCGAAGGAAGCGCTTAACGGTCCGTTATTCCAATTAAGACCCAGCAGGTCTATATACATTTTGCTGTGATTATCTCCGTATTCATCATCGATATTGTTATCCCATGTGTCTTTGTGATGGTTGGTGTTTTCAGCCTTTAACCGTCCGAGAACACTCAGGTTCGGCGCTATATCCGCATATAAGCCTAACCGAATGCGCTCCTGAAACCTTGTTTCATTCATTAAACTATTATCTGTAGCGGTATTATTGGGGTTGGCTTGATAACGGATCCGGGCATCACCCCACCATTTAAAGGAAGAAGCGTTTTTCTCCAAATTTGCCACGCGCACTCCCAGGTTTTGCAGTTCGCCGGCAAATTCCGCCTCCAGCCTGTCCAAAGCGGCTTTGTTCACCGCATCGGCTTTGTTCACATTTGACATTGCTTTCGCTACCAGTACGGCCATTTCATAGCGGCTAACGGGTTTATCACCGCGGAAATCGCCATCGCCATACCCGTCGATAAGGCCGGCTTTTACCAGATTCTCAATCGCTTTATAAGCCCAGTGACTTACCGGCACACTGGTAAACGGGTTGGTCTCGGCAGCAAAGGCGATACCGGAAAAAGTAAACATAAATACAAAGATCAACCCCAGAGCAATTTGCTTTCTCATTCAATTGCCTCCTCCAAGATTATTTAATTCGCGTGTCACCTAATCTATCTTAAACACCATGAATCACGCGGCTTTTTAAGTGTGCGCACTCCTTATTCTGCCGCGCTCTCCACCGGCAGCAAGATACAGTAATTAACCTTTCACGGCGCCGCCATAAATTCCGGAGACAAAATACTTTTGAAAAAACAGGAAGATCAGTAAAATCGGCAATATACCGACCGCCGCTCCCGCCATAATTTGCCCATACTGGATTACCTGGCCGGGTTGCACCAGCATCGACAGAAAGATCGGCAATGTCATCTTGCTCTGATCCTGTAAAATAATCAGGGGCCACATAAAATTTCCCCACTGCTGCATAAAACTCAATATCGCTAAAGCTGCCAGGGCCGGATACACTGTCGGCAAAACAATCTGGTGAAAAATACGCAGCTCATGGCATCCGTCCACCCTGGCCGCTTCCAATAATTCCGCGGGAACTTGCATCATGTTCTGGCGCATAAAGAACACACCGAAGGAATTGGCCAGGGCGGGAATAATGACTGCTTTCAATTCATTCTGCCAGCCAATGGCCGTCATCATTTTAAATAAAGGAATCATAATTACCTGCTGCGGCAGCATCATCGTTACCAGTACCAGAAAAAACAAGCCTTCTTTGTATTTAAAATTAAACTTGGCGAAGGTATAACCGGTTAACGCGGAAAGATACACCGTACATAACGTAAACATACCCGAAACAAACAGGCTATTGCCAAAAGTCTGCCAGACCGGGCCCTTTTCCTGCAATTGAGACAAATTTTCACTGAAATTACCACTCGGCAAAAGGTGCGGCGGCAGTTGAAAGATCGCCGAATCCTTCAAGGTAGCGGCAATAAACAGCCAATAAAACGGATACAGGGAAATTATCAGGCTGGTAATCAATAATAAATAAGTAAGGAAATTACTTTTTTTCGGCATTAAATTTCCCCTCCTTTGGAAATCCGGATCTGACAATAACTCAAAAGAGCGATTAGCGCCGTTAGCACATAAGCCGCCGCCGAGGCATAACCAAAATGAAAGCTCTGGAATGCATACTGATAAATATACAAAACCGGTGTTTCCGTTGCATTATCAGGTCCGCCGTTGTAAGTCAGTAAAAAAGGTTCCGTAAACAACTGCAGCGTACCGATTACCGACATAATGGCGCAAAACAACAAAATAGGTTTTACCATGGGCATGGTAATCCGGAAGAACCTTGTTACCGGCGACGCGCCGTCTATGGCCGCGGCCTCATAAAGCGTTTCCGGCACCGATTGCAGTCCTGCCAGCAGAATGATGGCATTATATCCCGTCCAGCGCCAGATAATGGCTACTATAATAGCCGCTTTAGCCCAGAAACTGTCCTGCAGCCAATGAATACCCGGAATGTGAAATAAATGAAGAATAAAATTAAGCACCCCATATTGATCATTGAACATCAGGGAAAAGACGATCGAATAAGTGACCAGGTCAATGAGCACCGGCATAAAAACAGCCAGCCGGAAAAGACTTTTCCCCTTTATGTTTTTCGTATTTAAAGCCACCGCCAGCAAAAATGCCAAAAATAACATGACCGGGACTTGCACAACCAGAATGATCGCCGTATTCCACAGGGAATGCCAAAATAACCGGTCCGACAAAACACTGGCAAAATTCTCAAATCCCACCCAGGAAGAAGTACTCCCTTCGGCTGCAGTAAACGACAAATAGAATGAATCCAAAATGGGATAAATCATAAATAGAAAGAATAAAACAAAAAACGGCGCTAAGAACAGATAAGGCATATACACCTTTTTCGCCGGCAACTTCAAATGGAGCACCTCCCAAAATTAGACTGACCAGAAAGGCCCAATGGGAACTTGCAGCCTCTTAAAATTTGTCTTTCAACAAAAGGGTACTATTCACCATAGTACCCTTTGCGCGCTAAAACTACTTTACGGGTAACCCTGTCCTTTTCGCAATATCCTGGGCGGCCGCGGCCGTTGCCTGGTCGATATCCTGCCCGCCGACAACCGCCATCATCATATCCTGCAAAGGTTTCTTGGCATCAAGCATAATGGCGCCATGATTCATCGGCGGAATTTTGTCCGCTTGTTTGGCAAAAAACTGGTATAGGGGAATTCCGAAATAGTCATTGGTTTGTTTAAAGACAGCATTCTCGTAAAAAGGTTTATAGGAAGGGAATAATCCGTACTTCAACATGACCGTCTGCCCTTCATCGGTGGCTAAACAATACTCAAGAAACGTCCAGGCGGCTTCCGGATTCTTCGATTGTTTGGCAATTGTCAAAACAGAACCGCCCAGATTGGCCTGATTGTTGCCCCCTGCCGTAAAGGCCGGCAACGGCATAACGCCCCATTTCCCTTTTTGGTCGGCAATATCGTTCATCAGGGACCCCGCATACCAAACAGGATAAATGACCGAGGCAATCTTGCCGTTTTTTACGGCCGTTATCCGTCCGTTCCAATCTTTTATATTGATTGCAATTCCCGCATCAACAAATTTCTTAATCATCGTCAACGCTTGCTTTGACTTTTCCGAGGCAATATCAATTTTGCCGTCGGGCGTCGAATAATTGCCGCCTAATTCACTAAACAATTCCTCATAAAGGTCAAAATCCGGGCTGTACCCTGTCATTACAACATCGCCGCCAAAATGTTCTTTCAGTTTTTTACCGGCCTCAATATAATCATCCCAGCTAACAATTTTGGCGGGATCAATCCCGGCCTGCTGAAATAAGTCCTTCCGGTAATAAACAGCAGCCGGCCCCATATCCCAGGGCATTGCGTACACCTTGCCGCCGAGCATCGTCGGCTCCCACGCGGCGCTGATAAACTTCTCTTTCAGTTCCGCCGTCTTAGCCGTAATATCTACAAACCCGTTGGGGAACTTTTTCATAAAGGCCGGAAAATCCCGGTTTTGAATGGCAATAATATCAGGCACTTCCGTGCCGGAAACCAACCGCGGCATAATTTTCGTATAATCGGCGTCAACATATTGAACTTCTACCTTGATATTGGGGTATTTCTTCTGAAAACCGGCGATTTCCGCCTTCAAGGCATCGGCTGCAATATTCCAGGCGGCCACCTTGATCGTGATTGGTTCCTCTTTTTTCGCAGTGGATGAAGACCCGCCGCAACCGGCAATCGTCGCCGCCACGATAAATAAAGTCAAAATCAAAGCAATTACCCGCTTAATCAACACGCTCTCCCTCCAGACGTTTTATTTTTCCTAAGAATAGGCCAACCCCCTGCAACAGACACTCCGGCTTTACAGCCGGTATTTTAATAACTTGTCCCCCCCTTCCCCATTAATAAAAAATTAACTTACTTTTCTAAATAATTCCACTTATTAATCTCATCTTAACAAAGCAGTTAAAGAATGTCAATGATATTTAGTAAATTAAGCAAGTAATTTTAGTAAATTAAAGAGGCGAAAAAAATCCACCCCGCCGAATATGTACGCACCCGATTGACAGGCACCGTAACCGGTCCGAAGTGAAATAAATAACAGCTATACAATTATAATCTCGTACACACCCGCGGCTTTAACGAAATGAATTACAGCAGTCTCTTCCGCCACAACCTCCCGCCGGGCCGCCATGGCGGAATCATTTTTGACATAGGATCCTTTTTTTAACGGGGAAACGGAAATATACATTTGTTTCGTCAACAAATTTTGTTCAAATCTTTTAAGGCCGATTTCCCATGCCGTCCCATTACAAAAGTTATCATGAATCAGTTCGCCGTCAATAAAAGCATAACCAATATCTCCTTCATAGCCGATACGAAGAAGGAGTTCCTTCAGACCGGTAAAGCTGTCCGGCGCAAAGGTAAGAACCGCTTTCGAATCGGAAACCCGGTTAATATGAAAGCAAATAGGGTTCCTATTAACAGCAATTAAGTACCCGGCGAAAAGCCCGCTGACGTCTTTCGTTACACAATGCCCGCCGGTGACAGCAATTTCCTCCTGTAAGGGCGGAAACATCATCAAACTTACCCTGTCCCGGTCCACACACTCCAGTTTCAGCCCGTCTTCCGTCGCCAGCACATTGGCCTCCGTAATCAGGATTCTGCCCCTGCCCCGGAAATTGGCTTTCCACAGATTCAAACTTTGTTCCCTGGTCAGGGTACAAAGCGTAATCTTTTTGCCGGTATTCGTCGTCAATTTAATCAAAGCCGTCGTCTGCTCCTCGACATATACCACGGTTCCCCCGGCTGTTTTTTTACAAACCCCATTCTCCACGGACAAATCAGCCAGATTCTCGTCGGCAAAGCAGTACTCCGTTCTCATCCCCTCCGGCGTAAAGAAAAAATAATACGCTTCCCCGTCAAAATCGAGCCGGGTTATTAACTGCGCCGAAGCATACCGCAGGGTGATGCCCGCCAGATTCAGGTTAACAGGCAATATACAGCTGCTGTCCCTGGCCAGCGAAAGTCCGCCGCTGTACGGCAGTTTCAATTGTCCGCCGTCCATAGTAAAGGCAAAGCCGAAATCGGTCTGCCACCGTGTTTCAACATGGTCCTGATAGTTATTGATAAACAAAAATCCCGACCCGTTCTTTACCCTGAGCGCATAGCGCAGGGTTTCAATCTCCTCCGGCTCCAGCTTTGCCGCTTCCGGCGGCAGCATCGTTTTCATCCTGCATAAATCTTGGGCAAAGTCAATAAAAAAATAATGTAATAGTTTGAGCCTTTTATAAGACTCCCGCACTTGCCCGAATTCGCCAAGGGGCGCCTGAAAATCATAGGATATTTTAGGAGTCGCATGTTCATTCAAATAACCGTTCCGCTTCCCCTTCGGGTTCGAACCGCCATGAAACATATAATAGCCGACAAAATTGCAGCCGCCCGCCACTTTAATTCCCGTCATCGCTTCCACGCTTGCCGGCGGCACGGTAAAACGGTATTTATAAAATACAGTCATTCCGCCCCCCATCTCGCAGCAGGCATACGGGTAGTCCTCCGGCTTGTAGCCCGGTTCAAAGTTGTAGCAGCGGGAGAGCTTGTTATTGTGATGATCCCGGAACAGATATTCAGGCGTTGCCGGATGTTCCTTAACGTCATCGTCATAAAAAATCCAGGGCCAGAAAGCATATCCACCCCACAGCGGCAGCATTTCGTCAACCGGCGCGGCAGCTCCACCCCAGGCCGTACAGGTATACACCGGGGTTTCAATCCCGGCCTCCCGGGCCATGGACTTTAATTTTTTCATGTGATCTTCCCCGTCCCCGCCGCTGGAAAGCCACTCATTACTTACTCCTGTGGTTATTTCCCAGGGAGCACCGGCATGCATATATTCATTTTCGATCTGGGTACCGATAACCGCTCCCCCGTCCTTATATAACAATCCCCGAACCTGTTTCCCGATGGCGTCATAAAAGCGGCGGACATAAAACAGATACCCCTCGTCATTGGACCGTATTGCGAAGGGCTGTCCGAAAAGCCAGTCAGGAATACCGCCGTTCCTAACTTCGCCATGATTAAACGGCCCGATCCGGATAAAAACATACAGTCCGTGCTTACCGCAAAGTTCCACGAACCGCCTGAGATTTTTATTTTCTTCCCAGTCAAACACCCCTTCCACTTCCTCATGATGAATCCAGAAAATATAGGTGGAAATAATATTGACCCCGCACATCTTCATTTTGATAATTTCATCCTCCCAGCTGCTTTCCTCATAACGGCTATAATGGTATTCACCGCAAATCCCAAAGAACGGTTCCTTATTCCGTTGCATATAGTAGTTGGTGAAGTCGATTCGCTCCCCCTGCGGATTGGAACCGCCCAGCTTTATGTGCCCGGAGTAAATTTTTTTCGCAGCATTGTCCACATCCAGGTAATACCGTTTCATCCGGTTTTCCTCCCTCCAGTTCATTTCTGAATTAATGTATTTATCGGCTTAACTATAGCAAAGTCAGTAAACAAATGTCAATAATATTTAGTAAATATCGTTATGTATTTTAGTTAAAAACACCCTTTTATTTATTTCAGATAAAAAAACTCCACCTCCGCCACCAACAACACGCATTCTATCAATACGCACTGTCCGCAACCGGAAGTGGAGATTCCATTCCCCATTATTAAAAACTGCTTTGCCGGATAATCAATTGCGTCGCCATGGTTACCTTTTTGGCCAGCGTCCTGCCGTTGAACCGTTCCAGCAGCAGATCAACCGCCGTTTCACCCATTAATTCCGTATCGACCCTTACGGTACTTAATGCGGGAGAAACATATTGCGCCAGGCTTATATCATTGACGCTGATCAGATTCACCCGTTCCGGCACGGCGATCTGCGCCTCATCAAGCGCTTTCAGACAGCCGATGGCCATGGAATCATTGCCGACAAAAAAGGCTGTCGGCAGTTGTTCGCCGTGTTCGGCTACGGCTTTTTTCATTAAGGCATACCCGTCATTCACCGAAAAGTTGCCGCCATAAACATAGCTTGGCCGGAATAAGTTTTCCGCTTGTAAATAGGCTTTAAAGGCCGCTTCTCTGGGGTCCTCAATCATGGCCGTTTTATCCCGGAACGTTTCCCTGCCGCCGATATAGCCAATCTTCCGATGCCCCTTGGCCTGAAAATAATCCATAACCCGCCGGGTCGCCCGGGCGAAGTTTACGCCCACAGAATCAAATTGGTCCTCATCAGGGGAAAAATCCACAAACACCAGATTATTCGTTATCGCCTGAAAGGAACTGACTTCGGTCCCGCTAAACTTGCCTACGGCAATTACCCCTTGAATATTTTCTTTCGCCAGTCCATCCATGCTATCGGGAAAAAAGCGGACGATGCCAAGTTTATACTGCCGGCAGCATTTTTCTATCCCCAGCCGGATTGACATGTAGTAGAGATCGTCCAGTTCTTCTTCTTCCGTAAACCAGTGAATCAAAGCAATTTTCGCCGTTCCCGCTTTACGGGGGGTACGTTTTTCATAGGCAAGCTGTTCGGCGATTTCAAAAACCTTCTTTTTGGTTTCGGCGCTTACGGATAAAGTCAAATCATAATTCAATACTCTGGAGACGGTAGAAATTGATACACCCGCCTTATCCGCTATTTCTTTTATGGTAGCCGTATCATCCACCTGCTTCCCATGCTTTAGTTCAAAGATTGAATAAACCGTTTAAAGGCATTCGCGCCCTGTTCATTCCGTTTAAAAACGCCCGCATCTTCCAGTACCCGCAAGAACTTGGCGGTCGTCGCCTTTTTTACGATTTCCGCCGCATTGGCCGCGTTAATTTGCCCGGCATATTGCTCTTTCAGTTCCTCCGCCCAGGACTGGTGGTAATCGGCCACAGCCGCTCGCCGGCCCAGCAAATATTCTTCCACTTCCTGCAGTTCCGTTTTCAGCCGGGCCGGCAGTACCGCAAGCCCCATGACCTCGATTAAACCGATGTTTTCCTTCTTGATGTGCTGCACATCAAGATGCGGATGAAAAATTCCCAGGGGATGTTCCTCACTGGTGCGGTTGTTTCTGAGAACCAGATCCAGCTCCAACAGACCGTTTCGTTTCCGGGCTATGGGAGTAATGGTATTATGCGGCGTTTCGCCCGTATAGGCGTAAATATCCACATCCGGGTCGCTATACTGCCGCCAGCTGCTTAGAATATGGTCGGCCGCATCGATTAACTGGCCGGCGTGACTGCTTTTCAAACGGATCACCGACAAGGGCCACTTGACGACGGCGCACTCAATGGCCGCAAAGTGTTCCAGCCGGAAGGAATACTCCTCCGCTGCCCTGGCCATGGCAAATTCATACCGTCCGCCCTGATAGTGATCATGAGACAGGATAGACCCCCCCACAATCGGCAGGTCCGCATTGGACCCGAGAAAATAATGAGGCATTCTCTCAACGAAAGCCAGCAGGCGTGTCCAGGTTTGGCGGTCAATTTTCATATCCCGGTGTTCCCGGGACAACACGATACAATGTTCATTGTAATAGACATACGGCGAATATTGGAAATACCATGGCTCCCCCTCCAGTTCCATGCGGATCAGGCGGTGGTTGGAGCGGGCCGGATGTCCGATCCGCCCCGCATAGCCTTCATTTTCCACACAGAGCAGGCAGCGGGGATAATTGGTGCTTTTGACCGTCTTAGCCTTGGCAATATCCCGCGGATTCTTTTCCGGTTTGGACAGATTAATTGTTATATCCAATTCGCCATATTCGGTAGCCGCTTTGTAATTTATATTTTTGGCGATCCGCCGGGTCTGAATATAGTTGCTGTTTTGACTTAACGCATAAAAATAATCGGTGGCCCGCTGCGGCTCCTGCCGGAATTTCTCCCAGAAACTCCGGTTAACTTCCGAGGGCTTGGGCATAAAAATATCCATAATCCGGGCTGCCAGAATTTCCTTTTCATCAAACAAATCTTCAATGATTTTCTGCCCACAGGCGAAATCCACCAGTTCATCCAGCAAATCCGGCATGTCCCTGTCCGTTGTCTCCCGCCCCGCCGGCCCAAAATCATCAAGGCCCACAAGGTACATGATTTGATTGCGGGCATACACTTCATCTTCCCGGTCGATCAGTTGCCGCCTCACCGCGCACTGCACCAATTGTTGAATCACTTGACAGATATTCATATCCATCCCCTCTTCTTCAGTAATTGAATCCGTCAGGATGCTGGCGGTGCCAATTCCAGGCATCGCCGATAATCTGATGAATATCGGTGCGCTTAGGCTGCCAGCCTAAGCCCTGTTTGGCCTTTGCCGACGAAGCAACCAGCTTGCTGGGGTCGCCCGCTCTCCGTTCGCCGGTTTTGGCCGGAATGGGATGGCCGGTCACGCTTCTGGCCGCCTCGATAATTTCCTTAACCGAAAAACCCTGGCTGCTGCCCAAATTGAAAATGTCGCTTTTACCGCCGTTTACTAAATAATTCATGGCCAGAAGGTGCGCGTCAATTAAATCTTCCACATGGATGTAATCCCGGATGCAGGTTCCGTCCGGCGTGGCATAATCTTCACCGAAGATAGTGATCCATTCGCGTTTTCCCAGCGCCACCTGCAATACCAGCGGAATCAGATGGGTCTCCGTTGCATGGTCCTCGCCAATTTTACCGCTCTTTCTGGCGCCGGCCACATTAAAATAGCGCAGGGATACGTACCGGATACCGTAGGCGGCATCACACCATTTCATCATTTTTTCCATGGTTAATTTGGTTTCACCGTAAGTATTGGTCGGGTTCGCCGGCATATCCTCGGTAATGGGCACTCTCTCCGGCTCTCCGTACGTAGCCGCCGTAGAGGAAAATACAATATTTTTAACCCCAAATTCCTGCATTACCTCCAGTAGCACTTGCGTACCATACACATTATTGTCAAAATAGCGCAACGGCTGGGTCATGGACTCGCCGACAAGTGAATTGGCGGCAAAATGAATCACCGTCGTCAAATTTTCCCGGGTAAATACCCCTCTTAAAAAAGCCTTATCCCGAATATCCCCTTTGTAAAAAACGGCTTGCGGGTGAATCGCCTGCTCATGACCGGTCTGCAAATTATCAACCACAACGACCTGCTGTCCGGCATCAATCAGCTGATGCACGGCATGGGAGCCGATATAACCCGCCCCGCCCAAAACCAAAACACTCATTCTAAGACCTCCCCGGTAATCTCTTTGGCGCCGTCGCCAATATTGGCAATATAAAAAGAAGCTTCATAGCCAATCGCATCCTGATAGATTTTTCCCACCGCAGCGATAAAACTCCCGGTCCGTTCTTTTTCCACAATCGCAATGGCACAGCCGCCAAATCCGGCGCCGGTCATGCGGGCGCCCAAAACGCCCGGCTGCCGCCAGGCCGCTTCCGCCAGTGTATCCAGTTCCCGGCCGGTTACTTCATAATCGTCCCTGAGGGAAATGTGGGATTGATTCATCAACCGGCCAAATTCCATTAAATTGCCCTGCTGCAATGCCGCCAGAGCTTTTACGGTGCGAATATTTTCCAGCACCGCATGCCGGGCCCGTTTGATTAAAACTGCGTCGCCAATAAGACTCTTATGTTTCTCAAAGGACGCTTCCTCCAGTTCGCCCAGCGACTTGACCGGCAGCCGGGTTTGTAATTTAGCCAATGCCGCTTCGCATTCGCTTCGCCGCTCGTTGTATTTGGAATCGGTCAATTCACGCCGTTTATTGGTATTCATGATGACAATGTCGTATCGATCCAGGCGGAGAGGCGCATAGGAGTACTCCATCGTCTCACAGTCGAGCAGAATGCCATGGCCGGCTTTCCCCATACCGATGGCAAACTGGTCCATAATGCCGCTGTTTACACCGATGAATTCGTTCTCTACCCGCTTGCCCGCTTTTACCAGGTCGATTTGCTCAATTGCCAACCCAAATAAGCCGGCCAGCATGACCCCTGTCACCAATTCCAGGGAGGCCGACGACGACAAACCCGCACCGTTGGGAATCTCGCCGTAAAACAAAACGTCCAGCCCGGAATCAATAATGCAACCGTCTTGCCGCAGGCAGCGAATCATCCCCTTGGGATAGTTCGCCCAATCGTGCTTTTTATCATACTCCAGGTCTGTCAAAGGAAACTCAATCACACCCCGCTCCGGCAAATTCAAGGAATACAGGCGGACCATATTCCCGGTATTCTTTCGTGCCAGGGCATAGGTGCCAAAAGTAAGCGCGCAGGGAAATACATGCCCCCCGTTATAATCCGTATGTTCCCCGATCAAATTAATCCTTCCCGGTGCGAAAAATATTCTGTACGGCTCCGGCCCAAACAGCTTCTTAAACACACTCTCACACTGATGTAAATCCGTCAACATTCTCCCCTCTTTCCTCTCGCCGCAAAAACGGTTTATAAATTTTAGTAAAATAAGAGTAAGGGTCCGCAACCCGTCTCAGTTTGACAAAAACCCAATCATACCAGGAGCTCATCATTCATTTATAGCGTAACGCCCAGCCCGGCTTCCCGTCAAGTTCTTTTTACTTTTTTACTAAAAAAATATTCATTTAGTGCATTTCTGCCCACAAATGAATATTTTCCATGAATGTCGAATTATATTTTAGTAAAAAACACTACGATCCAATCGCCCGATTAAACAATCCCTTTTTGCAGGATTTCCTTCTTTAAATCAATAATTAATTATAGCGAGATAATACATGGATTGTAAGGTGAAATAATGCTTATAAATGAAAATACGGAAGCAATTACCTGGAATACGCACGGCGAACTCGAACAGGCCTTGCTAGGCTGCTCCCGCTGCCACCTGCGACAGGACGCCAAAGGTCCTACTTCCTATAACGGTTCGCCGGCCAGCCCGCTGGCCATTGTCGGTGAAGGCCCCGGCGGCGTCGAGGATGATTACGGCGTGCCCCTTGTCGGTCCGTCCGGCCAGTTGCTGGATAAGGCTCTGGCCAGCGTCGGCGTCACCCGTGACCGTGTTTACACCACCAATGTTATTAAATGCCGTCCGAAAAACAACCGGACGCCGACCATCGAAGAAGGACAATTTTGCGCCCGGGAATGGCTGGACCGGGAAATGGCTTTCGTCCGCCCCAAAGTCATCATCGCTCTGGGCAGCGTAGCCCTGAAATATTTATATAAGCCCGACGGTCGGATTACGAAAGACCGGGGACAATGGTTCACGACCGCCTATCAGGTGCCGGCGATTGCCACCTATCATCCGGCGTATCTTTTGCGGTTAACGGGCAAGGAACTGGTCAAGGCAAAGTGGGAAGTATTCTATGATTTAAAGGCAGCGGTGGAAAAATGCCGGGAATTGGCCCCCGACTACCCGCTTCAGAGCGACGTCCCGCCCGATCTGCTGGCGCTTTACGCCGGCCGACGCCAGGACCGTCAAGCCGGTCATTCGTAGAACACATAATTGCTTTTTAAATTAGTTCGCCCTTTTTCTTTGGCCCGGTACATGGCAATGTCGGCCTGTTTCATTAAATCCTGTACATTCCTGCCATTAACCGGATACATACTGATACCGATGCTCACGCCTACCCGCAGCCGCTTTCCGTCCAAAGAATAGTCGGCCGACAGACCGTTCAGCACCCGCATAACGAGTTGTTCCGTGTCGGCGGCCGAAACTTGCGGCGCAATCAGCGTAAACTCGTCGCCGCCCATCCGGGCCACCGTATCCTCGGTCCGCACACATTCTTTCAGGCGTAATGCCACGGCCATCAGCAGTTTATCCCCTACATCATGCCCTAAGCCGTCATTAATCATTTTAAAACCATCCAGATCAAGAAACATAATGGCCAAGGATGTTCCGTTCTGTTCGGCCAATAACAATTCCTGGGACAGACGCTGTTGAAACTGCAGCCGGTTAGGCAGGCCGGTCAAAAAGTCATGATAGGCCCTATGCCGGATTGCTGCTTCGAAATGCTTCCGTTCCGTAATATCCCGGATATTAGCCAAAATATATTCTTTCTTGCGCAAGACAATTTTACGCAGAAAAACTTCCGCGTCGAAGACCGAACCGTCATGGGGTCGCCTTGCTTTCCATTCAAACAAGCGGGGATGGCCGTCGATCACGTCCTGCCAAATCGCGGGCAAGCGTTCCAGCGGATTCTCCTTTGCCGAAAAATCTTTTAAAATGCTCAGGGTCCTCGCTTCGGTGCGCGTAACCTGGTATAACTTCACCATCTGTTCATTGACGTCGACGACGGACCCATCCAGCTCGTGGATAAAAATAGCATCATATACACTGTTAAAAATAGTACGCCAGGCTTCTTCCGCCTCCTGGACGCGGGCAGCGACCAGCAAATCGCAGTCTCCTTTTATATCCAATGCCCGTTTCATCCCCGTTCACCTCCCATGCAACAAAGACCCAAAGATCTTTAAGCGGAAGGAAAGTATTCGAAAAATTATACTTTCCGATCCCGCAAGGAAAAGTATACCAACTTGGTATACTTTAAACATTCGCTGCAAATCGCCGGATTCCTTCATAAAACTCACGTTTCGCACCTTGTATGGCGATAATATTTCTCCCAACTTACAGCTACAAAGCGAATAAAATTCCCTCAGTTTATCCTTCTCGGGGGATAAACTCTGTTCACCCTAATTATAAAGAAGCTGGCGTTAAAAATCGCCAACTTCTTTTTTATTCGTAACCGTCATACACTTTTAGAAAGGATAGAAGAAATAAAGCGAAAGGAGTGGTGACGTGCGGCGGCAGAGTATGCTGGGCGCCGTCCGGGTGGCGGCGACGTACACCGGAACTATTATCGGCGCCGGATTCGCCTCGGGACAGGAAATGCTCCAATTCTTTATTGCCTACGGCAGCATTGGCCTTGCCGGCATTCTTCTGGCAGGCGGCCTGTTCGCCTGGCTGGGCAGCCGTATGCTGGAACTGGGATACCGGTTCAAACTGACCGGTTATCCCGAAGCATTGCAACATATCTGTGGCAAAAAAACCGGCTGGATACTGGATTTTCTTACGGCCGGCTTTCTTTTCGGCGTTATGACCGTCATGCTGGCCGGAACCGGTGTCATCGTCGAAAACTATTTTTATGTTTCTGCAGCCGCAGGCATTCTGACAGTTGCCGCCGCCGTAGCGGCAACCGTTTGGGGTGGCATTGAAAACATTGCAAATGCCAATATGCTGGTTACCCCGTTACTGGCTCTGTCGGCACTGATCATCGGCATCCATTCGCTGCTCTATCATGGGCTAAACTTTTCCCTCCTGAATATTCCGGTGCAGGAATTCATCCACCCGGCTCCGCACTGGCTGCTGGCCGCCCTGCTTTACGTATCCTACAATCTGGTTGTCAGTTCTACCGTTCTGGTGCCTTTGGGAGCCCAAATTCGCAGCCACCATATCCGGAAAGCAGGCGGCATTCTCGGGGGACTCTCCCTCGGCTTGCTGGCCGGATTCATTGCGGTGATCATCATGCTGCATTATCCATTGGTCCTGCAGTACGAAGTACCTATGCTATATATTGCCAGCGGGCAGGCTACCTGGATTCACATGCTATACGCCTTTACCCTTCTGGCCGCTATGTATACTACCGCCGTAGCCTGCCTGTTCGGTTGTTCGGACAAGTTGCACACAGCAACCGGCCTCAACCGGTTGCTGTCCATTCTGGTCATGACCGGACTGGCTTTATGGTGCAGTCAAAAAGGATTTTCCCACCTAATCGCCCTCATCTTTCCCCTCTTTGGCTATGCCACACTGTGGTTTACTTTCCGGTTGGTTTGGCTTTCCCTTCCAGGTAGGAAATTGCACTGAGAACCGCCACCAGCCCTTCGCCGGTCGACTTGGCTATTTGCCAGGGCCGCCCTGTACAATCCCCCGCGGCAAAGACCCCGGGTATATTGGTAGACATGTCCCGTTTTACCTTAATGACCTCACCCTCCAATTCCAAACCGGGTAAAATATTCTCCACCGGGTCGGACTCGCGGAGGATAAAAACACCATTCACCTTTAATGTTTCCCCGTCGGTTGCCAGACTGTCCACCTGCGTATCTCCCTGTATGACCCGGGGCTTAGTCTGCATTACCTTGATATTGGAACGTTCAGGGGTAAAATTTCCCTGATATTGCGGCAAATAATATACTTGGCGGCAAAGCTCACCCAAATAGCCTGCCTCCTGTTCTCCTTCCGCAGTATACGAGATGACCGCCACATCCTTATCTTTATAAAACATACCGTCGCAAGTGGCGCAATAGCTGACGCCCCGGCCCAAAAATTCCTTTTCACCCTGAAATAAAAGGGTACTGACCACACCGGTCGCCAGGATAACTGCCTTAGCTTCGTAGGTATCGGACGGAGTCAGCAGCGTAAACCCGTCGTCCGCCGGAAATACGTTTACAACCTTTTCTTTTACCAGAACAGCGCCGTGGCTTAACGCATGGGCAGAAAATTGCTGCATCATTCCCTTGCCGGTAATTTGCGGCAAACCGGGATAATTATCGACTAAATGCGCCTTCTGTAATTTTTGACTGAAATCCAAATGTTCGAAAAGACCGATTTTCTTATTGCGGATTCCGCCGGTAAGAACAGCCGATAATCCGGCCGGACCGCCGCCAATGACCGCAATATCGAAATTCTTTTCAGCCATATACATCTCCTCCTAAAATAAAATCCTGTAGCCCGAATAAAGAAGGGGGGATTGGTATGTACAATCATACCATTACGAAATTACCTTATCTACCGGTTTTTATCCTGCTGCTTATCGCCGGCGTATTTACAGGCGGTGTGTTTGGCATACTAATAGGACTGTTTGAGAAAGATGTCCTCACCATTTCCGGCGGGGCGTTGCTGGGAATCCTGTGGGGGCTGTTTTCCGGCTTGGCAGGTATGTCCTATATTTTTGTCTTCAATTTTCTGGCGCCTGTGACAGGCGGCATTCCGGTACGGGTCGAACCGTTTGCCAAACCCGCTGCGGCCAATTCCGTCTCGCCGCCGGAAACGGCCGGCCCGCCTGCCGGATGAAGCCGTCCCCGGGAAAACGATTCTTATTTTGGTATTAAGTTCGACCCGGTCAGACAGAATCCTGCCAATTTATTCCGCCTAGTGCTCTGTTAACCCTAAATCTGCAGGATGAATTGTGAGAGATTTTTTGTCCTGCACGACGGAGGGCGCGCATATCGAGAATATGTAAGCCGACGACAACAAAGCAGGGCGGAAAATCTCTCGCAAGAACACTATAGAGTTAGGGTTTACAGAGCACCAGTTATGAACAATACACCGTGGCAAGCAGATAAAACTTCTTCCCGGCAAAATCAATGTAATATATTTATGCATTGAAAAATAAACAAAGAAAGAAAAAGCCGGAACCGCATCCGGCTTTATTTCTGTTTAGCACCCAGCAGCGTTTTAGGAATCACCACCGGATCCAGAGGCTGGAACCGGGTTTCTTCCAATGCTTTAATCTCTACCCGCAGTTTACCTAGCTGAGTCTCGATCACACTTGACGTATAATTGTATTCCCTCAATTGGGCCAATGCTTTTTCCAGTTCCTCAATTTTATCTAAATAGTCGTGATGTAACGCTACGATTTCCATGCCGGTTTTTATAGACATTGGTCCTCGCTCCTTGCCTCGTGATATAGTCGCGCCTCATAAACATTATACCCGCATTTCAAATATTTCATGAAAACAAGAAAGATCGGGCCATCAAGCCTGCGTGTGAAGACTGGCGTTCAAAGCGGCAATCTCAGTGGCCAGAGCGATAATATTGGCGAAATTCGTCACCGGACTGATTGCCTGCTGCGCCAATATCTCCTGCAAAACCAACATGGTGAAAACAGTAATTGTATTTCCTGCGACCAGGGCTGAATTGGAAAATGCGGCCAGTTTCTTAGCCTTTTCCAGCAGTTCGTCCGTTTCCGTCCCGCAAAACCGGTCCATAAGTCAGCCTCCTTGCTATTTTCCTATAATAATATAGTATTCGATCCCGGTTGGATCTATGAGCTTGGGGATTGGAGATTGGCAATTAGGAATTGGAAGTCGGGAATTGGAAAGACCCATGAACATAAAAAACGTCCGGGCACTCGGCACACGGACGTTTTCTTTTACAATTCTTTGAAAAAATCAGGCTATACATGAAGAAAACTTATCGGATCACATGCACAACCATGGCATCCCGTAGTTTGGGCTCAAACCAGGTTGATTTCGGCGGCATTATGCCGCCCAGGTCGGCAATGGCCATTAGTTCCTCAATGGCTGTAGGAAATAAAGAAAATGCCACCTGATAATCGCCGCTGTCCACCAGCCGTTCCAGTTCGCCCATGCCGCGGATCCCGCCGACAAAATGGATGCGCTGGTCCGTTCGGGGGTCACCAATATCCAATACGGGCTGCAGCAGATGATCCTGCAGGATGCTTACATCCAGACCGGCCACGGGCCCCAGACCCGTAACCACTTCCGGCTTGACGGCCAGTTCGTACCAGCGGGAGGCCAGATACATGCCGAAGGTCTTCGCCGACTCCGGTTTAACGGGACCCTGCTGGCGCTCATACGTAAAACAGGCCTCCAGCCGTTCAAAAAAAGCAGCATGCGTCAGTCCGTTTAAATCCCGCACTACCCGGTTATAGTCCATAATTTTCATCATCGTATGCGGAAAAATAACCGCCAGAAAATAATTGTACGCTTCCGCTCCGGTATGAACCGGATTGCCGCGCCGCAGAACATCGCGCACTTTAAGAGCTGCCGCCGAACGGTGGTGTCCGTCGGCGATATACAAAACAGGAATATGTTCGAAGGCCTCCGCCAGGGCCGCTGTTGCCGACGGCGCCGCAACAGCGTACAAGGTATGCCGGATGCCATCGTCCGCCGTAAAATCGCAAACCGGTGCTGTTTCCATAGCAGCTTGCATCAAACCGGTAATAACCGCATCTTCTTTATACGTCAAAAAGGCCGGTCCGGTCTGCACGCCCGTGGTCAAAATATGGTCGACCCGGTCCTGCTCTTTATCCGGCCGGGTTAATTCATGTTTCTTGATAATGCCCTGCTCATATTCGTCAACGGAAACAGCAGCTACCAATCCCACCTGAACATGGTCCTCCATTTGCTGCCGGTAAATATAAAAAGAAGGCTGTTCGTCCTGAACCATAATTTTTTCCTGGATCAACCATTCCCAATTTTCCCGTGCCTTCTGATAGACAACCGCCGAATGTATATCAACATCAGGCGGTAAATCAACCTCCGCCTTGGTTACCCTAAGAAAACTCAACGGGTTTTGAGACGTAATTAAGCGGGCTTCTGCCGAATCCATTACATCATACGGCAGGGAGGCCACTTGAGCGGCCAGTGCCGGTACGGGCCGGAACCCGCGAAAAGGTTTCACCGTTGCCATAATTATCCTCCTATTATCAACCAGCGTTAAAATTGACCAGTTTGGCGCCCAGTATCCCGTCTACCGCTTTGATCTTAAGCATCACGGGCGTAGGTATATCCGACTCGGCGGCCATAACCATGATATTCGTGCCGGCCTCTTCCGTCCGTCCAACTTGCATGCTGGCAATATTAATATTATAATCCCCCAAAATGGTGCCGACTTTGCCGATCATACCGGGCCGGTCAATATGGGGGCCGATCAGCAGCCAATCCCGCGGTGCGACATCAACGCGGTAGCCGTCGATCATCACAATGCGCCCTTCCTGCTTCCCAAATAAAGTTCCCGCCACGACATGTTCGTTCTTATCCGTCATGATCCGCACTGTAATCAAATTGGCAAAATGAACGGTTTCCTTGCTTTTGACCTCTTTGACCCTGATACCGCGGGCTTTAGCAATGGCCGGAGCATTCACATAATTGACCGTTTCCTGCAGAATCGGATTAAGTATGCCTTTCACAACAGCCGTCGTCAGCATCTTCGTATCCACATCGGCGATTTCCCCGTTATATTCCAAATCGACCGTATTGATCCGGCCGTCAGTCAGGTGAATACCCAGACAGCCCATCTTTTCCGCCAAATTCAAATATGGCTTAATGACCTCTAACACATGAGGCGCTACCGGTGCCATATTTACCGCCGTTGCCACCGGCTCGCCCCGCAATGCGGCCGCAATCCCCCGGGCAACATCGACAGCCACTCCCACCTGGGCTTCTGCAGTGGAAGCCCCGAGATGGGGTGTCAACACCACACGATCCACCGTTAGGAGCGGATTGTCCGGCTCAACCGGTTCTTTGCCGAATACATCTATCGCAGCGCCGGCCACGATACCGGCTTTAATGGCCTCAGTCAGATCCGCTTCATTAATAATACCGCCCCGGGCGCAGTTAATGATCCGCACCCCTTTTTTCATCCGGGCAAACGTATCCCGGTTAATAAGATTACGGGTTTCAGGAGTCAGCGGCAAGTGCAGGGTAATGAAATCGGCCTTGCTAAAAATCTCTTCCGTTTCCGCCAGTTCAATGCCCAATGCTTTGGCATGGCCGGTTCCGATAAACGGATCATAGGCAATCACATCCATTTCCATAGCCAGCGCCCGTTTAGCCACACCCGTGCCGATACGGCCCAGCCCCAAAATACCCAACACCTTGCCACGCATTTCCACTCCGATAAATTTGCCCCGCTGCCATTCTTTCTGTTTCATGGATGCATGAGCCTGCGGTACATTACGTGCCAGGGCCAGCATCATCGCCATCGTATGCTCGGTGGCGGCAACGGTATTCCCTTCCGGCGCGTTGACTACAATAATCCCCTTTTGCGTTGCCGCCTCCACATCAATATTATCGACGCCGACACCGGCCCGTCCAATAATCTTGAGGTTGACGGCCGCTTCAATCACAGCTTTGGTCACCTTCGTCTCGCTGCGTACAACCAGGGCGTCATAATCCGGGATAACGCGAAGAAGTTCCTCGGCGGACAATTTCGCTCTGACATCCACGGTAAACTCCTGCCGTAGAATATCTACCCCTGCCTGAGATACAGGATCACTCACCAAAACCTTCATACAAACCCTCCACCCTTCATAATCAACCGGCGTTGCCGGAAAGATACAAGAAAGAACAGAGTAATCCGCATTTTCCATTTGGAAAATGGAGATAACAAGGATTTTTTGTCGAAGAGCGCCGGCAAGCCATAAAACACAAAATTCCCCTCATCCCGCCAGGAACGAGAGGTTGGATGGAACTGCCTGCCCGGTACACCGGCTTGCACCCGCCGCCAGGTCTTTTAAAGACCGTTTGCAGTTAGCATTTCCGTTCATTGTGTCAATACGCTATAAACTTAACACGATTATAAGCCATCCACATTACAAAGTCAAGTGTGTTCTTAAGGAGCACAGCTGATGCGGCTTCCGGCTATGCCGGCACCGTCCCCACATGGACGGCCACAATCCCTCCCGTCAACTCATAATAGGTCACATCCCGGAGACCGGCTGCCACAAACAGTTCCCGGACCTCCTGCTGATGCGGATACCGTCGCAACGATTCAGGCAGCCAGCGGTACGCTCCTTCCTGGCCGGTTCCCCATTTTCCTATGTACGGCAGAATCCGTTCAAAATACAAATAATATAATTGCTTAAAAACCGGCAATTCCGGTTTAGCCAGCTCCACCGATACTACCCGGCCGCCCGGCTTGACCACCCGGGCCATTTCGCCGATGACGGCGGCAATGTCGGGCACATTGCGCAGGGCAAACCCGATGGTCGCCGCATCAAAGGTGTGGACAGCAAAAGGCAGTTGCATGGCGTTGCCTTCCAGCAATTGAATTACCGGCTCATAGGGTGTGCGGGAAATATTTTTCACCGCTTCCTGCAGCATGCCGGCGCAAAAATCCAGTCCAACCACCCGGCCACCGCCGCCGACTTTGCCGGCTTGCTCCAAAGTCAGTTTTCCCGTGCCGCAGCACACGTCCAACCCGTAACCGCCTGCTTTCAGACCGGTTTGCGCCACGGCAAACTGACGCCAGTACCGGTCCCGGTTAAAGCTGAGAAGGCTCGTCAGGGCGTCATACCGGCAGGAAATGGCCGAAAACAATTGGTGAATATATGCTTCCTTGCTCTCAATACTGAAGTCCTTCAATTCAGTCTGCCCTCCAAGGTATTTCTCTCTATTATATAATAAAATTCCTTACTTTGGCATATAACTTGTTAACAACAGGAGTTTATCCGGTAAAGCACGAAGTAATAATATTAAGAAAGGATCGTTTTGTCAAATTAAAAAATTTACATATTCAGGGAGGTTTTTCACCGATGAAACAAGTCAGCTATAACGAATACGCCGCCAAAGTAATGGAGGGACTGCCGCAGGGGGCTTTTTTGACGACTGCCCATGCCGGCAAAATCAACTCCATGACCATTGGCTGGGGCTCACTCGGCGTCATGTGGCGCAAACCGGTATTTCTGGTCATGGTACGTCCTTCCCGCTTTACCTTTGAGTTAATTGAAAAAAGCAATGAATTTACAGTAAGCGTCCCTTTACATGACATGAAGCAGGCTTTGTCCCTTTGCGGCACCAAATCCGGCCGGGAGATGGATAAACTGGCCACCGCCGGTCTTAAAGCCGTACCGGGACAAACCATTGCCACTCCCGTAATTGCCGGCTGCGGGCTTCATTATGAATGCAAAGTGATCTACAAACAAGCCATGCTGCCGGACGCACTGGAAAAGGAACTGACTCAATCCTGCTATCCCGCCGGCGACCATCACACATTGTACTACGGGGAAATTACCGCCACCTATCTTGATGAGTGATAGAAAACCGCTAACGCGGTTTTTCGGCTTATAGCGCAGGGCTCAGGGCGTGGAAAGACCCGGTCTTAGGCGCTCATCCAGGCAGAAGGACCGTCTTGTCATAAGCGGAGGTTATCCCACATTTCGCACTCTGAACTTATGGCGACAATATTTTCTCCCAATCCATACCCACATAATAACCTTATACCTCGCTTAAAATTCCCTAAGTTTATCTTTTTTCAGGAGAATTATTGTCGAGTGACAGAGGACTGCGAAAAATGGGTTTAGTGGCAACGGCGAAGCGTTGATAAGTGATCCCGATATAAGCAGAAACCCGCCGACCGGGGATAGTATTCCGGTTGACGGGTTTTCCCTTTATTCCACTTCGTCCTGGTCATCCCGCTTGTGTTTTTTCTTTGTTTTGGGTTCTACGTAATCGTCATCGTCGGGGTCATCATCGTCGCCCGCGAAATCTTTCCCCAGGAGTAAATCCGGCGCCAAGCAGACCGAACCTTGGAAAATATGACAATGGCCGTCATTCACACTGGTTTTACCGCAGTAATAATGTACATGCCATCCGTCGTTCAGATCCACGGCACAATCGGTAACCACTTCATACCAGTGCCAATGACCATGTTGACCATCCGCGTCCACAAAGAAAGTCGTGCGTCCCTTCAAACAGTGTACATGAGAACTGTCTTTCCGGTAAGCCGGCAGACTAACTCCGGCAAGCACATGCTGATGGCAGTAACACGGGTCGGCCGGCTCTACCTCAGTTTGATACAAATGCACATGAATACAGTCCCGGTCCGCTTTGCGTTCATCCTTGTCGTCCATAGATCGTTTTACACCCCCTGCTCGTTTATTACATAATATGCGATAGCTTGCATATTGGTGCCAAACAGCAGGGCAGCACTATGATTTCCTCATTCCGCCGGCGATAAAATATAATGGCGAATGGCGTAGGCCACGCCGTTTTCATCATTACTGCGGGTAATATACTTAGCCGCCTCTTTTACAACCGCCTCGGCGTTGCCGACAGCAATCGGGCAGCCGGCTAACTGAAACATACTCACATCATTGTAATTATCGCCGAACACGGCGATCTGGTCCAGACTCATGCCCCGCTGTCCGGCCAGATACCGCAGCGCGTCTCCCTTCGAAATACCCTGGGCCATAATATCCAGAGCGCCCTGCATGGACTGGACCAGGTACAGTTCCCCTTCCCGGTTATGCCATGCTTCCATGTTCTCCTTCAGGACGGCGTCTGCATTCCAGAGAAAAAATTTCAGCACCGAATCCAGCGGCAGGTCCTCCGGCCGGGCTGCTTCCCGCAAAGGAACCCGGAACTCTTCCGGCATCCGGGCGTTGAAGTCGTGAAAGAGATTCACCCGGTCACTGCCGCGGCTGTAATAAATAAAATCATAGGAATAGGCCAGCATATCAAGCCGGTGGGTAAAGCAATATTCCGCCACGGCCCGGGCCGTCTCCCGGCCGATGGTCCGGCTGAACAAAACCTGCCCCGTCCCGACATCCCGAATCATCCCGCCATTACAGCAGATGACGGGCCCGGCAATGCCCAGCCGGAAGACAAGTTCCTTAATAAAAAGATCGCTCCGGCCGGTGGCCAGGATCAATTCAATCCCGGCTTGCCGCATTTCCTGCACGGCGCGGACCGTTTCCTCGCTTAACCGGCTGTTGGAATCCAGCAAAGTACCGTCCACGTCGCAGACACACCATTGAATCGCCATCAAAATCCGCCTTCCCTCAGTTTATCCAGCACAAACTGTCGGGATCTGGTAATTTCAGCCATCGGGTCCTTCATCTTGTCACCCCACATTTCAATGACAAACGGACCCTTATACCGCAGCGCCTTGAGTTTTTTAAACGCTTTTACAAAATCCACATCGCCTTCACCGAACGGGACATCCCGGAATTGGCCGGCAAAGCTGTCGGTCACCGTTTTGGTTTCTTTCACATGGACGGCTACAATCCGGGGATACCCCAGTTCCAGTTCCTGCTCCAGGTCATTGCCCCAGGCGCTTAAGTTTCCCAGATCCGGATACACAGTCAGCCAAGGCATTTGTATCTGCCGGTCATAAACCATGTATTTTTGTATGGAATTCATAAACGGGGTATCCATAATTTCGATCGCCAACATGACCTGATGTTTTTCCGCCAAGTCTACCGACCGTTTCAACCCCGCCAAAAAATTCGCCTTGGTATCTTCTCCTTGTTCTTCATAATAAACGTCATATCCTGCCAGCTGTATGACCCGGATTCCCACATCTTTGGCAAACTCCATGGCTTTTTCCATTAATTCCAGCGCCTGCCGCCGGATTTCACTGCTCCGGCTCCCCAGCGGGTACCGGCGGTGGCCGCTGAAGCACATCGTCATAATCGGAGTTCCGGCCGCATCAATATATTGAAGCAGGCGCCGCTTTTCCTCCTTGGTCCAGTACAGGCGAAACAAACGGTCATCGCTTTCGTCCACCGACAATTCCAGAAAATCAAAGCCCAGTTGCCGGGCCATTTTCAATTTAGCCGGCCAGTCCATGCCCCTGGGCAGAGCCTTTTCATAGAGCCCCAGTAAATTTTCCATACTGCTCACCAATATTTCGCGAACTCTTCCTTAAATTGCCGCGCCGCCTGCCGCGGATCGGCCGCATCGCGAATCGAGCGTCCGGCAATAAAAACATAAATGGGCAGCTCCTTGAAAAACCGGACATCCTCCACCGTCACGCCACCGGTCACGGTAACCTGAAAGCCCATTTCGCATAGCCGGCCCACCTTTTCGAGATCGGCAGGGCCCCAATTGACCCCGGCGGCCTGGGCATCCCGGGAGCGGTGATAAACCACCTGTCCGACGCCGGCCTTCTTCCATTCCGCCGCCTGCTCAAAAGTCCAATGGCCGGTCAGTTCAACCTGAATATCCTTACCCCGCTCCTTCGCTACCGCTAATGCACCGGCAATGGTAGGAATCTCGGCGCAGCAGATGACGGTGGCCCAATCGGCGCCGGCGTCAAACATCATTGGCGTAATAATCTTGCCGGCATCGGCAATTTTGGCATCGGCCAGAACAATCTTATCCGGATACATGGTTTTCAAATACTCAACGGCCCGTTTGCCTTCGGCACACAATAAAATTGTACCGACTTCAATGACGTCGATTTCGGCGGCAACGTCCCGTAACGCTTTTACTGCTTCCGGAAACGATAAATTATCAAGAGCAATCTGTAATTTAGGCATCATACTATTTCCTCCTTCTATTTCCCTTACAAGAAAGACCAAACGGTCTTTAAGTGGAAGGAAAGTATTTTACTTTTCGGTATTCTTAAAAAGAATATGTTATATTTAGAAACAACCCGAAAAGTTATACTTTCCGATCCCTCAAGAAAAAACCAATTCCAAAAAAGTGAAAGGCACGGCGTCCTCTTTCGGCCGCCGCACCCTTTTCCCGGCCAGAGGCTCAGACGGTTCTTTATTCCGCTTTCCCCTGATTCAAGAGGTATTCTTTAATTTTGGTCTCAATCTCCGCTTCCGACAGCAGATTGACCAGGCCAATCACCTTAGTCCGGGTATTTTTAATGTTAAAATTTCCCGTCAGCGCGGCGGAGCAAAAGACGACATCGTAATTTGCAGCCATGGCCTTCGCTTCCCCGACGCTGGAATGATGAATTTCGGCGGCAATGTTTAATTTTTTAAACACTTTATCGATTTTCATTTTAATAATCTGGCTGGATCCCATCCCATTGCCGCAAGCTGCAATTACCTTAAGCATCAAAGCCACCTACTTTAAAATATTTTTCTCTATTACTTCTATTGTATTGGATTTGCGGAATCAGCAGCATAAGCACCACCGCGATTACGATGCCGGGAATAGCCAGGTTCTTCATTAACACGCCAATGGCCGGCCATAATGTATCCCAGTCAATGTTGCCGTGCCAGCCGCCGTAATTATACAGCTGGAAGTACCAGGCTGCAAAAGCGCCGCCCAATACCTGGATAATCCCGGTACAGAAAGTCAGGATTCCCGCAGCCCGGACACCGCCGAACTTATTGGCAAACACGGCTACCGTGGCATTGTCAAAGAAGACCGGCACAAACCCGGTGATAATCATAATCGGTGACTTAAAGAGAACCAAGCCGGCAATCGCCAGAAACTGGCCGACAGCACCGAATAAAAAGCCAAACGTAATTGTATTGGGGGAAGCAAATCCATACGTCGCCGCGCAGTCCACCGCCGGCAATGCCCCCGGCAGCACCTTATCGGAAATGCCGCGGAACGATTCCGTCAATTCCGCCACAAACATCCGCACTCCGCTGATTAAAATAAACAGATACACTGCAAAGGACAGCGATTTGGAAAGTATATAGGTGAAAAAAGCTATGGTTGGCGGAAAATTTGCCTTATCAATATGCCGGAGGTACGGTTCGCCCAAAACAGTCATAATAATACCGAAGAATAGCAGCATTAACGTCCCCGTTGCGATTACATTGTCGTTAAACATGGACAACCAGCGGGGCAGATTGATGTTCTCCACCGACTTTTCGGGATTGCCGATTTTCGGTGCAATTTTACTGCTCAGCCAGACCCACAACATCTGCTGATGGCCGACGGCAAATCCGCCGCCTTCCGTGAGCTCTTCCGTGGGCTCCACAGTCAGATTCGAAAATACGGCCCAGTAGGTGCCGGCCAGTATGCCCACCGCAATGGCACCGTAAATATTGCGCAACTCCGGAATGGCAAAAAACACCAGCCAGGTCGCGGTAGTGGCCTGCTGAATCATAATATGACCAGTGACAAACAAAGTACGGACCTTGGAATACCGGCGCAGCAGCACCAGCAATATATTCCAGCCAAAACCGATCATTAACGAGATCATGGTCCAGGAAAGCGACATCCCGATGGCCTTGATGGCTTCCCCGGCGGCATTCAGGCCGAAATACGGGTCAATAACCGCAGCGTTCAAATGAAAGCGATCATTCAGTCCGGATAAAATAGGCCGAAACGTCACCACCAGACCGCCGGCGCCGACACTCCAGATCATCATGCCGACCGCGGCTTTGATAAAACCGCCGAAGGCTTCATAAACCGGTTTACCCAGCAGCATATAACCGATAAATACCAATAAGCCGATAACAAACTCCGGTTTAACCATGATATTGTTGCCAAAGGCTTTGGAAAATGCATCAAATGCGGCCCAATAATCCATTTAGAATTCCTCCTCTCTTTAATACCAGACATTACGGACAATTTTAAGGTTCTCCACTTCCCTCCTTTCCAATTCAGGCGATTAAACGGCGCAATTCTTCCATTCCTTCTACTTGCAGCAAATCAGATAAAAACTTCTCATCCGAAATGGCTTCCACCAGAGTCTGCAGCATTCCCAGATGGGAAGTATTGTCCACGGAAGCCAGTACAAATAATAGCCGGGCGTCATGTTCCCTGCTGTCGCTGAAATGAACCGGACGGCTCACTTTCATAAAACTGACCGCATTTTCGCGGACCCCGCTGCCGCCCTGAGCGTGCGGCATTGCAATGTCCGGAGCGATAACAATATACGGCCCGTACTGATTGATACAGGCAATCATGGAATCAATGTAAGTTTCCTCGATCGCTCCGTCCCGCAGCAAAGGTCGGGCCGCCGCCCGCACGGCATCTTCCCAGCTGTCGAACCCGTCGGCAAAAGTAACCCGCTCTTTGGCCATTAACTCCTTAAACACGGTTAAAACCTCCCCCCTCGCAAAGTGCACCGTATGTTTTACAAAAAGGATTTATAAGGCAAATCAATATCTGCTGCAAAACAATCATCAAAGCCGCGCGGATAGTGATATTCCCGTTTGTCCTTATCCGCCGGATAAACAAATTTACCGCCCACCTGCCAGATAAACGGCTTGAAGTTATACTGCAGCCTGTCTTTTTTCATTTCATATAATACATTGATTTCCGCCGGATCGGCCTGGAAATTAGACCAGATATCATGGTGAAACGGAATCACTACCTTGGTCTTCAAGGCTTCCGCCATTCTCAGTATGTCCGAGGCAGTCATCTTGTCGCTAATCCCGCGGGGATTTTCACCGAATGAACCCAGAGCCACATCAATTTGATACTCATTGCCATGTTTGGCATAATAATTGGAATAATGGGAATCGCCGCTATGGTAGACGCTGCCGCCCGGTGTTGTTATCAGATAGTTTACCGCCCGCTCATCCATATTGCCGGGCAGCCTGCCGGTCAGGACGACTCCCGCCGGAGCCGTAATTAAAGCCGTCCGGTCAAAGGACTCCAGCACCGTAAGTTCCGTATCTTTAATCCGGACCACGTCGCCCGGTTTGACAATCCGGCAGCGCTCCGCCGGCACGCCCCAGCTCATCCAAAGCTCGACGCAGGCTTTGGGGCCGATAAAAGGCACCGTTGCGTCGCAATTTTTCATCACCGCCGCTGCCACATTGACGTCGATGTGATCGTTGTGGTCGTGGGTCGCCAACACGGCATCAATTTGTTTTATCGCAAACGGGTCCAGGACAAAGGGTGCTACCCGAAGATTGGGCTGCAGTTTCCTGCCGCCGCTCATTCGCGCCATCTGGTGATGAGTGTCCATCAGAGCTTTTTTCTTGGTTCGTTTGCCGCTGCCGCACCAGAAATCAATGCAAAGGTTGGCATTCCCTTCCGATTTTACCCAGATTCCCGTGCAGCCCAGCCACCACATGGCGAACGTTCCCGGCGCCACAACCTCCGCTTCAATTTCTTCATTCAGCCACGTTCCCCATTCGGGAAACGTATTCAATATCCAGGACTCACGGGTAATTTGATCAATTTTACTCATGTTATCCACCTTTCTCTCAACCCGCATGAAGTACGGCAGCATACCGCGTCGTCAAAAGCCAGATTGACAAAGTACGGCCGGTATGCTTAAATTGAGTTATGCACATTTGCTCATAAAGTAATCATCTGTTCAAGTCCATCATAACAAACTTCGTAAATTGGCGTCAATAAAAAATTGTCATTTGTCTGAATATTGCACATTTGTGCAATATCCCCATTGAAATAGACAGGTTGAGGAGGATAGATCATGTCGGAAGAACTGGAAATACTCTGTGAAGTCGCCCGTCTGTATTACGAAAATAACCTGACGCAAAATGAAATTGCCAAATCGGTTCACACCTCGCGCTCTACCGTATCACGACTATTACAGGAAGCCCGGGACAAAGGCCTTGTCGAAATCATCATTCATTATCCCTGGGACCGTTCCCCCCAATTGGAACAAGACTTCCTGCAGCGATTCGGGTTAAACGATGTTCGTATCATGGACAGCCGCAACCGCAAAGACGACGATGTCCTGAAAGGGGTCTGCCTGCTGGCCGCCCGGTACATCCAGGGATCGCTGAAAGAAAATAGCACCCTGGGCATTTCCTGGGGACGCACGATGTACCATACGGTTCAAATGATGCGCCCTGCAGAAAAAACGCCGATTCGGGTCATCCAGTTATTCGGCGCCGCCAACTCCCCCAACCGGTTGACCGACGGTCCCGATTTAGTCCGTCAATTGGCCAATATGTATAACGGCGAATGCTATTATATTCACGCCCCCTTATTGGTGGAAAATGTCCAGGCTCGCCGGGCCCTCCTGCAGGACCAGCATATTCAAGAGACCTTGCGTCTGGCCCAGCAGGCCGACATTGCCTTAACCGGCATCGGCAGCCTGGAAGCAGCCAGCACAATTAGCTATCTGACTTCCCAGGCGGCGGAAGAACTCCGCCGCCTGGGATCAGCCGGACACATCTGTGCGCAGCATTACGACATTCACGGCCGCGTATTGGCTACGGACATCCATAAATGTCTTATCGGCATCACGCTGGATTCCTTGCGCAAAATCAGGCAAGTCGTCGGCGTTGCTTCCGGTGATGCCAAAGCCGGCGCCATTTTAGGCGCTCTGCGGGGAAAACACGTCAACACCCTGATCACCGACGACCTGACAGCCAGAAAAGTTCTGGCCCTTGACAGTGAGAAAGACCGCTAACGCAGTCTTTCGGCTAAAACTTATACTTTACATTTAAAAAACCCGCTGCCGGCAGCGGGTTTTCGTAATATTTATCAATGGACTTATATACACTAGTTCTACTTGCTCAATGCAGGTACGAATCCAAAACGATACTGCCCGCGCCGGTTACAATGACGTCGTCTCCCAGGGTTCCCCGGCTGAATTCAAGCTGAATCCCGTTGATCCGGCAGAATCTTTCGCGGGCTAATTTCACCGTGGTTTCATAAAAAGCCCGGCTTTTTTTCACTAAAAGACCTCCCAGGATAATCAGGCGGGGATTCAATATATTGGCCAGATTCGCAACGGCGACGGCGAAATGGCCGGCGGCTTCGGCGAGCACTTCAAGTGCCAGCGGATCCCCCTCCTCCGCCGCTGTACAAACTGCATCCAGGGTGATGGCGGTGAGGTCATAATCCACTCTTTCAACCAGCGGCGAGTAGCGGCCCTGTTTTATTGCATCAATGAAACAGGTTAATACCGACTTCAGGGATATATACGCCTCGACACAACCCTGGCCGCCACAGGAACACTTTCGGCCTTCCCGGTCAATGACCGTATGGCCGAAAGAACCTTCATTGGCATTAACCAGTTTATTGTTGGCGATGACCCCCAGCCGCACACCCACGCCGGCAATAATATAGGCCATGTTGTCCAGACCCCGGCCGCAACCCTGGCGGTATTCTCCCAGCACCGCCGCATTGGCGCCGTTTTCTACCAGCGTGACCAGTCCCGTTTTTTCCTCCAGGATTTTCTTAATGGATACGTTTTCCCAGCCTGCGGCGGGAAAATTGACCGGGTTCAGAATGATCCCCCGTTCCCGGTCCACCGGACCGACCGCGCCCACCCCGACGCCGAGCAGCCTTTTCCGGTCAATTCCGATGGTAAATTCATCAATCATCCTGCCGATCTTATTTAGCGTTTCCTCCGGTGTATTTTCAGTAAACATGCCGAACGTACCGGACTTTAAAATCGTCAGCTTCAAGTCCATCAGCGCAACCCGGGTGTAAGTCCGCGAGATATCGACGCCGACAATATAGCCGGCGGCGGGATTAATCCGGAACAGCAGGGGCTTTCTTCCCCCGCTGGACTCGCCAATATCGGCCGCATAAATCAATTCTGCCGCGATCAGCCGGTCCATTGCCCGGGTCAGCGTGGAAAGCTTAAAATCTGTAATTTCCCGCAGCTTCGCCTTCGAAACCGGTTCGTGTTCCCGGATATACGCATACAGGGTTCGGCAATTTCGCACCGCCGTAGTAACGGGGCGTTTCAATTCTTGGAACATGCTATCATCCTTACTTTTAACTTCTGCTACCAATTATACCACTCAAGATATCCCCTAGACAAAAAATACTAAAACTTTTTCTCATAAATAATAAAAGTCCCTCGACCTTTCTACATTTTTCTTAAAGGCCAATATTAAAATTCAACAATCATCTTTGTTTTTTCTACATTGTCTGTTATAATAAAAAATATGCTGGCATAAATTACAAAGCACTTTATTCCTAAATGGTTAAAAGTCCGGCAAAAAAATTTTAGAACAATCTGCAGGAGATGATCTTAAAATGACTGAATTTTTATGGCTCTTACCCCTCGGGTATGTGGTCGGGGTTTTCGGAACCCTAATCGGCGCGGGGGGCGGATTTATATTAGTCCCTATTCTTTTATTGGTTTATCCCCATAAAAGCCCGGATGCAATAACCAGCATGTCCCTGGCCGTAGTCTTCTTCAATGCTTTTTCCGGTTCCTACGCCTACTCCAAAATGAAACGGATTGATTACAAATCCGGTATGCTCTTTGCAGCGGCTACCATTCCCGGGTCCATTCTCGGCGCCATAACTACCTCGTATATACCAAGGCAACTTTTCAACGGCATATTCGGCGTCTTACTGATAGCGGCCGCCGCTTTTCTGCTGCTAAACCCCAGCAAGAAAAAGAACGGAACCGGCGAAGTCAAAAAAAATTTCGTTACCCGGACGCTTGTGGACGCGGAAGGCATGGAATACATTTTTTCCTTTAACCCCGTAATCGGTGTGGTCCTCAGCGTATTTGTCGGCTATTTGTCCAGCCTGCTCGGCATCGGCGGTGGAATTATCCATGTACCGGCCCTGGTTCATCTGTTAAACTATCCCGTTCACATCGCCACGGCTACTTCCCACTTTATTTTGGCAATTATGGCCTTATCCGGAACCGCCGTTCATCTGGCGACCGGCGTGCTGGCCACCAGCGCCTTCCAAACCATCGCCTTGTCAATCGGCGTCTTGTTCGGTGCCCAGTTGGGCGCCAAATTGTCCCAGAAAGTGAAGGGAACGGCAATCATCCGCAGTCTGGCCATCGGCCTCGCTCTTGTCGGCGTCCGGATCTTCATGATGGCATTTTAACACCGGCCAACAGGGTATCGATCATGTGTGCCACGCCGTCCGCATCATTGGCAGGCGCTATATAGCGGCAAATTTTCTTCACGGCTTCCTCGGCATTGCCAATGGCCACACTGATCCCCACCCGGCTCAACATGGAAATATCGTTATAATTGTCACCGAAAGCCATAACCTCGCTCAGCCCGATACCCAGATAAGCGGCCAGCTTCTCGAGCGCGTTGCCTTTGGAAACAGCCGGAGCAATCATTTCAAAAATTTCACGGCCGGCAATCGTCATGGCCATCCCTTCATACTTGCCAAAAAAGTCCCGTCCCCGCTGTAATTTTTCCCGGTTGAACGTAATCGCGCTTACATTGCCAAAAATCAAATCCTGTTGGCGCCAAATCGCTTCAAAAGGCTCGGCGAAAACCACACCGTCCGCCGACAACAATCTATTGATTTCCTGCCGGGCCGTTTCGGCCGTTAATTCCCGCTCAATCGTTCCGGCCGCCGCCGCGCTTTCAAAATCCTGCAGCAGCACTTCCCGGGCGTTGGGCGGGATAAACATATGCCGGTCGGTACAAACATCATAAAAATAGCCGTTCCCCTGCAGCCATTCAACCGCCTGCAGGGCTTTTTTCTTATCCAGACCGGCTGCCTGGATTAACCGGCCGTCTTTGGTGTAAACAAAGGCGCCGTTGTTGGAAATAATATGCGGTGTCAATCCGGCCCGCCGGCAGACCGCCAGGGCATTGCCATAAATCCTTCCGGTGGCTACGGCAATTTCGATTCCCCGGCGCTGCGCCGCCAGCAGGGCCGCCGCATTCACCTTGCTGACCTCCCGCCGGGAATTCAGCAAAGTACCATCCAGATCGGAAACAATCAGCTTCACATTTCATTCACCCTTTTCCCTATAGAATTCCTCGCTTTAATTTATATTTAGCAAGATCAAAAACAAGATTTCCGTCCGCCCTGATTTCGATGCCCGTTGAACGGACCTGCGGAAACACCCTGGCCGTAAAAACAACGGTCCCGTCATTAATAAACACTTCGGCGATACTTTGATCAACGACTATTTTAACAGCCAGCCTTTCCGCCGGCATAAACAGCGCAGTCCTTACCGGGCCGACCGGGGCGGTAAAATTGTTGAGAAAGCTCCGCCGGTCAAGAGACACAACCCCGTTTACCTGGTCAAAACGAAGCAGCAGCCTTTCTTCCTCCGATTTAAATAATTCTATCATAATATCGCGGCTTTGAATATCCGTAAAATCGATATCCAATTCATAAAGATTGCCGTCATTGGCAATACTTACGGAGTTACCCGTCAAACAGCCCCGCAGGGAAAAGCAGTCCGTCCGCAGTACCTGGCACTCCCTGGCCGGCATTTGCCTTAATACCCCGTCCTGCAGCCGTAACTGCCGCGGTAAGGTCAGACAATGGGCCCACTGATTTTTATCGGAGGGATATTCCGTTTCGCTCATACCTGCCCAGCCCAGAAGCAATCTCCGTCCGGCAGGGTCCTGAAATGTCTGGGGCGCATAAAAATCGAAGCCTTTATCCAATTCCCGGACGCATTCCGTCTCAAAGGTCAGATTCGCCAAATCCAGTTTGCCGACGGCATAAATTACATTGTAGAGATTCTGGTAATCATGGCCGGCCGGTGCCAGACCCTGGGGACAAAACAGCAGGATATCCCGGCCGTCAAGCCGGAAGTAATCCGGACATTCCCACATATAGCCGAAGTTTATCATGGGCGTCTTTAATTCGCCCCGTAATTTCCATTGCAGCGCATCCTGGGATTCATAAACAAGCAGTGTTCCGGTGCGGTTTTTCCTTTGCGCTCCCAGAAAAATACAGTATTTTCCATCCTCGTCCTGCCAAATTTTCGGATCACGCACATGGCCGGTGTAGCCTGCCGGCACGCCTTCAATCAACGGATTCGCCACAGCCTTGGTTATGCCATAATTTTTATCCATTCTCGCCATACACAGATTGGCGCTTCTCGCTTCATCCGCATAGCGGATGTTACCGGTATAAAAAAGCAATAACTCCCCGTCCTTCTCCAGGGCACTGCCCGAATAAGCCCCGTGCGATTCATAGTCCTCCGTGGGAATGATGGCCACAGGCATTCTTTTCCAGTGAACCAGGTCCCCGGATTTAACATGAGCCCAGTGTTTCATGCCATGGATTACTCCGAAGGGATACCATTGATAAAAAACATGATATTCCCCGTTAAAATAGGCAAGCCCATTTGGGTCGTTCAGCAAGCCGCACTCGGGATGAATATGGCAAACCGGTTTCCATGGGTCCTTTTGAGCGAGCTCCTTTAAAGCTTCCAGTTCACCGGCCCTGGCGGTTAAAATGGTCCGGAATTTAGAGTCTCTTAGTTTTTCCAAATTTCTGCCCTCCCTGTTCCTTGTCTTAGACTTGTTTACCCCCTGGTTCCACACGGAGCCAGGGGGTATTGCTCAAATCCGGTAATTTTTCACTTCGCCTTACAGCGTCACTCCCTGGCCGGTTTCTTCCGTTTCCTTGCCGGTCGTTTCATATTTTCTGGCCAGCAGGAGGGTCAGGCTAAAAGCCACGGTGAAAGAAATCGCCATGCCAATTACGTAATGGAAAATGCCGTCCGGCCGGATGGAGATAATCCCCGGCAGCCCGGCCGCGCCCAACGCCACCGCCAGCGTTTTATACAGGCTGATATAGGCGGAAGCGATCGCCGAACCGGTTATGGCGGCCATAAACGGATATTTTAGCTTCAAATTAACCCCGAACATAGCCGGTTCAGTAATCCCCAACAAGGCGGAAATGCCGGCGGCCGAGGCAACCCCTTTCAGCTTCCGGTTGCGGGTAACAAAGAACACGGCCAGCGTAGCCGCCCCCTGGGCCACATTGGACATGGCCGCAATCGGAAAAATGAACGTCCCGCCCGTTTTCGCCATATTTGCCAGCAGCTGCGTTTCCACGGCAATAAAACTGTTATGCATGCCGGTAATAACAATGGGCGCATAAACCAGTCCGAACAGGCCGCCGCCGATAAATCCCGCCGAGCCGTACAGCCAGACGAGGCCGTCGGTCAGCAGATTGCCCGCCAGCCGGGTAACCGGGCCGACAAGCGTAAAGGTCAGTAACCCCGTAATAAAAATGGATAAAAGGGGAGTCAGTAGGATATCCAACGCCGCAGGCACGACCCGGCGCAAAAACTGCTCGATTTTGGCCAATAAGAAGCTCGCTGCCAAAACCGGCAGCACCGATCCCTGATAGCCCACCTTTTCAATGGTAAGACCGAAAATATTCCATACCGGAGCGGCCACCTTGCCGTAACTGTAGCCATTCAGCAAAGCAGGGTGGACCATCAGCATGCCCAGGGCCGCCCCCAGGAACGGATTGCCGCCAAACCGCTTCGCCGCGGAAAAACCGATCAGCACCGGCAGAAACACAAACGCAGCGTTGGCAAAGGTATTAATCATGTCCGCCAAATCCTTCGTCTGCGGATAGGCCTCTACCAGCGATTTTCCGGCAACAAGAAGATCTTTGGCGGTTAATACGTTATTCAGTCCCATCAATAAACCGCCGGCAACAATCGCGGGAATGATTGGCACAAAAATATCGGAAAGCATTTTGACAAACTGCTGCAGCACATTTAATTTTTTCGCGCCCGCCGCTTTTACCTCCTGGGTAGACATTTCCCGGATTCCCGCCAGGGCTGCCAGCGCCTCATACACCAAATTCACCGTTCCGGTTCCCAAAATCACCTGATATTGCCCGCCTGTGGAAAAAGTTCCTTTCACCGCCTCCATCCTGTCTAAAGCGGCCTGGTCCACTTTCGATTCATCCTGTAAAACAAGCCGCAGCCGGGTGGCGCAATGGGCCGCCGCCGACAGATTCTCCCTGCCCCCGACCGCCTCCAGGATCTCCTGGGCAACCTTTTTGTAATCCACGCTAAATCCTCCCCCTCTCATTTATGGGAACGGTTCCACACTGGATAAAAAAATAAATAATATTATCGCAATTGGCAAAATTCAACTTTATGGGAACGGTTCCACATCTTTATTATAGCTTTCAAAAATTCAATTTGTCAACGCTTTCCCGTTCGATGATTTGATAATCGCAAACAATTAACCGTTGAACCGTTTCTCCCTGGAGCAGCCTGACCAGATTGCCGGCGGCCGTAAACCCGGCCTGATAATAATCGAACCTGGCCGTAGTCAGTCCCGGATGAACCACCGCCGAAACATTATAGTCGCCAAAACCAACGACGGAAATGTCGGCAGGAATTTTCAGCCCCTGGGAAAACACACTCTTCATCGCCCCCAGGGCAATATTGTCGGTAGCGCAAAACAGGAGCGACGGCCTCGTTTCCCGGATAATCCGAGCGGCCGCGTCAATGGCGTCTTCAATCGCAAAACTGGTCGTATGATACGATATATCCAGTCCTTCCGCCTCACCGGCCGCTTTCCTGAACCCGGCTTTCCGCCTGACGCCTACGGCAATATCCGTTTCGGTCACGCCTAAATAGGCAATTTTTCTATGCCCTCTGGCAATTACATACCGGGCCAGTTCATAAGCCGCATTAAAATCGTCATAGGTGACGCAGTAATATTTCGAATGCTCCTGTCCCATCAGGACAACCGGAACTTTTATACTGTCTATAGCCGTTTGATGCCTGGCTGAGACCTCCGTGGCCAGCAGAATAATCCCCGCCACTTTCTGTTTAGCCAGACTGTAAAGACTCTCAATCTCCCGTTCCCGGCTCAGACCGGTATTGGCGATCAGCATTTGATAATTATGCTGTTTCAATTTTTCATCGATGCCGATCAGCGTTCTGGCTGCCGCGTACGAATCCAGCCGGGGCACAATTACGCCGATAAAATTCGATTGTTTGGCTTTCAAATTCTGGGCAAAGGCATTGGGCTCATAGCCGGTCCTGGCGATTACCGTTTCTATTTTTTCTTTCGCTTCGCTGCTGACATACCCGCCGTTTAAATGCCGGGAAACCGTACTTTTGGAAACGCCGGCCAACTTCGCAATATCGGAAATCGTCTTGATCATCGCCACCACCATGCCTTTACTCTATCCCCATTGTAGGGTAAAAAAAAAGGGGCGTCAAGAGAAGCACTCCGACACCCGCGTCAAGGCCCAGTCCAGCTCTTCCCGCCGGATAATCAGGGGCGGCGCAAAGCGGATAATATTCTTATGAGTCTCTTTACACAGAAGGCCCTTCCCTTTTAACCGTTCACAGTATGGCCGGGCCGCCTCATTCAGTTCCATGCCGATCAATAACCCCCGGCCCCGCACCTGGCGAATCACCGGGCTATGCAGTTGCTGCAGCCGGTCGAGAAAATAACGTCCCATCTTTAACGAATTCGCCGTCAACCCCTCTTCTTCCAATACCTCGAGCGCTGCAACGGCCACGGCGCAGGCCAGTGGATTGCCGCCAAAAGTTGAACCATGGGAACCCGGTTCAAAGACCCCCAGAATTTCCCGGTCCGCCGCCACCATGGAGATAGGCAGAACGCCGCCGCCCAGGGCTTTCCCCAGAATCAGCACATCGGGCGTAACATTTTCCCAGTCACAGGCAAACAATTTCCCCGTCCGGCCAAAACCGGTCTGAATTTCATCGGCCATGAACAACACCCTGTTTTGCCGGCACACGGCATAGGCATCCCGCAAAAAACCCTCATACGGAATGATAATGCCGGCCTCGCCCTGGATGGGTTCTACCAGGAAGCCGGCCGTATTGGGGGTAATCGCCCGCTCCAGGGTGCCAATATCGCCGTACGGTATCAGGGTAAATCCGGGAGTATAGGGGCCAAAACCGGCCTTATATTCCTCTTCGGAAGAAAAGGAAGTAATAGTCACCGTTCGGCCATGGAAATTCCCCCTACAGACAATGATTTCCGCCTGGTTGGCCGGCACCTTCTTCTGCCGGCAGGCCCAGCGGCGCACCGCTTTTATCGCCGTTTCCACCGCTTCCGCCCCGGTGTTCATCGGTAAAAACATGCTCTTGCCGGTAAGCTCCGCCAGCTTCTCATACAGACGATACAACTGGTCATTATGAAAAGCCCGTGACGTTAAGGTCACCTTATCAGCCTGTTCTTTCAACGCCCGGATAATTTTCGGGTGCCGGTGCCCCTGATTGAGAGCCGAGTAAGAACTGAGCATATCCATATACCGGTTTCCCTCGGGGTCTTCCACCCACACGCCTTCAGCCCTGGTAATCACAATCGGCAGCGGCCGGTAATTGTGCGCTCCCATGCGCTCGGTTTGTTCGATAATGGTATCCGACAAAGTCATACGATCCTCTCCTCTTCCCGGGCAGGCCTTACCGCGTTTCTCCCATTCCCGGCAAACAATACCGGATTAGCGCTCCGCCGGTTTATTTAAAATACCGTACTTTTTCAGACGGTACTGCAGCGCCTGCCGCTTCATTCCCAGCAGTTCCGCGGCTCTGGTAATATTGCCGTGGCTGCTTTGCATTGCTTCAATAATCAGCTTTTCTTCCTGCCGGCCAAAAGAGGCCTTAAAATAATTGCCTGCTTCCCCGCCGCCTGTTCCGGTCAGGTTTTGCCGCTCAATAAAGTTCTGGAACGCGCCGAAGCTGAGATATTTTAAGTGTTCGGCGGTAATCAGGCCGCTGTCGGTAAAATTAAGCAGCGCTTCCACCACGTGTTCCAATTCCCGCACATTACCGGGCCAGCCATAGCGCAGAAAAATCGCCATGACCTCCGGCGCCAGGCCGGTTACCCTTTTCTGAAACCGGCTGTTATATTTGTTGATAAAATAACCGGCCAGGCCGTAAATATCTTCCCGCCGCTCCCGCAGCGGAGGAATCTCCACGCAAATCACACTCAACCGGTAAAATAAATCCTCCCGCAGCTTACCGGCGGCTAAAAGCTCGGCCGGTTTTTCATTGGTTGCGGCAATAAATCGCACATCGACGGGAATATCCTCGCCGCCGCCCAAGCGGCGTACGGCCCCCTCCTGCAGCACTCGCAATATTTTAGCCTGCAGGGACAGGCTCATACTGTTGATTTCATCCAGAAAAACCGTACCGCCCTGAGCCTGCTCAAACAGACCTGCTTTATCCACCGCGCCGGTGAAACTTCCCTTCGTCGACCCGAAGAGCATTCCTTCCAGCAGACTTTCCGGCAAAGCGGCGCAGTTTTGCGCGATAAACGGCTGGTTGCGGCGCCTGCCTTCATTGTGCAGGCTCTGAGCGAACAGTTCCTTGCCCGTCCCGGTCTCGCCGTAAATGAGAACCGTCGAAGTGGTATGGGCCACTTTTTTTAACCGGTCGACAATCGCCCGGATTTTCGGGCTGTCGCCAACAATATTGGCAAAGGAAATGGGGGGTTTGCCGCCTTTGCCGGCGAACCGCTGTAAAAAAGAAACCTTTTCCGTCAGGCTGACCACCAGCGAAATATCGCGGGAAACTTCCAGCGCTCCCAGCATGGTTCCCTTGTCGATAATTGGAATGGTCGTATTCACCGTTTTGATCTGCTTTCCCTGATAATTAACGTATTCCTGCAGCCAGTCCCGGATGGGTTCGCCCGTTTCCATCACCTTACACAGGGTGCTCTCCTGCGGCGTAATGGACGGAAACACATCAAACAGCAATTTGCCGACCACCTCCTTCGCCGCCAGTCCCTCCAGCCGTGAAAGAGTCCCATTGTAAAAGACAATACGGCAGCCGGCGTCCACAATCAAAATTCCCTCTTCAATCGTATTTAGAACATATTTAACAATGTCGCTGCCCAAAATTCGCTCCAGTTTATTTGCCGCCATGGCGCTTTCCCTGCCTTTATCCGCCGCGAAACAACGCGCGGCTCCTGCTTCTACACCCATTGTATACAGGGAAAGAACGGAAAGTCAAACAGGAAAGACCGCGGCGCGGAAGACCTTCTTCTATTTTAATAATCGCTCCAGGGTCTGCTCCAGAATGAACGGCATGGCGTCCAGCGAATAGCGGCAGCTGAGCCGTTCCGACAGCTTATGGGCGTCCCGGCCGTAGGGACCGATATTGACCACCGGCATGCCGATGGACTGAAGCTCCCCGATAGGAAGAGTATAACTGCGGGACCAGGCCGGCATGTTCTCAACGAGCGCGGCGATCTGCCGTTCATCATGGGAAATATCGCAATAACTCAGATCGGAAATATAAGGATAAAACTTCTTCAGCACAATCTTATAATCATACAGCCGCTGCGCTTCTTCAATCACCTCGCCGATCAGGCCGAGCAGCCGCCGCTCCTTTTCGGAGCGGTCGCTGACAAAGATATGGGGATAATATGGCGGGGCCAGATAAACAATAATCTTCGAATTCTGATCCGAATAATTTTTATGCACCGCCTGCACAATCGCTAACGAGATTTCCCGGTCATCCGCTTTTTTCGCCTGCTGTTCCCGGACTGCCGCTTCAATAATCCGGTCCAGCCTGTCGCCGGTTTCCGCTTTCACCGCTTGGTACAATTCATCATAGGTCAATACTTGCACCCGCCAGGGAAGCGGCCGATAGGGAATGCGGCTCAGGCGGCAAAAGGTTTCATATTCCCGGTTCAACTTGTCGATTACCTGTTCAAAAGCTAAAATAGCCTGCTCCTTGTATTGTGCAAGCACCTCCGCCGGCTGGCTGGCATGGGTGGCATGATTGAAATACAGGCTCACCGCGTTGGCCGTCTGGACGGAATATTCCTGTTTTAAATCCCGCTGGTGCAGACTGACCGGCGGCAGGGTCACTTCCCCGTCGGCAATATCGCACAGTTCCGTATTAAAATCAATCTGGTTTAAAACCGCCGCTGCCAGGAGATTGGCGTTCAAACCGTTAAACGCCTCACCCACATGAGTTTCTTCCCCGTATACGTAAAAACTGGGCAGCAACTTGCCGACAGTGCCAACATAAACATATTTGTTTTCATCCCCCGGATACTGGCCGGTCATATAATCCGTGTTCAGCGCCACCGTAAATTCCCATCCCTTTTCCCGCGCCAGCCGTTCCAGTTCGGGCACCGCGGCCAGCATGCCCGCCGAATTGCCTTCTTCGTCGGGAACGGCGATAAAAACCAGATTACCCTGCAGTTCGGCCGCCTGTCCGGCGAACTTCTCCACCATTACCATCAGGGCGGCTACCCCGGTTTTCATGTCAAAAATACCCCGGCCGAAAATCCAATCAGGAGAATTTATCTCTGCCAGCGTCTCTTCACTGAATTGGATGAATTTCAACTTCTCCTGCAACACTTCGGGCCGCGTCGCATAGGGTTTCAATTCGCCGTAATCTTCGACGCCGACCGTGTCGATGTGTCCCAAACAAAGGACGGTCCTGGCTTTTTCACCTTCCCGGGCTGGCCGTTTCCCGCCTTCAATATACGCCAGAACCGTACAGCGTCCCCCCGGGTCACCCGGGACCGGCACCCAGCGCAAATGGTCTTTGTTTTTTTGAAAATAATCCAGCTTGGCCAAATAGGAATAAATTGCCCGGGCGGCCTGGACTTCCCCCTCCGTGCCGACAATACTGCTGATTCTGGTTAACTCTAACGCGATGGACTTAATTTTTTCTCCCGTTGACATAGACAACTCACTCCCTGTAGTAACTGATTAGGCCCTTTCCAGCGGAAAGGTCATACAATGAGGCCCGCCGCCGCTTTTGAGAATTTCAGACAAATCCACGGCGAGGACTTCCAGGCCCAGGGCCTGCAAATTCCGGTTCACTTTCTTATTATTGCTGAAGGAAAGAACTTTACCGCCGCCCAGGGCCTGAATATTGCAGGCATGCAAAAAAACTTCCCCCTGTGACACTTCAATCAATTCAAAGCCGCACTGTTCGAGCATTTTGACAAAATCTGCCGGCAAGGCTTCCCGGCAGATGACCGCGACCCCTTCGGCGGCAATATTAAAGCACATATCCAAATGCAGGTTATCCCGGGGGCAAATCACCGGCACGACCGTATACCCCCAATGCCGTACCTGCCTGGCGATATTGCGCAATCCGCGCCAGTCCGTCCGCTGCACCAGACCCACCGCCAGAGTGGATTCATCCAAAAAACAGAAGTCCCCGCCTTCAAAGTAACCCTCTGTACAGCGGGCAATACAGGGAATTTCCAGCCTTTCCATTTCTTTTACATAAAATGCCGTTTCTCCCTGCCGGACAGGTTCGCGGAATCGGCCGAGAATATACCCGTTAGCCAGGCAGGCGCCAAAATCCCGCGCATAGACTTGATTTACCAGACCTTTCACCGGATCGGCCAGCACAACCTCCACGCCGCTTTCCCGGTAAGCCTGAACCAATTCGGCATGCTCCTTCAGGCAGGCTTGCCGGTTGCTTTTCTCCCCCTTGGCCGCCCACTTTTTCGAAATATAGTCAATTGGTTCGATGCCGATATGCACGGGAGGGCAAAGCAGCACTTTTTTTAATAGGCCCGTAGAATTTCGCACATATACTTTCTCTATCACGCATTTTTCTTCCATCCTGTTTCACCCGCCCGAAACTCAGCTTTCAATTTGAATTTGGTAAAATAAAATTCAAATTGATATTTTAGCAATTTTTATGCCAAAACAAAAAAAGCGGCAAAATTCGCTGCTTGCCGCTGCCCCCTCCGGCCACTATACTGCAAAATTCATCGCCAAATTTTTAAAAAGTGCTAAAAATCGCAAAAAAGCGCAAACAGTTCTTAGTCACTTGCCGAAACGAAAGGTTCCGGCTCTAAGAAAGACCGCTGCGTAAACTTTCGGCTCAGGGTGCAGGGTTCAGGGCGTGGAAAAACCGGCCGGAATTTATTCCGGCCGGTCAGACTGTTAACAGTGTCGTTTTTGAAATTGCCGTGCTCCACTTCATTGCGAACGCAGTAAGCAATCTCGTTCCAGCCAGGATTAGACCAAGCCGAGCCAGTGCCAATACGTAAACATGAACAGGATCAGCACCGCGAAACCGATGATGGTCAGCGGAATCCCGACCTTGGCCATATCTTTCACTTCAAAGGTGTTTGTAGCGTAGGGAACCATTCCCTGCGGCGAATTCACCGGCAAAATAAAGGCAAAGTATACCGTCATAGTGGCAATGAAGGTCATCCCCCACATCGGCAGATTAGCATCCCCCAGACTGATCAGGAACCCGAGCACCGTGGGAACCAGCGCTGCGGTTGCCGAGGTAATGCTGGCAAAAGCGAAGCGGATAATTAAGAGAGCAACGGCAATCACAGTCATCATGACCGGCGCTGCCATGGAGCCAAGGCCCATTCCGCCCAAAGCCGTCTTGGCCAGCCAAATGGCCGCCCCGGATTTCAATAATGCCTCACCCAGAGAGATTCCCGCGCCAAACAAGAGGATCGTGCCCCAGTCCACCCGGCTGGACATTTCTTTCCAGCTGGCCACTCCCAAATAGGGCATCATCATTAAGGTAACCGACAAAATCGATACGGTGTTCGCGTCGATATGATGCCAAAAATCAGTGGCCCAAAGAAGAATCGTAATTATGAAAATGACAGCAATCCGCTTCTCCTTGCCGCTCATGGGTCCAAGCTCGGCCAGGGCTTTATCAATCGCCGCCCGGCCGCCGGGAATTTCGTCGAACTCAAATTTGTTTAAACGGGTCACCAGGAAATAAAAGATGACCATCAAAACAATACAAAACGGCATGCCGTAAATTAGCCATTCACCCCAGGTAATCGAATGTTTTAACTGGCTGGAAATAAAAGACACGGCTACCGGATTCGGCGCCCCCGCCGACAACAGGCCGATGCCGGAGATGGACGAAGCAATCGCTACCGTCACCAGCATATTGCGGGCAAAAACACTGCGGGGATCCACCCCGAACGCAGCGATCAGCCCCATGGCAATCGGCGTCATTGTGGCCGAACGGGCGGTAATTGACGGAATTAAAAAGCCCAGGACCAGCATAACAATCATCATACCGGCGAAAATAGCTTTCGTTTTCGCACCAACAATTTTTAGGATATTGAGAGCGATTCTTTTTTCCAGACCGGTACCCAAAATACCGGCCGCCATAAAAAGACCGGCGGCGACAAGTACCCAGCCTCCGTTGACAAAACCGCTGAGAGCGATAGGGATGGCTTTACCCGTTTTCAAAAGCGGCCCGGCGACTCCATGCACGGGGGCAAAACCCAGAAAAAGGATTAAAAACAGAATAATTGCCAGGGCGCTAAAAGGATAGGATACGGCTTCTGTCACCCACATAATGACTGCAAACGTGAGAACCGCCAGAACCCGCTGTCCGGCTACCGACAGGCCGGCCGGCGTAGGCATCATGACAATGCCCGCCATGATCGCCAAGCCAAGAAGAATCCAAATCATCTTTTTCCCATTTTTCACTGTAAAGCCTCCTTCATATTGGGGTTATCCCTAACTTCCCTTTGCAACATCGCCGGCGGCTGCCGGCCCGGATCATTGGATCACGCTCCTACTTCTTCAATCTTGCGGCTGTGTTAATCCTTACCGCTTCAGGATCCACCTTAACCCTGGCCACGCCTGTTTCCATGGCCGCCCGCGCCACCGCGGCGGCGATTGCCGGAGTTACCCGCGGATCAAAGACGTCCGGCACAACATAATCCTCTCTCAGCTCATTTTCCGGAATGAGGTTGGCAATTGCGTAAGCGGCGGCCAGCTTCATCTCCTCGTTAATTTGCCGGGCTCTGACATCCAGCGCCCCGCGGAAAATTCCCGGAAAGACCGAGGAATTATTTACCTGATTCGGTGCATCTGAACGGCCGGTGCCGACCACTTTCGCTCCGGCAGCTTTGGCGGCTTCATAGGAAGTTTCCGGCACCGGATTGGCCATGGCGATTACGATGGCGTCTTTGGCCATGCTGCCGATAATGTCGGCAGTAAATACGCCGGGCGCCGATACCCCCAGGAGAACATCGGCTCCTTTGGCCATCTGGGCAAGATTTCCCTGGCGTTTTTCCCTGTTGGTATTTTTCGCAAGCTCGGCCTGGATGCGGTTCAGCCCGGGCATGCCGTCATAAAGCGCCCCGTGGACATCAACCATCACCAGATTTTGCGCACCGGCAAAAACCAGCAGGCGCCCGATAGCGGTCCCCGCGGCGCCGGCGCCGTTAACGACGACCCTGGCGGTTTTCAGGTCCTTTTTGACAAATCGCAAAGCGCCGAGCACGCCGGACAGGGCGGCAATCGCCGTGCCGTGCTGATCATCATGGAATACGGGAATGCTCATTTCCTTTTTCAGGGCATCTTCGATATCGTAGCATTTAGGCGAAGCGAAATCTTCTAGATTGATCCCGGCAAAACTGGGTTCGAGCAGTTTTACCGTTTCGATGATTTTTTCCGGGTCTTTGGTTCCAAGACAGATTGGCACCGCGTCGATATCCCCGAAGGTTTTAAACAGCACGCTCTTTCCTTCCATAACCGGCATGGCGGCTTCCGGGCCAATGTCGCCGAGCCCCAGGACACGGGTTCCGTCGGAAACGACCGCCACCATATTGCCGCGGCAGGTATACTCAAAGGATAAGTCTTTGTTCTGCTTAATCTCTTTGCAAGGCTCCGCTACCCCCGGCGTATACGCTAAACTAAGATCGTGCCTGGTATTCAAAGGCACTTTGCTGGCAACCTTCAGTTTCCCCTGGTGCTCCTTATGAAATTTCAACGCTTCTTCTCTAAGATCCATAACTACACTCCTCTCAAATTCCCCACCATTTTTAAAAACGGGTGCTTACCACAATCCAAGCACTTTCCACCAAATCGATCCCAAACCAAGCCAAATAACCATATTGATAATCGATACGGCCAGGCCCAGTTTCCACCAGGTTCCCTGCTCGACATAGCCCGCCCCGAAATAAATTGGCGCCGGGCCGGCGGCATAGTGAGTCAGGGACATGCACAAGTTGGACATGAATGCCAAAGCCAGAGCAACCAGGAACGGCGGCGCGCCGGCGGCAACCGCAACGGCGGCGAATGCGGCATACATCGCAGTGATATGGGCAACCAGGCTGGCAAAACCATAATGCGCGTACATGTAAATAAGCAAGAGAGCCACAAAAGCCTGAAACCACGGTATGCCGACCATGCTGGCGCTAACCCCTTTGGCGAACCAGGAAATGAAACCCAGTTTGCCCAAATAATCGGCTAAGCCCATGAGACTGCCCATCCAAATCAATGTATCCCAGGCGCCCTTTTCTTCCAGTACGTCTTTCCATTCCAGGACTTTGGTCAGCATCATGACGGACACTCCCAGCATGGCGACCACCGTTGCATCCAGTTTGGTAAAATCGGAAGTACTCCATAGAATCAGCGCTCCGACAAACACCAAGCCGACAATTTTTTCTCCCAAACTGACCGGGCCGATCTTCGCCAGTTCCTGAGCAGCCAATTCTTTGGCCTGAGGCGCTTTGGTAATTTCCGGCGGATAAAACTTAAAAAGAAAATAAGGCACAACCAGCATGGAAATTACGCCGGGCACAATTGCCGCAGCAGCCCACAGGCCCCAGCTGATATTGATATGGAGCGTTTTTGCCGCTAATAGCGCAATCAAAGGATTCCCGGCCATTGATGTCATAAACATGGCCGACGTAATCGTGTTACCCTGATAGACTGTCTGCATCAGATACGCGCCAAACCGGCGGGCCGATACGCCCGGTTCGGAATCAAACGCCGCGGCCAGACTGCGTGCTATGGGAAATATAATTCCCCCCGCCCTGGCAGTATTGGACGGCGTGGCCGGACTGATCAAAAAATCGCTAAGAACCAAAGCATAACCAATCTTAAGCGTACTATCGCCGATTGCCCGGATAATTAAGTAAGAGATGCGGCGGCCCAGGCCGGTTTTGATAAAACCTTTGGCAAATAAGAAGGATGCAACAATCAGCCAAATGATCGTATTGCTAAAGCCGGAGAGAGCCTGCGCCGGTTTCAAAATACCGGCCAGGGCGGTAAACGTAATACTGACGAATGCCACCGAACCAATCGGCAGCGGTTGGAGGATAAAACCCAGAATTGTCGCAACAAAAACGGCAAATAGATGCCAGGCGTGCGGCTTGATACCGGCCGGTACCGGCAAAAACCAAATAATAATTCCGACAGCAACGGTAAGCAGTCCATGCATCAACTTTTTGTTCAAAATAGCCCCCCATTTCTTTTATGACCTGCAATCTTTGCATTAAGCATAAACTTTCCGGGGGGATGCAGCCAAGGTTATGGAATTATCTTAAAAGTTTTGTAATTAAAATAATTAAAACAAAACAAAGAGCCATGCAGACGCATGGCTCCAGGGGCCGGTTCTTATAAATATTGCTTGATAACTTCGCTTTCGGGCCTTAGACAGCGGTATTTGTATACGGGCCTGCCCACCGCCCCGTAAACAACCTCCCGGCTTATCAGGTCAATATATCTTAAAAAACCCAGATACTTACGCATCGACACCCGGGAAATACCTACCCGGTTCGCGATCTCTTCCGTGGTAAAAGGCGCTCCCTGCCCGCTCAGCACAGTCTCCCAAACCAGCTTGAGCGTAGTACGGTCCAAACCCTTGGGAAGGTCCTTTTGTTCCGCTTCCTCCCGGCTTAGAACATGCCGGTCTAATTCGGCCTGGCTCAAGGCATCCCGGCCGCGCATAAACAGTACCTTGTTGCGATACTGGGCAAGAGCGGCGTGCAATCTTTCAAATTCAAAAGGCTTTATTAAATAATCAACCGCTCCATTGCGCAAAGCGGTTTTAATCGTAGCACTGTCGCAGGCCGCCGATACAATCATCACATCCACGCCCTGACCCGTTTTCCGGATTTGGGCTAATAGTTCCAGACCATTAATACCGGGCATAAAGATATCAAGCAAAACAAGATCCACTTCGTGTTTTTTTAACAGCACCATTGCCACATCTGCCGAACGGGCTACGGCAACCAAGGTAAAGCCTTCAATTTGCTCCAGATATCGCTTGTTAAATTCGGCCACCATCGGGTCGTCTTCTACAATCAACACCTTGATCATGTCCTGTCTCCTTTGCTTTGATACGGTAAAACGACGATGAACCGGGCCCCTTCACCGGGTTTCGATTGCACTTCAACCGTTCCGCCGGCCCGTTCAAGACTTTGGCGAACGAGAAATAAACCCCAGCCACGGTTCGCCGCTTTGGTGGAATACCCTTTTGTAAACAGCGCTTCCTGTCGTCCTTCTTCCACTCCCGGTCCCGTATCGGCTACCTCGATCAACAAATTTCCCTCATCGTAGCGGCACGCTACATCAATCCGTTTCACAGGGGCGGCACCCACCGCATCCAGCGCATTATCCACCAGATTTCCCACAATCGTGACCAATTCCTGAATTTGCTTCGGATCGGCCGGTTCCGGTAAAAAACTATCGTCGGACAGAACCAAATCCACTCCGGATTCCCTGGCATAACTCAACTTTCCCAGCAAAAAGCCCGCTATCACCGGATCTTTGACCCGCCTCGCCACATAACCGACTTCCGTCTGATACTGCTGAGCCGTCTTGTTAATGTAGTCGGCAAGCTGGTCATAGCACTGCAGCCGGACCATGCCCAGAATCACATGCAGTTTATTCATAAACTCGTGGGTCTGCGCCCGGAGAGCCTCGGCGTAATTGCGCACTCCCGTGAGCTGTTCCGCCAATTGCTTGATTTCGGTCTTGTCCCGGAATGTCGCAATGACCCCCACAATTTCCCCGTCCACACAGACCGGAACCCGGTTGGTCAACAACTGGATGCCGTTCAAATCCTGTTCCTGATCCAACTCGGCTTGTCCCGTCTTTAACACATCGGATAAACGGGTATTGGGTACGAAGAACTCCACCTTTTTGCCTACCGGCTCGCCATGAATTCCGGCCTGTTTCAACAGCCGCAGCGCTTCCTCATTAACAAGGGTGATGCGGGCTGTTTCATCCACGGCCATAATTCCTTCCCGCACCGACTGCAGCATGGCGCTGCGCTCTTCCAACAACCTGGCAAAGGCAAGCGGTTCCAGTCCGGATAAAGCCTTTTTAATATTCCGGGCCAATAAGACGGCGCCGGCCACTCCCACCAGCAAGCCGAAAAAAACGGCCCAATAAATAACCAGCCGGTTCCGGTTTACCACGTGTTGTACCTTATCCAGCAGAATGCCTACGGATACGGCGCCGATCTGTTGGCCGCCGGGCGAATACACCGGCGTAAAGGCCCGCAGGGACGGCCCCAATGTCCCCGTTGCCTCGGAAATATATTCCCGTCCCGCCAGGACATCTTTCTCATCGCCGCCGACAAAATGCCGTCCAACCTCTTCCGGGTCGGGATGAGACAAGCGGATTCCCCGCATGTCCATTACAACAATAAATTCAACATGGGTCTCGCGGCGGATATCATTGGCCATAACCTGAATTTCAGCCGGGTTCCGCCGGGTGGACAAGGCTTCGGTTACCGCATTAGAGCGGGCAACAATTCTGGCGATGGTAAGTGCTTTATCGGCCAAACTTTGCTGTGTCTCAGTTGCAACAATGGAGTTAATAAATATTTCCGTAACCAGCAGCGCTATGGCAACAACCCCGCAGACCAGCAATGTGATTTTGGTTTGTAAACGAATCACTGATTTTTTTCTTTTCAACAGCTGATTCCTCCACCGTTTGTATCTATTATTTTATTCGCCTTGTCCGTGTTCAATCCTGGCGGCAATATTTTTTCTTTAGCCGATGTGATTATTTATCAGAATCGGGAAAAATTAAGAATCAGGACCGTTTAACTAGAATGTCAAGGTGGTAAAGTCGAAAATGAAACGAATACAAAAAGGAATTATCCTGCTGGGACTGCTGGCAACCATTGCGGTTTTCTGGCTGCTCTATCCGGAAAACAACGGCGTAATTGTTTTGGAATATCACAGCATCAGTCATTTAGGGGGGCTCTTTTGCCTTGCTCCCGACACTTTCGAACAGCAAATGGGGTATTTGGCGCAAAACGGCTACACTGCCATATCGCTGGACCAATTGAGCGCCGGACTAAACGATGAAGACGCTTTGCCGGCCAAACCGGTGCTCATTACTTTCGACGACGGCTACACCGATAATTATACTACCGCCCTGCCCATTTTGGAAAAATACGGTCTGCGGGCCACCGTATTCATTATTACCGGCAAAGTGGACCAGCCGGGCTATTTGACCTGGGCGCAAATCAAAGACATGCTCGCTCGCGGCATCGACATCGGTTCGCATACCGTCTCCCACCGCGACCTGTCCAAACTGAGTGCTGTGGAACAGGAAAAAGAATTGAAAGAATCCAAGAAAACCCTGGAAAAAGCATTATCCAGGCCGATTGATTACCTGGCCTATCCCTTTGGCGGTTTTAACGCCGCAACCCTGCGGCTCCTCGGCGAAACCGGCTATCTGGGCGCTTTCTCCGGCATCCCCGGCGTAAATACCGCCAATACCAACCCGTATATTTTGCACCGAATTCCCATGCTGAACACCAAAACCGGCATCTGGCGGTTTGAACTCTACTTGTGGAAGTTGCAGCTCAAGGACAAAATACGACAGCTTCGCGGCCTTGAATAAGAAAAAACCGCTTTAAAGCGGTCTTTCGGTCCATGGAGCTGGGCTCAGGCACAGGAAAATGCCTGATTATTTTAGGGAAGCCTCACTGTCTTCACTATCCTTTATATCAAATATTCCGGATTGTAAGATTTCAAAGGTAAGACGATAGGATCTTGCCGCACCTTTAAAATATAGGTCATCCCCATGCTTTTCCATGTCTTTGGCCATTGTATCCAGCCATTGGGTAAATCGCTGAATATTAATCCTCTTATCATCCATATTTGCTTCTCCTTCTGAAATGAGTATTCAGTTAAAATATTTTACTTCCAAATTTTAGATTTTCCCACTAATAAAAGGAACAGGAAAATCGAACGATTTCCCCTCAATTTTGAATGCAAAAGCCCCATAAAAGAACAGTCTGGATACCCGGGAAAAGGGCATCCAGACTGTTATCTATATTAAAGAGGGGGACCCTCATGTGCCCATCTTTCTATATTCAATCGGTGTATGTCCTGTATAGCCTTTAAATAGGCGGCAAAAGTAGTCGGGACTGCTATAACCAAGCCGGTCGCTTATTTCATAGTTTTTATACTCCCCTGTTGCCAGAAGGTATTTGGCATGTTCCATTTTTACCTTGGTAACATACTCGGCAAAACTGCATCCCGTTTTCTGTTTAAATAATTTGCCAATATAGTTTTTACTGATATATATTTCCCTGGCAAGAGAATCAAGGGTAATATCTTCTTCAACGTGAATCATGGCAAACCGGCAGGCTTTCCTTATTAAGCTGTCCGAGTGATGCAGCTCATACTTAAGAACGGTTTCCAGCATGATGGTTATACAATGAATAAACTGTTGTTTCAGTTCGTTACAAGACCGGCAATTCTCGAAAGGGTCATCAAAATTCAACGGTTCCAAGGCAGCAAGCCAGGAAAACATATTACCCATTTCTTCCCACACATTTTGCAGGATTCCTTCTAACAGCAGACTCATCTTATATAGATCGTAATTGGTTTGTCTGGATAACTCAGAACAAGTACTGGCTGCCTCATCCAAAACGGCATAGTTTCCTTCCAACAATAAACAAGCTAGCTTCTTAACCTGGCTTTTTGGAAAATAGAATCGCAGATTATCTTCGATGATCATTTTTTTCTCTTCCAGGCGGCAAGTATGTTGAACTCTTTTTTCATCCAGGTAGCGCTGAATTCTTTTTAAGGACTCACTTAGCACCTCGTTTTTAACAGGCTTGACTATATAGTCAAATACACCCAGCCGAATACCCTGTTGGGCATATTCAAAATCATTATACGTACTCATTAACATCAAACAACTGTCCAAATTTCTGGCTTTTATTTCACTTAAAAACCGGAGTCCGTCCATTCCGGGCATCCTAATATCGGAAACGATCAAGTCAAAGTATTTCGTGGAAAGTTTTTTTAAGGCATCTTTGCCGTCAAATGCCTCTTCTTCAATGAGGAAGCCGCACGATTTCCATTCCTTATATTGTCTAAGCCCGCATAACATTGCTTTATCATCATCAACGAGCAATACCTTATACAAAGCGCATCCCTCCACTTCAACATTTGTTCCGGGCAGGAATAGCTTGCTGCTCCAAAATAAGTTGAAATCAGCCCCCTCAATGACAGAAAAGCAGATGTCCTATGCTCCCTTAGCGGCTGCACCACCAAGAATGAAAGTTAATTCAAATAAATCGCCTGTATTTACGAATATGCCTTTACTATAAAATTACCACGTACACTTTGATCTTTCTATAGCCATTGTCTAAAAAGATGCTTTGCTTGTCTAAACGGGAGAAATTTGCTTTCTATTTCTTTAATAGCTCAAAATTTTTTACCGGAATAAAAAATTTGACATACTAGACAAATTATTGATAGCAATGTAAAATTTTTCTATAATTTTCAAATGCTTTCGTTTCTAATTTTATTAGAGGAGATAGTAAAGTGGATTATTTTCAAATGTCTAACCTTGCAATATTGCTAGGAACGATTTTGACGGCTCCTATGTATGCATACTTATATGCCATTTATCGCGAACGTTTTTTGGGCATATGGACCCTGTGTTGGATTATACTTTTTATCAGAGTCTTGCTCTTTGACTATGGATTAATTAATTGGCGTGAATCCGCGCTCGACATTTTTTTCTACCAAGCGTTCTATATTGTGGCATCATTTCTTCTTATTTATGGTACGCATAATTTTACTAGCCGGCCAGTAAAAAAATACTGGTTTTATTGTGTCACAATTATAACCGCCTTGAGCATTTTGTCTACAATAAACAAATTACCATTGGTCTATAAATTGATTCCCTCCGCTTTGCTCGCTGCTATTGCCCTTATCTATACCGGCTATATTATTTTAAATATTGAAACACAATTGTTTGGAAAATATATTACCGGAAGTTCTTTAATTTTATGGGGCATCCTTACCTTTGCAGTTACCTTCTTTTATGAACATATTCAAGTGGAGATTTTTACTATAATCGGCTTCGCCTGTGGACTATTACGTTTATTTACCGCTGGTGGCATTCTGTTAGTGTATTTTGAAAAAACAAGAGCGGATTTGGTTAGTCAAGAATATCTTCAACAAGTTAACTTTGAACTTCAGCAGGCCAATCAGGAACTTAACCATTTCTGTCATTCCGTAGCCCATGATTTCAAGGCTCCTTTACTCTCCATCAATCAGCTTGCCGGTTTTATTGTGCGGGATTATTACGATCAGCTTGACAGGAATGGTCAAGAAATTATTACCCACATTCAAAATAAATCGGCGGAAGTCGTTACCATTACCGATCATTTACTGGAACTCTCCCGAATGTCCCAAAAACCGTTAACCATGGAAAGCATCCATCTTGAGCCTCTGTTTCGGGAAGTTTATGATGAATTGATTCAACTTCAGCCGGAAAGAAACGTAGTGTTTAGAATAAAGCGTCTTCCGGTCATTTATGGAGATCCCATCATGATAAAGATCCTGGTAACCAATATTCTTTCCAACGCTCTAAAATACACCAGTAAACGGAAACAAGTGTTGATTGAAGTGGATTCCGTTGAAAACAAAAATGATTATATTATTTCCGTCAGAGATAATGGTGCCGGCTTTGATATGAGCGAGTCACACCGGCTTTTTAAGATTTTCGAGAGACTCCATAGCGTGAATGAATTCGAAGGAACGGGAGTAGGTCTTGCTGTTTGCCAAAAAATCCTCAAAAGGCATTACGGAAAAGCCTGGCTAACCGGAAAAGTCGATGCCGGAGCCACCTTCTCCTTTAGTTTTCCGAAGGATATGCCAAAACAAAACGTAAATACCGCAGCGAATTTATCCTATACAATATAGCTAGCATAGGGTCCCGCCCGTAAACTTACCATCCTCTGTAGCGCTCAACGCGCAGGCAACGGCTGTCTCCAGCCCGCGCAGCACCGTATCCAGTCCCATACTGGGCTGCCCCGGCTTATGGACCGCTTGTTCCGGTAAATAGGGGATATGGATAAACCCGCCGCGGCGTCGGCTGCCCTCCAGACTTAACAGATGCATCAAGCCGTAGAATAGATGGTTGCAAACAAAAGTCCCGGCAGTATTGGACACACTGGCAGGAATCCCCCCTTCCCGCATTACCGCGACCATTTTTTTAACCGGCAGCGTAGACCAATACGCCGCCGGCCCGTCCGGTTCAATGGGCTCATCAACCGGCTGCCGGCCTTCATTATCCTGAATGCGAAAGTCGTCGACATTAATGGCAATGCGTTCCACCTGTATCTCTGTCACAGACAAACCTTGCCCCACCGCGATAATAAGGTCCGGATTCACTTGGGTGATCGCCTCTTTCAGCGCAGTAATGGCTTTCCAGCGCACTACCGGCAGCGGGCGCGTTATCACGGCGGCACCGGCGATAATGCGGCCATTGAGTTGTTTGACTGCCTCTAACGCCGGGTTGACGGCTTCGCCGTCAAACGGTTCAAACCCGGTAATAAGAACTCGAGTTTTCATTACTTCACTCCCAATCCTATTTTGTACCGCTCATCATATTTTCGGAAACCCCGGACAGTTCTCCCGCCATGGCCGCCAGGCCCTGACTAGTCTGGGTCATAACCTGAATGGAATTGGCCTGGCTTTGCACCGTGGCATCGATCTTTACCGCCTTTTCATTCATCCTGACAATTGATTCCTGAGTTTTCTTCAAGGAATTACTAATATTCTTGACCGATTCCGCGCTGACCGCCGCCAGCTTCCGGACCTCTTCCGCGACGACCCCGAAACCCCGGCCCGCTTCCCCCACCCGGGCCGATTCGATCGCGGCGTTAAGCCCCAGCAGATTGGTCTGGTCCGATATATTCTTAATCAGCGCAACAATTTCATCGGTCTGACGGATGGTATCGGCTACCTCATTGCTTAGATTGCTCAACTCGCCGCTAATCTTCGCCAGCTCGCACGCCCCGGCCGCCAATTCCTCCATGCTGGCCGTGAATTCTTCCGAAGAAGCCGCCATATCCCCGGCGATGGCATTAATCTTCTCCTGATGCGTAACCGTCTGGGTTGTAATGACGCAACCCACCGTCTTATCGCCTTCTTTTACCGGAAAAGCGCAGGCAATATAGGGAATATCAAAGGCGGATTCCTTGCGGGATATGGTACGGATCACCCGCCTGCCGGTCTCGACACATTGCGCGCTGACCTGCCCTTTCATAGGTTCCCCGGCCTTAACCCCCAGATCAAAGGATTTTCCCGCTACATAGGCGGTATAGAAACCTTCTTTAATAACGGATATCCCCACATCCTCGACAAAAATTTCATTAAGATAAGGAGCCACCTCCGTAAATAGCCGTATAACTTCCTCTCCCGAGTGCTGCATACTCGTCTTCCTCCTAACTGGTTTATTTGCAATAAAGATCCGGGGGAAGACCCCCGGCGTATAACCGATTAAACGTCATGATTTTCTAAAAAGCCGGTATTAAAATTTCCCTGCACAAACGGTTCCTGTTCCAGCAAACGCCGGTGAAACGGAAGGGTCGTCCGGATTCCTTCAATCACAAACTCGTCCAGGGCCCGTTTCATCCGCTGAATGGCCTCATGCCGGTCCTTACCCCATACAATCAGCTTGGCCACCATCGAATCATAAAACGGTGAAACCTCATAACCGGGATAAACGGCGCTGTCCACTCTCACCCCAAACCCGCCCGGTGGCAAATATGCCGTTATCGTTCCCGGCGACGGCATAAAATTCCGGGCCGGATCTTCGGCGTTGATCCGGCATTCCAGCGCCCAACCGGTGATCTTCACCTCTTCCTGGCTGAACGAAAGAGGACAGCCGGCTGCCACCCGGATTTGCTCCTTAATAAGATCAATCCCGGTAACTAGTTCGGTAACCGGATGTTCCACCTGAATACGGGTATTCATCTCCATAAAGTAAAACCGGCCGGTGGAATCCAGCAAAAATTCCACCGTTCCCGCACCGTGATATTGTACAGCCTGGGCGGCCAGCACGGCAGCCCGGCCCATTTGCCGCCGCAATTTTTCGTCCAGCGCGGGCGATGGCGCTTCTTCCGCCAGTTTCTGATGACGTCGCTGAATGGAGCAGTCCCGTTCCCCCAGGTATACCAAATTCCGGTGCTGGTCACCCATAATTTGGATTTCAATATGCCGGGGCTCTGCGATATACTTTTCCAAATATACACCGGCGTTGCCAAAGGCGGTCTCCGCCTCTTGCCGGGCCTGCCGGATGGCGGTTCGTAATTCCGTCTCGCTCCGGGCTATCCGCATGCCTTTCCCGCCACCGCCGGCCGTGGCCTTCACAATCACCGGATAACCGGTCTCCCCGGCCACCCGGATTGCCTGTCCCGCCTCTTCAATGAGGCCGTCCGTACCGGGAACCGTCGGCACCCCGGCCTGTTTCATCGTTTCCCGGGCCGCCGCTTTCGCCCCCATCCTCCGGATGGCCTCTGCCGCCGGCCCGATAAAGACAAGGCCCCAGTCGGTGCACAGCTGAGCAAACGCGGCATTTTCCGCCAGAAAGCCGTAGCCGGGATGAATCGCGTCCGCCCGGGAAACCGCCGCTGCGGTCAGCAGCGCGGCGGCATTCAAATAACTGTCCCGGGCGGGAGCCGGTCCGATACAATAGGCTTCATCCGCCAGTTTTACGTGCAGGGCCTGCCGGTCTGCCGCTGAATACACGGCAACGGTTGCAATTCCCATTTCCCGGCAGGCTCTTATAATTCGTACGGCAATTTCCCCCCGGTTGGCAATCAATACTTTTTTCAACATGGCAAACTCCTTAATATACCAGGAAGTACATTAAAAATACGTTCACGGTCAACAAAATAAGCGCCGTTGGAATTTGAACCTTTATCACATCATATTTATCCGGCAAATCCAGCAGCGCCGCCGGCACAATATTGAAGTTGGCTGCCATAGGGGTCATCAGCGTGCCGCAATAACCGGAAAACATGCCGATAGCCGCCAGTACCGCCGGATCGCCGCCATGCAATTTCACAATCAACGGCAGTCCAACGCCGGCGGTCATAACCGGGAAAGCGGCAAAGGCATTGCCCATAATCATGGTAAACAGAGCCATCCCCACAGCATAGGCCAGCACCACCATAAACCGGTTATCCACAGGTATGGCGTCGCTTACCAGGTGAGAAACCACTTGCCCCACGCCCGCGGCAGCAAACAGAGCGCCAAGCGTTGCCAGCATCTGCGGCAAAACCGTGGCCCAGCCGATGGCATCGATTAATCGGCGGGATTCTTTAATGGGCTGCAGGCCCTTTTCCTTTGTCAAACCCATCGCCGTCAGCAAAGCGATTACACAAGCGACGCCTAAACTGACCAGCGTGATATTGGCCTTATCCAACAGCTGCAAACCGGCAAAAGTAAAATCTTTCAGGCCGATTGTGCCGATTACAGTGATTACCGGAATCAGTAAAGCCGGCATAAACAGCCAGTTTCCCAGCTTCCGGGAATGTTCCTCCCGTTCTTTCTGGGTCGATTCGTCATATTTCCCCATCCGTACACCGCCAAAACCGGCAATAACCGCCATGGAAATCGCAATGCCCCCCATGTAAACCGGGCTAATTACATCGCCGAATAGAAAGGAAATTGCATAAAGGCCCCAGAAGGTTCCCGTCAGCAGCCGTTTGGGATTCGCCCGGTCCTGGAACGTCAGTGCCGCAATCATTGCTAAAAAAGCACCCAATACATAATAAACATCATTCAGACTAATAAGCATGCTTATTCAGCTCCTTTCCCTGTTCCTTGCCGGCAGTGCCCTGCACTTCCCGTTGAATCATACGGTCAAGTAAAAACAGCCGGGTGCCGTGGATGACAAAAGCGGCAATCGCAGTGGGAATCCCCCACACAGCAATTTGCATCGGCTGCAAAATAATGCCGTTTTGTTCAAAAAACCCTTTCATTAGCAAAACAGCGCCAAAGGCAATGAAAATATCCTCGCCGAAGAACAGCCCGATATTATCGGCGGAAGCGGAAAATGCCTTGATCTTATTACGGGTGCCTTCCGGCAAAGGGCCGTAATTTTTTTCCGCCGCCGCTTCCGCCATAGGGGAAATCAGCGGCCGGACCATTTGGGGATGTCCGCCCAAAGCAGTTAGCCCTAAAGTGGAGGCAAGCTCACGGATAAACAGATACAGAATCAGCAGACGCCCGGTGGTCGCCGCTTCAATTTTACTGATTAAAGCCAGGGCCTGTTCCTTCAGGCCGTAGCGTTCCAAGAGCCCAATGACCGGTAATGTAAGAATGAATAAGGGAAGATAGCGGTTTGTAACAAACGCTTTACCAAAAATCGTGAGAATCTGGACGATTGACAAATGTCCCGCCAAACCGGTTACAATTCCCGCAACCACTACCACGAGCAGCGGATTAAACCGTAAGGCAAAGCCGGCAATAACTACCACAATACCAAGAAGAGTCATAACGTTTCGCTCCTTTTCCTATAATTTTGAGTTGTGTAATTTCAGTCTGGTCTTACCAAAAACAGCGGCTGTCCATATTCAACAAATTCTTCATCCTGTACCAGCACCTCGACGATCTCACCGCTCACTTCAGCCTCAATTTCATTGAATAATTTCATGGCCTCCAGAACGCAAACCACTGCGTCGGGCTGCACTTTCTGGCCGGCTTTTACAAAGGGCGCGGCGCCTGGTTCCGGAGCCGCATAAAAGGTCCCGATCATCGGGGCAACGATTTTCTGCAGGCAACCTTCGCCACTTTTTCCTTCCGCCCAGGCCGGTTCATTTGCCACCGGCGGCGTTGTTGCCGGCTCGGCTCTGAAATCATCGCCCCCAGCCTGCCGGACAAAACTGTCCTTGCTGCCGCCGGATTCCAATTCAGGCTGCAACGGTTCGAGCCGGTCCTTTTCAATCACAAGCCTGGCGTTCTCCTGTTCTAAGGCAAATTTGCGGATCGACGACTGGTCAATCGCTTTAATAATTGCCATTACTTCCTCGAGTTTAAACATGGCACCCACTCCTCAGTTCACTAATCAAACGCATCCTGTTCACAGACATGATTCCCATTGCCGGCGAATTGCGGTCCGGATCATTTGCATACTATGTTCCCGTTTTATATACAGTCTTTCGGCCTCAAGCAAAGAGATTTCCTGAAACCGGATTTTGCCGCCCGGTTTCATCTGGGCAACAAGCGGAACATCCGCCAGGGCGACCTGAGCAATCTTAGGATATCCGCCGGTAGTTTGCCGGTCCGCCATTAGCAGAATCGGATTTCCATCCGGCGGCACCTGAATGGTCCCCAGCGAAACCGCTTCCGAAATCATCTCCAGCGGCTCCGCCAAATGTAATCCTGGCCCGGTCAAGCGGTACCCCATGCGGTCTGATTTGGGCGTAACCTGAAATATGCTATGCCAGAACTGCTCCCGGCTGTCCGGGGTAAAGTTTTCATACTGTCCGCCGCGCATAGCCCGGACGGTAGCGGGCTGAGCCAGGGGGATATGTCCCCGGCCGGCATACCAGGAAGTAGCGGCCAGCGCTGTGTGGGGTGCTTTCCCGGCTAAACGCTTCATAAACCGCACGGACGCCGCCGGCGTCGGATTCGTCGCCAACATATCCCCCGGCTGCAGCGGGCGCCCTCGAAATCCCCCGATGCCGGCCCGCAAATAAGTGCTTTTGCTCCCCATCACTTCAGGCACCGTATAGCCGCCGGCAACCGCCAGATAAGACCGGCATCCTGTCCGGCAGGCGCCAAACTGTAAAACTGTTCCCTGTTTCAGGTAAACCGGCCGTCCCATCGGTACCGGCTCACCGGCGACGGTAGGAGATAGGTCCCCGCCGGTTATGGCCATAAGAACATCTCCCTCTATTTTTAACATCGGACCCGTCAGCGTAATTTCCAGCGCCGCCTCTCCCTCTTCATTGCCGACCAGAAGATTGGCCAGGCGCAGCGAATAGGAATCCATACCGCCGCCGACAATGACACCGTACTTTTGATAGCCCGTTCTCCCCAAATCCTGAATCGTAGTAAGCAGGCCCGGACGAACTACTGTTAGACTCATAACCGTTCCCCCTGCCTCAGATAGTCTTCATATTCCCTGCAGGAAATAGCCCGGAATTTGATCACGTCCCCCGCTTGCAGCAACGTCGGCGGATTGGTGCCGGGGCGGAACAGCGCCAGCGGCGTCCGGCCGATCAACTGCCAGCCGCCGGGCGTTGCAATTGGATACACCCCGGTCTGCATGCCGGCAATTCCTACCGAACCCGCCGGAATTGACATCCGGGGGGATTGGCGGCGGGGAGTGGCAATCCGTTCCGACATACCGCCCAAATAAGGAAAGCCTGGTGCAAACCCGAGCATATACACGAGATATTCACCGCCGGAGTGAATCTCAATGACCTCCGCCGCCGTCAGGCCGTTATGCTCCGCCACATAAGCAAGATCAGGCCCCATCTCTCCCCCGTAGCAAACGGGAATTTCAACAATTCTCGGCGTATCCTCCGCCGCATAATCGAGCTTGCTCACCATTTCCTGCAGCCGGGCCGCTATCATTTGACAGACAGACGGCCCGCTGTCTCCGCCGTGAATGATTTCCTGACTTTTCGCCTGGATTGGATCATAATACACCGTAACGCTGGCAAAGGCCGCCACATATTCGATCATTCCCGGAAACGGATGCTGCTCAAGATACGCAGTAAAGGTTTTCACTTTGCGATGGATCTCGGGCCGGATTTCTTGCCCAAACTCAACTAAAATTGCCGATTCTCCCAGTGGCTGCAGCCTAATGCCGGTTTCAGCGCCAACAATGATTCGCTCCAATTTTGTCACCTCGCTAGACTACGGTACCGATGAATTCGTATCGCTATTTATGTCCTGCCGCCTGAACCGAAACTCCCGAATTCTCCAGGACTTCCCGGATCCGGCGGGCAAACACCAGCGCGTGCGGACCGTCGCCGTGAATACAAACCGTATCGGCCTGAATCCGGATATCCACGCCCTGCCGCGACAGTACCACGCCTTCTTTGATCATGCGGACTACCTGCGAAACCGCCTGCTCCTGGACGGTAATCATAGAGTCCGGCTGGCTGCGGGGCGTCAGGGACCCGTCCTGCTGGTACGTCCTGTCGGCAAATACTTCATGGGCGGTACGAAGACCGAGCCGCTCCCCTTCCCGGACCAGTTCACTGCCGGATAAGCCGTATAAAATAAGCTGCGGGTCTACCTCATATACCGCCCGGGCAATGGCCGCCGCCAGTTCCCGGCGCCTGGCCGCCATATTATAGAGCGCGCCGTGGGGTTTCACATGCTGCATGGTTCCCCCGGCCGCCTTAACAAACCCGGCCAGCGCCCCCACCTGGTAAACCACCATATCGTAGGCTTCCTGCGGCGAAATTTCCATGGTTCGCCGGCCAAAACCGATTAAATCGGGCAGGCCCGGATGCGCGCCGATGGCCACGTTATTGGCCAGCGCTAACGCAACTGTCCGGCGCATCACCGACGGGTCCCCCCCGTGAAAGCCGCAGGCGATGTTCGCCGAAGTAACAAAACGCAGAATTTCCTCATCCAGACCGATTTTGTAAGCGCCAAAGCTTTCTCCCAGATCACAATTCAGATCAACCCAATTCACGTCTGTTCTTCCCCCCTTGTGATTCACAGTTTGTCCGGTTTCCGGCCGTCCCAGCCGGGGCCGGAAAATGCAAAAAGGCGCTCCAAACAAAGGATCTCTTTGTCTGAAGCGCCAGTGCTCCCGGAATAACCGATTTACTTTTTTCTCATCATATCATTGGCCCGGCCCAATGTAAATTTGAAAAATTAAATAGGCCCGTTCGATTTTATTGAAGCTGTTGGTTCCTTTTCGCTGTTTTTCCGGCACAGGGTTGCAATCTCCGAATAACATTGCCGCCTCTGCCGCAGCGCTGCCACCGCCCCGGCCTCGGTGACGGCGGCGAAGCGGATGGTATCGCCTGGCCGGGCCTGGGCCAGCCGCGTCAAATCCGCCCGAATTACATAGCCAATTTTGGCAAAACCGCCTGTAGTCTGGTGGTCGGCCATCATAATAAACGGCTGGCCGCCGGCCGGAATCTGAATCGCCCCCAGACAGGCGGCGTCGGAGATAATATCCGCCTTACCCATCGCCATGATTCTCGGTCCCTGCAGTTGGTAACCGGCCCGGTCCGCCCGGCCGGTTACCGTATACACGCCCGTCAGAAAGGTTTCCACCGTCTCCGGCGCAAACATGGTATCCTGCGGTCCCGGCAGCACCCGCAAGGTGACGGAATCCGGATAACAGGGAATATAAGGGCCGTCCAGAGCCTGCGGCCGGGCGGCAAAATTCCGCTCCCGGCCAATCTCCAGAACATCACCCGGCAGCAAAGCCCGTCCCTCATAGCCACCGATTTTAGCCCGGCTGTACGTTGACCGGCTGCCTAGCACCGGCGAAACGGCAATGCCTCCCTGGACGGCCAAATACGTCCGGCAACCGGCGGTTGCGGGCCCAAACCGGATTTCCCCGCCGGGGGGCACCCGGAATGAAGACCAGTTCCGTATGGCTTCGCCGTTTAGGGTTCCCTGCATATCGGCACCGCACACCGCCACCAGTTGCGCCGTGTCAAACTGGAACGCCGCCCCTTCTGCGGTCATCTCCAGCACTGCGGCCGAAACCGGATTGCCGGCCAAAAGATTGGCAACCCGGCAGGCATACCGGTCCATAGCACCGGCAATGGGCATGCCGAAGGCCTGGTACCCCCACCGGCCCTCATCCTGAACGGTTGTAAACTGACCTGACTGCAAGACGGTAATCACAAGCCTTCCCCTTCCGCTTTATAACTGATCCACGGCCGGTATGCTCCATCCGCCACCTGGCGGCGGATGGCAAAATACTCCTCCACCGGGATATCCTCAAAATGCAAATAGTCGCCGGCGGCAACCAGAAACGGCTGCACCCGGTCGGGATCAAACACTTTCAGGGGAGTGCGGCCGATCAGCCACCACTCCCCCGGACTTTCCACGGGATACAGCCCGGTCTGACTGCCGCCAATACCGACCGACCCGGCGGGAACTTTAGCCCGTGGCTTTTCCTGCCTCGGCACGACCAGTTCCGCCGGAAGCCCGCCCAGATAAGGAAACCCGGGCGTGAACCCCAGCATATAAACCAAATAAGGCCGGGATGTGTGCAGAGCGACCACTTCCCGGGCCGCCAGCCCGGTATAGCGGGCAACAAAATCCAGATCCGGTCCCAGCACGCCGCCGTAGTAAACCGGAACATGAATAATCCTGGCCGGAATGCCTTCTCCTGCCTGGGGCCTAACCTCGTCGAGCCGTTGCCGGACAAGGCGGATCAATTCCGTACGGCTCACCTGCAACGGGTCAAAATAAAGCGTCACCGCCCGGTATGTCGGCACTATTTCCAGTATCCCCTCAATGGGCCGGGCCGCCAACAACCGGTTCAGCTGCTGAACAATCCCGTTGACAGCCGGTGAAATGACCGCGCCGAATTCGACAACCAGCCCGCATTCCCCGGCCATAAGCATCTTGACGTCTTTCAGAGTGCCATTCATTGGCGGCCTCCCTTCCTGCTATTTCAGCAACCGTTCCTGAATTAATTTCATAAAAGCCCGAATAGCCTGGGAAAGCCATTTTTCCTTGTGATACACCAAATAGGCATTCATCGTGAGGTCCGGGCCCTGCCAGGACAGCGCCACCAAGCTTCCCGCCGCCAGCTCTTCTTTGACGACGGCCAGCGGCAACACAGTCAGGCCAATGCCGCTCATAACAAATTGCTTAATCGTTTGCAACTGGCAGATTTCCAAAACAGTGCGGGGATGAACAGCCGCTTTGGCCAGGGCCGCTTCCAGTACCGCCCGGTAACTGCTGCCGGATTCGGTAAAAATAAGAGTTTGTCCCTTTAAATCCTTTACGTCCACCCATCCCCGCTTCGCCAGGACATGACCCGGCGCCGTGATCAACGCAACCGGCTCGGGCCACAAAAACTTGCCGACCAGGTCGGCGTCATGCAGATTCTTTTCCAGAAAAAAAGCAAGATCCATCATATTCTTCCGCAGCAAAAAGCGGAAATCGCTGCTGATGCCGAATTTCAGCTTCAGCTCCACATCGGGATAAAGAGAGGCATATTCCTTCAATAAATCCGTTAAATAATACACGCATAACGACTCCGGCATGCCGATCAGGAGCGGCCCCCGCGGCACGTCGAAGTGGTCCAGTTCATTCTTGGCATCCTCGGCCAGTTTGGTAATCCGCTCGGCATAATCATAAAGCCGCTCCCCGTCGGCCGTCAGCATAAGCTGATGCCCGAACCGCTCAAAAAGGACCGTGCTCAGTTCCTTTTCCAGCAGTTGAATATGCGTTGTCACCGTGGATTGCGTATACCCCAGATGCTGAGCCGCCTGAGAAAAATTCCCCAGTTTTACAATACTCATAAAGGTCTTTAGTTGCCGGACTTCCAAAAGAATCAGCACCTCCCGTCATCACAGCCCGCTCTTTTTTCCCCATCTTATCCCAAAACCGGACAAAGATCAAGAAACGGTCTCCTGGCGTAAGGTGCTGTCAATCAGGATTGGGCCTGGTAATAAATAAGCAGTTGCGTGGAATTGCCGGCCGTAGAGGATTGGTAGGTAATCCGGGCATAATGGGCGAACATGGGCCAGACTTGGTTGTAATAATTATTCAGAATAATATTATTATTGGGTGCGGCCGTCTCCAACTGCACCCCATTTACCATAAACCAGTGCGTATTGTCCGGACTCAGTTCGCAATAAACATTCGCATTATTGTTCCCTAAGTTTTCCACAAAAAAAGCAAACTTTCCAATCAGGGATACATTCTGTGCCGCAATTCCTGTAAGCGTATCGGTCGTAGTCACGGTTTGGCTGAAATCCGTAAAGGAGGTTGTTAATGGCAATACGGGTTCCCCCTGCTCTTGTCTCACTCTGTTCTGTTTCCGGTTATGCCGTCGTTTCGACATTTCCGTCACTCTCCTGTCGTATTTAATGGGCCCGGTTAAGTCTGGGCTTGAAAAATTATGACGAGTGTCGCCGGAAATCCCGGGGTGCTGGACTGAAAAGCGACCCGGGCATATTGTAAAAAGGAACTCGGCGTCAGGACAGCCTGGCCGTTCCCCGCCACAGTTGTTCCGCCTAAATCAACCCAATTTACGCCGTCCGGACTTATCTGCACAGAAACCTCGGCAAAATTCGTCGCCGACGTATTTCCCACATAAAAAGAAACGGTGGGGAAATTTAACAGCGAGATATTCCGGGGAGTAGAGCCGGTAAGCGTATCGGAGGTGGTCACCGTTTCCGCAGCCTGGACAAAGCCTTTTGACGACACAGTTTGAATGTTGCCGCTGGCGTCGGTGCGTATCACCCGGTTCGTCGTCCCGTCATTGCCGTAGATCAGAATGCTGTCGGCCGTATTCGTAAGAGGATTGGCCAGGACAGTTTCCACGTTGCCGCTGGCATCCGTTCGAATCACGCGGTTCGTCGTCCCGTCATTGCCGTAGATCAGAATGCTGTCACTCGTACTCGTAAGGGGATTAGCCAGGACAGTTTCCACGTTGCCGCTGGCGTCGGTGCGTATCACCTGGTTGGACGTCCCGTTATTGCCGTAAACCAAAACGCTGTCGACCGTATTCGTAAGGGCGCGGGTGTTGGCCGTAACCGTTCCCTGAACCAAAATGCTATCGGTGCCGCTGGACAGCGGACGTATGTTCAGGCGTCCTGCCGGGTCGGCCAGGAGCGGCACCGGCGCGCCACCGGATATACCAAAAACCTGGGTCCTTAATCTAGCCGGATCGTGCTGCACCACTTCCCGGCCATGATGCCGTTCAAACATTTTCTTTCCTCCTATAAACGGATTTACTGTATTCTACGTCCAGCATCATGGATTTGCTACAGCAAGCAAAGAAAGACCGCTTAACGCGGCCTTTTTTTGCCGTTTCAGTAAGCGACAGTCCGCAGCAGATTTTACTAAAAAATAATATGGAATTAATAGAAATCCGGGCGAAATATGTAATGATTAAAGCAGAGGAACTAATTTTTCATCCCTTGTATTACTAGCGGGTGGTTTTATCCAGACGTAGGAAATCATCGAGGAGGAATCATGATGGAAATACGGGAAGGCAAATACCTTTTGAAACTGGCGGAAACCCCGGCGGAAAAAAATCAACTCTACCTGCTTCGCCACCGGGTCTATTGGAAAGAACTCAATTTCGCCGGCAAAAGTGAATACGAGGAAGAAACCGTCAAAGACCGGGATGCTTTCGATGAATTCTGTGACCACTTACTGATCCGCGATGAGGAACAAAACCGCTGCGTCGGCACATTCCGTTTTTTGCCCGGGGGCCGGCTGCCGCAAGGCAGTGGCTTTTACTCGGAACAATGGTTTGACCTTGGCAAACTAAGTACGCAGCGAAAGCACATCCTTGAATTGGGTCGGGCTTGCATTGATGCCCAGTATCGCAATACCAGCGTATTTCGCTTGCTCTTTGCCGGTTTGGGCGCCTATTTAAAAAGGTATCCCCATGACTATCTAATCGGACTAACCACCCTGCCGGCGGATGCCAAAGACAATATCGGCGATATCGCCCAATACCTGGTTGGCAATCATGCCGTCAATATTGCTTTCGGGATCAAACCAAAAAAACAGTTTCCCCTTTCTTTGCCGGAGTCCGGCGAATTCTCGGTGGCCCAAATTAATCACCGCGAAATCATTAAAAAGATGTCGACCCTCATGTTGGCCTATTATAAGTATGGCGCCGAATTTATCAGCGAACCGTCCGTGGATGTGGATTTTAATCCACCGGTCTATGATTTCTTCACCCTCTTTGAAACCCATAAATTTCCTTCCTGGGTATAAAAACGGAGCCGATAATGAAGCGAAAACTATTGGGGCTGCTGCAAATTGCCGCGGCCTATCTAATTGTGTATTGGATATCCGGCCGGTCGGGGCTCCGGGTCGACCGCAGCGGTATCAAGGGCCTGAAGCCGCCCTTTATTGTACTGGGAAATCACACCTCTAATCTGGACCCGGCTTTGGTGCAATTAGCCCTGGGGCTCCATCCCTGCCGCTTTCTCACCACCAACTTTTATTTTCGCCTCCCTATAATCGGCAAACTCCTGCGGCTGTTCGGCGCCATTCCCAAAATTCAGTTTCTGCCCGACATCCGCTCGACTCGGGGCGCGCTGGCGGCATTGGCCCGCGGCGAAAGTGTGGGCATTTTCCCGGAAGGACGCCGTTCGGTCGACGGCAGTTGCTGCCCCATCCCGGATTCCATTGCCCGCTTTATCAAAAAAGCGAACGTCCCGGTAGTTGCCGTTAAAACCAACGGGGGTTATTTTGTTTGGCCCCGCTGGTCTTCTTTCTGGCGTTCCGGGCGGTTAGAATCGGTGGCGAAACTGCTCCTTACCACTGCAGATCTTAGCGTGATGGATACCGCGCAAATTCAAGCCGTTGTCTGCCGGGCCATGGACTACAACGATTATGACTGGAACCGGCAGGCTAAGACGCGGTATCCTCACCGGCGCGGGGCCGAAGGACTTCATCGGATTTTGCACCAATGCCCGCGCTGCCTGGCCGAGCGAGCCATGCGCAGCCGGGAAAACCGGTTGTACTGCAGCGCCTGCGGCAATACGGCGCTTTATGACGCAACCGGTTTTTTACGGCCCCTTGACGAGAACTGTGTCATATGGGAAGATACCGTACAATGGGCCGCCTGGCAGCGGGAAAATCTGCTGGCGCAATTACAGGCGGAAAATTTTCAGCTACAGGCGGCAGTCAAAGAATTGCGGGTTGCCGATCCTTTTTACGGTCCCTATCGCCGCTGCGGCAGCGGCCAGGTAACCCTCCGGCCAGCAGGACTTTATTTTCACGGCTCTGTTGACGGACAACCGACGGACTTATTTTTCCCCATTGAACGCCTGCCGGCCATCTCCACCGAGTTCGGCTATGATTTTGAAATCTGCGATGATCAACATGCCTGGTGGGTCTTTTTGGTAGAAGAACAGCAGACTGTCCGCCTGGAAACCGCCATCTCCCTGCTATACCGGCTCAAGAAAGACTGCTAGTGAGGTCTTTCGGTAATTGGCAGTAAGAAATTGGCACTTGTGCCGCAGCCTCTTGCGAAATTAATCAAACTTTAAACTAAACTTAACCCCCAATACGGCCGGTCATAGGATAATAAACTTGAGACCGTTATTCCGTCAGAGGAGGGTTATAAATGAAGATTGCGATTTTTACGGATACCTATCTGCCGCAAATCAACGGTGTCGCCAGAACCTACCAGCGGCTGCTCACCTATCTAACCGGTCGTGGGATCGGCGTCAAACTGTTCGCCCCGTCCGGTGTTACCAACGCGGAAGAAGATACGGGCCACACGGTTACCCGTTTTTTGAGCTGCAACTTCTTTCTCTATCCCGAGTGCCAGATATCCTTTCCTAATTATTTAACCGTCCATCGTGAACTGGAGCAATTCCGGCCGGATCTGATTCATCTGGCCACGCCGTTCTTGCTCGGACTGACCGGACTGAAATACGCCAACAGCCACGCAGTGCCGAAGGTAGCGGTATTTCATACCGACTTCCCCCAATATCTTGACTATTACGGCGCTCCCTGGCTAAAAAAAGTAGCCTGGCGCTTCCTGCGCTGGTTTCACCGCCAGGCAGACCAGACCTTTTGTCCGTCTCATGACACCGTCCGGCTACTGACCCGGCACGGCATCGGCAACCTGAGCATCTGGCGCCGCGGGGTCGATGCGGATCAGTTCAGCCCGGCGTGGCGCAGTGCGGAATTTCGCTGGCGGCACGGCCTGGAACATAAAATCGTGCTCTTGTATGTAGGCCGTTTAGCCCCGGAAAAAAATGTCGATACATTGCTGCAAGCGCTTTCCATCGTCAACCGTTCCTGCGGCCATTTGCACCTGCTGATCGTGGGCGACGGCCCGCAGCGCCGGGAACTCGAGCTGTTGGCCCCGGCCAATACAACCTTTCTCGGTTACCGCTCCGGCACGGAACTTTCCCGGGTCTACGCTTCGGCGGACCTTTTTGTCTGTCCCTCCGTCACCGAGACCTTCGGTAATGTCGTTCTGGAGGCTATGGCGTCTTCCCTGCCGGTGATTGCCCCCTTGGCCGGCGGCATTAAGGAAAACCTATTTCCCGGAAATACCGGCCTCGACTGCCTGCCGCGCAACCCTTTCAGCATGGCTGCGGCCATCCTGCGGCTGATCGACGAAGACGGCCTGCGCCGAAGGCTGGCCCGTCAGGCTCTCGAACATGCCCGGAACCAGTCCTGGGATGCCGTGCTGGGGCGGCTGGTGGACAGCTATCAGGACGTAATCCACGGCAGCCGGTCCCGGCAGCTCGGCGCCGGCCGGGCCTGACTAGTGCTCTGTAAACCCAAGACCACTAACCCGCCGGCAAAAAATTCTCAACGGTAAAAATTATTTTTGATCAGCTCAAGCCAGGCCGAAGCCGAAAGCCTGGCTTCTGAATTGAAAACAGCCCCGGCCGATTTTAGCCAGCCCGAACGGTTGCTGCAGAATAGGCGCTGCAGCATTTGGGGCAGATAATAATACACGCTGGGGTCGCGAAAACACTGCCACATGCATTGGTTGCAGCGGGTAGCAGGAAAATCCCAGTCCGTAATTCCGAGGACGTGGCCGAAATTGTCCCGCAAAAAAGCGCAGCGGTATAAAATCAGGTCCCAGTCCAGGTAAAAAAATTTATGTCCACCCAGACAAGGGAACAGGGGCGGCTCCTGCCTGACAAAACGAATCATTTCATCAAGACCTGCCAACGGATTGACGATCCGGATCCCGGGAACGGCGGAGGCCTTTAATTTTTTGATTGCGGTCAATGCCTCAACCAGTTCCGCCGGAGAAAAATCCACCAGTGAACTGGCTGCCGCACCCCCATAGGAGGATTCCATGGCGGTCATAGGATAACAAAAGGCAATCGTATTAAGCCCCAAATCCCGTACATGGCGGGCGAAAGCGGTAAAATCGCCGATCAGCCGGTTCACCGGCGCGGCGATATTGACGCTGAGCCCCTGCCGCAGCATTAGGGGAATCATCTCCCGGACGTGAGCGGCAAGCCCCGGTATGCCGCGATTGCGGTCATGTTTCGCTTCATCTTCCGAGTCCAGGGAAATCCAGACGTTGCGGATTCCAGCAGCTTTTAACCGGGCAATACTCACGGGATTTAACATACTGCCGTTAGTTCCGGTCCGGGTAAGGAACCCCTTCCGGCCGGCATAGTCGATCATGGCGAAAAGGTCGGGATTCATAAGTGGTTCGCCGCCGGTAAACGAAATCATTTTCAAATTGCGCCGGTCCAATTCATCCAGAACTTGCCGTGCTTCCTCAAACGTTACGTAGCGGGCCGCGCCGGTTTTGTTTTTCGGATAAGAACAAAAACCACATTTTGCATTGCAAACGTTGGTAATAGCCCAAATTACCTGACCGGTGCCTCCACCGGCCCAATAACGGGGAAACCCATTGATTTTCATTGCTTCACCCTCCTAGGACCTGCCAATTCCATGATAGGCAAATCCGTGTATTTGGAGCGTCCGGGCATCAAACAAATTCCGTCCGTCAATGAACACCCGCCGGCGCATTCCGGCACCCGCCGTCTCCCAGGGTACGGCGGAAAACTCGCTCCATTCGGTTACTAAAATCAGAGCATCGCAGTTCTTGCTGAGTGTAAGAACATCCTGACAGTATTCCACTTCCAATTCGCCATGCTGTTCCTGAAACGCAGGCATTGCCAAAGGATCATAAACCTTGACCCGGGCTCCCAATTCCAGCAGTTTCGCGATAATGTCGACGGACGGAGCGTCGCGCAGATCCGCCGTGCCCGGCTTAAAGGCAAGCCCCAAAATGCCAATGATGCTTCCCCGGATTACTTTCAGCTCCTGCTGCAATTTTTCGATAACCACGTAGCGTTGACGGGTATTGGCCTCCAGGGCCGCCTGCAAGACGTTCATTGAATAACCGTACTGGCCGGCGTCGTTAATAATACTCTTCAGGTCTTTGCCAAAACAGCTACCACCCCAGCCAATGCCGGCTTCCAGATAACGCCGGCCGACTCGCGTGTCCAAGCCGACACCCAGAGCCACCTCTTTGATATCGGCCCCGACCTTCTCGGCCAGACCGGCAATCTCGTTAATAAAGGAAATCTTGGTCGCCAGGAAGGCGTTCGATGCGTACTTGATCAGTTCAGCACTGGCCGGATTAGTCGTGATAAACGCCGGCAGTTGATAATTCCGGGGCCGCGGCAAATGGGCCGGCGGGGTAAAGGTCTGATTGAGAACCGGCGAATACAGCTGGTGCAGCAGACCGACCGCCGCTTCGTCCTCAGCTCCTACTACAATACGGTCAGGATACAGGGTGTTGAAGACCGCCGCGCCTTCCTGTAAAAATTCCGGATTGGCGGCTACGCTATACTCACAGTCTATGCCGCGCTCCAGCAGCATATAGTCGATGATTGTTTTCACCCGCCGCGCCGAACCGACGGGCACGGTCGATTTATTGACAATCAATTGTTTCTTGCCGTCGGTCAGATGGGCGCCAATTTCCCGGGCTACCGCCTCCAAATAGGACATGTCCGTGGCGCCGTTCGGTTTGGCAGGCGTTCCCACGGCAATGATGACGATATCCGAGCCGTTCAGGACTTCGGCCAAGGCGGTCGTAAAATACAAGTTGGCCGGATTCTGCTGCATCAGCGCCGCAATCCCGGGTTCGGCAACCGGCACCTCCCCCTGGCGAAGTTGACGGATCACTGCGGCGTTAGAATCGACGCAGGCAACCTGATTGCCGAGATAAGCCAGACAAACGCCGGTTGTTAAGCCAACATAACCGGTTCCGATAATCACCACTTTGGTAAAAGTCTGTCTCACTCCTTTTTCCTTCCTTTCCTTCAAATCCTGCCGCTACTTGTATTGTAAAGCATCTCACCCCGCCTATCAGTGGCTTTAACAGAACCTTAACCGGAATATAATAATTGCCGTTTTAAAAAATAAGCAGGAAAGACCCAAAGGATCTTTAAGTGGAAGGAAAGTATTTTACTTTTCGGTTCTTAAGAAGAATATGTTAATTTTAGAAACAACCCGAAAAGTTATACTTTTCCGATTCCATTAAAAAATTCCCATTTTTCTTTTAAATCATTCTATCCCTTCCCTCTCCTTCTGGTGTATCATAAAAATAGGGTTGTCTGTGAATAAAGGAACTACAAGATTCAGGAGGGATTTGAATATGGATTTGCGTGTAGGCGTTATCGGCACCGGCGCCATCGGGGAAGATCATATCCGCCGGCTCACTCATACCGTGACCGGAGCCAACGTGGTGGCCTTGTCCGACATCAACGTGCAGAATGCCAGACGGATTGCGGACAAGTATGGAGCGAAGTTTTACGCTACCGGCGAAGAAGTCATTGCGGCGCCGGAAGTCGATGCCATTGTCATCGCGTCCTGGGACCCGACCCATGCGCATTATGTTCTGGCCGGCATTAAAGCGGGCAAGTTCGTTTTCTGTGAAAAACCTTTGGCTACGTCTGCAAACGATTGCAAAAATATTGTCGAGGCGGAAATAGCTGGCGGCAAGCAACTGGTGCAAGTCGGCTTTATGCGGCGCTTTGACCGGGGATACCGGCAAATCAAGGCCGCCATTGACAGCGGCCGGATCGGCGAGGTGCTCATGCTGCACTGCATGCACCGGAACCGGGTTCCCGGCCCCAAACATACCACCGAAATGAGCATTAAGAATTCAGTAATCCATGAAATCGACGTACTGCGCTGGCTCTTGGGAGAGGATTATAAAACGGCGCAGGTTTTGCTGCCGAAAAGCTCCCGCCTGGCCGAAGACGGCCTGCGGGACCCTCAGATTGTCCTGCTGGAAACTCAAAGCGGCGTCCGTATCGACGTCGAATCCTTCATCAACTGCCAATACGGCTATGACGTTCAGTGTGAGGTGGTCGGCGAAACCGGCACGGTCCGCCTGCCGGACCCGGCCAATATGGAGGTGCGCTCCGGCGGCGCTTTCTCTTACGAAATTTTTCCCGACTGGTCGGACCGGTTTATCGAAGCGTATGATACCGAGTTCCGGGAATGGGTGGACGCTACCAAACGCGGTATCGTCGCCGGCCCGAGCGCCTGGGACGGTTATGTCGCCTGCGTCACCGCCGACGCCTGCACCGAAGCCAGGGAAACCGGCGCCATTGTTCCCATCGCGATTCCCCGGCGGCCGGCGTTTTACAAGAAGTAAAAGGAGGAACCACCGATGAAGCTGTCTTTTATTCCCGATTCCCTGGGCTACCTGCCCTTTGAGGACATGCTGGACACGGCGCAGAGCCTGGGAATTCAGGCACTGGAAATTCCAACGGGCAACTGGTCCAAAGCACCCCATTGCAGCCTGGACGAGCTGGTGTCCAGCAACCTGGCCCGGGACAACTATCTGGAGGCCCTGAAAAAGCGGGGCCTGGAACTGATCGCCCTCAACTGCTCGGGCAATCCGCTGGCCTATGAAATGGACATGGCAGTCACCCAGAAGACCTTTCAACTGGCGGAACTGCTTGGCGTCCGCAAAATTGTCATGATGAGCGGCCTGCCGCCGGGCCGCAAGGGCGACGCCACCCCCGTATGGGTGACCACAAGCTGGCCGCCGGAAACCCAGGATGTGCTTAACTATCAGTGGGAAAATGTAGCCATTCCCGCCTGGCGCAAGCTGGTGAAAGACGCCAAAAACTGCGGCGTCGAGCGCATCGCCCTGGAAAACCACGGCTACCAGTTGGTCTACAATCCGGAAACTCTGTTCCGGCTGCGCCGCGAGGTTGGCAATCTGATCGGCATGAATCTCGATCCGGGGCATATGTTCTGGATGGGAGGCGACCCTATCGAAGCCGCGCGCGTCCTGGGCGAGGCCCTCTATCACATCCACGGCAAAGATTCTCGCCTGGAACGCCGTATGGTTGGAGCCAACGGCGTACTGGACACCAAAACCATCGACCGCTATGCGGAGCGATCCTGGAACTATGTCGCCGTAGGCTGCGGCCACGACCTCAAGTGGTGGAAAGAATTCTTCTCCGTCTGCCGCATGGCGGGCTATAACGATTACGTTTCCCTGGAAATGGAGGACATGACCATGCCGCCCCTGGCCGGCGTCAAAACCTCCCTGGATGTACTGCGCCTCGCAATATAAGAAAGACCGTCGGCGGGTCTTTCGGCTCGTAGCGCAGGGCTCAGGGCGCAGGAAACCCGTCTGGAGATTTTAGCAGCCATCCCGAATAGTCTTCAAACTAATAACCCCAGGATACCGCCAATTCGCGACAATCCTGGGGGTTGATTTTGGGGATTTTCTTCGTTTTATTTCTTTGTTGCTTGTTTTATGGACCTAAGTATATAATAAAAACAAAAAATATGAGGTGATTTTTTATGTTCGGCATTGAACGCCGTCGAAAAATCATGGAACAACTCACGCAGGACCGAAAAGTATATGTTGCCGAACTTAGTAAAAAATTCAACGTCACCGAAGAAACGGTCCGCCGCGATTTGGAAAAATTGGAACAGGAAAATTTGCTGCAGCGCAGTTATGGCGGCGCAGTTCTCAATGTAGGCACCAGTGAGGATCTCTCTTTTATAAAACGGACTTCCATCCATCATGCCGATAAAGAACTCATTGCCCAAAAAGCGGAATCTCTCATTAACGACGGCGATACACTTATGGTGGATGCCAGCACAACTTGTCTGGCCCTGTTGCGACATCTGAAAACAAGAAATGACTTAACCATTATCACCAATTCCATTCTCTTAGTCAATGAATTTGTCAACTCTTCTTTTACCGTCATTTCAAGCGGCGGAACCCTGCGATCCCGTTCGTATGCGCTCACCGGACCGGCTGCCACCGGCATATTGGAAAAATACTATGTGGACTTAGCGCTTATCAGCTGCAAGGGCCTGGACCGCAGCCGGGGCATTATGGAATCCAACGAACCGGAAAGTCTGATCAAACAAACGATGATCCGGCAAGCAAAAAAAACCATTTTGCTGGTTGACCATTCCAAGTTTGATAAAACAGCTTTTACGAAAACCTGTGATTTTACCCTGATCGACTACATTGTCACCAACCAGGAACCTTCCGCCGAATGGCTGGACTTTTTTAACCAGGAATTGATTAAAATCATTTATTAAAAAACGGCTCGTGGCTCAGGACTCAGGGCGCGAAAGACCCGTCTGAAAATCATTTTGGGCAGCCAATCCAGGCAGAAGGACCGCCTTGTCATAAGCGTAGGTTAAGTGGTAACGGCGGAGCGTTGATAAGGCGATTCTTCTGCCGTTAACAGATATTTATGTAATCTCAAAAAGTGATACTTTCTGATCCCATCAAAACAAACAAGCAAACGGTTTCCCTGTCGGGAAACCGTTTGCTTGTTTTGATTACAGCCCTTATTTTAAATAGAATACTTCGGTCATTTTCGGCTGGGCGCCCGTCTGGGGGTCCATGACCATGGTCATAACGTCTTTCATATATTCATTCCACTTATCGACCACCGGACTTGCCGCCTGGCACTTCTCCGCAAAGGCCACGCCTTTTTCACATTCAAAATAACCGAACAGTTCGTTGCCGATATTCCAAATGGAATAATTGCCAATGCCGGCATCCTTTAAGACTTGCTTCATTTCCGGCCAAATCTCGTCATGCCGCTTCTTATATTCCTCCAGTTTCCCTTCACGAACCATCGCCTTCCAGGCAAATCTCTCCATACGGTTTCGCTCTCCCTTCCGTTTCCATTTTAACCTTTTTATTTCCCTGTCAGCGCATAATCCCCTGCCGCTTTAGTGCCATAACGCTCTTCTTCGATCTGTTCCAGCGTCTTGCCGCTGGTATCCGGCGCCCCAATTGTCCCAATGATCCAGCTGGCGGCAGCAAAACCGACCATCAGCATAACGGCGTATTGAAAACCTAAACTTTCCATGATGATCGGAAAAGCAAACGCCCAGATGGCGGCGGCAAAGCGCGTCACAAAGAAAGTAAACCCTTGCGCCGTCGCACGGTAACGGGAAGGAAACAGTTCGCTGCACCACAGCTGATAAAAGGCCTGCTGCCCTGACCCGTTATTAATCCCCGCAAAAGCCGTGAAGGCGAAAACCATTCCCATGGTCATGGATGCCGGCGGCAAGAGCCACATAGCCCAGGCCAGCACATAAATGCCACCGATAACAAAATACATCAGCCGGCGGTTAACCCGGTCGCCCCAGCGCATAAAGATAAAGAACGTCGCCAGAATAGACATGACAAAGGATCCGACTTGCAGCGTATTGCTCATCGCATTGGAAAGATTGCCAACATGTTCGAAGATATACGGCATAAAGAAGCCCCAGGTGCTGGCGCATAAATTCCAGACCGAATAAACCCCGCAAAGGAATAATACCGTTTTAAAATTAATGCCGCTAAATAGTACACTATAGGAAGTCTTCGTCACGCGCCCGGCAGCCAGCAATTCATTTTCCTTCTTCTTGGCCTCCTGCCAATCCTTCGATTCCGGCATCTTCAGCCGCTGATACCAAACCCAGGCCGCGACCAGAATCAAGTGTCCAAAGACAAGACGGTTTCCCAATAAGCCCAGATTATTTACTAAAACCGATAAAATCAAAACGATGGCCGGCCCCAGCGCCCAGGCAAACTGGGCAGAACCGCAATGCTTGGCCCGGTTTTCCGCCGGCGCCTCTTCCGCAATCATGGTCCACGATGCCACGACATCCGCGCCCACGCCCAGGCCGACAATGATATAGCCGCCTAAGAGCATCGCGTAATTCACGCCGAAAACAATGAACAACATCCCGATAATGTAAACCAGCAAATCATAGGTATACACAAATTTACGGCCATATTTGTCGCAAATGCGTCCGCCGATTAAGGCTCCCACCGCGGCCGAGCCGGCATTGGAGCTCAGTGCCCCCAACAGCCCCAACTGGGCTCCGTCCATTCCCAGATACTTTTGCCATAAACTCAGGCCCGCAGCCCCGGCCACGATGGAACCGGCGTCGATATAACTCGTCATCGCGGCAATGATCGTCTTTTTCCAGGCGGAAGGTTCTTGCATTGTCATGTTGGTACCCCTTTCCCTTTAGCAAATATTTTTAATTTCTAATCAACTCGACCTATTCAAATAATTTAAAAAGTAGTATGCCCAACAGCGAGGATGACTGCGGCAGAAGACGGACCGTTCCGTCTCCGCCGCCTTTTCCTCAGTTCAGAAATTCTTTGCGCAAATCAATCCGGAAATCCCGGGCAAGGTCCTCAAAATTTTGACTGCTAATGGTTTGCTTCTTGCCACCCATCGAACGGACTTTGACGCAGATCTCCGCGGCTTTCTCCACCGTATCCATAAGCCCGAACGCCTCGTCAAAGCTGTCTCCCGCCACAAACATGCCATGATGCGCCCATACGACGGCGTCGTATTCCCGCATCAGTTTGCCCGTCGCGTCGGCAATCGCCTTACCGCCCGGGACCATCCACGGCACAACCCCGATTCCCCGCGGAAAAATGACCGGGTCTTCAGTAGCCATTTCCCACAACTCCCGTGTAAAGGCTTTATGCTCCAGCGGCAAAACAAAGGTCAGTGCGATGGTATTGGCCGGATGTGCGTGGTAAATCACCCGGTTGCCGCCCTGGGTCCCTTCTTTTTTGATCTCATGATTGGCAAGATGGGTCGCCAACTCGCTCGTCGGGCGCCCTCCCTGCACAAGCCCCCAGACAATACTATATTTTTCGCCGGTTTGGTCCAGCTTAATGATCGCAATATTCTCTTGGGGGCAAAGGCTGACATTGCGCATATACCGGCCGGTGCCGGTCACTAAGAAATATTCCCCCGCCAGCCCGGGTACCGCCACACCGATTGGAATCCACTCCGCCGGCGCTTTCAAGTCCGCCTTTACCGCCTCGATTTCTTCCGGCTTAATGCGGTAGCTTAAATTGCCGCCGTTTCTTTCATGCCAGCCCTTGCGAAAGGCATCTTCGGTCAGGCGAATAAACCCCTGTATAAATTTTGCGTTTTTTATATCCATTGTTTTAACCCCTTTAACGTCTCGCTAAAACCTCTGCTTCGTATTGTTGCACTTCTTTAAACCAGGTCTTTCCCCGGGGAACCCCTTGCTGCTCGCAGTAATGATCCCAGATATCACCGAAGGGAAGGGTTTTACATTCCTCCATGACGGCCATCAGTTCGGTAAAATTCTTCTCATCCTGCATTTTCTTTAATTCCCGGTGCGGCAGCAGCAGCGCATAGAGCAAAGCCTTTTCCATGTTGCGCATGCCCACAACCCAGGCGGAAATGCGATTGATGCTCGCATCAAAGAAATCCAGCCCGATGAAGACGCGGTCCAGCGCATCGCAGCGGACAATTTCTTTCGCAATTTCTTTAAGTTCCTCATCAAACAGGACAACATGGTCGCTGTCCCAGCGCACCGGGCGGCTGACATGAAGCGCCAGCCGGTCGGCAAACAGCAGCATCGAAGAAATCTTGTCCGAAACCACTTCCGTGGGATGGAAATGCCCCGTGTCCAACAGGCAGAGCAGATTATTCTTCGCCGCATAGTTCATGTAAAATTCGTGGGATCCCACCGTATAGGATTCTACGCCCAGTCCGAAAACTTTGGACTCCACACTGTCTGCCAGATACTTCTTATCATATTGTTCCCGGAAAATTTCGTCCAGGGAATCTTTCAGGCGCTGCCGCGGTCCCAGACGGTCGGCGGGAATATCTTTATAGCCATCCGGAATCCAGACATTGTTCAGGGACGTACAGCCCAGCTGTCTACCAAAATAAGCGGCGATTTTGCGGGTTGCCTTGCAGTGGTCGGTCCAGAATTTACGGATCGAAGCATCCGGCGAAGAAAGGGTCAAATTATCCGCCGCCTTGGCGTGGGAGAATAAGGTCGGATTAAAATCCAATCCCAGACCACGTTCTTTGGCAAAATCCACCCAGGCCTGAAAGTGTTCCGGTTCCAGCTTGTCCCGTTCCACTTTCTTTTCGGTAATAGCATAGGAAGCATGCAGATTAATCTTATGTTTTCCCGGAATCAGACTCAGGGCCTTGTCGATATCGGCCATAAGCTGCTGCGGGTTGGTGGCCTTGCCCGGATAATTGCCCGTGGCCGCGATCCCGCCGGTAAGTTCTTTCGCATCAAAACCGGTGACATCATCGCCCTGCCAGCAATGCATCGAAATTTTCACCTTTGACAGCTTGTCCAACGCCGCCTGGACATCGACCCCCATTTCCTGATACATTTTTTCGGCTTCACTAAATCTTGACATCTCGTTCATCCTCCCCTTTACCCCTCTACTTTTTTCACGTTGAACGATCTGGCGATGGTTTCCCGCGCTTCGACCAGGTCGGCAAAGGCCTGACTCTTCAGCATCTGCGCGACCAGATTCCCCAGCGCCGTCGCCTCCACCGGCCCGGCATAGACCTCTTTCCCCGTATATTCCGCCGTAAGCTTGTTCAGGAAATGATCCTGGCAGCCGCCGCCGACCACATGAATCCGCGGGTACTCTTTGCCGGTCACGCCTTCAATTTCCGCCACCGTAGCGGCATAACACTTCGCCAAACTGTTATAGACGCAGTAAAGCAGCTCACACTCCGTTTCCGGCTTTTCCTGCCCGGTTCTTTCGCAATACTCCTGCACCGCCCGGATCATGCTTTTCGGCGCCAGGAATGCTGCGTCGTTCACATCCAGTACGGAAGGAAAATAACTGCCGATCTCCGCCAGCGTATACAGCTCGTCAAAACTGTAGGCATGTTTGAACTCCTTGCGCAAGGACTGCATGATCCAAAGCCCCATAATATTCTTCAAATACCGGTAACGGTAATGATAACCGCCTTCATTCGTAAAGTTATGCTGCCGGCTTTCTTCCGTACAATCCGGTATCAAACGCTCGATACCCATGAGGGACCACGTGCCCGAACTCAAGTAAATAAAATGGTCGTCATTCGCCGGCACCGCTAACACGGCGGAACCCGTATCATGTGTCGCCGGCAGAACCACTTCGGCGTTGAACCCGACGCGTTTTTGGATTTCCGGCGCAAGATCCCCCACTGAAGCCTTCGGCATGTGCAGCTTACCGAAAATCCGTCGCGGCAATCCTAACCGCCCAATTAATTCTTCATCCCAATCCTGGGTTTGCGCATTGACCAGCTGCGTCGTCGTGGCATTGGTGTACTCGTTCTTCTTTTCCCCGGTCAGGCGAAAATTTAAATACTCCGGAATCATCAGAAAACTTTGCGCCTGATTTAAAAATTCGGGGTTCTGCCGCTGCAACGCCGCTAATTGATACACCGAATTAAAGAGCTGCTTCTGGATACCGTTGCGGTGATAAAGTTCCTCTTCCGAAATGACTTTATAAACCTCCGTATCCATCCCCTGTGTACGCCCGTCGCGATAGGCAATGCTGTTGCCCAGCACGTGGCCGGCCCCGTCCAGCAAAACAAAATCAACACCCCAGGTATCAATGCCGATACTCAGCGGGATCCGGTCAAGCTCTTTACAGCGCTCGAGTCCCTTGAGCACTTCCTGGAACAGCCTGTCCAGATCCCAGCACAGATGACCGTCCTTTTCCTCCAGGCGATTTTCAAACCGGTAGATCTCTTCAATGCGGACTTTTCCATTTTCGATCCAGCCCAAAATATGCCGGCCGCTGGAGGCACCAATATCGACAGCCAGATAGTACGTTCTTTTCATTTCCTGCTTCCTCTCCAACTACCAACCCACCTTGATTCATTAATTATTTGTTTTTGTCTGTTTTTTTGCTTTTTACCGGATTACACCCCTTTACCCTTTTATTTCGGGAAACTCTCTCATTGCAGCCTTTCACCGGAATCGTTAAAACTTCATACAAAACAACAAATTCCGGCAAATTGAAATGTTTTCATCTTTTATATTTTTATTATATTTCTGAAATCAACACAAGTCAACAGCAAAACAAAGATTAATACAGCAAGAAATTAGTAAAAACAGATAAAAAACAACATAATAAAAGTACTTTTAGAAAAGAACAAACCCCAGGCTACCGCAAAATCGCGGAAATCCCGGGGTTTATCCGTTAATTTTCTTTTTTGTCTTTAATTATCCAATCCTGCCTTTCTCCCATAAGCCATTGCTCAGGTCGCCGGCAATTTTTTCGTATTGTTTATCAGACAAACCATAGAAGAAGGCGATAAGAATGGCCGCAATACCCAAAGCAATACCGGGATATAAGGTCATAGCCGCTTTGATTCCGGTCAGAGTTTCTTGAGATTGTACGGCATTTGCTACATAGCCGGTGAGTGCGAGAATACCGGAACTAACAATCGCAGCAATAGCCTGGGCAATTTTGCGGGAGAAATTGAAGGCCGCGTAAGTAATGCCTTCTTTGCGAATCCCGCTATGCCATTCACTATAATCAATAACATCAGACACAAAAGCCCAGGTTATACCGTTGGGAATCGCCAACGCCGTATAACCAATCGTCACAAGAATAACAAATGTATAAAGATTGGTTGGAATCAAAAAATTAAGTAAATTAGCAATACAACCGATAACCAAACCAGCGACAGCGGTCTTCTTTTTGCCAAACCGGTTAACCAGCTTGGGAATCAGCAAGCTGCCCAATACGGCGCATCCCATCATGATCCCATTGACAATAGGTTGTAAACTCAGGTTTCCCAAATTATACTGGCAAAAGAAAATCATCATCTGCATGTTGGTATTCATCGCGGAAATAGTAAATAACGTCATCAAAACAATACAGATTAACGGTTTGTTGGTGAAAACGACTTTGAGGTAGTCGGCAAATCCGGCTTTCTTTTCCGCATTCGTATTTCGCTGTACCGGAACATGTTCCTTCGTATTAAAATAGCAGATAGCAAAACTAATCACACCGATGACAGCCATAATCGCCGAAGCAACAAAAAATCCGTGGTGGGGATTCGTAAACTGCAACAGAATCGGTACAAAAGCGATCCCTGTCAGAAGCTGGGCGCCGATGGAACCTACCTGCCGCGTCGTCGCCAATTGGCTGCGTTCATTTACATCCCGGGTCATAACACTGGCTAACGAAGCATAAGGAATATTGGTAAAGGAATAAACAAGACCCCAGGCCATATAGGCTCCGTATGCGAAGATAATCTTGCCACCCGTTGATATAGCAGGCATGGTAAAGGTGAGGACCGTCAAAACAGCCAAAATAACAGCGGAAATCATCATGACCGGGCGAAACTTACCGCGACGGCCAATATTTTTACGTTCATCAATCATGGATCCGGCAATCGCATCCATAAATGCATCGAAGAGCTTGGTAAAGGCAAAGATTCCGGCCACTGCTACCGCTGGAATTGTACAAACATCAATCCAGTATTTTGTCAAATAGGCCTGTCCAAGGTCAAACATGAACCCATTGCCAAAATCACCAAAACCATAACAAATTTTTTCCCGCCAGGATAACTTTTTCTGGTCCGCCGGAGAGCGGCCTGCCGGCATAACCCCCGTTTTTTGACTGGTACTTACTTGTTCATTCATAAAGCGTCCTCCCTTAGATATATAAATTTATCATGCAGCTCATTTTTTATAACGTCACGCCATCCTTGAAAATGGCCAGTTCATGCTTATCCAACGCTTCCGATTTGGCATGGGCCCGGCCGGACGCCACATCGAGGATAAAACGGAAGAACCGCTCCGCCGCTTCATCCATCCTTTCCCCGTGTACCAACGGTCCCGCATCGAAATCGATCCAGTTCTTTTTATACTCTGCCAGCCTGGAATTGCTGGCAATCTTGAGCGTCGGCACCGGACAGGCAAACGGCGTACCTCTGCCGGTCGTAAACAGTACCAGTTGCGCTCCTGCCGCCGCTAAGGTGTTGGCCGCCACCAGATCATTTCCCGGCGCCGCCAAAAGCACTAACCCTTTTTTCGTCACCCGGTCCCCGTATTCCAGTACATCTTCCACGATGGCCCGTCCGCCTTTTTGTACGCATCCCAGCGATTTGTCCTCCAGCGTCGTGATTCCGCCGGCCTTGTTTCCCGGCGAAGGATTTTCGTCCACCTTTTCTCCATATCGCAGGAAATAACTTTTAAAATTATTAATCAGCGCGACCGTCTTCGCAAATACTTTCTCGTTCCGGCTCCGGTTCATGAGCAGCGTCTCTGCGCCGAACATTTCCGGCACTTCCGTCAGGATGGACGTTCCGCCGGCTCCGATCAGCCGGTTCGAGATCTCTCCGACCAGCGGATTGGCCGTAATTCCCGAAAATCCGTCCGAGCCGCCGCATTTCAGTCCAATCGTCAAATGCGAGGCGTCACACCGTTCCCGTTGAAACTGTCCGGCATATCCGCACAGCTCCTTTACCAATTCCACGCCGGCCGCGATTTCATCTTCCACTTCCTGGCAAACCAAAAACTTGACCCGTTCCGGATCATAACTGCCAATCACTTCTTGCAGCAGCGAAATCTGGTTATTCTCGCATCCCAGCCCCACAACCAGCACGGCCCCGGCATTCGGACTGTGGACTAATCCGCTCAAAATCTTCTGCGTATGCAGCTGGTCGTCTCCCAACTGTGAGCAGCCGTGCGGATGGCTGTAGGCATAGATCCCGTCGATACTGCCTTCTTTATACCGCTGCGCCTGTTCTTCGATCGAACGGGCTATGCCGTTCACACAGCCTACGGTCGGAATAATCCATACCTCGTTGCGGATCCCCACGGCGCCGTCTTGCCGCTTATATCCTAAGAACTCATAGCGGGATTCGCTCTTCAGTTCCTCCCGTTCCGCGTGCTCCGGTTCATAGGCATATTCCAACAGATTCCCCAGTTTACTGCGTACATTGTGGGTATGGACCCAGCTCCCCGGGGCGATGGCTTCCCTGGCAGTACCAATCGGGAAGCCATATTTCACAATATCACCGCCGGCCGGAATGTCCCGCACGGCAATTTTATGCCCTGCCGGCACGTCGTCTTTTACCCGGATATTCTTGCCGTTAACCGGAATCACATCACCTTGCGCGATGTTCTCCACGGCGACTGCCACATTGTCTTTTTCATTGATTTTACAGAGGATTGCCATAACTCTCACCTTATACCCGGCGGCCTAATTCTTCGATATGAGCCTTGACGCCCACTTCCGCCATCCGGTCCAGGTGAACCGTCACCGCCTCGGCAAAACCCGCTATCTGCGTCAAATCTTCACCCCAAAAATCGCTGCGGCTCATAACCGCCTGCGCATAAGCCCCGTTGGACAGGCCGGCATGCTCGCGGAGGAACGCCAGCTTTTCCGCATCGTCATGGATTTCATAGGGTTGGTCCCCGCGAGTGCCTATCAGGCAATGTTCGCCTTCCTGTTTGGTCCGGTAGAACGCCAGGAGGGCCGCAAACGAATAGGTCAGCCATTTCGGCAGCTTGCCCTTCTGGGCCAGGCTGTCCTTAAAGCTCGGCAACACCCGCGCCCGCCACTTGGAAATCGAGTTCAGCGATATCGATAGGAGAGCATGGTTTACGAACGGGTTTTCAAACCGTTCAAACACGGCGTGGGCAAAGGATTCGGCCTTTTCTTGCGGCATATGGACCGTTGGCACGATTTCGCCGAACACCGATTGTTCCAGTTGGGTCCGGATCGCCGGATCCGCCATGCACTGGCCGACATAGTCCATTCCCGCCAAATACGCGCCCAGCACCATGGACGTATGGGCCCCGTTAAGAATGCGCACTTTCCGCTCCTTGAAAGTTTCCAGTTGATCCGTAAATTCCACATCCCATTTTGACGACGCAACCTTCAACTTATCCGCTACGCGAAGATCCCCAATGACCCAGAGACCAAACGGCTCCGCCTTGTCGAGCAGTTCGTCTTCATACCCCAGCGCCCGGCACATATCCGCCGCTTCCTGCCGCGGATATCCCGTAACAATCCGGTCCACCAGGGTACCGGCAAAAATGCAGGCTTGTTCCAGCCAAGACTTAAAGCCATCCGGGAGCTGCCACAGCTCCACATATTGGAAGACGCATTTCTTCAGGTTTTCCCCGTTCTTTTCAATCAGCTCTACCGGCAGCATTGTCAGGCCTTTGTCGTCAGCACCCTGAAAATGCTTGTACCGTTCATACAAAAATTTCGTCAATTTGGCCGGAAACGTCTTAGGCGGGCAATCTTCCAGTTTATCCCCATCTTCGAAGACGATGCCGGCTTCGGTCGTATTGGAAACGACAAATTCCAGCGTATCTAAATAAGCTAATTCCATAAACGCATCATAGTCTTCGTAAGCGCCGAGAACTTTTTCAATACACGTAACCACACGGTTTTCTTCATAGGGCTTGCCGTCTTTCTGTCCACGCAGGCAAACCGTATAGATGTTGTCCTGGTTCGCAAAACGGTCCGGTTTTCCCGGCAGGGGAACAATGACGGCAACATTGCTGTTGAATCCCAGTTCTTCATTCGCTACATCGATGCCGTAATCAACAAAGGCGCGCAGAAAGTTGCCTTCCCCAAACTGCATAACCTTGATCGGACGGGATGTTCTTTGATACAATTCATTTATTTTTTTCACCGTATAAGCCTCCAAATATCTATGTGTATTGGATTATTCCGCAAATTGGAAATAGTTTGCTGCGTTGTGATAGCAAATATCTTCCACCATTTTGCCTAAGGATTCCATATCCGCCGGATATTGACCATTTTCCACAAGATTGCCGATCCAGTTGCAAAGAATGCGGCGATAATATTCATGACGCGTATAGGACAAAAAGGACCGGGAGTCGGTAAGCATCCCCAAAATATTGCCGAACACAGACAAATTAGCAATACTGGTCATTTGGTCTATCATGCCTTGCTGCGTATCATTGAACCACCAGGCAGTTCCCTGCTGAATTTTCCCTTTTGCTTCCGGTCCCTGGAAAGAACCGATAATTGTGCCGATCAGCGCATTATCTGCCGGATTTCCGGAATATAGAACCGTTTTCGGCAAAATACCTTTTTGATTCAAACGGTCCAAAAGAGCTACCAGCCCTTCGCCGCAATCGCACGAAGCAATACAATCAAAACCCGTATCGGGACCAAGCTGCCTAAACAAATTGGTATTATTGTCGCGCAAGGTAGCATAATGGATTTGCATTACCCAGCCGCGCTTAGAATATTCACCGGCCAAAAAGGTAAGCAGCGCCGTTTTATAGGCTTCTTCCTCTTCCACGGAAACCGCCGCTCCAGCCAACGCTTTGGCGACAATTTGATCCAGGGCGGCTTCCTCCGCCTCCCGGCAGAAGACATATTTCAAGGCATGATCCGTAGCCCGGCAGCCCATTTCGGCAAAGAAAGCGATCCGGTTTGACAAAGCCTGACGAATATCGTCCATCGTTTTAATAGCTATACCCGACACCTCGGCCAAGCGGGTCATATATTCCGTAAATCCCGCCTTTTCAATTCCCATAGCCTTATCAGGACGCATAGCCGGAAATACTTTAGCCGCACAAGAACCTTCTTCTTTTAACTTTTTATGCCATTTTAAATCATCGACCGGATCATCGGTTGTACAGATTACCTTAACATTCGATTTGGCAATAATGCCTTGCACGCCCATATCCGCTGCCTGAAGCCTTTGATTGCACAAACGAAAGATTTCAGCTGCTGTTTTTTCATTTAAAGGCATATCGCAATGGAAATACCGTTTCAATTCCAAATGACTCCAATGATACAACGGATTGCCGATTGCTCGCGAAAGCGCTTTCACATATTCTAGGAACTTTTCCCAATCACTCGATTCCTTGCCGGTGATTTTCGATTCCGGCGTTCCGTTAGAACGAATGAGACGCCACTTATAATGATCTCCCCCCAGCCAAGCTTCCGTAATACTTTTAAACTTGTGGTTTTCCGCTATTTCTTGCGGTGAAATGTGGCAGTGATAGTCAATAATCGGCATTTTTTCGGCATATTCATGAAACAGCCTTTTTGCGGTTTCTGTTTCCAGCAAAAAGTCCTCATCCATAAATTTCCTCATGTTAGTCGCTTCCTTTCCGCGCTCCCCCTGATTAAAATAAACGCCATTTTTATGTAAGCGTTTACATGTTTCTTTTCAAGAATACTATACTATTCAAATTGCGTCAATATTTTAAACTAGATAAATATTTAAATTATGCAAACACCCGGAAAGAGGGCAAAAATAAAAAAGCCGGGCCTTTTATTGACCCCGGCTTAAAACGTATGAACGTATAATCAATATTTGTCCCTATTGGTTAACCGAAAAAACAAAACTTTCTCTTTCCGCTATCTGAGCTGAAAACACCGTTTTCGTCGGAACCGGAGCAGACCTGTCGCTCATTAGTTGTGTCACGGTATGAACGGCCATTGTGCAAAGATCTCCTAACCGATTATCCAAACTGGTAAGCGTAGGGGTAGAACATTCTGCTAAAATGGAATTATTGCAGCCGATGACGGGAATTGCCTTGCCGTTTTTCAGCGCAGCCCGTTGAGCGGCTACCGCTAACAAATCCTCAGACGTAACAATAGCATCGAAAAAAATGTCGTTGGCGATCAGTTTTCTTACTATATTTTCCGCCGCTTCTAAGGTGCGGGGAATTTTTTGCGCCAAAACAGGAGCCGCGTCAAGAAAGAAATCGTCAATACCGGCTCGATATCCGGCAAGCTTTTGTTTGCCGCTGTAGGTAAGAGAGTCATATAAATACAGGATGGAACTACAATTTTTCTCTGCCAGTTTTTTGACAATCGTTCGCATTCCTTCTTTTTCATCACAGACAATACTGAAAGCCGAAGGCGAATGATAATCGCTATTGATCGTGATAATCGGGATATCTGATGAGATCCTTTCCAATTCTGCTACATCGCGGCGGGAAGAGAAAGGGGTACCGACAATAATAATCGCATCTACATGCTTTTGGGTTAAATAGCGCAAATATTCAGCGCCTTTTCCGTCATCCGAACCGGTACAGCACAGCACGACATTCCAATCTTTTTGCCGGAGATCATTTTCAATCAAGGATACCGCTTTGGCATAAAAAGTATCGGCCACATCGGCACAGAGTACGCCGATCATTTTCATGGAATCTAAACCTAAGCCACGGGCAAACGGATTGGGGTTGTAATCCTCTTCCTTCATGACAGCCAATACTCTTTCTCTTGTTTCCGGGCTGACGCGTCTGCTGCCGTTCAATACACGGGATACCGTAGCAATCGACACGTTGCATTTCTTTGCAATATCATAAATCGTCATGGCATACCTCGATTGTGTGTTAGTCCTTTTACAATATTAACAATATTATGACATATCTCTGAGTAAAAGCAAAGGTACGAAATATATTATACCGCAATATTTGTTCCTCTTCCTCCCTTGGGATTATCTTTTAACGCCAATTCTTTTCCAACACCATTTAGGAAACTTATAAGAAAACAGTAAAAGTAACGAAAAATCAAGGGTCAGGCATTAGCTATCATGATAGCAATGTCTGACCCTCTTCTCTTTCTCCAAAGTGGGGGGTTTACTAAACCTTCCCTTTATGAATCAATTGAAAAATACTTTCTCATTTTATCAAATGACCTCTTTTTGTGAAAATACATCAGTTCAGCCAGCGCCTTATCGTTTCCTGTTTTAATATATTCAACCATTTTATGGTGTTCTTTGTTGGAGTCTAACATGACTTCCGGAAATATTTCAAACACCTTTCGCATTCTTTTTTCCGATTCAATCAAATCAAAAATAGTATTTATCAAAATTTGATTGCCGCAGCTGTTAATAATCACTATATGAAACTCTTTATTCAGTTTACTGTAGTGCTCAATATCATTCTTTTGATGGGCCTCATTTAAAGAATTGCAACATGTCTCAAGTTCGGTTATCGTCTGTTCTGTAGCATTCTTAGCAGCTAGTTGAGCAGCAAACGGCTCCAGATACTCCCGCATTTGCAGCATATCTTTAATATTTTTCAAAGAAATCCCGGTAACCTTCGAGCCAATATGAGGAATTGTTTTAACAAGCCCCTCCGCACTTAATTCTTTCAACGCTTCGCGCACGGGTATATCGCTTACGCCATATTCATTCGCGATTTGCTTAATTACCAAATGAGTGTCTGGCTCCAATACGCCATCCATTATTTTCTTCTTAATTTCATTATAAATTGACGCTGATTTTGTCATTGACAAAATTGCCATTTTTACACCTCAAACCAATTTATTTAAAAATGACACCTACTTTTCAATATATCAAATACAAAATATATAATATATT